>JAIPEN010000012.1 GCA_021737145.1 Desulfarculaceae bacterium | reverse complement strand
CCCCGCCGTCAATGACGGCGGGGCCTTGGTGTTTCCAATCGGCTTGAGAGAGCGGCCTAGGCCTTGCGGCGGCGGCGGCGGCGGAAGAAGCCCGCGCCGGCGGCCAGGGCGCTGCCCATGAGCAGCATGGTGGCCGGTTCCGGGGTGCCCGCGCCCGAGGTGCCCATGGTCAGGTCTTGCCGGTCGCCCTGGTCGTTGATCAGGTACTCGCCGGTGAGCGAGATGTTGCCCCCGTGGGTGCTCTTGTACTCGCTCAGGGCCACCAGGTAGCTGCCGGCCATGGAGGCCACGGTGCTGCTCAGGGTGTAGAAGCGGCTGGAGCTGTTGGTGATGCTGCCGGAGGTGTAGGTGGTGGAGTGGTCCAGGGTCACCTCCCAGATGGCCAACTGCACCGCCTGGATGGCCAGCTTGACCGCGGCCGAGCCGTAGTTCACCGTGCCGGGGTTTTCGATCTCGCTGACGCCCGGAGCGTAGTTCTCCATGAGCCAGGCCACCTCGCGCCAATCATAGTTGGTCACCGGCGGGCTGATCTCCGGGCCGGACCAGAGGTCCGGATCTCCCGGGGTGATCGGGTTCTTGAAGCTCTGCAGCGGATCCACGCAGTAGCCGAACCACATCGCGTCCTGATAGGTGTTGGGAGTGTAAAACTCCGCGGTTATGGCGTTGCGCCTATTGCCGTCCACCCAGACCGTTACACTCTTGTTGCCCCGGTGGGCAACGCTCATGGTGTCGGCCATGGCCAGGCCGCTGCTCAGCAGAAGCAACAGGCCCAGGGCACAGGCTATGGAAAACTTAATCATTCTCATGCGGACACTCGCTTTTCCGGGGGCAAGCCGGTTTACACCGAGTTAGCTATCTCTCTCTCTTAAATATTAACATCTTTTGGGTTTTCGCAAGGGGAACGGCGAAAAAAACCCAGGTGATAACTGGGCGGGCTCAGGACTGGCCAGCCAAAGCCCGGCCTTGCTCCAGCAGATGGGGCATCTCCAGCAGGAACACCATGTCCCCGCCGGTCAGGCGCTGCCCGACCCCAGCCAGCAGCCGGCGGTTAAGGGGGCCCAGGTCGGCCTGCTCCAGGCTGGCGGCCCCGGAGATGATCTCCTCCACGGCCACCACCTCGTCCACGGCCAGGGCCAGTCCGGCGTCCTCGGGGCTGTCCACCACCACCGCGATCTCCTTGCGGCTCTGGGCCAGGGCGCTGCGGACGCTGTCCAGTTGGCGCAGCAAACGGGCCAAGACCCCGCCCTGCTGACGCTCCAGCAGCTCCCCGGCCTGTTGGGCCAGGCCCGCATCCAGCAGGGAGGCCACCTCGCCGGCAGCCGCGTGCACCTGGCGGTGGGGGCTGTCCAAGGCCGCGATATGGGGCACCAAATGGGGATCGTCGGTGCTGAAACCGGCGTACCAGCGGCCAAAGGAGCACTCTTCCGGGGACATGGCCCGGGTGAAGGGCCTGCCCTGGGCCACGGCCGCGCACAGGTCGGCCAGCCAGGTCCGGTGCTCCCCCTCCACCTGCTCCAGCATGGCCTCCACCTGGCCCAGCTGCTGCTCCAGGGAGGGCAGGCCCAGCATGCGGCGCAGGTCCATGAGGGGCAAAAGCTCGCCCCGCAGGTCGATCATGCCCCGCAAAAGGGGGCTGTCGCCCGGCACCTCGGTGATGGGGGGCATGGCCGCCATCTCGCGCACGTGGCGGGCCGACAGGGCCAGACGGTGCCGGCCCAGGCGCAGGATCACCCAGGGAAGCTGCTCATTGCGGGATATGGGGAGCTGGGCCAAGGCGGAGCCCCTAGTTGCCCCGCCCGAAGCCGCAAACCGGGAAGCGGCAGCCGTCGGCGCAGTTTTGGCAGAAGCCGCCATGGGCCAGGGCGGCGATGCTCGCCCGGGTGAAGCGCTCTCCGGTGAGCACCCGAGGCAGGATCAGGTCCAGGATGGTGGTGGGGTGGAACAGGGCGCAGGCCGGCACTCCCAGGATGGGCACGTCGCCCGCCTGGCCATCCAGGTCGCCCACCAGGAACATGGCTCCGGGCAGCACCGGGGCGCCGTAGAGCAGGTTCTTGCCCCCGGCGTCGGCGATGGCCATGCGGGTCACGTCGTCCGGGTCCACGCTCATGCCCGCGGTGGTGATGATGATCTCGGCCCCCCGCCGGAGCAGGCTCTTGATGGCTCCGGTGACCGCGGCCTTGTCGTCCGGGGCCACCTCCACCCCCATGACCCCGGCGCCCAGGGCCTCGAGTTTGTGGGTGACGATGGGCGCGAAGCGGTCCTCGATGAGGCCGTGGGCCACCTCGTTGCCGGTGACCACCACTCCGGCCTGGAGCGGCCGGAAGGCCAGGACCTTGAGCAGGCCCCCGTCCTCGGCGGCCAGGGCCGCGGCCTCTTCCACCGCCTGGCGCTCCACCACCAGGGGGATGGCTCTGGTGCCGGCCAGCTCCTGGCCTTTGTTGACCACCGAGTGGCGGTGGATGGTGGCGCACATCACCTGGCCGCCCAGGTTGAAGCTGGTCAGGCGCTCCGGGTCCAGTTGGAACAGGCCGTCGTGGGCCGCGATGAGCACTATCTTGCCTTCCGAGGGCGGGCCTTTCTTTTCGATGCCCGGCCCGGACAGGGCCTGGGCCAGCACCTCGGCCGCCTCGTTCTCGTGCATCTGATCCGGGGCGATGTCCAGCACGTACAGATGCCGCTTGCCCATGCGGGCCAGGCGCTCCAGGTCCTCGGGGCGCACCACGTGGCCCTTTTTGAAGGCCGGGGCCTTGCTCTGGCCGGGGATGATCTCGGTCATGTCGTGGGCCAACACCAGGCCCACGGCCTGGTCAAGGTTGACCAGCCGCCCCACCGGCCCGGCGGCGCATTGGTCGCCGCAGTCGAATTCCATCACAGCTCCACCATCTCTTGCTTGGTGAAATAAGCGTCCCCGGCGCACACCGGGCACAGATTTTTTCCGTCGCGCCCACGGGCCTGGCCGGAGCGCACCAGCACGCCGCACTGGGCGCAGGGCACCTTTTCCGGCCGCACCCCGGGCATCTCGTTGGGCGGCAGGCGAAGCTCCACCCGGCTCACCTCGAACAGCTCCGCGTCGGGCATTATGGTGTAGGCCTCGGTCTGGGCCTGGTGGTCGTTGGCCGCGCCGGGGGCGTATTCCCGGGCCAGGGCGCGGGCCTGGTCCCGGCTGCGCACCCGCACCCCCCGGCCGCTGGCGATCTCGCCGAAGCTGGCCGCCAGCAGGCCCAGGTTCACCAGCTTCAGGGAGCCCCGCCCGAATCGCAGGCCGCTGGCCGTGGCCACCGCGTCGGCCAGGCAGCGCTCAATCTCCACCACGCCCACGATGTTCTTGATCTCCGGGTAGGTGAGGGGGCAGGGATAGCCCAGCAGGCCCAGGCCCAGGATGGCCATGCGCACCCCGATCACCTGGCCCGGGCAGAGATGGCCGTGGGTGCGGGAGGAAGCGGCCACCAGGGCGTCCACCTGGTCCCGGGGGGGAACCGGCGGCATGGGGTTTAGCTCAAAGGCGCCTGCGGTGTCCGGGGTCATGATGTCCTTACTTAATCCGGTGCAGGAAACTGACCCGCCCGTGTCCGGCCACCGGTTGGGCCGGCCGCCCCGAGGGAGCGGTGCTCACGGTAAGGGGGCGGGTGCGGTAGATGGGAGTGACCGCCGCGCACACCGCGAACAGCCGCCCCAGGGGCCAATGGCGCAGCACCGAGCCCGGCCAGGGGCCGCTGGCCGCCCAGGAGCGGGGCACCGGGCCCAGCACCTCGCGCACCAGACGGAACAGGGACCAGGGCGGCAGCAGGGCGCCGCCCGCGAAGGGATGCTCGGAGCCGGGCAGGCGGGCCAGCCAGGGCGCGGGAGACAAGGGGTTGAGCGAGATCATGCACAGGCGGCTGGACGCCACCCGGGCCGCCTCGGCCACCACCTGGGCCCGGCGTTCGGTGAACTCCAGGGTGTTTACCAATATCACCGCGTCGAAGCTGTTGTCCTCGTAGGGCAGATCGTGGGCGTCGCCCACCTCCACCTCGGCCTTGGGGCCCAGGCGCCCAGCGGCCATGCGCGCGGCCACCGGACCGGCCTCCAGGCCCCAGACCAGGGCCCCGCGCTCGGCCAGGTGCTTCAGATGCACCCCCAGGCCGCAGCCCACGTCCAGAACCCGCCAGCCCGGGCGGAAGTCCAGGGCCCGGTCCAGCAGGGAGGTGCTCAGGCTCAGGTAGTCCCGCCCTGGCCCGCTTTCCAGCCAGCGCTCGTAGGACTTGGCCTCGGCCGCTTCGAATATTCGATCCATTCTAATAAGAATATCGCTCCCGGGCCCCGGTAGCAAGGGCTCCGTGGGGTTGGCTTGAGGGGGGCGCTTGTGCTAAATTTGCCTCACTCAAACCGGTTAGCAAAGGCAGCTTCGCTCATGCGCCAGCGCGATCACAGGCCCCATGGTCCGGCCTATTGGGACCGGCCGCTTTCCTTCGAGCAGGTCCGCGAACACCGCAACATGACCTGCGGGCTTTACGGCGTGTGCCTGGAGGTGGTGGTCCGCCGGCGCTGGCCCTCTTTCACCTGCCGGCCCTGCTCCCTGTGGCACGGCCCGGAGCGGGCCGGGGGCGAAGGCCCGGGCCAGGTGCTGTTCATGCCCCTGGCGGTGCGTAGCTAACCCAATCACTCCTCCTCGTCCAGGGGCCCCCGGTCCTTTTCCAGACGATAGAGCAACTGGTAGATGCGCTCGCGCCACAGCCACACCGGCACGATGAAGGCCACGCTCAAAATTCCCAGGACGATAAAGCTCCAGTAGTTCTCGTTGTAAATGGCCGAGCCCTGCAAAGAGAGCATCAAGGTGCCCGGAATGCGCCCGATGGAGCTGATCACCAGGAAGATGCGCCAGCTTATGGGCGACAGGCCCAGGGCGAAGCAGAAGTAGTCCTTGGGAAAGCCGGGGATGATGAAAAAGATGAAGCTGGCGATGACCCCCTGGCGCTCCATGAGGTAAGAGATCTTGGCCAGGAACTTGGGCGGGATCATCCGCTCCACCAGGCCCTGGCCCAGCAGGCGGGCGGCGAAGAAGTTGATCCAGGACCCGACCGACAGCCCGATGGTGGAGTAGATCAGCGAGGGCAGCCAGCCGAAGACATAGCCCCCGGCCGCGCCCACCAGTTCGCCGGGAATGGGCGAGACCAGCACCTGGAATATCTGGAAGATGATGAACACCGCCGGAGCCCAGGCCCCGTAGGCCTCGATGCGGGCCCGGAAGGCTTCCTTGTCCTGCAGCAGCTCCCACAGCCGCCAGGTGTAGTTCATCACCGGCTGCCAGAACACCACCACCAATACGGCCACGGCCACCAGGGCCAGGATGCTCAGAGTCAGGCCGGTGCGCGAGCCGCCCGGTTTTTTAGCGGGGGATTCGCCCTGGTCCGGGGATGCTGGCTGGAGAGGCTTCACGTGACCTTCCTGCGCTGGTTTGTCTGCTTGCACTCCGGCCGGGGAAGGGCCGGCCCGCATGGGCTTTGCTGTTTGGTCTCGGTCTCGCGGCGGGGCCGGGCTCAGGCCGGGTCGGCCAGGGCCAAGGCCTCGGCCAAGTCCAGGGTGCCCTCGTAAATGGCCTGCCCGGTGATGAACCCGGCCAGGCCCCGGGGGGCCAGCTCCATGAGGCGGCGCACGTCGTCCAGGTCGTGCACGCCGCCCGCGGCGATCACCGGCACCGACACCGCCTCGCAAAGCTGGGCGGTGCTCTCCAGGTTGGGTCCGGAGTGCATGCCGTCGCGGGAGATGTCGGTGAACACGATGGCCGCCACCTCGGGCCGGTCGAAGGGCTTGGCCGCCTCCAGGAAGTGCAGGCCCATGTCCTCGGTCCAGCCCTGCACCGCCACCATGCCGTCGCGGGCGTCGATGCCGATGACCACCCGGCCGGGGAACATCTCGGCCGCCTGCATGGCGGTGTAGGGCTCCCGGGCGGCCAGGGTGCCCAGGATAACCCGGTCCACCCCCAGCTCCAGGGCCTTTTTGAGGCCCTCCAGGTCGCGCACCCCGCCGCCCAGTTGCACCGGGATGCTCAGGCTCGCGCAGATGCGCTCGATCACCGCGGCGTTGGCCGGGCGGCCTTCCACCGCGCCGTCCAGGTCCACCACGTGCAGGCGCCGGGCGCCTTGCTCCTCCCAGTGGCGGGCCATGGCCACCGGGTCGTGGCTGAACACGGTTTCCTTGTCCATGCGGCCCTGCTGCAAGCGCACGCAGCGGCCGCCCTTGAGGTCTACGGCAGGTATGGTCTCCAAGGGACTACTCCGACTTGGCCGGAGCTTTGCGCCAGGGGAAGCCCTCCATGATCTGGGCCATCCCGATGCCCGAGAGCTGCTCGGCGGTGAGCCAGCGCAGGCCGTGCTTCATGTATTGCCCCAGATTAAGCAGGTCCGAGGAGAGCGATTTCTGGGTCTGGTCAAAGGAGTTCTTCCAGATCACCGAACCGTCGCGCACCCGCACCGCGGAAAGGTCAAAGGCCACCGAAGCCGGCTTCTCGGCCCCGTAGGCGTCGCCCACCCGCTGGCGGTAGCGGTAGACGAATCCCACCAGCACCAAGTCCACCTTCAGCTCCTTGCCGGTGGCCACGATCTCCTGGCGCGCCGTGTCGGTGAGGCTGCGCCCGGCCACCAGGCTGTAGACCAGCCCGGCCTGGGGATAAGGCACAAAGGGCACCTTGCTCACCTTCTTGAGCTGCTCGTTGAGCTGCTCGTTGAGGGTGTTCTCGGCGGTGAGCACTATCTGGCCGCAGGTGAACATCGAGCCGGTCAGGGGGCAGGACACGGTGGGGCCGGTCTCCTTGTCGGGCAGCACCTTGTGATAAGGCAGCACCGCGATCTTGTTGGGCGTCCAGGCCAGGTCCCGGTTCAGGGTCTTGTCCGGCGGGGGCGCGCAGCCCAGCCCCAGGGCCAAAACGGCCAGCATGGCCATGGCCGCCAGCAGGGAAACTATACTCCGCGCTTTCATAACACCCCCTTGGTAGAGGAAGAGCCGCGCCCGCGGTCCTCCCTGGCGGTGGCCTGGTCCAAGGCCCGTCCCAGAGCCTTGAAGGCGGCCTCCAGCATGTGGTGATCATTGTCGCCGTAAATAAGGCGCACGTGCAGGGTCAGGCCGGCGTTGAGGGCCAGGGCCCGCCAAAATTCCTCGGCCAACTGGCCGTCGAAGCCGCCCACCGTGCCGGGGCAGCGCTGATAAACGCCCTTGTACAGGGGGCGGTTGGACAGATCCACCACCACCTGGGCCAGGGACTCGTCCATGGGCACGAAGGCCGAGCCGTAGCGCACCAGGCCGGTGCGCTCGCCCAGGGCCTGGCTCATCGCCTGGCCCAGGCAGATGCCCACGTCCTCCACCGTGTGGTGGGGGTCCACTTCCAGGTCGCCCCGGGCCTTGAGCTTCAGGTCGAAGTAGCCGTGAAAGGCCACATGGGTGAGCATGTGGTCGAAAAAGCCCACCCCGGTGGAGATCTCGTTCTGGCCGGTGCCGTCCAGCTCCAGGGCCAGGCTCACCGAAGTCTCCTTGGTTTTGCGCTCTATTTCCGCTCGGCGGCTCATGCCAAATTCCTCAATAGGCTAACGGCGGCGGGCACACCCCACCGCCCCGGGCCCCGCGAGGCCCGTTTTGCCTGAGATGCTAGCACGCTGTGGCTTGGCTGTCGAGAGGCTAGCAAGGCGGGCGTGTGCCGATTAGGTGAGGGCTGGTATATTGTTAGCAAGCGCGGGATATGACAGGCCTTGGTTGACTTTGAGCCAAGCCGCCGGTATATTCCCGTCACGCTGGCCCGGGGAAAAACCGGGCCGGTATGTGTGGGGCTGTAGCTCAGTTGGGAGAGCGCCACGTTCGCAACGTGGAAGTCGAGGGTTCGAGTCCCTTCAGCTCCACCAAAATACGCAAGTTTCCAGGGAAGGCCGTTCGCGGCCTTCCTTTTTTCGTGGGGCAGGGGAGGGGAAAAAAAGAAAAAGGAGGTTGGGAAAAGGGGAATGCAGAGAGCGGGTGGTGTGGCGGATGGGACAATCCCGTGCCGTGCAGCCTGGCCCAGGGCGGCCACAGCCCGCCCATTACGGCCGAGCCGAGTGCGGCCGTCCATGGGGGCATGTCTTGTTTCTCTTTGGTTCAGCAATTGTATTCGTTGCCTTTTCCCTGCCTTGTCCTTCCTGCGCCCCTCTAAAAACCCCTTGGCGGCTCCGGGGGATTACCTTACAATTAAGCTTGACTTTATGTAGGTGAACCAAGCGGATGCGGCTGTTGATGAAACATAACCTCCTGGTCTGGGCCCTGGCCCTGAGTCTAGTTTTGGGGCTGGCCGCCCCGGTGTGGGCCGACAACTACGACTCGGCCGACCTGATTTTGGAGGGCTCGGCCTACAGCGCCTGGGGCTCTTCGGGCAAGGGCTGGACCGACCTGGCCGGCGGGGCCACCTACTCGCCCTGGGCCGGGTGGGTGGAATACGAGGTGTACCTCACCGCCGGGGAGTGGACCTACGGCCTGGAGGTCATCAACCGGGGTTATTTGGGCACCAACTGGTACAGCGCCTTTCACGTGCGCGACTCCATCACCGGCCAGACCATGAGCATCCCGGCCAGCGACGACACCGCCTACATCGGCCAACAGACCGCCGAGATATTCTCCGACGGCCTCTACACCATTCGCTTCACCTGGCTCAACGACGCATACAGCAAAAGCGGCGGCAAGGTGCGCGATGCCAACCTCCAGATCAACACGGTGTTCTTTGACAAGGCCGGCTCTTCGGCCAGCACCCCGGAGCCGGCCACCTTGCTGCTGGTGGCTGGCGGGCTGGCCGGGCTGTGGGGCTGGCGGCGCCGCCGGATCCTGGCCTGACCCCGGCCAGCAGCCGCTATTAGGAGCCTCCCTTGCCCGAGACACCACCCGCCCCGCCCGAGCCGGAAGGCATCCTCATCAACGAGGCCCAGTTCCTCCTGGCCCAGAAGCGCACCCAACTGGCCGCGGTGCGCACCGGCCTGGCCGTGCTGGCGGTGCCCATGGGCATCATCTCCCTGCTCATCGTCACCTCGCGGCTCTATCATTTCTGGGACAACCTCGGTTATCTGGTGCCCCTGTTCGTGGTGTGCCTGGGGCTCATCGGCCTGGGCGTGAGCCTGATCATCCGCAGCCTTACCCACCTGCGGCGCACCGAGCACTCCCTGCGCAAGGTGACCAGCACCAGCCCGCATCTGTGGAATCTGGAAGATTGAGCCCGGGCCGGGCGGCTATTCCCTAAAAAATGTAGGTCTTTTTCTGGCCAGGCGGTCCGCTTTGTGCTATGTGTCCCTCATCATCCGAACCCACGCCAGGGGCGAGCCACATGAGCGAGACAGGCAGCGACATGACCTTGGAGCAGTTTTTGGCTGAATGGCCCGCCGGCCAGGCGGACCTGAAGAAAATTTTTCTGACCTTTTGCCAAGGAGTGCGGGAGCTGAAGGGGACCAGCGAGAGCTTTTTACCCCGTCCCGGGGTGAGCTACAGCCTGCGCTGGGATATTGCCGAGCGTCCGGCCGGCAGGGAGCGGCCCTTGTTCGTCATGGCCGACGTGGTGCCCCTGGGCGAGGACGAGCTGATGCTCTCGGTGTGCTTTTTCGGGGACGAGATCAACGACCCCGACGAGATGGGTAATCTGATCCCGGACGGCATGTACGGCGGGGACGGCTACTGCTTCGACGTGGAAGGCGACGACCCGGACATGGGCGCCTACTGCCTAGAGCGGGCCCGCGAGGCCCACGCCACCGCCCTGAAAGGCTAGGCCTCCTCGGCCGCCCAGGCGGCCAGGGCCTTGCGCAGCTCGGGCCCCTCGTTGGAATCCAGGCGCTGGGCCAGGAACCGCTTGAACAGGCCCTCCAGGGCCTTGAGGGCGCTCTCCATCATGGCCACCCGCTCCAGGACCAGGCCCTCCAGTCCCTCGGGGTCCTCGCCCATGCGGGCCGCGCTGGGCAGCTTCAGGCTCTTGATCCCCAGCTCGGCCGCGTCCAGGTTGAGCCAATACTCCTCGCCGTGAATCTCCAGGCCCAGGCGCAACGACTCCACCAGCTTGCCCTGGCGCAGGGCTTCGCGGGCCTCGGCCACCGAGGCCTCGTGCCCGCTCACCGTGATGCGCGCCCCCTCGTCGCCCATGGCCGGGCCCAGCACCATGCGCTCGCCCAGGCTAACCTCCACCCAGTTGAGCTCGGGCATCTCGGCCCCGCCCTCGGTCTCGCTAAGGTGCCACAGCCAGGTGAGGAACTCCTGGCCCAAAAAGATCTTTTGGTTGAGCAGCTCGTTCAGGTCCATGCTCACGCCTCCACGGCCAGGGGCCCCCAGGGGCGGGCCTCTTCCAAACGGGCCAAATCCAGGCTGCCGGCCAGCAGGTCGCGGGCCACCAAAAAGGGCAGGCGGGGGGTCAGCTCCAGGCCGAAGCTCTTCACGAAATGCTCCTCAAACAGCTCCAGCACCTTGCGCCCCGAGGCGCCCAGCCACAGCTCGTTCTTGGCCGTGTCCCAGATGACTTCATAGAGCTTGGTCTCGGGCGGGATGCGGGCCAAGAGCCCCAAGCGGGCCTTGTCCTTTAGCTCCTCCCGGCGCACCCGGCCCAGCTTGCGGCCCTCTTCCATGAAGCCCAGGGCCTTGTCCATCTCCAGGCGGTGGTACTTCTTGAGCAACCCGGCGGGCACCTTGCGCTGGTCCACCCGCAGGCCCAGGAGCACGTAGGGCTCCAGGGCATAGGCCATGAAGGCGAACTCGGTGTCCAAAAAGTCGTTGATGGCGCACCAGCCCACCGAGATCTCCTCGGTGTTGTTCTCTATGTCCTGGAAAACGTGGGCCTTAACCCGGCGGTCGATAAAGTCCCAGAACCCGGCCGGAGGCTCGCCGCTCACCGCGTAGCGGGTGATGCTGGCCCGTCCCTTGAGCAGTCCCATGCGCTTAAAGCCTTTCTCCAATTTATGGAGGGGCTACTCTAGCGCGGGCGGGCGGGGCGCGCAAGGGAGGCGCTTCCGCCAGGCGTATCCTGGGGCTGGTTACGGCCGGCGGGCTCCACCCTGGGGGGTGGGTCGGCCATGAGCAGGGCCCGCCGCCGGGCCGCGCCGCCTGGCGCGCTGGGGCGGTAGGGCTCCTTGTATTCCCGGCAGGTGCACATGGCTTAATAATGGCTCCCGCAACCCCGGTGCGCAAGGCCCGCCTTGACGCGGGGCATTCCAGGCCCTAAGTTTTAGGCAAACCATGTCAATACCAGGCCCGGAGAGAGCCATGAGCGATAAGAAGGACGATACCCAGTACGTTTGGGTGGTCACCGAACGAGGCAAGGATTACGAGAACTTCCTGGGCCTGGAGGACGAGGCGGGCGAGCGCTTCATCCCGGTCACCGCCGAAAAGGACCAGGCCCTGATCCTCTTGGGCCGCCTGCCCAACAACCCGGAGGTGCAGCGCACCGTGGAGGCCATGCACCGCGAGCAGATCGGCGAGGCCGCCCGGGACGACGGCTTCGCGCTCTATCTGGTGGATGAGAACGGCAAGATCCTGGAGCGCATCGCCGGGTCGGCGGCCAACTAGGGAAGTCTGGGCGCGCCTCAAGTCTGGAAGGGGCCGCCAAGGTCGCCAAAATTAAAAGCGGCTTTCTGGGTCCGAGGCGTTTTCAGAAGAGGTTTTGAAAAGGGAGAATGTTTGGAGTGGGGTTGGCTCTGGGGGTGGGCTCGTCCTAGGTTCGCCAGTGGCTGGCCGTGACTCTAACAGGGATCGGCGAGGCCGTCTTAACGCATTACAGGCCCCATACCTCGGCCCAACGGGCCGATTCCACCCCGCCGTTCTTCCTTTTTTAACTGCCTCTTTTTGCTTTTAAGCCCGCCTGCCGCGGAACACCTGCCATAGCTCGCCCAGTTCTTTTAGGCGCATGAGCTTGGCGGCGGCAAAGTACGACCCCGCCCCGGCCACCAGGGCCGCGGCCGGCCGCGCCCAGCGCCACATGCCCCCGCTGACCGGTCCCCAGTCCGGGCCGTAGGCGATCAGACCCACCACCAGGCCCATGGCCACGGCCGCCGCGCAGGTGCCCAGGCCCGAGTTCAACAGACGCCGGCCTCCCAGGGGCCCCAGTTGCCGCCTGAGCAGCCACAACAGGAGCAGCAGGTTGCCGATGCCCGAGGCCGAGGTGGCCAGGGCCAGGCCGGTCTGTTTCAGGGGCCACATCAGGGCCAGGGAGAGCCCCAGTTTGATCACCAGGCACAGGGCGGCCACCATGACCGGAGTCTTGATGTCCTTGCGGGCATAAAAGGCCTGCACCACCGCCCGCACTCCCGCGATGGCCCACAACCCGGCGGCCAGGCCCATCACCGCTCCGGCGGTCTGGCTGGCTGTTTCCAGGGTGAACTCGCCGCGCATGAACAGCAGCACCACCAGGGGCCGGGCCAGGACCAGCAGGCCCACCATGGCCGGCACGGTGATGAACAGTATCAGCCTGAGGCCGTAGCCCATGGTGCCCAGCAGAGCCGCCTGGTCGCCGTCTGCCGCCTGGCGCGACAGGCTGGGCAAAATGGCCGTGGACACGGCGATGGCGAAGATGCCCAGGGGGAACTGGATCAAACGGTCCGCGTAATACAGATAGCTCACCGTGCCCGAGGGCAAAAAGGAGGCCAGGATGGTGTCCATGAGCACGGCCACCTGATACACCGCCGCCCCGAAGATGGCCGGCACCATCAGGCGGAGCATGCGCCTCAGGGCCGGGTTCTTTATGCGCCAGGCCGGTTTGAAGGGCACCCCCTTGGCCTTGAGGTAAGGCAGCTGCATCAGCAGCTGGGCCGCCCCGCCCAAGAGCACGCCCAGGGCCAGGCTGAACACCGGCGGGTCCACCTGTCCCGACAGCCCCACCGCCGCCGCGATGATGCACAAATTCAGCAGGGCCGGGGCCGCGGCCGGGGCGAAGAAGTGGCCCAAGGAGTTGAGCACCCCACCGGACAGGGCCACCAGGCTGATGAAGAATATGTAGGGGATGCACCAGCGGGTCAGCTCCACGGCCAGGGTAAAGGTGCCCGCGCCCGGAGTGAAGCCCGGCGCGATGGCCCGCACCACCTCCGGAGCGAAGATCACCCCCAGGGCGGTGACCACCAGCAGGGCCAGGGCCAGCAGGGACAGGGTGGAGCGGGCCAGGAGAAAGGCCTCCTCGCGGCCCTTCTTTTTGAGCACCTCGGTGAACACCGGGATAAAGGCTATGGTCAGGGTGCCTTCGGCGAAAAGACGGCGCAGCAGGTTGGGGATGCGGAAGGCCACGAAAAAGGCGTCCGCCGCGGGCCCGGCCCCAAAAAAGTAGGCGATGACCACGTCGCGCACAAAACCGCCGATGCGGCTGGCCAGGGTGGCCAGGCCCACCACCCCGGCGGCGCGGGTCATCTGGTGCTGCTCGCTGCCTTTTTCCATCAAAACCTCTTGACAGTAAGCCCGGCTACCGTTAAAAGTTTGGGTCTGTCAGGGGCGAGGGGCCCTAAGCGCCCGGAGCCTGAACTTATTCGGAGGAAGTACCGTTGGCTAACCACGTTTCGGCCCTCAAAAGGGCTCGCCAGAACCTCAAGCGCAGCACCCGCAACCGGGCCTACCGCACTCGGGTCCGCTCGGTGGTCAAGCAGGTGCGCCTGGCTATCGACGCCGGCGACGCCGAGGCAGCCCAGGCCGCTCTTACCAAGGCCGTGCCGCTCATCGACAAGGCCGCCAGCAAGGGCGTGCTGCACAAGAAGAACGCCTCGCGCAAGGTTTCCCGCCTGTCCAGCCAGGTCGCGGCCCTCTAGCCCCCGGGCGCTCTTAAAAGACGATTTACGCGCCTGGATCGGCATTTGCCGGTCCAGGCCGTTGTTTTGCCCCCGCGCCGTATTCCGCCCGCAAATTTCATGAAGATAGGTCGTCCGGCTGGCTGTGCCGGGTCTGGATGCCGGCCGTAGGCTAATAACGCCTGCTTCCCGTTCAGGGAGGCTCATCGGCGAAAATTCGATGTCCGGTGCCGCCCAACCTTCATGAACTATGCGGGCTAGGCGCATAGATCCAACACCAGACGCTCCATGATCACCCGGTCCGCGCCGGGCGAGGATTTCAGCGCCACGTCGGCGGCCAACACCCGCTTCAGGGCCTTGGCCAGGCTGGCCGTGCTTTCGGCGCGGGCTCGCCTCACCAGGGTCTCGGTGGCCTGGGGCGGGGTGCGCAGGGTGCGCTGCACCTGGCCCTGATCGCCGCCCTGGTCCAGCACCGCCCGCGTCTCCAATAGCTGCTTGAAAAGCCGGGTGAGCATGGCCAGCACCCGCACCGCGGGCTCGCCCAGGGAGTCGAGCTGGTTGTAGGAGCTGAGCGCCCGGGCCAGGGAGCGGGCGGCCACCGCGTCGGTGAAGTCGAAGATGGAGTACAGGCGCGAACCGCCCAGGAGCTCTTGCACCGTGGCCAGATCGATGGCCGGGGCCTTGCCCACGTACAGCGACAGCTTCTCCACCTCGGAATCCAGGGCCCCCAGGCCCAGCCCGGCCAGCTCGGCCAGATAGCCGGCCGCCGCCGGGGCCAGCTTCTTGCCCCGCAGGCGGGCCCGGCCCTGCAGCCAGGGCGCCAACTGGCGGGCGTACATTTTCTGGTAGGTGTGCACCTTGCCCGCCGCCTTCAGGGCCTTGGCGAACTTGGTGCGCGCGTCCAGCTTGGTCCCGGCCAAGACCAGGGTGGTGGACGGGGTGGGGTCTTCCAGGTAGGGCAGGAACTCGGCCGCCTGGTCGGCCTTATAGGTGTGCACCTCGCTGAGGATGATCAAGCGCCGGCTGCCCAAAAAGGGCAGGGTGCGGGCGCTGTCCAAGGCCTTGGGGACGCTGGTTTCGGCGGCCAGGAAGCGCTCCACGTTGAGCGAGGGGTTTTCGCTGAACGCGGGCGAGGCCAGAAAGGCGGCCAGCCCGGCGGAGACCAAAAAGTCCTCCTCGCCGAACAGGCCATAAAGCGGCCCCGGCGTCCCGCCGGCCACTTCGGGCCAGGGCAGGTCGCCGGGGTCGGACTGACGCTTGCCGGGAGAGGCCACGGCCACTCCGTGGGCTAGAAGTTCTCGAAAACGCTGTCGTGCAGAGTCTGGGCCATGCTCTTGGCCAGCTCGGTGATGGCAGTGCGCTTGTTGAACTCGGTGGCCTGGGGGCTGCCCGCCACGTTATAGGTGGCGTTCTGCCACAAGCTCCGGTTCTCCCACAGCACCTTGCCGTCACGCTTGCGGATCAGCTTGGCGTTGACCCATATGGTGATGCGCCTCTGGCGGCTGGTGTCGCCGGAAGTCAGGGCCACGTCCACGATCTCCACCCGCTCCACCGTGCCGTCCAAAACCGCGTTGGCCTGGCCTTCGGAAACCACCCGAACCATCTGGCTGCGGGTGAACTGGAAGATCACCGCGTCGGTGAAGATCTGCTCGATGCGGATCTCGTTGGTCCTGTTCTTGAACACCGGGATGGCGATGCTCTTGACATCGGGCGGCAGGTTGTTTTGCTTGCCGCGGAACTGATATCCGCAGGCCGCCAGCAACACCGCCAGCACCAGGACTCCTGCCACCGAAAGCTTGTACTTCACGCTACGTTCCTTTCGCCGGGCCTACACCACTATATTGACCAGCTTGCCCTGAACTACTATTACCTTTTTAACCGCCTTGCCGTCGATGAATTTCTGCACTTTTTCATCGGCCAGGGCGGCCTCTTCCAGCTCGGCGTCCGTGGCCGAGGCGGGCAGGGTCAGCTTGTTGCGCACCTTGCCTTGCACCTGCACCACCACCAGCTTTTCCTCCTGCACCAGGGCCGCCTCGTCCCAGGAGGGCCAGGGGTGGTCGATGAGCAAGCCCTCGTGGCCCAGGCGGCTCCAGAGCTCGTCGCTGATGTGAGGGGCCATGGGGCTGGCCAGGAGCACCGCGCTCTCCACCGCCTCCCGAAGCACCGCCTCGCGGCCGGGGAGTCCGGCCACGGACTGGTCCTGCTCGGCCAGGCTGATGGCGTTGACCAGCTCCATCACCGCGGCGATGGCCGTGTTGAACTGGAACTTGTCGCCGGTGTCCTGGGTGACCTTCTTGATGGTCTCGTGGGTCTTGGCGTGCAGGGCGGCCAGGGCCGGGGCCAGCTCGCCGGAGGCATAAGGCGCCACGCCCTTGGCCTGCTCGGCCACGGCCATGCCCAGGCGCCACAGCCGGTTCAGGAAGCGGGAAGCGCCCTCGACCCCCTGGTCGGACCACTCCAGCTCCTTTTCCGGCGGGGCCGCGAAGAGGATGAACAGGCGCACCGTGTCGGCCCCGTACTTGTCCACCATATGGTCCGGGTCCACCACGTTGCCCTTGGACTTGGACATCTTGGCCCCGTCCTTGATCACCATGCCCTGGGTCATCAGGTTGGTGAAGGGCTCGTCCGCGGTCAGGTAGCCCAGGTCCCTGAGCACCTTGGTGTAAAAGCGGCTGTAGAGCAGGTGGAGCACTGCGTGCTCGATGCCCCCGATGTACTGGTCCACCGGCATCCAGTAGTTGGTGGCGCCGGGCTCCAGGGGCCCCTGGTTGTAGTGGGGGCAGGCATAGCGCGCGAAGTACCAGGAGGACTCCACAAAGGTGTCCATGGTGTCGGTCTCGCGCTTGGCCGGCCCGCCGCAGGTGGGGCAGGCGGTGTTGACCCAGGAGTCCAGGTGGGGCAGGGGAGACCCGCCGGTCTCGGTGAGCTGGGCCTCCAGGGGAAGCTCCACCGGCAGATCCTTTTCGGGCACCGGCACCTGGCCGCATTTTTCGCAGTGCACCACCGGGATGGGAGCGCCCCAGTAGCGCTGGCGGCTGATGCCCCAGTCCCGCAGGCGGTAGTGGATGGTCTCGCGGCCCAGGTCCTTGGCCTCCAGGGCGGCGGCGATGGCCCGCTGGGCCTCCTTGGAGCTCATGCCGTCGAACTCGCCGGAGTTGACCAGGGCGCCGTAGTCGGTGAAGGCCTGGGTCATGCTCTCGACGCCCAGCGGGCCCTCGGGGCCGGTGATCACCTCCACCAGCTCCAGGTCGTACTCCTGGGCGAACTCGAAGTCGCGCTGGTCGTGGGTGGGCACGGCCATCACCGCGCCGGTGCCGTACTCCATGAGCACGAAGTTGGCCACGTACACCGGCATGCGCCGCCCGGTCATGGGGTTGGTGCAATAGGCCCCGGTGAACACGCCTTCCTTGGTCTTGTCGTCGGCCCGCTCGCTGAAGGACTGGCGCTTGACCTTGGCGATGAAGTCCTTGACCGCCTGCTCCTGCCCGGTGCCCTCGCTCAGTTGCAGGGCCAGGGGATGCTCCGGGGCCAGGCTCATGAAGGTGGCCCCGAACAGGGTGTCGGCCCGGGTGGTGAAGACCTTGACCATCTCGTCGCGGCCCTCGATGGGGAAGTGGATCTCCGCCCCGTAGGACTTGCCGATCCAGTTGCGCTGCATCACCTTGACCGGCTCGGGCCAGCCTTCCAGCTTGTCCAGCCAGTCCAGCAGCTCGTCGGCGTACTTGGTGATCTTGAAAAAGTAACCGTAAAGCTCCCGCTGGTTGACCGGATTGTCACAGCGCCAGCAGTTGCCCGCCTCCACCTGCTCGTTGGCCAGCACCGTCTGGCAGGTCTCGCACCAGTTGACCATGGACTTCTTGCGGTAGACCAGGCCCTGTTCCCACATCTTCAGGAAAACCAGCTGCTCCCAGCGGTAGTAGGAGGGGTCGCAGGTGGCGAACTCGCGCCCCCAGTCGTGGGAATAGCCCAGCTTCTTGAGCTGGGAGCGCATGTAGTCGATGTTGGAGTAGGTCCACTCGGCCGGGTGGGTGTTGCGGGCGATGGCCGCGTTTTCCGCCGGCATGCCGAAGGCGTCCCAGCCCATGGGGTGCAGCACGTTGAAGCCCTGCATCCGCTTGATGCGGGCCAAGGCGTCGCCGATGGTGTAGACCCGGGAATGGCCCATGTGGATACGCCCGCTGGGATAGGGGAACATCTCCAGCAGGTAGTATTTTTCCTTGTCCGAATCGTCGCTTACCGCGAACACCCGCTCCGCGTCCCAGCGGGCCTGCCAGCGGGTTTCGATGGCGTGGGGTTCGTATCTTTGCTGCTTTTGGTCCATGCTGTCGCCTTGCCTGGCCGATTGCCGCGCGGGCCCGGCCGCTTGCTCAAGAAAAACGCCCGCTCTGGCGGGGGCGTATGGCGATTTTTACCACAGTGCCGCACACCTGTAAACCCGCCCCCCCAAAAGGCCAGGGGCTTGACTGAGGCCGCTTCATGCCCAATGCTGGGGGCGTCAAGGGGAGGGAAGCAATGCTGGTCGACGCGCACACCCATGCCTTTTTAGCCGAGGATCTCGCGGTCTTGGGCGAACGCCTGGCCATGCTGGACGAGGAACTCGGCTCCAGCGACCCCAACAAGTGGCAGATTCACCGGGGCGGAACCGTGGACGCCCTGGTCTCCTCCATGGAGCGCAGCGGGACCGACCGCTGCGTGCTCCTGCCGGTCACCGGCTCCAAGGGCCGCATCGGCGAGCTGAACCGCTGGGCCGCGGCCACCGCCGCCGAACATCCCCAGGTCATCCCCTTCGGCACCCTGCACCCGTCGGCCGAGCCCCGGCGCCAGATGGCCCAGCTATTGGAACTGGGGCTCAAGGGGGTGAAGCTGCACCCGTTCATCCAGCGCATCGACCTGGACCAGCCAGAGGTGGCCGCCATGTTCCGCCTGCTGGCCGGGGAGCGCCTGCCGGTGCTGTTGGACACCATCCATTTGGAGGGCCTGTTCGAGGCCAAGCCCCATCTCAGGGACGTGCTCAAGTTCTTCGGCTTCATGGGCTGCCAGCCCCACCAGATCGCGGCCCTGGCCCGGGCCAACCCCGATCTGCCCATAATCGCGGCCCACATGGGCAGCCTCTACGGCTGGCCCCATCTGGGCGAGCTGCTGGCCCTGGACAACGTGTACTTCGATCTGGCCTACGTAAACGGGCTGCTGGAGCCGGATGCGGTCATGGAGATCATCCGCCAGAAAGGCCCGGAGCGGGTCATCTACGGCACCGACGCCCCCTGGCGCGAGCCGGCGGCCTTCCGCGAGTGGTTCGAGGACCTGCCGCTGAGCAGCGGCGAGCGGGAGATGATCGCGGCCGGGACTCTCCTGGAGATGCTGGGCCAAGCCTAGAATTACCTACAACGCATAGTGCTTGCTGGTTTATAGTTGATTGAGTATCTAAGTCCGCTTTCCCCAACCAGGAGTCTGTCATGCGCCGCCTAATACGCGCCCCATTTATCCTTTGCCTGTTGCTCGTGCTGTCCCTGCTGGCCGCGGCCCCGGCTTTGGCCGCCGCGCCCAGCGGCGACAAGCTGGCCAAGCTGCTCCAGCGCTTCGAGGCCTATGCCGAGAAGAACCGCCAGGCCTATGGCGTGCCGGGCATGGCCATCGCGGTGGTGGCCGGCGACAAGGTGATCTACTCCAAGGGCCTGGGCATGACCGGGCTCACCGGCGGCACTCCGGTGAACCCCCAGACCATCTTCCAGATCGGCTCGGCCTCCAAGTCCTTCACCGCCGGGCTCATGGGCATGGTGGTGGACCAGGGCAAGGTCTCCTGGGACGACCCGGTTATCAAGCACTACCCCTCCTTCCTCATGAACGATCCCTGGGTGACCCGGGAGTTCATGATCAAGGACCTCATGGCCCAGCACACCGGCCTGTCCCCCCATGCCGGGGAGATGCAGGCCTTCTTCGGCTTCACCACCCAGCAGATGATCGACTCCCTGCAATACATGGAGCCCGTCACCAGCTTCCGCTCGGCCTATGCCTATCAGAACATCCCCTTCCTGGTGGCCGGGGCCATCGTCAGCCGCTACACCGGCCGGGACTACGGGGCCAGCCTGCAAAAGATGATCTTCAAGCCCCTGGGCATGAACAGCACCAGCGTGCCCAAGGCGGGCCTGCCCTCGGGGGCCAACGTCACCCGCCTGCACCAGCGCCACGCCGGCAAGGTGGTCATGCTGCCCGAGGAGTGGGACTTCATGGACTGGGTGTTCCAGTTCGCCCCGGCCGGGGGCATCAGCTCCAACGTCATGGACATGACCCAATGGCTGCGCCTGCACATCAATCGGGGCAAGGTGGACGGCAAGGTGTTGCTCAAGCCCAAGACGGCTGATTTCCTGCACACCCCGGCCACCCCGGCGGGGGTCAAGCTGGTTGAGGGCGATCTGTTCCAATACTGCCAGGGCTGGGTCTACGTGCGCAGCGCCGCCCCCTACACCATGATCTTCCACAACGGCGACACCACGGCCAACCACGCCATGATGGCCTTCATGCCCGGGCAAAAGGCGGGCATCGTGATGCTCTCCAACCTGGGCGGGGTGGACCTGCTGGACCGCCTGGCCCACTACTTCTGCGACCTCTGGGTCGGCGCCGAGCCCCAGGACTATGCTGGCGAGGACCTGAAAAAGATCCTGGCCGCGGAAAAAGAGGCGGGCATCCCGCCCCGGCCCAAGGGCGCTTTGGCGTCCCAGCCGCTCAAGAACTACGTGGGGACCTACTCCAATCCGGTTTACCAGAAGGTAAAGGTGGAGCTGCGCGGCAAGAAGCTGGCCCTGGTCATGGGCCCCAAGAAGGTGGCCGTGGAGCTCAGGCCCTGGGACCGCGACGTGTTTTTAGCCGTGGACATCATCGATCCGGGCGAGCCCCTGAGCGTGGTGAGCTTTGGCACCGGCATCGAGGGCAAGGTGGACAGCTTCACCATGAGCGTGGTGGCCAACGAGGCGGGCGGGCTGTTCAAGCGGGTGGAGTAGGGGGCTACATCCTCCCCCAGGGCCGGGGCAAAAACACCTCCTCGTACACGTTGAGCGCGTAGCGGTCGGTCATGCCCGCGATGTAGTCGGCCGCGGCCCGCTGCCGCTGGGCCAGGCGGGCCGGAGGCTCGCAGCCCAGGTAATGGCGGTAGCGCTTGCCGTAGCGCTTCTTGTCGCAGAGCATCTCGAACAGCTCGGTGACCACCTTGGATGCCTTGATGAAGTCCTCGTGCACGTCCATGTTGTCGTAGACGCGCTTGTAGAGGAAATCCCGCAGCCCCACCATGGCCTCTTCCACCGGCGGGCTCATGGCCAGGGCCTTGCCCCCGGTCTCCAGGCTGGCCGCGATCAGGTCGCGCACCATGGTGTCGATCTGGTGGGACAGGGTGCCGCCCAGCACCTTGACCACCGCCTTGGGCAGCTTGGCCCGCTGGATCACCCCGCCCCGGATGGCGTCCTCGGTGTCGTGGGCGATGTAGGCCATGACGTCCGCCGCCCGCACCACCTGGGCCTCCAGGGTCAGCTTGGTCTTGTCCCCCCGCTTGGGCAAAAAGGGCCCCTTGCCCTTGGAGTGGCCCGCGATTCCCTGGCGCACCTCATGGGTCAGGTTCAGGCCCTTGCCGTCCTTTTCCAACACATCCACCACCCTCAGCGACTGCTGGTGGTGCTTGAAGCCGCCGGGCAGCAGCTTGTCCAGCACCACCTCGCCGGCGTGGCCGAAAGGGGTGTGCCCCAGGTCGTGGCCCAGGGCGATGGCCTCGGTGAGGTCTTCGTTGAGCCGCAGGGTCCGGGCCACGGTGCGGGCGATCTGGGACACCTCCAGGGTATGGGTCAAACGGGTGCGGTAGTGGTCGCCGGTGGGGGCCAGGAATACCTGGGTCTTGTGCTTGAGGCGGCGGAAGGCCTTGCAATAGAGGATGCGGTCGCGGTCGTGCTGAAAAGCAGGCCGGATGGTGCACTCCGGCTCCTTGCGCCGCCGCCCCTTGCTGGCCGCCGAGCGGACCGCGTAGGGGCTGAGCATCTGCTCCTCCAGCTTCTCTCTCTGCTCTCTGAGGTTCATCGCGCACTCCTTTACAAAACCCACCCCAACCTTTAGACTCCTCTGCATGTTCAAGGCAAGGATAATCCACCGCTATCTCTTTTTTGAGATGCTCTCGCCCTATTTCGTGAGCTTGGGGGTGTTCACCTTTGTCTTGCTCATGGCCAAGATCATGGAGCTCACCGACCTGGTGGTCAGCCGGGGGGTGGGCCTAAGCGTGGTGGGGCGCCTGCTCCTGTACACCATGCCATACTTCCTGGTCTTCACCATCCCCATGGCCACTCTGCTGGGCGTGCTCATCGCCTTTTTGCGGCTTTCCTCGGACAACGAGATCGTGGCCATCAAGGCGGCCGGCATCAGCCTCTCGCGGCTGCTGCCCCCGGTGGCCGCCCTGGCCCTGTTCTCCTGGGCCACCACCAGCGCCCTGGCCTTCTGGGCCCTGCCCTGGGGCAACAACAGTTTCGAGAACCTGGTGTACAAGGTGGCCTCCAGCCAGGCCGAGCTGGCCCTCAAGGAAAGCAGCTTCATCGACACCTTCCCCAACCTGGTCATCTACATAAACAAGCTGCCCGGCGGCGGGGTGCTCAAGGACGTGTTCATCGTCGACCAGCGCGATCCGGAAAAGCAGCACACCATCGTGGCCAAGCGGGGCAAGTTCTTTCCCGGCCAGGGCGGCAAGCTCACCCTCAGGCTCTATGAGGGCGGCATCCACGCGGTGAGCCCGGACAAGCGCTCGGCCGAGACCGCCGGCTTCGACACCTACGACGTTACCCTGGACGCCGGGGCCTTTGTGGCCAAGCAGCGCAAGGACAAGCACGAAAAGGAGATGTACGTCTCCGAGCTGTTGGCGGAGCTCAAAAAGGCGCCGCCCGACTCCAAGCGCTACTACCTGGTGGACATGGAGCTTCAGAAAAAGTTCAGCCTGCCCTTCGCCTGCCTGGTCATGGCCCTGATCGGGCTGCCCCTGGGCATCCACTCCCGCTCGGGCCGCTCCTGGGGCGTGGCCGTGGCCCTGGTGGTGTTCCTGTCCTACTATCTGCTGTTGTCAGCGGCCTGGTCCCTGGGCGAAAGCGGCTTCTACCCGCCCATGGTGGGCATGTGGGTGCCCAACATCGTCTTCGGCCTCCTGGGCGCCCTGATGTTCCGCCAGGAGCTCAAGGAGACGCCCATACCCCTGCTCAACAAGCTGGAGCGCCTGCCCGCGCTCCTGGCCCGGTTGCGGGCCCTGCGGCCCGGGGCCGCGCCGGAGGCCTGAGTTGCGCATTCTCTCGCTATACGTGGCCCGCGAGTTTTTGAAGCTGTTCGGCTTTTTGGTGGTGGGCTTCGTGGCCATCTTCACCCTGTTCGACTTCATCGAAAAGGTGGACAACTTCCTGGAGGCCGGGGTCGCCACCTCCACCATGCTCAGCTACTTCGTCTTGCAGGTGCCGGAGATCACCGCCCTGATGATCCCCATGGCCATCCTCATGGCCAGCGTGCTCTCCCTGGGGCTCATGGCCAAGAAGAACGAGATCGTGGCGGTCAAGTCCAGCGGCATCAGCATGTTCCGCTTCACCCTGCCCATCCTGCTGCTCTCGCTGGTGCTGGCCCTGACCGTGGCCCTGATCAACGAGGTGGTGCTGCCCATCACCAAGACCCGCACCAACTTCATCTGGAACGTGCGGGTGGAAAAGCAACCGGGCAAGCTCTTCCAAAAAGAGCGCTTCTGGTACAAGGGGCAGGACGCCATTTACCAGGTGGGCTTTTATCAGCCCGACAGCCAGAGCCTGTCCGAGGTCACGACATACCGTTTCGGCCCGGAGTTCGTGCTCAGCGAGCGCATCGACGCCAAACGGGCCCGCTATCTGGGCGGCAAATGGGTTTTCTTCGAGGGGCTGTATCAGAAGCGGTTGCCGGGCGGGGGATACAGCGCCCAGCTCTTCGACCAGCTCAACCTGGACCTGCCCGAGAAGCCCACCGACTTCAGCCGCCTGGCCAAGCCCTCCGAGGAGATGGGCCTGGGCGAGCTGGCCCGCTATGTGGGCAAGGTGGAGGCCAAGGGATTCGTGCCCCTCAGGCAGTTGGTGGATTTGCAGGCCAAGCTCTCCTTCCCCTTCGTGTGTTTGATCATGGCCCTGATCGGCATACCCCTGGCCCTGTTCAAGGAAAAGGGCCGCTTTTTGCCCGCCGCGGTGATCATCGGCCTGGGGGTGGCCCTGTTCTATTGGGTTGGCTTCAGCTATTGCAAAAGCATCTTCGGCTATGGCGGGGCATTGCCGCCGGTGTTGGCCGCTTGGCTTACCAACCTGGTTTTCGGCCTGTTCGGGGTGTTCATGTTCACCCACGTGAAGCAATAGGCCAACCGCCTTATATAATTAACTAATAAATGGTATCGCGAGGGGCTTGCTTTTTGGGGGCAAAGCCTTACAATATATTCAGGAATAGTTATCAATATTATGGGAGGTGGCTGTGTTGACCCTACAGGAAATTCGCGCTGATCAGCGCTTGGTCAATGAGATCGATTGGGAGATGACCCCCGAGTTGGCCGTGTCCCAGTATCTGGAATGGGGCAATGGCTGGGATCACCTGGGCCGCATGGTTCGCACGCCCGAGCAGGAGGCCTACTACTTTGTGGTCTACTCCTGGGATGACGGGCCGGTGCTGCACTTTTTGCGCCGGGACACCGCCGGGGTGGACGAACTGGCCGTGATTGAGCTGCCCGAGGAGCTCAGGCAGCGCTTCCAAGACTATTGGAACGGGCACAAGGGACTCTACGGACTCACCCCGGAGATCGAGGCCTGGCTCAAGGGCGAGCTGGGGGTTGACACCTTGACCCACTAGCCGTCGCGCCGAACCCAAAAAGAACCGCGCCCCCCGGAAATCTCCGGAGGGCGCGGCCGTATTTCTGGCTGATGGCGGCCCTTATTCCTCGGGGAGCTTGGTCTCCAGGGCCATCTTGATCTTGTTCTTGAGCTCGGTGAGGTCAAAGGACTTGATCACGTAGAAATCGGCCGCAATGGACTTCATATCTTCCTTGAAAGTGTCGTAGGCGGTGCAGAGGATAACCGGCAGGTCGTAATATTTGTTACGGATGTCCTGCAACAGGTCCAGCCCGTTGTAGTCCACCATCTTGATGTCCAGCACCACCAAGTCGGGCTTTTCCTGGTCAATGCGTTCCAGGAGTTGATAGCCGCTGTCCGCGGTGATTACCTCGTAACCATCGTCGGCCAACTCCTCGGAGTACAGGAATCGGATGTGTTCTTCGTCGTCGACAATAAGTATCTTGGCCATGATCACCCCTTCAGGTTGCTAGGCCACCCAGTGGTCCACCAGGTAGGGCTTGGTCTCCTCGAAGACCATGCATTCAGTCTCAATGTACTCCTCTGCCTGCTGCACGCTCATGCGCTCGGTCTTGCGCACGTAGGACAAGGTCTTGCCGAAGTACAGCGGGATCAGCGAGTCCAACAGGGCCTGGCTATCCATCACCCCTTTATTATAGGCCACCGCGTAATCGAACAATAGCTTGGCCCAGGTCTGGGTGGGGAAGTCGAACATATCCTCGGGCAGGCCGGCCACCTCTTCCACCTTGGCGAAGATGGGCTCGGTGAGAATCTCCTGCCAGGCTTCGCGGTAGGTCCCCATGCCCAGGCTGAAGTTCTCGGCCAGCTTCTCCTGGGTCACCTTCACCGGAGGCGGCATCTCCACCTCGCCCAGTCCGAAGCCGTAGATGCTGGTGGGCTTGGACCACTTGACCCGCATCCAATAGCCCGCGCTGTGGCGCATCAAATCGAAGATGGTGCCCACCACCTGGCTGAACATGGGGCCCAGGTCGCTGCCCGGATCCTTGGGCTTGTGGATCTTGGGCCGGCCCATGAAGGCCTGACAGATGGGTACGTTGTTGTTCATGGCCAGGGTGGTCATCCAGATGTCGATGCCGAACTGGCTCACCGCCTCGGTCCAGGTGGGGCTGGCCAGGTAGATGCGGGCCAGCTCGCCGGAAAAGCCGAAGTCCCCGCCGATGGGCTGGCGCACCCGGCGGCCGTACAGGGCCCGGGTGAAGGGATAGGCGATGGCGTTGGTGATGGTGCCGTCGTATTTGTGGCGCACGTACAGGGGAGCCACGTAGCCGAAATCGTTGAACAGGGGTTCGCCCAAGTGGCGTATCCACTGGGGGGTGATGGACTTCAGGTCCGCGTCCACCACCACCACGGCCTCGGCCCCCAGCTCCACCACCTTGCGGAACAGGTTGTGGAAGTTGTTGCCCTTGCCGCGCACCCCGGGCGGGGTGGAGATGTAAATCTGGGGAACGTCTTCGGTGTCGGCCTCGAAAAATGCTTCCTTGGTGCCGTCGTCGGAGTTGTTGTCACAGTTGATGATCACACAACTCTTGTCGCCAAAGTAGCGTTTGAGCCCTTGGGCCGCTTGGGTGGTGGGGTAGCCTATCAGCTTGGCCTCCCGGTATGAGGGGATGGCCACCACCATCTCGGCCGAGGTTATGTTCTGAGGGTTCTCTTCCAGGTGCGCCTCTGTCATCAAGGTCTCCTCGTCTGCTAACAGGCGGGTGAACTTCAATTACCGCTTAGAGATACGCTAATCCACAGGCAAAGTCAAACCCATGGGATGCTTGTCGCGGACTTGACACCGGCCCTGTTTTTTAGGCACTATCGGAACACCTGCGCGCGCCGGTCCCGGCCGCAGCGTGGGTTTTAACAAAGCAACCTAATTTGTGTACCCGGGAGGAAACAGTGCACAGACGTCTACATTTGATCATACCGTTGCTGGTGTTGTTGTTGGTGAGCCTGGCCCTGCCGGTCAACGCCGAGGGCCTGCAGTTCAAAGAGTGGGGCCTCACCGGATTCGGCAACCTATCCATGGACATTGACAACGGCGACCTGTACGAGGCGGGCATCATCGCCCATGTCGCCATGCCCCTGGTGGACAACGAGAGCATCCGCCTGGACTTCCGCGTGGAGGGCCTGGTGGGCGCTTTCTGGGACTACGGCAACGGGGTGGAGGTGGGCATCATCCCGGCCCTGCGCCTGTATTTTGGCAAGGCCGCCGTGCAGCCCTACATCGAGGGAGGCATCGGCCCCTCCTACAACAGCCTGGACATCCAGGAGCTGGGCATCGGCTTCAACTTCCTGTCCTTTGGCGGGGTGGGCCTGCGCATCCCGCTGCAGAACAACCTGAGCCTGGACTTCGGCTACCGGTTGCGTCACATCTCCAATGCGGGCCTGGACGACCGCAACCACGGCGTGACCTCCAACCAGGTGCAGGTGGGAGTGGCCTGGGCCTTCTAGCCCGGCGCCCGATATTTCTCCGCGCAAAAACGGAGGGGAGCCTGGCTTCCCTCCGTTTGCTTTTGGGCCCCTGGTTGTCCGGGGCGGGGCAGGGGGGTGGCTCACTACACCCGCCGTTCTGTTCGCCTAGCCCAGCTCCTTTTCAAAGGATACGAACTGATCCTCCAGCTCGTAGAGCAGGGTCTCGGCCTCGGAAAGCTTCCACCCGCCGATGGCCTCGCTGATCTGCCGGTGCAGCTCCACGATCTTGGGGCCGTAGTGCTCGATGGCCTTGGACAGGCCGGGCTCCAGATCCTTGTCCTGGCTCAGGCGCACCACCAGGGGCACCAGGTCCATGAAGGTGGGGTTGGCCTCCATCAGGCTGTTGTCCAGGCCAATCACCACCCGGTAGAGCTTGGGAAACTCCTTGGCGAAGCTCTTCTTGTACACCGGGTCGATGTGCACCCGTATCTGCATCCAGCGGCTCATGTATCGCTCCTTGCGGGGGGCAGGCGTTTGGCCAGGATTCCCCGGGCCACGTAATCCACCACATCGATGCCGGCCAGGGCCGGCCCCTGGCGGCCATACTTCACGTTAAATTCTAGCAGCAACGGCTCACCCGAAACCACGGCCAGGTCCAGGCCCACCTCGTCCAGGTCCGCGGCCCGGGCCGCGTGCACCGCCAGCTCCACCGCCGCCGGAGGCACGTTGTCAAAGCTCACCAAAGCCCCCTGGGCCAGGTTGGAGCGCCACTCGCCTTCCGGCGGCAGCCGCCAATAGGCGCACACCGGCTCAAAGCCGATGACCACCACCCGGAGGTCGCGCTCGATGGGCAGGCGTTCCTGGATGTAGGCCACCTTGTTCCCGGCCAGATAGGCCGAGAGCTGGTCCTGGTTCTCGATGAGGAACACGCCGCGTCCCCGGGAAGAGGCGCGGGGCTTTTTGGCCACAAAGGGAAAGCTGAAGTGATCCAGAATGGTCTGGCGCTGGCGGCCATAGAACACCCGGGTGCGGGGGTGGGGCAGGCCCAGGAGCTTGAACAGGGTGGTCTGCTTGATCTTGTCGCCTTCCAGCAGGTGGCAGGCCAGGGAGGGGAACAGGCGCTTGCCCAGGGCGGCCAACTGGGGGGCCAGGAGTTCGGTGGGATAGAAAACCGTGTCCGCCTGGCGGATCAGCTCCAAATGCTCGGGGGGGTAATCGTCCAGATTGGGGCGCGGCCCCAGGGTGAGGAACTGGGGGTAGCGGGCCAGCCGCCGGCCTATGGCCACCAAGGGCTGGGTCAAGGGCGCGCACCTCGCCTGGGGTTGAACAAGAACCGGAACGGAGCCGGCCTGTAAGCCGGGTTCTGTCCCCGGCCAAAAGGCCGGGCGATGACCATTCATCTAGGACGGCGGTTGCCCGCCGCCTCCAGCGACCTACCCGGGAGCATGGGACGGGCCGTCCTCGTTGCGCTCCCCTATTTGGTCTTGCACCGGGTGGGGTTTGCCGTGCCTGGGACGTCGCCGCCCCAGCGGTGAGCTCTTACCTCGCCGTTTCACCCTTACCGCCGCTTAACAAGCGGAGGCGGTCTGTTCTCTGTGGCACTTTCCGTGGGGTCGCCCCCCCTGGCCGTTAGCCAGCACCCTGCCCTGCGGTGCCCGGACTTTCCTCCCGCCCCAAAATAGGGCCGGCGGCCATCCGGCCGGCTCCGCTCCGGTACTAGAGAGTATAACCCATGGACCCTAGGACCGCCGGTCCATGGCCTGGTTGGCCAACTGGTCGGCGCGGGCGTTCTGGGCCCGGGGTACATGTAAGATGCTCACTTTGGCGAAGGATTGCAACAGGCCCTTGACCTTGGCGTACAGGGGCTTGAGCCCGGGCGCCTTGACCCGGTAGCGGCCCTCGAGCTGGCGCACGATGAGCTCCGAGTCCAGCTTGATGCTCAGCTCGCCGGCCCCCAGGCGCCGGGCCTCCTCCAGGCCCATGATCAGGCCCTGGTACTCGGCCTCGTTGTTGGTGGCCACGCCCAGATAGCGGCTGAGGCCGGCAACTTCCTGGCCTTGGCTGTCGTAGAGCACCGCCCCGGCCCCGGCCGGCCCGGGATTGCCCCGGGACCCGCCGTCGGCCTGCAGGGTCAGGCTCGGGCCCGAGGGGCTCACTCGGCCTCGGCGAAGTCGGGCGCGTCGGCCCAGTAGATGAGGCGGCGGCAAGAGGGGCAGGTCATGATCTTGTCCATGCGCTGCAACTCGTTGAACTGCTGGGGCGGGATTCCCATGTGACAGACGTTGCAGGCGCCTTCGCTCACCGGGGCGATGGCGATGCCGTCGCGGGCCTGGCGGATGAAGTCATAGTCCTTCATGAGCTTGGGGTCCACCCCGCCGGTGAGCTTGCTGCGTTTGGTCTCCAGGCGGCCCACCTCGGACTCCAGGCTGTGATAGCGCTTCTCCAGTTGGGTGCGTTCCTTCTTGGAGACGGCCGAGAGTTCTTTCAGGCGCTGCTTGAGACCGCCAACCTTCCCCTCCAGGGACTCCACCAGCTCCATCATCTCCAGAAGCTGGTTGTCGTTGTCCTTGAGGGCGTCCTTGTTGTCGTCGATCTCGGCGTTGGCCGCCTGGTACTCCTTGGGGGTCTTGGAGCCCATGAGGCGGTTCTCGGCCCGGCGCAAGCGGGCGCGGATGTTGTCCGCGATCTCTTCCAAGGCCCCCCGGCGTTTGAGCAGTTCGTCCAACTGGGCCTGTTCCCGGGCCAGCTCGGCGCTCAGCGCCTCCTCGCCGCGGGTCAGCTCGGCCAGGCGGGCGGGAATGGTATCCCGCTCTTGGCTCAGGTCAAAAAGGGTCTTGTCGGTGGCTTGCAGCCTTACCAGGAGACGGAGCTGCTCGAGCAAGGTTATTCCTCCTTATGGGCAACCGGATGCCAGGGGTCCACCCCTCCGGTGTATGGTTCAATGGTGCAGTCGAGGCCTAGGGCGGTCAGTTCGCGGCCCAGGCGGGCGGCCCAGGGTTCCACGATCACCACCTCGGTCTGATAGTGGCCCAGGCACAGGATGCCCAGGCCCAGATCGGCCGCCTGCTGCGCGGCGTGGTGAGATGCCTCTCCGGTTATCAGCAGATGGGCGCCGCTGGCGGCGGCCGCGGGCAGCATGTCGCCGCCTGAGCCTCCCACCACGGCCACCCGTGAAATTCGTTTGGGCGGGGCCCCGCCCAGATGGGCCCAGCCGGCCTTCAGCTCGGCCGCCGCCCGGCGGGCGAAGTGGCGGGCCTCCACCGGGGCGGGCAGCTCACCCACCCGTCCCAGGCCGAAGCCGGGCGGGGACTGGGTGAGGGGATACACGTCCACCGCCGGCTCTTCGTAGGGATGGGCCTGCTTCAAGGCGGCCAAAACCCGGGGCGCGGCCGTGGCGGTCGTGTGCACCTCCAGGCGCAGCTCCTCCACCAGCTCCTTTTCGCCGGGGTTGCCCAGATAGGGGTGCCCGTCGCTGGGAGCGCGGAAGGAGCCGACCCCCACCGCGGCAAAGGAGCATTCGCTGTACCCGCCGATGCGTCCGGCCCCGGCGGCGAACAGGGCGGCCGAGACCTGATCCAGGGCCTCGGGCGGGGTGAACACCACCAGCTTGACCAGGCCCCCGTTGCGGCCCGGGGTCAGGGGGGTCAGCTCTCCCAGGCCCAAACGCCGGCCCAAAACGTCGTTGACTCCGCCGGGGGCGGAGTCAAGGTTGGTGTGGGCGGCGAAGATGGCCATTTCCGCGGTTGCGGCTTTGATCAGGCGGGCCGTTTCCGGCCGGTCGCCGCGCAGGGAGCTGAGGGGCTTGAACAGGGGCGGGTGATGCACCAGGAGCATTTGCACGCCAGCGGTCAGGGCCGCCTCCAGGCAGGCGTCGTCCAGCTCCAGGGCGGTCCAGGCCTTGCCCGCCGGGGCAGAAGGATCGCCCACCTGCAGGCCCACCTGGTCCCACTCCTCGGCGGCCGCGGCGGGAGCCCACTGCTCCATCACCTGCATTATCTGGCCGACGGTGGCTTGTGCGTTTTGTGCGCTCATAAAACCAAAGAAGCGGGCACCCCTTTTTCGGGGGCGCCCGTTAAAGAGCCTTTGGGATGCTGCGTTTTCCCGCCCCGGCCGGCCGCCCGGGCAAGAACCACACACGCATAAAGTGCTCTCCCGCTAAAGATTTGGTGGGCCCACCTGGCCTCGAACCAGGGACTATCCGGTTATGAGCCGGAGGCTCTACCAACTGAGCTATGGGCCCATGCCGAACCGGAATAGATATTATGGCCCCGGCCCCCTGACCTGTCAACAACCGGCTGCGATTAGCGGCCTTTAAGGCAGAGCGCCCCGCCGGAAAAGGTGCTTCCGGCGGGGCGGCGTTTGGTGCGGTTGGGCGGCTTGGCTAGTCGTCGAAGTCGCCGGCCGGGCCCTTGTCGCTGTCGAGCTCCTGGGCCTTGGTCCGGATCATTTCCGGCGTCCATTGCCCCGGGTCCTCGATGCGCTGGCCCTTGGCGCCAAGGTCGTAGTCGCCGGCCTCGAGGATGGCCTCCACCCCCAGGGCGGCGGTGCCCTCGGCGTTGAAGACCTTGCTCAGCAGCTCGTAGATGAACTCCTCCACCGCCTGGACCATGCGGGCGCGCACCGAGGCGGGCTGGGCCAGGAGCTTGTTTTCGAAGGGCAGGTTGATTTTTTTGTAGTTGCCCCCGCTCCAGCCCTGCTCCGCGGCATAGGCCTGCATCTCGGCCCACATCTGGTCACTGACGCCCTGGCCGGGCATCTTGATGAAGTTGCCGTCCCCGTCCAGCTCGGCGTTGCCGAACTCGTTGACCTTCACCCCCCAGGAGATCATCTGCAGGGCGGTGGCCACGTTGGCCTTGGTGGTGTTGGTCTCCTGGGCGATGCGCTTGAGCCGCTCGGAGGTGTTGCCGCTGGTGCCGTGCTGGGCGCCCGAGACCTTGTAGGGCTCCAGGGCCTTGTGCACCTCGGTGGTCAGCTCCACCTGGATGCCCTGGTCCGAGGTCTGGATGCCGTGGGCCGTGCCGTTGTTCAGGGCGATCCAGTCCGGGAAGATGCCGTGGGCGTTGAGCCCCTGGATGAGGAACAGGGCGTCCTCGGGAGTGGAGAGCCCCTCGTTGCCCTTGATCTCGCCCACCTCGGTCTCCAGGCAGGCCCAGGCCGGGATGTACTGGTTCAGCTCCAGGCTGGCCAGCAGGTTCTGGTCGTCGGGCAGGTGGGAGGCGTCGATGGCGATGGAGGTGACCCCGGCTTCGAACATGGAGGGTATCTCCACCTTGGCGTCGGTCACGTCCTTGTCGCCCTTGATGCCGTAGTGGTCGGCGTGGATGGCCACCGGCACGGTGATGCCCAGCTCGTTGATGATCTGGTCGGCCTGACGGGCCAGGTTCCAGTAGTTGACCGCGCAGTAGGCGCTGCGGCCGCCCTCGCTCTTGGCGATCTCCAGAATGAGGGCCGCCTGAGCCCGCTGGGCCGCTTTCAAGGCGCCCCGGAGAACGAAGTGGTTGCGCCCGTTGGCCGCGATGGTCATGGCCTGACCCTTGGCCAGCATGGCCCGGTCGATGACCTTGCCGCTGACCAGCAGGGCCTTGGAGTTGGGGAACAAGCGGGTGATGTTGGGCGGACGCCCTATGGAGAGCGCCTTGGCGAAATCCTGGGCATAGCTGGACATGACTTCAGCCTTTCCGGAAGGGCCCAGCCCGGAGGCGGGGCGTTAGGGGTTTGGGTGGTACTGGCTAAATTATTAACAGCCGTTATCTAGAACTTGTCAACCCGCAGGAACTCCTCGGGCTGGCGGCGCTTGGGGGGCTTCATCTGCTGGGCGGGGTAGCCCATGGGCACCAGGGCCACCAGCTCGTGCCCGGCGGGCAGACCCACCACCTTGGCCGCGGCGTCATGGTCGAACAGGCCCACCACCACCGAGCCCAGGCCCAACCCGTGTCCGGCCAGGCACAGGTTTTGGCAGGCCAGGCCCAAGTCGAACATGAACCAGTCGCCGAACTTGGTGGTCACCTTTTGGTTGTAATAGCCCGAGGACTCCAGCCGGGCGCATAGGGCAAAGAGCAGGGGGGCGCTGACAATGGCCTTGGTGGCCGGGTTGCCCTTGCTTATGGTCTGTTGCAGGGCCTCGCGCTCGGCGGGATCGTCCACCTTGACCAGCTCCCAGCACTGGGTGTTGGCCCAGGAGGGCGACCACATCACCGCCTCCATCAGCTGGTCCAACACCTCTTGGGAAATGGGTTTGTCTTCATATTTGCGGATGCTGCGACGCTCGCGGATGGCTTCCATCAACTCCATGGGAACTCCTCCAACAACAAGTGGCATATGGGAAGCACTATTCTCCCTCTGATGGCAAATTAGCACATCAGGGCCCGTACCCCAAGCCCGGTGCCATGCGGGTGTGGTTACCAAGGGGCGATTCTTTTGCTATCATGGCGCTTATAGCGCCACCGGGCTTGCGGCTGGGAGGGGAGCCAGTATTAACCCCCCCGGGGAGTGCGCCAAAATTTAAGGAGGTTGTTTATGGCCATCGTTACCATTTCCCGCCAAGTCGGTAGCATGGGCGACGAGATTGCAGACCAGGTGTGCCGCGATTTGGGCATCCGCCTGGTGGGTGGAGACCATTTCCAGGCCAAGGCCCAGGAGTGCGACGACGATTTCGCCAAGGAGTGCCGGGCCTTTGAAACCGAAGAACCGGCCGGCTTTTTCGAGCGCATCTTCATGCGCCACCCGGCCAACACCAGCCTGTTCGCCTCTCTGGTCTATTCCGAGGCGGCCCAGGGCGATGCGGTGGTGCTGGGCCGGGGGTCCCAGATCGTGTTGGCCGAGGACCCTGCGGTGCTCAAGGTGCGCATCGTGTCCCCCCGCCATGTCCGGGTGGAGCGCCTGGCCCAGCGCAAGGGGATTTCATCGGACGACGCGGCCACTTATCTCAATCGCCATGACCGCCATCGCCGGGCTTTGATCGAGAGCATTTTTCATAAAGACTTGAGCGATTGGTCTTTGTATGACATGGTGCTCAACACCAAGGACTTGAGCGCGGACCTGGTGGCCAAGCTCATCTGCCTTGCCGCCGAAACCGAGGGACCCATTAGCCAGGAGCAGAAGGCTTCCTATGCCGACCGCGCCCTGGCCAAAGCCGTGGAAGCGGCCATCAAGAAGAAGGTTGTCACGGTGCCGGTGCGCGAGGTGGAGGTGACCAGCCAAGGCAATGGCCGCCTCAGCTTGGACGGCGCGGTGCAGGATGATGATTCCCGCAAGCACGCCGGAGACATCGCCCTGGCTCATCCCGGCGTAACCGCCGTGGATAACCAGTTAAGGGTGACGAAACTGGGCATCTGAGCACGGTCCCCGCAAGATTGGCAAAGCAAGGCGGGACGGGTCCAGAGGGCCCGCCCCGCCTTAACTTATGGGAGTCATATTCATGGCCGAGATGTTGTGGAAGCCCTCTGCTGAGAGGATCGCCGGCGCCAACTTGAGCCGCTTCATCGCCTTTGTAAACGAAAAGCACGGCACCTCCTTTGCTGATTACCCCGAACTTTACGAGTGGTCCGTCAGCGATCTGGAGGCCTTTCACGAGGCCACCTGGGAGTTCTTCGAGGTAATTCACAGCAAGCCCTACGACCAGGTGGCCACGGACCTGGACAAGATGCCCGGCGCCAAGTGGTACCCCGGCGCGGAGCTGAACTTCGCCGAGAACCTGCTGCGCTTCCGCGACGAGCACACGGCCATAATCTTCCGCTCGGAAAACGGCTCCCAGCGCTCGATGAGCTACGCCGAGCTCTACGCCCAGACCGCCTCGTTGGCCGCGGCCTTCAAGGACATGGGCGTGGGCGTGGGCGACCGGGTGGTGGGCTTCATGCCCAACATCCCCGAGACCATCGTGGCCATGCTGGCCTCGGCCAGCCTGGGGGCCACCTGGTCCTCATGCAGCCCGGACTTCGGCTTCAGGGGAGTGATGGACCGCTTCGGCCAGGTGCGGCCCAAGGTGCTGGTCACCGCGGACGGCTACTTCTACAACGGCAAGACCTTCGACTCCCTGGCCCGGGTGGCCGAGGTCAAGGCCGAGATCGACTCCATCGAACAGGTGGTGGTGGTGCCTTTCACCTCGGAGGCCCCGGACCTGAGCCCGGTGCCGGGCGCGGTGCTGTTCACCGATCTGCTCCAGGCCCAACCCCCGGACATGGAGTTCGCCCAGCTCCCGCCGGACCACCCCCTGTACATCCTCTACTCCTCGGGCACCACCGGGGTGCCCAAATGCATGGTGCACGGGGCGGGCAGGGTGCTGTTGCAGCACCTTAAGGAACTGAGCCTGCACTGCAACCTCAAGCGGGAGGACCGCATCTTCTACTTCACCACCTGCGGGTGGATGATGTGGAACTGGCTGGTCAGCTCGCTGGCCCTGGGCGCCACGGTGATGCTGTTCGACGGCTCGCCTTTTTATCCCGGCCCCGAGGTGCTCTGGGAGTACGCGGCCCAGGAGAAGATATCCATCTTCGGCACCAGCGCCCGCTACCTGGCGGCCATTGAGAACGAGGGGCTCAAGCCCGGCGAGCAATATGACCTGAGCCCGCTCAAGGCGGTGCTTTCCACCGGTTCGCCCTTGAGCGTCGAGAGTTTCCACTACGTGTACCGGGACGTCAAAAAGGACCTGTGCCTGTCCTCCATCAGCGGGGGCAGCGACCTGGTGGGCTGTTTTGCCGGGGGCAACCCCATCGGCCCGGTGTACGCGGGACAGCTCCAGGTGCGCGAGCTGGGCATGGCCATGGAGGCCTGGGCGGCCGAGAACCGGCCGGTGGTGGGCGAAAAGGCCGAGCTGGTCTGCGTCAAACCCTGGCCCTCCATGCCGGTGGGCTTCTGGGACGACCCGGACGGCCAGAAGTACCACGACGCCTACTTCGACGTTTACCCCAACATCTGGTTCCATGGCGACTTTTGCGAGGTGACCCCAGAGGGCGGGGTGGTCATGTACGGCCGTTCGGACGCCACCCTGAACCCCGGCGGGGTGCGCATCGGCACCGCGGAGATCTACCGCCAGGTGGAGGGCATGGACGAGGTCGCCGACAGCCTGGTCATCGGCCAGGACTGGGACAACGATGTCAGGGTGATCCTGTTTGTGCGGCTCAATCCTGGGGTGGAGTTCGACGGCGACCTGGTCAAGCGCATCAAGACCCTGATCCGCACCAACTGCACCCCGCGCCACGTGCCGGCCAAGATCATCCCCATCGCGGACATCCCCTACACCATCTCCGGCAAGAAGGTGGAGCTGGCGGTGCGCAACGTGATCCACGGCCTGCCGGTGAAGAACAAGGACGCCCTGGCCAACCCCGAGGCCCTGGACCTCTACGACGGCCTGGAAGAGTTGAAGAGTTAGGCGCTCCCCACAAAGCAATCAGGCGGCTCCGCGGAAGCGGGGCCGCCTTTTCTTGTAGGTGGGGGGCCTAGAGGCTCTCCGCGTATATCTCGATGGCGTGCTTGACCGCGATGTGGTCCCCGGCCTGGGAGAGCATGTCGCTGATCTGGAGCATGCAGGCCGGGCACCCGGTGGCCACGGTGCTGGCCCCGCTCTGCTCGATGTGCTCCCGCTTGCGGCTGCCGATCTGCTTGGACAGGTCGTAGTGCTGCAAACTGAAGCTGCCCCCCATGCCGCAGCACCAGTCGCTCTCGGTCATCTCCACCAGACGCCAGCCCGGATTGGCCGCGATGAGCCGCCGGGGCTCTTCGGCCACGCCCAGGGATTTCTTGAGGTGGCAGGGGTCGTGATAGGTGAGAGTCTTGGCACCGGGATCGGAAGAGGGCGCTTCGCCGCTGATCAGCCCGGTTTCCACCAGCATCTGGCCCACGTCGCGGGTCTTGGCGGCCAGGGCGGCGGCCTTGGCCTGGCCGGCCGCGTCCAGGCCCCCGCACATCAGGGGCCACATCTTGGCCAGGGTGGAGGCGCAGGTGGCGCAGGCGGTGACCAGGTAGTCGATCTTGTCCGGGTCGAAACGGGCCAGGTTGTGGGCCAACAGCTTGCTGAAGGTCTCGCTGTCCCCGGCCGACAGGGCGGGGATGCCGCAGCAGGCCTGTTCGGCGGGCAGCTCGACGCCCACTCCGTGATGGTCCAGCGCCTTGAGCGCCGCCTGACCCACGGAGGGAAAAAGCTTGTCAATGAGACAGCCGGTGAAAAAGCCGACCCGAATGCCCGCCGCGCCGGGCGAGGTGTGCAGCTCGGGCACCGTGCGGTGAAGGGGCGCCCGGGCCAGGCGCTTGAAGTGGCGCTGGCCCAGGGGCGGGAAGAAGCGGGCGCAGGAGGTGTCGAGCAGATCGTCCACCGGCGAGGCGAAGATACGCTCGAAGCGCGGGGCCAGGCCGAGCAGGCGGTTGAACAGGGCGGGGCGGGCCAGCAGTTGCCGGAACACCAGCTTCTTGGCCGGCGACAGGCCCAGGTAGCCGCTCAGGATGGCCCGGGCCTTGAGGAAAATGTCCAGCACCTTGACCCCGGAGGGGCAGTTGGCCGCGCAGGAGCCGCAGAGCAGACAGCGCTCCAAGCGCTCCTGCACCGCGTGGGGGTCCTTTAGTATCTCGGCCGCCAGGCCGTCCAGCAGGGCCAGCTTGCCCCGGGCCACGTCCACCTCGCGGCCGGTCTGGCCGTAGAGGGGGCACACGCTTTGGCAAAAGCCGCAGCGCATGCAGGCCATGAGCTGCTCTTCCAGTTCGCCCAGCAGCCGGGCCAGTTGAGCCACTCCGGCCATCAGTCCCGCTCCACGATCTTGCCGGGATTTAGGATGCCCTTGGGGTCCATGGCCTTTTTAAGCCGCCGGGCCCAGGCCAGGGTGGCCGGCCCCACCTCCTTTACCAGGAAGCGCGTCTTGGTCAGGCCCAGGCCGTGCTCCCCGCTGAGGGTGCCGCCCAGCTCCAGGGCCTTGTCGAACAGCTCCTCCACCGCCTCGCGCACCCGGGCGAACTGCTTCTCGTCGCGCTGGTCGAAGACGATGGTGGGGTGCAGGTTGCCGTCGCCGGCGTGGCCGAAGGTGCCGATGGTCAGCTCATGCTTGGCGGCCAGGTCACGGATGAAGCGCACCAGGGCCGGCACCTGGCTGCGGGGCACCGTGGCGTCCTCCAGGACCACCGAGGGCTTCAGGCGGGCCAGGGCGGGGATGGCCGAGCGCCGCGCGGTCCAGATGCGGTCGCGCTCGGCCGCGTCCTTGGCCGGGCGCACCTGGGTGGCTCCCTGGGCGCGGCAGATATCCTCCACCCGGGCCGCCTCGTCGGCCACCTGGGCGGGGTGGCCGTCCACTTCGATGAGCAGCATGGCCGCCGCCTCCACCGGCAGGCCGGCCCCGGAGAAGTCCTCCACCGTGCGGATGGTGAAGTTGTCCAAAAACTCCAGGGTGGCGGGCACGATGCGGGCCGCGATGATGGCGGCCACGGTCTGGCTGGCCGCCTCCATGCTGTCGAACACCGCCAAGAGGGCCCGGCTGGCCTGGGGCGGGGGGATCAGCTTGAGGATGATCTCGCCGATGACTCCCAGGGTGCCCTCGGAGCCCACCATGAGCCCGGCCAGGTTGTAGCCGGTGGCGCATTTCACGGTGCGCGAGCCGGTCTTGACCAACTGGCCCTCGGTGTCGAAAAAGTTCAGGCCCATCACGTAGTCGCGGGTCACTCCGTACTTCAGGCCGCGCAGCCCGCCGGAGTTCTCGGCCACGTTGCCGCCCAGGGTGCTCACCGCCTGGCTTCCGGGATCAGGCGGGTAGAACAGCCCCTGGGCCAGGGCGGTGTCGAACAATCGCTGGTTGATCACCCCCGGCTGCACCACCGCGTACATGTCGGCCTGGTTGATCTCCAGGATGCGGTTCAGAGCGGTGGTCACCACCACCACTCCCTTGCCCTCGGGGATGGCCCCGCCGCTCAGGTTGGTGCCCGCTCCCCGGATGGTCAACGGCAGGCCCTCCTGGTTGCACAAGGCCACCACCCGGCCCAGCTCCTCCAGGGTGCCCGGCCGGAGGGCCAGGCCCGGCGACTGGGCGGGCAGCAGGGCCGCGTCATAGGAATAGGTGAGCAGGTCCGAGGCGTCGTCAAAAACGTTTTCCCGCCCCACCAGGCGGGCGAACTCGTTTTGCAGGGCTGGGGCGATCATCCTGGCTCCCGGCTTTTCTGGATTGGCGGAGCGAATTGTTTCCTAATATATGCTTTGGGGCCCGGTTTGCCAATGATCCCGATGTCTCTAAAATTATTCCCTTGATCTGTTAAGATTGGGTGGTCTTTTTCAGGCCGGAGGCGATGTTGCATGGATGATCTGATCGCGCTATTCACCCAGCAGGCCCGGGCGGTCTCGGCCACGGTGGAACCGGTGGCCGATTTGGCCGCGGCCTTTGACTATGCCGCCCGGCTCACCACCGGACAGGGCGGCTGCCTGGCCGCGCCCGGCTGGGGCGAGGGCGAAACCGAGTCCCTGGCCGAGGCCTGCGCCGGCGCCGGGGTCGAGCTGGTCACCAGCGGCCTGCGCCAGGAGGTGGGCCGCTTCACGGTGGGCCTCACCCGGGCCCAATACGGGGTGGCCGAGACCGGCACCCTGGTCCTGGACTCGGCCGACGAGCAGGTGCGCCTGGCCTCCATGCTCTCCGAGGCCCACGTGGCGGTGTTGCCCCTGGCCAAGGTGCGCCAGGACATGTTCGCCCTGGAAGAGGAGCTGGCCGCCATCCTGTCCGCCTCGCCGGGCTACATGGCCTTTATCACCGGGCCCAGCCGCACCGCAGACATCGAGATGGTGCTCACCCTGGGGGCCCACGGCCCCCGTCAGCTCCACGTGCTGCTGCTGGAGGATGCCTCATGAGCCGCGCCTCCCGCCGTCAATATCACGCCCGTTTGCGCTCGGCCCTGGACAACCGGTTTTTGGGCCAGACCCTGGCCCGCTTCCAGAACCGCTATGCCCAGGCGCGCCAGGCGGCCATGCAGGGAGTGGATTTCGAGGCCCTGTCCCGGGAGGTGGTGGAGGTCAAGGACGCGGCCCTGCCCCGCCTGGAAGAGCTCTACGGCCAGTTCAAGGCCGCTGCCCAGGCGGCGGGAGCCAAGGTGCATCTGGCCGCCGACGCGGAGCAGGCCCGCCAGATAATCGCGGACATAGCGGCCCGGGCCGGGGTCAAGAGCATCGTCAAGTCCAAGTCCATGACCAGCGAGGAGATCCACCTCAACGCCTACTTGGAAAGCCAGGGCTTGGAGGTGGTGGAGACCGACCTGGGCGAGTGGATTATTCAGCTCAGGAACGAGGCCCCCAGCCACATGGTGGCCCCGGCCATCCACTTGTCATGCTCCGAGGTGGCCGAGCTGTTCTGCGGGGTCACCGGCCAGGAGCAGGACCCGGAGGACATCGCCTCCCTGGTGGAGGTGGCCCGCCAGCAGCTAAGGCGCAAGATGCTCTCGGCCGACATGGGCATCAGCGGGGCCAACTTCGCCATCGCCGAGACCGGCACCCTGGCAACCGTGACCAACGAGGGCAACGCCCGCCTGGTCACCACCCTGCCTCGGGTGCACGTGGCCCTGCTGGGGCTGGACAAGCTGGTGGGCGATCTGGACTCGGCCCTGAAGATCCTGCGCATCCTGCCCCGCAGCGCGGCGGGTCAGCTCATCTCCTCCTACGTCACCTGGGTCACCGGGGCGGTGGAGTGCGCCGCCGCGCCCAGCGGCGCCAAGGAACTGCACATCGTGTTCCTGGACAACGGCCGCCTGGCCCTGTCCCAGGACCCGGTGTTCGCCGAGGCTCTGCGCTGCGTGCGCTGCGGCTCCTGCGCCAACGTGTGCCCCATCTGGGGCAAGGTGGGGGGGCACACCTACGGCCACGTGTACATCGGGGCCATCGGCCTTGTCCTGACCTACTTCTATCACGGGGTGGAGGCGGCCCGGGAGCTGGCCAAGAACTGCCTGAACTGCCAGGCCTGCAAGGTCAACTGCCCGTCGGGCATCGATCTGCCCCGGCTCATCAAGGGCGTGGCCGGGCGGCTGAACCAGCAGGAGGGCGCCCCGCTCAAGAACCAACTCATGCGCCAGGTGTTGACCAACCGCCGGTTGTTCCACTTTTTGCTGCGCCGGGCCTACCTGGCCCAGAAGCCCCTGGCCCACGGCGAGCGGCTCATCCGCCACTTGCCCAGCTTCTTCACCGGCGAGCACGGTTTCCGCAGCCTGCCGGTGGTGGCGGCCAGCCCCCTGCGCGACCGCTGGCCCAGCATCGCTCCGCCCCTGGCCGAGCCCAAGCTCAAGGTGGCCTTTTTCGGCGGCTGCCTCAACGACTTCGTGTACCCGGAGCAGGGCGAGGCCCTTCTGGAGCTGGTGCGCGGCAAGGACATCCAGCTCGACTTCGCGGCGGAGCAGACCTGCTGCGGCCTGCCCGCGGCCATGGCCAGCGAGGAGGAGACCGCCCGCGAGGTGGCCCGCCAAAACATCGCGGCCCTGGACGCGGAGAACCACGACCACGTGCTCACCCTGTGCGCCTCCTGCGCCTCGCACCTGAAGCACGCCTATCCCCGCCTCCTGGCCGATGACCCGGCCTGGCGGCTTCGGGCCGAGGCCCTGGCCGCCAAGGTCATCGACTGCGCCAGCTTCCTGCAAGACGTGGTCGGCCTGGCGGCCCTGCCCGAGGGCGGGCCCAAGGCGGCCTACCACGCGCCCTGCCATCTCTGCCGTGGCCTGGACGTGCACCGGGCCCCGCGCCATCTGCTGGCAGAGGCGGGCCTGGAGTACCTTTCTTATGAGGACGAGGAAGTGTGCTGCGGGTTCGGCGGGTCCTTTTCCCTGGATTTCCCCGAGCTCTCGGCCGCCATCCTGGCCCGCAAGCTGGACCAGGTGGAGGCCACCGGGGCCGAGATGCTGGTCACCGACTGTCCGGGCTGCGTGCTCCAGTTGGAGGGCGGCCTGGACCAGCGGGGCTCGAGCATCAAGGTGCGCCACCTGGCCCAAGCCCTGGCCGAGGCCCAGCGGCGCGCCAAGGACTAAAGCTGAAGCTGCTGCGGGGCACGCACCACCACCAAGAGCATCTTGAAGCGCTGCTGCGCGCTAAGGGCGTGGGGCTTGCCCTGGGGCATGGCCACCACCTGGCCCGCGGCCACGGTCATCTTTTGGCCGTCGATCTCCACCGAGGCCTCCCCGTCAAACACCAGCACCAGGGCGTCGGCCGGCACGGTGTGGGCGCTGATGCCCTCTCCCTTGTCAAAGGCGAACAGGGTCAGGCTCAGGGCGTTGTTCTGGGCCAGGGTGCGGCTGACCACCTGGCCTTCGGCGTAGCTCACCAGGCCGTCCAGGTCCAGGGCCTGGGCAAAGGCGATGTTCTTGAGCAACTCGGGCTGATCCATGGGCGGCTCCCCGGAGCCGGTGGCTGAACCCGCCAGCGCGGCCCCATGCGATAGGATTTTGATTCGCGGCGCTCTCCGAACAGATTGAGGGTCACGCCTCGGTGATGCAAGCGGAAGATCAAGACGGCCTGGCGGCCGCCTGCCCCAAATGATCTGAAACTTCGGCTGGGATGTAAAGCGGACATATGTCACGGGCGGCTTTCGCCCCGGGGCATGGCCTGGCATAATTAGGACGCCGCCCCAAGGGTGGCGGAGGTAGGCATGACCGTTTTTGCATTCATAGTTAAAAAGGTGCTCAGCCGCATGCTGTTCCCGGTGGGCCAGGTGCTGTTGCTGTGGCTGGCCGGGGCCCTGATCTGGTGGCGCAGGCCCTCGCGGAAGCTGGGCCCCCTGTTGATGCTGGGCGCGGGGCTGTGGCTGGTGGTGCTCTCCCTGCCGGTCACCGGCTCCTGGCTGATCCATCGCCTGGAGCTGCGCAACTACCAGTACGCCGATCCGGCCGATTTGGTGCACCAGGGGGTGCGCGAGGTGGTGGTGCTCAGCGGCGGCATGCACCACGGCGATATCTCCCAATCCGACCGCCTTTCCCAGGGCAGCCTCAAGCGCCTGCTGGAGGGGGTGCGCCTTTGGAAGCAGATGCCCGGGGCCAAGCTGGTGCTCACCGGTGGCTCGTTCGTGGGCGGCATGAGCGAAGGGGAGGCCATGGCCGAGCTGGCCCGCTCCCTGGGCGTTCCGCCGCGCTCCATGGTCCTGGAGACCGGCTCCTGGGACACCGACGACCAGGCCCGGCGTTTGCGCAACCTCCTGGGGATGAGGCCCTTTGCCCTGGTCACCTCGGCCACCCACATGCCCCGCTCCCTGGCCATTTTCCGGGCCTTTGGCATGGACCCCATGCCCGCCCCGGCCGACTTCCGCACCAAGGGCACCAAGCTGAGCTTCTATTCCTTCATGCCCCAGGCCGGGGGTCTGCAAGGCAGCGAGGCCGCCTTTTACGAGTTTTTGGGCCTGGCCTGGCTGCGCCTCAAGCAGGCCCTGGGCGCCACCCCGCAAGGAGAAAAACCGTGAGCCAAGACCGCGCGCCCGCTCCCCCGCCCCAGATGGCCGCCGCCCTGGGCGGTCTGGTGTACGGGTTGTATCTGCTCACCACCGGCACGCCGGAGCAACCCCAGGGCATGCTGGTTTCCTGGGTGAGCCAGGTCAGCGGCGGCCCGCCCCTGATCCAGGTGGCGGTGCGCCGCAACCGGCCCCTGCTGCCGGTGCTGCTGGAGCGGGGCGCCCTGGCCGTCAACCTGCTTCCCTCCGGGGACATGGACCTGGCCCGCGCCTTGGCCCGTCCGGCCGCGCAACGCTTTGACCAGGTGGAGCTGAGCCAGGGCGGCCTGGGGCTGCCCATTCTGGCCACGGGGCCGGGAGCCATCTGCTGCGGGATATTGAGCAGCCAGCGCCCCGGCGACCACGAGCTGATCCTGGCCGAGCCCAAGGAGGCGGTGTGGCGAGGCGGCGCGGTGCTCTCCACCGATGAACTGGACCACGCCTACTTGGGGCTGAGTTGAGCGCGCTTTTTCCCGATAGCTTCGACGTGGTGGTGGTGGGGGCCGGCCACGCCGGTTGCGAGGCGGCCCTGGCCGCGGCCCGCCTGGGGGCCCGTTGCCTGCTGGCCACCATCAACCTGGAGCACATCGCCGCCCTGAGCTGCAACCCCGCGGTGGGCGGCCTGGCCAAGGGGCACCTGGTCAAGGAGATCGACGCCCTGGGCGGGGAGATGGGGCTCAACACCGACGCCACGGGCATCCAGTTTAGATTGCTCAACCAGGGCAAGGGCCCGGCCGTGTGGTCCTCGCGGGCCCAGGTGGACATCGACCGCTACCCCGCCCGCATGGCCCGGGTCTGCGCGGCCCAAGCCAACCTGTGGCTGCTCGACGACGAGGTCAAGGGCCTGGTGGTAGAGCAGGGCCGGGTGGCGGGCATCCGGCCGGGCCGGGGAGGGGAGATAAAGGCCCGCTCCGTGATCCTGACCACGGGCACCTTTTTGCGCGGGGTGATCCACGTGGGCCTTAACCAGACCCGGGGCGGGCGCTACGGCGATCCTCCGGCCGACGCGCTTTCACGGCAGCTCAAGGAGCTGGGCTTCAATGTCGGGCGGCTCAAGACCGGCACCACTCCCCGCCTGGATGCGGCCAGCCTGGATCTGGCGGGCCTGCCCGAGCAACCCGGCGACCACAACCCGCGCATGTTCAGCTTCCTGAACAAGCAGCCCGTGTTGCCCCAGCGGGTCTGCTGGCTCAGCCACACCACCGAGGCCACCCATGAGCTGATCCGGGACAACCTGGACCAGGCTCCCATGTACGCCGGGGTGATCACCGGGGTGGGGGCGCGCTACTGCCCCTCCCTGGAAGACAAGGTGGTGCGCTTTCCGGACAAGAGTTCGCACCAGGTTTTCCTGGAGCCCCAGGGTCTGGACTCGCCCCTGATCTATCCCAACGGCATACCCACCAGCCTGCCGGCCGAGGTGCAGGCCAAGATGGTGCGCACCCTGCCCGGCTGCGAGCGGGCCGAGATAGTGCGGCCGGGCTATGCCATCGAATACGACTACTGCGATCCCCGCGACCTGACTCCCTGGCTGGAGAGCAAGCGCCTGGGAGGGCTGTTCATGGCCGGGCAGATCAACGGCACCAGCGGCTACGAGGAGGCCGGGGCCCAGGGCCTGTGGGCGGGAATCAACGCGGCGCGCCTGGCGCGGGGCCAGGAGCCCGTGGTGCTGGATCGCTCGCGGGCCTATCTGGGAGTGCTCATCGACGACCTGGTGACCAAGGGCACCAAGGAGCCCTACCGCATGTTCACCTCCCGGGCCGAGTTCCGCCTGACCCTGCGCGAGGACAACGCCGACCTGAGGCTCACCCCCTTGGGCCGGGAGCTGGGCCTGGTGGACGACGCCCGTTGGGCGGACTTCAGCGCCAAGCGGGAGCGGGTGGAGCGGGCTCTGGAACTTTTGGCCCAGGTGCGGCTCAACCCCACCGGAGAGACCAACGGCCGCCTGGCCGAGCTGGGCAGCGCGTCCCTGCGGCGGCCCCACACGGCCGAGGAGGTGCTGCGGCGTCCGGGCATGAACCTGGCCGCCCTGGCCACCCTGCATCCCGCCCTGGAGGAGTTGGCCGGGCTGGAGCCCGAGGCGGCCGAGCAGGTGGAGATCAAGACGGTGTACGCTGGCTATGAGCAGCGGGAGCGGGAGCAGGTGGAGCGCTTTCGGGCCAAGGAGGCGGTGCCCCTGCCGCCGGACCTGGACTACCAGGATATCGAGGGCCTGAGCCACGAGGTGAAGCAGAAGCTCAGCCAGGTGCGCCCGGCATCCCTGGGCCAGGCGGCGCGCATATCAGGGGTGACCCCGGCCGCTTTGGCCGTGTTGCAGCTGGTGCTCCATCGTAGGGAGCAGGCCCCGCCCCCGGAATAGCCCTTGCCCCCCGCCCGGGCTTGCGCTATAGTCCGGGCCGTGCCTAAGGCCGTGTTCTGCCTGGATTTAGTCCCCAGCAGCCCTTGCCAAAGGAGTAAGCTCCTTGCCGCCGGAAGCCGCCCTGACCTCGCCGCCCAGCCGGCCCCGCCCCTCGGGCGTGGTGCGCCTGGTGCCCCAGGCCGTAACCCCCAACCACATCAGCTTCTTCCGCCTGGCCTGCGCGGTGGCCATGATTCCCGTGGCCTTCAGCGGGGTCAGCCTGGGCTGGGTGGTGCTTTTGGGCTTCTCGGCCGGCATGAGCGACCTGCTGGACGGCGCGGTGGCCCGCCAGCGGGGACAGGTCACCAAGCTGGGGGCCTTTCTGGACCCCCTGGGCGACAAGGTGCTGGCCCTGGCCGCCATGGTGGTGGTGCTGCACCGCGGGGTCATCGGCTGGCCCATGGTGATCGCCATTCTGGCCGTGGAGGCCCACGCGGTGCTCATCCCCCTGCTGCACATATGCCGCCAGCTCATCCGGCGCCAACCGGTGTTGCCCGCGCCCAAGGTGACCCCCAGCCTGGCGGGCAAGGTGAAGACCTTCGGAATGGCCTGCGGCCTGGGCTTCATGATCATCGCCACCTGGGCCGGCTGGACCTCGCTCCTGGCCCTGGCCTGGATGTTCGCCTGGAGCGCCCTGCTGCTCGGCGCGGTGGCCAGTCTGGACTACTACTACAACTGGTTCAAAGGGGTCTACGACCCCGGGGCCGCCGCAAAGGACGCGGCGTCCTTATAGAGGAGGAACTCTCATGGAGATAAAGACCATCGGCGTGATCGGCGCCGGACAGATGGGCGGAGGCATCGCCCAGGTGGCGGCCATGAACAACTTCGCGGTGATCATTAACGACATCAAGCAGGAGTTCGTGGACCGGGGCCTGGAGGTCATCGAGGGCAGCCTGGCCCGCCTGGTGAAAAAGGAAAAGATCGGCCAGAGCGACATGGACGCGGCCCTGGGGCGCATCACCCCCTCGCTGAGCCTGCAGGATCTGGCCCCGGCCGACATCGTGGTGGAGGCGGCCACCGAGCGGGTGGACTTGAAGCTGGAGATCTTTCGCGAGCTGGACGCCATCTGCCGGCCGGGCGTGATTCTCTCCTCCAACACCAGCTCCATCAGCATCACCAAGATCGCCGGGGTCACCAAGCGTCCCGAGCAGGTGATCGGCATGCACTTCATGAACCCGGTGCCCATGATGAAGCTGGTGGAGGTGATCAAGGGCCTGGCCACCAGCGAGGAGACCTTCGACACGGTCATGGACCTGTCCAAGGCCCTGGGCAAGATTCCGGTGCCGGCCAACGACTACCCCGGCTTCGTGGCCAACCGCATCCTCATGCCCATGATCAACGAGGCCATCTATTGCGTGGTGGAGGGCGTGGGCGAGCCGGAGGACATCGACCAGATCATGAAGCTGGGCATGGCCCATCCCATGGGCCCCCTGGCCCTGGCCGACCTCATCGGTTTGGACACCTGCCTGGCCATCATGGAGGTGTTGCACCGGGAGCTGGGCGACAGCAAGTACCGCGCCTGCCCCCTGCTCAGGAAGTACGTTGACCAGGGGTGGTTGGGCCGGAAAACCGGCAGGGGGTTTTATCAGTACTAGCCCCGGCTTGCCGGGCGGCGCTGGCCGCGACCCGGGGGTATGATATATTCCTTAAGCGCCGCGCCGGGCATAAGGCCCGGCGGGCCATAAGGAGAACACCCGTGATCGCCATCATAGACTACGACGCCGGCAACCTGACCAGCGTGGAGCGGGCCTTGAACTCGCTGGGGGCTAGCTGCGCCATCAGCCGGGACCCGGAGTTCATCGCCAGGGCCGAGCGCGTCATCCTGCCCGGGGTGGGCCGGGCCGGCAGCGGCATGGCCAGCCTCCGGCGCCTGGGCCTGGATCAAGTCCTGGCCCAGGCCCAGGCCCAGGGCAAGCCCTTTTTGGGCATCTGCTTTGGCACCCAGATCATCTTCGATTACTCCGAGGAAGACCTCACCGACTGCCTGGGCCTGATGCCCGGCAAGGTGGTGCGCTTCCCGGTTGACCACCGCGACCAGGCGGGCGAGGCGCTCAAGGTGCCCCACATGGGCTGGAACGGGGTGAGCTGGAAAACCAGCCACCCGGTGTTCGCCGGGCTGCCCGAGGAAGCGGAGTATTACTTCGTGCACTCCTATTATCTGCAACCGGTCGATGAGGCCCTGGTGGCCGGCACCACGGACTACGGCTTCGACTTCTGCTCTGCCGTGGCCCGGGGCTCGCTGGTGGCGGTGCAGTTCCACCCCGAAAAATCCGGGCGGCCCGGCCTCAAGCTGCTGGAGAACTTCCTGGCCTGGGACGGCAAGGAGGGCGCCGATGCTCTCTAAGCGCATCATCCCCTGCCTGGACGTGCGCGACGGCAAGCTGACCAAGGGCATCAAGTTCAAGGGCAACGTGGACATCGGCGACCCGGTGGAAATGGCCGAGTTCTACTACAAGGAAGGCGCCGACGAGCTGGTGTTCTACGACATCACCGCCAGCCACGAGGCCCGCGACATCATGCTGGAGGTGGTGCGCCGGGTGGCCGAGCGCATCTTCATGCCCTTTTCGGTGGGCGGCGGCCTGCGCAACGTGGAAGACATGCGCGCGGTGCTCCTGGCCGGGGCCGAGAAGATCAGCGTGAACTCGGCGGCGGTGAAAAACCCCGAGATCATCAGCCAGGGGGCCGAGGCCTTTGGCGCCCAGTGCGTGGTGCTGGGCATGGACGTCCTTAAGGTGCCGGTGAGCAGCCAGATTCCCAGCGGCTACGAGATCGTGATCCACGGCGGCCGCAAGCACATGGGCATCGACGCCCTGTGGTGGGCCCAGGAGGCCCAACGCCTGGGGGCCGGCGAGATATGCCTGAACAGCATCGACGCCGACGGCACCCAGGAGGGCTACGAGATGACCCTCACCGAGCTCATCTCCTCGCACGTTTCCATCCCGGTGATCGCCTCGGGCGGGGCGGGCAAGCCGGAGCACCTGGCCGAGGTGCTCACCCAAGGCAAGGCCGACGCCGCGCTCATCGCCTCCATGACCCACTACGGCCACTACAGCGTGGCCGGGATCAAGGACCACCTGGCCGACAGGGGCGTCAGGGTCCGCAAGTACTGGTAGGGGGAAGCATGGTCTCGCCGTCCGATCTTTTTGACCTAGACGGGGCATCCTTTGCCGAGTTGTTCGCGGGAACCGAGGCGGTGTGGGAGGCGCTGGACCGCATAAAGGACTACACCGCCGAGCTGGTGGACGACTCCGGGCGCACCGGGGCCCTGCTGCGGGGCAGCGGCGAAACGGTCCCCCGCACCGTGGTGTTGCACCACGGCCGGGTCTTTGACAGCGACTTCAAGCTGCTGGGCGGCGACCCCACCAAGGGCCAGATGCGTATTCTGCTGGGCGGCCGCGAGGTGGACGACGCGGCGGTGGTCTATGCCGGGGCGGTGTTCATGGACGACCAGGTGCACGTGTCCCCCGGCGCGGTGGTGGAGCCCGGCGCCCTGTTGAAAGGCCCCACCTTCATCGGGCCCGGCACCGAGGTGCGCCAGGGGGCCTATCTGCGCGGGGGCTGCCTGGTGGGGGTGGGCTGCGTGGTGGGCCACACCACGGAGATGAAAAACTCGATGATGCTGGACGGGGCCAAGGCCGGGCACTTCGCCTACCTGGGCGACTCCATCCTGGGCCGCGAGGTGAACCTGGGCGCGGGCACCAAGCTGGCCAACCTCAAGATCCTGGATCGTCCCTACCACATCAAGGCCGGCGACACGGTGCACCACGTGGCCCGCCGCAAGTTCGGGGCCATCATGGGCGATCTGTGCCAGACCGGCTGCAACAGCGTGACCAACCCGGGCACCGTGCTGGGCCGGGGCAGCCTGGTGGCTCCCTGCACCAGCGTGCCCGCCGGTTTCCACAAGGCCAAGAGCGTCATCCGCTAATCCCGTGGCTTCTGAGCTGACCATCCTGCGCGCTGGCTCCAGCGGCCCGCGCCTGCTTTTTGTCGACCCCTATCTGACCGCCAGTCACGCCGCCTTCATGCAGGGCCTGCTGAAGCACGTTCCGGCCCGCTGGACCGCCCTGGGCCTGCCTGGTCGCCACTGGCGCTGGCGCATGCGCGGCGCCGCCTCCTTCCTGGCCCGCGCGGCGGCCAATGAACTGGCCGGCCCCTGGGACGCCATGGTCTGCTCGGACATGCTGGGCCTGGCCGAGCTCAAGGGCCTGGTCCCCGCCTTGGCCGATGTGCCCGCCCTGGTTGTGTTCCACGAGAACCAACTGGCCTATCCCGCGCCCGGTCAGGCCGGGCACGCCCAACAGGAGCGCGACCTCTATCTGGCCTTCAGCAATCTGAGCACCGCCCAGGCGGCCCGGCGGGTGGTGTTCAACTCCAAGTATCACCAGGAGGAGTTTCTGTCCGCGGCCCGCGAGCTGGAAACGCGCCTGCCCGACATGCGGCCCTCGGGCCTGACCAAGGAGATCGCGGCCAAGAGCATGGCCCTGCCCATGCCCATCGATCCCACCGAGGCGGCGGGCCTGGAGCGCGAACCCCGCGGCGGCCCCCTGCGCCTCCTGTGGAACCACCGCTGGGCCCAGGACAAGGATCCGGAGCGCTTTTTCGCGGCCCTGGACAAGCTGGCCTCCGAGGGCCTGGCCTTTGAGCTGGCCGTGCTGGGCCCGGCGCCGGCCAAGCCGCCGGCGGTTTTCGCGGCCGCGCGGGAGAGCCTGGGGATCCGGGTGAAGCAATGGGGCCATGCTGAGCGCCGGCGGGAATACTGGGGCTGGCTGTTGTGGGCCGACGTGGCGGTGTCCACCGCCCGGCAGGAATACTTCGGCCTGTCCGTGGCCGAGGCGGTGTGGGCCGGGTGCCGGCCCCTGGTGCCGGACGCCCTGGTGTATCCCGAGCTGTATCCTGGTAAGCTGCGCTATGGTCCGGGCGGGTTGGCCCTTGCCCTGGCCGGGCTGGCCACCGATCCGGAGCGAATCCGCAAGCAGGACCACCGTTCCTTGGCGGCCGGCTTCACCTGGGAAGTCCAGGCCCCGGCCTGGCGCGACATCATTGAGCAAACCATTGACAAAGGCTGAACCAATGCGACGCCCCCCCCGCAAAAGCGACAAGCACATCACCGACGAAACCCTGGTCCATGGCATCCTGGAGCGGGGCAACCTGCTCAGCCTGGCCATGTGTTCCGACGGCCAGCCCTACGTGATCGCCATGAACTACGGCCTGCACCAGGGCCGCGTCTACATGCACACCGGGGTCAAGGGCCTGAAAATGGATATCCTGGCCGCGAACCCCAGGGTGAGCTTCACGGTGTACGAGGAGGTGGAGTTCATCAAGAACGACCAGCCCTGCAAATGGGACACCCGCTACCGCTCGGTGGTGGGTCTGGGCGAGGTTCGGGTGGTGGAAGACCAGGCGGAAAAGCTGGCCGGCCTCAAGGCCATCGCTCGCCACTGCGGCCACGGCGACGGCGAGGAAATGCTGCCTGAAAAGGTGCGCCAGGTTGCCGTGCTGGCCGTGGAGATCGACCACCTTGTGGGCAAGACCAACGGCTAGGCGGCCGCGCCCCTCCGGAAAAGCCACCCCAAGACAACTCAAACGGCCTCGCCGGGCAGCATGCCGCTGCCTGGCGGGGCCGCGATAATTATCAGGCCAGCTTCACCCTGAGGATGTCGTCAAAGGGATCGATGCGCTCGATGGCCAGATCCACTTCCATGCCCGGAGCCAGGTCCTTGCCCTGGTTCAGGGGGATGCTCACCAGCATCATGATGTCGGTGAGCAGCAGCTGCCAGCGCCGCATCTGGCGCTCCATGACCACGGCCGGGTGGGCCTGGTCCTGGCGGGCCTTGAGCCAGGTGAGCAGCCAGTAGCGCTGCCGGGCCTGGCGCACCTTCATGGCCCTGCGCACCGTGGGGTCCACCTCCATGGCCAGCTCCTTGAGCTGATTCTTGCTGTAGAGCGGTTGGCCGCCGCACAGCACGCTGCCTATCTGGCGCTGCATCACCAAGTCCAGATAGCGCCGGATGGGGCTGGTGGCGTGGGTGTAGGGATGGATGCCCAGGCTGGAGTGCAGGCCGGGCTTGGTGGTTATATCCACCCGGTTCAGCAGGCGGCGCTGCTTGAAGTGGTGGTAGATGTCGCTGGGGTCGCGCTCCTCGATGGGCTCGGAGGGCTTGTTCTGGATGCGGTACAGGGCCGGAGCCCCGGAATCGGCCAGGAACAGGGCGAAGAGCCAGTTGCCCAAAATGGCGGTCTCGGCCACCATCTCCCGGCTGGGGCCGTTGCGGTCCACCCGGCGCACCCACACCTCCTGCGTGGCCGGGTCCACCCCCACCAGCACCTCGGGCAGGGGCAGGAAGTAGGCCCCCGCATCCAAGCGGCGCTGGCGCAGGGCATGGCAGAGGCGGTGCATGCCCTTCATGCGCTCGTCGCTCTCCAGCATGCCGTCGGTCTCGTCGTAGGTCAGGCGTTGGTGCACCTGGATCAGGCTGCGCTCCAGCCGGTAGTCGATGAGCCGGCCCTCGGGGTCCAGGCGGGCCAGCACCGAAAGGGCGGGCCGCACCTCGCCCTGCCTGAGGGAGAGCTGGTCCTCGCTAAGGGCGGGGGGCAGCATGGGCAAGCGGTCGTCGGGCAGATAGAGCGAAGTGCCCCGGGAGCGGGCCTCGTCCTCCAGGGGGCCGGTGAGGGGCATGATGGCCCCGGCATCGGTGATGTGCACCCCCAGGGTGGCTCCGCCGTCGTCCTGGGGCTCAAAGGACAGCGCATCGTCGAAATCGGTGGTAAAGGCCCCGTCGATGGTGAAGGTGTCCAGGCCGGTGAGGTCGGTGCGCTCCGGGCCGGCCTGGGCCGGGTCCAGGGCCTTGGCCTGGGCCATCACCTCGGGCGGGAATTCGGCGCTGAAGCCCTGGCGCAGCAGCTCAAGGTTGGCGTGGGGCGGCAGCACCCCCAGGCGCACCAGCAGGGCCAGCAGGTCCTTGGGCCCGCCGATCTCGGCCCCGGCCACGACCTCCTTGGCCAGCTTGACCGTGGGGCTGTCTTCCTGGTGCACCAGCAGGTCGGTGAGCTGCGCGGCCAGCTCGGCCGGTGGCTCGGGGCAGGGGCCCTCGGCGGGAAGCCCCTTGAGAAACTCCACCGCCTGGTCCACCTGGGCCTGGCGCTCGGCCTCCCGCTGGGCCTGGATGGCCTTGGCTTCGAGCTGCTCCTGGGAAAAGGGCAGGAACTGGTTGCCCGCCAGGCGGAAATGGGTGCGTTCGTTGAACAGGGCCCGCAGGGTGGCCGACACCTGGTCCTGCTCCAGGGAGGGGCCGAAAGCCAGCTCGGCCAGGTCCTTGAGGGGCAGGGGCTCCTCTTCCTCGTGCACCAGCTCCCACAGCTCGGCCACGTCCACTTGGCCGGCCAGCTCCTCGCGGCGCTGCTGGGTTTGCTGAAGATAATCCTGTTGGGCGGCCCGGGAAGCGTCGACCCCCATGGAAGCGGGAGTCATAAGGAGCACCCGGCTCAGGGCCAGGGACGCTTGGCGGCCCGCAGGGGTGAGCAGGTTGAGGCGGTTTTTCTTGGCCGCCACGACCAAACCCAGTTCCACACGGTTCTTTTCGATGAACTCGACCAGATGGCCTATGGGGTCAGACATGTTTGCTAGCTTTCGCCGGGAATTGGGTAGACCAGTCTACCGGGGGCACCCGGGGGTGTCAACTTGCCCCGGCGCGGCCAAATGGTATTATCATCTAGAGCTAACCGCCAAGGAGTGACCATGGCCAAAGCCCTGTCCGCGCTGATATTCTGCCTGAGCCTCTTTCTCTGCCTCACCGGAGCGCAAGCCGCGCCTCCTCCTGCCCTGAGCTTTGATCTGCCCACCCTTGACGGGGGCAACCTCAGCTTGGAGCAGTTTCGGGGCCGGGTGGTGGTGGTGGAGTTTTTCGCCACCTGGTGCAAACCCTGCCGCCGGGCCCTGCCCAAGCTGGACAAATTCGCCAAGGAGTATGCCGGGCGGGGGGTGAGCGCCATCGCCTTTAGCGTGGATCAGGGGGGGCGCCAGGTGGTAAAGCCGTTCGTGGCCCGCCTGGGTTTGCAGATGCCGGTGGTGCTGGGCGATGTCAAGTGGGCCCAGGCCAATGCCGGGGTGCGGGTGTTGCCCACCACCCTGATCATCGATCCTCAGGGCAAGGTGGTGCACCGCTATGAGGGGCCGGTGTCGCGGCCCCATCTCATGGCCGCGGTGGGGCCCTATCTGGCCGCGGCCCGCAACCCCCAGCCCAAGGCCGCCCGCACCCAGCGCCGCCAGCCCGGTGAGTCGCGCTTTTTGGATTTGTGGGTGACCGGCAACGAGGTGGTGGAGGGCCACAAGGGGCTGTTCGTGCACCTGGTGGCCGACGTGGCCGATCAGAGGAGCGTGCGGGGCCTGTGGCTGGCCCTGAACATCCAGGGCGGCAGCGGGCCGGTGAAGCGGCTCTACATGCGCATCGACGACGTGTCCCTGGAATACTTCGTCATGTTCGTGCGCTGCGACCAGTTGCCGGCCCTGGTGGGGGCCTCGGCCTATCGGGCCCAGGTCTCCATCCTCGACAGCCAGCAGCGGGTGGTGGAGAGCAGTCCCGAGTTCCCCATTGCCGCCGCCTGCGGAGTGGGCGGGCAATACGCGGCCCGGACCCCGGAGCCCAAGAAGTTTTCCTGGGGCGATGCCGACTCCAGCCAGCCCCAGACCGTGCCGGCCACGCCTCCGGCCGCGCCTCCGGCCCCGGCTCCCCAAACCGGCGGGGGCGGCGAGGCGACCCAGGTTTTTGACGTGGCCCAGGGCCGCATCAAGGGCGTGGCCGTGAGCCAGAACCATGAGTTCGAGGGCAAGCCCGGGGTGCTGTTCCGTGTCAAGGCCGAGCTGGGCGACCTGCCCACCGACAAGGGGCTGTGGCTGGCCGTGAACCTCTGGCCCGAGGACAGCAAGGGCCGCGGTCTGGTCCGGGGCGGCGAGCCCGAGAGCCTCTACCACCGAGTGGACAGCACCTTCCTGGACGACTACCTGCTCTTCGTGCGCTGCGACCAGTTCCCCGAAGTCCCCACCGGCGGCCGGGTGCGGGTGTGGTTCACCGTACTCATCGGCCCCCAGAAGAACGTCCTGGCCCGCAGCAAGGAGTTCGTGCTGACCCAGCCCTGCCGCCTGGCCTACGGGAGCCAGTAGGGCCATCGCCTCCGAAGAGGACAAAACCCCCAGCAGCGGACCCGGTCTGGTGCGCCGCCTGGCGCGCCAAAAAGCCGGCGGCCTGGCCGTGGGCTTTGCCGCCCTGGTGCTGGTGGACGTGTTCCAGCTTTACGTTCCCCGCCTGATCAAGCACGCGGTGGACGACCTGACCTACGGGCGGGCCGACGCCAAGAGCCTGCTCATGATCGCCGGGGCCATCCTGGCTCTGGCCGTGGGCATGGCCCTGCTGCGCATGATCTGGCGGCCCCTGCTCATGGGGTTCGCCCGGGTGGTGGAGCGCGACCTGCGCCTCAAGCTCTTCGACCATTTGCAGGGCATGCACCTGGGCTATCTGGACGACAACCCTCCCGGCGAGCTCATGGCCCGGGCCACCAACGACCTGAACAACATCCGCATGGCCACGGGCATCGGCCTGGTGGCCGCGGTGGACGGCGCCTTCATGGGCCTGGCCGCCATCGGCTTCATGCTCTACATCAGCCCCCTGCTGGCTCTGTTGGCCATCCTGCCCATGCCGGCCATCGTGATCCTCACCCGCCGGCAGAGCCGCCGTTTCCACCGCCGTTACAACCGGGTGCAGGAGGCCTTCTCGGCCATGACCGAGCAGGTGCGCGAGGTGCTCAGCGGCATGCGCCTGGTCAAGAGCTACGCCCTGGCCGGGCCCGAGGAAAAGCGCCTGGAGGAAACCGCCCGGGGCTACCTCAATCAGAACCTGAGCCTGGCCCGCATCATGGCCCTGTTCTTTCCCTTGATGGTCTTTTTCACCAACCTCAGCCTGGCCGTGGTGCTGGGGGTGGGCGGCCCCCTGGCCGTGTTCAACAAGATCACCGCCGGCGACTTCGTGGCCTTCACCGCCTATCTGGGCATGCTCACCTGGCCCATGATGGCCATGGGCTGGGTGGTGAGCCTGATGCAGCGGGCCAAGACCTCCCTGGAGCGGGTGGGCCAGGTGCTCTCGGCCGAACCCCAGGTGCGCGACGTGGCCGACCCCGCCCACCTGCCGCCCCGGGCCGAGCGCGGCGTGGAGATCAGGGACCTGACCTATCGCTATCCCGGGGCCGGGGCCGACACCCTGAGCGGGGTGAGCCTCAGCGCCCCGGCCGGGGAGCTCACCGCCCTGGTGGGGCCCATCGGCAGCGGCAAGTCCACTCTGCTGCGCCTGCTGGGCCGCCTGTACGAGCCGCCCGAGAACGCCCTGTTCGTGGAGGGGGTGGACGTGCGCGCCCTGGCCCAGGCCGAGCTCAGGGCCCATGTGGTTCAGGTGCCCCAGGAGGCTTTTTTGTTCTCGGCCACGGTGGCCAAGAACCTGGCCCTGGGCCGGCCCGATGCCTCCGAGCAGGCCATGTGGTCCGCCCTGGAGGCGGCCGGCCTGGCCGAGGAGGTGCGGGCCCTGCCCAAGGGGCTGGAGACCAAGCTGGGCGAGCGGGCCCACACCCTGAGCGGGGGGCAGCGCCAGCGCCTCTGTCTGGCCAGGGCCCTGCTCCTGGACCCGGCGGTGCTGGTGCTGGACGATCCTCTCAGCGCGGTGGACACCGGCACCGAGGCCCGCATCCTGGCCAACCTGGCCCGTTTGCGCGCCAGGCGCACCACCCTGGTGGTCAGCCACCGCCTGGCCAGCGTGGCCTTTGCCGCGCGCATCTACGTGCTGCAGGCCGGGCGCATCGAGGAGCAGGGCGCCCACCGCGAGCTGCTGGCTCAAGGCGGGCTGTACCACGACCTCTTTGCCGAGCAGGCCCTGCTGGCCGAGATGGAGGGCTAGAGCCATGCCCCCCACCTGGGACTACGGCTACATGGAGGGCGACCAGCTGGGCAAGCCCTACGACTTGCGTTTGCTCAAGCGGCTGGCCTCCTATGCCAAGCCCCACGTGCGCATCATCCTGCTGGCCGCCTTTTTGACCCTGCTGGCCACGGGCCTGGATCTGTTGCTGCCCTATCTGACCCGTGTGGCCATCGACAACTACATGGTGCGCCAGGCCCTGCAAGTGGACGCGGCCCAGGCCCCGCCCGAGCTCATGGCCACCCTGCGCACCGAGGCGGGGGATGCCTTTTTGCCAGGCCGGGGAAGCAAGGTGTACGTGCCCGAGACCGCCTGGCGCAGCCTGGACCCGCGCCTGACCGTGAAGCTCAGGGCCGCCGGGGCGGTGGGGGAGCATCCCTTCTATCTGGCGCCGGCCACCGGGGAGGCGGAAAAGCTGGCCGGAGAGCATCCGGGCATATTCATCCGGGCCGGGGACCGCTGGGTGATCGCCACCCCGGAGCTGGCCAAGCTGCCGCCCGAACAACTCGTGGATCTGCGCGCCCCGGACGCCTGGGGACTGGGCCGCCTGGCCCTGGTGTTCCTGGCCGCGGCGACCGGCGTTTTCTTGCTGGGCTACTTCCAGACCGTGCTGCTGGAGCGGGCCGGGCAGGAGATGATGCTGGCCATGCGCCAGCAGCTCTACAAGCACCTGCTCAGCCGCGACGAGTTTTTCTTTGGCCGCAACCCGGTGGGCAAGCTGGTCACCCGCCTGACCAACGACATCCAGAACGTGAACGAGATGTTTTCCAGCGCCCTGGTGTCGCTGTTCCAGGACTTTTTCGTAATCAGCGGCATCGTGGTGGTGCTGCTGTGGCTGGACCTAAAGCTGGCCCTGGTCTGTTTGGCCCTGGCCCCGGTGGTGGGCGGCCTGGCCTGGGTCTTCTCCCGCCTGGCCCGCGACGCCTTCCGGAGGCTGCAAGGCCATCTGGGGCGGATCAACTCCTGGCTCAGCGAGACCCTGGACGGCCTGGCCGTGGTCAAGCTGTTCCGGGCCGAGGCCGCGGGGCGCACCGAGTTCAAGCGCTTCAACGATGGCTACTTCGCGGCGGGCATGCGCCAGGTCAAGGTGTTCGCGGTGTTCCTGCCGCTGACCGAGCTGCTCTCCTCCCTGGCCATGGGCCTGATCATCTTTTATGGCGGTGGCCGGGTGGTGCAGGACCAGCTAAGCCTGGGCACCCTGGTGGCCTTTATCGCCTACATGCAGATGTTCTTCAGGCCGGTGCGCGACCTGGCCGAGAAGTACAACATCATGCAGGCGGCCATGGCCTCGGGTGAGCGCATCTTCCATCTGCTGGACGACGACCAGGCCCTGCCCGAGCCACGTCGGGCCGCGCCGCCCCAGGCCGGACCCGGCCAGGTCGTTTTCGACCGGGTGACCTTTGGCTACGATCCCGAGCGGCCGGTGGTGCGGGATGTCGATTTCACCATCCCGGCCGGGCAGGCTTGGGCCGTGGTGGGCCCCACCGGGGCGGGCAAGACCAGCCTGGTGAATCTGCTCATGCGCCTCTACGACCCGGACCAGGGCGCGGTGAGCATCGACGGCGCCGACCTTCGGGACATGGACCGGGCCGACGTGGCCCAAAGGGTGGCCCTGGTTTCGCAGGAGGTCTTTTTGCTCTCGGGCTCGGTGCGCGACAACATCATCCTGGGCCGGGAAGGAGTGGACCAGGCCCGCCTGGACCAGGCGCTGGAGGTCAGCGGGGCGGCCGGTTTCGTGGGCCGCCTGCCGCAGGGGCTGGACACGCCCCTGGGCGAGGGAGCCCGCCGCCTCAGCGTGGGGCAACGCCAGCTCTTGGCCTTTGCCCGCGCCGTGGCCGGCGCGCCCCGGGTGCTGGTGCTGGACGAGGCGACCAGCAGCGTGGATCCGGTGAGCGAGCGGCTGATCCAGCAGGCCCTGCCCCGCATCATGGCCGGGCGCACCAGCCTGGTGGTGGCCCACCGCCTGAGCACCATCCGCCGGGCGGACAATATCCTGGTCATGCACCAGGGGCGCATCGTGGAGCAGGGCAAACACGACGAGCTCATGGCCAAGGAGGGGCTTTACGCCCGCCTGGTGCGTTTGCAACGGCTAAAGGACAAGGAGGAGCGCGATGGATCTGGGGATTAAGGGACGGGCCGCCCTGGTGGCCGGCTCCAGCAAGGGCCTGGGCCTGGCCGTGGCCAAGGGCCTGGCCGCCGAGGGCTGCGACCTGGCCCTGGCCGCCCGCAGCCAGGACAAGCTGGAAGCGGTGGCCAAGGAAATCGCGGACCAGCACGGAGTGCAAGTGTGGACCAAGGCGGTGGACCTGAGCCATGAGGGCGCGGCCTTTGATCTTGCTGCTGAGGCGGCGGAGCACTATGGGCGCATCGATATTTTGATAAACAACGCGGGCGGCCCCCCGCCGGGCAACTTCGAGGACCTGGGCGAGAAGGCCTGGCGTTTGGCCGCCGAGCTGACCCTGTTCTCGGCCCAAGCCATGACCCGGGCGGTGCTGCCCGGCATGCGGGCCCAGAGCTGGGGACGCATCATAAACATGACCAGCGTGTCGGTGAAGCAACCCTTGCCCGGGCTCATCCTGAGCAACAGCATCCGGGCGGCGGTGGTGGGCTGGGCCAAGACCCTGGCCGACGAGGTGGCCGGCGCGGGCATCACGGTGAACAACGTATTGCCCGGCTGGATGCTCACCCAGCGGGTGGAGCAACTGCTCGCCGCGCGGGCCCAGGCCGGAGGCATCAGCCGCGAGGAGGCCCTGGCCGCCGTCGTGGCGGGCATCCCTTTGGGGCGCATGGGCGACCCCGGCGAGTTCGCCGGCCTGGTGGCCTTTTTGGCCTCCGAGCGGGCGGCCTACATCACCGGGGCCAGCTACCTCATCGACGGCGGCCTGCACCGCGGCCTCACATAGCCAACAATCTCGCGCACGAAACCACCACCTGACTTTCCAGGGTTCGCCTTGAAAGTTTGGTGATGGTTTATTACGCCTTCGTTTAATGCGACCAAGCCACCTCCTCGGAGCGGCGGCGCGAGGCGTCGGCCTGGCCCCCGATGCAGGGGCCGGGCTTCACTTGGTTTTTTAGCGGGAAAGTGCCTCAGGCTCGGAAGCCGCGCCCCAATAGAAGCCAGCAGATGAGCAGGCCGGACACGGCCAGGTTCAGAGCCAGGATAAGGGCGTTGCCCGCCAGGGCCAGGATGCGCGGCAGCACGTCCCGGACCGCTTACTGAAGGGTGTGGTCGTAGAGGGAGCCGAACTCGTTCTGCGAAAAGAGCACCCCCAGCTCGCGCAGGAGCTGATTGGTGGAGACCTCGATGCGGTAGAGGTCGGTCTCGCTGACCAGGTGATGGTCCAGCATGGTCAAGAGCTCGCGCAGGCGCTTCAGCTGATCCACGATGCGGGGATTGACCTCTTCGGCCGACAGGCGGCGGGAGATGTGGTCGATGACCTCCTGACAGGAGTCCACCCGCATACGCAGGGAGTGACGTTCCATCATGCTAGCTCCTCCGTTCCCATCTGTCGCCGGATCCCCGGTGCATTTCGATCACCTCGAAGTTGCCCCGCTCGCCCACCAGACCGTTGGCCGCCAGGCTGATGATGCCCAGCACCAAGGCCCCGCCGATGGCGGTCCAGAAACCCTGCACGTGGAACCCGGCCAGAAGCCAGCCGGTTAGCCAGAGCATCAGGGCGTTGATCACCAGGATGAACAGCCCCATGGTCACGATGGTTATGGGGAGGGTGAGCAGGATGAGCACCGGGCGGATGAGGGCGTTGAACACCCCCAGAAAAAGGGCGGCCACGAAAGCCCAGCCCAGCCCGTCCACCCGGATGCCCTCGAACAACCAGGATACGAACAGCAGGCCCAGGGCGTTGACCACCCAGCGAAATAGGAACCCCTTGCGCATGGCCCAAACCTATCATAGGGGTGGGGGCCTCGCAACCGGCCCCATGGTGTCAAAGAAGTGGCGGGAGCCCCGGAGGGCCCCCGCCATTGGGCACAAAGTCGTAAGCTGAAATCAGCCGCCCATTTTCTCGGTGACCCGGGCCATGGCCAGCATCTTGAGCTTCTCGGCCTGGGTGAACAGGCGGGCCTTCTCGGCCAGCACGTCCTTGACGAAGTCCTGGTCCTTGATGGAGGGCACGTTGATGTCCACGCTGAGCATGCACGAACGCATGGCCGCCTCGGCCACCATGGCTCCCACGCCCACGTCGCTGATGGCCATGAGGTTGCCGTACTTGGACAGCGCCTCGGACTCTTCCACGATGGACAGGCAGGTCTGGCAGATCTCCAGCGGCACCAGGGTGGCCTGCTTGGCGGCCTTTTCCATGGCCTCCTTGCGGGCGGCCTTGTCCGCGTCGGTCTCCTTGGGCATCTTGAAAACGCCCATGTAGGCGTCAAAGGCCTCCATGTCCTTGATGGTCAGCTCCTTGAGCTTTTCGATCAGGCCCATCACCCGGTCCACGCAGCCCTGGGCCTGGTCCTTGTGTTCCTCGTACTTCTTGTTGCTCAGGGTGAGGTTGCCCACCATGGCCACCATGGAGGCGCCCAGGGTGGCCACCACCGCCGACACGTTGCCGCCGCCGGGGGTGTGGCTCTTGGAAGCGGCGATTTCGATGAAATCGTTAAGGGTCATTTCATAGACTTGCTGAGCCATGCTCATTCCTCCCTATTTGTCGGCGCCCTGCAGCTTCAGGGCCTTGAGCACGTTGCCCATGATGATGGTGGTGGTCAGGCTGCCCACCCCGCCGGGCACCGGGCTCAGAGCCTTGGCCACATCAGCCACGTCGGGCTCGCAGTCGCCCACGTACTTGCTCTCGCCGTTGTCGTCCTTGACCTCGTTGACGCCCGCGTCGATGACCACGGTGCCCGGGGAGATCATGTCTTTTTTGACCAGGCCGGCGAAGCCGGCCGCGGCCACCACGATCTCGCCATTCTTGCACTCGCCGGGCAGGTCCACGGTCTTGGTGTGGCATACGGTGATGGTGGCGTCGCGCTTGATCAGCAGGCTGGCCAGGGGGCGGCCCACGGTGTCGCCACGGCCGACCAGGGTGACCTTCTTGCCCTTGAAGTCGATGCCCGCCCGCTCGGCCAGGGCGATGCAGCTCAGGGGAGTGGCCGGCACCAGGGCCAGGTGCTCCTGACCGCCCAGAAGGTAGCCGCGGTTGACCGGGTGCACCCCGTCCACGTCCTTCTTGGGGTCGATGGACTCCATGATCTCTTCCTTGGCCAGATGCTTGGGCAGGGGCAGCTCCACCAGGATGCCGTGCACCTTGGGGTCCATGTTCCAGCCCTTGATCTGCTCCAACACCGTTTCCTGGCTGGTGTCGGCGGCCATGGTGTGCAGGTCCACCTTGATGCCGAGCTTTTCGCCCACGCCCACCTTGGACTTGGCGTACCAAACGCTGCCCGGGTCGTCGCCCACCAGCAGCACGGCCAGCACGGGCTCCACGCCCTTGGCCTTGAGTTCGTTCACCTCGGCGGTGATCTCTTCGCGGATTGCTTTGGCGATGGGCAAGCCTTTAATCAACTCAGCCGCCATGGCCCACTCCTTTCATGAAACGGTATTGATCCTGTTTTAAGTCGCAGAGACTAGTTTGATTTTGCGGTATTGCCGGCCGGGGGCCAGCGCCCCTCAACACATCACAGAGGGCCAAAGCTGTCAATATTTTTCTGGACCTGGGCCCCCTGAGCGCGCTTGACATAGGGGGGCAGGTCCGATACCTAATGGGGGCGAATGCCACCCCGCGCGCGGCCAGGCCGCTGGGATCCTTCGGGACACAGACGGCCGCCAAAGCCGGACGGGGACGGAGCCTTTAATCCAATGCTTCTACCACCTGTTAGGAGAGGACAATGGACCGCAAGAAGATCACCATCCCCGACCTGATCGCCAAAAAGAAAAACGGCCAAAAGGTGACCATGCTCACCGCCTACGACTACCCCACCGCCAGGGCCATGGACCGGGCCGGGGTGGACTCGGTGCTGGTGGGCGACAGCCTGGGCAACGTGGTTTTGGGCTACGAGTCCACCGTGCCGGTGACCATGGACGAGATGCTGCACCACGTAAAGGCGGTGCGCCGGGGTCTCACCTATCCCCTGCTTATCGGAGACATGCCCTTCATGTCCTACCAGGTGAGCCTGGAGCAGGCGGTCATGAACGCCGGGCGTTTCCTGAAAGAGGGCGGCTGCGACTGCGTGAAGCTGGAGGGCGGCACCGAGATGGCCCCCACGGTCAAGGCCATCGTGGACGCGGGCATCCCGGTCTGCGCCCATATCGGACTGACTCCCCAGAGCGTGGCCCAGTTGGGCGGCTACAAGGTGCAGGGCAAGGACCTGGCCGGGGCCCAGAAGCTCATCGACGACGCGGGCGCCCTGGCCGAGGCCGGAGCCAGCCTTATCGTGTTCGAGTGCATCCCCTCGCCCCTGGCCGCGGCCATCACCGCCAACACCCCCATGGTGACCATCGGCATCGGGGCCGGGCCGGACTGCGACGGCCAGGTGCTGGTGGTGCACGACCTCATCGGCCTGGCCGAGCGCACCCCCCCCAAGATGGCCAAGCAGTACGTGAACCTCTTCCCCCAATTGGAACAGGCCATCTCCTCCTACGTGGAAGAGGTGGGCTCCGAAGCCTTCCCCGCCGAGGAGCACGGCTTTGCCATGGACCAGGCGGTGGTGGATCAGCTCAAGCTGTAGAGGGATGCCATGAAAATAGCCGTCATAGGGCCCGGCGCCATGGGCCTGATGCTGGCCGCGCGCCTCAAGCAGGCCGGAAGCGATGTGGTCCTTTTGGACTACCGCGCCGAGCGGGCCGCCCAGATCAATGAGAACCAGGTGGCCCTGGACCATCCCGAGGGCTCGGAGCGCCTGGCCATCCAAGTCACGGCCGATCCCGCCGCCCTGGGCGGGGTGGACCTGGCCGTCGTTTGCACCAAGGCCTATCACACCCAGGAGGTGGCCCGCACCCTGCGGGCCCACCTGGCCCAGACCGCCCGCGCCCTGACCCTGCAAAACGGGGCCGAGAACGTGGAGACCCTGGTGGAGGCTTTGGGCCCGGCCAGGGTTTTGGGCGGCATCACCAGCGAGGGGGCCACTCTTCTGCGCCCGGGCCACGCCCGCCACGCCGGACGGGGCCAGACCCACATCGGCCCGGCCCAGGGGCCGGTGGACGCCTTCTGCCAGGAGGTGGTGGACCTGCTCATCGCGGCCGGTTTCGACACCAAGGGCGTGGAAGGGGTGCAGAACCTCATCTGGACCAAGCTGGTGATCAACGTGGGCATCAACTCCCTGACCGCCATCCTGGAGGTGCCCAACGGCCGCCTGCTGGAGCTGCCGCCCGCGGGCAAGGTCATGGCCGCGGCCGTGGCCGAGGCGGTGAGCGTGGGCCAGGCCATGGGGGTCAAGTTCCTGCACCAGGACATGCTCCGCGCGGTGCAGGAGGTGGCCCACCGCACCGAGGCCAACATCTCCTCCATGCTGCAGGACATCCGGGCCTCGCGGCGCACCGAGGTGTCCTACATCAACGGCGCGGTGGTGCGCCAAGGGGAGCAGGTGGGAGTGCCCACCCCGGTCAACCAGACCCTGACCCAACTGGTGCAGGCCCGAGAGGCCGGCTACCTGGATCAATAATCAGCGGGGCCGGCTGCGCCAGCCACTGCCGCGCGGCGTTGCCGGCCCCACTCCCGCGCAAAAAGCGAATTATCTGAAGTGGCAGGCGCAGCGGTGGGAAGGGCCGATCTCCTTGAGAGGGGGCTCCTCGGCGGCGCAGATTTCCCGGGCCTCGGGGCAGCGGGTGCGGAAGCGGCAGCCGGAGGGCGGGTTCACCGGGCTGGCCACGTCGCCCTTGACCGGGGGCGGCTGCATGGCCCGGTGGGGATCGGCCACCGGCGCGGCAGCCAGCAGGGCCTCGGTGTAGGGATGGCGCGGCGGCGCGTCGAACACCTGGGCCGGGGCCAGCTCCACCACCTTGCCCAGATACATCACCGCCACCCGGTCGGACACGTGGCGCACCACTGACAGGTCGTGGGCCACGAAGATGTAGGTGAGCCCGAAGTTCTTCTTTAGCTCCATCAACAGATTCAAGACCTGGGCCTGGATGGACACGTCCAGGGCGCTCACCGGCTCGTCGGCCACCACCAGGCGGGGCCGCAGGGCCAGGGCCCGGGCAATGCCGATGCGCTGGCGCTGGCCCCCGCTGAACTGGTGGGGGTAGCGCCGGGCGTGCTCGGGCCTGAGCCCCACCTCGGCCAGCAGGGGGCCCACCTTGGCCCGGGCCTCGGCCTTGGGCATGCCGTGGATCACCAGGGGCTCGGCCAGGATGGAGCCCACGTTGAGGCGCGGGTTCAGGGAGGTGGCCGGGTCCTGGAACACCACCTGCATCTGGCGGCGCAGCTCCTTCCAGCCGGCCCGGTCCAGGGAGGTGACGTCGCTGCCCTCAAAAAGCACCCGGCCGGCGGTGGGCTTGATCAGGCCCAGGGCCAGCCGGCCCAGGGTGGACTTGCCGCAGCCGCTTTCGCCCACCAGGCCCAGCACCTCGTGTTCATTCACTTCCAGGCTCACCCCGTCCACCGCGTGCACGGTCTGGCGCTTGCTGCCCATGAAGCCGGCCCCCACCCGGAAGTGCTTGCTCAGGCCGTCCAGGGCCAGCAGCTCCGCGCCTTGGCTCATGCCGCGATCCTCCGCTCCGGCCGGGCCTGGTCGTGGTGCAAATAGCAGCGCACCGAATGGCCGGGCTCCACCTCCACCAGGGCGGGCTCGGCCTGGCGGCAGGGCTCGAAGGCCTGGGGGCAGCGGTCGGAAAAGGCGCAGCCCCGGGGCAGATGGCCCAGGGCGGGCACGATGCCGCCGATGGTGGGCAGCTTTTGGCCCGGCCGGGGGGCGCGGGCGGGCAGGCAGGCCAAAAGCCCCTGGGTGTAGGGGTGCAGGGGGTGGTCGAAGAGCTCGTCCACTGCCGCGTCTTCCACCAAACGGCCGGTGTACATGACCATCACCCGCGAGCAGGTCTGGGCCACCACGGCCAGGTTGTGGGTGATCAGCAGCACCGCCGCGCCGGTCTCGGATTGCAGATGGCGCATCAGCTCCAATATTTGGGCCTGAATGGTCACGTCCAGGGCGGTGGTGGGCTCGTCGGCTATCAAGAGCTTGGGGTCCAGGGCCAGGGCCATGGCGATCATCACCCGCTGGCGCATGCCTCCGCTGAGCTGGTGGGGGTAGGCCTTGGCCCGGGCCTTTGGCTCGGGAATGCCCACCTTGTCCAGCATGGCTATGGCCCGCTGCCAGGCCTCGGCGCGGGAGCCTTCCCTGTAGGTGACAATCTCCTCTGCGATCTGGCGGCCCACGGTGAACACCGGATTGAGCGAGGTCATGGGCTCCTGAAAGATCATGGAGATGTCCTCGCCCCGAAGGGCGCGCATGCGCTTGGAGGACAGGGTGAGCAGGTCGGTTCCCTCGAACAGGATGCGGCCGGCCGCCACCCGGCCGTGCGGGGGCAAAAGGCCCATCACGCTGAGCGCGGTGAGCGATTTGCCGCAGCCGCTCTCGCCCACCAGGCCCGCGATCTCCCCGGGGGCCACGGCCAGGCTCAGGCCGTCCACCGCCACGATGGGGCCGTCCTCGGAGTCGAAGACCGTGCTCAGGCCGTCTATGCTCAGCAGGGGATCGCCCAAGACGGCTCCGCTACTTCCCGGCCACCAGCATGAGCCGGAGGTCCATGACGTTGGTGCGGGTGGGGCCGGTGATGATCAGGTCATCCAGGGGTTGGAAAAAATTGTAGGCGTCGTGACGGGTAAGGAAGTCCCGCGCCTTGAGCCCCTTGGCCGCGCCCCGGGCCACGCTCTCGCCGTCGGCCCAGGCCCCGGCCGCGTCGGTGGGGCCGTCGGTACCGTCGGTGCCCAGGCTGACAGCCAGCACGTCCTCCAGGCCGTCCAGGTCCAGGGCGGCGGCCAGGGCGAACTCCATGTTGCGGCCGCCCTTGCCCGGATCGGAGCCCAGGGTCACCGTGGTTTCGCCACCGCTGAGCAGGCAGCAGGGCGGGGAGGCGGGCTGGCCGCTGGCCTGGCACTCCCGGGCCAGAGCAGCGTGCATGCGGGCCACAGGCGAGGTCTCGCCCTCGATGGTGGTGCCCAGGACCAGGGAGGCGTAGCCCAGTTGGCGGGCCTTGGCCGCGGCCTGCTCCACCGCCCCCCGGTTGGAGGACACGATGAGGTTGGCCACCCCGGCCAGCTCGCTGTCGCCCGGCTTGAGGGTGTCGGGCAGCTCGCCGGCCAGGCCCTGCTCGATGCGCTGGCGCACCGGCGCGGGCGCCTGGTCCCAGATGCCGTAGCGGTTCAGAATGTCGCGGCAGTCGCCCCAGGTGCTCAGGTCGGCCACCGTGGGGCCCGAGGCGATGACGTCCAGGCGGTCGCCCACCACGTCGCTGATGATCAGGCTGATCACCTTGCCCGGCGCGGCCAGGCGGGCCAGGTTGCCGCCCTTGAGCTCGCTGAGGTGCTTGCGGATGGCGTTGATCTCGCTGATGTCCGCGCCCGAGGCCAGGAGCAGGCGGGTGGTCTCCTGCTTGTCGGCCAGGGCGATGCCCTCGGCCGGGGCCACCAGCAGGGCGCTGCCCCCGCCGGACAACAGGCACAGGAACAGGGTGTCGGGCGCGGCGTGCTCGGCCACCAGGGCGGCGATGGAGCGGCCGGCCTCCACTCCCCGGGCATCGGGCACCGGGTGGCTGGCCTCGTCGATGTTGATGATCTTGGTCTCCCCGCCGTGGCCGTCCTTTACCACCACCCGGCCGTCGCCGACGCGGTCTCCCAGCACCGACTCCACCGCCTGGGCCATGGGCGCGCCGGCCTTGCCCGCCCCCACCACGATGATGCGGGCGAATCGGCTCAGGTCCATGGCTTCGCCGTCGATGGTCAGGGTGTCGCCCTCCAGGTGCAGGGACTGGCTTACCGCGCGGAAGGGGTCCACCGCGGCCAGGGCCGTGTCTATTATCTCTTTGGCGTCTTGTCTAAGTTGGGGCGAGGGCATGGGCCGCTTCTCCATGGTTGGGAATTTAGGGACAGGCTACCACAAGGGGCGGGAGGTTTGAACATAACAAGGGGGAGCCGCGTTGGCGCGGCCCCCCCTTCGAGGGCTGAGATTCAGCCGATCTTTACTTGAGGGTCTTCTTGCCGCAGATCTCGCCGCGCTGGCCGCCGAACTCGCGGATGTAGTTGCCGCAGTTACGCTCGGACCAGGAGCCCTGCTTCATGTACTGGGTGATCTTGAACTGACCCGCGAAGTAGTTCACGAAGGGGTAACCCATGGCGGCCCAACCCACCACGCCGCCGGGAACCTTGCCGTCCTTGATAACGTAGTAGACGTTCTTGTAGCCGTACTTGTACAGCATGCCCGCCACGTAGCCGGCCCGGTGCTGGGTGCGGCAGTAGACCCAGATCTCCGCGTTGGGATCCTTGATCTTCTTGGGGATGGTGTACATGTGGCCAGCGTGGATGTGGCTGGAGCCCTCGATGTGGAAGGCGGCGAACTCGGGATGGGTGCGCACGTCCAGCAGGTATGCCTTGGACTTGCCGGCCAGAACCTCCAGCCACTTGGCGTGCAGTTGGGTGGTGGTGCGGAGCTTGTCCTTGGGAATCCAGCTGGTCACCTCTTTGTGGAAGGCCTTCTCGTTGGCCTTCAGGGGGTTGCCGGCCAGGGCCGCGGTGGCCATGGTGGCCACAAAAGCCACGGCCATGAGGATGACTACCAATTTTTTCATCTCGCCTACCTCCGTATAGATATCGCTTGGGTTTGGTTAGTTATGCAACACGGCCGCCCCGGCGCTCTGCCAGGGCCGCCAATGGTCCTAGACGGATATCAGGTTATGCCAGGGCTTAACATCCTTCGTCCTGGATTTGCAACACTGGTTGGGGGGAGGAGCTCTTGGGAGCCGGAGGAGGCGCGGCCGCCGCGCCGGCGGGAGCCGCCGGAGCGCTGCCGGGCACCGGGGCGCCGGAGACCTTCACCTGACCGGCCTTCTGCACCTGCAGGGCCACGTCATACATGATGGTTAGGTCATAAAAGGCCCAGGCCCGGGCCGAAAGGGGATCGGCCTGCACCGCCTGTTTGAAGTAGGTCTTGGCCGAGGCGTAGTCGCCACGCCCGAAGGCCTGTTCGCCAAAGCGCATCTTCTCGGCGCAGAGCGTCTTGTTCTGACAGTCGCCAGGTTTGGCAACCTGGGCCGGGACCGCCAGAGCCAAGCCCAGAGCCAGGGCGGCAACCATGCCAAGCACAATGGCCAGTCTCTTGTATTTCATGGTTGATTTCTCCCTCCCGCCTGCGCACACGACCCTCTCCACGGGTGGATTATGGGGCGGGAATGTGTTGCTCGGTTTAACGGAAAACAGTATAACAAGTTAGATTTACAAACTCAATAGGGGTAGGGCCGTTGTAATATGCAACCATCCCTAGTAATTATGGGAGCATACTCTGATTACTCCGGTCCTTGCCCAGCGGCCGGACGATTTGTATAAAGATAATATCTGAAGTGGCCTTGACAACAACTCTGGGGAAATCGCCATGATTTTTATGGTCAAAATCCTGCAATTCATCAGTTGGATTCTGGGAGCCTACATGTGGATCATCATCGCGGCGGCGGTGATAACCTGGGTTCGCCCTGATCCCAACAACCCCATCGTTCGCTTCCTCTTCGCGGTCACCGAGCCGGTGTTCTGGCGGATCCGGCGGATTATTCCCACTAGTTTCGGTGGGTTCGACGTCGCTCCCGTTATCCTGATCCTGGCCATCATTTTTATCCAAAATGTCGTAATCTCCGGCCTAATGGGCGTGCTCATCGGCAACGCCATGGCCGTGCGCTAAGGCCCAGCCCCGAGCGGAGGCCCGGCGCGCGAAAGGCAGGCCCTTTTCATGTCCGGCTGGAACATCCTCGAATCCAACTTGCTGCTCGACCACCCGGTGCTCAGCGTGACCCGCAGCCGCCGCCGTCTGGGCAACCACACCGGCGACTTCGTGACCTTGCACTCCCCGGATTGGGTCAATGTGGTGCCCGTGACCCCGGAAGGCCGGGTGGTGCTGATCAAGCAGTGGCGCCACGGCAACCAGGACTGGGCCGTGGAGATCCCCGGCGGTTTGGTGGACCCGGGCGAGACGCCGCTGCGCGCCGCGGCCCGCGAACTCAAGGAGGAGACCGGCTATGCCGCGCCGGAGCTCACCTTTTTGGGCAAGGTCAATCCCAATCCCGCCCTTTTTGACAACTATTGCCACACCTTTTTGGCCCTGAACGCGGAGCTGGCCGGCGAGCCGGACCTGGATCCCGGGGAGAGCATCGAGGTGTTTCAGGTGGAGGCCGCCCGGCTGCCGGGCATGGTGGCCAGCGGGGAGATCGATCACTGCATCGTCATCGCCGCCTTGGCCTTTTATTGGCTGCACCAGGGACAATCTCTTGCCCCTGACAGCGATTTGTTGTAGTAATAGAGCACCTTTAGGCGAGGAGACCCCATGCCGGACCAGCAGCGATTGGCGCAACTACCCAAGGTGGACACCCTTTTGGTCCACCCCAGGGTGGCCGGACTCGAGGGCTCGGTGCCCCGGCCGGTGGTGCTCAGCGCGGTGCGCCAACACCTGGACGGTCTGCGGGCCCGTTTGCTGGCCGAGGAGGAGGTGGCCCCGGCCGAGCTGGAGCCCGAAACCGCGGCCGGGGCGGCGGCCGAGCTGGCCCTTTGCCTGGCCGCGCCCAGCCTGCGGGGGGTGGTCAACGCCACCGGCGTGGTGGTGCACACCAACCTGGGCCGCTCCCTGCTGAGCAAGCGGGCCTTGGAGCGCCTGCTGGAGCTCAACCAGGGCTACAGCAACCTGGAGTACGACCTGGCCAAGGGGGCCCGGGGCAGCCGCTACGTGCATGTGGACCGTCTGCTCTGCGAGCTCACCGGAGCCGAGGCCTCCCTGGTGGTGAACAACAACGCGGCCGCGGTGCTCTTGAGCCTGCAAACCCTGGCCAAGGGCCGCGAGGTGGTGGTCAGCCGGGGCCAGTTGGTGGAGATCGGCGGCTCCTTCCGCATCCCCGACGTGATGGCCCGCTCCGGGGCGGTCCTGCGGGAAGTGGGGGCCACCAACAAGACCCATCTGCGCGACTACGAGGGGGCCATCACCTCGGAGACTGCCTTGCTCCTCAAGGTGCACACTTCAAATTTCGCGGTGGTGGGCTTTCACCAGGAAGTCTCCTTGAGCGAGCTCAAGGACCTGGGCGACCGCTACCATTTGCCGGTGATGGAGGACCTGGGCTCGGGCAGCCTGGTGGACTTTTCACCCTATGGCCTGCCCAGGGAACCCACCGTGCAGCAGGCCCTGGCCGAAGGGGTGGACCTGGTCACCTTCAGCGGGGACAAGCTCCTGGGCGGGCCCCAGGCCGGGATCATCCTGGGCAAGGCCGAGTTGGTGGAGCGTTGTCGCAAAAACCCCACCAACCGCGCCCTGAGGGTGGACAAGCTGACCCTAGCCGCTTTGGAGGCCACCCTGGAGCTCTACCGCGAGCCGGAAAAGGCCCTGGCCGAGATTCCCACCCTGGCCATGATCACCGCGCCCTATGAGCGCCTGTCCGGCCGGGCCTCCCGCTTGATGCGCCGCCTAAAGGGCCTGAATCTCCAGCGGCTCAAGGTGAGCACCCGCGAGGGCATGAGCCGGGTGGGGGGAGGGGCCATGCCCCTGTCCGCGCCGCGCACCCGCCTGGTGCAGGTGGAGGTGGAGGGCATGAGCCCCACCCGCCTGGAGCAGGCGCTCCGGGGAAACGACCCGCCCATCATCTGCCGCCTGGAAGACGGCCACCTGCTCCTGGACCCACGCACCCTGCAAGACGGCGACGCGGCGGCCATTGCCAAGGCCCTGGCCGCCCTGGCCGCCTGAGGAGGAGCCCCTTGCCCCCAGCGACGCCCGCCGGACTGAGCTTCGGCGACCTTTCCCGTTGCGAGGAAATCCTCAAGCCTCCCTTCCGCAAGGCCCTGGGCAGCGCGCGCGTCGACCTGCTGCCTCCGCCCGGCCTGCAAGACCCCAATTACAAGGTGCTCAGCGAGGCCCTGGGCAAGGGGCGGGCCGTGTTCGACAGCGGCAACCGCCGTTTGCTCATCCCCCTGCTGGACGGGGCCCGGCCCCTGGGCCTGTTGGCGGTCAACGGGGTAAGCGCGGAGCAGCTTCCCAGCCAGGTGCACTCTTTCCTGGCCGCCCTGGTGGAGACCGCCCTGGACCTGGTGCGCTCGCGCCTGGCGGCCGAGACCGACGGGCTGACCGGCCTGGGCAACGAGGCCGCCCTGGACGCGGCCCTGACCACCGAGGTGGCCCGCCTGAGCGCCGCGCCCGCCCAGGGCCGCCTGACCCTGGACGACCAGGATAGCGGGGGCCTGACCCTCTTGGCCTTTGCCCCCCGGGGCCTGGCCTCCTGGCAGGAGCGCCACGGCCGCCGCTTCAGCGACCAGGTGCTGAAGGCCCTGGCCGCCCTGGCTCAAGGGACGGCTCCGGAGCCCACCCCGCTGGCCCGGGTGGGCGAGGTTTTTTATCTGCTGCTGCCCGGCGGCGAGGAGCAGGCCCGCGCCGTGGCCGGCGAGCTGTCGAGCCAGGCGGCCGAGTTGCGCCCCGAGGGCAACGGAGGCCCGGCGTGGCCGGTGAGCCTGTCCCTGGGCGCGGCCCGCATGGACCACCGGGGCAACCGCCCCTCCACCGAAACCGGGGCCCTGCTCAAGCTCAGGGCCCAGCGGGCCCGCCAGGCGGGCGAGCGGGCCGGCCTGGACGAGCTGCTGTTCTTCCACGAGATCGCGGCCCGGGCCGGACGGGTGCAGGAAGTGATGCCCCTGGACCGGGTGCTGATCAACCTGGGCCGGGCCCACGGGCTCACCGAGGGCGAGCGTTTCGCGGTTTGCGATCCCGGCCAGGAGCCGGAGCAGGCCAAGGCCCAGGTGGCGGTGAGCAAGTTGGGCTCCGAGGAGTCCTTGGCCGAGGTGGTGGAGCTGAGCGCTCCGGCCAGCCTGCTGCGCCCCGGCGACGTGCTGCACCGCCTGGCCCCCCAGGAGGCCCCCTCCGAAGAGCCGGGCCGCCGCCAGACCCTGGAGCTGGGGGGCGGCGAGGTGGCGGTGACCCTGGAGCAGGCCAGCGGGGCCCTGGAGCGGCGCTCGCTCATGGCCGCCTATTCGGCCCTGTGCAACACCGGACAGCCCCTGGCCGTGGCGGTGCTGGGGGTGGAGGGCCTGGAAGGCATGGCCGAGGTGGTGGGACGGGTGGGGGCCGAGGCCCTCATGGCCGCCCTGGCTTCGGCCGCGCGCCAGAGCTTCGGGCCCGAGGCCGTGGTGGGGCGCTATTCGCCCGAGGCCCTTGCCATTCTGGCTCCGGACATGGACCCGGCCCAGGCCCTGGAGGCGGCGGGCCAGGCCCTGGAGGCCATGCGCAGCCAAGGCGGGCGGCCGGTGCGGGCCGGAGTGACGGCCCATCCCCGCGAGGGGTTCGAGGCGGGCGAGGTAATGGATCACGCGGCCAAGGCCCTGGTGCACGCGGGCTATCTGGAGCCTTACTCGGCGGTGGCCTGCGACGCAGTGAGCCTCAACGTGTCCGGCGACGCCCTGTACAACGCCGGGCACTGGTCCGAGGCGGTGGCTGAATATGAAAAGGCCCTGATCCTGCAGGCCGACGAGCCCAATGTGCTCAACTCCCTGGGGGTGTGCCACGGCCGTTTGGGCAACATGGAGCGGGCGGCGGAGTACTTCGGCCGGGCGGTGGAGGTCTCGCCCGAGGACTTCATGGCCCATTACAACCTGGGCCTGGCCCTGCTGAACCTGGAGCGGGTGGAGGAGGCCGGCCCCTGCCTGGCCCGCAGCCTGGAGCTGGAGCCCAAGCACGCGGACACCCTGTTCCAGTTGGGCGCCCTGGCCCAGCAACAGGGCCACACCAACCAGGCCCTGGACTACTATCGCAGGGCCGCGTCCCGTCCCGACTGCCGCCCGGCGGTGCACTGCCGTTTGGGCCAGATGCTGGCCGCGGCCGGCGAGAGCGCCCCGGCCGAGGCCGCCTTCAAGGAGGCGGTCAAGCACAACCCCCGCGACACCGCCGCCCTGGGCGGCCTGGCCGTGCTTTATCTGGACCGGGAGGCCAACAGCGAGATCGCCCTGTCCCTGGCCCGCCGGGCCCAACAGCAGGAGCCGGACCAGCCCCGCCACGTGGGGGTGGTGGCCCGGGCCATGTTGGCCCTGGGCCAGGCCCAGGAGGCCTCGGAGCTGCTGGAGGACGCGGTGGATCGCTGGCCGGACAATGAGCGCTTGGAAGAGCTCTTGGATTTGGCCCACGAGGCCGAGGACGCCCTGGACTGAGCGCGGGCCTGTCTCACATCACATTCTGTCTTATTGATCACCGAGGCTGTCGAGGACCGCGGCCAGGCGGCGGGTCTGGTCGACCCGGCTGAAAAGCTGGGGCGGCGGGCCGGGCGCTTGGGGCGGGCTCTCCAGCCAGGAGCGCAGCACCCGGGCCGCCTGCCGGGGATCGCCGGGCGAAACCACCACGCCAGCCCCGCAGGCCTCCACGATGGCGCTGGCCTCGCCTTGGGCGGTGAGGGCCAGGATGGGCCGGCGCGCGGCCAAGTACTCGTAGAGCTTGCTGGGGATCACCCCCCAGCTGCCGGGCAGGTCCTCCAGGGTGAGCAGCAGGGCCGAGGCCTCCTGTTGCCGGCGCACCACCTCGGCGTGGGGCAGGTGGCCCATCACCACCACCTCCAGGCCGGGCAGGCCCGGGTCGGCCGTCTCGCCGCCGGCCACGCGGCCCGCCACCTGCACTCGAATGCGGCCGCGCTCCGCCTCGCTGAGCAGCTCCAGCCCGGCCCAGAGATGCTTGAGACTGGTCACCCCGAACAGGGTGCCGGTGAACAGCAGGGTGAGCTTGCCGCCCGGCGGAGCCGGTGTTGCGGCCGCGAAGTCGGCCGGGTCGAATCCATTGGGCAGCCAGGTGAACTTGGCGGCCGGTCCGCCGTAGCTTGCGTTCAGCTCCCGGGCATGGGAGGCGCTGGCCGTGAGCACCGCGGCCGCCTCGCGCACCATGCGTCCCTCCAGCCGCCGGATCAGGTTCAGGCGCAAGGGGCTGGCTTGGCCGGGCTGGAAGCCACGGCTGTAAAAGCCGCTCCACACGTCGCGGAAGTCCAAGGCCAAAGGCAGGCCCAGACGCCGGGCCAAAATCCAGCCCAGGGCGAGGCTGGTGAAGGGCGGGGCCGTGGCCAAAACCGCCTGGGCCCCGCCCGCCCGGCAGGCGGCCAGGGCGTGGGGCAGGGCGGTGGCCAGCCACAGCACGTGGCGGTCCGGGAACACCGTCCCGGCCAGCCAGCGCTTCCACCCGGCCGCCTCGCCGGCCGAGGCGCTCCCGCCTCCGCCCCCGGCCTCCAAATTGAACAGGCGCACCACCTCCAGGTCAGGGGGCAGCTCGCCGGCCAGGGCCGGGTCGTGGGCCAGGGCGGCCGGATTGCGGGCGGTGAGCACCAGGGGGTCCCAGCCGAAGCGCCGCAGATAGCGGGCGAACTTCACCGGGCGGTGCACCCCGGCTCCGGAGGCCGGCGGCCAGAGATAGGTCACCAGGGCCACCCTTTTCATGCCGCCGCCTTTCCAGCCGCGCGGGCCAGCACCTCATGAAGCTGGCCGGCGCTCTGACGCCAACTGCGCCCGGCCACCGTGGCGGCCACCTGGTCCGGGTCCCAGTCCCGAGCCAACACCCGCTGGGCCGCCTCGGCCATGGCCGCCACGTCTTCTGGCGGGAATATGGCTCCGTTGAGCTCCTCGCTGACCGCCTGGGGCACCCCGCCCACCCGGGCGGCCACCACCGGGCGGCCGCAACCCAGGGCCTCGAGCACCGCGTTGGGGTCGCCCTCCGAGCGGCTGGGCAAAAGCAGCGCATCGGACGCAGCCAGATAGCGGGGCACCTTCTGGTGGGGCTGGGGCCCGGCCCATATGACGCGCGAGGCCACGCCCAGCTCGGCGGCCCGGGCCTGCAAGGTCTCCTCCAGCTCGCCGGCGCCCACCATAACCAGGGTGGCCTGGGGCAGGCGGGGCAGGGCCTCCAGGGCCAAGTCCGGGCCTTTGACCGGCCGCAGGCTGCCCACGAACACCAGCAGTTTGTCTTGGGCGGGCAGGCCCAGCTCGGCCCGGGCCGAGGCCTTGTCCCCGGGGGCGAAGCGCTCCCGGTCCAGGCCGTTGGGCACCACCGTGACCGAGGACGCGCCCTGGGCCCGCGCCTCCTGGGCCAGAGCCCGGCTGACCGCCACCACCTCGTCGGCCGCGGCCAGGGCCTGGCGCAGATAGGGCAGGCGCGCCGGGTCGTCCTTGAAGACCATCAGATCGCTGCCGTGCAACTTGATCACCAGGGGCAGGCCCAGCCGCCGCGCGGCCGTCATGCCGGCCCAGCCGCCGGGGAAAAGGCAGGTGGTGAACAGCAACTGGGGCCGCAGAGCGCGGGCCCCCCGGCGCAAGCAAGGCCAGGAGGAATGGAAAAAGGCCCGGCCCTGCCAGCCGCTCAGCACCCGGGGCACGTACCAGAAAACCGGCCAGTCGACCGGGAAGGGCTGTTGGCGGGGAGGCAGGAACAGGCGGCCCTTGGCCAGGAGCTGAATCCAGGGAACCGGGACCACCAGGCGCAGTTGGCACCTTTCGGACAGGGCGCCCAACTGCTGGCGGTTGAAGGACGACCACTGGGGATACAGGGGATTGGGGTAATGATCGGTGAGGGTCAGGACCCTCAGCGGGTCGGAGTGGGCCGCGGGAGGCAGCGGTTTGTCATGGGTCGCAGGCAAGCAAAATCCTCCATGGCCAGCCAGAAAGCGGCGGGCCGCGGTCCTGGGCTAATCTAGGCATCTGCTCCCAAGGGTGTCAACCTTATCTCGAAACACTTGCCCCCGTGGTGACATGGCGCTTATCCTGGTAATCATGCCTTGAAAAGCCCGGGAGGCCAATTTGCGTCCGCGCCCTGATATCAGCTTTGTAATCATCACCCACAACGATGCGGGAAAGCTCCACGGCGCGGTGGGCTCCGCGGCGCTCAGGGCAACCACGGCCGATCTGGACTGGGAAATATGGGTGGTGGACAACGGCTCGCACGACGGCACCGACCGCCTCTTGCGGGAATACAGCCACTCCCTGGGCTCACGGCTCAAGGTGATCTATCTGCCCGAAAACAAAGGCACCACCGTATCGCGCAACCTGGCCCTGCACCAGGCCACGGGACGGGTGGTGTGCGTAATGGACTCCGATGCCGAGCTTTTGGAAAACGGCCTCGGTTCGGTGATCGGTTTTTTGGACCGCTTTCCCGAGGTGGGCATCCTGGCCCCCCGCATCATCATGCCCGACGGCAGCACCTATGATTCGGTGAAAAGGCTGCCCACCCTCACCGACAAGCTGCGCAAGCTGCCGGGCATCGTGGGCGCGCCCACCCTGCGCAACACCGACTGGTACCCTGATTTTCCCTTTGAGCAGCCCCGGCCGGTGCACACGGCCATCAGTTGCTGCTGGTTTTTCCGGCGCGAGATATTCGATTTGGTGGGCCCCCTGGACGAGCGCATCTTCTATTCCCCCGAGGACGTGGACTGGTGCCTGCGCTGCTGGAAGGCGGGCAAGGCGGTGGTCTACTTCCCCTATTTCCGGGTGATGCACCACACCCGGCAGATAAGCCACAAGCGGCCCTTCTCCCGCCTGTCGCTGAGCCACATGCGGGGCATCCTCTATTATCTGGGCAAGCACGGCTATTGCTTCAACCGGAACCGGCCGGCCAAGCGCCACATCGATCCCCTGGCCGAGGCCCTGGCTCCCCGCCTGCTGGAGTGGGAGCGGTTGGCGTGAGGTGGCTGGCCAAGGCCGCCGTCCAGAAGATTCTCTCCGCCATCCCCCGGGGCGAGCGCCTGAACTATCTGCTGGCCCGGCACCTGTACCACGGCCTGCCCCATTCGCCGGAAAAGATGGTGCGCCGCTTCAAGATGGCGGTGCAGTACGTGCACGCCGCCCGCCGCCTGGGGCCGCTGCCCGAGGGACCGGCCACGGCCTTTGAGTTCGGAGCGGGCCAGGATTTGGCCGTGCCGCTTTCCCTGTATGCCCTGGGGATGCGAAGCCAGACCCTGGCCGACCTCAGACCCATTGCCGACTGGTATCTGATCAACCACGCCATGGAGCGCTACCAGGAACGCTGGCCCCGCCTGAGCGCCCTGGCCGGCCGTCCCCTGCGGCCGCTGCCCCGGGAGCCGGTGCACAGCGTGGACCAGATGCGCGAGCGCCTGGGCATCGACTACCGCGCTCCCATGGACGCCCGCCGCACCGGCCTTCCCGGCGGGGCCTTTGACCTGGTGAGCTCCTGCCACGTGCTGGAGCACATCCCCGAGCGGATGCTGCTGCCCATGCTCCGGGAGTGCGGCCGCCTGGTGAGCCCCCAAGGGGTGATCTGCCATGTGTGGAACATGCAGGATCACTTCGCCGATTTCGACCCTAGCCTGAGCGTCTACAACTTTCTGACCCTGGGGGACGGGGCCTGGCGCCTGGTCAACAGCGGGTTGCAATATCAAAACCGGCTGCGCCTGCCGGACTACCTGGAGCTGTTCGGCCAGGCCGGCCTGGAGGTGGTGCACCAGAGAGTGGCCTGGCCCGGTCCCGAGCAGATGGAACGGTTGGCCCGGCTCAAGCTGGCCCCCCGTTTCCGGGACCGCTACGGCCTGCGCGATCTGGGGGCCCGTCTGGCCCTGGTGGTGCTCAAGAAGGCCGCTTAGCCTCGGGGGCTCTGAAGGGGCTGGCGGGTTGGGGGCAAAGGGCGGCATTGCCGGTGCAAGGCGGCCGAGGCCCGTGGTTTCCGGCCTGGTGGGCCACGCAGGCCCCATGCCCGGCCTTTGGCCGGTTATTGGTGGAATTCGCGAATGGGGAATGGCATGATTGACGGGTTGTCCCGTGCCCGTAATTCGGACTGCCCGCAGTGGGTAGACCTGGGGCTCGGCCAGAGAGAAAGCCGCCCGGAATTCACCCGGACGGGCCGTGAAATCCCCTCCGCTTCCGGTCCAATGAGGTGATCCTTGCTCTTACGTAACGCCTTTGCAAAATGGATCACGTTATTCGTAAACATCACTACCGCCATGTTGGCGACCCCCATAATTATCCATTATCTGGGGGAGACTGTTTACGGGCTCTGGCTGCTGCTCATGAGCGTCTGGGCCTTCATGGACCTGATCGATTGCGGCATCACCTTGGCCCTCACCCGGCGGTCGGCGGCCGAGTTCGCCCAGGGCAAAAGCGACGAAGTTCTGATCACCGCCGGAAGCTGCTTCAGCCTGTACATGCTGGCCAGCCTGGTGGTCCTCGGCATATATCTCGCCTTGGCGCTGAACCCGCAGGCTGTTTTCAATATCCCCCAGGACCTGTGGGGGGAGTTTGCCATCTGCCTGGTGATCCTGGGAGTGGCCGGAGCATTGGATTTAACCGGGCGGCTCTATGAGAGCCTGCTGAATGCCTGTGAAAAATTCAATGTGGTCAGCAAAATCGAAGTCACTTTGTATCTGATGCGGCTGAGTCTGGTCCTGTTCCTGTTGATTCAAGGCGGTGGCCTGCTGGCCCTAAGCCTGGTTCACCTGGCCACGGTCATAGGCCAGCAGGCGTGCCTCTTCTGGTCGGTTCGCCGCCATGTGCCCCTTGATCGCTTGGTCGTTCCCAAATGGAATATGGAACCGATCAAGTACGTGATCGTCTACAGCAGGGACGCCGTGCTTTCCAACATAGGCCGCCGCGCGGTTTACCAAGGTCCGAGCTTGATGCTTGGGGTCATGTCGATTCCGGCCATTGTGGCCCAGTTCGGCGTGGCGATGCGGCTGATATCCTATGTCCGCCTGTTGGTGTACCACGCGGTGGGGGTGGGCCATCCCCGCTTTGCCGCCCTGGAAGTGGCCGGCAACAAAGAGGGGATGCAGGAGTTATTGGAAAACATGACCCGCTACGCGGTCTTCCTGGCGGGTTATTTGTGCATGGGCGTCTTTTTGTTGGGGCCTATTTTCATCCATCTATGGGTAGGCCCCAACTTCGCTTCCAGCGGTCAGGTGGTGCGCATCATCGCCGTGCCCTTGGGAGTCTATCTGGCCATGAGCCCCTGCGAGGTGCTGTTGCTGGCAATAGGGCTGCATCGTTACACCGGCTACCTGACCCTGGGCGAGGGCATGCTGATATTGCTGTCCATCTACCTGGTCATCCCTGCCCAGCCGCTTTGGGTCTTGGCGCTGTGCATCGGCGCCTCTTTTGTCATGTTTCGCCCTATCTTTTTGCCTTACTATGCCTGTCGAAGCATCGGCCTGAAGTTGAAAAGATATTGGTTTGCCTGTGTCGCCCATGCCAGCGTGGCCCACGGAGTGGCCTTGGTCCTGCTTTTTTTCCTCTTTCAGTGGTGGAGGATTAACAGTTGGCTGGAGTTGATTTGCGCTGGTTTGGTTTTGACCTTGGTGGATTTTGCCCTGGTTTGGCTGGTGGGGCTCAGGAAAAAAGAAAAAGAGTTTTGGCTTGAAAAATACGACGAATGGCGTGCCAAACTGACTGGAAATGAAACCTAGTTTTTAGCACGGTGACCAGCAAGCCTCGCTAAAACAAGGCGATGCATAAACCCGGTGGACGCGCAATGCCACGTATCGCAATGCTTCTCAGCAGTTTTATTACCGGTGGCATGGAAAGGCAGGCCCTTTCCTTGGCGAGGTCGGTTGGGGAGCATGGTTTTGATCCGCTGATGATTTCATTGGACGGTTCCGGCCCCTTGCAAGAGGATATCGAGGAAGCCGGATTGCCCAGCCTGATCCTGAACAAGAAGAAAAGCATCGACCTGGCCCTTTTTGTCCGCTTGGCCAGACTGGGCAAAGAACACTCGATAGATTTGATCCACGCCCACAATTGGTACGCGGGATTTTATGCGGTAGGCAGCCGTTTTATCTCCAACGTTCCAGTGGTCACCACTTTGCATGGTTTCGCCTACAATGTGATAAAGCGAAGGCAGTTCCTGCGCATGTTGGCGGCCAAACTCTCCACCTATACAGTCTGCGTGGGCCAGCAAGTCGGCACGGAGGCGATTCGCAAATACAAGCTCAACGGCAAGAAAGTCAAAGTGATTTATAATGGGGTTGATTGCCAAGGGTTCGCAGCCTCGTCGCAAGGAGCGGAAGTCCGCGCCTCCCTGGGCATCGGGCCGGAAACCACGGTCTTTTTGTTCGTGGGCAGGATTTCTCCCATCAAGGACCTGCCCTGCCTTTTGGAGGCCACGGCCAGGCTTGCCCGGAGCAGGAGCGGGTTTCGCGTAATCATTGCCGGCAGCGGGGAGTCCTTGGGAGAGCTGCAGGGGCAGGCACGGCAACTGGGGGTGAGCGACAAGGTGTCATTCCTGGGCGAGCGGAAAGACATACCTGATTTGCTCTCCGCTTCCGACGCCTTGGTGATGAGCTCCCTGAACGAGGGCATATCCATGGCCATATTGGAAGCCATGGCCGCTGGTTTGCCGGTTATAGCCACGGATGTCGGCGGCAACTCCGAGCTGGTGAAAGACCAGCACACCGGCCTTTTGGTTGGGGCGAAGGATGCGGCCGGCCTGGCGGGAGCCATGCAAAGAGCGGTTGACGACCCGGGACGGCTGAGACAGATGGGCCAGGCAGGGCAGAGCGTCTGCCTCAACCAGTTCTCACTCCAGCAAATGGTGGAAAATTACTGCGCCGTTTACTCCGACGCCATCGCCGGCCGCTAAACGTGCATGCTTTTGGATAATGCGAATCTTGCCAAAGACGCCTTGGCTATCATCAGGAGCGAGTTAAATAATGGCCACCAGCCCTGACAACCAAAACGCCATGTCGCCGTCGGAGAAGCTGACGGTTGGTATCGCCTACTCCAAGCCATACGCGCTCTGGTTGCTCATGGCCGGGCGGGTCATCGGGTGCCCGGCCAAAGTCGCCCTGAAGGCGGGAGCGCAGCAAAAAGAGCTCGACCGATTTACGGAAACGATTGGTTCGCAATCCAGCCTTCTGGAGTCTTCCGACCAGCACGAGCTGTGGCAAACCCCCTTTGGCCGCTACTGGATCCCCAAAAGTCATTTGTCGCAAGAATCCTTGTTCGAAATGCTCGGTGAACGCAAATCCGGTCATTACGGCGGCGCTGAACATGGGGTTCGCCAAGGTGATGTGGCCCTTGATTGCGGCGCAAACGTCGGGGTCTTCGTGGTCGAGGCGTTGGATGCGGGGGCTTCCAAGGTGATAGCCTGCGAGCCGGAGCCGCACAACCTGGATTGCCTCCAGCTGAATTTCAGCGACGAGATATCCGCCGGCCGCGTGATCATATTTCCCAAGGGGCTGTGGCACGAGAAGGGCACGCTGGAGATGGCCCCGGGCAGCTCGCCCGCAGGCGGATCATTCGTCAAGGCCAGCGATCACGGCATCAAGTTGCCGGTCATTTCTATCGATGACTTGGTTGATGAGTTGGGCCTCGACAGGATTGATTTTATCAAGATGGATATTGAAGGCGCGGAGAGAAACGCCATTAGGGGGGGACGCAATACCATTAAAAAGTGCCGCCCCAGGATGGCGTTGTCGGCATATCATTTGCCGGATGATCCCGAGGTGATACCAAGGGAAGTTTACCAGGCCATTGCTGATTACAAATTCTCCTGCACCCACGCCAGCATTGATTACAAGGGGCTGTTGCACAGCCATATCGTGCCGGCGGTTTATTTTTTCGAATAGCGGGAGGCCGCTGTTGCCCCTCAACGGGCGGAGGCCACTGTTCCGCTGAAGAACAAATGACGCCCTCGCAAATTTCCGCCATCGACAAAAAATCAATCACGGTAAACTGTTGGTGAAATAGCCAGAGGCCAAGCGGGGCTCGCATGAAACTTTCATATGTTTTAAGACATATATCCCGGGCATTGAAATACCTGTATTTTCGTCTAGCCTATCGCAACAACAAGATCAAAGATGTACTAGAGATAAAAAATATTTTGGTGATATCGCTCGATCAAATAGGGGACGCTATTTTAACCAGCCCTCTTTTCTCAGCCCTAAAAGAGACTTTCCCTGGCGCGGACATCACAGTCGTGTGCGGCCCGCAGACTCAAGATATCTACAATTGCATTCCGCAAGTAAGGGAATGCATGGTCTTTCGCGCCAACAGATTTAGTTCGAAAAACAATGGATGGGGCCTGTCTAAAAGGCTCGGGGCCCTGCGCGGAGTATGGCGGGCCAAGAAGTGGGATTTGGCCTTCAACGTCCGCGGCAGCTGGGAAATGAGCCTGCTGTTTTATTTAAAAGCTTTCAGGCATTATGCCGACACCGAGGTCACTCAGGGAAAAGAGTTGTGGGACAAATATAAAACCAAGATATCTCGGGCACCGGCGGGCGGCGCTCAAATGCCTGTTGAAAAGTACCGCTCGCTTATAATATTGAGGTCTTTTCAATTGCTGGGCATCCCATACTCCGGTCCGGTCAAAATAAATTTCGAGCTTCCCCAAGCCGTAAAACAACAGGCAGCCGACTTGCTTGGTTCAAATCAGGTCGACCTGGAAAAGCCCTTGATCTCGGTTCATCCTTGCGCTGTTGAGAAGGCCAAGTTGTGGACCGAGGACCGATGGGCTGGTGTGTGTGATTTTCTGGTTGGTGCAATCGATTGCAAGATTCTTTTATGCGGCGCTCCCGGTGACTTCCAATACTTGGAGAGTATTCGTTCCCAGATGAGCCGTCACGCGTACAACCTGGCCGGGAAAACCAGCCTGATGATGCTGTGCGGAATAATCAGCCTGTCCCGGTTTTGCCTTGGCATTGACAGCGGTCCCATGCATTTGTCGGCCGCCTTGAACATACCCGGGTTGGTTTTATACGGCCTTGATGACCCAAAGTCCTGCGCACCCATCTCCGGGCAGATCGACTACATATTTCCTGCCAAAGGTGATCCGGAGACCCGGATGATGGAAATCACGATGGAAGAAGTAAACGCCAAACTCGGTGAAATGCTTTCTTTGGGCCATTAGCCAATCGATTCATACGCCGGCTGATATGCAATGATTTTGCAGACGGCGGCCGGACTCGATTCCTCCATCTCGGCGCGAAGGGCGCATGCGGGAAAAGGCCGCGCGCTGAAATGGATTCTCCTCTGGTGCTATGCCATACTAAATCATGCGGCCGATGCGGCGGGGCCGCTGCCAGCCGAGGGCAGCGCCGCCGGCTTGGGACGCAAGCGATCATGTGGGGGCAAGGTGCTAACCGCCAGATAGGTCAGGATCATGTTTGAAACTCACCAACGTACGCGAGGAGCGGCGCCCAGCGTGACCACTTCGCAAGGCTCGGGCTACCAACCGGTCAGGGGCGTTCAAGAAGCTTCGCTTTTGATTTGGGGCGAGCATTGCAACGAATGCGCCGAGCCATCCTGCTACAGCACCTGCAATCTGTACGAGAGCCGCCCCGACCGGCGCTGCCGCTTGTTCACCCTCGGCGCGGTGCCCAACCCGGCCTTCACCTCCTGGCGGGGCGAAGGCGTGGAAATGGAGTTCAAGCCCTGGAGCAAGATGGAGAGCAGGGGCAACACCCTGATGGCGCCCGCGTTCAAGGTGCTCTCGCGCGAGCGCCTCATGAAGCGCGCCGCGCCGCTTTTGAATGCCGGGGGACGGGTGGTGCACCGGCTGCGCAAAAACGACGTCCGCTGGTGCTATATATCGGTGCCCCTGTACCATCGCATGCTGCGCAAAATGCACCGCCAACATGACGGCTCACCGCCCCAGGCCTTTCTCTTGGAGGTGTACAACCCCACTTCCGAGGCGCTGCCGCTCATGCTCTGGATGGACGTGGCCAAAAAGGAGCTGCCCGCCGACTGCCCCCTCAAGCCGCCGTATCCTTTTTTCAAGAAGACCATAGTGCTGGAGCCGGGCTACAACCGGGCGGTCATACCCCACCACGAGTTCAGCCAGGTGACGGACTGCGGGTATCCCTTTGACATCGCCCTGGCCCCCGAAAATGACGGCCTGGCCAAGCTGGTCATGCTAAGCGCCGATTTCGTGCGCTTCGCTCCCAATGCCCAGGCCGCCCTTTTGGGCGCCGATGCCCCCGCAAAGCCATCGGCTCCGGCCGAAGCCAAGAAGGCGCCGGACATCAAGTGCGTGGTCTGGGACCTGGACAACACAATGTGGCAGGGGATCCTGGTGGAGCAGGCCGAGCTGGTACCCAATCAAGAGGCCATAGAGACCATCAAGGCCCTGGACAAGCGGGGCATCCTCAACAGCGTGGTGAGCAAGAACAACTTTGACGACGCCTGGGCCTATTTGAAGCAACTGGGCATCGAGGAATATTTCCTCTATCCCCAGATCAACTGGCACCCCAAGGGCGAAAACGTCCGACGGATAGCCCAGCGGCTCAACATAAACATCGACACCTTCGCCCTGGTCGATGACAATCCCTTTGAGCGCGAGGAGGTGACCAATCTGAATCCGGAGGTGCTGGCCCTGGACGTCGACCAGGTGCCTGCCCTGCTGGATCACCCCCGTTTCCAGGGAAGCAGCAGCGACGAGGCGGGCATGCGCCGCCAGATGTACCAAAACACCATCGAGCGCGAGCAGGAGCAGGAGCGCCTGGGGGTGGACTACCTCGAATTCCTGCGCTCCTGCCAGATCGTGCTGGAGGTGGAGCCCTTTGACGAACCTTACCGGGGGAGGGTGACCGAGCTGGTGCAGCGCACCAACCAGCTCAACTTCTCCGGGCGGCACTACAGCGAACAATACCTCGGCCAGATGCTCGACGACCCCTCACGGGAAAAATGGGTGCTCAAGTGCTCGGACAAGTTCGGAACCTACGGCATAGTGGGCTTCGGCCTGGTCAGGCGCGAAGAAGAGGAAATCACGGTTCTGGATTTCATGCTCTCCTGCCGGGTACAGGGCAAGTTCATCGAGCAGGCCTTTTTCAAGTTCCTGGTGGACAAGCAACCCCATGGCCTGCCCAAGCTGATCAAGGTCAACCTAAGGCCCACGGACCGCAATATGCCGGCCCAGCAGGTGCTGCGGACCATCGGCTTTGTGCCGGGAGCAGAGGAAAACACGATGGAGTTGAGCCTGGAGGGGCAGCCCTTTGAGTGCGACTTCATCACCATCAAGGGATGATGCCCCCGCGAGCCCCGGCCGGGCCTGCAACGAGGCCGGGCGTTTGCGGCGGATGGCGCAGAGGATGATCAGCAGCGAAATGTGGCGCTTCTAGTGGACAACCTGACCCTGAAAACGATCAATATCACCTTTAAATTGGGTGAGTTTCCCCTTTACAAGAAAACCATAACCACTGATTGTTATCCTGGTTATTTTTTGGAAATGCGAAAGGGCCTGAGTGATGTCGAGCCGCTGATAACTGGACGGCGGACATCGCGCGACGGCTTCAGCGTGTCGTCTTGCCCCCTCGGGCAGCCCATCAAAAAGCTCTCTTTTGTCCCCTTTTACCTAAGATATGTCCTGGCCGAATATAAGCACTACTACGTGGACACCGAGGGTGATTTCAAAAAATACCTGGGCGAAATGCGGGGCAAGACGCGCAACACCCTGCGCCGCAAGGTGAAGAAGTTTTCCAAGGCCCAGTCATCGCCGGTGGTGTTTAGGCAATACGCCACTCCCGAGGAGTTGGACGAGTTTTTCGCCTTGGCCTGGCAAGTTTCCCGCAAGACCTACCAAGAGCGCATGATGAACATGGGCCTGCCCCGCGACAGCGCCTTCGTGGCCCGGCAAAAAGAGCTGGCCGCCCAAAAGGGCGTGATCGGCTTTTTGTTGTTTTTTGATGAAAAGCCCGTGGCCTATGTCTACGGCCCTTTGATAAACGGCTATTCTTTTTTGTACGACTATGTGGGGTTCGACCCCGAGTTTCAGTCGCTGTCTCCCGGCACGGTCCTGCAGTACTACATAATCGAGGCCTTGTTCGCCAACCCCCAGGCCAGGTACTACGACCTTTGCGTGGGGGAGGGGGAACACAAGCGCCTGTTCGCCACGGGGCATGTGCGTTGCGCCGACGTGTTGTACGTAAGGAAAGACCTGCCCCATGCCGCCCTGATTTGGGCCCACCTGGCCTGGTTCGAGGCCAGCCGGTTCGCGGTCTTTGTCTTGGATAAATTGCAGGTAAAGGACAAGATCAAAAAGACCCTAAGGCGCATGGCGTGAGGAGAGCCACCATGGCCGACACCAGGGTGATCGTGAACGCCGATGATTTCGGGGTGTCTTCACGGGCCAATGAAAACACCTTTGAGCTCATGGCCGCCGGCCGGGTGACCTCCGCCACCATCCTGGCCAATGGGGCCAGTTTTGATCAGGCCGTGGCCATGGCCCGAGAGCTGCCCGCCTGCTCCTTCGGGGTTCACCTCAACCTCACCGCCGGCCCGCCGCTGAGCGACTCGCGCGCCTTGCGGCCCATTTTGGGCCCGGACGGCTGCTTTATCCGGAGTCACCTGCGGTCCAAATGGGACCCCAAGCTGTTCCGGGCCGTGTACCGGGAGTTGTGCGCCCAGGTGGAAAAGGTCATGGCAGCGGGGATTGTGCCCAGCCATCTGGACACCCATCACCACGTCCACTACCATCCGGTGGTGCTGCTCATAGTCAAAAAGCTTCAGCAGAAATACGGCATCCGCAGGATGCGCCTGACCAAAAACCTGTACTGCTACCATAGCTGCGGCCGCGGCAAGCTCTTGGCCAAGCAGTGCTACAACCTGGCCATCCGCCGGGTGTACAAAAGCTGTTGTGTCGATTATTTCGCCGATCTGGTGGATTTTTACCAGGCGGCCTTGCAGCAGAGACTGACCGGAACCTTCGAGGTCATGGTCCATCCCGAGAACACCGGGGATGAGAAGGAGCAGTCCTTGCTACTGCGCTCCTGGTGGGACGACCTGGCCGACCCCATTCAACTGATCAGCTACCACGACATCTAAAGCGGCCCTTGGCTGGTTTCTAGTTGGCGTGCATCAGCCAGGGAACGTCGGCGGTGGTGCGAAACCACCACGCGTACTTGCGGCGTGGTTTGAGGGCAAAAGCCGGTAGCGTCCAGACGCTCTTGGATTGGGCGACCGGGAAACCACTTTTGGGCTTTTTGGGAATGAAAAGCTGGGCCGTTATACACAATTCCTTAAAAAGCCAATCAAAACGCGTCGCGGATTTGCCTTGCTTCCTGGTGAAATAAATCGCGGCCGCGAGTATTTTGCTGATATCCAAGGCGTGCTGGCGGTCTGACTGAATATAGGCTTTCATTTGAGTATGTGAAGTAGCCAGGTAAATGGGAGTGATGTAGGGCTGTTTGTCGTTTTTTCCTTGTGGCGGTTTGAAGGTGCCGACTTTTCTGACGTAATCCGCCAACATGATTATGCTCTCGGGCACTCGGGGGTCTGCGGAGACAATATAGTAGCGCAAGGCCGCGTCCACGAATAAGGCGGACATCCAGGGGCTGCAAACCCAACCCTTGAGGCGCTCGCTGTGTTGGTTGGCCGTATGGACCATGCATCCGTCCCGGGGGGCGCCGGGCGGCGGCTCGGTCTGCATTTTGTAGGCAATGGTGAACGCCCGGCGGGCCCTCTCCAGCAAGGCCGGGTCGCCGGTCATCTCGTAGGCCGAGATCGCGATCATCATGTGATAGGCCAGGTGACGTTCGGTCCAAAAAGTTTTGGACCCGGAATAATTGGGGTTCCAGGCGTCCAACAGTTTTTGCAGCTTGGCGGAGGCCTGCTGAAACAAGGGCAGCCCGCTCAGGAACCAGCCCAGGGTCATGGCCTCCTGGTTGCCGTACTTGACGTCCAAGGGCCGGTTCTTGGGGAACAGGGCGAACCTGCCGTCGCTCTCGACGTTGGCGGCGTAGTATTGGGCGTCGCGCAGGCCATAGGCCAGGGGTTCCAGCTGGCCGGTGGTTAAATACTGGATGAAGATGGTGGTGGTGCGGTCGTAAAGCCAGGGTTCGTAATGCTCGGCGTAATTGACCCGGTACTTCTGGACCTGCCCCTTCCACCGCTTCATCAGCTCATCGGTGAGCAGGCGGTTGATGGCCTGCTTGTAAAAGCCCTGGCGTCCCACCTCCAGCCATTCGAAATCAGCATACTTGCCCGCGGGCGCCAGCCTGCCCTTGACCAGGGACTGGCACAGCCAACTGGCGGGCAGCGTGGCCCACACCGGAGGGTCTTTGGCCTTGAAGCGGGGGTAGGATTTGTCGGTCACCCAGAACCAGCTCTGGTCGGCCGGCCATTTCTTGGTCTCGGTTTGCTGGCGGGGGGTGCCCCAGCGCAGCTTGTAGGTGCGGGGCAAGCGGGTGGCCATGAGGTCCAGGTATTGCACCAGCACCGCGCGCAGGCTGGGCGCCCCGGGCACCGGCGGTTGCCAGCGGGCCAGCACCGTTACCCGAATGGGCATCTCCTTGCCGGTGTCGTCGAATAGCGCGATGTTCTTGGGGTCGGAGACGTAGCCCGGCGGAAAGGGCACCCCGAAGCTGACCGGGATTATCTTGGAGATGGCCAGGGGGTGGGGTACCAGGGTGACGGGCAGTTCACCCTTGGCCAGGGGCGGGGGAAAGAAGCCCAGATAGGCCGGGGCCTTGGGGTCGGCCGGAGCCCCGCCAGCCAGGGCGGTGGTGGGTGACAGGAAAACCAGCCCCAGCAGACAGCCCCAGCAAAGCAACTTAGTGAAAGTCGATTTGAATCGCAGGGGCATAAGGCCTGATCCTCCTTGAAAGATGTCATGTCCCGGCCGCCGCCCGGGGGCTACTTGGGCTCCCAGCCCGGGGCCAGGGCCTTGATGAACTGGCCCAGGCGCTCGTCGTCCACGTAGGCGCTGGTGGGCCACAGGTGGGCCGCACGGATCTGGCGCACGCGGTCCTTGTAATTGGCCGGCGGCTCGTTTTGCAGGATCACCTTGGCGAAGATGTCGGCCAGGTCTATGAAGTCGGATTCCTCCAGGCCCAGCAGGGTCAGCTCTTGCAGGCCCAGGCGGATGCCGTCCGCCGGGTTGGGCGCGGGCAGGGTCATGGGGTGGGTGATCACGTTGCACTGGGCCATGCGGTGGGTGGCCTCGATGGGATCGAGCTGGTTCTCCAGGCTCACGAACAGCACGTGGCAGTCGGTGGGCCGGCCCTCGCGGCCCATGATCTGGAAGCCGCGCTCCTGGAGCAGGCGGGCGAAGAGCAGGGCGTTCTCCAGAATCTTGCGGCCATATTCCGGCAGGAAGTAGCGCACCTCGGCCAGGGCCAGGGCCAGGGCCACGATGCTGCTGGTGTGCAGGGCGCTGACCATTTGGGAGGACTTTTTCTCGAAGAAGGTAAAGGCCTCCTCGTCGTCCGTGCCGAACCAGGCCTTTTGCACCCCGGGCAGGGTCTTGTGGGTGCTGCCGCCGATGGAGTCGAAGCCATGCTCCATGGCATTGGGATAGATGCCCGCGGCCACGAAGGCCATGACGTGGGAGATGTCGTAGTGCAGCTTGGTCTCGGCCGGGGCCAGGGACTTTAGGGCGTCCAGGTCGAACTGGTACATGTAGGACATGGGGTCCAGATAGATCAGGGCCGGCGGCTCTTTTTCCACCAGGCGGGCCAGCTCTTCGTAGTCCGGCGCGAACCAGCCCATGCCGTCCTCGTGGAAGGGAATGGGCGCCATCCTGCGGCCGATGCTGTTCAAGATCCGCTCGGTGTGGGTGTGGCCCCCGGTCTTGGCGTCTATGCAATAGACCAGTTCGCCGGGCTGGCTGTGGCAGGCCAGGATCATGGTCATGGCGTTCATGCCCGAGATGGGCCGCAGGCTCACGTATTTGGTCTTGTAAATTTCCTTGAGCACCTCCAGGCAGAAGTCGTTGCACAACTGATAGGCCTCGGTGCCCGGGCAGAAGCGCTCGCCTTGGTACTCGTATTTGAACAGATAGCGGTTGACCCCGGAGATGCTGAGAGCCAGGCGGCTGAAGACCGAGGGCAGGGTTTCGCTAGGGATGAGCCACAGCTCCTCTTGGGCCTGCTTTTCGCTAGCGATGATATTGTCCAGCAATTGCTCGATTTGCATGTGTTACCTATCGCCTGAAATAGTTTTAAAAGAGGCGGGGACGGCCCCCGGCCTCAACAGCCGCATGATGCAATGGCCTGTTGCAGGGTGCTCAGCAGCTCCGGGTGCATCTTGGCCCCGCCGGCCACGATGCTGCGCGAGTTCTCGGTAAAGGGGTTGCCGTCCACGTCGGTGACCACCCCGCCGGCCTCGCGCACCATCAGGATGCCCGCGGCCACATCCCAATATTGTATATCCATATCCCAGTATCCGTCCAAATCCCCTTTGGCCACCTTGGCCAGGTTCAGGGCGGCGGAGCCCAGGCGCATGAAGGTGGCGCCCGCGTGGAGCAGGGCGGAGATGCCGGCCGAGAGCTGGCGGGCCCATTTTTGGGGCACCCCGGGCAGGCCCAGGGCCAGATAGCCCCCTTGCAGGTCGCCGGTCTGGTTGGTGCGCAGGGGGATGGGCCCGAAAAAGGCGCCGTCGCCCCGCAGGCCGGTGTAGAGATCGTCGGTCTGGGGCTGGTAGATGACCCCGCAGAGAAGCTCGCCGTCCAGCTCGGCGGCGATGCTCACCGCATAGTAGTTGATGTTCTGCACGTAGTTCAGGGTGCCGTCCAGGGGGTCGATGATCCAGCGGATCAGGCCGGGCCTGGGCTCGCCCAACTGGCCCGACTCCTCGGTGAGGAAGGTGTGATCCGGGAAGCTGCTTTGCAGGCAGTTGAGGATGCGCCGTTCCGCGGCCCGGTCGCCCTCGGTGACCAGGTCCAGGTTGGAGGCCTTGGCCTGGGCGCTTTCCCGGTTCTGTTGGCCCGCCCGCTGGCGCAGCTCCCGGCCGGCCATCATGGCCGCCTCGGTGGCCCGGGAGAGCATATGGGTCATATAGGTCGCTCGTTCGGCTTGGTCGGAAGAGGTCATTGGTCAGCGCCCGCTTGCTTGGGTTGAGAGGAGGAGCCCAATCCGATGACCGTGCGGATCTTGCCGGTGGGGGCGATCTCCACTTCGTCGACCTCTTGGATGGTTGGCTCCACGCCGGGCAAAAATTCCCGGAACTTGTTCAGTATATAGTCGCGCTCCCCATCCTCCAGCCGGCTGCGCAGCTTCAAGCGGATGGTCACGCTTTCCAGATTTTGCTGCACCACCTGATAACGCTCCACCGCGTCGAAGTCCTTGAGCAGGTGGGGGAAGAAATGCCCGGTCAGCTTGCTGCCGTCCGGGGCCTGGATCATGTCCACCACCTTGCCCTCCACCTGGCCCAGGCGGCGGTGGGCCCGGCCGCAGGAGCAGACCTCCCAGGAATGCCAGGAGGCCATGTCCCCGATGCGGTAGCGGATAAAGGGCTGGGCGAAGTTGTGCAGGTCGGTGATGACCACCTCGCCCAGTTGGCCGGGGCCCTGGGGGCGCTCGCCGTCCAGTATCTCCAGCATCAGGTTTTCCTCGGAAACATGCATGCCGTCGTGGGCCTGGCACTCGCAACCGGTGAGCATGAACTCCCGGCTGCCGTAGGTCTGGAAGACCTGGCACTGCATGACCTGGCTGAGCATCTCCCGCTGGTGGGGGAACAGGGTCTCGGCCCCGGTGATCACGCCGAAGGGCTTGTGGCGGGGGCGCCAGCCGGTGTCCAGGGCCCGCTGGCAGAACACCTCGGCGGCCGAGGGGTAGGTGACGATGGCCAGGGGCTTGAACCGGTCCACGGAGCGCATCACCAGGTCCGCGTCGGCCGGCGAGAGTATGTTCATGTAGCTGACATTGTGCAGGCGCAGCAGCAGGTGGTGCAAACGGCGCTTGCGCAGGGCCTGGGGGCTGGGGGGGATCAGGTCGGTGCTCCAGACCATGAGCATCCGGTTGCCGTTGTGGGCCCCGGCCCAGCCGTAACCCCGCCGGGTGACCGCGGTGCGCCAGTCGTTGGAATAAGGGTCCAGCTTCAGGCGCATGGGCGCGCCGGTGGTGCCGCCGGTGTTTTTCTGGATGCTGCCCGCCGGCAGGGGGGCGGCCCGGAAAAGCTCTGGCCGGGCGCTGACCAGATCGCGGTCCACCAGGGGCAGCAGGCTCAGATCCCGCTGCTCGACCACCTCCCGCGCCTCCAGGCGGTTTTGGGAAAACCAGTCCTGGTAATAAGGCACCTTGTCCTTGGCCCAGGCCAGGAGCTTGCCCAACTGGCTCCACTGCCAGTCTTGCAGCCGCGCCAGGTCCCAGCTCTGGGACTGCTCCAGCAGGGCGGTGACTTCCCCGATGCGTTTACCGCGTAGTTTTTCGAATCCCGGCTCCAACAACCTGCGCCACAAGCGGCTGTATGGGGTTGAGGGCGGGGCTGGGTAGGCCATGGGCTCTCTCGTGGGTTGGCTTATGAACTTCGGGCCACGGTCGCTGGCGTGGCCCCTTCCGCGGATGCCGGCGGCTGCTTCACCAGGGGGGCAGCAAAAGGATGCCGCGGCCAAACACCGCCAGCGGCCCCACAGGGGCTGGGGCCGGGGCCGTCACCTGGTGCGCCGGAGGCCCAAGGCCAGGTGACGGCGGTTGGCTGGGGGAATTCCGGCGGGCCGTTCCGGGATCATCCCTTTATGGTTTTGAGCAGACGCAAGGCCTCCGCCTTTTCCCTGAACTCGCCCAGGGAGATGGCCTTTTGCAAATTGGTCTTGGCCTGCTCCAGCTTGTTCATGGCCATGTAGGTGGCCCCCAGGTGGTAATAGACCGTGGGGTTGTTGGGGTTGAGCTTGCGGGCCTCGCCCAGCTCGGCCAGGGCGCTGGTGTGGGCGCCGCGCTGGCTGAGCACCCACCCCAGGGTGTCCAGCACCCGGGGGTCGCCGGGGGCCAGACGCTTGGCCCGCTGGATAAGGGGCAAGGCCTCGTTGAGGTTTTTGTCGCCGCCCTTTTGGGACAGCAGATACGACAGGTTGTTCAGGGCCGGCACGAAGTCGCGGTTCAGGCTAAGGGCCTTGCGGTAGTCCTCGATGGCCATGTCGGTGTTGCCCATGAGCTCATGCACGTCGCCCAGGGCCACCAGGGCGGTGGGGTTGTTGGGGTTGAGCTTGAGGGCCTGCCGCAGATAGTTCTCCGACTCCTTGAGCTTGTTGCCGCTGCGCGCGGTGGCGGCCAGGCCCATCAGGGCGGTGATCAGGCGGGGGTTGAGCTCCAGGGCCTTTTTGAACTCGGGCACCGCCTTGTCCGGCCGGGCCTGGATCATGTACAGGTCGCCCAGCAGGTTGTAGATGAGGTCCTTGCGCTCCACCTTGGGCATCTGGGCCTGGACCCGCTTGATGGCCTCCTTCGGCTTCTGGGCCGACATGTCGATGAAGGCGATGCGCATCAGGGCGTCGATGTTGCCCGGGTTGCGCTTGAGGGCCTCCTCGTAGAAGTGCTTGGCCTGGGGGGTCTGGTTCTGGGCCTGGGTGAGCATGCCCATGCGATAGTAACCCGCCGCCGAGTTCGGGGCGCGCTTGATAAGGGTCTGGAAGTCGGACCGAGCCTTGTTGTAGGTGCCTTGGGCCAGATAGAGGCGGCCGCGCATCTCCAGGGCGGCCAGGTTCTTTGGCTCCAGGGCCAGGATCTGGTTCATCTCGTTGATGGCCTGCAACAGCTCGCCGGAGCGGGCGTAGATCGCCGCCAGAAGGAAGCGGGCCCGGGTGTCGGCCGAGTCGGCCTGCACCGCCTTGACCAGGTCGGCCCTGGCCAACTGGGGCTTGCGCTGGGCCGCGAAGGCCTGGGCCCGGCGGTAAAGGGCCTCGGGATCGTTGGGCCGCTGGCGGATGACCGAGGTGAGGGTGGCCACGGCCTTGTCTATATCGCCCCGGGCCATGAGCAGGCGGCCTTGCAGAATCTCGGCCGCGGCGTTGTCCGGGAACTTCTTCAAGATGGTCGTGATGCGCTTTTCCGAGTCATTCAACAGGCCGCGCTCCAGGTCCAGCTCGGCCAAGGCGTTCAGGGGCACCGGCGAGTCCGGGGCCACCTTGGCCGCCTGGTTGAGGTAGGCCAGGGCCTTCCTGATCTCGCCCCGGGAGGCGAAGAAGCGGGCGGTCATCAGCGAGGGCCACATGGAGTTGGGGAACTGGCGCACCGTGGCCAGGTAGACCTGCTCGGCCTTGGCGAACTGTCCGTTGACCGCGTAGAGGCGGGCCAGGGCCAGGCGGGGGCGTTCCTGGCCGGGGTTGGTGGCCACCAGCTTCTGCAGGGCCTGCTCGGCCTCGCCGGGCTGCTGCATGCGCATCAGCAGCTCCACCAGCATTAGCTGGAGACGGGCCTCCTGGGGATGGGCCTTGACCGTCTCCCTGAGCGCGGTCAGCGCCTTTTCGTCCTGCTTCTGGTTTAGGAACAGGCGCACCAGCAGCAAACGGGGAGTGAGCAGCTTGGGTGCCAGCTTGATGGCCTCGCGGAACTCGTTTTCAGCCAGGTCGGGACGGCCCTCCTCCACGTGGAGCTGTCCCAATAGCACCCGGATGTCGGCCCGCTTGGGGGCCATCTTGAGCGCTGTCTCCAGGGTGACCACCGCCTTGGCGGTCTCCTGCAACTGGCTGAAGGCCTGTCCCTTGAGCACCAGGGCGTCGACGTCCTCCGGCTTTTCCTTGAGCGCGATCTCGGCGCGCTCCATGGCCTCGTTCACCCGGCCGGCCAACAGGGCGATCTGGCCCAGACGCACCTGGGCGTCCAAATTGCCCGGGTCCAGGGTCACCACGTTGAACAGCATGCGGTAAGCCTGGCCCAGGTCGCCCAGCTTGAGATAGGTCAAGGCCAGCTTGTAGTGGGCGTCGGCGAACTGCGGGTCTTTTTGCACTGCATTGCGGAACTCCAGGGCCGCCTCGCGGAATTTGCCCTGGTCGTAGTATTCCTGCCCCTTCTTGAGGAACTCATCCTTGGTTTGGGCCCAAGCCGAAGCGCCCCCCAAACACAGGGCCGCCACGACCAGCGCGACCAACCCCATTCTGCCCAATGCCTTTGCCATGGGTTCCATGCTTTTCTCCAACCGTGTGTTTGCGCCACCTTCGCGGGCGCCGCCGCGGGAAGCCGCTTTCGAGTCGGTTTCCCGGTCGCCGCCAAGGCCGCGCTGCGGACCGATATGCCCGGTGTTTAGCACATCAGTATAAAATTAGCACATTTCATCCCTCCACTGAATAGGGGTGCCTTTTCAGCGGAGGGCCGGGGTGACCCGGGGCGGCTCCTGGGCCGCGGTTTTGTCGCCATCGGTGCGAGTGAGGGCTGGGGCAACCCGAAAGGCCAGCAGGCCCGCATCCGAACTCTTGAGCCCCTCGCCGGGGCTTATGGTCACTTTGAGTGAATCCACCTTCACGCTGTAGCTGACGCCGGGGCGCAGGCCGGCCACCAGGTGGCGGCTCAGCCCGGGCGGGTAGCGGTAGCTGATGGGCGGCTCCGCTCCGGGCTCGCCCAGGCGAAGCACCACCACTCTCGGCCAGGTGGGATCCTTGATCACCAGGCCCACGGTGTCGCTGCCGCCGGTCTCCACCGGCTTTATCAAGGGGATCTGGCCGTTCTGGTTGTCCGAAGGCAGCAGTACGTTCAGCATGGGTTGACTGGTCATGGCCGCGTCGGCCATGACGTATTCCGCCCGCCAGGGGGCGGGATTTTTGGTGGGCGGCCGGGGCGGGTAGTTGCGGCTGCCCACCCAGGAACCGGCCGAACCAGCTCCGCCGGTGATGTCCAGCCTGGTTCCGTCGGGCCACACCGGCACCACCTCCAGGCGGCTCTTGGCGGCCTGCACCGTCAAGGGCGTGGCCGGTCCGCGCCAGCGGCCCGGAGCCAGCTGCTTCAGGGCGTTGTCCGGCTTGGGCTCCTTGGCGAAGTGCAACACGAAATGCACGCTGAGCCCCTTGCGGGCCAGCTCCACATCGTCGGCCACCACCACCGCTTCCACCGCCTCGGCGTCGTCCGGGCCGTTGGCCCGCAGCAAGAACAGGTGGCGCACGAAGCGTTTCACCTTGTGGGTGGAGCCGTCATAGGCCTTGGTGGCCCGCCCCCGCGCATAGGCATAGCGGGGCTCGTCCTCCAGGGCCTCGATCTCGGCCACCTGGTAGATGTCGCCCAGCTTGCTCCAGGGCGCGGCGCCGGTGTTGTAGCCGCTGGCGGTCCAGGGCGCGCTCTTGACCGGTTTGCCCTTGTCGTTGAACAGGGCCCAGGAACGCTGCCCCCCGTCCTTGCTGTAGGTGCCCTTGGGCTTTTTGCCCGCGCGCATGTCGTACCAGGAGTACTCCTTGGGATCGTAAACCAGCAGGGTGTTGTGGGCCACCGAGCGAATGCCGTAGTTCATGGCGTGGCTGGTGTAGGACCCGTCGTAGCCGCCCTCCTGCAAGGCGAGCATGCCCTGGCGGAAGATCACCAGGCTGGCCGCGGACAGATGCTGGTGCATGGCGAAGTGGGGCCCGCAGTCAAAGCCCAGCCAGGTGGAGCGCTCCGACCAGTCCGAGCGCAGCACCGCCTGTCCGGTGGCCGGGGCCAGATGGCTCAGGGCCACCGTGGCCAGGGCTTCGGTGGGCGCGGTGGGGTCCAGCCACAGGAAGTCCCAGAAAATGCGGTGCTGGGCCAGCATGGTGGGCGTGCGGCCGTCCAGCAGCAGGGCGCGCACCGCTCCGGCCGAGCGGTCATCCGGCCTCAGGGACAAAAGACCCATCATCTGCATGCGGGTCAGCTCCGCCGCGTCCAGGGGCACCAGCACCTCGTCGCCCCCCGGGGCCACCTGGCGGTAATTGCCGGTGGGGGCCTCGCGCAGGCCGGGCAGCAGGCGGAAGAGCAGATAAGACAGGCGGTCGCTGAACCAGGGCACCAGGCCGGGGCCGCGCTCGCCGGTGGCGCTGCGCATGGCCAAAGCGAACAGCACCAGCTCCAGGCCGGCCCGGGCGCCGGGGGTGTTGCCCTCGAACCATCCCCCGCCCGAGCCCAGGTTGGCCAGGCAGGGACGGATCTGGCCCAAATAGCGCTTCTGCCAAACCTGGGTGAGCATGAGGCCGGCCGCCGGCTCCAGGCCGTGGCTGGCCAGGGCGGCCAGGGCCGACATGCCCAGCACCGTGGCCGATTCGGTGTCAAAGCACCCCTGGCCCCGGGTCTGGAAAAACTGGGCCTGGGAAATGAGCCAGCGGGCCACGCCCCGGCGCTGGTCCGGGGTGAAGAAGTCCCAGGCCCAGTCCAGGGTAAGGGCCACCTGACGCACCAGGGCCGCGGCGGGCAAAACTTCGTCCTGCAGCAGCAGGTAGGTGTCGCCGGTGTTGGCCTTGCCCAGGGCGGGCTCCCCCTCTTTGTTCACCGTGATCTCGCTGGCCGTGTAGCGGCCCACGGGCAGGAACTGTTCCCCCTCGTAGTTGGGGCGCAGAATCTTGTATCCCTTGCCCAGCAAGGTGAGAGGGTCGCGGCTGGCGTTCTTGCTGAGCAGCACTCCCCGGTTGTAGGTCTGCACCATGCCGAAGCGGGCCCCCTTGAGGGCGCAGGCCACGGCCAGGGCGCCCAGCTTCTTGGCCAGGTCCGGCTCGTCCTTGCTGCTGACCAACGCGGCCAGGGCCAGGCCGGGACCGTCGTGGGGCACGGCGCCTTGCCGCGCCTGGCCCAGAGCCCAGGCCAGCAGCCGCCGCCAGCGCAGGGCCCGGGCCGTGGCCATGCGCCGCAGCCGGGGCAGGTCGTTGGGGGTCAGCAAAAGGCGGGGATGGGTCTGGCTGACAGTGGGGGCAGAGGGAGGAGCCGGCTTGGCCGCGGCCGGGGCGGCGGGCGCCGCCGCCGCCGGCTGGGCAGCGGGCTGCTGCTGGGCTCCAGCGTTGGTGGCGGCCATCAGCAAAACAGCCGTCAGTATGATCCAGCGTTTCAGCAAGCCGGGAACTCTCCTCTTTCCAGGCGGTGGATGGCTTGGGCCATTTCCCGGCTGGTCATAAACTTTAAGCAGTATCGCTGTCCATCATTATATCGGGAGACCAGACCTTGTAAAAATGCCCTCATCGGGGCTCCCAGCAAAACGGCTTGATTTTTTTCGGGCGCGCCGTGACAGGTCAGCTTGATGAAGCGCACCTTTTCCGCTCCGCGCACCACCGGGGCGTAGTCCAGCCAAAGGGGCATGCGGCGCAGGGACGGGGGATTGTGCCAGCTCAGATCGCTCACCTCCAAATGGGGCAGCAGGCCGTATTTGCGCCTTCCCCAATCCAGGGCCAGCACCCCCTGCACCATGAGCAGGTCTCCCCGGGGCGGGCGGCCCACCGCGGCTGGGTCGCCGCTGTCGTGGCTCTTGGGGCGGTGGGGGTCGTCGGTGGCGTAGTAGATGGAGTTGATGATGCGGGTCTGGGCCGGGCTGGGGGCCGAGGGCAGGGTGAAGTCAGCATAGCAGCCGGTGCGGGCCAGGATGCTGATCTCGTCGTCGCGGCCGCACCAGGAGCCGTCGGGCAGGGAGTTGTCCAGGGCCCAGTTGCCGTGGATGAAGCCGTAGGTGACCTGGCCGGTCTCCGGGTCGCGCTCCAGCAGGCCGTGCTCGTGGTGCAGCTTCCGGGCGTAGCCCGCCAGCAGGTCCTCCAGCTCCCGGCTGCTCTCGCCGTGGTGGTGCAGATGCACCTCAACCGAACCCAGGCCCCGGGCGCACAGGGCGGCCAGGCGATCGAGCATCTCGGGCCGGTAGTCCTCCAGGGGGTAGTAGAAATCGTGCTGAGGAGACCGCCCCCGGCAGTCGGCCAGGCCCTCGGTCACCCGGGGCCAGCCTTGTTCCCAGGCCTCCAGGCGGGCCATGGCCAGGGCGTCGTCGGCTTTGGCCCAATAGGGCTCCCAGTGGTCGGTGATGGCCAGGCACACCTGCACCGGCTCCCGGTCGTCGGGGCGGGGATTGCGCCTTTGCTTGAGGTAGGCGGGCAGCCATATTTCCAATGCTTTAGTCTGCAAAACCAACCATCAGCTGAGAACGGTCAGGAAACGAACCATAAAGTGGATCAGCAGGATTACGCCGAGCGTCACCAGGGTCGCGTTGCGGGTCTGCCTGAAGGACCAGTGGAAACCTATCTCCAGGTTTTGCTGGCCCAGGATGTTCACGTTGGCCGTGATCAGCCCCAGCAAAATGAACAGCATGAAGCCGTAAGCCTGACTGAGAAAAAAGGCAGCCACCATCCAACTGCCCATGGCCGCTTCGAGGGCCTTGGACAGAGGGGGAACCCAGGGAGGGCCCCTGGTTATCCTTTCCATGGCAAAGATATGCCGCCCCGCGGCGTAGATCAGGGATATCCACAGAATCGTGCCGATAGCCCCGGTTTCGGCCAACACCAGCACAAAGGAGTTGTGGGCCGTGTGATGATAGCCTTGGGAGGTGAAGCCTTTGTACCCCATCCCGAAGACCGGATGGGTCCGGAATTGACCCAGGCCGTAGGCCCAGTGGTCGAAACGCGATTGGGCCGTGCCATGGGAGACATCCGTGCTGCCGAAGCGGGGGATGGCCATCAGCAGGCCGAAGAGCATGACCAGGCCCACCACCGAGAAGGTGAGGCCCACCCGGTGGCGCATGTACACCCAGGCCACAAAGGCCATGGCCAGGATGCCGCCGCGGGAGCGGGTGTAGATGATGCCGGTGATAAGGGGGATCAGAAGGATTACGCCGGTCATGATGGTCTTGGATATGGCCCTTTTGTGAAACGAGGGCATCAGGAAGGCCAGCATGGGCGCGATATACAGGGCCAGGTCGTTGGGGTCGGAGAATATGCCGATGCCCCTGGCCTGCTTGACGATGGACTCGCCGCCGGCCACCGAGCGGTCCAGAGCCTGGGCTCCCAGCAGGCTGAAGCCGGTGTAGAACTGGACGATGGCGTCCACGGCCAAGAAGCTGGTCAGCAACAAAAGAATCCATATGAACAGTTTCAGCCTGGGAAGGCTGTCGACGGTCAGCACGATTAGATAGTAAAGAACCGCCACCCGGCCGAAATGGGTTATGACCCAGGGAGCCCCCCCGATGTATAACTTTCCAATGACAATGGTCACCACCAGCCAGATCCAAAACAGGAGAACCAGCTTGGGGATGGGGGATTTGCCCAACTTTTCCTTAGAGAAGCTGCCTTCCAAAAACACGAAAACAATAGCGCCGCCGGCCAGATAGTTGACGATGGGCACGCCCACCATGACTTCCCAATAATCCTGCGGCCGTATGTAGAGTACGGTGAGATAAAAAATGGTGAGGAAAAAGCTCAATCCAAAAACTCTGCTTGGTTGCGGCTATTGCTCAAGAGGACGGCAATATTTTTTGCAGGGCTGGTATCAGCCGGGCAGCTAATTGCTTTTGCAGGCGCAAGGCGTAGGGCACACCCCGGGGGGTTCCCATGGTCAGGCGCACCAGGGCGCCGTCGTTGCGGTTTCGCACGATGCCGTCCAGCACCAGGCGGATTCGGTCTTCGTACTCGTCCGCTTCCACGCGGCCGCGTCCCTGGTACCAGTACAGAACGCTGAGCTTGTCCAGATTGCGCGCCAGGATGAGGTGGTTGACCGTCCAGGAGCCGCCCGGGCCGCTGACCTTTACCTCGTCCCGCTGGGAAATCTGCCAGCCGTTGCCCGGCAGGCAGTGACGGGGAGAGTGGATGATCTGGCCTTCTTGCTGCAGGGCGAAGAAGGCCACGAACACCGCGCACAGGTTTCCGCCGGGATCGGCGTAGTTGCGCAGCAGGTAGTCGGTGGGCTTGAGCAGGGCCAGGGTTCCCTGGTCCAGCTTTTGGTCCGCGCCGATGCCCCGCCACGAGCCCAGGGTCAGCGGGATCTGTCCCAGGGGCTTTTGCAGCTTCTGGGGGACGACTTCCTGGCCCACGGAGATGAACAGGGCGGCCAACACCAGCAAGACGGCGGCTATGAAAAGCCCTTTGGTTCTGCGGGAGATCATGACTGACGCCTCCCTTCGGGAAAGAGCTTTTTGAGGCCCAGGGTGATGAACAGCAGGAACACGAAGCCGGCCATGAACACCAGCCAGCCCACGAAGTCGTGCATAACCCCTTCCAGAGTCTCGGGGCCCCAGTAAAAGGCCAACACCCCCGCGGCGGTGACCCTGAGGGCGTTGGTGAACACCGCCACCGGCACCACCAAAAGCACCACCAGCACCTTCACCCACCGCTTGGGCAGGATGAGGTAGGCCAGGATGACTCCCACCGCCAACAGGGAGATAAGGCTGCGGATGCCCGAACAGGCATCCACCACGTTCATCACCAGGTTGGGCAGATGGATGACGTTGCCCTCCAGGTAGACCGGGATGCCGAACAGGCGGATGCCCCAGGCGGCCACCTCGGCGGCGAACAGGCGCAAGGGGAAGGCCACCGCGTCGTAGATCAGATAGGGCAGGGGCACCATGAGGATGAGGTAGGCGAAGGCGAAGATGGTGCGCCGGGCCACGGGCCAGCCCCAGGCCAAAAACACCAGGCCCCACATCACCGGGATAAGGCTGACCCGGCGCAAATAGAACTCATGGGCCAGCTGGCCCACCACCAGCACCAGAAGGCCGGCGGCCACCACCGCCAGGCCGAAGTAGTTGGGCCCGGCCGCCACCTCGGCCAGTTGCTTGCGCTGGCGCCAGATGAGATAGGCGGAGATAAGGGGCACCAGGAAGCCGTGGGAATAGTTGGGGTCCACCCACCAGTTGTTCACCATGCCCCAAACGTGGGGGGTGTATATCCAGGCCAGCAGGCCCAGCACCACCGCCCAGGCCAGCAGACCGGCCAGGCCCGGCGAGCCGCCCCGGCGGTCCATGTTCTCTTGGCCGCTCATCGCCCACCTCCCCCGAACAGGATTATCTTGATGGTCTGCAGGATGATCAGCAGGTCCAGGCTCAAACTGGTGTGCTTGATGTAGTACAGGTCGTAATTGAGCTTTTCCAGAGCGGCGGCCACCGTGGAGCCGTATGGATAGCAGACCTGGGCCCAGCCGGTGATGCCCGGCTTGACCTTGTGGCGCTCGTTGTAAAAGGGCAGCTCGGCGGTGAGCTGCTCCACGAAATGGGGTCGCTCCGGGCGGGGCCCCACGAAACTCATTTCCCCCTTGATCACGTTGTACATCTGGGGGATCTCGTCCAGGCGGACCTTGCGGATGAAGCGGCCCACCTTGGTAACCCTCGGATCATTTTCCTCGGCCCACACCGGGCCGGTCTGCTGCTCGGCGTCGGTTACCATGGAGCGGAACTTGTGGGCATGAAACAGCTGCCCGTTCTGGCCCACCCGCTGCTGGCTGTAGATCACCGGCCCCTTGCTCTCCAGCTTGATGGCCAGGGCCACCAGGGCGGTGAAAGGGGCGGTGAGCACCAGGCCCACCCCGGACAGGGCCAGGTCCATGGAGCGCTTGGTGAAGCGCCGCATGCGGCTGGTGGTGAAGCCCGGGGAAAACACCATCCAGCCGGGCCGGATGCGCTCGGCCAGGATGCGGCCGGCGATGTTTTCGTAAAAGTCCTCGCCAGTGATGATGGGCACCCCCAGCAGGCGGCACTCCAGCAGCTCGTCCATGGGCATGCGGCCGCGCTTCTCGTCCATGGCCACCACCACCAGGTCCACCTCCAAATAGCCGATCAGGCCCACCAGCTCCGAGGATTCCCGCCGGAGCTCGGCCCTGAGCAGGGAGGCCCACTGGGGCATCAGGTCGACATCCTGGGTGGGGTCGTCGCCGGCCCGGCGGCCGCTGCCCGACAGGTCCATGAGGCCCACCACGTTGTACAGGTTGTCCGAGCGGCTCAGGAGCTCTTCGATGATGGAGTCGGCCAGGGAGCCGCTGCCCACGATGAGCACCCGCGAGGCCAAAAAGCGCTGGCGCAGGGCCCAGGAGTACAGGCCCCGCCAGATCAGCACCAGCAGGGTGGTGATGAAAAAGCTGAGAAAGAGAATGCCGCGGCCCAGTAGCAGGCGGGGCAGGAAGTAGTAGATGACCGCCAGGCCCAGGGTGCCCACGGCCATGGCCTGGGTGACCCGGGCGACGGTCCAGATGAAGGGGCGGCTGATGCGGAAGTTGTGCAGGTCCGAGTAGTAAAAGGCAACCTGCAAGACCACCGGCACCAGGAGCAGACGGTACCAGGAGTAGCGGAAAGTCAGGATCTCAGAAGCGGTTCCCAGGCGAAAATACACCGCCAGGCCCGCGCCAACCACCATGAGCAGAGATTCGCCTAGGAGAAAGGCGATTATGTAGGGGCTGGGCCGGCCGGACAGGATCAGCATTTCAGTTGCCTTCGCCCTGCATGGTGCCTAGGGCGGGCGCATCCATCACCGCTGAGTTCATGTCATTGAGCACCAGGCCCACGATCTTTTCCTCGGGCAGGGAGTGGATGCTCCTGAGCACCAACTCCCGGTCGGTGACTCCGCCCAGCACCAACACCACGATGCCTTCCACCATGCGGGCCAACACGGCGGGGTCGTCGAAGGCCTGCACCGGCGGCGTGTCCAGCAGGATGTAACGGTCCTTGTAGCGGGAACGCAGCTCCCTGATCATGCCGAGCATCTTGTCCGTGGCCAGAATCTCGGACGAGCGGTTGGAGGGGCTCCCCGCCGGAATGACCGATAGCTTGTCCACCTTGGACCAGTGCATGATGTCGGGCAGGCTGGTGTCGTAGAGCAGGAAGTCGGTGAGGCCCGGCACGCGGGGCACTCCCAGCAGGCGGTGCTGCACCGGATCGCTGAGGTGGCAGTCTATGACCATCACGTATTGCTGCAGGCCACGGGCAAAGGAAATGGCCAGGTTGGCGGTGAGCAGGCTGCGTCCCTCTCCCGGGGCCGCGCTGGTGATCATGATGGTGCGCGGCGGCTCGCCGTGAAAGGGGTAGAGCAGCTGGGAGCGCAGCATGTCGATGCGCTTGGCCTCGGGGCTGTTGGGGGTGTAGTAGCTGACCAGACGGGCCATTTCCTCGGCGTCCAGCGGCGTTTCCTCGGGCGGCATCACGTGCGCGTCGTCCGAGGGCTGCGGGCTTGACGGGGGGGTGGATCTCGCGGGCTGAGCCGGGGCCTGGGCAGCAGGGGGCTTGGCAGCCGCCGGGGCTGCCTTGTCCCCCGGCTTGGGCGCGGGCGGGGGATCCACCGCCGGTTCGCGGCGGCCCTGTTCTCCCAGGTCGGCCTCTTTGAGATTGCGGCCTTTTTTATCCAGAACGTCGCTTAATTTAACCATGGTTGCTCCCTATGGAGCTGGCGGCGCCGGGCTTCAGGGATTCACCCGGGCGCAGCAGGGGGCCCCAATCAGGGGGACCTTCCTGTTTGGGCTGGTTGTCGCCCCCCAGGGGCGAAGTGATGTCTCCGGGCATGATGATTTGGGGCTTGGCCAGGCCGAACTTCACCGCCAGGTCATGGCCCCATTTTTGGTAACCCAGGTAGCCTCCCCAGATCAGCAGGAAGATCACCGCCAAGAAGGCCAGGCGTTTCCACAGGCTGCCGGGGGCGTCCTTGGACATGCTGGCCGCCAGGCGGGAAAAAACCCCACGCTTGACCTGGATGCGGGTTCCAGGGGCTATGGCCTGGGCCTGAGCCACGGCCTGGGCCTCGGCTTGGACCACGGCCTGGGCCTGGGCCTGTTTTTCGGCCTCGGATTGGGCCTTGGCCTCCAGCTTGGCCTGGGCCCGTCCGGCCTTTTCAGCCAGCTTGGCCTCTTTGGCGGCCAGCTTGCGCTCCTTGGCCGCCTGGCGCATGGCCGCCTTTTGGGCCTTGATCTGGGCCTTGTGCTGGGCCTTGTGCTGGGCCTTGGACGAGAGGGCCTGAACCGGCACGGCCGGCTGGGCAACCCCCGCCGGGGCGGCCGCGGCCTGGGCCGGAGCGGCCACGGCGGCCGCCGCCTGGGCCGGGGCCTCGGCCTGGGGCTCCAGCTCGGCCTCCGGCTCGGCCTCCGGCTCCGGCTCCGGCTCGGGCTCCTCGGCCAGCAGGTCGGCGCTGCCAAAGGTCCAGCGCAGGCTGGGGTCTTCCTTGGCCGCGGCGACCACCTGGGCCAGGTCCACTTTGCGCTGGTCCTGGGTGTAGGCCAGGAGCAGGGAGTCGTCGCACACCGAGTTGATCAGCCGGGGCACGCCCCGGGTGATGCGGCTGATGGCGGTCAGGGCGTCGTCGGCGAAAAGGTCGGGGTCGCCGCCGGCCACCTCCAGGCGGTGCTTGATGTAGCGGGCGGTCTCGTCCTGGCCCATGGGCTTGAGCAGGTGGTAGCGCCTGAGGCGCTGTAAAAGGGAGGCCCCGCCGCTGTCCTTGATCAGCTTTAACAGCTCGGGCTGGCCCACCAGGAAGATGTTGAGCACCCTGGGGGTGGAGTCGTCCAAGTTGCCCAGCAGCCTGAGCTCCTCCACCATCTCCGGCAAGAGGCTGTGGGCCTCGTCGATGACCAGCAGGATGGCCTTGTCCTGGCGGCGGCACTGCTTAATCAGGTCGTTGAGCGCCACCAGGAACTGGCCCTTGCTGCGGAAGGGGCCGGCCAGGCCCAGCTCCAGGGCCATCATGTTCATGAAGTCAAGAGGCTCCACCCGGGGGTTGGTTATCACCGCCGGGATGATGCGCTCGCCCAGTTCCCTGAGCAGGGCGATGCACAGGGTGGTCTTGCCCACCCCGGGCTGCCCAAGGAGCATGGCCCAGCCCTCCTGCTCGTCGATGGCGTAGACCAGGGTGGCCAGAGCTTCGCGGTGGTCGCGGCTCAATACGATGAAGCGCGCGCTGGGCTCCAGCGCGAAGGGCTTCTCGCGGAAATGGAAGAATTCTTCGTACATAAAATTATTAGGACCAGAGTCCCGACACCATCCTCTTCAATGCGGGTCCGCGCCCGGTCATCAATATTCCCGTCAAGCCGATCAGGAAAACGAAAATCACTCCGTAAATGGCCAGCAATATGGAGAACTGCCGCCTCTTGGCGGAGATTTCTTCGGGTGTGGACAATGCGGGCACCACGATCATCACCGGCAGGCCGGTCTGGCGCTCAAGCTGGTTGACCGAGGTGTAGGAAGTGTCGATGAAGTTGAGCCCCAGGGCCAGGCCCACCGAGAAGGCCAGGGCCAGGCCCAGGGAAACGGGTATGGCCCGCTGGACCTTGGGGCGGAAGGGAGACTCGGGCACCTGGGCCGGGTCCACCACCTCGAACTGCTCGCCCCGCTGGGTGCGCTCCATGTTGGCCGACATGCGCGCCTCGAGCCACTTGGTGTGCAGCTTCTGGTAAGCGGTCTGCAACTCCTGGTAGCCGCGGCTCATTTTTTCGATCTGCTCTTGGACGATGGGCGCGTTGTCAATGCGCTTTTGGATTATTTGAGCCTGCTCCGTGGCGTTGTTCATTTCGATTTGATTTTGCCTGATCTCTTTGTTGGTCTCCGCGATCCGTTTCTTATATTTGGTAATCAGGTTTTTGGTCTCATTCATTTCCTCATCCGCCTGGGCCTGCTGGGCCTGGGCGGCGGTCAGGCCGGCCAGCTTGGCCTTGGCCCTTTTCTTGGCTTCCTTTTCAGCCTCTATGACCTCCGCCTTTTTCAGGTGGCGCAGCAGGCGCTGGATGTCCGGATGATCGTCGGTGTAGAAGACCCGCAATTGCTCGATGCGTTTTCTGATGCCCTTGGCGCTGGATTCGTCTTCCGAGGTTCCGCCGCCTCCCCCGAGCCCGCGGGCCTGCATCGCCTTATCCTGGGCTTTTCTGTCCTTGATCCATTGCATGCGGGTCTGGATGATTCCCTCGTAATAGGCGATGCGGGTGCGGAGCTTCATAATGTTTTGACCGTTGAGGTAGGCATCGCTTCGGGCTTGGCGCATAAGGTCGATGTTCAGGGAGCGGGATTCGGGAAGCTCCTGAATGTGCTCTTCCTTGAAAGTGGCGATCCGCTTGGTCCACTCATCGAGCTGGCCGCGTATCCGCTTTAGCTCGCGCTCCAGGAAGCGGGCCGTGCCCACCGCGTCCTGCTCGCGCAAGCGCAGGTTGCTGTCCACGTAAAAAGCGGCCAGCGCGTTGGTAACCGCGGCCACGGTTGCGGGGTCGGTATAAATGTAAGTGATGGTGAAATAATTCTTGCGGCTAATTTTAATGGTGATGTCATCGCGCATCTTTTCAGCTAATTCATCGGGGGTCATTGCTTGGCGCATTTTAGGATACAGGTTAAATCGTTCAATGATTTCGCTGAGCCGGGTGCGCGATAAAACTTGCTGGGTGATTATTTGGAGGCGTTCTTCAATCTTGGTGGTGACCGTGGGACGAACTTGGTGGTGACCGTGGGACGAATGATTTCGCCGGGAACTTTTTGAGGCTGCACCACCACCAGGCAGCTTGCCTCGTAAACCGGTGGCCAGAAAAAACAATAGGCAATGCCACAGGCCAGCACCAGCAAAAAAATGGGCGTAATCATGGCCCATCTTCGCTTGAGCACGAACAGGTAACTAGTTATGTCGATTCCGGAAGATTCCAACTCATCACCACCTAAACGGGTAATCCGTGTTCAATATTAACATTAACCTATTCTCTTGCCTATCGTCATTGTCGATTTCCGCGTCGCGGTTCAAGTAATAATACTCAAGTGTTATCCGCCAATGCCGGTATATTTGCCAGTTATAAGTGGCAATGAACCGATAGGAGTCCACCGTGCCCTGATTGTCGGTATCGTCCAGCAGGGCGTTCTCCTGATAGTCGTTGCGCGCGTACTCGAGGTTCAAGTTGATGTCTTGGCGGCGGGAGAACTTGTATTGCCAACTGAGCCCCGCGCGGTGGCTCACCGTAAGGCCGCTGTTATCGCCCAGATAGTCGAACTGACCCAGGTCGGCGGTGGCATAGGCCCGCAGGAACCAGCGTTGGCCCCGGTAGGTGGTGGACAGGTTGAAGATGGGGAAGCCCTGGTTGGCCGCGCTGTTGGATTGCTGGTCGCCCTGGACGTAGGACCAGCCGGCGCTGATCAGGTAGTCCCACTTGGGGCTCACCTGGTGGGAGTAGCCCAGGTTGATGGATGCTATCTGGTAATTGCGGCCGCTGCCCACCTCGTCGGTTTCAGTGACCGCGCGGTTGATGGTGTAGGCCGTTTCGCCCCATATCTGCTGGGTAGGCCCCACCAGGCGGGTGAGCCGGACAAAGCCGCGGCCCCGGTCCTCGTCCGGGGTTGTCTGATAATCGGTGCGCACCCCGCTGGCCCCCAGGGTCAGCTCGTAGTCTTGGGTGATCCGGCTGTTCCAGGTGAGGTCGAGCCGGTTGTAAAGGGCGTTGTTTTGCCCTTCATTATCTCCGATGGTGAAATTGTCCGTAAGGGTCGCCAGGAAGTAGTCAGAGGGGCCGTATTTGTATCTGGCCCCCACCATAAGACTGTTGCGGTCCTGGCGGCCGGTGTTGTTGCGGGTGGTGACAAACTCGCCTTCATCGTTCAACTGGGCCGCATCGAAGTTGGAAGTGAAGGTGTCGCGGACGAAAAACTGCCAGCGGGGCGAGGGGTCATAGGTGTAGTTCAGGCCCAGCGAGGCATTGTCAAAACCGTCCAGGTCGCTGAGCGTGAAATATTGGGCATAGAGAACGGCGCCCGACAGGCGCAACTGGTGGCCCGGCCATTTCCAATAGGCGCTGATCCCGGGGCCGGCTTTTACGAAAAAATCAGCGCGCGGCACCTGGATGAGGCGCACGTTGTCGCTCCAGCCGAACGTGAATTTTAAAGTGGGAGTGATCTCGGCGGCCCGGCAGACGCGGGCTGGAGCCAGGCCCTGGAGGGCGAGGGCAAGGGCGATTGCCGCGAGGAACCAGGCCATTTGGGGGAAGATGCGCATGGGCCCTTGCGAAAGTGGTTTATTTCGACGAGCTCTGGCTCCCAAAATTGCCGCCGAGCGCCTCATGGCACTATTATTACGTCACCTGGCTCCAGAATTATGTTTTGTTCTCGCTTCTCTCCGGAGATTACCTCTGAATATTCAAAGGGAAAACGTTTCTGACGCGGGCCCACCCCCCGCAGGATGAAGATGTCGTCCTTGTCCGCCCATTCGTTGAAGCCTCCGGCCATGGCCAGGGCCTGCAGCACATCGGTGGGCTTGAGCATCTGGTACTGGCCTTGCCTGGTGATGTTGCCCAGCACGCTGAACTCGAAGTGGCGGGGGTCGGTGAGGATCACATACACCTGGGGAGCCTCGAGGTAATGGCTCAAGGCCTTGGTAATCCGGTATTTTAGCTGCATAAGCGTGAGGCCGGCGGCCATGATGTCGTCGGTCAGGGGCATGGAGATGCGGCCGTCGGGGCGCACCAGGACATTCTGGCGGGTCAGCATGGTTTCGCGCCAGGTGTGGATCTCCAGGATGTCGCTGGGGCCAATGCGGTAGATGGGCTCCTTTTGACTCACCGGCTTCTTCACCACCACCGGTTTGTCGGCCAGGGCCTGGCCGGTCCAGGCGGCCACCAAGGCCAGCCCCACCGCCAAGACCAGGGCGCTGAACCAGAGGATGCTTCGACCTTTGCTCACCATCATGACAACAGCCTCGCCGGGGTCCCTCATGGGCCCCAAATTGGGAAACGCCGTTAAACCTTTATACCTGTTTTTGTTTATTGATTTCAAGAATTAATTACTTTCGGCCAAGGTTGACTGTCCCTGGGGAGAGACGTATTATCAGGGTGCGAAAAGACCCCAATACGGAGGTGAAATCATGTTGCGAGCCAGGGTGTGGCTCACCTGCGCGGCCATGTTGGATCCGGTGTCGCCGGTGCTCGTGGAGCCCTGCCGTATCGGTTGGGAGGCCCAGAAAAGACAGGTGGATCTGGTCATCGAAAGGCCCCTCAAGGGAGCCGAGTTGCTGCTCCGCATGAAGGGCTGGGTGACGGTTGATGTGGCCCAAGCCAATGAAATATTTGCCAAACATGGAAGGCTCAAGTTGCTGGACGAGCGGGAGCTGGTGGTGGAGTGCGAGGGTCCCGAGCAGTTGGTGGACCTGGAGCGCGAGCTGGCCGAGGCCTTTGGCGACCAGGTGAATCTGGAGTACGACCGCTAGATATTGCGGCCAGCCGAATCCCGACCACAACATGAAAGGCCCTCCCGAAGGAGGGCCTTTTTGCGTGCCGAAAAAACGCTCGCCGGCTAGAGCGAGTCGCGGGCCTGTTTTACCGCGCCTTCCACCAAATCGCGGATTTCTTGCAACCTGGCCTCGCTCTGGGCCTCGAAGCGCAGCACCAGGGCCGGCTGGGTGTTGGAGGCGCGCACCAGGCCCCAGCCGTCCGGGAAGTTGACCCGCACCCCGTCCACGTCGATGACCTCGTAGTCGGGCGAGAGCTTGGCCTTGACCTCGTCCACCACCTTGAACTTGATGTCATCGGCGCAATCCACCCGGATCTCCGGGGTGGAGACCACCTGGGGCATGTCGGCCAGCCAGGTGGAAAGGGGCTTGCCGCTGTCGGCCAGGAGCTCGCAGAACCTCAGCGCGGCGTAGATGCCGTCGTCAAAGCCGAACCAGCGGTGCTTGAAGAACATATGGCCGCTCATCTCGCCGGCCAGCAGGGCCCCGGTCTCGGCCATCTTCTGCTTGATCAGGCTGTGGCCGGTGCGCCACATCAGGGCCTGGCCTCCGTGCTTTTCGATGTCGTCGTAGAGGTTCTTGGAGCACTTGACCTCGCCGATGAACAGGGCGCCGGGATTGTCCTCGAGGATGGAGCGGGCGAAGATGGCCAGCAGCATGTCGCCGAAGATGATCTGCCCCTTTTCGTCCACCACGCCCACCCGGTCGCAGTCGCCGTCAAAGGCCACGCCCGCTTCCAGCTTGTTTTCGCGCACCGCGGCGATGAGGTCGGTCAGGTTGGCCGGCACGGTGGGGTCGGCCCCGTGGTTGGGGAAGGTGCCGTCCATTTCGCAGTACAGGGGGATCACCTCGATGCCCAGGCGCTCCATGATGGGCAGCGCGATGGGCCCGGCGGTGCCGTTGCCCGAGTCCACCGCGATCTTCAGGGGCCGCGAGATGTTGATGTGCTCCACCACGTAGTCGCTGTAGGGGGTGACCGCGTCCACCTCCTCGCGGGAGCCCTCGCCCTGGGCGAACCGGCCCGCCTCGGCGATGTCGTAGAGCTTTTTGATCTCCGCGCCGTGAATGGTGCTCTTGCCGATCATCACCTTGAAGCCGTTGTACTGGCCCGGGTTGTGGCTGGCGGTGATCATGACTCCGCCGTCGGTCTCGAAGTGGAACACCGAGAAGTACAGCACCGGGGTGGTCACCACGCCGATGTCCATGATCAGGCGGCCGGTGGACATCAGGCCCTCGCAGAGCAGGTCGCGGTAATGGTCGGCGCTCAGGCGGCAGTCGCGGCCCAGGCAGATGCGCTCGACCCCCTGGGCCTCCATGTAGGTGCCGATGGCCTTGCCCAAGAGCACCACGTCGGCGTCGGTTATCTCTTGGTCCACCACGCCCCGGATGTCGTATTCGCGGAAAATGTTGGGATTCATGCTTGCCTCGTCCTTTTGGCCGGGCGGGCGGCGCGGCGCTTTTTAGGCCGCCGGGGCCCAGGCCTGGTAGATCTCCATTGGTCTGTTGGCTTTCAAGCGGGCCGGGGCCAGGCCGGCGGGCAACAGCCAGCACTGACCCGGGGCCAGGTCCTGGTCCGGGTGCTCGCCGCCCGGGAAGCTCAGGCGTCCGGCGCCCCGGCCCACCAGCAGCAGGCCGGGTCCCTTGCCCGGCCTGGCCAGGGGCTCCAGGCCGCTGAATTCATATTTTAGCAGGCCCAGGGATCTGGTTTGCACCAGCAACTCCCCGCCGCCCCGGGCGCGGGGAGCCAGGGGCCTGCCCGGCCAGGTGAGCCGAAGGGCCTTCATGCCCTTGGCGTGGTGCAGGGGGCGCGGATTGGCCCGGTCCTGGGCGCGGTCCCAGTCGTAGAGGCGGTAGGTCACGTCCGAGGCCTGCTGCACTTCCAAAAAGAACAGCCCCGGCCCGGCGCTGTGCAGCACCCCGCCGGACACCGCGAAGGTGTCGCCCTGGCGGGCCGGGACATAGGCCACCAGGTCGGCCAGGCCGCCCTTGGCCAGGGCGCGCTCCACGTCGGCCCGCTTGAGGCCGCGCTTGAGGCCGTGCACCAGCTTGGCCCCGGGACGGGCGGCCAGGATGTGCCAGGCCTCGCTCTTGCCCCAGGGCTCGTCTTTTTCCAAACGGGCGGCCATGGCGTCGTCGGGATGCACCTGCACCGAGAGCCACTGGTCCACGTTCAACAGCTTGAGCAACAAGGGGAAGCCGCCCGAAGCGCCGGGCCCCAGCAGGTACTCCGGCCAGCGGGAGACGAGCTGGTCCAGGCCCTGTCCGGCCAGGGGGCCTTCGGCCACCGGGGTCACGTGGTGACGGTCCGAGGCCAGCCAGGCTTCGCCGGTGTGGGGCGGGGGGGAAAGCCGCTTTTGCCACAAGGCCGGGAACCGGGAAGGCGCCCATACCTTGTCGAGAAACACCGGCTCCAGGCGCAAGGCTCCGAAAGGGGCGATCACCGGGGCTGCTCCTGCTTGGCCGCCTTGCCGCTCAGGTGCTTGACGGCCCAGAAGCCGCCCACCAGCAGCACGAAAAAGGCCAACGCGATCCAGGTGAAGTATTCCTTGACCCAGGCCTGGATGGCCGGGCCGAAGAACCAGAAAATGACGCCCAGGGCGTAAAAACGCGCCCCCCGGCTGATGATGGAGGCCACCACGAAGCGGGGGAAGCTGAGGGCGAACACCCCGGCGGTGATGGTGAAGAGCTTGTAGGGCAGGGGGGTGAGCCCGGCAGCGCCCACGGCCCACACGTCCCAGCGGCGGTAGTAGTCCTCCACCAGCTGGATCTTTTCCTCGGAGAACCAGCGGAACATCAGGGGGCGGCCGCCCTTGATGCCGATGAAGTAGCCGAACATGCCGCCCACCACCGAGGCCACGGTGCACACCGTGGCGAACCACAGGCTGCTCTCCGGGCTGACCGCGCACAGGGCCATGAGCAGCACGTCGGGCGGGATGGGGAAAAAGCTGCTCTCGGCAAAGGCCAGGGCGAACAACGCCCAGGCCCCGTAGGGGGTGTAGGCGAAATGGGCCACCCAGGCGGCCAGATCCTTGATCCACTCCATGGGCTAAACTCTACTCCCCCGCATCACAGGTGCTCATGCCGGCCCCGGGCCTTTATCTCTTCCAAGAGGCGGCCCACCTCCTGGCAGCGCTCCCGGGGCAGGATGAGCAGCACGTCGTCGGTGACCACGGCCACCAGGTCCCTGACTCCCAGCAGGGCGGTGAGGCGGCCTCCGGCCGAGACCAGGTTGCCCTGGGCGTCCAGGGCGACCACCTCGCCGTCGCGGCAGGCGTTGCCGTCGCAGTCCGCCTCCCACAGCCCGGCCATGGCCTCCCAGGAGCCCACGTCGGACCATCCGAAGTCGGCCTTGACCACCCGCAGCTCGTTGCTGCGCTCCAGCACCCCGTGGTCCACGCTGATGGCCGGCAGCTTGGGATAGATCTCGGCCAGGGCCTCGTCCAGGCCGGGGCCCTCCAGGGCCGGGGCCAGCCCGGCCAGGCCCTGGGCCAGCTCGGGCAGGTGGTTCTCCAGCTCCTCCAGAAACACCCCGGCCCGCCAGGCGAACATGCCCGAGTTCCACAAGTGGCGCCCGCCCAGCAGATATTCCTGGGCGGTGGCCAGGTCCGGCTTTTCGTGGAAAGCGGCCACCCGGCCCACGGAGGGCGGCTCGGGGTCGAGTATCTCGCCGGTTTCGATGTAGCCGAAGCCGGTGGCCGGGAAGCTGGGGCTTAGCCCCAGGGTGACCAGCACCGGCTCGTCCGCGGCCAGGCCGGCGGCCCGCTCCAGGGTGGCGGTGAAAAGCGATTCATCGGTTATCAGATGGTCGGCCGGCAGCACCAGGCACACCGCCTGGGGATCGCGCCGGGCCACCCAGGCCGCGGCCAGGCCGCAGGCGGCGGCGGTGTTGCGCCCCTCGGGCTCGGCCAGGATGTTGGCCTTCGGCAGATCGGGCAGCTGCTCGGCCACGGCCGGGGCGTGGGACTGGCCGGTGACCACCAGCACCCGCTCGGGCGGGGCCAGGGGAGCCAGGCGGTCCACGGTCTGCTGCAGCAGGCTGCGCTGTCCGGTGAGGCACAACAACTGCTTGGGCTTTTCCCGCCGGCTGGCCGGCCAAAAACGGGTGCCGCTGCCTCCGGCCATTATCACCGCGTAGAGTTCCATCAGCCTATCCCCAGAAGTTCCAGGCCAGGACGGCCGCGCCCACCGCGAAGCAGTAGGGCGCGAACCAGTGCAACTGGCCGGCCTGCACCACCCGGAGCAGGATGCGCAGGGCCACGTAGCCGCTGAGAGCCGCGGTCACCAGTCCCACGATTATGGGCGCGGTCTGGCTGGGGCTGGGCGCGCCCACCTCGTGGAGCTGTAGCAGCAGGGCCCCCAAAATGGCCGGGATGGACAGCACGAAAGAGTAATGGGCCGCCAAACGCCGGTCCATGCCCAAGAGCAGGGCCACCGAGATGGTGGCTCCGGAGCGGCTGATGCCCGGGGTGATGGCCATGCCCTGGGCCAGGCCCACGACCAGTGCGCGGCCCACGCCCACCCGGCCGATCTTGCGCCCCGGCTTGCGTACCATGGCCGTGGCCATGAGCAGCCATCCGGTGATGAGCAGGGCCAGGCCCACGGTGAGCATGGAAGCGAACATGGATTCAAAAAGATCCTTGAGCAACAGGCCCATGATGGCGGTGGGTATGCTGCCCGCGATTATAAGAAGCAGCAGGCGGCGACCCTGCCGGGCCGGGGCGTCCTCGCCCCAAACCAGCAGGCCCCGCAGGATGCCCCACAGGTCCCGCCAGAACACGGCCACCACCGCGGCGAGCGATCCCACGTGCACCGCGATGTCGAACATCAACTCCGGTTCGGTGAAGCCCAGCAGGCGCTGGCCCAGGACCAGATGACCCGAGGAACTGATGGGCAGAAACTCGGTGAGTCCCTGCACCACGCCCAAAAATGCTGCTTGCCAAAGCTCCATGCCACCGCCTCCCGCGCGGTTGCTAGGGAATATAGCCCGTGAGTTGGTTCAAGTCGAGGGGGTTTTGCAAACCCGGCCCGCGTAACAGCATGATCACCCAGCAGAAGCGGGCGGCCGGCGGGGGCCCGCCCGTGCAGGGCTCAGGTCGTTTGGCTGGCCGGTTGCCCGGCCGGGTTCAGGAGGTTTTTAACCCCCAAGGCGGCCAGGATCGCCAGGGCCGGGTAGGCCGCGAAAACGATGCGGCAAACCCGGCTGGCCAGGATCACGTCGGCGGCCACGACCAGGGCCACCACCAGGCTCAGGGTGGCCACCAGGGCCTTGTCTGAGTCTTTCCAGGCGAACAGGGCCAGGATCAGGGGCAGGCCCAGGGCGAAAAGCAGCTTTATGGCGAACTTGAGGAAACCGCCCAGGCTGCCGAAATGCATGGCCAGGTACTTCAGGCTCAGGCCGCCCTGCGAGACCTTCCAGCCGTATTGCATGGACAGGGGATCCTCGCCCGCGAAGACCCTGAGGCCCACGAACACCGCCACCGGGGCCAGGCCCAGCAAGAGGTAGTTGAGCCTGCCCTTGCGCCCGGTCAGCACCGGAAGGAGCAGCAGCCCCAGGTAGGCGATTAGAATCTCCTTGCCCAGCACCCCCAGGCAGATGGCCGCCACCATCAGCAAGTAGCGCCGCCCCACGAACAGCCAGATTATCAGGGCCCCGATTCCATAGGAAAATACGTCCAGCATGAAAAACTGGGCCGTCTGGACCGCCCCCACATTGATCATGACGAACAGGGCGATGGCCAGGCAGAGCAGCTCGTCGGCCAAAAACTTGCGGGCGGCCAGGAACAGCAGCCACACCGACAAGGCCAGGACCAGGCTGTTCAAAAGCGACATCACCGGCTGGAACAGGTTTATCTTGGTGCCGATGTTGTGGCCGCCGTCGATGAACCAACTGACCGCGTTGACCAGCAGCCCGATGGCCCGGGGCAGCAGGGGGCGCAGGGAAAAGGGAGGGTAGGACTGGTGGCCCAGGGCCTGGAGCATGTATTGGGTGCCGTCGCCGTGGGCGTTGTTAAAGGGCTCGACATACAAAAAGCTGAACTTGCCGGTTTTGGATTTGTCGGCGAGCCGCTGGACATCCTTGCCGGATTCGCCGCTGAGGGCGGCCGCGATTTTGCCGTGCCTGGCGATCCCCCTCTCCAGGGGGAAGAAGTTGGCAAAGGACACGTATATGGCCAGGTTCAGCAGCAGGGCCAGGAGGAGGAAAATCCTTCCGCCTGACCAACAACCGCCTGCAAGGGCATTTGGCTTCATGAAGCGCGACCTTTCCAACGGCTATGAAAAACGGCGAGGCCCGTCAAACTCCCCTGGGTATAAACCCGAGCCCCGGCTGTCTGCTCATTTTTGTTTTTTTCGCGCGAATATTTCATAGTTTTGATTTTGCCACACCTTTTCCAGGTTCGGGTCGGCCTCGGCCTGGGCCAGCACCTTTTGGGGGGTGGCGCTCTTGCCGAAGAACAGCCAGGAAAACTGGCGGCGGGCCGAGGGGATCCGGTTCATGGCCTCGGGCCGGGGCAGGATGAGCCAGGCGATGCCCTGGGCGGGCATGCTTGCGGCCTGGGGGCCCAGGGGGCTGCCCGGATAGAACTTCTGCCCCACCCGGCCGCTGAACAGGGCCATGACCCGGGGATAGGCATAGACATAGGTGTGACCGGGCCCGGCGTGCTGGCGCACCCAGGCATAGAGCTCCCGGTCCGGGGGGCGCAGGTACATGTCGCTTTGTTGGTTCCACAGCAGGGCGGTGTTGCCCAGGTTCAGAACCAGGCCGGCCAGGAGCACCACCTTGAGCCAGTCTTGAGGGGTCTTGCCGCCCCAGGGCCGCTGGCGGGCGGCCAGGAACTCGCGCAGGCCCTCCAAAAAGTAGATGACCAGCAGGCCGGCGATGGGGGCGTATAGGCGCGGGCCCTCCACAAAGGGCCAGGTGAGGACCATCACCAGGTACAGGACGATGAAGGCGTCCAGCAGATCCCAGCCGCCCTTTTGCCTGCGCCAGCGCCACCAGCCCCAGGCGGCCGGGACCAGCAGGGCCAGCACGGCCAGGGCCTCCAGCACGGCCAGCAGGGGATGGCCGGTGCGGTAGACCGGCAAAAAGAAGCCCAACAGCTTGACCAGCTTGACCGGCAGGCCCAGGGCCACCCGGGAAAACCACAAGGAGGGGTCGCTGAGCATGGCCAGGTAGCCGCCCGTGCCCGCGCTCATCAACTTCTGGAGCACGGTAACGCCCACGGTGGCGGCGATGGTCAAGATGGCCGGTCCCCAGGCCCGCTTGTGGAAAACCATCACCAGCAGGGCCGCCCCGGTCAGGGCCACCCCGGCCGAGCGCAGCAAAAGCGAGGCGGCCAGCAGCAATAGGAACCAGAGTAGCCATTGGTTCCAGGCGCGGCCGTCCTCCTGCCAACGCAAAAAGGCCACCATTGCGGCCAGGAGGGCGCAGATAAAGGGCGCCTCGGACAGGATGTTTTGCTTGTACAAAAAGAACCAGGGCGCGAAGAGCATGAACAGAAAAACATACAAGTCCGACGGCCGGCCCAAGCGGCGGCGGGCAATGGCCGCCAGGGCCCAGCAGGACAGGGGCCAGAAGACGAGGCCGGGCAGCTTGAGCAGCACCAGGTTCATGCCTCCCCAGGCCAGCATGGGGATGAGCAGCACCGGGTAGCCGGGGGGGTAATTGTGGAAGTGCACCCCGGGCATGAAGATGCCCGAGCGGTAGGGCAGGCCGGCCATGAGGTTTTTGGCGTGGATGAGGTACTGCGCGAAGTCGCCGCCAGCGGCGTGGCCGCCATGCAGGGTGAGCAGGTTGATCAGGGCGAAGCCCCCCAACCCAGCCAGGATGGCGATGCGTCTTGCGGTTGTTGAAATCAAAAAGCCCCTCTCATTCGCGCGGACCGTTCAGGGCCGATGGCTTATTAATAGCGCAAAGCGGTGGGTTATGAAAAGGCGTCTTCCCACGGGGCTGTCAAAGAAGCCGGCGCCGCGCTCCCGGGCCGAAGCCCGGACAAGGGCCTGGCTCGCGGCCCGCACCCGAGAGCGCATTCCGGGTTCGGTTTTCGCTTAAGGAGAATGAGCAACTAACCAAGACCTCAGGCAAACCAGGCCCGCCTCCCTAGGGGCAAGACGGGCCGCGATCGGCTCTTCACGGCGCCGGATATTCCCACCCCAAAGGAGGCTAAATGGCGGGGCGAACAGGGCTATGATGGTGAAGAAAATACAAAAAATGCTTGACAGGCAACCCCATGCTCAACTAGGCATGATAAGGCAATGGGTGGCGCTGAAGCGGGGCCTGGTCCGCCCGCGAGGTCAAGCCGCTTGACAGGACGCCTCCAACTGCATACAATCGTTGGCTAAAGCTTGCAGTTTTTTTCCGGCAAGGAGTGCCCGTCTATGAACAAGTCTCAGCTCATAGAGGCGTTGGCCAAGGCCGAGGGCCTTACCATCAAAAAGGCCGAAATGGTGGTCAACACCATGTTCGGCTCGGTGGAAGACGCCCTCATTCTCGGGGATCGGGTGGAGATTCGCGGGTTTGGCAGCTTCAAGGTCAAGGACTACGATGGCTACCAAGGACGCAACCCCAAGACGGGTGAAATCATTGAGGTAGGCCAAAAGAAACTGCCCTTCTTCAAGGTGGGCAAGGAGCTCAAGGAACGCGTGGACAGCGTGGACTAAAGCTCCGGCGGTCTGGCCTTTCGGCCGTTCTTCAGGTAAATTTCCACAAGCAGCCCCGCAGCCCGAGCGGCGGGGCCGTTTTTTTGCTACGGATTCGCGATCATATTCGACCCTGGCCGTGCTAGACGGGGAGCTAGCGGTGCCCTGCACCCGAAATCCGCTTTCGCGGGGTCGAACGCCCGCCTCGGGCTGGGCAGCCTTAGGAGATCTTGTGTTCGGGGGGTTCAGTCCGGACACCGCGCGACGTGCGGTCGTGAACCCCGTCAGATCCGGGAGGAAGCAGCGGTAAGCGATGCGGCGCGTGTCGCGGAGCGCTCTGGTCCTTGACCCCGTGCTTCACAGCTCCTCTGGCGGCCGGCTCAAAGCGGGATGCACGGCTGGGGTCACTTTTCCTTGCGCCTGACCATACGACAAAACATCGAGCAGATTCTGGAACAGGGGCCCACGAGCGCCCAGGAGCTGGCCAGCGCCCTGCTGCTGACCCGCCAGGAGGTGGAGGACCATCTGGTCCACTTGCAGCGTTCGCTCAAGCGCCGCCTGGTCATGGAGCCGGCCTGCTGCCTGGGATGCGGCTATGTGTTCGACCGGCGCTCCCGCCTGGACGCGCCGGGGCGCTGGCCCCAGTGCCGGGGCCAGCGCATCGACGGTCCCTGGTTCCGGGTCAAGGGCGAGTGATCGGTTGAGTGGGGACCGGACGCGGCGGGTAAGAGGCCGGGAAAAAAATAGGAAGATGTTTGGGATAGTTAAATGGTGTGGGGATTAGATGGCTGGTGACGGCCCCGGGCCGTGTCTGCGGCTCAGGCTCCAGGACTGAATGCTCTGGGATTAGCCAGATCGTTCGGACCTCCCAACTTCAGCCCTGTCCTGGTCTCGCACCCGGCGTGCCCCGCCTCGGTTCCTATTTGATTCCACCACTACGGGCGAACCCCAATTTTTCCTTTACCAACTCTTAGCCATAGGCGGGGAGCTTGGCATCGCCCCTGTCGTCGCGCCACCATGCCGCGATGACGGCCAGCCTAGTCCAGGGCCCGCTGGATGCGCTTGGCCGCGGCCAGGGTCTCCCGGGCCACCTCTTGCAAGCGGCCGGTGTGGAGCGAGGAGGTGAAGCCCACCACGTACAGGGCGGCGGGCATGCCTCCGGCCGCGCCCAGGCCCGCGGCCACCCCCCAGATGCCGGAGAGAAACTCGTCCTGCTCCAAGGCGAATCCCTGGCTGCGCACCTGCTCCAACTGGCGCTGGTACTCCTCGGGATCGGTTACCGTGCGCTCGGTGTAGCGGGGCAGGCCGCCGGCCAGGTACTCCCGCACCTTGTCCGGGGTCTGGCCGGCCAGGAACACCTTGCCCACCGCGCCGGCCAACAGGGGCAAACGGGTGCCCGGCCCGGCGGAGATGCGTATCTGCTCCGGCGGTTGGCGGGCCTCCACCACCAACACCTCGCCCCGGCCCATGACCCCCAAAAACACCGACTCGTCCAAGCGGGTGCACAGGCGGGTCATCTCCGGGGCGGCCGCGTCGCGCAGGCTGGCCTGGGAGAATCCCTGGCGGGCCAGGGTGGTCACCAGGGGCCCCAGGCCATAGCGCTTGCTCTCCGGATCGCGGCTCAGGGCGCCGCCCGCCTCGAGCTGGTTGCACAGGCCGAACACGGTGCCTTTGCTTATCTCCAAACGGCGGGACAGCTCGCTGATGCCCAGGCCGTCACGGCTTTGGGCCACCAGTTCCATGATTTTTAGGGCCCGGGCCACCGAGGGAGCCCGGTAGCCGGTTTTGGAGGGCATGGCGTTCTCCTGGCTGAACATGGGCGGGCTCCCCATATTGGCCGCGCGCCCGGCGGCTTGTCAAGGCCGCGCCAACCAGGCGGGGTTGCCATTCCAGGGGCGAAATGTTAGCTTAATTTAACCTATTGCCTCAGTTGGCCCGGGGGTTTATGTCGTCTCTCATACTGGTGGTTCTACTCGCGGGAGCGGTGCTTTACCTGACCGGCGGCCTGGTCTACCTCTACCGCTATACCCAACTCCGGCGCAGCCGCCCCTCCCAGCCCCGGGTGTGGGAGGATTTGCGGCATCGTTTCACCTGGTTGAGCGTGGTGGGCGTGGTCCTGCTGGCCGGTTTCGTGTTCGTGGCCTGGTGGTCGGTGCCGGGCCACAACATCCCCTGGGTGCCCAATCCCTTTGACAGTGGCCACATAACCACCGCGCCCCGGGGCGGCGGCATGCCCTGGGAACGCCCCATGGTCACCGGCACGGTGCCCATGGCCGCCATGACCGCCAGCACCAGCGACACCACGGCCACCACCGCCACCGAGACCACGGCCACCATGGCCAGCGAAACCACCAGCACGGTGGAGACCACCACCAGCGCTTCCACCAGCACCACCAGCACCACCAGCACCAGCGAAACCACCACCACCGAGGCGGCCCAAGCCGCCCCGCCCGCGCCGGCCCCCGGCTCCTGGACCGTGTGCGCCGCCTCCTTCCGCAAGGCGGCCATGGCCCGGGACTATGCCGGGCGTTTGCTCAAGGAGGGCCTGCCCGCCAGGGTGAACCAGGTGGACCTGGGCCAGCGGGGGGTGTGGCACCGGGTGTGCGTGGGCGCCTTCCCCAGCCTGGAACAGGCGCGGCGGCAGTACAAGAACTGGGAAAAACAGGGTCTGGTTTCAGACGCCTTCCTCCTGCCCTTGCGCTGAGGCGCGCGGTCATGGATGATAAGCGGCTGTGGTTTTTGCTCTGCGAGGTGGCCCTGGGCCTGGGAGTGGAGGTCCGTCTGGAAAACCTGGGCGGGGACGAAGACCTGCCCGCGGCCAGCGGCCTGTGCCGGTTGCGCGGCGAGCCGGTGATCTTCGTGGAGCGCCGCCAGGGCCTGGCCATGCGCTGCCGCCGCTTGGGGCGGGCCCTGACGGGTCTGGACCTGGAGGGGGTGTACCTCAGGCCGGCGGTGCGGGAATTTTTGGAAAGCCTGGAGCCCGGGGAGGCCAAACCCCGGGAGGAGATATAGAGATTGAGGGAGCCTAAGTGAGCGCGCGCAAGCGGGGCAAGGGGCTGCTGGCCGAGCTGGAGCAGCAAATCCGGGGGCAGGGCGTCAAGCTGTCCTATGAAAAGCTGCAATTCGGCGGCCTGCGCCTGAAGAGCGGCCTGTGCTGGTTCAAGGGCAAATACTACTTGTTCGTGGACCGCTACAAGCCCCTGGGCGAGCGCATCGATCTGCTGGAGCAGGCCCTGGACGAGCTGGCCACCCTGCCCGAAGCCTCCGAGGGGCCGCCCACCGAAGAGAGCGGCGAGGCCCCGGCCGAGGCCGCGCCCCAGGACCAGGACGCCGAACCCGAGTCCAAGGAAACGCCCGTGGAAGCCGCCCCGGAGGAGCGCAATGACTGAGCCTCCCCTGGCCCAGCGGGTGGAACTGACGCACCTGGCGGTGAGCGACGAGTTCGCCCCGGAGAAGCGCTTCACCGACGCCCGGGGCGAGGGGCATCTGATCCTAAACGACGTGCCAATGCGCCGGGTGGGCCTGTTCACCCTGAATCCGGGCGCGGGCTGGCGGGGAGGGCATTGGCACCGGCTCAGGCGCGAGTACATCTATATTGTCGAGGGCAAGGGCCGGGCCCAGTTTAACTGCCCGGCCACGGGCGAGCGTTTGGAGCTGGCCCTCGAGCCCGGCGACCGCCTGCGCATCGAGCCCGGGGTGGCCCATCGCTTTCTGGCCGACGAGACCCTTACCTTTGTGGAGGTGTCCGACCGGGCCTATTCCCGTGAGGACGATATGCCCGTGGCCTTTCCGGAGGACTGAGCATGCTGGAGCAGATGCTTGCCTTGATCCGTTCCCAAAGCCTGGCCGTGCTGGCCACCCAGGGCGAGGGCCGGCCCCGCGCCTCGCTGATGAGCTATCTCTGGGGCGATGAGGGCCGGGTGCTCTACCTGATCACTCAAGAGGGCACCAGCAAGCTGGCCAATTTGCGGGCCACCCCCCAGGTGAGCCTTTTGATCGACGACCGCGCCGCCGCCCCGGACACCGGCCGGGTGCGCGCCCTGACCCTGGACGGCGAGGCAAGCCTGGTGGCGGACCCGGCCCAGGAGGCGGCGCTCAAGGAGCGCTTCGCCGCCGAGCTGCCCCATGTGGCCGGCCTGGCCAAGGATCCCGCCTGCCGGGCCCTGGAGGTGCGGGTGCGCTGCCTGCTGCTTTTGGACGGCCCCACCCAAGCCACCCGCCTGGAGTTGTACTAGGGCCGCCTTGACAGGATTTAAGGCCCAAGGGTAAATTTCACCTCGTTTTTCAACCAGGCCGCGGGCTTGTCCGAGCCTTTCAAAGGCGCGGCGCCCGGCCTGGCCATTGTTGGAAAGAGAGCACCCAAGTGACTAGCAGAAAACTGCCGCCCGTGGCCCCGGAGATCATCGACCTGGTTCCCTACAAGCCGGGCAAGCCCATCGAGGAGTTGGAACGGGAACTGGGCATCAGCGGGGCCATCAAGCTGGCCAGCAACGAGAATCCCCTGGGGCCTTCGCCCAAGGCCGTGCAGGCCATGGCCGACGCGCTCAAGGGCCTGCACCGCTACCCCGACGGGGCGGGCTTCGAGCTGCGCTCCGCCCTGGCCCGGCGCTATGGACTGGCCCAGGAGCAGATCGTGCTGGGCAACGGCTCCAACGAGATCATCGAGTTTCTAAGCCGGGCCTTTTTGCGCCCCGGCGACCTGGCCCTGGCCGCGGCGCCTTCGTTTCTCATGTACTCCAAGCTGGTGCAGGTGGCCGGCGGGCAGCTAAAGGAGGTGCCGCTCAAGGACTTCCGCTTGGACCTGGAGGCCCTGGCCGCGGCCATCGAGCCCCGCACCCGCATCGTGTTCGTAAACAACCCGGACAACCCGGCGGGCACCGCCTTCAGCAAGGCCGAGTTCAGCGCCTTTTTGGACCAGGTGCCCCAGGGCGTGCTGGTGGTGCTGGACGAGGCCTACATCGACTTCGCCTCCGACCCCGAGGTGGCCCGGGGCACCGACTTTTTGGACCACGCGGTGCCGGTGGTGGTGATGCGCACCTTTTCCAAGGCCTACGGCCTGGCCGGCCTCAGGGTGGGATTCGGCCTGGGGCCGGTGGAGGTGATGGAGATCCTGCACCGGGTGCGACAGCCCTTCAACTCATCCATCCTGGCCCAGGCGGCCGGCGCCGCCGCCCTGGCGGACGAGGAGTTCTTGCGGCGCACCCTGGAGATCACCTGGCAGGGGCTCAAGGACTTCTACGCCTGCTTCGACAAGCTGGGCCTGGAGTATGTGCCCTCCCAGGCCAACTTCGTGCTGGTCAAGATCGGGCCCAACGCCCCGGAGGTGGCCGACGAACTGCTCAAGCGCGGGGTGATCGTGCGCAAGATGTCTTCCTACGGCCTGCCCGAGTACCTGCGCATCAGCGTGGGCCTGCCCGAGGAAAACCAGCGCTTCACCAGCGAGCTCACCGCCATCTTGCAGGGGAGCTGAGCCCATGGTGGTGACCGTGGACGGACCGGCCGGCTCGGGCAAGAGCTCGGTGAGCAAGGAGGTGGCCGCCCGCCTGGGCTTCGCATTCTTGGACACCGGCGCGTTGTACCGGGCCCTGGCCCTGGCCGCCAAGCGGCAGGGGGTGGACCCGGCCGACCAGGCTGCGGTGGCTGCCTGGGTTCCCGGGGTGGCGGTGCGGGCCGAGCTGGAGAGCGGCGCCTTTACGGTGCTGCTGGACGGGGCGGACGTGGAGCCCTTTATCCGCAACGAGGCCATCAGCCAGCTGGCCAGCCGGCTGTCGGCCTTGGAGCCGGTGCGCGCCCGGCTGCTGGAGTTGCAACGGTCCGCGGGCTCGGCCGGCGACCTGGTGGCCGAGGGCCGTGACATGGGCACCGTGGTCTTCCCCGGGGCCGAGGCCAAGTTTTTTTTGACCGCCACGCCCGAGGCCCGGGCCCACCGCCGCTGGTTGCAGCTAAAGCAGCAGGGCCAAGCGGCCGACGAGGGCGAGGTGCTGGCCGAACTGCGCCAGCGGGACCAGCGGGACCAAAGCCGCGCCCTTAGCCCCTGCCTGCCCGCCGAGGACGCCCTGCAAGTGGACACCACCCCCCACAGCCGTCAAGAAGTGGTCGCCTTGCTGGTGGCGGAAGTGAATCGCCGCCGCAAAGAGGCGGGCCCCGAGGGCAATGAATCCTTGTAAACCCCAGTTCTTTCTGGTAGGAAAACTTATTTCACAGGTAGCGGGACCTGGGGGCGTAGTGCGCCCAGGCCACCGCGTGGGCAAACTATTGGGAGCTAAGACGAATAACCATGGCCGATAACGATCTTACCAAGGACCAGGTAGCCGAAGAGGCCGCCGGGGCCGCCGAGCAGACCACCGAACCTGAACCCACCGCCGAGGCCGAGCCCAGCATGGAAGGGGATCTGACCCCCGAGGAGCTGGAAAAAGCCTATGAACTGTCAATGAACGAAATCCAGGAGGGGGAGGTCGCCCGGGGCACCATCGTGGCGGTGGAAAACGACTACGTGGTGGTGGACATCGGCTATAAGTCCGAGGGCCAGATCGACATCAACGAGTTCCGCGAGCCCGAAGGCGAGATCAAGGCCGAAGTGGGCATGGAAGTGGACGTGCTCTTGGAGCGGGCCGAGGACGAGGATGGCACCATCATCCTGTCCAAGGAAAAGGCCGCCAAGATCAAGGTGTGGGACGAGATCAGCCGGGTCTACAACGACGACGGCGTGATCCACGGCACCATCGTGGGACGGGTCAAGGGCGGCATGAGCGTGGACATCGGGGTCAACGCCTTTTTGCCGGGCAGCCAGGTGGACCTCAGGCCCGTGCGCAACCTGGACTCGCTCATCGGCCAGGAATTTGATTTCAAGATTCTCAAGTTCAACAAGAAGCGCTCCAACATCGTGCTGTCGCGCCGCGTGCTCCTGGAAGAGGAGCGCGAGAGCAAGAAGGCCGAGACCCTCAAGGTTCTGGAAGAGGGCCAGGTCATGGAAGGCGTGGTCAAGAACATCACCGACTACGGCGTGTTCGTGGACCTGGGCGGCATCGACGGCCTGCTGCACATCACCGATATGAGCTGGGGCCGGGTGGGCCACCCCTCGGAGATGTTCAACATCGGCGACGAGATCACCGTGAAGATCCTGAGCTTCGACCGCGAGCGCGAGCGGGTGAGCCTGGGCCTCAAGCAGCTCAAGGAAGACCCCTGGACCGACGCGGCCGACCGCTACCCCGTGGGCACCCGCATCGTGGGCAAGGTGGTGAGCCTGGCCGACTACGGCGCATTCGTGGAGGTGGAGGAGGGCATCGAGGGCCTGATCCACGTTTCGGAGATGTCCTGGACCCGCAAGGTCCGCCATCCCTCCAAGATCGTCAACGTGAGCGACAGCGTGGAGGCGGTGGTGCTGTCCATCAGCCCGGACCAGAAGCGCATCAGCCTGGGCATGAAGCAGGTGGAGCCCAACCCCTGGGATGTCATCGCGGAGAAGTACCCCGTGGGCACCACCATCGAGGGCCGCATCAAGAACATCACCGACTTCGGTCTGTTCATCGGCATCGACGAGGGCATCGACGGCCTGGTTCACATCTCGGACATCTCCTGGACCAAGCGCATCAAGCACCCCGGCGAGCTCTACAAGAAGGGCGACGAGGTGCAGGCCATCGTTCTTAACATCGACCGCGAGAACGAGCGCTTCTCCCTGGGCATCAAGCAGCTCGAAGGCGATCCCTGGGAAGAGATTCCCCAAAAGTACCAGGTGGGCACCCGGGTGCAGGGCGTGATCACCAACGTCACCGACTTCGGCCTGTTCGTGGAGCTGGAGGAGGGCGTCGAGGGTCTGGTGCACGTCAGCGAGATCTCCGAAGAGAAGATCAAGACTCCGGTGGGCATGTACAACGTGGGCGACGTGATCGAGGCCAAGGTGGTGAGCGTGAACCGCCGCGAGCGCAAGATCGGCCTGAGCATGCGCCGCCTGGACGAGGAAGCCGACCGTCAGGTTTACTCCGAGTACGTCAACTCCACCCAAGCCGCCACCAGCAACCTGGGCGCCCTGCTCAAGGAGGGCCTGGCCCAGAAGGAAAACGGCACCGAGGCCGACGAGCCTGTCGCGGAGCCTGCCGAAGAGGCTGCCGCAGAGGCGGTGGAAGAGCCTGTTGAAGAGCCCGCCGAAGAGGCTGCCGAAGAGGCTGTGGAAGAGGTAGTGGAAGAGGCCGCGCCCGAGGCCGCGCCCGAGGCCGCCCCCGAAGCCGCCCCCGAAGCCGCGCCCGAGGCCGAGGACAAGAAAGACGAATCCTAAGCGGTTGAAAGCATGAAAAAGCACCCCCTGGCCCTGGCCATCGGGGTTTGCGCCCTGATCGTGGCCGTGTTCGGCGGAGCCCTGTTGGTTGTCAAACCGGGGCTCCGCCCCACGGCCTTTTTTGGCGGCAAGGTGGCGGTGCTGCCGGTCTACGGCATCATCGCATCTTCCCGCGCCTATAACGAGCAGCTCATACGCCTGCGGCGCGACAGCTCCATCAAGGCCATCGTCATCCGGGTCGACTCCGGCGGCGGCGGGGCCGCGGCCAGCCAGGAGATCTGCCGCGAGGTGGCCCGCACCGCGCGCTTCAAGCCGGTGGTGGGCTCCATGGGCGGGGTGGCCGCCAGCGGGGGCTACTATCTGCTGAGCCCCTGCACCAAGATAGTGGCCTCCCCGGCCAGCCTAACCGGCTCCATCGGGGTGATCATCAATATCCCCGACGCCCACAAGCTCATGGAAAAGCTGGGCCTGAGCGTGCAGACCGTGCAGGCGGGCAAGCTAAAGGGCATGGGCATGGTCTACCGCTCCCTGAGCGAGGGCCAGAAGCAGAACCTGCAGGAGATGATCGACCAGACCCACCGCCAGTTCATCGCCGACGTGGCCCGGGGCCGGCACATGAAGTACGAGCAGGTGGCGGCCATCGCCCATGGAGGCATCTTCACCGGAGCCAAGGCCAAGCAGCTGGGCCTGGTGGACGCCCTGGGCAACTTCGAGGACGCGGTGGCCCTGGCCGCCCGACTGGGCGGCATCAAGGGCGAGCCCACCCTGGTGTGGCCCGAGGACAAGCAGTCTTGGCTGGCCAGCTTTTTGCGCGAGCAGGTGCGCCTGTTCTTTCATGAGCTGAAGGCCGCGGCCGGGGCCACCCCCGGCCTGCAATTCCGCTGGCCGCCTTCGCTTTAGGACATGCCCTCGCCAGTCAACCCCCTGAGCTTTTTCCACGCCGCGGCCACGGTGCCGAGGGCCTGGGGCTTTATCTGGCGCCACAAGCGACTGTGGCCCCTGGCCGCGATGCCTTTCCTATTGAACCTGGCGGTCTTCGTGCTGGCCTTCTGGCTCTCCTACACCTATTTGGGCGGCTGGATTAGAAGCCTGCTCCCGGGCGGCGAGGGCTGGTGGTGGGCGGCGCTGCTCTACGTGGTGCTGGTGCTCGTCGTGCTGGCCCTGCTGGCCCTGGAGATATATCTGTTCGCGGTGGTGGGGCGTATCGTGTCCGAGCCCTTTTTGGAGCTGCTCACCCGCCGCACCGAGGCCCTGGCCAGCGGCATGCCGCCGGGCGCGGACTGGGCCGACAGCGGGCTGATGCGCGACGTGCTCAGGGTGATACGCCAGAGCCTCATGCGCCTGCTCATCTACCTGGCGGTCATGCTGCCCTTGCTGCTGATCAACCTGATCCCCGGCCTGGGCGGAGCCATATACGCCGTCCTGGCCTGGCTGGTCACCGCCTACTTCCTGGCCCTGGAGTTCATGGACTATCCCCTGGACCGCCGGGGCCTGAGCCTCAAGCAAAAGGGCCGCTACGTGCGCGGGCTGGGCCTGGGCTGGCTGGGCTACGGCAGCTCGGTGCTGGCCCTGGGCCTGATCCCGGTGGTCAACTTCGCCTTTCTGCCCCTGGCCGCGGTGGGCGGCACCCTGCTGTACCTGGAGCGGCCCCTGCCCCGGGACTGAGCGCTCCACCGCCTGGCCAACCTGCCGCTGGGTGGTAGAATTCCTAGCTTGCTTCTCTTCAACCCGGTGTCAGGATGCCGTCCATGAACCAGGCCCCGCCAACCGCCGCGCCTCCCGTGGTCCCGGAACACAACCGGGTCATGGCCCTGTTGGGCATCGGCCTGAGCGTGTTCATGGGCACCATGGACCTCAGCATCGTCAACATCTCCCTGCCCACCCTCATGGCCGAGCTGGGGGTCGGGCTGGCGGTGATCGAGTGGGTGGTGGTCAGCTACGCCCTGGTCATCACCTCCCTGATGCTGGGGGCGGCCCGCCTGGGCGACATGTACGGCAAGAAGCGAATCTACCTCTGGGGCATCGTCATCTTCGGGGTGGGCTCGGCCCTGTGCGGCATGGCTCCGGGGGCCTACAGCCTCATCGTGTTTCGCGGTTTGCAGGCCCTGGGCACGGTGATGATGCAGGCCCTGGGCATGGCCATCGTCACCGAGATGTCCCCGCCCGAGCAACGGGGCCGGGTGCTGGGCGTCATGGGCACCGCGGTTTCCCTGGGCCTGGCGGTGGGGCCTCCCCTGGGCGGCATGCTCATCGCCACCGTGGGCTGGCGCTTCATCTTCCTGGTCAACCTGCCGGTGTGCCTGCTGGCCTGGTTCATGGTAACCCGCTACGTGCCCGCCGGCTGGCGGGGGCCGGGCGGGGAGCGCTTCGACTCGGCCGGGGCCCTGGTGCTCTTTTTGGCCCTGATCTGCTACGCCCTGGGCATGACCCTGGGGCAGCACCACGGCTTTGACCACGGCGCCTCCCCGGCCCTGCTGCTGGCCAGCCTGGCCGGGGTGGGACTGTTCATATGGGTGGAGCACCACTCCACCTCGCCCATGATGCCCCTGGGCCTGTTCAAGGCGCCGGAGTTCAGCCTGGGCCTGGTCATGGGCTGGATCGCCTTCTTGATTCTGGGCGGGGTGTTCGTGCTGCCCATCTACCTGGAGGTGGCCGAGGGCTACACGCCGCTTCAGGTGGGCTTTTTCATGCTGGTGGTGCCGGTGACCATGGGCATCAGCTCGCCCGTGGCCGGGTGGTGCGCCGACCGCTTCGGCCACCGTCCGGTGAGCCTGGTGGGCCTGGTGCTGCTGGTGGGCGGCTGCCTGGCCCTCAGCGGCCTCAGGCTGCACCTGTCGCCCCTGGAGTACGTGCTCCGGGTCTCGCCGGTGGGGCTGGGCCTGGGCCTCTTTCAGGCGCCCAACAACAGCGCCATCTTGGGACACGCGCCCAAGGAGCGCCTGGGCATGGCCTCGGGGCTGGTGTCTTTGTCGCGCACCCTGGGCAACACCTCGGGCGTGCCCCTGATGGGCGCGGTGTTCAGCATGTACTTCCTGGCCGCCGCCCCCCTGGCCGACCAGAGCAACCTCATGAGCGCGCCGCCCGAGGCCCTGGTGGCCGGGGTGGCCGGGGCCTATCAGGTGGCCGCCTGGCTGGGCACCAGCAGCATCGTGGTGGCCGTGGTGGCCTGGTGGCTGGAGAGCCGCAACAAGGCCCGCGCCAAGGCGGGGCTGCGATAACGCCGCAAAAAAGCAGGATCCCCGGGGAGGGAGGACTAGCCGCGGCAGTAGTCCACAATAGCCTCCACGTGGATGGCCGCGGTGTTCAGAAAAGGCAAACCCAACTCGTCGCGGGTGAGGAGCAGGGGCAGCTCGGTGCAGCCGAGGATCACCCCGTCTATGCCCTGCTCCTGTTTGAGGCGGGCCACGATGCCCAGCAGAGCCCGCCGGGTATCTTCCCGGAAGACGCCCCGCTCGATCTCATCATCCAGCTTCATTTGAATGAGAGCCTGCTCCGCGGCGGACGGCACCTTCACCTCCATGCCCAGGGGCTCCAGTATCCGCTGGTACAGGTCCGAGCCCATGGTGGTGAGGGTGGCCAGCAGCCCTGGCCGGGCCAGGCTCAGTTGGGCGGCGCGGCGGGCTGTGGCTTGAGCGATGCTCACCAGGGGCAGGGGAGAGCGTGCCTGCACCTGGTCGAAGACCAGATGGGGGGTGTTGGAGGCGATGGCCGCGAAGTCGGCCCCGGCCCGGGCCAGGGCTTCCACGCTGGCCACCAGCAAATCGGCCAGATCCTCCCAGGCCTGGACGGCGAACATCTTCAGCACCGGGCCCAGGTTCAGGCTGTGGATGAACACCTCGGGGTAGTCGTAACCATCCTGGCCGGCAAAGGCCGCTATGATGCCCTTGTAATAGTCCGAGGTCGATTCCGGCCCCAGGCCGCCCACCAAACCGATTTTTTTCATGTGGTCCCTCCTTGCGCGTTGGCGCGTGGCGGGGAGGAGGCTAGAGCAGGAACTCCTCCACCGGGCCGGCTCCCTCGCGGATCACTTCTGGCTGGTCGTCCACCAGGCTGATCACGCTGGAGGCCACGCCGGGCACCGGCCCGCCGTCCACCACCAGGTCCAGGGCGTGGCCCAGGGCATCCTCGATATCCCAGGCGCTCAAGAGCTCGTTGCCTTCGCGGTCGGTGGCGGATGCGCTGGCCAGGGGACGGCCCAGGGCCTCGACGATGGCCAGGGGAACGGGGTGGCTCGGGACGCGGATGCCCGCGGTCTTGCGCCGGGTGAGCATCATGCCCGGCACCTCGCGGCTGCCGGTGAGGATAAAGGTGTAGGGCCCGGGCAGCAGGCGCTTGAGGGTCTTGTAGGCGTAGTTGGTCACCAGGGCGTAGCGGCTGAGGTAGCTCAGGTCCGGGCAGATGAAGGAAAAGGGCTTTGACTCCGGCTGCCGCTTGATCTGGTGCAGGCGCTTGAGTGCCTTCTTGTTGTGGATGTCGCAGCCCAGGCCGTAGATGGTGTCCGTGGGATAGGCCACCACCCCGCCGGACTCGAGGGCCTGGACCACCTGGGCGATGCGCCGGGGCTGGGGATGCTCTGGATTTATCTCCAGGATCATGGGCAAGCTCCTTCCACGGCTAAATTTAGGGCAGGGGAGGGCCCAAAGCAAGGCCCCGCCGCGAGGGCGGGGCCGAAATACGATCTGAGCCGGGGGCCTAGAAGGGGATGTCGTCGTCCGGAGGGGGCGGGCCGCCGAAGTCGTTGCCGCCGCCTCCGCCGCCGCCACTGCCGCCGCCGCCATAACCGCCGCCTCCGCCGCCACCACTGCCGCCGCCGCCATAACCGCCGCCGCCGCCCTGGCCGCCGCCCTGGCCGGGTCCGCCCAGGAACTGGATGTCCCGGGCCACGATCTCGGTCATGTACTTGCGCTCGCCGTTCTGGTCCTCCCAGGTGCGGGTGCGGATGGAACCCTCGATATAGACCTGGCGTCCCTTGGACAGGTATTGGGCCGCGATTTCGCCCAGCTTGGCCCAGGCCACGATGCGGTGCCACTCGGTGCGCTCCTGCTGGTTGCCCTCGCGATCCTTGAAAGTTTCGCTGGTGGCCAGGCGGAAGGTGCACACCGGGGTGCCGCTTGCGGTATACTTCAGTTCCGGGTCAGCGCCCAGGTTGCCGATGAGAATGACTTTATTGATGCCGCGCGCCATGCTTTGACTCCTGAATGGGATTCGAAGGTTGACTGTAGCACAGGGACAGAAAGGGCCGCAAGCCAAGGCCAAAAAGGCTGTTAAACCGGGCCGCTGGTGGCTGCCCTTGCGCTATCTCTGGTCCGGTTGGGCCTTGTCTTGGCTATTCCTGCTCACCGTGCTCCTGTGTTCGCTGGTGCTCATCGGCTACGCCCTGGGGGTGAGCGACCACAAGCTGCAATGGGCCGCCCGCTGGTGGGCCCGCCTGCTCATGGGGGGCATCGGATGCAGGGTGCGCATCCGGGGCCTGGACAACCTGGAGCCCGGAGCCACCTATGTTTTCGCGGGCAACCACGCCTCTGCCCTGGACATCCCCAGCCTGCAGGCGGTGCTGCCCAAGAACTTCCGGTGGGTGGCCAAGAAGGAGTTGTTCTCCATACCGTTGTTCGGTGCGGCCCTCAAGGCGGTGGGCGACATACCCATCGACCGCTCGGCCGGGCGCCAGGCCCTGCAAAGCCTCATAGAGGCGGCCCGCCGGGTGAGCCAGGACACCAGCGTGGTCATATTTCCCGAAGGCACCCGCTCCACCGACGGAAAGCTGCTTCCCTTCAAGAGCGGCGGCTTTCTGCTGGCCATCCGGTCCGGCCGTCCGGTGGTGCCCTTTTTCATCAAGGGCGCACACCAGGCCCTGGTGGACGACAGCCTGATCCTGGACCCGGGGTCCATCGAGGTGATCCTGGGCCAGCCCATCCCGGCCGAGGGCCTGAGCTCCGAGGCCCGCGAGGGGCTTTCCGAGGAGGTGCGGCAGCGAATCCTGGCCCTGCAACGCGGCGCGGAAGGGGCGCCGGTTGACAGCCCCGGGACCTCCGCCTAGATTGAGAAGCCAGAGCCGGGCGCACCGCCTGGCCCAGAAAGGACGACCCTTGCCCCCCAAGGCCGCCAAAAAACGCCGCGCGCCCAAGAAGAAGGACAACAGCCGCCTGAAGGCCGCGATGGCCCTGGCCGGCCGCAAGGTCGGCGCGGTGCTCCTGGGCCTGGCCGCCCTGGGCGTGGCCCTGTCCCTGGCCTGGTACAGCGCGGCCGACCCCTCGCCCTTGCACGAGGTGCCCGGCGCGGCGCGCAACCTGCTGGGCCTGCCCGGCGCGGCCCTGAGCGCGGTGGCCTACGACTTGTTCGGCCTGGGGGCCTGGCTGCTGGTGCTGGTGCCTCTCTTGGCCGCCTGGCTGCTGTGGAGCGGCGGAGCGCGGGGGCGCATGCTGCCCCTGTGGGCCGCGGGCCTGGGCCTGGTGGTGTCCTTGGCCGCCCTGCTGGGCGCGGTGGGCGGCAGTCTGCGCCTGGGCGGGGCTCCCCTGCCCGTGGGCGGCGGAGCGGGCCGGGCCATGGCCCAGGGCCTGGCCGCCCTATGGCCCTGGCTGGCCTGGCTGCTGCCCCTGGCCGCCTTGGCCGCGGGGCTGGGCCTGCTGGCCTGGTCCCTGTGGCCCCTGCTGGGCCCCAAGCTAAAGGCCCCAGCCGTGGAAGGCCCCCTGGCCACCAACGGCGCGCTCCAACCCCTGGAGCCCTATGAGCCCGCTCCCGAGCCCGTGGCCGAGCCCGAGCCCGAGGTGGACATAGTAATTTCCCGCCCCGAGCCCGGGGTGGACGAGCTGGCTCCCGGGCCCAAGCCCGCCCCGGCTCCCCGCCGGAGCAAGGCCGATGGCGACGGTCCGGTGATCAAGCCCCGCCTGGCCGGGGGCAAGGCCGGTTCGGGCACCGTGATGGGCGGCCCCAAGAAGGGCCGCTTCAAGCTGCCCGCCCTGGACCTTTTGGACCCCGGGCCCGGCCCGGCCCCGCCCGAACAGGTGGAGGCCATCAAGGCCACCAGCCGCCTGCTGGAGGAAAAGCTGGCCGACTTCGGGGTCAAGGGCGCGGTGCGCGAGGTGGCGCCCGGGCCGGTGGTCACCCGCTACGAGTTCAAGCCGGCGCCGGGTGTGAAGATATCCAAGGTGGCCGGCCTGGCCGACGACCTGGCCATGGTCATGCGGGCCAAGTCCATCCGCATCGTGGCCCCCATTCCGGGCAAGGCGGTGATCGGCATCGAGATCCCCAACCCCACCCGGGAGATGGTGGCCCTGCGCGAGCTGTTGTCGGCCCCGGTGTACCAGCGGGCCGGAGGCAAGCTGACCGTGGCCCTGGGCAAGGACATCCTGGGCCAGCCCATGGTGGCCGACCTGGCCCGCATGCCCCACCTGCTCATCGCCGGGGCCACCGGCGCGGGCAAGAGCGTGTTCATCAACTGCCTGGTGCTCTCCATCCTTTACCGGGCCACCCCGGAGCAGGTGCGCATCCTCATGGTGGACCCCAAGCGCATCGAGCTCTCGGCCTACTCCGACATCCCCCATCTGCTCTACCCCATCATCACCAGCCCCAAGGAGGCCACCGCCGGGCTGCGCTGGGCGGTGCGCGAGATGGAGCGGCGCTACGAGCTGCTGGCCGAGATCGGGGTGAAGAACATCGAGTCGTTCAACAAGCGCCTGGCCGACAAGGGGCCGCTCAGGGTGCCCGAGCATCTGGCCGACGGCAGCGCCGAGTTCCTGGACCCGCTGCCCTACGTGCTCTTGTTCATCGACGAGCTGGCCGATTTGATGATGGTCAGCTCCAAGGAGGTGGAGGGGCTGATCACCCGTTTGGCCCAGATGGCCCGAGCGGCGGGCATCCACCTGGTGCTGGCCACCCAGCGGCCCAGCGTGGATGTGATCACCGGGTTGATCAAGGCCAACTTCCCCTCGCGCATCTCCTTCAAGGTGGCCAGCCGGGTGGACAGCCGCACCATCCTGGACCAGCAGGGGGCCGAGCATCTGCTGGGCAACGGCGACATGCTCTACGTGCCCCCGGACAGCACCGGCCTGAGCCGTTTGCACGGCGCGTTCGTGAGCGAAGAGGAGATCGACCGGGTGACCGGTTTCTGGAAAGCCCAGGCCAAGCCCGAGTACGACGAGAGCGTGGTGGAGGCCACCGAGGACGAAGGCGGCGGCGAGCCGGGCTCGGCCGACGACGAGCTCTATCCCGAGGCCGTGGCCTTGGTGCGCGAGAGCGGCCAGGCCTCCATCAGCTATGTGCAGCGCCGCCTCAAGGTGGGCTACAACCGGGCGGCCAACCTCATCGAGCAGATGGAGCGCGACGGCATCGTGGGCCCCAGCGAGGGCTCCAAGCCGCGCCAGGTGCTCATGCGGGATTAGGTTTTCGGAAAACAAGACAGGGGGGAAGAATGGCCAGTAAGGAATAACTGGCCGGCTGGTTGCTCGAGGCGCTACGGGCGCTCGGAGGCAGCGCCAAGATCGTGCCCATATGCAAGCATGTTTGGAAACATCACGAACACGATTTACGAGAGTCGCCAAAGGGCCTTTTTTATACCTGGCAGTATGACATCAGGTGGGCCGCTAAATACCTCAGGGACCGTGGCGTCATGAAGCCGGCCGATATGTCGCCCAGGGGAGTTTGGGAGCTGATGTGATCAGTCCTTATCGCAAAACCTCTTTTTTCTTGTTTCTTTTTATTCTTCTGGCTGTTTTCATCACAGCCGCCGCGCCGCCCGTGCGGGCCGATGAGACCGCCGAGCTGGCCGCGCGCATCCAAAAGCGCTATCAGGGCATCGACAGCCTGGCCGCGTCCTACACCCGCTCCAGCCGCTTCGTGTCCCTGGGGGCCCAGGGCGGCCGCGATGTGCAGGGCTCCGGGCGCCTGGTCTGGGCCCGGCCCCTGAAGCTGCGCCTGGAGCAGGAGACCCCGCGCCAGGAGCTGATCATCGTGGGCGAGGGCATGGCCTGGTGGGTGCGCCCGGCGCGCCAGCGGGCCGACCTCTATCCCCTGAACCAGTTCACCGGGGGGCTGACCTCCTTGCTGGACGCCCTGGGCGGTCTGGCCCGGCTGGACCAGGACTTCAAGGTGAGCCTGGCCACCCCGCAGCGCACCGCCGGCATCCCGGCCGGCAGCCTGGTGGTGTCGTTGACCCCCAAGGTGACCCGGGCCGATCTCAAGGAACTGGTGCTGTGGTTCCAGCCCGAGGATTTGCTGCTCCGGGGGTTCGCCATCTTCAACCTGGTGGGCGACGTGACCCTGTACAACCTGGATCAGGTTCAGGTGAATGTGAGCCCGCCGAAGAGCGACTTTGCCTATGAGCCGCCGGTGGACTATCAGGTGGCCAACCATTTGCCCCTGAACCCCGGGAGAAGCCGAAAATGACCAGCCTGGCCGACAAGGTGCTCATCCTGGGCGGAGCCAAGAGCGGCAAGAGCTCTTTGGCCCAGCGGCTGGCCGAGCATTGGGGCGGGCGCCTGGTTTACCTGGCCACGGCCCAGGCCGGGGACGCGGAGATGCACGAGCGCATCGCCCGCCACCAGGCCCAGCGCGGCGCGGCCTGGACCACGCTGGAGGAGCCCCTGGCCCTGGAAGAGGCCCTAAAGCAGGCCGACGGGCCGGACGCAGTGCTGTTGGTGGACTGCCTGACCCTGTGGCTGAGCAACCTGGTGCTAGGGGCCAACCTCGGCGACGAGCAGGTGGCCGCGCGGGGCGAGGCCCTGGCCACGCTGCTGCCCAGCCTGGAGGCCCGGGTGATCCTGGTGGCAAACGAGGTGGGCCTGGGCATCGTGCCCGAAAACGCCCTGGCCCGGCGCTGGCGCGATCTGGCCGGCGGGCTGAACCAGCGCCTGGCCTCTGCCTGCGGCAGCGTGGTCCTGGTGACCGCCGGGCTGCCTTTGGCCCTCAAGGGCCGCCTGCCCAACCTATAAGCCTTTTGGAGAATACCTTGTCATCAGTGCGGGAGATCATTAAGCGCATAAAGCCTCTGGACCCCAGCGCGGGGCCCCGGGCCCAGGAGCATCTGGACGATCTGACCAAGCCGCGCGGCTCCCTGGGCCGCCTGGAAGAGCTGGCCCGCCGTTTGGCCGAGATCTACGGCAGCGCCGAGCTGGAGCAGCCTTTGGCCTATGTGGCGGTGTTCGCGGCCGACCACGGGGTGACCCAGTCCGGGGTGAGCCCCTATCCGGCCGAGGTGACCCCCCAGATGGTGCTCAACTTTTTGAACGGCGGGGCGGGCATCAACGTGCTGGCCCGCCAGGCCTGGGCCGAGGTGCGGGTGGTGGACGTGGGGGTGGACTACGACTTCGAGGAGCTGCCCGGGCTGATTTCGGCCAAGGTGGCCCGGGGCACGGCCAACCTGGCCCAGGCCCCGGCCATGAGCCTGGAGCAGGCCGAGCAGGCCATCGCGGTGGGGGCCGGGGTGGCGGAAAAACTGATAGGCGAGGGGGCCCAGCTCCTGATTCCCGGCGACATGGGCATCGGCAACACCACCTCCTGCGCGGCCCTGACCGCGCTGCTCTGTGCGCGGCCGGTGGCCGAGGTGACCGGCCGGGGGGCCGGCCTGGACGACGAGGGCCTGGCCCAAAAGGTGGCCATCATCGAAAAGGCCATCGCCCTGCACCGGCCCGATCCGGGCGATCCGCTGCGGGCCCTGGCCGCCCTGGGCGGTCTGGAGATCGCGGCCATCTGCGGGTTTGTCTTGGAGGCCGCGGCCCAGGGCAAGCCGGTTCTTTTGGACGGCTTCATCTCCACCTGCGGGGCCCTGGTGGCGGCCAAGCTGTGCCCCGAGGTGACCGGCTATCTCCTGGCCGGGCACTGCTCGGTGGAGATCGGCCACCGGGCCCAGCTGGAGGCTTTGGGGCTCCGGCCCATCCTGGACCTGGATCTGAGGCTGGGCGAGGGCAGCGGCGCGGCCCTGGCCCTGAACGTGCTCAGGGCGGCGGTGTACATCTACAACGAGATGGCCACCTTCGCCTCGGCCGGCGTGAGCGGCCGCGAGGAGTAGCCCGCATATTTCATGAGGGCTGGGCGGCACTGAACAACGAAACAGTATTCATGGAGCTGTTGTGAAAAAAAGACTCACGTGGTCATTGCGCTGTTCGTGTCCAGCACCGGCACAGCCAGCCGCTGGCAGACAAGGCGTCTGGCAAGCGAGGGCCGCAGGCGTAGCCTTCAGCGCTACGTCGAGGCCCGAGCGCAGCCAGCAACACGGTATGCCGGTGGCTGGCGCAGCCGGACGCGCGGCCTTTATGAAATTTGCGGGCTAAGTCGTGACCAGCTTCATCCTGGCCCTACAGTTTCTCACCGTGGCCACGGTGAACTCCGGCCTGCGGGCCGGTCCCGGCGACCTGGCCCGCTCCCGGGCCTGGCACGGGGTGGTGGGCGGCCTGTTGGGCCTGGTTTTGGCTTTGGCGGCCTGGCTGCTGGGCCTCTGGCTGCCCCCGCTGGTCCTGGCCGGGGTGCTGGTTTTGCTGTGGGGGGCGCTGACCCGCTTTTTGCACTACGACGGGGTGGCCGACACGGCCGACGCCCTGGTGCACACCACCAGCCGGGAGCGGGCCCTGGAGATCATGAAGGACACCCGCCTGGGCAGCTTCGGGGTGGCGGCCATCGCGGCGGTTATGCTGGTGAAATTCGGAGCCCTGGCCTCCTTGGGCGGTGCGGCCCTGTGGGGCGGCCTGATGGCCGCGCCGGCCCTGGGGCGGGGCCTGGAGGCGGTGCTGTCCAGCCTGTTGCCAGCGGCCCGGCCCGGGGTGGGCCTGGGGGCGGCGGTCGCCCAGGGAGGGGAGCTCTGGCCCGGCCTGGCCGGCGGGGCCAGCGCCCTTATCATCGCCATCCTGGCCCTGGGCGCGGCCGGGGCCTGGGCCGCCCTGGGCGTGCTGGCCCTGGGCCTGGTTTTGGGCCTGTGGTTCCGCCGCCGCATCGGGGGGGTGACCGGCGACACCCTGGGCGCGGCCATCGAATGCGGCGAATTGGTTTCACTGATAGTCCTGGCCTCAATAGGTTGAAAAATCTTGCCCTCCCGCCGGGCCTATGCTATTCAAACTGCTGGGAGTAAGGCCCGCAGAAGCCTCCTTTACTTCCCCCCTTATCCGCGCCAGCCTACAAGGAGTGGCCCATGAGCCTGGCCTATGAACTTACCCAGAACGAGATGCCCGAAGACGTAACCCCGGAGATGCTCGAGCGCATCGACGAGATTTGCGCTGCCTATCGCGGCAAGCCCGGGGCATTGATTCCGGTGTTGCAACAATGCCAGGAAGTGGTGGGCTATCTGCCGGTTCCGGTGCAAGAGCACATCGCCAAGGCCTTGGGGGTGCCGGGACACGAGGTCTACGGGGTCACCACCTTTTACAGCTTCTTTTCCATGGAGCCCCGGGGACGCCACGTCATTCGGGTGTGCATGGGCACCGCCTGCTACGTGCGCGGCGGCAAGGAGGCGCTCGACCGCCTGGAGCGCCACTTGAACACCCCGGTGGACAGCACCACCGAGGACCGGCGCTTCACCCTGGAGCAGGTGCGCTGCCTGGGAGCCTGCGGAGTGGCTCCGGTGGTGGTGGTGAACCAAGACACCCACCGCAAGGTCATGGCCGACGCGGTGGTGGATCTGGTGGAGCAGTACGACTAGCGCGGCGCCCACGCGCCCCGGGCCCGGGAGGCTATAGATGTCCAAGATTTCGGTGAGCGAACTCAGCCAGATTCAGCAGAAGGTGGAACAGGAACAAGCCCTGCGCCAGGGCCAGACCGGCGCGGGCGCCCACCGCATGCACCTGCTCATTTGCGGGGGCACCGGTTGTCAGGCCGCGGGCAGCATCGCGGTCTACGAGGCCCTAAAGGCCGAGATAGACAAGCAGGGGCTCTCCGGCGAGGTGGCCGTGGTGGAGACCGGGTGCAACGGCTTCTGCGCCCTGGGGCCGGTGATGGTCACCTATCCCGAAGGCATCTTCTACGTGAACCTGGAGGAAAAGGACATCCCCGAGCTGGTGGAGAGCCACTGCAAAAACGGCGAGCCGGTGGAGCGCCTGTTCTACAAGGACCCCTCCACCAAGAAGTTCATCCCCCACATGAAGGAGATCCCCTTCTTCGCCCTGCAAGAGCTCATCGCGCTCAAAAACCGCAGTCTGCTGGACGCCGAGAGCATCGACGAGTACATCGGCCGCGACGGCTACAAGGCCATGGCCAAGGCGCTCAAGGAGATGAGCCCCGAGGACATCGTGGCCGAGGTGAAGAAATCGGGCCTGCGCGGACGCGGCGGGGCCGGCTTCCCCACCGGCCTGAAGTGGGAGTTTTGCCAGAAGAGCCCCGGCGAGGACAAGTTTGTGCTGTGCAACGCGGACGAGGGCGACCCCGGCGCGTTCATGGACCGCTCCATCCTGGAGGCCGACCCCCACTCGGTGGTGGAGGGCATGGTCATCGCGGCCAAGGCCATCGGCGCCAACCAGGGCTACGTCTACTGCCGGGCCGAGTATCCCCTGGCGGTCAACCGTTTGCAGCTGGCCATCGACCAGGCCAAGGACTACGGCCTGGTGGGCGAAAACATCATGGACACCGGCTTCAGCTTCGAGCTGAACATCTACCAGGGAGCCGGCGCCTTTGTCTGCGGCGAAGAGACCGCCCTGATGCGCTCCATCGAGGGCAAGCGGGGCATGCCCCGGCCCCGGCCGCCCTTCCCGGCGGTGGCCGGCCTGTGGAACCGCCCCACCATCCTCAACAACGTGGAGACCTGGGCCAACATCCCCCAGATCATCGGCAAGGGCGGCGACTGGTACGCGTCCATCGGCACCGAGGATTCCAAGGGCACCAAGGTTTTCGCCCTCACCGGGCACGTGAACAACATCGGCCTGGTGGAGGTGCCCATGGGCACCCCGCTCAGGACCATCGTCTACGACATCGGCGGAGGCATCCCCAAGAAGCACCGCAAGTTCAAGGCGGTGCAGCTGGGCGGCCCCTCGGGCGGCTGCATCCCCCAGGACAAGATCGACACCCCCTGCGAGTACGCGGCCATCGTGGAGGCCGGGGCCATCATGGGCTCGGGCGGCATGATCGTCATGGACGACAGCACCTGCATGGTGGACATGGCCCGCTTCTTCATGGACTTCGTGCAGGAGGAATCCTGCGGCAAGTGCACCCCCTGCCGGGAGGGCACCCGCCGCATGTTGCAGATCCTGGAGAAGATCTGCGCGGGCGAGGGCGAGGCCGGGGACATCGAGACTCTGGAGGAGCTTTCGGCCACCATCCAGGAGGCGTCGCTCTGCGGCCTGGGGCAGACCGGTCCCAACCCGGTGCTGAGCACCCTGCGCTACTTCCGCGACGAGTACGAGGCCCACGTATTCGACAAGAAGTGTCCCGCCCGCTCCTGCGTGGCCCTGTTGGAGTTCAAGGTGGACCTAGACGCGTGCAAGATGTGCGGCCTGTGCTTCAAGAACTGCCCGGTGGACGCCATCTCCTGGAAGAAGAAGGAGCCCGCCTCCATCGACCTGGACAAGTGCATCAAGTGCAAGACCTGCATCGAGAACTGCAAGTTCGACGCGATCTACTAGCTGCGAGGCTCTAAAGCAACCCCGGGCCGGCCTCTAACGGGGCCGGCCCTTTTATTTAGGTGTATGTGATGTCTCCATATAGAAAAATAGATTCTGGTGACATCGTCGCAGCATCACCGACCAGGCATTTCAGATTTGTATTCGATCCTGTAAGCTTGGATTCATTAGGCGAAGAAAAAGTTTTATTGTTAATAAATTTTTTTGCACGATTAGCAGATATTGAAAATTCCATTGATATAGAGCTGCTAGCACCTGTTATTTCGATGGAATACTATGGGATTGATTTTAATGAATTAAAGATTCCCTGGTTGAGTACTACTCCTGCTGATTGGGAGCCACTCGACCACCAAGAACATCAGGAAATGTTTAGGAAAAATTACGTTAATAATAACGAGATATCAGCTTGCGCATTATATATGTTAAGCATGTCTGAATATTGTCAGGCTGACGGTATCATTACAAGTAACAACATATTAATTGGTGAGCCTATCCGCATGGCACATGACAACCGAAAGAAAGCTATGCTATACTAGTGGATAGCATAGGGTCTTTCTGGAGGTTAGCCATGGCCAAGCAATACAAGGTTTCTTCGTTGATCAGCTTCCAGCATAAATTCGCCA
>JAIPEN010000004.1 GCA_021737145.1 Desulfarculaceae bacterium | reverse complement strand
CAACCGCAGAGGAATCATCTCAAACCTTTTTCAATACCTCATAAGGCGGGTCGTAGATTCTGCCGCCGTCACATACAAAGAGATCGTCCAAAGCGTCAACCCTATTAAGCTCGCTGATGCGTCATGCGGATAGGCTCATTAATTGGTTACCGCCATGAGATATATCAAAAATATCGCATAAGAATTTTTACACCAGATAACATGTTTGATATGCTAGAAGTTATTTCACATGGTCATTCAATATTTTACTCTGTATCTAACACGATGGAATATTTAAATGCTGATGTATATTATCACTTGTCTCACTACAAATGTGCTCGCTATTTTAGGTGGCTTGACCGCTTAACAGCAATACAGAGTAAGCCTGATCTTGAGTCAAATTTAAAAAGTGCTTTGTTAAATAGGTATCCCTATATATTGTTATCCAGAGATATGGTTAAGTTTTATGAGCTACAAGAAGATTATTATTTTCGCCGCGAGATAAAGAGAAGTTTCAATTTAACTGTGGGGTACTACTTAAACTATTTTATGCTGCTGCTTTGGGGGATGTTAGATCACCTAACAGTAATTGCTAAATATAAATTTGAACTTTCGATACCTGAACACAGGTGTGCGATAAACAGGGAAGAATTTTGGTCGGGAATGGAGGAGCATCACGAAGGTTTAAATAACTTTATCCATTCTAACAAAATATGGGACTGGATAAAGATTATGGCCGATATGCGCCATCATGCTGCTCATAAAACTATTAAAGTACCAGTGGAGCTACTAGAAGAAGGGTCTGAGCCCGATCTCACAGACGAGGAAATCGCTGAAATACTACGCGAGGAGCACAAGTCGGCATACTTTTTCTTCCCTGAGCAAATGCGGGCTTTAGAACAACAAAACATTGCAATGTGGAAAATAAAAAACATGAAAGTCTTAGCCAAACGAATTATTTATATACATAGAAGGGATGGTACAGCATATATGATAGACCCTGTATTAGCTGTTGATTATAACTTGGAAAAATTAAACGCTGTTATAGACGCATTTTTGTTCGCCCTTTTCAACGAGGATAACTAGTAATATGGACCCCCGCATCACCGCCATCACCGACGATTTGTTTTTCATTGAGCGAGGCTGGCTAAACGCCAACCACCTGGTGTTCACCGGCGCGCCCAAGACCCTGATCGACACCGCCTACATCCGGGACCGTGCCGAGACCGAGTCGCTCATCGCGCAAACCGGCCTGGGCATCGAGCAGGTGGAGCTGATCGTCACCACCCACGCCCACTGCGACCACATCGGGGGCAACGCCGAGTTTCAGCGCCGCTCGGGCTGCCAAATCGCCCTGCACGAGGTGGACCGCTACAACGTGGATCAGCACAACGCCATGGCCACCTGGTGGGCCTATTACCAGCAGGAGGCCGAGTTTTTCCCCACCCACGGCACCCTGACCGACGGCGCGGTGATCAGCCTGGGGGACATGAACTTTCTGGTGATGCACACCCCTGGCCACGGCATGGGCCAGATCGTGCTCTACGGCCTGGACACCGGCTGGCTGATCAGCGCGGACAACGTGTGGGGCGGAGACTTCGGGGTGCTCACCACCCGCATCGAGGGCCTGGACGCGCCCTTTAGGCTGCGCGACTCCCTGGAGCGCCTGGCCCGGCTGAAGGTCAAGCGCATCTTCCCGGGCCACGGGCCCATCCTGGAGGACGGGCCGGCGGCCATCGAGGCCTGCCTGGCCAGGGTGGGGGCGTTTCTGGCCGAACCCCAGCGCATGGGCCGCGACCAGGTGCGCAAGATCATGCTCTACACCCTGATGATGCGCGGGCCCCAGCTTCGCCAGGAGTTCTGGGAGCGCCTGAGCGCCTCGCCCTGGTTTCCCGAGACCGCGGACCTGTACTTCGGCGGCAAGCTGGAGCGCACCTTTGAGGAGAACCTGGAGTATATCCAGGAGCAAAAGCTTGTGAAGGAAGACGAGGGCGGCAAGCTGATCTGCACCCTGCCGGCCTGACCTGGCGCAAAATTCAGCATTACCGGGGTTATTTTTTTTGATCGCGTATTTTTTTGTTCAGGCGCACTGAATCCGGCCGGCTCAAATTGCTGCTTGCCCTGGTTACAATCTTCTCTGATGAAGACGTGGTGAACTTCACTGCGACCCCAAATTTCACATGGATATTGCCGTTTAGGTCACTGATTCACCATATCCGCCCATCACCATTGTTTGATCTCCCGGGGCGCGGTTCCATCCGGATATATCCTCTTCGGTTTTATTCGCAATCCGCTCCGTGAATGCACTATGGGATGTTAAAAGTGACAACTCCCCCTCTATCGTCTGCATAGGAACCTTTTTGCACTTGGTATTGGAGCGACCATTCACCCTTTTGTTCAACATGGATATTCCCGGCTTTGTATTTAATACTGCAAATTCCCTGTCCCACCCTATAAACATAGCGGTTCTTATCCAATGTCGTGGCGTCTTTTTTCTCGATGACAATCTCGCAATCCGGCCCGTAGAAACCTTCATCAACCGGTAGCAAGAGAATATCCACATCGTCCTCCCGGGACGCCTTCCCGTGATTGCATTTAGTCGCCTCGACAAACCAGCCGTCACCGGCGCCTGCAACTGTAATCGACAAAATGTCGCAATTCGGGGTGGGATCGGCCGACGCCCGGTCTACAAATCCCAAGGCCGGACCAAAAAACATTACCAGAGCCAACAACACGGTTTTAATTTTCATGATCACCCTCGTCGTTGTTCAGTTCACGTGCTGATTCCTGTAAGCCTAGGATATGCGGCAGACGCCGCATATCCGGGAACCTGGAGCCACCCGACGCGATTCATTGCACGGCATCAGCCTCAGCCACGGCAACCATCGTAATTCTCGGCTGTCGATTGAGACCCTTTACCATGGAAGTCACGCCAGAAAGCGCCATTCCTCAATCCTCGGGGATAGTAGTCCATCGCGTTTTCCCGGTCAACCAGTGCCCGGTTTCAGGCGGTGTCCAACACCGATCTGTAGTGGTGGGCCAGGAGAAAGGCCGAGGCTACATGCAACCACCATAGTCGGCCATGGTGTGCGGCGCGGGCGGCGGCCTTGATGACCCGACGGATCAACCACTCCATGGACCGTTTGACCTCCACGCCCTTGATGCAAAACCGGCTCATGATGTGGAGAAGGTTGTAAGCCAGGACGCCCATTTTCAGACGGGCATGATTGGTAGTGGCTAATTTAAGCCATTCTATCAATTTGTTGCGTGCTGACCCGCGCCAATCCGCCTCTGGGCGCTGCCTAATCCGGCATTAAATCTCCAGCCGGTTGACCTCGCACATGCCGGCCAGCAGGTCGGCCTGGCGCTGGTGGCAGGTGAGCAAGAGCACCTGGCGCGAGGCGGCCACTTTGCACAGCATCTGAAGGGTGGCGGCCAAACGGCGGTCGTCAAAGTTGACCAGGGGATCGTCCAGGATCAGGGGCAGGGGCTCGCCCGAGGCCACGATCTCGTCGGCCAGCGCCAGGCGCAGGCACAGGTAGAGCTGGTCCCGCGCCCCCCGGCTGAGCGCGCCGCTGCCCCGCTCCGGCGAGCCCGCTCCGGCCCGGGCGCTTATCTCCGGCTCGGCCTTGCCCTGGCCCGCGAACAGGTCGGTGCCCAGCCACTCGTAGGCCCCGGCCGTGGCCAGGCGCAGATATTCCCCCGCCTTTTGCAGTAGGCCCGGCTGGGCCTCCAGGCGAAACTCCTCCATGGCCCGGTTGAGCAGGGCCTCGGCCAGGAGCAGGGTGTCGTGCTCTTGGGCCAGCACGGAGCGCTCTTCGGCCAGCCGCTCCAAGCGGGCCGAGGCCTGGGCCACGGTCTCGCTGGCTCCCAGATGGGACAGCTCCCGCTCCAGGGCCCCGCGCGCGGTGGCCAGCTCCCGGGCCTCTCGCTCCATTGCGGCGGCCTGCTCGCGGGCCGTGGCCAGGGCCGCCTGGGCGGCTTGGTGCTCCACGGGCGGTCCCGATGCGGCCGCGCCCAGGGACTGGTCCAACTCGGCCAGCTTGGCCGTCAGGTCCCGCGCCTGGGCCTCGCGCTGGCGGGCCAAGGTCAGGGCCGGCAGGTCGGCCAGGCCCAGGGCGGCCAAGTGCCCGGCCAGGTCGCGCTCCAGTTGCTCGGCCGATGCCTTTTCCCGGGCCGCGCTTTCCTGGTGTCCTTGGGCGGCGCTTAGGGCCTGCTTGGCTCGTTCCACCCGGGCGGCCAGCTGGTCCAGGGCCGCCTCCATGCCGCCCTCGGCTTCCGGGGCCAGCTCGCGGGCCTCGGCCAACAGGCCGGTGCGCTGCTCCTCCAGACGCTGACGCTCCGCGTCCTGGGCCGCGCGGTCCTGTTCCAAGCGGGCGGCCTCGCCGATGGCCGCGCTCAGGGCCATGGCCTGGGTCTCGCGCAGGCCGGGAGGCAGGGCCTCCAGCCCGGACTCCAATTCAATATGGGCTTGAGCCGCTTTCTCCTGGGCCTGGTCTGCCTGGGCCTGGGCCGCGCCGCGCTTTTGCGCGGCCTGCTTGACCCCGGATCGGCGGGCCAGCCATAAAGCGCCCAGGCCGGCGCCGCCCAGGGCCAGGGCCGCGGCCAGGGCCCAGCACCAGAGGGGCAGGGCGCCCATATAGGTCCAGAACATCATCTTGGCCCCGCCTATGAGGGCCACTATGCCCAGCACCAGCCACAGCACCGGCGCGGCCGGGGCGGCAGGCAGAGCCTCCACCGCCTGGCGGGCCTGCTCTGCCTGGGTCTCGGCCTCCCGGGCGGCGGTGCGCAGCCGCTCCAGGTGGTAGGGCATCTGCGGGTCCAGGCTGGCCAGGCCCGAGGGCTCCAGGCCCCACTGCTCGCGCAGGGCTCCGGCCCGGCTGGAAAGGAGGCGTTCGTCCGATTCCTGGTGGCGGTGGGCCGCGATGAGCTCGGCCCGGCGGGCTCCCAGGCCGCGCAGGCGCTCCTCCAGGGCGGCGGGTTCGCCCGTGGGCGACAGCTCCTTGGCCTGGGCGCGGGCCTTGGCCGCCGCCTGTTCGGCCTGGGAGGCACGCTCCCTGGCGGCGCGGGCCTGGCCGGTCAGCTCCCGGGCGCGGGTCTCGGCCTCGGCCGGGGCCAGTCCCTGCCGGGTCAGCTCATCGATCTGTTTTTGCAGCTCGCCGCGCCTGGCCAGGGCCTGGGCCAGCTCCACCTGCTTGGCGGCCCGCTCCACCTCTTGGGCGGCCTGCTTGCGGCGTCGGTCCAGGGCCTCGGCTTGAGTGGTCGCCTCTTGCAAGCGGGCCTGGGTCTGGCGGGCCTGGGTCTCGCGCTCCCTGGCCGAGGCCAGGGACTGGTTGGCTTGGGCTTCGGATTCCAGCAGGCGCTTGCTCTCCGCGCCCTTGCGGCGGTCGCGGGAGTAGAGCCGCTCCCGCTGCTCGCGCAGGTTTTGCAGCACGCCCACCGGATTGATCACCTGGCCACGGGTGGCGGCTTCGGAGAAAAAGTATCCGGCCAGCCATTGCCGGGTGGCCTTGAGCTCCTTGGTCTCGCCAGGGCTGGCGTAGAGCGCCTGTTGCAAATCCTCCAGGCGGATGCGGCTCACCGTGAGGAAGGCCCCTTGCCCCAGGCCCAGGTGCAGCTCGCCCGGCTGGCGGCCTCGGCTCAGATCCACCGCGCGTCCGGCCGCGTCGCGCAGGCTGGTGGTCTCGCGCTTGTCCAGATGCCGGGCCAGGGTGAAGGTCCCGCCATCGTCCAGGCGATAGGCCAGTTCGCCCCCGGTGTCGCCGCCGGACCAGGGCTCATAGGGATGCACCCCGCCCACCCGGTTGCCGAAGCCGTAGAACAGCCCGGTGACGAGTTCGCCCAGGGTGGTCTTGCCGCGCTCGTTGGGGGCCAGCACCAGGTTCAGGCCGGGCGCGAACTCCAGGGTGCGGTTCTTGGGCAGAGGGCCGAAGCCGCCGATGTGCAGGCGCTCCAGCCTCATTTGCCGCCCGCCTCGCCGGGATGCAGGCCGCCCACCAGCAGCCAGCGGGCCTCGGGCAGCAGGCCGCGCAAACGGGCCACGCGTTCGGCGCGTTCCAGGCGGGCCTGGTCCGGGTGCAGGCCCTTGCCCATCTCGCCGGTCAGCTCGGCCAGGAACTCGTCGTCGCCCTCGGCCCGGGCCAGCAGGCTCAGGGCGCGGCCCAGCACGTCGTCGCGCGCGGCCAGCTCGGCCGGGTCGATTGCCGGGCCCAGGGCGCGGGCGCCCAGCACCAGGCCGGCCAGGCCCAGCTCGCTCCGCAGCAGGCTTGCCAGGGCCTCGGGGCCCTGGGCGCGCAGGGCCTCCCACAGGGGCGAGGGACCGGCCAGGCTCAGGCGCAGGCAGCGCTGGCAGGGCCGGGCCGTGGCCACGGCGGGCAGCTCGGCCCGCACCCGCTCCACCAGGGCGGCCGGGCTCGCCACCCGGGCCAGGTCGTCCAGGCGCAGGTCGTAAAACTCCAGCAGGGCCAGGGGCACGAACTCGCTGGAAACCGATGCGCCCTCCAGGCGATGGAGCCAGGCCCCCTTGGGGCCGGTCTCGCCCAAATGGGCCCCCTGGGGCGTGCCCGCGTAGAGCACGCGGGGATGGGCGCTCAGCTCCTGGCCGATATGGATGTGCCCCAGGGCCCAGAGGGCAAAGGGCGCGGCGATCATCTGGGAGAGCTTGGCCGGGGCGTAGGGCTCGTGCACTCCGGCGGCATTGGCCGAGGCCAGGTTGGCGTGCAGCACGGCCAGGCCGGGGCGGGAGCCCGGCGGCGGGGGCAGGGCGGCGGCCAGGTCGCGGCTCTCGGCCGGGGAGGCGTGGGCCGCTCCGGCCAGCCAGGGGCCGTCCTCGCCCAGGGCCATGCCCCCCGGCGCGGGCGCGAAGATGGTCACGTGTTCGCTGGGCTGCCAGGACTCCCACACCCCGCCAGGCAGCCAGGGGTCGTGGTTGCCCGGCGCGATGGCCACCCGCGCGCCCATCTCGCCCCAGGCGGCCAGGGCCTTTTCCAGGGCGAACACCGCGCTCAGGGGAGGAGTGGGGGAGTGGAACACGTCCCCGGCCAGGAGCACCAGGCCCGCCCGGCGCTGTTGCGACAGCTCCACCAGGCGCTCCAGGCCGGTGGCGCGGGCCTGGGCGGCGATGTTCTCCAGGGCCGGGTCGGGAGCGGCCACCGGGCCGCCCAGATGCAGGTCAGCCGCATGGAGGATGTTCAAGGCCACGGCGTCAGGCCAAAAGGCGGGCCGCGTTATCGCCCAGGGCCAGGGCCAGCTGCTCCGGGCTAAGGCCCGCCTCGGGCGAGCCTATCTCCCGGCGGTAGCGGCTCACCGGCAAGAGGGGATAGTCGCTGCCCATGAGTAGCTTGTCCTCGCCCATGAGCTCCACGGCCAGGCCGTAGGCGCGGGGGCGGTACAGGAAAGGCGCGGCCGCGGTGTCCAGCCACACCTTGGCCAGGGCGTCGGACACCTCGCGTTTGAGCGCGGCGTAAAAGAACAGGCCCCCGCCCATGTGGGCCAGCACCAGCTTGGTGGCCGGATGGGCGGTGATGAGCCCGTACAGGGCGGCCAGGGTCATGGGCGCCTTGCCGGGATACTGGTGCCCCACCGGCTCGTTGGTGTGCAGCAGCAGGGGCGCGTCCGCCTCGGCGGCCAGGTCGCACATGGCCCCCAGGCTGGCCGTGTCCAGGTCGCTGTCGTAAAAGGCCAGCTCGCCCAGGCCGTGCAGGCCCAAGCCCAGGGAGCGTTCGGCCTCGCGCATGGCCCAGTCCGCCGGCGGGTGCACGCAGGCCAGGCCGCGCAACCGCTTCGGGTGGGCCTGGATGGCCTGCTGCAGATAGTCGTTGTGCAACCGGGCGTTCTCTTCCCTGATCCAGGGAAAGCCCACCGCCCAGGAGATGTCCACCCCTTCCCCGTCCATGGCCCCTACCAGGCCCTCCGCGTCCACCATGGGGGCGTCCGGGTTCTGGTAGATGGCCGCAAATGCCGGTTCTCCCTGACAAAAGCGCTCACGGTCCGCCATGACCTGGGGAGGGAAGATATGGGTGTGTACATCGATGATCATGCCCGCACTATAGCAACCGGCCTGCACAGGGTAAAGTCCTTGACATCAGCCTCACGTATGTATAGCATACAATACAAAGGTATAACAACAGGAGGCGACCATGAGCAGCGTCACCCTTAGTGATCTGGGCTTTTGCGAGATTGATCTGGAGCAGGTGGAGGTTCCTCTGCTGGGGGTGGTGCAGGCCGGTCAGCCCATCGAGGCGGTGGCCGAGGACCGCACCGTTTCCATCCCCGGAGACATGCTGGGCCGCTACCGCACCTTTGCCCTGGAGGTGCGGGGCGATTCCATGATCGACGAGCACATCCGACCCGGCGACGTGATCGTGGTGGAGGAGCGCCAGAGCCCCGAAAACGGCCAGACCGTGGTGGCCCTGATCAACGAGACCGACGTGACCCTGAAGAAGTTCTATCTGGAGCGGGACCATATCCGCCTGGAGCCGGCCAACGAGACCATGGAGCCCATCACCCTGCGCCACGACCAGGTGCGGGTGCTGGGGGTGGTGGCCGGGTTAATAAGGCACTACACGCGGCAATAGGGCTGGTAATGATTGTCTCTAGCCGCGGAGCAATAAGCGAACGGTAAAGAACAAACAAGGCGCCGACAGCGCCAGCATTATCCACTCCATGGCCTGATTGGGCTCATTTCGGAGGATATCGTGCAGGGCGGCCCAGTCCAGCACCAAGAGCGACAGTATAATAGCCGCGCATAGCAAACGCCCGAGCATTATCCTAATTTTCCAGACGCCATGCCGGGCCACACCTCAGATCACCACGCCGATGATGTTGTCCAAAATGGAGCGGGCCAGGGACATGTTGTAGTCGCGCACCCGCATGGGGGTTAGGAAGATCTCGATGATCCACCACACCCCCAGCCCGCCCAGGGTGGCCCAAAAGGCCGCGCCCAGCAGCCAGCGTCCCAGCAGGAACAACTGCACCGGAAAAAACACGGCCAAGATCAGGTTGGGGATTATGCCCCGCCGCCGCCGCCGGTATTCCACAAAGAACTCCCGGCGCAGGCCGCGGGGCATGCGTTTGAGGGCAATGGCCACCCCCATTGGTATTCCGCTTTGCAGGTAATCGGGCCCGTGACGTTGCATGCACACCCCCCCAAGTGTGTTGCGAGCTATGGAGCAGGGCTTGGCGAATGGGTGATCAGCCGGGTATGAGCCCGGCCACGACCAGGATAGTCAACTCTTCCTCGCCGGTATTGGTCAGTTCGTGATAGCTTCCGATGGGAATGTGGATGCAGTCGCCGGGACTCACCGGGCGAATCTCGTCATCGACCTGCATATCCCCCACTCCAGTTTGAATTATATATATCTCTTCCATGGGGTCAACATGACCTTCGAGCTTGTTGCCCGCGGGCACCGAGGCATGGGCCAGGAACATGACGGTGCTCAGATGGCGCCGGGCGTCCAGGATCATGTGGGCCACCCCGCCGCCGTGGGCCCGGTACTTGGTGGCTTGGGTGTCGGGGTGCTCCAGGTCGCGAACCAGCATGAATCCCTCCCTGCTTATGCTGCTCGGCTCAGCCCAGCTCGAAGCTGGTGATGCCGAAAATCTCCTCGGCCGGCCAGGCTGGGCGGCCGTTTTTGTACATGCGCGCCGTTTCGAACACCGGCTCCATGCCCAGGCCCCGGGCCAGGGCCACGGCATGGGGGTTGTTCTGGGGCGCGTCCAGATAGACCGGGCCTCCGGCGGCGCGGCCGGCCAGGGCCAGGTAAAGGGCCCGGGCCTGCTCCGGGCCATCGGCGAACAGGGGCCCGATCTTGTGGCCTTCCTGGCAGGGGCGCAGCACGCCGTAGCCTTTTAGCTCCCCGCCGTGCACCAGGCCCAGGGCCGTCACGGCGGGCATGGCCAGCCAGCCGCGCAAAAACTCCGGGCGCGGGGCCGGGAAGTGGGCCTGGTCATAGGCCAAGACCCGCTCCCAGGGCAGGGAGGCCAGCTCCTTCAGCCGGCCGCTCTCGGGCGGTTCGGCCTCGCCGCCGCCGGGGCGGGCGTAGCGCACGCTGGTAAAGGCGTATTCAAAGCCCGAGGCGCGGTAATTGTCCTGCTGGGCCACCACCCCGTCCAGGCCCATGACGCGCTTTCCGGCGTGAGCCAGGGCGGCCTGGCTCAGGGCGTAGCCCACGCCCTGTCCCCGGGTGCCGGGCACCACCAGGAAAAAGCCCAGAAAGCAGTAGGCCCGGCCGTAATTCACCGCAGAGATGCAGCCCAGGGCCTGGCCGTCTTTTTCAGCCAGGAAAAAGCCCTGCGGATCGGCGGCATGAAAAACCGGGCCGTCGTTCAGGCCCGGGTTCCAGCCCTCGGCCGCGGCCCAGGGCACGGCCAGGCGCTCCACCTCTTCCCGGCTCATGGCGCGCACCGTTAGCCCCGGGGGCGGGGCGATGGGCTCCATGCCTAGCTGTTCTGCCGGGCCCGGCGCACGGTGAGGCTCTCGCCGCCCACGCCCCAGTTGTTGGTGTCGTACTCATCGATGACCACGTAGGTGGCTTTGTGGGGCTTGTTCAGGACCTTGTAGAGCACCTCGGTTATATCGGCCATGAGCTGTTGCTTTTGCTCGGTGGTGGCGGTCCCGGCGATTTTCACGTTCACGTAGGGCATGGGCCGGCTCCTTTTTCACGGATGTTTACAATGCGGCTTGGGTTGCGCGCCGCCCAACGAAAAAACCAGGATAGCACAATTGGCCCGGTTCTCAATCCGGCTCGATGCGCCCGCTCCGCAGCAAGGGGACCATCTCCCGGGGCGGCATGGGCCGGCTGAAATAATATCCCTGCACCTCCCGGCACCCGTGGGACAAGAGGAAATCCAACTGCTCCGGGGTCTCCACGCCCTCGGCGATCACCGCCAGATCCAGGCGAAGCCCCAGGCTGATCACCGCGCTGACGATGGCCGCGTCGTTGAGATTGTGGGGCAGGTCCAAAACGAACTCCTGGGCGATCTTGAGCTTGTACACCGGCAGCTTCTTCAGGTACTGCAAGGAGGAGTAGCCGGTGCCGAAGTCGTCGATGGACAGCCGGATGCCCTCCCGCTGCAGGCTCTGCAAGTCCTCCATCACCTCGGGGGTGCTCTCCATCAGCAGGTTCTCGGTGAGCTCCAGCTCCAGGCAGGAGGGCGAAAGTCCGCTTTGGGCGATGGCCCGCCGGATGGTGGGGGCAAACTCCGGGGCGCTCACCTGGACCGGCGAGAGGTTCACCGCGATGTGCAGGTCGTGGGCCAGGCCCTGCACCTGCCAGGACTTCAGTTGGCTGCAGGCCTCGCGCAGAATCCACTCTCCCATGGGGATGATCAGGCCGTTGTCCTCGGCCGCATGGATGAAGTCCTTGGGCGGCAGCAGGCCGCGCTGGGGATGCTGCCAGCGCAGCAGGGCCTCCATCCCGATGATTTGGCCTCCGGGTATGGCCACCTGGGGCTGGTAATACACTCGGAACTCTTTTTCATCCAAAGCCCGGTGCAGGTCGTTGAGCAGCTCCACCTGGGAGCGCACCTCGCGCTCCATCTGCTGGTCGTGGAACAAAAAGCGGTTGCGTCCCTTGGTCTTGGCCCGGTACAGGGCCCGGTCGGCCTGGGCCATCAGCTCGGAGATGCTGCGTTGCTGGTCAGGGGATTGCACCGTGATGCCCAGGCAGGCGCTGACGTGGATGGTGCGTCCCTCCAGGGCGAAGGGCCGGGACAGTATCTTGAGAATTCTCCGGGCCAGGACAGTGATGCCCTTCGTCTCCGGGAGGTCGGCCTGCACGATGGCGTACTCGTCGCCGCCGAAGCGGGCCACCACGTCGGTCTCGCGAATCTCGTTGATCAGGCGGTCGGCCACCATTTTCAGGAGCAAATCCCCGGAGGGGTGGCCCATGGTGTCGTTGATGTTCTTGAACTGGTCCAGGTCCATGAACATGACCGCCACCACCGTGCGGTCCCGCTTGCCCCGGCTCAGGGCCTTTCCCAGGTGCTCCTCGAACAGCATCCGGTTGGGCAGGCCGGTTAGGGAGTCGTAATGGGCCATGCGGTGGAGCTCGGCCTCGGCCTCCTTGTGGGCGGTTATGTCCCGGTCCACCCCCCGGTAGCCCAGAAAGGTCCCGTCTTCTCCCAACAGCGGCACCGCGTTGGTCAGCAGGCAGATCCGCTTGCCGTTTTTGTCCAGGGCCCAGTTTTCCAGGTCCTTTATGGGTTCTTTGGCCGCGGATTTTTCCTGGAACCAGGGCCTGAGGCGCTCGGCTTCCCCGGGCGTCATGAAGTCGAAGGGGGTCTTGCCGATGATTTCCCGGGGGGCGTAGCCCAGGATGTTGTGGGCGGCGGTGGAGGAATAGGCGTAGCGGCCTTCCGGGTCGGTCTCCCAAATCCAATCGGCCATGCTGAAGGCTATGTCCCGGAAGCGCTTCTCGCTCAGGTGGCGGGAGGCTTCGGCGGCATGCAGGCGCCGGTTGGCGCGCAACAGGATGAGTGACGCCCCCAGCAGGAAAACCAGGGGCAGGGCCAGGAGGAGGTCATCGAGCCTATACTTGGTGATGCCCTCGATGTAGAGGCGGCAGACTTGCTGAAACTTGAGCACGGCGACCAGAATGACGCCGCTCAGCACGATGGTGCCGGCCAGGGTGGCGCCTTGCCATAGGACATAGCGCTTGTTTCGCGGACCCATTTAGCAAACCCCAGTGCGGACCAAGCATGAGGATTGTCTTAAGGCAGGTGGCGCTCCTGGGGGGGCAGGTCTGAATCCTGGGACGCCTCCGACTCTAGAAGGTCAGATAATCACATCCTTTAAGTAAGCATAACCTCAGTCCTTTGCAAAGGCAATCGCTTGCCGGTCGGCAGGGTTAGTGCAGGCGGGGGTCCAGGGCGTCCCGGATGCCCTCGCCCAGCAGATTGTAGCCCAGCACGGTGACCAAGATGGCCAGGCCCGGGAACAGGCTCAGCCACCAGGCGATCTCGATGTTGGCCTTGCCCTGGTTGAGGATGTTGCCCCAGCTCGCGGCCGGGGGCTGCACCCCCAGGCCCAGGAAGCTCAGCCCGCTCTCCACCAGGATGGCCCCGGCCACCCCCAGGGTGGCGGCCACCAGCACCGGGGCCATGGCGTTGGGCATGATGTGGCGGAAGATGATGCGCAGATCGCCGGCCCCCAGGCTTTTGGCGGCCACCACGTATTCCCGCTCCTTGAGCGAGAGGAACTCGGCCCGCACCAAGCGGGCCACCCCCATCCAGGAGGTCAGCCCAATCACCGCCATGATGTTCACTATGGACGGCTCCAGCAGGGCGATCACCGCCAGGATGAGGAAGAAGGTGGGGAAGCAGAGCATCATGTCCGTGAAACGCATGATGGCCGACTCCACCCAGCCGCCGTAAAACCCGGCCAGGGCGCCCAGGAAAACCCCCAGGATGGTGGCCACCCCGGCCGAGACCAGGCCCACCTCCAGGCTCACCCGCGAGCCCATGATCATGCGCGAGAACACGTCGCGCCCCAGCTCGTCGGTGCCAAAGGGGTGCTCCAGGCTGGGGGGCAGCAGGATGGCGCTCACGTCGATGCCGTTGGGGTCGTGCGGGGCCAGCCAGGGCGCGAACAGGGCGGTGAACAGCAGGGCCAGCACCACCACCAGCCCGGCCATGGCCAGGCGGTTGGCCTTGAGGTTGTGGGTGAACTGTCCCCACAGGCCCCGGTATTCGCCGCCCGCGCTCATGAGGAACGCACCCTGGGGTCGGCCAGGGCGTAGCCCAGGTCGGCCAGCAGGTTGCCCACCAGGGTGAGCACCGCGCCGATGACCAGGCCGCCCATGACCACCGGATAGTCCCGGGCCATGACCGAGTCGTAGAACAGCTTGCCCATGCCCGGAATGGCGAAGATGGACTCGAAGATCACCGAGCCGCCGATCAGGGCGGGCACCGACAGGCCCAGGATGGTGATCACCGGCATCATGGCGTTGCGCAGGGCGTGGGAGTAGATCACCAGGCGCTCGGGCAGGCCCTTGGCCCGGGCGGTGGTTATATAGTCTTGCTGGATCACCTCCAGCATGTTGCCCCGCATGTAGCGGCTCATGCCCGCCAGGGAGGTGAAGGCGCTCAGGATCACCGGCAGGGCCAGGTGGCGGGCGTAGTCCATGAGCTGGCCCCAGGCCGAGAGCTGGTCGTGGTTCAGGCTCTTGATGCCGCTGATGGGCAGCCAGCCCAGAATCACCCCGAAAAGGATCATGCACAACAAGGCCAGCCAGAAAGTGGGCGTGGCAAAGCCCACGAACACGAACACCGTGGTCCCCTGGTCGAACAACGACCCCCTGTGGGTGGCGCTGTACACGCCTATGGGCACGGCGATCACCAGCACCAGGGCCAGCGAGAGCAGGTTGATGGTCACGGTGATGGGCAGGCGGTCGGCGATCTTGTTGAGCACCGGCTGGCCGTCCGGGGCGAAGGAGCGGCCGAAGTCCAAGACAGCCAGGCGCTTTAGCCAGTTCCAGTACTGCACCGGCAGGGGCTTGTCCAGGCCGTAGAGCTTGGTCAGGCGCTCCTTGGCGATCTCGCTCATCTTGGGGTTCAGGTCCGTGGCCAGGTCGGTGGGGCTGCCCGGGGCCAGGTGCATGATCAAAAAACTGATAAAGGTGATGCCGATCAAAAGGGGCACCATCAGGGCCAGGCGTTTGGCGAGGTAGGTCAGCAAGGGGTCACCTCGTCATGGCCGGCTTTTGGAGGGACTTGGGCACCCACCAGCGGATGAAGTTGTAGCTTATGCCCGCCGGGGCGGGGGCGATGCCCCGTATGCGCGCGGCCACCACGGGCAGGGCCTGGGGCACGTAGAGAAAGGTGTAAGGCTGGTCCTCGGCCAAAATCTCCTGCATCCTGAAGATCAGGGCGCGGCGCTTCTCGCGGTCAAAGGTGCGGCGCTGTTCGGTGAGGATCTTGTCCAGCTCGGGATTTTTGTAATAGGTGAAGTTGAGCTGGCCCGGCTTGGCCCGGCTGGAGTGCCAGATGTCGAACTGGTCCGGGTCCGGCGTGACGGTCCAGCCCAACAGCACCGCCTCGAAGCGGCCCTTGTTCACGAACTCCTTGATAAAGGCGGCCCATTCCACGGTCCTGAGCTTGACCCGCACCCCTATCCCGGCCAGGCGCTGCTGGATGATGACCCCGGTGTTGGCCCGGTAGGAGTTGCCCTGGTTGGTCAGGATGGTGAACTCGAAGGGACGGCCGTCCTTGTCCAACAACCCGTCGCCGTCGCGGTCTTCCCACCCGGCCTGCTTGAGCAGGGCCTTGGCCTTGGCCGGGTCATAGGGATAGTGCTTGACCTTGGGGTTGTACCAGTAGGTGCCCGGCTTGACGGGCCCGGTGCACACCTGGCCAAGGCCCAGCAGCACTCCCTTGATGAGCTCCTTTTTGTTGATGGCGTAGCTCAGGGCTTGGCGCACCCGCTTGTCGGAGAAGCGGGGGTCTTTCAGGTTGTAGCCCAGATAGGTGTAGGCCGAGGCCAAATACTTGTACTTGACGAAATTCTTCTTGAAAAAGGCCGTGTTGGTCTGGCGGCGGTATTGCAGGGCGTTCAGGCCCATCCAGTCCAGGCCCCCGGCCTTGAGCTCCAGGAACATGGTGGCCATGTCCGGGATGACCCGGTAGGTCACCTGGCTGATGTGGGGGCGGCCCTCGAAGTAGTCGGGGTTGTAGGCGAGCATCACCCGGGCGCCCGGGTCCCAGCGCTGGAACTTGTAGGGCCCGGTGCCCATGGGATGGCGGTTTAGCTCCGAGGCCCGCACGTCCTTGCCCTCCAGCAGATGGCGGGGCATCTGGGACAGGGTCCAGGAAGCCAGGCCCGGCGCGAAGGGCTCCTTGTAGTGCACCACAAAGGTGTAGTCGTCCGGCGCGGCCGCGTCCTTGACCTTGAGGTAGTCCCCGGAATAGGCGGTGGGGGTCTTGGGGTCCACCATGAAGCGCCAGTTGAACAGGGCGTCCTTGGCGGTGTAGGGCTTGCCGTCCTGCCAGCGCACCCCCTTGCGGAGCTTGAAGGTGATGGTCAGGCCGTCATCGCTCACCTGCCAGGACTCGGCCAGGTCGCCAACCAGGTTGAGATCCTTGTCGTATTTGAGCAGGCCGTTGTAGACCAGGCCGCTCATCTCGTGGGAAGCCGAGTCCGAGGTGATCATGGGGATCATGCTGGTGGCGTCGCCAATGGTGCCGATGACCAGGGAGCCGCCGTTGTCCGCGGCCAGGGCCGGGCTTCCGGCCCCGCACAGGGCCAGGCACAACAGCAATGCCAACCAACGAAGAACCATTTCGCCTCCTTGCGCGCAAAGGGGCCGGCACACCAGCCCCTGCAGGCCAGTCTAGCCGCGTCCGCATGGGGGCGCAAGGGTGTTTCGCCTGGCAGGCCGGGCGCTTGACGCCCTTGGGGTGCGTTGTTAACATGCCGCAAGGGCCAAAGGAGCTTGCATGGACGCCACCGAAATCCTGGAGCTGATCACCAGCCGGAGAAGCGTGCGCCGCTTTTCGGCCGAGCCGGTGAGCCCCGAGAGCCTGGAAATGGTGCTGGAGGCCGGGCGCTGGGCGCCCAGCGGCCTGAACAACCAGCCCTGGCGCCTGGTGGTGGTGGACAGCGACGACGGCAAGGCGGCCCTGGCCCCCCTGACCCGCTACGGCGCGGTGATAAAGGGCGCGGCGTTGCTGATATGCGTCTTCATCCACCTGCCTTCCATGTACAATGAAACCAAGGACCACCAGGCCATGGGCGCCTGCCTGCAGAACATGCTGCTCATGGCTCACGGCCTGGGCCTGGGCGCGGTGTGGCTGGGGGAGATCCTCAACAGCGCCGACCAGGTGCGCGGCGTGGTGGGCTTGAGCGATGAGCACCAGCTCATGGCCGTGCTGGCCCTGGGGCATCCGGCCGGGGGAACCGGCGAAGCGTCCCGCAAGCCCCTGAGCGAGCTGGTCCTGTCCGCCCGCCAGGAGTCATAAACGAGAACCCACCCTTTTAACGGGGAGTTGTCTTCCGATGAAGTTCAGCAAATTCACTTTGGCCACTATTTTGGCCCTCAGCCTGGGGCTGGCGGCTGGCTGCTCCATCTTCTCGGCCCAGCCGGTGGGGGCGGAAAAGACCCAAGACGGCAAGGCGGGCAAGGCCAAGCCCGCCGGCGCTCCGGCGTCCATCGGGCGCTACTACGATTTTGACGATATCCAGGTGCCCAACGCCCTGAAGCTGGACAAGAAGCGCTCGCTCATCTTCCGGGCCGGCAAGTTCAAGGCCGGGGTGCTGGTGTTCACCGACAACCTGGAAGTACAGAGCCTGATCAACTTCTTCATCGACTCCATGCAAAAGGACAACTGGATCCTGCAGGGCTCCTACAAGTATCCCCGGGTGGTGCTGTTCTTCGCCAAGAAGGGCAAGACCGCGGTGATCAACATTCTGGAGGACACCTTCAGCACCGAGGTCACCATCTGGGTGGCGCCCACCGTGGAGTGATGATGGAAGCAGCCAGCGACAAGACCCGGGTCCTGCTGGGGGTCACCGGAGGCATCGCCGCCTACAAGGCGGCCGAGCTGGCCAGCCGCCTGTGCCAGCAGGGCTGCGAGGTGCGGGTGGTGATGAGCGATCACGCCAAGCGCTTCGTGGGGCCGCTTACCTTCGCCGCCCTCACCGGCAACCCGGTGCCCGGCGACTGGTTCGAGGCCAACCAGGAGTCGACCATCAGCCATATCGACCTGGCCCGCTGGGCCCAGGTGGTGGTGGTGGCCCCGGCCACGGCCAACTTTTTGGCCAAGGCGGCCCACGGCCTGGCCGACGACCTCTTGTCCACCCTGCTCTTGGCCACGGACGCGCCCCTGCTGCTGGCCCCGGCCATGAATCCCCACATGTACGGCCACCCCACGGTGCGGGACAACCTGGCCGCCTTGCGGGGCAGGGGAGTGCAGGTGGTGGGGCCGGCCGCCGGACGCACCGCCTGCGGCGAGGACGGGCCGGGCCGCATGGTGGAGCCCATGGTCATCGCCGAGCGGGCCTTGGACCTGCTGAGCGACCAGGACCTGGCGGGCGTGCCCCTGCTGGTCACCGCCGGGCCCACCCGGGAGCACCTGGACCCGGTGCGCTATCTGTCCAACCCCTCCTCCGGGCGCATGGGCATCGAGGTGGCCCGCGCGGCCCGCCGCCGGGGGGCGGTGGTGACCCTGGTGCTGGGCCCCACCCACCTGGAGCCGCCCGAGGGGGTGGAAACGGTGCGGGTGACCAGCGCCGAGGAAATGGCCGAGGCGGTGAACTCCCGGGCCAAGGCGCAGCGGGTGATCATCAAGGCCGCGGCGGTCAGCGACTTCCGGCCCCAGGACTGCGCCCCCCAAAAGGTGAAAAAGGGCGAGGCCCTGGAGGTGTGCAATTTGGTGGGCACCCCGGACATTTTGGCCGGGCTGGGCGCGGACAAGGGCGACACCATTTTGGTGGGCTTCGCGGCCGAGACCGACCGGGTGCTGGCCCATGCCGGGGCCAAGCTAAAGGCCAAGAACCTGGACCTCATGGTGGCCAACGACGTGGCGGCCAGCGACTCCGGCTTCGCGGTGGAGACCAACCGGGTGCAGCTGCTCACTCCGGACGGCGAGGTGGAGGCCCTGCCCCTGATGAGCAAGCAGGAGGTGGCCCACCGCCTGCTGGACCGGGTGGCCCGTTTGCTGGGAGCAGGGGACTAGGCCCATGGCCGACCCCCGCCAGCTGGCGGCCCTGCGGGGCAACCTGGCCTGCCGCTCCCGCCTGGGCCTCACCCAGATCGAGGGCAGCCGGGGCGAGATGGACCAGCTCATGGCGGAGATCATGCCCGCCAGCCCCAAGCCCAGCCTGGGCTCGCTGTCGGACGTGCGGGGCTGGCTGGGCGAGTGCACCCGCTGCCCCCTGTCCGGGCAGCGCAACAAGATCGTGTTCGGCGCCGGACCCGAAGACGCGCGCATCATGTTCATCGGCGAGGGGCCGGGGCAGCGGGAAGACCGCCAGGGCCTGCCCTTCGTGGGGCCGGCCGGGCAGCTTCTGGACGCCATGCTGGCCGCGGTGGGCATGCAACGATCGCAGGTCTACATCACCAACATCGTCAAGTGCCGCCCGCCGGGCAACCGCGATCCCCAGCCGGGCGAGGTGGCCGCCTGCCGTCCCTTTTTGGAGGCCCAGGTCAAGCTGATCGCACCCACGGCCATCTGCGCCCTGGGACGGCCCGCCTCCCAGGCTTTGCTGGCCACGGACGCGCCCATCGGCCGTTTGCGGGGGAGCTGGGCCGAGGCCCTGGGGGTGCCGGTGCTGCCCACCTATCACCCCGCTTATCTGCTTCGCAACCCCGAGGCCAAGGCCATGGCCTATAATGATCTCAAGGCCCTGGTTCGCGGGCCGGCAAATTAGACTTCTTATCGGAGGGGCCATGCCCCGCTTGATACTGAGCATAGCCCTGGCGGTCCTCATCCTGGCCGCCCCGGCCGCCCTGGCCGCCGCGCCCGAGGGCGAGGGACAAGTGTGGGTGCTGGAGCTCAGCGACACCATCAATCCCGGCAGCGCCGACTATCTGGTGGAGGGCCTCAAGGAGGCGGCCGCCTCCCAGGCCTCCTTGGTGGTGATCCGTTTGGACACCCCCGGCGGCCTGGTTTCGTCCATGCGCCAGATGGTCAAGGCCATCATGGCCAGTCCGGTGCCGGTGGTGGTCTACACCGCCCCGGCCGGTGCGCGGGCCACCAGCGCGGGGGCCTTTCTCATGCTGGCCGCGCCCCTGGCGGCCATGGCCCCGGCCACCCACCTGGGCGCGGCCCATCCGGTGGGCGCGGGCGGCCAGGAGATCAAGGGCTCCATGGGCGAAAAGGCGGTGAGCGACCTGGAGGCCCTGGCCAAGAGCCTGGCCAAGCAGCGGGGCCGCGACCCCAAGCTGGCCGGCCAAATGGTCACCGAGTCCAAGAGCTTCGACGCCGCCCAGGCCAGGGAGCTGGGCCTGGTGGATCTGGTGGCCCGGGACCTGGGCGAGCTGCTGGCCAAGCTGCAGGGCAAAAAGGTGGCCGTGGCCGGGGGCGAGCGGGTCATCGACACCAAGGGCAAGACCCTGCGCCTGATGGCGCCCGGCTGGCGGGAGAAGCTGCTGAGCCTGCTGGCCAGCCCCAATCTGGCCTACATCCTATTGATGATCGGCCTGGCCGGCGTCTATTTCGAACTGAGCCATCCGGGAACCATCTTCCCGGGCGTGGTGGGCGGCTTGGCCCTGATATTGGCCTTTTTCGCCATGAGCGCCCTGCCGGTGAGCTACGCGGGCCTGGCCCTGATCGGCCTGGCCGTGGTGCTGTTCTTCGCGGAGATAAAGATCACCTCCTATGGCCTGTTGTCCCTGGCGGGCGCGGCCTCGCTCATCTTGGGCTCCATCATGCTCTTCCGTTCCGGCGAGACCATGGTGGCCGTGTCGCTCGCCGTGCTGGTGCCCACCGCCCTGTGCGTGATCGTGTTCTTCGGAGGGGTGGCCTATCTGGCGGGCAAGGCCCAGTTGGCCAAGGGGGTCACCGGCGTGGAGGGCCTGGTGGGCACGCGGGCGGTGGTGGTGGACGCCACCAGGGTGCGCCTCTTGGGCGAGCTGTGGCGCTACCAGGGGCCAAAGGGCCTCGCCCCGGGCCAGGAGGTGCAAGTCACCGCGGCCCACGGCCTGAAGGTGGAGGTGGCGCCTTTGGATGACAACGGCGGAAGCAAGCGGATCGCCTAAAAGGAGAATGAGATCATGGGCATTATTTCTGGGCTGATATCGTTGCTGGGCGGCCTGCTGCCCGTGGTCATCCTGCTCATACTGTTCCTGGCCGTGTCCCTGAGGGTGCTCAAGGAGTACGAGCGCGGGGTGATCTTCCGCCTGGGCCGGGTGATCAAGGCCAAGGGGCCGGGGCTGATCATCCTCATTCCCATCATCGACCGCATGACCAAGGTGAGCCTGCGCACCGTGGCCATGGACGTGCCCTCCCAGGACGTGATCACCCGGGACAACGTTTCGGTCAAGGTGAACGCAGTGGTCTACTTCCGGGTCCTGGACCCCACCAACGCGTTGGTGCAGGTGGAGGACTACCTGTTCGCCACCAGCCAACTGGCCCAGACCACCCTGAGGAGCGTTTGCGGCCAGGTGGAGATGGACGAGCTGCTCAGCGAGCGCGAGAAGATAAACGGCGAGCTGCAGCAGATCCTGGACCAGCACACCGACGTCTGGGGCATCAAGGTGTCCACCGTGGAGGTCAAGCACATCGACCTGCCCCAGGAGATGCAGCGGGCCATGGCCAAGCAGGCCGAGGCAGAGCGCGAGCGGCGGGCCAAGGTGATCAACGCGGAGGGCGAGTTCCAGGCCGCCGAAAAGCTGGCTCAGGCGGCGGAGATCATCGCGGTCCATCCCCAGGCCCTGCAACTGAGGTATTTGCAGACCCTCAGGGAGGTGGCCAGCGAAAACAACTCCACCACCCTGTTCCCGCTGCCCATAGACTTGTTCAAGCCGTTTCTGAAAATGGTTGAAAAGAACGGCTCCAGCGAGTAAACTCCCCCATTCAGCAGTGCGGAGGCAAAACCGCGCCCCAGCTAGCTAAAACGGGAGATTAGAGAGAGAAAAATGGCTGACGAGGAAACCCTGCAGGCCGCCGAGGGCCAAGAAACCGCCGCCGAGGAAAAGCCCGAGCAAGAGGCTGCCGAGGCCCCCGCGGAGGCCCCCAAGGCCGAAGCCGCCAAGAAAATTCCCGAGCCCAAGAAGCCTCTGGAAAAGATGACCGCCAAGGAGCTCCGCGAGTACGGCCTGGAGCTGGGCAACATCGTAGGCGTGCACAGCATGAACAAAGAGGAGCTTCTGACGGCCATCAAAGAGGCCCTGGGCATCGACGACGAGTCGGGAAGCAAGCTTTTCGCCAAAGAGATCGCCAAGGTCAAGGCCCAGATCAAGCTGCTCAAGGGCGAGCGCGACAAGGCCCGCGAGGCCGGTGACAAGAAGCAGGTGGAAATCTACCGCCGCCGCATCGGCCGCCTGAAGAAGCAGACCCGCAAGCTGGCCGCAGCCGGTTAGGGCCCACCATGGACTACGCCGCTGGACTGGAGCTGGCCAAGAGCCGCCTCACTGACCAGCGCATCCTGGCGCACAGCCTGGCCTCGGCCGCCGTGCTCCGCGCCCTGGCCCGCCGCTTGGGCCACGACGAGGAGACCTGGGCCCTGGCCGGGCTGCTGCACGACCTTGACTACCCCGAAACCGTGGACGACATGGGCCGCCATGGGCTGGTCACCGCCGAGTTGTTGGCAAACTACGACCTGCCCGGGGAAGTGGTGGAGTCCATCAAGGCCCACAACGCGGAAAACCTGGGGCTCGAGCGCACCACGCCCCTGGACCTGGCCCTGACCGCGGGCGAGACCATCACCGGCCTGGTGGTGGCCACCACTTTGGTCTACCCGGACAAGAAGCTGGCCAGCGTGAAGCCCAAGAGCGTGACCAAGCGCATGAAGGAAAAAGCCTTCGCCGCCAGCGTGAACCGCGACCACATCCGGCTCTGCGAGGAGCTGGACATCCCCCTGCCCGAGTTCGCCGCCCTGGCCGTGGAGGCCATGCGCGAGATCAGCGACGACCTGGGGCTCTAGCCCCGCAAGCGGCCCGGCCAGCCCGGGCCGTTCGGCATGAACGCACCTTCTGATATTTCTCCCTGACATTGCCGAGTCATCTGAACCTGGCCGCCACGGCCCACCCTTTGCGAGGGGCAAAATGACTGACGCTTCATTCAACAAGCCGGCGGTGAGCCCCACGCCGCCCGGCGCCAGGCTCTACTATCTGGATTGGTTGCGCGTAATCGCCATCTTGTTCGTGTTTTTGCACCACTGCGCCAAGTTCTACGACTATCACACCTTCACCATCTACGACGAACCGCGCGACCTGGCCTTGTCTGGCTTCCGCGAGTTCAACTTTCTATGGATGATGCCCCTGTTTTCGTGATCTCGGGCGCGTCGGTGTTCTATTCCTTGCGCTCGCGCTCGGCGGGGGGCTTCCTCAAGGAGCGGGTGCTGCGCATCTTGGTGCCCTTGCTCCTGGTGGGCACCTTGGTCATCAACCCGTTGCAGGTGTACTTCGAGAGGCTGTTCCAGGGCAAGACCACGGAAAACTTCCTGGCCTGGTACCCCAACTTTTTCCATGGCCTGTACATGGCCGGGGGCAACTTCGCGCCGCCGGGGGTGGGCACCCACCTTTGGTATTTGCTCTACTTGTTCGTCTTTTCCCTGATCGCCTTGCCTTTGTTCATCAATTTCGGCCCGGGCAAAACCAGCCTGCTCACCCGTGCCGGCCGGGTGTTCCGGCGCCCCTGGGCCATGCTCCTGCTGTTCGTGCCCATCTCGGCCGCCTCGGCGTTCATGGAGGCGATCGGCCTGGGCTTTCTGCGCCTGGCTGGAGGCTGGGCCCCGCTTAGCTTCCTGGTGTTCTTTCTCTGCGGCTACCTGCTCTATTGCCAAGAGGCCACCCGGGAGGCCATCCGGCGGTACGCCTGGGCTTTCCTGGGGGTGGCCCTGGTCTTGAGTTGGCTGCACCTTGACGCCCACTTCGGGATAAATCTCAAGTTCGCCGGGGTCACCCGGCACCGCGCGGACGGGAGCCTGCTGCCCTTTGACCACCAGGCATGGATACTGGTCCAGGCCTTCCGGGGCCTCCTGGCCTGGTGCTGGGTGCTGGCCCTGCTGGGAGTGGGGGAGCGCCTGCTCAACCGGGACAGCCGGGTGTTGGACTACGCCAATCCCGCGGTGCTGCCCTTTTACATAATCCACTTTTCAGTCATCTACCTGGTGGGTCTCTACCTGATTCCATGGGATTTGCCCCCCCTGGTGGAGTTCGGCCTCATCACGGCGCTTTCCTTCGCGGGGGTGATGGCCCTTTACGAACTCTTGATAAGGCGCGTCAATGTGCTCCGTTTCCTGATGGGAATGAAGCCGCTTAAAAGATAAATAAAATATGCCTTTACAGTTATTGTTAACAAGTTACATTAAACATAATTGCCCCAAAAGAACGGCCCGGAGCAGGAAACTTCCTTGCTCCGGGCCGCGGGAATCGCAGGCTTGCCGCCAAGGAGGCGGCCTGCTTTGGTCCTAGTAGCCCAGCTCGCCCAGCAGGTCCACCAGACCCTGCACCGCGTCGGCGCTCTTGTCCAGGGCGACCTTCTCGTCGGCGGTCAGCTTGATCTCGATGACCTCCTCGGCTCCGCCCACGCCCAGCTTGACCGGCACGCCGATGTACAGGTTCTTGTACCCGTACTGGCCGTTGAGGTACACCGCGCAGGGCAGGATTTTCTTCTTGTCCTTGAGGATGGCCTCGGCCATCTCCACGGCCGAGGAGGCCGGGGCGTAGTAGGCGCTGCCGGTCTTGAGCAGGCCCACGATCTCGGCGCCGCCCTGGGCGGTGCGCTGGCACATGGCCTCGATCTTGTCGGCGGGCAGCAGCTCGGTGATGGGGATGCCGGACACGGTGGAGAAGCGGGGCAGGGGCACCATGGTGTCGCCGTGGCCGCCCAGCACGAAGGCGTGGGTGTTCTCCACCGAAACGTTGAGGGCCTCGGCGATGAAGAAGCGGAAACGGGCCGAGTCCAACACGCCGGCCATGCCGATGACCCGCTCGGGCGGGAAGCCGGAGGCCTTGAGGGCCACGTGGCACATGGCGTCCAGGGGGTTGGACACGATGATCATCACCGCCTTGGGCGAGCGGCTGGCCGCCTCGCGGCACACCGTGTCCACGATGCCCGCGTTGGTCTTGATCAGGTCGTCGCGGCTCATGCCGGGCTTGCGGGCGATACCCGCGGTTACGATGATGATATCCGACTCGGCGGTGGCCTCATAGTCGTTGGTGCCGGTGATCAGAGCGTCGTGCTTTTCCACCGGAGCGGCTTCGCAAAGGTCCAGGCCCTTGCCCTGAGGCATGCCATCGACCACGTCCACCAAGACCACGTCGGCCAGTTCTTTTTCCGCGGCGCGTTGGGCGCAGGTGGCTCCCACGTTCCCAGCACCGATGACGGTAATCTTCTGAAGCATCTTGCTTTCTCCTTTAAGAGCTTTGTGCTAATTATAAGGAACGGTCAAAAACATACTACTGTCATCCGGTCCCCGTCAACGCCGTGGGGCCTCAAAAGGAAACCGGCTCATATACCGAGGAGAAGCATGAGCTCCGCCCCCGTTCACCAGACCGACATCGACGCGGCGCCCCTGCTGGCCAGGGGAAAAGTCCGCGACATATACGACCTCGACGAGCACCTGCTTATCGTGGCCAGCGACCGCCTCAGCGCCTTTGACGTGGTCCTGCCCGACCCCATTCCCGACAAGGGCAAGGTGCTCACTCAGATATCGCTCTTCTGGTTCGAGATGATGGCCGATATCACCCCCAACCACTTGGTGGCTTGGGAGGTGAGCGACTTTCCGGCCAAGCTCAAGCCCTACGCCGATGTGCTCCAGGGCCGCTCCATGCTGGTCAAAAAGGCCCAGCCCCTGGCCATCGAGGCCATCGTGCGCGGCTATATTTCGGGCACCGGCTGGAAAGACTACCAGGCCACCGGCGAGGTGTGCGGCTACAAATTGCCCCAGGGCCTCCAGGAGAGCGACCAGCTCCCCGAGCCCCTGTTCACCCCCAGCACCAAGGCCGAGATCGGCGAGCACGACCTGAATATCGACCTCAAGCAGGCCGAACAGATCGTGGGCGCGGAGCTGGCCCAGGATGTGGCCAAGCGGGCCCTGGCCATCTATGGCCGGGCGCGGGAGTTCGCCGCGGGCAAGGGCATCATCATCGCGGACACCAAGTTCGAGTTCGGGACCATGGGCGATGAGCTGATCCTCATCGACGAGGTGCTCACCCCGGATTCCAGCCGCTTCTGGCCGGCGGACAAGTACGCGCCCGGCCGGGGGCAGGAGAGCTTTGACAAGCAGTTCGTGCGCGACTATCTGGAGAGCATCGGCTTTGACAAGAAGCCGCCGGCTCCCAAGCTTCCCGCCGAGGTCATTGCGGGAACCCGGGAGCGCTACTTGGAGGCCCTGACCCAGCTAACCGGCCGCGGTCTGGCCTAAGGGGAGGAATGTCTTGAAAGAACAGGTAGAGCAGGCCCTGGAAAAAATCCGCCCCGCCCTGATGCGCGACGGCGGCAACGTGGAGCTGGTGGAGGTTACCGACGACGGCGTGGTCAAGGTGAAGCTCACCGGCGCCTGCGGCGGCTGCCCCATGAGCCAGATGACCCTGAAGATGGGCATCGAAAAGGTCGTGAAACAGGCGGTTCCCGAGATCCAGAGCGTGGAGGCGGTCAACTAGGCCTCCGCTGGGCCTAGGGGCCCATACATCTCTAACTTGCCGGTCCTCACCGGCCCCGCGCCGGTGGGGAAGCTTTGTGGGGGGCGCGGCAATGCAACAGATCGATTTATCCCGAAAACTCAGGGTGCTCCTGGCGGCGCCGGAGGACCAGGCCGTGGCCATGCGCGCCTGTTTGGCGGGCATGGGCCACGAGGTGGTGGGCTCTGCGCCCGACGGACCCCTGGCCTGCCACCTGGCCCAGGACATGGCCCCGGACGCGGTGCTGCTGGACGCCAGCCTGGCGCAAGATGGCCTGCGCGGCCTGGCTCCCTGGCCGGTGGTGCTGGTGGCCAGCGACGCGGACGTGGCCCTGGAGCGCCTGGCCGGTTTGCCCGAGGCGGCCGGTTTGGTCATCCCGCCCCTGGAGCCGGACAACCTGGGCCCGGCCCTGGCCCTGGCGCTGAGCAACCAGGCGCGCCTGAGCCGCCTGCGTAGGCAGGTGGCCGAGCTGCGCCGCTCCCTGGCCGAGCGCAAGACCGTGGAGCGGGCCAAGGGCCTGGTCATGCAGCGCCTGGGCCTGGACGAGAGCGAGGCCCGGGCCGTGCTGGAGGAGCAGGCCCGCCGCCAAGGCCTCTCCCTGCCCGAGCTGGCCTCGGGGGTCATCGAGAGCGGGGAGTTGATGGCGGGAGAGAGCCAGCCAGGGTGAAGCAGCAAGGGCCGGCCTGGTCATCGGGGGCGGGCCGCTGTTTCAGACTCGCAACGACCTAATCAGCTCGGCCATGGTGGCCTGGGCCTGGGCCAGAGCGGCCGCCTAACCCCCCAGACCCTGGGCCATGCCTTGGAAGACCACCAAGGCCGGCCCAACTCCATCTGCCGCCATTCCGATCCGGCCGTGCCGGCCGGCCTGCAAGCCGAGTCCCTTGGCTCGTTGATCATGCTGCCCTCCCAGGGGGCCATGTTGATGGCCGCGGGCAATCCCTGCGCTCACCAGTACCTGCGCTACGAGCTGTAGCCGAGCGCCTCATATTCATAAAAAAGGGCCGATCCCTTGCGGGACCGGCCCTTGGCTTTTTTTGCGTGAGGTCTAGCTGTACTGGGTGCGGCGGTAGCAGATCAGGCCGCAGTTCAGGCAGCGCTGCGCCTCCTGGCGGGCCGCTTCCTCGTCCAGGCCCAGCTCCAGTTCCGAGCCCTGCTCCAGGGCCACGGCGTCCTCGTTGACGGGCATTAGCTGGCGGGGCGAGGCGTCCAGAAGGTTGAACAGCTTGTTCACGTCCAGCACCTGGGCGTCTTGGCCCAGCATGCCCTCCGGTCCCTCGGCCGGCTTGCCTTCCATGATGGCCTGCATGGAGGCGGCCGCCCGGCGTCCCGCGCCGATGGCCTCCACCGCGGCCCGGAAGTCGCTCACCGCCTCTTCGGCCGCGAACAGGCCTTGGGCTCCGCCCACGGGCGGGCTGTAGGGCATCACCGTGTGCCAGGCCGTGCCCATGGGCTTGCCGTCGTCGTCCAGGCCCTGGTCGGGCACCAAGATCACGCCGGGCGCCCGGCCGCTGGTCGCCACCACGCTGTCGGCCGGGAGCATCTGCTCGCTGGGCTGTCCGCCGTTGCTGGGCGGTTGCTGGAAGCTGAGCCCGGTGAGCTTGCCTCCGTCGCCTTGCAGGCCGGTCACCCGGGCCGCGAAGTGCAAGACAATGCCCTCGTCCTCGGCGGCGCGCAGCTCCGCCTCGCCGAGGCCGAGCGCCTCGCGGCTGCCGGTGAACAGGATGGTCACCGAACCGGCCCCGTGCTCGCGGCACTGACGGGCCGTGGCCAGCATCTCGCGGCCGCCCACCAGAACCACCTTGGAGCCCAGGTCCACCTCTTGGCCCTTGGCCCAGGCCAGGTTCAACGGCAGCAGGAGTTGCAGGCCGGGCAGGGAGGGGCGGGTCTGCCCCGGCTGGCCCATGAGCAGGGCCGCGTCCCAGCCGCCGGTGGCCGCCACCACCGCCTCGAAGCCCTCGCCAAACAGGGAGGCGGGGTCAAAGTCCTGGCCGAACACCTGGCCGGTGCGGGCCTCCACGCCCATGGCCAGGATGCCCTCGATCTCCCAGTCCAGCACCTCGCGGGGCAAGCGGCTGGGCGAGATGACGCTCCTGAGCATGCCGCCCAGCTTGTCCTGGGCCTCGAACACGGTGGGGCTGTGGCCCAGACGGGCCAGGAAGTAGGCCGTGGAAAGGCCCTCCACGCCGCCGCCGATCACCGCCACCTTGCGTCCGGTGGCCGGGGCCTTGTAGGGAATCACGTGCTGGCCGCTGGCCCGCTCCCGGTCGGCCACAAAGCGCTTGAGCGGGTTGATGGCCACCGGCTCGTCGGCCAGGTTGCGGCGGCACTCCTCCTCGCAGGGATGGGGGCAGATGCGGCCGCAGATCAGGGGCAGGGGGTTGCGTTCCTTGATGACCGCCAGGGCCCCGTCGTAGTCGCCCTGGGCGGTGCGGTTTATCTGCTTGGGAATGTCGATGCCCGCCGGACAGCGTCGCTGGCAGGGGGCCGAGCAGTCGCCCTCGGTGATCTCGTCCAAAATGCGGTTGCTCACCGAGGTCAGGTGCATGATGCCCATGGGGCAGGTGCGCTCGCAGGTGCCGCAGCCGGTGCAGAGGTAGTGGTCCACCACCGGCAGGCCGTCCGGGCCGATGCTCAGCGCGCCAAAGGGACAGGCGTTCACGCAGGAGCCCAGGCCGATGCAGCCCACCGGGCACTCCTTGGGTCCGCCGGCCAAAAGCACCGCCGCCCGGCAGTCCGGGGCGCCGTCGTAGAGATACTTGCGGTCCGCCCGCGCGGTGGGGTAGCGGCAGCCCACTTGGGCCACCTGGGGCTCCACCTCGGTCACGGCCACGCCCAAAATGGCGGCCACGGCCACGCCCACTTCGGGGCCGCCGCCCACGCAGCCGTTGGGGGCCATCTTGCCCGTGGCTATGTTGGCCGCCGCGGTGGCGCAGCCGGCATAGCCGCAGCCGCCGCAGTTGGCCCCGGGCAGGGCCTCCTCGATGGCGGCCACCAGGGGATCGACCTCAACGTAGAATATCTTGGCGGCGGCTCCCAGTCCCATGGCCGCCAGACATCCCAAGCCACCCAAGGCCAGGGCTTCGATGATCATTGCTTCAGGCCTCCGTTGTGTATTCCCGCATGCTGCCTAAGGCTATCGCATTGGAATTATTTGTCGGCGGACCGCAGGCTTGGCGGCGGCTCGATCCCGGCCGCGGCCTACTTGTCCGCTATGATATGCTTCCTTTGTTCCACTTCGCACATGATGCTTGTTTTAGACCGTGGGGCTCCATGGGTCAAGTGCATCTTTTTAAAAACGAAACTAATGTGATTTCCTATGGGGCGGCCCCGGCTTGGCCGATGCCGACAGCGGCCCTCAGGCCCGGTGATAGGGCAGGCCGGCCAGGATGGTTGAGGCGCGGTAAAGCTGTTCCGTGGCCACCAGGGCGGCCAGCTCGTGGGCCATGGTGGGCGGCCCGAAGCTCACCCTGGCCTCGGCCCGGGCCAGCACCGTGGGGTCCAGGCCCAGGGGCCCGCCGACAACCAGCACCAGACGGCTTTTGCCGCTCATGCGGGCTTGCTCCAGGTTTTTGGCCCACTGCCCGGAGCTCCAGGCCTTGCCCTTGCGGTCCAGGGCCCACACCAGGTCGCGGGGCTCCAGGCGGGCCAGGAGGCGCTGGGCCTCTTCGGCCATCACCTCGGCGCCCGCGCGGTTCTTGCCCGGCTTGGCCTGGCGCACCGCTGCCCGGGCCCCGCCTCCGTAGGGCTTCAAACGCGCCAGATAGTCGTCCATGCCCTCGGCCAGGTAGGCGGCCTTGGGCTTGCCCACGGTCAGGAGCAGGTGTTTCACATCGCGCCGGGCAGCCAGCCGCTGCCGTCCAGGGGTTGGCCGTCCGGCCCCAGCTTGAGCAGCCAGCGGGAGGTGGCCTCGGCCAGAAGGCTGTTGTCCTCGGCCAGGGCGATGCGCCCTTGGGCCACGGCCATTCGTTTCTTATGCTCGACCACCCGGGCGCTGGCCACGATCGGTTGGCCCAGGGGCACCGGCTGGCGATAGGCGGTCTCCATGCGCACGGTCACCCCCTGGCCCACCATGCCGATCACCGCGTAGGCGGTGATCTCGTCCAGCACGGTGGAGACGATACCGCCGTGGGCGATGTTTTCCCAGCCCTGATACTGGGGATCCAGGGTCAGGTTGCACAGGGCCTGGCCGTCTTGGAAACGCACCTTCATGCGCAGGCCGTACACGTTTTCGGGGCCGCAGGCAAAGCAGTGCCCGCTGCCGGTGAGGGGCCGCTTTTGCAGAGAGTTCATCAGCGCCGCTCCAGTCCCAGGCGGTTGGCGATCTCCCCGGCCGTGGCCTCCACGAACTCGCCGAAGGCCTCGGGCTCCAGGGGCTTGCCCGGCGCGGGCAGCTTGTCCTCGGCCAGCATCGCCACCTCGGAGGGCAGGTTGACCAGCTCGGGCCGTGGCTTTACCCCATAGTCGGCCGGGAAGGCGTCCTCGAAGTACATCTGCTGGAAGCCGGCGAACTTCAGGTGATGGGCCGTGGCGTCGCAGATGGCCTGCTCGTCCTTGCCCACCACCCCGCTGTCCATGGCGCGCAGCAGCCCGGCCAGGGATTCGCCGCCCTGGGTGCAGACCACGTGGCCGTGGCGGTTGGCCAGGATCATGTGGTCCATGATCTCCTGCTCGCTCACCTGCACCACGAACACCCGCTCGCCGCCGGCCATCTCCTCGTAGCGCCGGGCCAGGGCCACCACCCGGGGCATGGACACCGGGTTGCCGATCATGGCCGCCTGGGCCACCGAGGCCTGCACGGTCACCGGCCGCCACACCCGCTTGCCCGGGTCCTTTTCCGAGTAATAGCGGAACACCGGGTCCGCGTGGTGGCTCTGCACCCCCACCACCTTGGGCAGGCTGCTGATGATGCCCAGGTCCATGAGCTTCATGAAGCCGCTCATGATGGCGCTGATGTTGCCCGCGTTGCCGATGGGCACCAGCACCACCCGGCCCTCCAGGTCCCAGTCCAGGTCCTGGGCCACCTCGTAGGAGTAGGACTCCTGACCCAGGATGCGCCAGGCGTTCTTGGAGTTCAAAAGGGCCACCTGGTAGTTGTCGGCCAGGTGCTCCACCACCTTCATGCAGTCGTCGAACACCCCGGGTATCTCGAAGACCTGGGCCCCCGCGCCCAAGGGCTGGCTTAGCTGCTGAGGGGTCACCTTGCCCCGGGGCAACAGCACCGCGCTTTTGACCTCGGGCGCCAGATAGGCGGCGTAGAGGGCGGCGGCGGCCGAGGTGTCGCCGGTGGAGGCGCACACGCTTAAGATCTGCCCCGCGTCCTGGTGCTTGACCAGGTAGTTGATGTAGCTCAGGGCCACGGCCATGCCCCGGTCCTTAAAAGAGGCCGAGGGGTTCTGGCCGTCGTTCTTGAAGCAGAAGTTCGCCTTTACCGCGTCCTTGAGCAGGGCGCTGGCCTCCACCATGGGGGTGTGGCCCTCGCCCAAATAGAGCACGCTGTCCAGGGGGATCACCGGGGCCATGAGCTCGGCGTAGCGGAAGATGCCCTTGAGGGCGGGCAGGTTCAGCATGCGCCGGAGGTCCAGGATGCGCCGCCACCGATCGCCCGGGATTTCCTTGAGCCGGTCGAAGGCCCGGTCCACCAGCAAGAGCACCTCCCCGCATTCCGGGCAGGTATAGAGCAGCTCGCTGATGGGATGCTCGGCCCCGCAGTCCAGGCAGCGATAGGCCATGTCCCCACCGGGGGATGGCAGCAGATGTTCCTGATCAGATGGCGAAAAATCTTCCGGGCGCATGTTTGAGCCTCCCTGGCGGTTTATGCGGCAAGCTTAAGCCAGAGGGGCGGGGGTGTCAAACCCGGCGGTCCGGCGCGCGGAACAAAATATAGCTTGCGGGTCGAGTATGATTCGGTATATTTGATCAAACGTTCAGATAAGGGAAAAAGGCCATGACCGTGCGCAAGAGCAAGATGATCGAGCAGGAGGGATGCTCCCTCAAGGTGGTGCATTTGGACCGGGTGCGCCGGGCCCGCCAAGCCGAGCCCGCCCCGGCCCAGATGGAGCGCCTGGCCGCCCTGTACAAGGCCATGGGCGACCCCAACCGGCTGCGCATGCTCCTGGCCCTGCGCGACGGCGAGATGTGCGTCTGCGACCTGGCCGCCCTCACCGGCATCAGCGACTCGGCGGTGAGCCACGCCCTCAGGCGGCTCAGGGACCTGGCCCTGGTCAAGAACCGGCGCGACGGCCAGATCCTCTATTACTCCCTGGACGATCACCACGTGGCCGAGCTGCTGGACAGCAGCCTGGACCATTTGAACCACTGACAGGACTATAAGGACAAGCAGCATGGATTTCGTCATAAGCGTCCTTGGCGGGGCCTGGCATATCCTGAGCGAGGCCTCCATATACATGCTCCTGGGCCTGCTGGTGGCCGGGCTCTTGAAGGCCTTCGTGGACCCCAACTACGTGGCCCGCCATCTGGGGCGGGGCAGGGTGGCCCCGGTGTTCAAGGCCGCCCTGTTGGGCCTGCCCCTGCCCCTTTGAAGTTGCGGCGTGCTGCCGGCGGCAGCATCCCTGAAGCGTCAAGGCGCCAGCCGGGGAGCCACGGCATCCTTCCTGGTCTCCACCCCCGAGACCGGGGTGGACTCCATGGCCGTCACCTACGCCCTCCTGGACCCCATCATGACCCTGGTGCGGCCCCTGGCCGCCCTGTTCACGGCAATGGCCACCGGTTTGAGCATGAACCTGTTGCCCCGGGATAAGGACCAGCTACTGCCCTCGGCCCCGGACCTCTCCTGCCCCATAGACCACTGCTGCGACGGGATGGACTGCCCGCCCGAGGCGCACAAGCATCACCACGGCAAGTTGGAAAAGCTCAAGACCGGCCTGGCCTATGCCCGGGGCGAGCTGTGGGACGACCTGGCCGGCTGGTTTTTGCTGGGGGTGCTCTTGGCCGCGCTGATCGGCGCCCTGGTGCCGGCCGAGGTCATGAGCCGCTATCTGGGCGGGGGCCTGGGCTCCATGCTGATAATGCTGGGGGCGGGCATCCCGCTCTACATCTGCGCCACCGCCTCCACCCCCATTGCGGCCGCCCTGATCCTCAAGGGGGTCAGCCCGGGCGCGGCCCTGGTGTTCCTGTTGGCCGGGCCGGCCACCAACCTGACCAGCCTGACCATGCTGATCAAGGTGTTGGGCAAGCGGGGCACGGTCCTGTACCTGACCGGCATCGCCGGGGGCGCGGTGCTCTGCGGCCTGGCCCTGGATCAGCTCTACGGCGCCCTGGGCATCAGCGCCTCGGCCGTGGTGGGCGCGGCCGGCGAGGTGATGCCCGAGTGGCTGCGCGTGGCCGGGGCCGTGGCCCTGCTGGCCATGTCCATCATGCCTCTGTACCGCATGCTCCGCGCCAAGTTGGGCCCCAAGCCCAAGCCCGCCCCTCCGGCGGTGCAGGGCCTGGACAGCCTGAGTTCGGGCGGGTGCGGCTGCGGCAAGCACTAACCGCGGCGCTTTAAAGGAGCGGTCAAGAAAAAGCAGAGATAAAGAAAGAGGTAGGGAAAAGGGAGCGGGGAAAGGGAAGGGACTGTTGAAGGGCGGTCGGCGCCTTGGACCACGTGGCCGGCAGGTTCGCCCTTTACTGTCTCGGGCATGGCCGCCCGCCTGCCCCAGGCCGAAGCTTCTTTTTTTAAAAAACCTCTTAGCCCACCGTCTCCTCTGACTTGGTCACCTGGGCGAAGCGCTCGGGCGTCACCATGATGTAGGCCCCCTTGGCCCGCGAGGCCACCTGGCCGTTTGGTCCGCGTATCTCGGCGGCCAGGCCCACCCGGCGCCCCTCGATCTCGGCCACCCGGCAGCGCGCCTCCAAGGGCGCGCCCACGTACAGCGGGCCCAGGAACTCGATGTGCAGCTCGCCGGTGACCGAGGGCTCTCCGGTCATCTGGTGAGCGGTCCAGCCCATGATCTCGTCAAAAATGCCGCTCTGGATGCCGCCGTGCAGAATCTCGCCCAGGCCGTTGAAGCGCTGGGGCGGGGTCCAGCGGCACACCAGCTCGGGAGGGTCGCCCTCCACCCGGCTGAAGCGAAGCTGGCACCCGGCCGGATTCTCCTCGCCGCAGAAAAAGCAGTCATTGCGCGAGTAGGTGCTTATCAGGGGCGTCTCGCGGGGGCCGCCCTGTTCTGTCCCGCCCATGCCTAGTGGTGATGCTCCTGGCCCGGGGTGTGGCCGCCCGCGGCCACGTAGCGCGCCTCGGCCTCGCCGATGCACTCCGCGCTCCAGGTCTCCTCGCCCTTCAAGTACACCGCCTGGCCGGGCCGAAGGGTTATCTGGCCGTCCGGGCCGTTCAGGCCGATGGTGCCGCCGATGGCCAAGATGATCTCCTCGTGGCCGTCGCCTGGCTTGAGCACCCGGGGCGCGCCGCCGGGATCCAGCACCCCGAAGAGCAAATAGCAGGCGTGGGTGTCCAGGTCCTTGAGCCCCAGTATGGTTTCACCGCCTTCGCGGCGCACCCGCCCCTCCAAGTCCCATATCTGCTTCATGTGGTCTCCTTTGGTGTGATTCCGTAGGCCGCGCACATCACCGGGTCCGGGCCCAGGGGGTCGCCGGCCCTAAAGCGGCAGCCCCCGCCGCAGTCCATGGCCGCTTCGCATTTCGAGCAGCCGCGCAGTTCGCTGATGGCCAGGGGCCTGCGCCGCTCCCAGCAGGTCCACAGACCCTCCTCGGCCCATCCCAAGGGATCGTCCAGGTAAAAGCCGCACTGGGCCACCTTGCCGTCGGCGGCCACGGTGGCCAGGTGCTGGCCGCAGGCCATGCCCCCGCCCCCGCCGTGATAAGCCCCGCCATAGGCGTGGGCCATGGCCGAGGCCGCCTGCTCCGGGCTCACCGCCAGCTCGGGGTTGGCCGCCAGGCGGCCGCTCAGGCTGGGCGCGTCGATGCCCCACTCCATGGCCCCCAGGCTGCGCACCAGCCTGTCCAGCTCGCCGAACTGGTCCAGATTGCCCGCGTGCACCATGGTGGCGATGGACAGATCCCGGCCCGAGGCCTTCACCGCCCGGGCGGCGGCCACGGCCTTGCCAAAGCTGCCCTTGCCGCGCAGGCGCTCGTGGCCCGGCTCCAGGCCGTCAAGGCTGATCTGCACCTCGTCGCAGTTGAGGCGCTCCAGCATTTTGACGCCCAGCAACAGACCGTTGCTCAGCAGCACCCGCCGCACCGGCAGGGCGGCCAGCAGGGCGTTGATCTCATCCCACCAGGGGTGCATCAGGGGCTCGCCGCCCGAGAGCATCACCCGCAAGCCTCCCATGGCCTCGAACTCCCGCAGCAGAGCGGCAATCTGCTCCACGGGCAGGTCGATTTTGGCGGCCGGGCCTAGATAGCAGTGGGCGCAGGCCAGGTTGCAGCGCCAGGTGATTTGCAGCTCAAGGTAGCGCAGGGAAGGCGAGGGCGACGGCCCCAGGGCCAGGGGCATGGGCCAGGGACTTTCGGAGAGCTCCAGCAGGCCCTCTTCCAGGCAATAGGCCGCGAACTCCGGGTCCAGGCCGGCCTGCTCCAGGGTCAGGTGGCCCCGGCAGCGCTTGAGCCCTTCCAGGGCGTCCTGGTTCAGCTCATATAGTTCGTCGCCCCAGCGGTCGTAGAGATAGGGCTCCTCCAGCAGGCGCAGGCTCACGCGCCTAGCCAGGCGGACGTAGCCTTGGCGATCGGACACGCCTATGCCTCCAGGTCCAGGCCCAGGGCCAAGAGCCCGGCCAGGGCGCGCAGCCCGCCGCAGGGCGAGCACTCGGAGCGGGACACCTGGGGGTCGCGGAAGTCGCAGCCGTCGACGCGGAACTCGCAGGAGCCGCACACCGCCACAAGGCGCGGGTCGTCCTCGGCCAGGCCGAAGAGCCCGTCGCCCTCGGCCGGGGGCAGCTCGCCCAGGCGTCCGGCCAGGGCGGGGCGGGCGTCCAGCCACTCCACCCCGCCGCAGCCCGGCTCCTCGCGCTTGCCGGGCTTGTAATAACGGCACAGCCCCAGGCAGGTCACCTGGCGCAGGGGCTCCAGTTTGGTTTCAGCGGGACTCATGGCTCTCCATGACCAGGCGCGCCTTTAGCGAGCCCGGAAAATCCTTGCCCAGGGGGGTGATCGTCACCGCCTGGCCCGGCCGCACCCCGTTGTCCCTGGCCCAGCCGGCGGGCACCTCCAGGACCAGGTCCGCCCGGCCCAGGGGGTTGATGGTCAGCTTGGCTCCGGCCGGGGGCACCCGGTGGCTTATCTCGGACACCCGGCCGGCCCGCAGCCAGATGAAGTCCAGGGCGAAGTTCATGCCCCGCATGCACATGGTGCGCGGTCCGCCCTGGTAAAAGAAAAACAGCATGCCCCGGCCGGAGGCCAGGGACTTGCGCCCCCCCAGGCCCTGGTAGCGCTGCGCGGCGCTTTGGGGCACCTCGGCCAGCACCTTGCGGGGGCCGATCTCCACCAGGGCCAGGGGCATGCCGCCGGCCCGGGCCGGTGGGACTGCCAGCATCAGCAGCAGCGGGAGCAGCGCCCACAGGACCGCGCCGCGCCGGATCGACGGGGCGGATGCGCTCAGGGCTTGGCTCCCCTCTCAAGGCGGGGCTTGAAATCGGCCGCTTGATCCTGGGCCTTTTCCGCTTCCTTGGGCTCGATTCGCTCCAACAGTCGGTTGCGGCGGGGCACGGCCGAGGAGATGCCGTTGGCCGCGGCCAGGAGATACCAGTAATAGGCCCGCACCTGGTCTTTGTCCCCCCCCCTGCCGTTGACGTACATCTCGGCCGCCTCCAGCATGGCCGGGGCGTAGCCCTGGTTGGCCGAGCGCAAGAACCACTGTCTCGCCTTGGTGAAGTGCTGGCCCACCTCCACGCCCCTGATGTAGGCCTTGCCTACCTGGAACTGGGCCTTTGGGTCGCCAGCCTCGGCCCTGGTTCGCAGCGTTGCGAAGGGTTGAGCTTCGCTGGCCGGAATTTTCGGCTTTCCGACCAGTTCGTCGTCGCCGTTGCTCTCGGTGCTTGCCGCCAGGGCCGGGCCAAGGCTCAGGCACAGCACCAGGGCCGCGGCGCCCGCCAGGGCTGTAAGTTTGCTTAATTTGTGGATCATGACCAAAGATTACACCACAAAACATAAAAAAAGGGAGGCCCAAGCGGGCCTCCCCTTTGATTTGCCGACCTTAAGTTAGCAGGAGCTCTTGCACTTGCAGAGTCCGCGCTGGGTCCGAACGACTTTCTTGATCTTCATGATCTTCCTCCTTGTGGCTCCTTCTTGGAGCGATTGTTGTTACTGAAATTATTAGGGCCAAAGGATGGATTGTCAAGGGGGCTCAAGAAAGCTCCGAAGCGCGCAGGGTTACCCGGGGCCGGCCCCGGCTGGGCTCCTGGTCCACGGCCACCTCCACCCCGTAGGCCCGGCTGAGCAGCTCCGGGGTGAGCACCTGGTCCGGCGGCCCCGAGGCCAGGGCGCGGCCGTTGCTGAGCAGCAGCAGGTGATGGCAGTACATGCCGGCCAGGTTCAGGTCGTGGCTCACCAGGCCCACGGCCAGGCCCCTTTGGGCGCAGGCCCGCTCCAGCAGCTCCATAATCATGCGCTGGTGCTTCAGGTCCAGGGCGCTGGTGGGCTCGTCCAAAAGCACCACCTGGGGCTCCGAGGCCAAGGCCCGGGCCAGGGCCAAACGCTGGCGCTCCCCGCCCGAGAGCTCCCCGGCCCGCCGCTCTTGCAGCTCGGTGAGCCCGGTTAGCTCCAGGGCCTCGGCCGCGGCCTGGCGGTCCTGGGCGTTTTCGAACATGCGCCCGCCCATGAGGGCGAAGCGCCCGGCCAGCACCGTTTCGCGCACCGTGAAGCCGGAGGCGAGCTCCGCGTTCTGGGGCACCAGGCCCAGCCGCCGGGCCACCTGGGCCCGGGAGTAGTCCGCCAGGGGCCGTTCCATCAGCTCCACCGAGCCGGACTGGGGGCTGAGCATGCCGCAGAGCAGGCCCAGCAGGGTGGACTTGCCGCTGCCGTTGGGCCCGATGATGCCCAGCATCTCGCCCCGGGGCAGGGAGAGGCCGATCTGGGCCACCACCGGCTCGCCCTGATAGGCGAAGCTCAGGCCATCGGCGGCCAGCATTATGCGCCGCTCCCCTACCACCAGCGGCTCCCGCGCCTGGCCATGAGCAGCACGAAGAACGGCGCGCCCAGGAAGGCGGTGACCACCCCCACCGGCAGGGAGGAGGGGCTGATGATGGTGCGGGCGGCGGTGTCGGCCAGCATGAGGAACGAGGCCCCGAACAGGGCCGAGGCGGGCAGGAGCAGACGGTGGTCGTGCCCCAGGGTCATGCGCACCAGATGGGGCACCATGAGCCCCACGAAGCCGATGAGCCCGGACAGGCTCACCGTGACTCCCACCAGCAGGCTCACCACCAGAAACATGGTCAGCTTGACCCGCTCCACGGCCACGCCCAGGGTGGAGGCGGCCATCCCCCCGGCGGTGAGCAGGTTCAGGTGCTTGGCGAAGAACATGATCACCGCCGTGCCCAATACGGTCACCGGCAACAGCAGCCACACCTTGGGCAGGTTGGCCGCGGCCAGGTCGCCGTAGAGCCAAAAGAGGATGGCGTGCAGCTTCTGGTCGCTGGTGGTGGAGATGACGAACATGATCAGGGCGGTGAAAAAGGCGTTGATCATCACCCCGGAGAGGATCAGGGTGCTGGTCTCCAGGCTGCCCCTGCGGCGGGCGATGGCCAGCACCAGGCCCACGGTGCCCAGGGCCCCGCCAAAGGCCAGCAGCGATTGGCCCCACAGCCCGGCGATGCCGATGAGCACGGCCACCACCGCTCCGCAGGCCGCTCCGCCCGACACCCCCAGGATGAAGGGCTCGGCCAGGGGGTTTCTGAGCATGGCCTGGAACACCGCGCCGGAAAGGCCCAGGCAGGCCCCCACCAGCCCGGCCAGGAGCAGGCGGGGCAGGCGCAGCTGGCCCAGGATGATGGCCGGCGCGCCCTCCAGCTCGCCCCCCAGCCATTCCATGAACTGGCCCGGGGTGAGGCTCACCGTGCCCAGCCCCAGGCCGATCAGCAAGGCCACCACCAGCAGGCCGAAGAGGCCCAGGCAGACCCAGAGCAGGTTTTTGGGCGTGGCCCTCACGGCTTGCCCTCCGGCGGAAAGCGTTCGGGGTGGATCAGGGTGGCCAGCTTTTCAAGGCCCAGGCCCAGGCGCGGGCCGGGCCGGTCGATGATGTCGCTTTGCAAGGAGACCACCCGCACCCCGGGGCGGTCGCCCACGCCCGGGAGGCTGCGCCAGTATTCCAGCTCGCGCCCCAGGTTTTGCCCCCGTTCCATGGTGGAGACGATGATCACCTGGGGCTTGGCCTCAACCACGAACTCCAGGTTGAGCCGGGGCCAGCGTTGGGGCGAGGCCTCGGCCACGTTCATGCCCCCGGCCAATTGGAGCAGGCGGTGGTTCATGGTCTGGGCTCCCACGGTGACCAGGGGCTGGCTGCCGATGACCAGAAGGGTTGGCCGGGGAGCCGCCCCTTGCAGGCGGCGGGCCACCTCGGCGAACTGGGCCTTTAGTTGCGCGGCCAGCTTGCGGCCCGCCTGGGCCGCGCCCAGCACCGCGCCCAGCTTGGCCAGGGAATCGGGCAGCTCCTTGGGGGCCACGGGCACGGTGACGTAGACCGGAATGCCCATGCCCGCCAAACGGTGCACGATCCAGGGCGGGTTGCCCTCCTTGTTGGCCAAGACCAGGTCCGGCTTCAGGGCCACGATCTGCTCCAGGTTGGGCGCCACATAGGCCCCCACCCGGGGCAGCTTGCGGGCGGCGGGCGGATAGTCGGCCCAGGTGGTGGCCCCCACCGCCTTGTCCCCCAGGCCCAGGGCGAAGATCACCTCGGTGAGCGAGGGGGTCAGGCCGATCAGCCGCTGGGGCGCGTCAAGCACATCCACTTTGCGGCCCATCTCGTCGGTGACCATGCGGGCCGGGGCCGGGGCGGCGGCCAGGACCAGCGCGGCAACCAGGGCCAGGGCCGGGGCTATGGCGCGAAAACAGCGCATGCTAGGAGCCGCACTCCGCGCCCGAGACCGGGATCAAGGGCCTGGGCTCGGAGGCCAGGCCCTGCACGATGGCTCCCAGGGCCATGGCCAGGGGCCGGGGCAGGGGAGGCCCGCCCAGCTTGGGGGCCGGGGCCAAAGGATGCTTGCCGGCCAGCTCCTTGGCCACCGCCTGGCACCAGGTTTGGAAGGCGCCCAAATCCTCCGCCTGCCCCCGGGCGGCCGCGTCGCTCAGGCTCAAGGCCGCCTCCACCAGGGCGGCGTAGCGCGGGTTGAGCAGGGTTTCTTCCAGGCGTTCCAGGGGAACCCCGCCGCTGGGGCAGGAGCCGCCTTGGTATCCGGCCAGGGCATAGAGGCTGACCCGGCGCTCCTGCAGGCGCTTGAACACGCTGCGCCCGGCACGCAGGCGGTTCTGCCGCTCCACGGCCTCCAGCACCCCGGCGCGCACCGCCAGGGCGATGAGCCCGCCCATGGGGCTGTGCCCGCCGGTGAGCTTTTCGACCGGGCCCTGCCCCTGCACCACCAGGATGTTGTCCGTGCCCGTGCCCGTGGCCGCGTACTTGAGCGGCGCGTAGCTGGAGCGCACGTCCAGATCCTCCAGGGCGGCGGTCTTGGCCTCGGTGGCGGTTATCAGGGCCCGGGCCATGGCCCGGGGAGTCAGGCGGCGGTTGGTCAGGATTAATATGTTGATGGTGCCCGGACCCAGGTGCCCCTTGCTCTCGGCGGCCAGGCGCAGGGCGTTGCCCCGGACCCCGGCGGTGACCAGGGCATAGGCCGTGCGTCCGTCCAGGCTGGCCCGCTTCACGGCCAGGTTGGCCATGTCCGCCCCGGTGTAGAGCAGGCTGGCCGAGCCCGCCTCCAGGCCCAGCACGCCCAGCACCCGGGAGCGCAGACCGGCCAGGCCGCCGTGCCCGCCCAGCAGCCAGGTGGGCGGAGGCAGGTAGTGGTTGCCCACCCAGGATATGCCCTGCCGCGGCCCCTCCAGGGTGCTCAGCACCCCGCAGGGCTGCTTGAGCTTAATGAGCAGGGTTTTTTGGGTGAAGTCCGTGAGCCGCTCTTCAACCACCTCGGCCGAGGCCAGGTAGTCCAGGCCGATCTTCAGGGGCCGCCGCGAGATCACCTCGGGCGGCGAGATCTGGTATTTGCCCTGCGAGTAGTAGTCGCCGTAGATCAGGGCCGAGAGCCAGGCCACAAAGGCGTCCGAGTGCACCCAGGCGCGGCAGGTAAGCACGCAGGGCATATGCTGAAGGCGCTGCTTCTCAACCGCTTCCACCTCGCGCCATCCGGCCTGGTTCAGGAAACGGCGGACCTTTTGCTTGTCCCCGCACCAGTAGGCCATCTGGGGATTGAGCTTTTGCCACTCGGCCAGGGTCAGGGCCACGGAGCCGCCCTTTTTGCCCACCTTGGGCGGAATGCCCCCGGCGGCGGCGATCATGTCGTTTTGAAAGGAGTCGTCGCCCGGGATGTAGACCAGGTTCTTCTTGGGGTCCACCCCCATCACCCGGGTGGTGCGGCGGCGCGCCTTTGGCGGCAGCTTGGCGGCCTTGGCCGCGATGCGCTTCATGTGGCCGCGCAAGCGGGCGGTCACCTCCTGGGCCTGCTTCCGTTTGTCCAGCAGTTGCCCCAGGATCTCCAGGCTGGTGTAGAGGTCGTCCAGGCGGCGGGCCTGCAGGCGCAGGGGGGTTATGCCCTGGGCCGTGAGCTCTTTCTCCAGCTTGGCGTGCATGGCCCCGGTGATGACCACCTGGGGCTTTTGCGCCAGGATGGCCGCCAGGCTGGGCGCGAAGAAGCCGCCCACCTCGGGGGGAGGCCGGTGGCCGTAGGGCGTATCAAAGAAGATGGTGGTGCCCTTGACCGCGTCCCCCGCGCCCAGGGCGTAGAGGCTTTCGGTCACCGCGGGCACCAGGGAGACGATGCGGGTGGGCGGGGCCTCGAAGCTGGCCTGGCGGCCGGCCAGATCGGTGACGGTGACCCTTGCCAGGGCGGGCAGGGCCGCGGCCAAAACCAGCGCCGCGCTCAACAAGATAGTTATGACGCGCCGAAAAGGCATTGCCATGCGCCGTTCTCTGCCAGGATAAACCGGGCCCAAAAAGAAACCCCAAGCCCAATGGGCTCGGGGACTGCACCCTTTCTTCTTGACCCCCAAGCACGGCCGCCCAGGCGGCCGCCGGCGCCTCACCGTACCTCGCAGCGTTTGGGGGGCGCCGGGAGTGGGCAGGTCTTCTGGCTTCCGGCTCAAGCCTACCGGCCGCGCCTTCCCAACCCCGGGGGTCAGTGGTTTCGCGGCTTTCGTACCGGTCACAGCGGCGGGTCCGCGACGGATTCGCACCGTCTTCCCTATCAGGCCCAAAAAGGGCCGCCCACTCCTAGTTATTTCTAGGCGAATTCTGGCACGCCCCGGCCCCGGTGTCAACGCAGACCCTGATTGGCCCCGTTTATCCTTCCACCGCCTGGTGGCTCACGGACCAGGCGCCCTCCGGGCCCAGCTCCAGGCGGCTGTTGGTCCGCCAGGCCTGGTCGTCCTGGCCGGGATGCTCCTGGCGGAGCAAGGCCCCCCGGCTCTCCCGGCGGGCCAGGCTGCCGGCCATGACCCCGGCCACGAAGCGGCCCCCGCACTCCAGGTCCCAGCGCAGCCACTCCTGGCGGGGGTTGGCCGCCTGGGCCCGGGCCAGCTCGCCGGACCAGGCGGCCAGCTCCTTTTGCCCCTGTCCCAGGTTTTCGCCGTCGCGCACGATGCCCGCCCGCTGCCAGGTGATCTCGCGCAAGCGGTCGCGCAGCCGGCGCAGGGGGTTGCCCTGGACGCTGGTGGCCAAGCTGGGCGGGGCCGTGTCCGTCTTTGGCGGGTCCGCCAGGTCCGCGTCCTGGGCGTACTGGGCCGCGCCCCGTCCGGCCAGGCGTCCCGAGACCAGGCACTCGGTCAGGGCGTTGCCGCCCCGCCGGTTGGCCCCGTGCAGGCCCCAGACCATCTCCCCGCAGGAGAACAGGCCGGGCAGGGCGGTGGCCCCCTGGGCGTCCACCTCCACCCCGCCCATGCAGAAGTGGGCTCCGGGCATGATGGCCACTCCCCGCGCCCGGAAGTCATAGGACATGTGGCTTAGCAGGCCCAGGGGGTACTTGTCCCAGTGCTCCCCGGCCACCTGGGTGAAGTCCATGCGCACCGGGCCGCTCCGGGCCTCCTGGGCGATGATGATGGACAGCTTGTCCCTGAGCCCCTGGATGGCCAGGTTCACGTCGTCCAGGCCGTGGCGCTCCAGGATGTCCTCTCCCGCCGCGTTGAGCAAACGCGAGCCCGCCGGGTAGGGCGGGTAGAGCATCACCGGCGGCAGGCCCGGCTCCACCAGCACCAGGGGATAGAACTGCACGAACTCCAGGTCCATGAGCGGCAGGCCCGCCTGGGCGGCCAGGGTGTAGCCCTGGCCCATGATGGCCTTCATGTTGTCGTTGACCGCGTACACCGCCCCGGCTCCGCCGCAGGCCAGGATGACCGCCTTGGCCGCCACATGTTGCACCTCGCCCTGGGCGTCCAGGCCCTCCAGGCCGACAACCCGGTCGCCGCGCTTGAGCAAGCGGCGCACTTGCAGGCCGGTGAGGGCGCTCAGTCCCTGGCGGCCGCGCAGGGCCTTGCCCAGGGCGCTCATCATGCTCACCCCCCGGATCACGTCCTGCCGGGGAGTGGGCGCGGCGTACATCTTGGTTAGGGTGGTCAGGGGCACGCCCAGTTCGGCCAGATAGGCGAAGGCCGCGCGCGCCTGGGCCCCCACCCGCTCCACGTAGGAGCGCCGGTTCAGGCCCCGGCCGGTGTCGATGGTGTCCTCCACATAGGACTCCAGGGAATACTCGTCCGTGGGCCCGCAAAAATAGCCGTTGCTCATGGCCGAGTTGGTGCCCAGGCCCACCCCGCCCCGGTCCACCAATAGCACCGAGGCCCCGGCCTCGCTGGCCTGGGCCGCGGCCATGATGCCGGCCAACCCGGCTCCGATGATCACCACGTCGCTCTTGTGCATGGATTCCGCCTCGTCAAACTGATTGGGATTCATGTCAGAGATTGTAGAGGCTGGCGGCCGTCACGCCAAGGGGGTAGCGGAAAGGGAGCTAGAACCGGCTGCCGCAGGCCGGGCAGGGCGCCGAGGCCCCGGGCCAGGCCAGCTCCCGGAAGCGCGGCGGCCACAGCTCCACCAGGAGCATGCCCTTTAGCAGGGCGTCCCCGGCCCCGGCCAGAAGCTTGATGGCCTCGTTGGCCTGCAAGGCGCCCAGCACGGCGGGCAGAGGCCCCAGCACCCCGTGGGTGGCCACGCTATGCTTCAGGGGCTCCCGGGGCTCCTCTGGGGCCCAGCACTGCAAACAGGGCCCCTTTCCCGGCCGAACCACCAAGAGTTGCCCGCTGGACCCGGCCAGCCCGGCATGCACCCAGGGGATGCCCAGGGACACGCAGGCCCGGTTGAGCACGTAGCGCCCGGCCGGGTTGTCCAGGCCGTCCAGCACCACCGAGGCCCCGTCCAGCAGCCGGGCCGCGTTGTCCGCCTCCAGGGCCTCGGCCACGGGCTCCACCGCGATGCCGCTGTTGGCCGCGCTCAGCCGGGCGGCGGCCGCCTCCACCTTGGGGGCTTGGGCGGCCACGTCCAGCTCGTCGTAGAGCACTTGGCGGTGCAGGTTGTCCAAGGTGGGGCGATCCGGGTCCACCAGGCGCAAGCGGCCCACCCCGGCCCGGGCCAAGAGCTGGGCCGAGTGCCCGCCCAGGGCGCCCACTCCCACCACCACCGCCATGGACCCGGCCAGGCGGATCTGGCCCTCGGGCCCCAGGGGGGCGAAGCGCTCCTGCACCGCGTAGCGCCCGGCCATCTCAGCCCCCGAACGCCGCGTTGATGAACTCCACCCGGTCGCCCGGCCCCACCTTGGTGGCGGCGTAGTCCTGGCGGTGCACGAAGCGGCCGTTGAGTTCGGCGATGAGCTCGGGATGCTCCTCCTCGAACAGCACGATGAGCGAGTCCAGGGTGCTGTCCCGGGGCACGGTCTCCATCATGCCGTTGACCGTGATTTCCATATCTTGGGCCATGTCCCTGCCCTCCGCGCGCCTTGTGGGCTATAATTCCGCCCAGGGAGCCGATTTCATGGTCCCAACCCCATGGAGGGGCCGGATAATTCCGGCGAAATGGGGCTCCACCGGGTAAGTATATACTACCAAGGAGATAATTATTTCCGGCATGACCACGGTCATAGTAAAAACCCGCGCCGAGCGCTACAACTTGGAGGCGGCGGCAGTGTGGATCGGTTCCGACCTGCTGGTTTACGTGTGGGGCGGCGAGTCCCCCCACATCGGGGCCGTGGCCATGGCCACCCCCCGGCCCAGCCTGGCCGATCCCGCGCGCACCAGCTCCACCGCCTCGGTGTTCACCTACCTGGGCCACAAGGAAGACCGCCTGGCCCAGGCCATGGCAGAACGGCTTTCGTCAAAGCTCGGGGTCAAGGTGGTGCTCACCGCGGGCATCCACTGGGACGGCCTGGCGCGCGAAGCCATCGAAATGGTGGAGGCCAACAGCCACGAGCTCGTGGAGCTGCTGCTGGCCGAACTGTCCGCCTGAGGGAGGGATCAGTTGCCTTTACCCATATTGCTGGGCATATCCGGAGCCAGCGGAGTCATCTACGGCGTGGAGACGCTCAAGGCGCTCTCCGGCCTGGGACAACCCTGCCATCTGATCCTGAGCGAGGCGGGAGCCCGCAACCTGGCCATCGAGACCGACTACGAAGTGGACCAGGTCAAGGCCATGGCCGAGCGGGTCTACGAGGTGGACAACCTGGCCGCCCCGCCGGCCAGCGGCTCCTTCCGCCACCGGGGAATGCTGGTGGCCCCCTGCACCATCAAGACCCTCTCGGCCATCGCCAATTCATTCAGCCACAACCTGCTCGTCCGCGCGGCCGACGTTTGCCTCAAGGAACGCCGGCCCCTGGTGCTCATGGTGCGCGAGACCCCGCTGCACCAGGGCCACCTGGAGCTGATGAGCAAGGCGGCCGGACTGGGGGCCTGCATCCTGCCTCCCATCCCGGCCTTTTATCATCAGCCCCAGAGCATCATGGACCTGATACATCAGAGCATCGGCAAGGCGCTGGACATGTTGGGCGTGGAGCACGACCTTTACCAGCGCTGGGGCGGTCGGTAGCCCCTCCCGGGGGCGCGCAATACAGGCGCGGGACCGGGTCCGGTCCGGCCCGCATCACTCACCGGAGGCCAAAATATGCTTCTACCCAGGTTCAGCTATCACCAGCCGGCCAGCGTGGCCGAGGCGCTGGAGGTGCTGGGGCAGCACGGGGACCAGGCGGCGATCATCGCCGGGGGCACCGATCTGCTGGTCAATATGAAACACGGCAAGCTGGCGCCCCGGCATCTGGTGGGCCTGGAGGGCATCGACGGTCTGGAAGAGATCGGCGCGGACAACGGTTCGCTGGTGGTGGGGCCCCGCCTCACCGCCTCGGCCCTGGCCGCCAGTGGCGAGCTTAGCGGCGCGGCCCAAGCCCTGGCCCTGGGCGCGGCCTCCCTGGGCTCTCCCCAGGTGCGCAACCGGGCCACCGTGGGGGGCAACGTGTGCACCGCCCGCCCGGCGGCGGACATGTGCGTCCCCCTGCTGGTGTTGGGCGCCAAGGCCCTGTTGGCCGGGCCGGACGGCCCCCGCGAGCTGCCCTTGGACGAATTTTTCCTGGGCCCGGGCCAGACCGCCAAAAAGCCAGGCGAACTGCTGACCGGCCTGAGCCTGCCCCGGCCCGCCGAGGGCTCGGGCGCGGGCTACGAGAAGCTGGGCCTGCGCAAGGCCCTGGAGATCGCCCTGGTCAACGTGGCCGCGGCCATATGGCTGGAGCCGGACGGCAAGACCATCAAGCAGGCCAAGGTGGCCCTGGGCGCGGTGGCTCCGGTTCCCATGCTCAGCCCCGGGGCCGAGGCGGCCCTGACCGGCCAGACCGCGGGCGAAGAGGCGTTTGCCCAGGCGGCCGAAGCCGCGGCAACCGACGCCAAACCCATCAGCGATCACCGGGGATCGGCCCAGTACCGCCGCGAGGTGGTTCAGGTGCTCACCCGGCGGGCCCTGGGTCAGGCCTGGCAAGCGGCCTTGGGCCAGTAGGGAGGGGATCATGGACAAGATGCGCATCGTGTTAACGGTCAACGGCCAGGACCATGAACTGCTGGCCGCCCCCAACCGCACCCTGGCCCAGACCCTGCGCGAGGACCTGGAGCTCACCGGGACCAAGCAGGGCTGCGAGGTGGGCGACTGCGGCTCCTGCACCGTGCTCATGGACGGCGAGCCGGTCAACTCCTGCCTGGTGCTGGCCGTGCAGGCCTCGGGCAAGGCCATCACCACCATCGAGGGAGTGGCCGAGGGCAACCAGCTGCACCCGGTGCAGGACGCCATGGTGGAGCACGGCGCGGTGCAGTGCGGCTTCTGCACCCCGGGCATGGTGCTCTCGGCGGTGTCCCTGCTGGACAAGGTGCCCGACCCCGGCGACGGGGAGATTCGCCAGGCCCTCAGCGGCAACCTGTGCCGCTGCACGGGATACCAGAAGATCGTGGAGGCGGTGCAAGACGCGGCCTCCAAGATGGAAAGGAGCTAGCCATGGGCGGTGACTACACCGTGGTGGGCTCGCGGGCCCGGCGTTTGGACGGCCCGGAAAAGGTCACCGGCAAGGCGGTGTACCTGGATGACATGCAATTCAAGGGCATGCTGCACGGGGCCATCCTGCAGAGCCCCCACGCCCACGCCCGCATCAAAAGCATCGACACCTCGGCCGCCGAGGCCCTGCCCGGGGTCAAGGCGGTGCTCACGGCGGGCAACGTGCCGGACACCAAGTACGGCGTGTCCCCGGCCCGCTACGACGAAAACATCCTGGCCATCGACCGGGTACGCTACGTGGGCGACGAGGTGGCCGCCGTGGCCGCCGTGGACCTGGAGACCGCCCACCAGGCCCTGGAGCTGATCAAGGTGGAATACGAGCCTCTGCCTTTTGTGCTCGACATCGACCAGGCCACGGCCGAGGGCGCGCCCCAGCTCCACCAGGAGTACCTGGGCAACCTGACCGCCGAGGTGCACCAGGAGTTCGGCGAGGTGGCCCGGGGCTTTGCCGAGAGCGACCTGATCCGCACCGACACCTTTGTCAACAAGCGCCAGGACGGCGGCTTCATCGAGCCGCCGCGCTCGGTGGCGGTCCACGACCTCAGCGGGAACCTGACCCTGTACTCCTCCACCCAGGTGCCCCACTACGTGCAGCGCACCATCGCCATGCTCACCGGCTTGTCGGTGGGCAAGGTGCGGGTGGTCAAGCCCTACGTGGGCGGCGGCTTCGGGCCCAAGGCCTCGGCCTCGCCCTGCGACATTCTATCTTCTCTTCTGTCCATGAAAACCGGCCGGCCGGTGAAGATCGCCATGTCCCGCGAGCAGGTGTTTTTGCACTGCCGGGCCCGCCACCAGTTCAAGCACGTGATGAAAACCGGCTACACCAAGGACGGGATCATCAAGGCCCTGGAGCACACCTGCTATCTGGAGGGCGGGGCCTACAGCTCTTTCGGCATCGCCACGGTGTACTACGCCGGGTCTTTGTTGGCCGCGCCCTACCGGCTGCCCCACATGAAGTACGACGGGTACCGGGTCTACACCAACAAGCCCGCCTGCGGGGCCCAGCGGGGCCACGGCGGGGTGGCCGCCCGGGCCTGCTTTGAGCAGCAGATGGACCTGGTGGCCGAAGAGCTGGGCATGGACCCCATCGAGCTCAGGCTCAAGAACATCATGGAAACCGGCGATGTGAGCTGCAACGACCTGTCCATGTCCTCCCTGGGCATGAAGGAGTGCCTGGAGGCGGTGCAGGGCGGCTCGGACTGGAACGCCAAAAAGGGCAAGCTGCCCCCGGGCAAGGGCATCGGCATGGCGGCCGGCTTCTTCGTGTCCGGGGCCGGCTATCCCATCTACCGCTCCGAGACCTTCCATTGCACCGTGACCATAAAGGTGCAGGAGGACGGCGGCACGGTGCTGGTGAAGACCGCCGCCGCGGAGATCGGCCAGGGCTCGGACACCACCATGGCCATGATCGCGGCCGAGGCCATCGGCATCCCCCTGGAGGCGGTGCGCCTGGTCTCGGGCGACACGGACTACGGCATCGACCTGGGGGCCTACTCCTCGCGCACCACCCTGATGACCGGCCACGCCACCCGCGAGGCGGGCGAGCAGGTCAAGGAGATGATCCTCACCGCCCTGGCCGGGGAGCTGGGCGTGGAGAGAGAGCGCCTGGACATCAAGGACGGCGTGGTGGAGATCAAAGGCGAGGCGGTGGATTTCGGGCCGCTGCGCACCAAGTATCTGAAGGAGCACCGGGGTTGGGGAGGAATGCCCTCGGGCGACAAGCTGACCTTCACCGAGGCGGCCCGCATGGCCTACCTCAAGCTGGGCACCATCGTGGGCACCGGCAAGTACAAGCCACCGGTGCTGGGCGGCAAGTTCAAGGGCGCGGCGGTGGGGACCTCGCCGGCCTACGGCTGCTCGGCCCAGGTGGCCGAGGTCACGGTGGACCTGGAGACCGGCCAGGTCACGGTGGACAACATCACCGACGCCCACGACTGCGGCCAGGCCATCAACCTGACCTCGGTGGAGGCCCAGATGGAGGGCTCGGTGTCCATGGGCCTGGGCGAGGCCATGTTCGAGGAGGTCAAGTTCGACGACCAGGGCCGGGTGCTCAATCCATCCCTGGGCGAGTACCACATCCCCACCGTGCTGGACATGCCCCGGATGAGATGCATCGTGGTGGAGTCGGGCGAGCCCAACGGGCCCTTTGGGGCCAAGGAGGTGGGGGAGGGGGCCATCATGCCCACCATCCCGGCCATCTTGAACGCGGTGCACGACGCCACCGGAGTCACCATCACCGAGCTGCCCATCACTCCGGAACGGGTGCTCATGGCCCTTAAACAAAAGAAGCGGGACGAATGAGAGCAGGCCCCTCGCCTCCGGGCGCGGGGCCTTCCCTTGTTGCCAGGCGGGGGGCTGGTTGGTAAAGGCGGGAAGTTTTGGCTAGCAAGGGGCAAGCGGCCGCCAGCGGCGGCCAAGGCCGCGGCCACAAGAGCCGGTCAGTCAAGTTCGAGCTCTACGGTCTGGAGATCGTGGAGAAGCAGGTGGCGGCCAGCGGCAAGAGCGGCCGGGTCTACCTGCCCATGGATTGGCTGGGCAAGCGGGTCAAGATCGTGCGGCTGGACTGAGCCTATTTGCCGTCCAGAAGGAAACGCACCGTGGTCAGCAGCTCGTTCTGGTGGAAAGGCTTGATGACGTAGCCCGCCGCTCCCGCTTGCACGGCCTCGCGCACCTGGTCGCTGGCCGCGTAGCCGCTGGCCACCAATATCTTGGCTTGCGGGTTTAGAGCCAGGATGGCCTTTATCGCCTGGTGCCCGCCCATGCCCGGCATGCCCAGGTCCATGATCACCAGGCCGATGTCATTGCCCCTGTCTTCATACAGGCTCAGGGCCTCCTCGCCGCTGTCCGCGGTAAGCACCCGGTAGCCCATCCTGGTGAGCCTCTCCTTCTCCGCCTGACGCACCGAAGGCACGTCGTCCACCAGCAGAATGGTCTCATCGCCGGTCAGCCCCTCGGCGGGTAAGGAGCCCTGGCCCGCCAAGGGGAGGTCGCCGGCGCCCCGGTACACCGGCAGGCATATCTCGCAGACAGTGCCCCCGCCCGTCCGGCTGCGCAGCTCGATGGTTCCGCCGTGGTTGCGCACGATGCCGTAGGCCACCGAAAGGCCCAGGCCGGTGCCCTTGCCCACGTCCTTGGTGGTGAAAAAGGGCTCGAAGATGTGTTCGCTCACCTCGGGGGGCATGCCCGTGCCGTCGTCGCTGATGGTGAGCATCGCATGGTCCCCGGGGGCCAACTCGGGGTGGACCTGGCTGTAGGATTGGTCCACCTTCACCAATTCGGTGGCGATGGTCAGGGTGCCGCCCTGGGGCATGGCGTCCCGGGCGTTGGTGGCCAGGGTCATGATCACCTGCTCCAACTGGGTGGCATCGGCCAGAACCTCGGGCAGCTTGGCGGCCAGGTTGGCCTCGATGAGGATCATCTTGGGCAAAAGCCGCCGCAGCAGGTTCATGGTGTGTTCCACCACCTGGTTGAGGCTGGTGGGCATTAGCTGGGGGCCCTGCTTGCGGCTGAAGGCGAGGATCTGCTGCACCAGGTCCTTGCCCCGCTCGGCGGCGGCCACGATCTGCTGAAGATCATCGGGATTGACCCGCCCCTTCTGGGCGTCCTCCTGGGCCAGCTCGCAAAAGCCCATGATGGTGGCCAGAAGGTTGTTGAAGTCGTGGGCGATGCCCCCGGCCAGGGTGCCCACCGCCTCCATCTTCTGGGACTGCCTGAGCTGAGCTTCCAGCCTTTCCCGCTCTTGCTGAGCCAGCTTTTGGGAGCTTATGTCCCGCGAGTAGCAGGCGGCCTGCACCACCTGGCCCCGGTTGTCCAGCACCGGGAAGATGCGCACCGAGAAGTAGGTGCCCTTTATCTGCTCCTCGAAATCCACCGGCTGCCCGGTGGTGAAGACCTGGGCCAAGAAGCCCTCCCGCATGCGGGCCAGCTCCGGCCCCAGGTTTTCGCTCCAGGAACGGCCGATGACTTGCTCCGGCCGCAGGCCCCGGCGGCGGGCGCCGATGTGGTTGATGTCCAGGATGGAGGAGTCCGGGCCCAAAAGAAGGGCCGAGTCGGCGGTGGCGTCGAACATGGCCCTTATGCGGGCCTGGCTTTGCTGAAGCTGCTCCTCGTAGCGGATGCGCCCCTCTATCTCGCGGTTGAGCTTGACGATGAACCAATAGGTGACCGTGCCCGAGCCCAGGGCGAAAATGCCGGCGAAGATGATCAGCGCGGCCATGGTCTCCTTGAGGCCAGTGGCCATGCCGATGGCCGTATGCATGGTTTTGGTTTGCAGCTCGATTTCCAGGGCAGCCAGCTCCACGGCCACCTTGCGCACCAGGGAGGATTCCCGGTGGAACTCGGTCAAAAGCAGCTCGTGGTCCGGGGCCTGGAAGCCGCGGGGGGTGGCCATGGCCTGGTCGTGCAGGGCGATCAGCCGTTGGCCCAGCACCGCGACCTTGTCGCTGGTCTGGCGCATTCCCCTTAGGAGGGCCATGGCGTGGGAGTTGCGGCTCTGGTCGGCGATGATGTTCAACTGCTGTTGCAGGGAGGCCAGGCGGAGGGGGAATTTGCGCTTGTCGGTTTCACGATGCAGGGCCAGGTACATGAGCAGGTGGCCCTCGGCGCGCTTGACATAGCTGCTGGCCTTGGTGGCGGCGGTGGCCAGTGCCCGGAAGTGCTGCTCACCCATCTGAAAGGAGCCTATGAGCTGGTTGTTGGCCTTCAGGGCGTAGACCCCGATGCCCATGAGCACGGCTATGGACAGGACAAAGGCAATGGGTATGACCAGGCGCAGGACTCTCCAGGAGGTGCGCGAGAGGGTGAAGCGGTCGGGACGGGTGGTCATTCAGGTATGCTCATCGCCAAAATACTCGGGTTCAGTGATGGCCGGGGGCCAACGCGTCCGGGAAAAGCCTCCCCGCGCTGCACCGATTTGCCGGATACCGTCGTGAAGACTGTATCCTTCATAATGATACCTGAAGTCCGGGCCGGAGATGCAACTGGATCAGCGCCGGCCGGGAGCCGGCGAAACAGGCCGCCGGCCCAGGAGGACCGGCGGCCGAAGGCGCGGAATTGGAGCGGGAGACGGGATTCGAACCCGCGACCCTCAGCTTGGAAGGCTGACGCTCTAGCCGGGCTGAGCTACTCCCGCTCGGTGGGGCGATTATAGCATGCGCCCCGCGAACCGGCAATTTTACGGGCTCGTTGACAGGGGACAGCGCCTCTAGTAGGTTACTCGGGGGCTACGGCCCCTGATAATCTAAAACCTTCCGGAGGCTTAACATGGCCTGTCTAGTGGTGCTGGGCACCCAATGGGGCGACGAGGGCAAGGGCAAGATCGTGGACCTGCTGGCCGAGCAGGCCAGCGCCATCGTGCGCTTTCAAGGCGGCAACAACGCCGGTCACACCCTGGTGGTGGACGGCGACAAGTTCATCTTCCATCTGGTCCCTTCCGGCGTTTTGCACCAGGACAAGATTTGCTACATCGGCAACGGGGTGGTTGTCGATCCCGAGGTGCTGCTGAGCGAGATGGCCAAGCTGGAGGCCAAGGGCATCGCGGCCGGACCCGATAAGATCCGCGTAAGCGAGCGGGCCCAGGTGATCATGCCTTATCACCAGGCCCTGGACCTGGCCCGGGAAAAGGCCAAGGGCAACCAGGCCATCGGCACCACCGGCCGGGGCATCGGCCCCTGCTACGAGGACAAGGCCGCCCGGGTGGGGGTTCGCATGGTGGACCTGCTGGAGCCCGACACCCTCGCCGACAAGGTGGAGACCAACTGCGCGACCAAGAACTACCTGCTCACCGGCTATCTGAACAGCGAGGGCATCCCGGCCGAGCCCATCATCGAGCAGTACCTGGAGTTCGGCCAGCGCCTGGCCCCCCACATCACCGACGTGGCCGTGGAGCTGGACGAGGTGCTCAGCGACCAGGGCAACGTGCTCCTGGAGGGCGCCCAGGGAACCCACCTGGACATCGACCACGGCACCTATCCCTACGTCACCTCCTCCAACCCGGTGGCCGGCTCGGCCTGCACCGGGGCCGGAGTGGGGGTCACCCGCCTGGAAAAGGTGATGGGCGTGGTCAAGGCCTACACCACCCGGGTGGGCGGCGGCCCCTTCCTCACCGAGCTGGAAGACGACAACGGCCGCTGGCTGCAGGAAAAGGGCGCCGAATTCGGGGCCACCACCGGACGCCCCCGCCGCTGCGGTTGGCTGGATATGGTGGTGGTGCGCCACTCGGTGCGCCTCAGCGGCATCACCGGCCTGGCCGTGACCAAGCTGGACGTGCTCACCGGCCTGGACACTCTCCAGGTCTGCGTGGGCTACAAGACCGCCGACGGCGAGGTGATCCAACGAGTGCCCGCCTCGCTCAAGCAGCTCGGGGCCTGCACCCCGGTGTACGAGGATCTGCCCGGCTGGAGCGAGGACATCACCGGATGCCGCGCCTACAACGAGCTGCCCGCCAACTGCCAGAGCTATCTGGAGCGCCTGGCCGAGCTGGCCGGGGCGCCCCTGGCCGTGGTCTCGGTGGGCCCGGGCCGCGAGCAGACCATCATGCTGGACGACCCCTGGTCCTGATCCCGCGACCGGCTGAACGACCGCACCAGGCCGGAGCCCCCGTGGCTCCGGCCTTTTTGGGTTTGCCCCCATGCGGGGGTTTTCGCATAACATAGGAAATATGGAGCAGTTTCACTGGCAGCGCATTCTGGAGTTCGTGCAGGGGGTGAGCCCCTTTGACGGCCTGGACCGCGAAACCCTGGAGAAAGTGGTCTCGGCCATGGAGGTGGCCTTTTATCCCCGGGGCCAGATGATCCTGGAGCAGGGCGGCGAGCCCTCCCGCTTCCTCTACTTCATCCAGAGCGGCTCGGCCCGGGTGAGCATGCCCGGGGCGGAGGCCGAGGGCGGCGAGCTGCTGGTGGACGAGCGCGGCGAGGGCGACACCTTCGGCGCCCTGTCCATGCTCCAGGGCGGCCCGGCCATGTTCCGGGTTAGCGCCCGGGAAGACCTGATCTGCTACCAGCTTCCCAAGGATTCCTTTCTGGCCCTGTGCCAGCCCCACCCGGAGATACGCAGCCACTACTCCGCCTCCCTGGCCCGCAACCTCCGGGCGGTGCGCGAGCAGGTCACCTGCGAACTGCCCGCCGTGGCCGGCCTGGAGGGCCTGAGCCTCAGCGCGGCCCTGGTGCGCTCCTCGGTGGGCGAGCTGATGAGCCCCCGCCCGGTCACCTGCGCCCCGGCCATGCCGGTGAAGGCGGCGGCGCGCATCATGACCCAGCGCCAGGTGGGCTCCATCGTGGTGGCCGAGGAGGGCGGCCATCCCCTGGGCATCCTCACCGACACCGACTTCAGGGTGCGGGTGATGCTGCGGGCCCGCAGCCTGGACGAGCCGGTGGCCGAGTTCATGTCCACTCCCGCCCACACCATCGCGCCGGACGCCTTTGCCTTCCAGGCCCTGCTGGCCATGAGCCACCACGGGGTCAACCATCTGGTGGTCACCCAGGACGACCGGGTGGTGGGGGTTATCTCCGACCGCGACCTGCAGGCCATCACCGGTTCTTCGCCGGTGGGGGTGGTGCGGGCCATCGACCGGGTGAAGTCGGTGGACGAGCTGGTGCTCCTGCACCCCAGCATAGACCGGGTGGTGGAGCTGCTTTTGAAGATGGGCGGCTCGGCCCGGGATATGCTCCAGATCGTCACCGAGTTCAACGACCGGGTCACGGTGAAGCTCATCGAGCTCATCGAGGAGGACCTGGAGCACCACGGCCAGGGGAGGCCGCCGGTGCCCTATTGCTGGATGGCCCTGGGCAGCGAGGGCCGCCGCGAGCAGACCCTGCGCACCGACCAGGACAACGCCCTGATCTTCGCCAACGTGCCCGAGACCAGCGCCCAGCGGGTCAAGGGCTGGTTCCTGAGCTTCGCCGAGCATGTGGTGGAGGGCCTGGTGCGCTGCGGTTTCCCGCGCTGCACCGGCGGGGTAATGGCCTCCAACCCGGACTGGTGCCAGAGCGAGACCGGCTGGCGCCGGACCTTTCTTCGCTGGGTGCAAGACCCCAAGCCGGCCACCCTGCGTTTGGGCAGCATCTTCTTCGACTTTCGCGAGATATACGCGGAGGCCGATTACCTGGAGGCCCTGGGCGCCAGCCTGCGCGATTCCATCGAGGGCAACCGCCTGTTCCTCCGGCACATGGCGGCCAACGCCCTGTACAACCGGCCGCCCCTGGGCTTCCTTCGGCAGTTTGTGGTGGAAAAGGGCGGCGAGCACGCCAACCAACTCAACCTGAAGCTGTCGGGCCTCACCCCCATCGTGGACGGGGCGCGGGTAATGGCCCTGGACTTGGGCATCACCTCCACCAACACCCTGGAGAGGCTGGAGGCCATCGAGGCCCAGGGCATCATCAAGCCCGAGCTGGCCGCGGACCTGCAAGAGGCCTTTAGCTTCATCACCCTGCTCAGGATCAGCCGCCATTTGGAGGCGCGGGCCGCGGGCCAGACCCCGGACAACTTCGTGGACCCCCAGGGCCTGACCAACTTCCAGCGCAAGATGCTCAAGGAGGCCTTCAAGGTGGTCAGCGAGCTGCAAAGCCTGTTGGAGCAGCGCTATCAGACCAGGTTGATTACCTAGGGCCAGGAAGAAAGCACGGAAAGAGCGCCATTTGAAAGCCGATCATGCGAGCACAGTTCTTCTCGATTCGCTCGATGCGCTATCCTGATATGCAACAAGTAATCATCTTTCATAGGAGCACCCGCCATGACCGCCGACTATCTGGAACCTCGGGAGCCGCGCCCCGGCAGCGCCAGCTTCCTGCTCATCCTGCTGGCCATCCTGCTGCCCCCCGTGGCCGTGGCCTTGTCTTCCGGCCTGGGCGGCCGCTTCTGGCTCAACCTGCTGCTCACCCTCCTGGGCTACATCCCCGGCCTGGTGCACGCCATCTGGGTGGTGGCCAAGACCGGCTAGGCGCTCCGGTCCTGCCCGTGGAGACGCGGCCTTGAGCCTGGTCAAAGCCAAGCTGGGCAACCTGCTGGCCCGGCAGCGTTCCCGTGGCCGCGAGCTGCACGCCCACGCCCAGGCCAACCTGGCCGCCCTGGAGGGCCTGGACCCGGGCGCGCCGCTAAATCAGTGCCGCTTCGTGGTGCTGGATTTGGAGACCACGGGCATGGACCCTGCCACGGACCGGGTGGTGAGCGTGGGCTCGGTGCGGGTGGTGCGGGGCAGGGTGCGCCTGGGCGAGGCATTCGCCGAGCTGGTCAACCCGGGCCGCGACATCCCGGCCGAGGCCATCAAGGTGCACGGCATCACCCCGGACCGGATCGCCAACGCCCGCCACGGGGCCGAGGTGTTCGAGGACTGGCTGGGCTTTTTGGGCCGCGACATCCTGGTGGCCCACTACGCCCGCTTTGACCTGCACTTCATCAACCACGTGATGCGCGAGCGCTACGGCTTCGCCTTGCAAAGCCTGATCCTGGACACGGTGCTCATGTGCCAGGCCATCGTGTTGCCCGGCGACCCCTACGGCATCGCCCGCCACCAGAAGGCGTGCCGTCTGGAGTCCCTGGCCGCGCGCTTCGGCATACCCGCCCCGGAGCGCCACACCGCCCTGGGCGACTCCCTGATCACGGCCATGGTCTTTCAGCGCATGCTGGCCCGTTTGGACGCCCTGGGCAACGGAAGGCTAAAGGACCTGATGCGGGTGGCCCAACTGAAGTGAATATCCGGCTGCGCCGGACCAGGGCGCGGCCTGCATCCAGTCGAGATTTAGGGGTTTTTGGCGCATTGTTCTGGGTGCCGGGTTTTTAGGCGATGCCCCCCGGCATCCATGAAATTTCCGGGCTGGACGCGGCGGGGCCGCTTGGTATAGCCTTGCCGCAGAAGGGGTGCGTTTTGCGGGAATCACACACGCTCATAGCGGCCTGGGTGGGCCGGAGGCTCAAGCAGCTTCGGGGAGAGCGGACCCAGAAGGAGTTCGCCGACCAGCTCGGACTGAGCCAGGCCCAGTACAACCGCTACGAAACCGGCAAGCGCCTGGCCCACGACAAGGTGCTGGCCGGGGTGGCGGCCATCTGCGGGCTGAGCCCCGAGCAGGTCATCTGGGGAGACGAGCTGCCCGCCGGCGCCAAGCCCCAGGCCGAGGCCGCCCGCGACGTGGCCGAGCTCATCGCCCTGCTGGACGACGAGGCCCGCGAAGACCTCTTTATCTTCCTGAAGAACAAGACCGAAGACCTGGCCCGCAAGCGGCGCTCCGAAGCCAGGCACGCACTACGTGTTCTGCAGGGCCTGCAAAAAAAAGCCATCTAGTTTTAACCGGCCGGCTTCGCCAGACGCCGCCATACTGCGTTGCTGGCGGCGCCCCAGCCTCGACGTAGGTTCCCCTACGCCTCCGGCTGTCGTTTGCCAGACGCCTTGTCTGGCAACGCCTGGCTGTGCCGGTAGCCAGTTCGCTTAATCAAAACTTAAATAAAGAACAAGAAGGCACCATAACGACGCTCTTGTGGCGGCGTCTGGCGAAGCCGGCGAGGCTCAGACGGGGAAGTCCACCTTGATCTTGTACATCTCCCTGGCCGGCATGGAGCATATCTTCTCCACCCCGGTGTCCTCGGCGATCCGGGCCAGGTTGGCCTCGATCTCCTCCATGGACTCGGCGATGAAAGTGAACCACACGTTGTACTCGTGGCCGCGGCGGTAGTTGTGGGTCACCCCGTGATAGGCGTTGACCGTCTCCACGAACTTCGCGAACTTTTCCTGGGGCACCTGGGCGGCGCACAGGGTGGAGGCGAAGCCCAGGGCGGTGGAGGTGAAGTTGCCTCCGATGCGCCGGATGACCCCGCTCTCCTTCAGGGCCTGGAGGCGCGCGAGCACCTCCTCCTCGCTCAGGCCCAGTTCCTCGCCCAGCTTGGCAAAGGGCCGCTGGTCAATGGGCAGGCGCGACTGCACCGCCCTGAGGATGGCCTTGTCCGTGTCGTCCAGAAGGGTGCTCATGCTCTTCTCATTGCCCCAGGGGAATGGAGGCCGTGCCGGTCCAGTGCAAGACAAAGGGCTTTTTGGCGTCCGAGTACTTTTTGATCAGGGCCACCAGCTCCTTGGTCAGGTCGCGGTCCGCGGCCACCAGATAGGAGAAGTTGTTCTGACGGTAGACCCCGCCGGTGTGCTTGGAGGCTCCCTGGGTGGGGCCCCACTCGGTGTAGCCGCCGGCCAGCTTGAGCAGGCCCGCCCGGAAGCCGGCCATGGCCTCGATGGGGCTCATGCCCTGGGCGGGCTTGGGCGCCACCACCACGAAGTGGATGTGGGCGGTCTGGCCGGCCAGAACGGGCGGGGACAAGGACAGGAGCAGGGCCAGGGCCAAAAAGGCTAGGGCGATTTTGCGCGGCATGGTCGTCTGCCTCCTGTTATCGGGGCTCAGGGTTTGCACACCTTGCAGGGTTTGTAGCCCGCTTCCACGGCCTCGTCCCGGCTGGCGAAGCTGGTCGTACAGTCCGCGCCTTGGTAATAGCGGCAGCCCGGCTGGTGAAAGGACTTGGACTTCACGTTGCCGGCATAGGCCACGTCTTGGGCCGGGGCGGCCGGGCTGGGGGCTTGGGTCTTATCGGCCTCTGGTTGGGGGGCGGCCTGGGCATCGCTGGTGGCGGAAATGTTGCGCATCAGGGCCGAGGGGCCCATGGCGTCGCTGAGTCCAACCGACCACAGCCAACCGTTCTTACTCGTCATGATTTAGCTCCCTTGCTGCTTTTGCGCGCGCGGCGGCTGATACATGCACAGCGGCTCTTCGGCCAGATGGTCGCCGCTCACCTCGTAGGCCCGGGCCCGGCAGCCGCCGCAGACCCGGCGGTATTCGCAAAGGCCGCACTTCCCCTTGAGCAGGTCCGGGTCGCGCAGTTCCTTGAATAGTTGGGATTCGCGCCAGATGGCGCTGAAAGGCTTTTCGCGTACGTTGCCCGCGCTCAGCTCCAGATAGCCGCAGGGCTGCACCTGGCCCACGTGGGAGACAAAGGCGAAGCCCTGGCCCCCCAGGCAGCCCCTGGTCACCGCGTCCAGGCCGTGGGTCTCGAAGCTGAGCTTCTCGCCGGTCTCCTTGGCCCGCTGGCGGATGATGCGGTAGTAGTGGGGCGCGCAGGTGGCCTTGAGCTCCAGGGGCACCTGGCCCCGCTTGTCGCAGAACCAGTTGAGCACGTCCTCGTACTCCTGGGCGCTGATGATCTCGCCGGTGAGGGCGCGGCCCCGGCCGGTGGGCACCAGCAGGAAGATGTGGTGGGCCACCGCGCCCAGCTCCACCGCGGTTTCCTGGATCTCCTCCACCTGGGGCAGGTTGCCACGGGTGACCGTGGTGTTGATCTGGAACTCCAGGCCCTCGCCGGTGGCCGCCTTCATGCCCTCCAGGGCGCCCTGGTAGGCCCCCTCCTGGCCGCGAAACTGGTCGTGGCTGGCCGCGTCTGGCCCGTCGATGGAGATGCTCAGGCGCTGGATGCCCGCCTGTTTGAGCTGGTGGGCGATCTCCGGGGTGAGCAGGGTGCCGTTGACCGCCATGACCATGCGCAGGCCCAGGCCGTGGCCGTAGCGGGCCAGGTGCAGGATGTCCTCGCGCAGCAGGGGCTCGCCCCCGGTCATGATCACGATGGGTTTGCCCATGGTGGCCAGGTCGTCCAAAAAGGCCTCGCCCTCGGCGGTGCTCAGCTCGTCGGGATAAAACTCGTCCTCGGCCCCGGCCCGGCAGTGCAGGCAGGAGAGATTGCAGCGGCGGGTGGTTTCCCAGGCCACCAGCCGGAGGGCCGGGGTGCCGTCCGCATCCGGGCCCGGCGGTGGTCCGCCGGGATGACCTTTGGCGTGAGGGTGGGGCATGGAGTCTCCTAGGGTGTGCGGGTTGCCCCAAGTTTAAAGCGAGCCCGGCCCGGGCGCAAGGCTGGAGAATTGCAGGCCAAGCGGGCTGGTTTTCCGGGCTTGTGGCCAGGGGCGGCCAGGGCCCGGCCAAGCGGGCGCTCGGAATCGGGCCGCCGCCTTTCGCCAAGCTCCCCCGAGCGCTGTTAACACCTTCCAATATTATTTAAAACAGTGAGTTAAGCCTTTTAGTTAATAACTGTTGCCCAGGGGTAATTTATGCTTGACATACCCCAGCCCGGCGGGTGATATTACATCTGAGCGAGCGCTCAGTCGGAACGATGAGGGGGCAGGGTAGACAACCAGGGAGACACAACGGAATAAAGATATGAGTGAGAAACAAGAGGCGGCCCAGGGCAAAAACATCCCCACCGAGGTCAAGGACAACGACCTGGTGGCCCGCCGCCGGCGTCAGATCGTGGACGCGGCGGTGCACCTGTTCATCCGCAAGGGCTTCCACAAGACCACCACCCGCGAGATCGCCAAGGCGGCCGGGTTTTCCATCGGCACCCTGTACGAGTACGTCACCTCCAAGGAGGACGTGCTCTACCTGGTGTGCCAGGCCATCCACAGCGAGATGGAACAGCGGCTCACGGCGCGCCTCAGGCACGGCATAAACGGGGCGCGGGATCTGGAGGCGGCCATCGCGGTCTACTTCACGGTGTGCGACCAGATGAGCGACCACATCCTGCTCATCTATCAGGAGACCAAGAGCCTGCCGGCCGAGAGCCGCCGCTTCGTGCTGGAGCACGAGGTGCGCATCACCGGGGTTTTCAAGGAACTGCTCGCCCGGGGGGTGAGCGACTTCTCTCTCCGGCCCCTGAGCCCGCCGGAGATCGAGTTGGTGGCCCACAACATCATGGTGGTGGGCCACATGTGGGCCTTCAGGCGCTGGGCCTTGGCCGAGAGCTTCAACCTGGAACAATACATCGAATTGCAGAGCGACTACTTGTTGGGTGAGCTCACCTAGAGGGAAATTAGCCGGAGAGGAATATTCATGAGCTTCGAGACCAAGCCCTACAAGCCGAAAAACCCGGTGCGCGCGGTCACCGCGGCCAGCCTTTTCGACGGTCATGACGCGGCCATCAACATCATCCGCCGCATCCTGCAGGCCACCGGCGTGGAAGTGATCCACATGGCCCACAACCGGGCGGTGAACGAGATCGTCAACGCGGCCATCGCCGAGGACGCCCAGGCCATCTGCGCCTCCTGCTACCAGGGCGGGCACGTGGAGTTCTTCAAATACATGGTGGACCTGCTGCGGGACAGGGGCCGGCCCGACATCCTGGTGTTCGGCGGGGGCGGCGGGGTCATCGTGCCCGAGGAGATCAAGGAGCTCATGGACTACGGGGTCTCCCGGGTCTATTCGCCCACCGACGGCCAGAAGATGGGCTTGCAGGGCATCATCAACGACGTGGTCAAGCAGATGGACGAGATGGCCGGGGACATGGCCGACCAGGACGACCTGGCCGAGCTGGACCCGGTCCATCCCAGGGTGGTGGCCCGGGCCATAAGCCTGGTGGAGCGGGCCGCCCTGGAGGGCGGGAACGGCCTCGAGGAGTGGCGGGAGCGCCTGAAGGAAAAACAGGGCGGCAAGCATGTGCCCGTGGTGGGGGTAACCGGCACCGGCGGGGCGGGCAAGTCCTCGCTCACTGACGAGCTTCTCATCCGCTTTTTGCACGACTTCCCGGACAAGACCGTGGCCGTGATCAGCGTGGACCCCACCCGGCGCAAGTCCGGCGGGGCGCTGTTGGGCGACCGCATCCGCATGAACAGCCTGGACAACGATCGGGTGTACATGCGCTCCCTGGCCACGCGGGGCTCCTCCATGGAGATCAGCCGGGCCCTGGGCGACGTGATCAAGGTGTGCACCGCCGCGGGCTATGACCTGGTGGTGGTGGAGACCGCGGGCATTGGCCAGGGCGACGCCGCGGTGGTGGATGTGGTGGACCTGAGCCTCTACGTGATGACCAGCGAGTTCGGCGCGGCCAGCCAGCTGGAGAAGATCGACATGCTCGACTTCGCGGACCTGGTGGCCGTTAACAAGTTCGAGCGGCGGGGCTCCGAAGACGCCCTCAGGGACGTTCGCAAGCAGATGCAGCGAAACCTGAACGCCTGGAGCACCAACCCGGACCAGATGCCGGTCTACGGCACCATTGCCTCCAAGTTCAACGACGACGGGGTCACGGCCCTGTATTTGGCCCTGCTGGCCGAGATCAAGGAAAAGACCGGGGTGGCGCTCAAGAGCCCCCGGCAGCCGGTCAAGCAGACTCATTCCTCCAGCCGCACCATCATCGTGCCGCCGGAGCGCACCCGCTATTTGGCTGAGATCGCCGAGACCATCCGGAGCTATCACCAGCGCACCAAGCAGCAGGCTGATCTGGTGCGCCGGGTGTGGCAGATGAAGGAGACCCACGACGCCATGGCCTCGGCCTGGGAGGGAGACCCCGGCCTGGAGGCGGCCCTGGAAAAGCTGCGGGCCGAGGTGCACCGTTTGGAAGAGGGATTCGACGAGCGCACCCACCGGCTGCTGGCCCAGTGGCCCCAGACCCAAAAGGCCTACGAGGGCGAGGAGTACGTGTACAAGGTGCGCGACCGGGAGATCCGGGTGCCGCTGAACACCCGCTCCCTTTCCGGCACCTCCATTCCCAAGGTGTGCCTGCCCGCCTACCAGGATCCGGCCGAGGTCTACACCTGGATGCGCGGCGAAAACGTGCCCGGCTCCTTCCCCTACACCGCCGGCGTGTTCCCCTTTAAGCGCACCGACGAGGACCCCACCCGCATGTTCGCGGGCGAGGGCGACCCCTTCCGCACCAACCGCCGCTTCAAGCTCTTGACCGCCGGGGCCAAGGCGGCCCGCCTGTCCACGGCTTTTGACTCGGTGACCCTGTACGGCTGGGACCCGGACGAGCGGCCCGACATCTACGGCAAGGTGGGCACCAGCGGGGTGAGCATCTGCACCCTGGATGACATGAAGGCCCTGTACGACGGCTTCGACCTGGTGAACCCCAACACCTCGGTGTCCATGACCATCAACGGCCCGGCCCCGATCATGCTGGCCTTTTTCTTCAACACCGCCATTGACCAGCAGATCGACAAGTTCATCTCCGAGAACAACCGCGAGCCCAGCCGCGAGGAGCGCCAGCGCATCAAGGACATGGTGCTGACCAACGTGCGGGGCACGGTGCAGGCCGACATTCTCAAGGAGGACCAGGGGCAGAACACCTGCATCTTCTCCATCGAGTTCGCCCTGCGCACCATGGGCGACATCCAGCAGTACTTCATCGACAAGGACGTGCGCAACTTCTACAGCGTGTCCATCAGCGGGTATCACATCGCCGAGGCCGGGGCCAACCCCATCAGCCAACTCGCCTTCACCCTGGCCAACGGCTTCACCTATGCGGAGTATTACCTGAGCCGCGGCATGGACATCGACGATTTCGCACCCAACCTGAGCTTCTTTTTTAGTAACGGCATGGACATCGAGTACACGGTCATCGGGCGGGTGGCCCGGCGCATCTGGGCCGTGGCCATGCGCGAGCTGTACGGCGCGGGCCCCCGCAGCCAGATGCTCAAGTACCACATCCAGACCTCGGGCCGTTCGTTGCACTCCCAGGAGATCAACTTCAACGACATCCGCACCACCTTGCAGGCGTTGTGCGCCATCTACGACAACTGCAACTCCCTGCACACCAACGCCTATGACGAGGCCATAACCACCCCAAGCGAGGACTCGGTGCGCCGGGCGGTGGCCATCCAGATGATCATCAACCAGGAGTGGGGACTGGCCAAGAACCAGAACCCGGTGCAGGGCGCGTTCATCGTGGAGCAGCTGACCAGCCTGGTGGAGGAGGCGGTGCTGGAGGAGTTCATGCGCCTGACCACCCGGGGCGGGGTGTTGGGGGCCATGGAGACGGGGTACCAGCGCTCCAAGATCCAGGAGGAGAGCATCTATTACGAGATGCTAAAGCACTCGGGCGAGCTGCCCATCATCGGGGTGAACACCTTCAAGAACCCCAACCTGGGCGAGGGTGAGCCCGATTGCGCCGTGGAGCTGGCCCGGGCCACCGAGGAAGAGAAGCAGTCCCAACTCAAGCGGCTGCGCGAGTTCCAGGACAAGCACTCCGGAGAGGCCCAGGCCGCGCTCCAGAAGCTGCAAAAGGTGGCCCTGAGCGGCGGCAATGTCTTCGCCGAGCTCATGGACACAGTGCGGGTCTGCTCCCTGGGGCAGATCACAAGAGCGTTGTATGACGTGGGCGGGCAGTATCGCAGGGGGATGTAGCAGCTAGACCGCGAGATTAAAGATTCGCCCGGCCTGTGTTATCATGGGCCGGGTGATTCACATTGGGAGAGAAAATGAAGCTTGTTAAAACTACGTTGGAAAACTACCGGCGCTATGCAGAACCTACCATTTTCGCACTCAACGACTTTACAGCACTAATTGGTAAAAATGATTCTGGGAAATCATCTCTTCTTGAGGCGCTAGATTTATTTTTCAACGAAAAGCGTTTGGACTCAGACGATTGTTGTGTTTTTACTGGTAGCGATACCATTCGTGTGTCATGTGAATTCTCTGAACCACCAGATGGCCCAATTGTAATAGATTCTTCATATTCTACCACCTTAAAAGACGAATACCTTCTTAATGAAAATGGTAATGTTGAAATAATAAAAGAGTTCATTGGAGGTAAAAGCAAACCAAAAAATGTGTACATAAAATGTCTTCATCCAAAGGTTGAGGGGGCAAACGATCTACTTTCCTTGACATTACCCCAACTTAAAAAGCGAGCAAGTGAATTAGGTGTAGACTTAACAAGTGTCGACGAGCGAGCAAAGGCAGAGATTAGAAGGGCTATATGGGATTTCTTTGGAGAGCTAAACCTTGCGTCTACTGAAATCATAGTCAAGAGTGATGATGTAAAAAATATAAATGCTACATTAGAGTCAGAAATGCCTATTTATTCTTTGTTTAAAGCTGATCGCCCTAGTACCGATCAAGATGAAGAAGCTCAAGATCCCTTGAATCTTGCAATTAAGGAAGCAATAAGTAGCCAGCAAGCAGAGTTAGATCGAATTACTGAACTGGTCAGAAAGCAGATTTCGGACGTCGCTTCAGCTACTGTCGACAAATTGGCAGAGTTGGATGAAAATCTTGCCAAAGAACTGTTGCCCAGGGTTACGCATAAAAAGTGGGAAACCTTGTTTGGCGTTTCTTTAACTGACGAAGGGCAGGTGCCAATAAATAAAAGAGGTAGCGGTGTCAGAAGATTGATTTTATTAAGTTTTTTTAGAGCGAAAGCAGATAGCTCGGCAGGAGAGGCTAACAAAAATAGCGTAATTTTGGCAATAGAGGAACCGGAGACCTCACAGCACCCGGATAACCAAGCCATGCTTTTGGAAGCATTTCAAGAGTTGGCTGAGACCGGTAATTACCAAGTTATCATCACAACACACACACCAGTCCTCGTGCGTAAATTACCTTTAAACAAGATTATATTCATCACTGGAGAACCTGGCGCTACACCATCTATAGTTGGTGGAGAAGATGCAGCACGATTAGCTATTGACTCACTCGGTGTGCTCCTCGATCATGATGTAAAGTTATTTATAGGAGTTGAAGGAGTCCGAGATATTGATTTCTGGCGCAATACCTCTAAGACTCTTATTGGCCACGGATTGGACATCCCTGACCTTATTAGCTTAGAACGTGAAGGTAATGTTGTATTCATTCCATTGGGAGGATCTAGCTTAGAGTGTTGGGCTAGTCGTCTTGATGGCTTAAATATACCTGAAATTCATATTTATGATAGGGATGCTGGACCAACTGATCCGCCTGTAACACCACACGCACGAACAGCTGCTGAAGTAAATGGGCGAGAACGCTGTTGCGCCTTTATCACATGTTTTAGAGAAACTGAAAACTACCTACATTTGGATGCCATTCAAGAAGAGTATGGGGATGGTTTGTCCATTGTTGTAAATGGATCGAGTGACGTCCCGCAAGATGTTGCTAAGGCTTTCTGTGCGCTGAATGGAGGGGACTGGAACGCCCTCGGGGACCGGCAAAGGAAATCGCGCGAAGCGAAAGCAAAAAAAAGGTTAAATGATCAAGTAGTGTGTAAGATGAATCCCGAAAGATTTAGTGTTTCTGACCCCAACGGTTTTTTAAATACAGTTTTCAGTGCAATAAAAAATGCACTCGATGAAGATTGGGACTCTTTGGGCAGAGCTGTTGTCCCGCCTTGGTGCTAGATTTAGAAGCGTTATTGATATGTAAAAAGCCCGAGCGGCATACACCGCCCGGGCTTCTTTTTTTAAAAACTAACTCTTCGCCGAGCCTACTCCACGATCTCCATGTCGAAGATCAGGGTCTGGCCGGCCAGGGGGTGGTTGGCGTCCACGGTGACGTTGTCGCCGTCCACCTCGGTGACCCGCACCATGACCTCGCCGCCGGGAGTGACCGCCTTGAACATGTCGCCCACCTTGACCTCGGGCGGGAAGTTGCTTTTCTCCACCTGCTGCACCGCCTCGGCGTGGTGCTCTCCGTAGCCCTGCTCCGGGGACACGGTCACGGTCTTTTTCTCGCCCATCTCCATGCCGATCACCGCGTTGGACACGCCGGGGATGAGCTGATCGCTGCCCGCGTCGAACTCCAGGGGATCCTTGCCTTCGCTGCTATCCACCACCGTGCCGTCTTCCAGTTTGGCAGTGTAGTGCATCCGCACTTTGTCGCCGGCGCTTATGGCCATGGCTTGCTTGCTCCTTACGTATCCCGGATTTAGTCGAATGCGAGCCCGGCCGGCTCCAGGATGCAAATCGGCGGGACTTTTTGGATTGGGGCTACCCTAACAACTATGTTCCCATAGCGCCACCCCCCGGCGAAATTCTCCCCTTTTGGCGGGCGATTTGACCTGGCGGGGCTCCATGACCTACCATGGCCGCCATGACTGGGCAGGATAAGGAGACGGCATGGACCGGCGTTTGCTGAAAATCACCTGTCTGACCGGGCTGGCCGTGGCGGCGCTGACCGTGCTGCTGTTCTGGTTCGTGGACCGGCCGATTGCCTTTGCCTGTCACCGCCTGGCCGGAGGCGCGCTGTTCAACGCGGCCACCTATGTGAGCCTGCTGGCGGATCACGGCTTTCACAATGTGTGGCTGTTCTGCGGCCTGGTGCTGGGCGGGGTGCTGGCCCTGGGCCGTGGGCTCACGCCCGGGGTGCGCGGCCTGCTCTACGTGTGCCTGACCGTGGTGGCGGCCATGCTCATCGGCGAGACCCTGAAGTGGTTCTTTGGCCGCTATCGGCCGGTGATGCTGTTCGACAAGGGCCTGTACGGCTTTTCCTGGTTCGCGGCCAAGGGCTGGGCCCACTCCTTCCCCTCGGGCCACAACTTCCGCATCTTCTCGGCCCTGACCGCCCTGGGCCTGCTCTGGCCCAAGGCCCGCTGGCCTTTGTGGGTGCTGGCCGGGATGGTGGGCGTCTCCCGGGTCATCGTCACCCGGCACTTTCCCTCCGACATCGTGGCCGGCGCCTTTCTGGGCATCGTCTGCGCCCTGTGGGCCTGGCGCATCATGCAGGGCGGCCGGACAGCCTAGGCTCAGCGCGGCGGGTCCAGGGTCTGGTCCAGCCAGTCGAAGATGCGCTGGTTGGACAGGGCCATGGCCCCCATCTGGCAATGGGGCGTGGCGTCCTGGGCGGCGGTGAACTCCATGAGGGTCTTGGGGCAGGTCATGGCGTCGTAAAGGCCCTTTTGGCCCTCATAGGGCATGAGGTGGTCGCCGCGGCTGGCGATGACCAGGCTGGTGGCGCGGATCCGCGCGGCCTGGGCCGGGGTGAGCCGGTAGCGGGAGAGCTGCTCCATGAACTTGAGCGGCGTGTCCACGCCCATGGTGTACATGCCGTTGTCGACCAGCCAGCGAAAGCCGATGCTCTGGGCCATGCGTTGACGCATGATCTTGTTGGACATGCCAGGATCGGACTTCATTTCCCGCCACTGCTTGGGCGTGGGGCGCCTGCCGGCCATCATGTCCAGGACCCCGGGATTGGCCACCAGGGCGGTCAGGCGGTGCTCATGGGCCGCGGCCCGGGCCACCATGTAGCCGCCCATGGACAGGCCCATGAGGGCCAGGCGCTTGGGATCCACCTCCGGCCGGCTCAGGGCCCAGTCCACCACCGGGGTGACCACCTTTTCCCAGTCCGGCCGGAAGAAAAGTCCCTGGGCCCGGATCACGCCGCCCTGGCCCGGCCCCTCGAAGATGAGCACGTTGTAGCCACGGGGCAGGGCGAAGAAGGCCACCTCGAAGTAGAGCTCCTCGCCGGTGCCGTCGAACCCGGTCTGCACGATCAGGGTCTTGCGGGCCCGGTCCGAGGCGTCGGGCCGCAGAAAGTAGCCGGGCAGGGTGGTCCCTTGGTAGGGGATGCTCACCACCTCCACCGGGTGGTCCATGAGCCTCGCGGCCTGGCGGAAGGTGTCGCGGCTCAGCTTCCAGGAGCGCAGGATGCGCGGGTCCTTGGGGTTGCCGTGCAAAAAGAAGTCTGCCGGGCGGTAATAGGCGCTGGCCCTGAGCAGGGCCTCCCGGGCCGAGACCCGGTGTCCCCGGGCCAGGCTGGCCTCGCCCTGGGCCCGCACCCGCTGGGCCAGGCTGAACCAGGCCTCGTACCAGGAATCGCCGTCCCCCTGCTTGATGGCGTGGGCCGCGGCCAGGGACTCGTTCAGGTCCGCCCCGCCGGACAGGGCATAGCCCAGGATGCGGCGCAGCTCGAAGTCGTAGGTCCGGTCGCTGAACACCACCGGCGCTATTGGGGCGGCCTTTGGCTCCGTTGCCTGGGCGGGCAAGGCCAGGGCCAGGAGCAAGGCCAGGCAGCAGGACAGGCGTGTAAACCAGGACACGTTCACTCTCCCGGTTGAGGTTGTCCGGGATTATGTCACGCCCGGCACTGGCTGGTCAAAAAAGGGCTATTTTTGGCAATGGGGGCAGAAGTGGGTGGAGCGGCCGGCCACCACGATGCGCTCGATGGGCGCGCCGCAGGCGGGGCAGGGCTGGCCCCCGCGCTTGTAAACCCGGTGGGCGTGCTGAAAGGTGCCGGGCCGGCCGTGGGCGTCCACGAAGTTGCTCACCGAGGAGCCGCCCCGGGCCAGGGCCTCGTTCAGGGTCTCTTGCAAATGATCGTGCAGGTTGCATAGCTGCTCTTGGCTCAGGTCGCAGGGCCGGCTCAGGGGATTGAGCCCGGCCCGGTGCAAGGACTCGTCCGCGTAGATGTTGCCCACTCCGGCCAGGACCCGCTGGTCCAGCAGCAGGCTCTTCAGCTTGCCGCCCCGGCCGGACAGGCGCTCCAAAAACAGGGCCTGGTCCATGCCCAGGGCGTCGGGGCCCATGTTGGCCAAGGGGCCGGCCTCCAGGGAGGCGCGGTCCGGGCACCAGGCCATGAAGCCGAACTGACGGGGGTCGCGGAAATAGAGATTGGGGCCGTCGTCGTCAAAGCCCACGGTGATGTGCACGTGCTTGACCTTGGGCTTGGTCTCGGCCAGGATCACCTGCCCGGTCATGCCCAGGTGGATGGCCCACACCCCGCTGCCGGCCATCTTGAGCATCAGGAGCTTGCCGTGGCGCTCCAGACGCTCGATCTCGCGGCCCCGGATGCCGGCCGAGAGGGCCTTGGGAGTGGGGCGCACCAGTTTAGCCAGGCCCACCCGCAGGCTTTTGGGGGTGCGGCCCAGCAGGCCGGGGGACATGGTGCGGCGGACGCTTTCTACTTCTGGTAATTCAGGCATGAGATAGTAATAATTACCCTGAAGCCGCTTGGCAAGGGCTAAAGCTTCGAATTTGGGCGCTCAACCCCACCATTTTGTGGTTGACTATAATTACCCAACTATATAGAGTGGTTCCATAGGCTGGTGGGCCAGCACAATACGTATTTTTTTCACCAGGAGCCCGTTTCGTGCCAGATTACAAAAAAATGAAGGAGGCTTGCCCCAACCTGCAGGCTAATTTGTCCCAATGTACGTGCTCTTACAGCGCGTGCGACAAAACGGGCCTCTGCTGTCAGTGTGTTGCCTATCACCGCCGCATGCGCGAAATCCCGGGCTGTTTTTTCACCCCGCAAGGAGAGCGCAGCTACGACAGGACATATGCCAAATTCCGCAGCGATTGCTGCTGAGCCCACGGCCGTGCCCGGCCGCACTCCCCCCCAGTCCCGTCATGGGTTGAAGGAAGCGGTTGACCTGTTGGCCAACCTGACCGAGGCTTCCACCGTGGCCCTGTTTTTGCGCGACCCCGGCGGCGAGCGCCTCTACGCCGCAGCCTGGCACACCCTGGCCCGCTCCTTCCGGGCCGACGACCCGGTGGAGGTCGGCGAGGGCCTGGTGGGCTGGGTGGCCAAGCACAAGCGGCCGGTGGATGTGGACCGCTATCAGCAGAGCTCCACCGCCACGGGGCTCTATTACGACGACGAGGGCATCAAGGCCTTTGTGGGCATGCCGGTGGGCGACTGGGGGGTCTTGGTGGTCGACACCAAGAACCGCCAGATTTTCGGAGAGCGCGAAAAGAAAATCATCCGCGATTTCGCGGTGTTCATGAGCCAGATCGTGGCCCAGCACGAGACATGCGCCCGGGAGGCGCTCTACGGCCGCATCCTGGACTTGCTCTATGACATAGAAAACGCCTCGTTGAGCTTCAGCGGCCGCCGCCAGCTCTACGACGAGGTGCTGGACGCGGGACGGCGCTTCAGCGGCCTGTCCATGGGCTTTTTGTGCCTGCTGCATCCGGGCCGCAAGCAGTTCTGGGTGGAATCGGTGCAAGGCCCCAGCGTGGCCACCCTGCGGGGGCGCTCCTTTCCGGTGAGCCAGGGCCTGGTGGGTTGGATCATGCGCGAGGCCCGGCCCTTGTCCCACCGGCGCATGCGCCCCGGTCAGGGCAAGAGCTATCTCATCTCGCCGGACGAGCCGATCAGGGGATACAACGCCTTTTTGGGCGTGCCGCTGTTGGCTTGGCGGCGGCTGGTGGGGGTGTGGGCCTTTGCCGGACAGACCGAGCGTATAATCGATGAGGAAGAGGAGAGGGCGCTGCAACTGGCCGGCCACCGGGTGGCCGCCACCCTGGAGCACTATCGCCTGGCGTCCTTTTAGGATATGGCCCAGCCCAACGGGGCGGGCGGGAAAAGGCAGGTATCGCTTTGCTGAGTAAACTTTTGGGGATGTTCGCCAAGGATTTGGCCATGGACCTGGGTACGGCCAACACCTTGATCTTCATCAAAGGCCAGGGCGTGGTGCTCAACGAGCCCTCGGTGGTGGCCCTAAAGCGCGACAGCGGCAAGCCCCTGGCCGTGGGCCACGAGGCCAAGCAGTATCTGGGGCGCACCAATCCCTCCATCATCGCGGCCCGTCCCCTCAAGGACGGGGTGATCGCCGACTTCGACATGACCCGGGTGATGATCCGCGAGTTCATCCTCAAGGTGAAGTCGGCCACCGGGTTCATGAAGCCACGCATGCTCATCGGGGTGCCCAGCGGGGTGACCCAGGTGGAGAAGCGGGCGGTGATCGAGAGCGCCGAGCAGGCCGGGGCCCGGGACATCTACCTCATCGAGGAGCCCATGGCCGCGGCCATCGGGGCGGGCCTGCCCATCGACGCTCCCCAGGGGTGCATGGTGGTGGACATCGGGGGCGGCACCACCGAGGTGGCGGTGATCAGCCTGTTCTCCACCGCCTACGCCGAATCGGTGCGCGTGGCCGGCGACGAGGCCAACGAATCCATCATTCGTTACATTCAAAAGAAATATCAAATCCAGATTGGCGAAAATACGGCAGAGCAGGTAAAGATATCTATCGGCTCGGCTTTTCCCTTGGAGCAGCCGTTGTCCATGGAGGTAAGCGGCAAGGACTTGTTGGAAGGCATCCCGCGCACCATCAACCTCACCGACGAGGAGGTGCGCCAGGCCATGGCCGAGCCGGTGGAGGTCATTCTGGAGAGCGTCAAGCGCGCCTTTGAGAAGACGCCTCCGGAGTTGGCGGCCGATGTGGCCGATCAGGGCATCATGCTGGCCGGGGGCGGGGCCCTCATCCGGGGGCTGGACGACCTCATCCGGCACGAAATGAAGCTCAAGGTCAATGTGGCCGAAGACCCCTTGACTTGTGTGGCCATGGGTGCTGGAATCGCCCTGCACCATGTGAAAGAGTTCCGGCGGGTTTTCATCAACTGATTTGGCGAGGACTGATTTGGCCCGACTCTTGGTTTTGGAGGAATTGGAAGACCGCATAGATTGTTTCGGCGAGTTCGACCGGGATGATCACGTCTGCCTGGCCCACTGCGGTCTAAGCTTCGAATGCGCCGCCGCCCGGGAGCGTTACCAGGCTCTGCAGCGGCACGACGAGTCCCTGGAGCACCTGGGCTGCCCGCATAGCGCCTAGCCGCTGCCGGGGGGTTGGTCCGCGCCGCGCGGACGGCGCCGACCCATGCCGGCTTCCCTGAGCGCCGCCTCTGCGTTGCGCGTGCTGCGGCGGGGGCGCGGCAAGGCCTCGCGATTCCCGTATACATCCCGGTTCAGCCAAGAGGCCCGCTGCTTGCGGCGGCGCACCACCAGGCCCACCCCGGCCACCAGGGCGATGAGCGCCCAGAGCACTCCCCCCGCGGTCAGGGCCGATATCCAGGAAAAGCGCGAACCCATGTCCTGGCTGAAGTTTTCCTCCAGGACGGCCAGGCTGTGGCCGGTGGCCCGCTGCAGGGCCGCGGTGAGGGGCCGCCCCTGGGACAGGGAGCGCACCACCTCGCTCAGGGCCTTTTCGCCGTACTTGTTCAGCAGCCATCCCACCAGATAATAGCTCTGGGCATAGGCCAGGGAGGCCCGCTCGGCCGAGGGCGGGAAGCGCTTCTCCAGGCTGCTCAGGGGCAGGAGCCCCGGACCCAGCACCGCCCGGGTCATGGCCGCGGCCAGGCCCCAGCCGGCCTCGCCTGATAGCTGCATGGCCAGGCCCTCCTCCAGCCAGAGGGGGGCGTGGCGGCCCTTGAGCCCGGCGGCCAGATACAGATGGGCCAACTCGTGCAGCAGCACCTCGCGGAAGCTGAGCGCGCTGGCCAGTTGGCGGGGGGAGCGCAGCAGGATGAACCTCTGGCGGGGCGCGGCCAGGCCGGCGGCCCAGGAGGGACCGCCCAGGTCGGCCGCCCTGCGGGCAAAGGCCTTGCGCGTGGGGGCCACCTCGATGGTCAGCTCGGGAGGCGCGGCCCCGGTCCAGGCCGTGAGGCGGGGGGTGGCCTTGACCGTCTCTTGGCGCACATGGGCGGCCAGCTCGGGCGAGGGGGCGATCACGGTGATCTTGGGCGCGGCGGCCCAGACGGAGGGCGCGGCCAGGAGCAGCAGGAGCAGAACCGTCAGGCAGCGTCTCACAACCCCAGGCGCTCCCGGATCTGGGCCTCGCTCAGGCCGCTGATTTCCACCCGCTTGGCCCGGGAGCGCTCGCCGGCCACCACCACCACCTTGCCCTTGGCCACCTTCAGCGTCTTGGACAGGAGCTTGACCAGGGCCCGGTTGGCCGCGCCCTCCACCGGCGGGGCGGTGAGGCGCACCTTGAGGGCTCCGGCCTCCAGGCCGGCGATCTGATTGCGCGCGGCGCGGGGGGCCACCTTGACGGCCAGGGTCAGGCCGCCCGCTGTTTTGGAGATGAAAGGCACGGGTGGATCAGGAGGTGGGGCTCCTGAGAATCTTGATCTTGTCTTCCAGCTCGGCCAGGTCGCGGTCGCGGTCGGTCTCCACCTCCAGAAGCTTGAGGTGGGCCTCGACCAGGGAGCGCAAACGGACCTCGAACTGGGCCCGCTGGCGTTTGAGCTCGGAGATGTCATCATGGATCTGGGCCAGGCGGTTGTGGGCCTGGTTGAGAATCTTCTCGGCCTGCAACTCGGCCTCGGCCACGATGAACTTGGCCTCTTTTTCGCTGTTGGCCTTCATCTCCTCGGCCAGCTGGCGGGTCTGGGCCAGGTTGGCCTCCAGGGTCTGCTCGCGGACGCGGTATTCCTTGAGCTCCTCGCTGGTTTCGCGCAGCTTGCGGCTGGTGTCGTCCACTTCCCGGTGCAGGCCGTCGATGTACTCGGCCAGCTTGTTTACAAAGGTCTCCACCTCCACGGCGTCAAAGCCCCGGAAGCGGCGGGGAAACTCTTTGTCCCGAATGTCCTGGACGTCCATATGGGCACCTGCCTTTAGGGTTCTGCCAAGCATAACCACTGCTTTTAATTACCGGGGCTGACAGAAAAAGTCAAGTGTTATTCGCAAGCTAAGCCTACAGGTCCTCTTGGGTTCCGAGCTCGGCCAGCATGATTTCGCGCATGCGGAACTTCTGGATCTTGCCCATGGGGGTCATGGGGAACTCCTCCACGAAGCGCACCCAGGCGGGCAGGTGGTTGTCCGGCAGCTTGCTCTCCAGATAGGCCAGCACCTCCACCTTCTCCAGGCTGGCCCGCCGCTCCAGCTTTATCCACACCACCACTTCCTCGCCCAGCTCGTCGTGGGGCACCCCAAAGGCCTGAGCCGTGTTCACCGCCGGGTGCTTGAACAGCACCTCCTCGATGTCGCTGGGGAAAACGCTGCGCCCTCCCTTGCGGATCACCTCCTTGAGGCGGCCCGAGATGCGGATGTAGCCCTCGGCGTCCATGGCGCCCAAATCGCCGGTGTGCAGCCAGCCCTCGGCGTCGATGGCCTGGGCGGTCTCGGCGGGCATGTCGAAGTAGCCCTTCATCACATAGCCCCGGGTGCATATCTCGCCCACCTCGCCCGGAGACAGGGTCTCGCCGCTGCCCGGGTCCACGATCTTGGCTTCCGCTCCCGGCACCGGGCGGCCCACCGTGGACACCCTAAGCTCCAGGGGGTCGTCCGGCCGGCTGGTGGACACCCAGGAGCTGGCCTCGGTCTGGCCATAGCCGATGAGGATGTCCCCCACCCCCATCTCCTCCACCACCCGGTGCATCACCTCGATGGGGCACTGGGCCCCGCCCATGATGCCGGTGCGCAGCCCGCCTCCGGCCGCGGCCTGGTAGGCCGGGTCGTCCAGCATGGCGATGAAGGAGGTGGGCGGGCCGTACAGGGCGGTGCAGGATTCGGACACCACCGCGTTCAGGATGGCCCCGGGCTCGGGCAAGCGGGAGGGGATCACCAGGGTGGAGCCCTGGATGATGCCGGCCAGGGCGATGCAGATGCAGCCGAACATGTGGCACAGGGGCACCGAGACCACCAGGCGGTCGCTGCTCATGAGGCGCTGGTTCTGGCCCCCGGCCAGGGAGGTCATGATCAGGCCCCGGTGGGGGCTCATCACCCCCTTGGGGCGGCCGGTGGTGCCCGAGGTGTAGAGCAGGGTGGCCACGTCTTCGGGACGCACCGCCTCCAGGCGGGCGGCCAGCTTTTCGTCCGGCGCGCCGCGGCCCAGCTCCAGGGCTTGGCTCCAGCTCAGGGCCCCGGCCGGGGCCTGGTCGCCCAGCACGATGACCTGCTTGAGCTCGGGCAGCTCGGCGCAGGCCAGGCCCGAAGGAGCCTCCTGGTCGAGCTCCGGGCACAGGGAAGACAGGGCCTCCAGGTATTCATCGCCTTCCAGGCCCGGGGCCATGACCAGCCCGGCGCAGCGGGACTGGCCCAACTGGTAGGCCAGCTCCGGGGCCTTGAAGTTGGTGTCCACGCTCGAGAGCACCACCCCGGCCTTGGCCGCGGCGTACATGACGATGAGCCACTCGGGCTGGTTGGGGGCCCACAGGGCCAGGCGCTGGCCCGGCTTGAGGCCCAGGACGATGAGGGCCTTGGCCAACTGGTCGCTTATCTGGTCGAACTGGGCGTAGGTGTAACGGGTCCCGCTGGGCAGATCCACCAGGGCTTCGTTGTCCCCGTGGCGCGCGGCCACCTGCCTCAGCACCCCTCCCAAGGTCAGGCTGATGTCCCCGGCCATGTATCCCCCTTTTCAATTTCGCTCAGGGCATGATCAATCCCGCCACACCTTCTTGAGGTCGCGGGCCATCTCTTCCGGGCTCAAGAAGCACACCGTCTCGTCGTGCAGCTTCTCGAAGTAGTTGATCTCGTCGATGCCCATGATGGGTATCTGCACCCGGCTGACCAGACGCAGCATCAGGGGCAGGCCGGCCCCGGGCTTCAGCGAGGTGTGCAGGGCCATGTTGTGGGAGCCCACCCCCTGGGCCTCGAAGTACTTGAGCACCCGGCAGATGCCCCGGGCCACCCCCTCCACCTGCTTGGGGGTCAGGTCCATGAGGCTTTTGCCGCCGGGCGACAGGGCCATTAAATCATAGATGGCCCGTGGCGCGAAAGGCGCCATCCAGGCCAGGGGGCCCAGCCGCCCCACCCAGCGGGAGCCGTCGGCCTGCTCGTGCTCCACGTAGGCGGCGGCCATGTCCTGGCCGTGGCGGGTGGCGTAGTTCTTGGCCCGGCGCAGCAGCACCTCCTCGAAATGGGTGGCGCGCTTGGAACTGACGATCTGGAAGTGGGGGTGCACCTGGCCTCCGCCCGCGGGCATCATGTAGTTCCAGTTCACCGAGCCGTAGGTGTCTTCCGGAGCCAGGCGCTTGAAGGCCTCCCGGGCCAGGAGCAGGCCGTCGGCCACCTGGGCCGGGGTGAACTGGCTGGGCCGCACGTAGTGCCGCTTGGTCAGGCGGATCACATAGGTGTGGGCCCCGTAGGGAAAGGCGTTGGGAAAGCACACCGCCTCGCCCCGGGACAAAAAGCCCTCGGCCACGTCCTCGGGCAGGAAGCGGGCCCCCATCTTTTCCAGGTTGCCCGGGCAGAAGGGGCAGGGCCGCCCCTTGTCCCGCTCCAGGTACAGGGAGTGGTCCATCTTGCCCAGGGTCTTGAAGCGGAAGGAGAGGATGCGGCTGCGATCGCCGGTGAGCGGGTCGAAGCGCAGATCCACCTCCACCTCGGTGGGCTTGAACTGGTCAAAGGGGTTGAGGAAGGCGGTCTTGCGGGGAGTCTGGATGAATTTGAAAGACATGCGCTTTCTCCTAGATGGGCTCACCCCAGGGCCCGGCGCACCAGCTCCAAAAGCTGGCTGGGCCGAAAGGGCTTGGCCAGGCGGGGGTAGCCGAATTGTTCGATTTCCTGCATCAGGCCGTTTTGGATGGAACGGGTGCCGAAAAAGCCGGAGATGAAGATCACCTTGAGGCCCGGATCGCGCTCCCGGAGGGTGCGCACCATCTCCACCCCGTCCATGATGGGCATGAGGATGTCGCTGATCACCAGCTCGGGCCGGAAGGTGAGGTGGGTGCGCAGCCCGGCCAGGCCGTCGGGCGCGGTGGCCACGTGATAGCCCTCCAGGGCCAGCAGGTCGGCCAGGTTCTGGGCCAGGCCCTCCTCGTCCTCCACCACCATCACCCGGGGATGCCCGCTGCGGGGCTGGGCCGAGCTTTTCAGGAAGTCGCTCAGCTCGTGGTCGCTGGTCATGTCCAGCCGCTCCTTGACCGCGTTGAGGCGGCGTTGGCCTTCCTCGGCGGCCTGTTTGTTCTGCTGGTGCAGGTCCGGGTGATAGACCTTGGAGAGCAGGCGGTAGGAGGAGCGCACGTAGCGCACCGCCGCATCGGGGCCCAGCTCTCCGGTGATTTGCAGGGCCTTGTCCAGCACGCCCAGGTATTTCAGGTCCACCTCTAGCTGGGTCATGATGCGCTCAGCCGGTCCACGGCCAGGAACAAAAAGTAAACAATGGAGATGAAGCCGTTCACCGTGAAAAAGGCCATGGGGATGTTGGCCTGTTTTATGGCCACCAAAATCTGTTCCACCACCAGGGCCAGGCACACCACCAGGGCCCCGGCCAGATACCAGGAGCCCAGGCCGAACAGGGGCCACAGGAGCAAAAAGCCCATCCCGGCCAGAAGGTGCATGCCCCGGCTGACCCACAGGGCATTTTCCAGGCCCAAGCGGGCGGGCAAGGACTTGAGGGCGTGCTCCTGGTCAAAGGCGATGTCCTGGCAGGCGTAGATCACGTCGAACCCGGCCACCCACAGGGTGACCGCCACGGCCAGCACCACCGCCCGCCAGTCCCAGGCCCCGGTAACCGCGATCCAGGTTCCCAAAGGAGCCAGGGCCGTGGCCGCGCCCAGCCAGAGATGGCACAGCCAGGTGAAGCGCTTGGTGAAGCTGTAGCCCAGCACCCAGGCCAGGGCCACGGGCGAGAGCTTGAAGCAAAGGGGGTTGAGCATGTAGGCGGCCAGCACCAGCAGGCCCGAGGCCAGGGCCAGCCATCCCCAGGCCAGGGCGATGCTCACCTTGCCGGTGACCAGGGGCCGTGTGGCGGTGCGCGGGTTCAGGGCGTCCCAGCGGCGGTCGGCGATGCGGTTCATGATCATGGCAGCAGACCGGGCGGCCACCAAAGCCACCACCACCCAGAACACCAGGCCAAAGGTGACCGGCCGCTGTTGGGCGGCCAGCACCAGGGCGGACAGGGCAAAGGGGAACAAAAACAGGGTGTGGCTGAACTTGACCAGCTCGGCGAAGTCCCTGAGCCGGCCGGTTAGGGCTCCGGCCGCGGTCATCATTTCTCCGGGGGCAGCAGGCCCCAGCCCTTGAGGCGATCCAGGGCCGCCGCCTGCACCCCTGGCGTCATCTCGATGCGCTCGGGCCAGGGGCGGGTGAAGCCCTCGTCCTTGAGCTTCCTGGTGCCGTCGATGCCCATCTTGGAGTGCAGGAAAGGCAACTGGGCCGCGTGGTCCAGGGCATCGGCCGGGCCCCGGGTGAACAGCACGTCGCGCTGGGGGTCGATGTGGTTCAGGGCCTCCCACCAGGCGCGCTGCGGGTCTTGCACGTCCACGTCCGCGTCCACCACCACGATGAGCTTGGCGAACATCATCTGGCCCTGGCCCCACAGGGCGTTCATCACCTTGTAGGCCTGGCCCGGGTGCTTCTTGTCTATGGCCACGAACACCAGGTTGTGGAACACCCCCTCGGCGGGCATGTGGTAGTCCACCACCTCGGGCAGCACCGTCTGGATCAGCGGCAGGAACAGGCGCTCGGTGGCCATGCCCAGGTAATAGTCCTCCATGGGCGGGATGCCCACGATGGTGGTGGGGTAGAGGAAGTCCTTGCGATGGGTGATGGCGGTGATGTGGAACACCGGGTAGTCGTCGGCCAGGGAGTAGTAGCCGGTGTGGTCGCCGAAGGGCCCTTCGGTGCGCAGGGGCTCGGCCGGGTCCACGTAGCCCTCCAGGATCACCTCGGCCTGGGCCGGGACCATCAGATCGCTGGTCTTGGCCTTGACCACCTCCAGGGGGCGGCGCATGAGAAAGCCGGTGAACATGTACTCGGGCAGGTTTTCCGGCAGGGGCGCGCAGGCCGCGTAGGTGCTGGCCGGCGGTCCGCCCAGGGCCACGGCCACGGGCAGCTTTTGGCCCAGCTCGCCGGCGCGCTCGTAGTGGGCCGCCCCGCCCTTGTGGCGGTGCCAGTGCATGCCCGTGGTGCGGGCGTCAAAGCGCTGCAAGCGGTACATGCCCACGTTGTGCTTGCCGGTGTCCGGGTCCGCGGTGATCACCTGGGGCAGGGTGATGAAAGGCCCGGCGTCGTCGGGCCAGCAGGTGAGGATGGGCAGCAGGTCCAGGGAGGCCTCGTCGCCGGTGAGCACCACCTCCTGGCAAGGGGCTTCCTTCACCGTCTTGGGGGCAAAGGCCTTTAGCTCCTTGAGCTTGGGCAGCACGCTCATCAGCTTGGCCACCAGGCCGCCCGAGGGAAGCTCCACCTCCAGCAGGCCCTTCAGCCGGTCGGCGATCTCCTGCAGATCCTCCACCCCCAGGGACGCGGCCATGCGCGAACGGGAGCCGAACAGGTTGATGGCCAGGGGGCAGGCCGCGCCCTTGACCCGCTCAAAGAGCAGGGCAGGGCCGGTGGCCTTCATCACCGGGTCGGACAGGGCGGTGACCTCCAGGTAGGGGTCCACCTCCTCGGAGATGCGTTTCAGCTCGCCCCGGCTCTCCAGGTCGTCCACGAATTGCCGCATGTTGTTGGGGGCCTGCATGGCCGCCTCCCGCCTGAGTGTACTTGCAATATAGCTTAGGGGGGGAAGCCTGGCAAACTCAGGCCGATGGGATTTTGGCATTAAACGCGTGGCAGGACCCAGGTTTACGACTGCCCACCATCTCCGGCAAAGCTCGGTGGCTCGAATATAAAACAAAATAAAGCGATAGCCTTCATCGCGAGGCGCGGCGGCGATCTTCGCTGGTGATCGTCATGGGCCCCGACCGAAGGGCCCTTTTTTTGCCAAAGGGGAGACGAAACCAAGGAAGATGGCCACGGCCCGCCGCAAGAGGGTTTTCTTTTTCCCAACCACGTTGAGCGGCGGCCCTCGCCATGACCGCTATTGCTGGAATGAAAAAGCAGGCCTGAGCACAAGGGGTACGGCACGGCGCGGCGCTGATCGACAAGGACGCCCGCAACGCGGCATCCCGCCGTCTGGCAAAGCCGCTTCTGTTAAAAATGGAGGATAGGCCAGCCGCGTTCCTTGGCTTTCGCCTTGAGCCCGTGGTCCGGGTTGACCGCGTGGGGGTGGCCCACCATGGACAGCAGGGGATAGTCCGAGTGGTGGTCGCCGTAGGCATAGGAGCTGGCCAGGTCGATGCCGTGGGTCTGGCACAGACGCCGCACCAGACGGGCCTTTTCCTGGCCATAGGGCCGCTGCCCGTCCAGCTCGCCGGAAAAGGTGCCCTGCTTGACCTCCAAGCGGGCGGCCAGGGCCAGGTCCGCGCCCAGCTCCAGCTTGAGCTGATCGGCCAGGGGCTCCAGGGTGCCCGAGAGCAGCACCACCAAATGCCCCTTGGCCCGGTGATCGGCCACCTGGCGGCGGCCCTGGTCGCTGATGCGGGGCATGATCTCGTCGCGGAAACACTCGGCGGCCAAGCGCTGGAGCTCGCTTGGGTCCTTGCCCTGCAGGTGGGCCTTGTTGTGCATGGTGGAGTGGTGGTGACCCAGGCCCCTGGCCATGTAGATCAGATAGCGGGCCAGGTCCGGGGCGCGCAGATAGCGCCTGCGGATGAGAAAAGGCACGAATACCTTTTCCATGGAGGTGGGCACCACCAGGGTGCGGTCCACGTCGAATATGGCGGCGGGTTGGCCCATGCAGACCAGTCTCACTCCTGTTTGGGCGGCGGGGACTGCTCCAGGATGCTGCGGATATCATACAGCACCGGCACGCCCCGCAAGATGCAAAGGAACACGGACAAATATACCAGAACCGGAGTCAGCCAGAAAAAGAACTCCATCTGCCTAACCGCCTCGGGCCCCAGGGCGGTGAGCGCCTGGCACAGGGCCAGGCCGCCGAAGGCCAGGCCCTTGGCCAGGCCGTAGAGCCCGCGCATGAAGCGTCCGGCCACCAGAAACTTGCCCAGGGGCGAGCTCATCATGCCAAAGGCGCTGTAGCCCTTGACCAGGGCGAACTCCCGAAGGCCGTCCACCAGGAAGGAGCGCATGATGAACACCAGGCCCACCCACAAGGGCACCGCGCCCAGGTGCACGAAAACGATCCACAGGACGTTTTCCACCACCCGGTCCACCGCGATGTCCAACACGCTGCCCAGATCGGTGACCTCGTCCTTGAAACGGGCCACGTAACCGTCCAGCCAGTCCATGAGATAGAGCACCGGCAACAGGAACAGGGCCAGGAACGAGGGCCAGGCGCCGGGGATGTAGAGCAGCGCCACCACCAGGATCAGCAGGGGCAGGCGCAGCAGGGTGATCAGGTTGGCCGTGGACATCATCAGAGGCATGAAACCGCCGTTCAAATACCGAGGTTGGGTGTTGCTTTAGGAGAGTCTAGGGCGGGCCGCTCCGGCTGTCAACGAGGCTTAATCCCCCAGGGCGTCCAGGATGTGGTCTCCCAAATAAAACTGCACCAGGCACAGGGCCAGCACCAGCAGGTTGACCAGGCCGTGGGTCAGGGAAAGTCCTTTGCTTCCGCCGGGATGGCGCTCCAGGTACAGCCCCATCGCCAGGCCGGCCAGGGCCAGGACCACCACCGCCACCCCCAGCCAGGCGTGGGGGCCGGTGACCAGCCAGCCGCGCCACATCCAGCGCACCATGACCGCTCCGCCCACGGCGCCCAGGATGATGCCTACCAGGGTTGCCTTGCCCACCAGGATGTGGCGGGACCGGGGAAAGGCCACGCTTCGGCCCAGATGCAGCGAGCGCAGGCGCTTTAGTCCCAGCCAGGCCGCGTAGAGCCCCAGCAGGGTGAAGACCACCTGCCAGGCGGGATGGATAATTACCAGATTCATGGGGTTCATAAGCGCCTGCTAACGGAAGTAGTGCACCATTATGTAGTCGTTGTCGGCCAATACCGAGTGGCAGCGGATGCAGCCCGTGGGCTTGCCCTCGGCCATAACTTGTCCCTCGGGGCTATAGCGGACCCAGAACCAATCCCCGGCCTTGGGGTTGTAGCCCTTGAACTTGTACATCACCACCAGGCCCTTGAGCTTGCCCTGGGCGTTCTCCACCGCCTTGACCTCGATGGTTCCGTGGGCCACCGGCGGCTTGGCCGAATCCAGGCCGGCCTGGTTGACGAACACCCGGTTCATGGGGCCGTGGGGGGAGCGGGCCCGCTGCGCCCCCTGGTAGTCGGGCCAGGAGCCCCAGGAGGTGTAGGGCGAGCCCTGGGTGATGTGGGCCCAGAGGGCCTTGGCCTCGGGCGGGGGCGCCTTGCCCTGGCCCACGGCGCCCGGGCCCGTGCCCAAAAGCAGGGCCAGGGCCGCGCAACAAACAAGCAGGACTTTCATGGGGTGCTCTCCAACCTCTCCCGGACCAAGGGGGAATCACCGCTTGCCTTCAGCATGCCCGACCACGGCGATGAGGGTCAAGGCCGGGACAGTGCTTGGGCCATCCGGCCGGGATGTGTACAATAAATATGCAACCTTGGATTTATATTCCAACGCCCATCCTGCAAGGAGAGTTTGCATGTCCAAGAGAAAATACATGGTTCACGCCGAATGCCCCCAGTGCGCCTGTGGGGATGTCAGCTTCCTGGGCCCGGAGAAGCTTCGCGAGAAGTTCATCGGCGACGAGGCCGAGATCGACATCGTGTGCCCGGCCTGTGGCCACAAGCACAAGGGCACGGTGAAGGAGGCCGAGGAGGAGGACTAGGCCCTCCCCGCCGAACCGGCGGGCCGCCCCCCGGCCCGCCGCTGCTTTTCATCCCAGAGCCCCCGGAAGCGAGCGAGCATGGCCAACCGCCTGGCCCAGGAAAAAAGCCCCTATCTTTTGCAACACGCCAACAACCCGGTGGACTGGCAGCCTTGGGACGAGGCGGCCCGGGCCCAGGCCAAGGCCGAGGACAAGCCGATCTTCTTGTCCATCGGCTATGCCACCTGCCATTGGTGCCACGTCATGGCCCACGAGTCCTTCGAGGACCCGGAGGTGGCCGCCCTGTTGAACCGGGACTACGTGGCCATCAAGGTGGACCGCGAGGAGCGGCCCGACCTGGACGGGGTTTACATGGCCGTGTGCCAGACCCTGACCGGTCGGGGGGGCTGGCCGCTGAGCGTGTGGCTCACGCCGGAGGGCAAGCCCTTTTACGCGGGCACCTATTTTCCCAAGAACACCCGCCAGGGCATGCCCGGCTTCATCCCGGTGCTCACCGAGCTCTCCCGCCGCTGGAAGAGCCCGGAGCGGGTCAAGATGATCTCGGCCAGCGAGCAGATAATCCAGGCCCTGCAAAGCCACGGCGCTCCCGAGCCAGGCCAACTGGGCCAGACCGCCCTGGGCCAGGCTGCCGCGGGCCTGGCGGGCATCTACGACCCCAAGCACGGCGGCTTTGGCGCGGCGCCCAAGTTTCCCACCCCGCACCACCTAACCTATCTGCTGCGCTGGCATCTGCGCGTGCCCGGCGGCAAAGCCCTGAGCATGGTGCAGACCACCCTGGACCGGATGTGGCGGGGCGGCATCTTCGACCAGGTGGGCCTGGGCTTTCACCGCTACTCGGTGGACGCCCAGTGGCTGGTGCCCCACTTCGAGAAGATGCTCTACGATCAGGCCCTCATGGCCATGGCCCTGTGCGAGGCTTTTCAGCTCACCGGCGAGGAGGGCTTTGCTCAGGCGGCCCGCCAGGTTTTCGCCTACGTGCTCCGGGACATGACCTCGCCCGGAGGCGGGTTCTACTCGGCCGAGGACGCGGACAGCGAGGGCGAGGAGGGCCTGTTCTACGTGTGGACCCCGGACCAGGTGGCGGATGTGCTGGGCCCGGAGCTGGGCGGCCTGTTCTGCCGGGCCTACAACGTCACCGACCAGGGCAACTTCGAGCACGGCCGCTCCATACCGCACCTGACCAGCTCCCTGGAGGAGCTGGCCGGGGACGAGGGCCTGGAGCCCGGGGACCTGGCCGCCAAGCTGAATGAGGCCCGGGAGGGGCTGTTCGCGGCGCGGGAAAAGCGGGTGCACCCGCTCAAGGACGACAAGATCATCGCCTCCTGGAACGGCCTGATGATCGCGGCCCTGGCCATCGGGGCCCGGGCCCTGAACCAGCCCAGCTACCTGGAGGCCGCCGAGCGGGCGGCGGAGTTCATCGAGGCCGAGCTGCGCGACGGCAACGGCCGCCTGGCCCGGCGCTGGCGGGAAGGGCACCTGGCGGGCCAGGGCTATCTGGACGATTACGCCTTTTATCTCTGGGGGCTCATCGAGCTGCACCAGAGCGGCCTCGAGACCCGCCACTTGGAGCGGGCCCTGGACCTGGCCGAGCTGACCCATCGCCTGTTCGAGGACGCGGACAAGGGCGGCTACTTTTATACGCCCGCCGGCGGCGAGGACCTGATCTTCAGGGACAAGGAGATCTACGACGGGGCCCTGCCCTCGGGAAACTCGGCCATGGCCCTGAACCTGTTGCGCCTGGGCCGCCTGGTTGGCTCGGTGGAGCTGGAGGAGCGGGCCGAGGGCGTGTTCAAGGCCTTTGCCGGCTTGGTGGAAGGCCAGCCCATGGCCTACACCCACCTGATGAACGCCCTGGACTTCTCCCTGAGCCCGGGCCAGGAGGTGGTGGTGGTGGGCAAGCGCGGCGATGAGCGCACCGAGGCGCTCATCACCCGGGCCCTGGAGGGCTTCGCGCCTCACCGCGTGGTGCTGTTCAAGGACGCCGGGGCCGATGGCGCCCGCGTGGGAGCCCTGGCTCCCTATGCCGTGGAAATGGAGCAGGTGGGTTCCGGGGCCACGGCCTTCGTGTGCACCGGCCATGCCTGCCAAAGCCCGGTCAACGACCCGGCCGACATGGTCCTGGAGTAGAGGCGATGGCCCGCCCTCGCAAACCCCGCTCCTGCGGCTGCACCTTCTGCGGCCAGGCCTATCATCCGGCCGGGGTGCCGGTGCACACCCTGGAGCAGATACGCCTGTTTCCCGACGAGCTGGAAGCGCTCCGGCTCTGCGACATGGAGGGCCTGACCCAGCAGGAGGCCGGGCGGCGCATGGGGGTCAGCCGGGGCACGGTGCAGCGCCTGGTCAAGCAGGCCCGGGGCAAGGTGGCCCGCGCCCTGGTGGAGGGCGGGGCCCTGGTCTTCACCCAGCAGGAGGGCGAGATTCTTTAGCCCGCGGTCTTGAGAGGCCGCACCAGCATGATCAGCCCGGCCGAGGCCAGCATGAAGCCGCCCAGGTAGCCGAACACCAGGCCGAAATCACCCCCGCTCAAATCCAGCAGATGCCCCGCCAGCCAGGGCCCCAGGGCCCCGGCCACGAACCCGTAGGCCGTGAACACCAGCCCGAAGACGGCCCCGAAATGCTCCAGCCCGAAGCAGTCGGCGGTCAAGGGAACGCTGACCGAAAACAGGGTGCCAAAGGCAAAGCCGATCACCGCCGCCAACCCGGCCCAGGCCGCCAGCCCGCTGAATTGGTTCAATAGGAAAAAAGCTGCTCCGGCCGCCAAGAAGGTCGCGGCCATGGTGATGTTGCGCCCGATGTGGTCGGACACCCATCCGCTGAGCAGGCGGCTGAAGCCGTTGGTCAGGTTGAAGCAGGTGAGGATGATCACCGCCGTGGGCAGGTCCAGGCCCCGGGCCAGGCCAAAGGTGGTGGACAGGGTGACCATGGCGATGCCCGCCGCCCCGCCCAGGGCCCAGGTGAGCCACAGGGCCCAAAAGGACAGGCTGGTCAGCGCCCGGCCCACTCCGGCCCGGGGGGCGGCTCCGGCCGGGCCCGGCGCTGGGGGCGGCGAGGCCGGGAAGCGCAGCAGGGGGGCCAAAAGCAGGCCCGCCAGCAGCACCACCAGGGCCAGGGCCAGGCACATCCAGCGGGGGCCCATGGCGGCCAGGGCCCAGGTGAACAGCGGGGCGGTGAGCGCGCCGCCCAGTCCGAAGACCATGCTCACCAAGCCGGCGGCCAGCCCCTTGTTGGCCGCGAACCAACGCTGGACCACCGACAGGGCGGGTATGATCACGCAGCCGCCGTACATGCCGTTGGCCATGGCCCAGAGGTAGACCTCGGCCATGCCCTGGGCCCAGATGAGCAAAAGGTTGGCCGCCGCGCCCAGCAGCGAACCCAGCACCACCACGCGGCCGGGGCCCCAGCTTTCCTGCCAGCGGCCGGCCAGGTAGGTGATCAAGGCCACCCCGGCCAGCATGAAAAAGATGATCTGGCCGATGTCCGCCCGGCTGGCCCCAAAGGCCGCCTGCCAGTGGGAGGCCATGACCCCGGGGAAGCCGAAGGCCAGGGCGCCCGGCATGAAGATGGCCAGACAGGCGGCCGCCAGGGAGCGGTATTTGGGTTCGAGCTGACTCAAGGTTGCCCGACGAGGCCCGGAGGATCGTCCTAGGGACGCAGGGCCTGTTTAAAGGTTTGCAGCGTGGCCGCCACCTGGGGCGCGGCGAACAGGGGCGAGGAGGCGATGGGCGCGGCGAGCTTTTGGAAAGAGGCCCGGTCCGGCTTTTCCACCACCTGCATGCCCGCCTTTTTCAGCTTGGCCAGATAGGCGGCCACCTGGCGTCGGTTGTCCGCCCGCTGCAAGGCCGCGGCCTGGGTCATGCACTCGGCCACCAGCTTGCGGTCCGCCGGGGGCAGGGCCTGGAACCAGGCCGGGTTGGCTGCGCAGATGTGGGCCGAGTACACGTGGCGGGTCAGGCTCAGATACTTCTGCACCTTGTCCAGCCGGTACTTCCAGATCACCCCCAGGGGGTTCTCCTGGCCGTCCACCTTGCCCGAGGCCAGCAGGTTGTTGATGGGCCAGGGGTGGGGCAGGGGCACGGCCCCCAGGTCGCGCCACAGGGCGGTCTGCAACTCGGATTCCATCACCCGGATGCGCAGGCCCTTGAGGTCAGCGGCCCGCTTTATTGGCCGCAGGTTGTTGGTCAGGTTGCGGAAGCCGTTCTCCGCAAAGGCCAAACCCTGGAAGCCGGCGCCGTCCAGGGAGGCCAGCAGCTTCCTGCCCGCCGGGCCTTGCAGCACCCGGTCCACCTGCTTGAAGCTCTCGAACAAAAAGGGATACTCCACCGCCCGCGCCTGGGGGGCCAGGGAGTCAAAGGGCCCGGTGGTGACCACGCACAGCTCCAGCTCGCCGGAGCGCACTTTGGTCAGTATCTGGGTCTCGTCGCCCATGGCCCCGGAGTGGAAAACCTTCGTGGCCAGGCTGCCGTGGCTTTCCCGGTCCAGCAAACGGGCGAAGTATTCCGCGCAGAAGTTCTGGGCCGAGCCCGGCTTGGTCACCACGGCCAGGCGCAGGGGCGCGGCCAAAGCAGCCAAGGGCGCGGCCAGGAGAATCAGGACAAGGATGGCGCTGAAAATTGTTTTGTGCATGGTGCCCCTCTCTGGCGGATGAGGCGCAGCATACTATGCCCTCGGGGCCAGGGGCCAGGAAGATGTTGCCGGAAAGCCGCTCCAAGTGGCGCGGCCGGGCGGGCTAGGCCGGGGCGCTGACCACGGTCATGGCCTGGGGCAGTATCTCCACGCTCAGGGGCGAGCCGGCCACGGGCTCGCCGTCGGCCCACATCTCCATGGGCCGGTCGAAGCTCAGCTCCATGCGGCTGGTGCGCAAAAAACTCACCTCAGCCACCCGGCCGTGCTTGCCCTGCAGGGCAAGGGGCAGCACCGCCATTATCTTGAGCAGGTTGAGCGGGGTGACCAGGCAGATGTCCAGCAGGCCGTCGTCGGCCTTGGCATGGGGAGTCACCCGGATGTTGTTGCCGTAGGAGGGCGTGTTGCCCAGGGCCACCAGGAACAGCGGCCCGTGGTACTGCCCGTCGTCCCACACCAGGGAGGCCTGGGGCGGCTGATAGCGGGTGAGCATGCGCAACACCGCGTAGAGATAGGCCGGGGTGCCCCACAGGGGGGCCTTCATGGTGTCCACGAAGCGGCTGACCACCGCGTCGAAACCCACCGCGCCCACGGTGCAGTAGATCCGGCCGTTCACCCGGACCAGGTCCACCACCCGGCGGCCACCGCCCTTCAGCGAGGCCACCAGGGCCTCGGGATCGTTGCCCGCGCCCAGGGCCCGGCAGAAGTCGTTGCAGCGCCCGGCGGGCAGGGGGGCCAGGGCCGCCTGGCTGTGGGCCAGGGCCTGGGCCGCCTCGTGCATGGTGCCGTCGCCGCCCACCACGATCACCGTGTCCACCCCGCGCTCCACCGCCTGGGACACCAACTCCTCGGCATGGCCCCGCCCCCGGGTGGTCAGCTCCCGTGGTGCCAGCCCCGCCTTGGCCAGGGCCTCGCGCAGGCGCGCGGCCGCGGCCGGGGCCTTGCCCCGTCCCGCCTGGGGGTTGTGGATCAGACACATTTTGGGCGTATGAGCGGCGGCCAATATCCCGGGCTCCCCGTGTTCCGCCCGGGCCGAGGCCGGGAGGGCTGAGGGACAGACATAAGTGAGAATCGATGCTAGCAGACCGGAGGCCCGGAGAACAAGATGCCAGCCATGGCCAAATCCGGGCGGGCGGCTGATTCGCGGGCCTTGTCAGACGGTTTGCCCTCCGCGCGGCTAGGCTTTGCGCCTTAGGCCACGGGTGCGCCCCACAAAAAAAGCGGCCCCTTTGGGCCGCTTGTCTCGTGCTGAAGTGGGGTGGCTAGAGGGACTTGAACCCTCGGCCTCCAGGGCCACAACCTGGCGCTCTAACCAAACTGTAATATCAACAACTTACGGCAATGACTGCCCTGTGTATGAATTGTGCATGAATCCCCGTTCCCTGTGGAATTCACGCAATTCACCCCCTGTTTTTCCCGGAGGTCGTGACCTTGTACCACCATTTCAACGGTGTTGGCAACCGTATTGAAATAGCCTATGATGAAACAATGTTTAATGGGGATGGAGTGGACAGTGAAACGTGCTAAAGGACATAGTCTACAAAATACAACTCACCAGCCTATTGAAGGGAGATGCCCGTCATGCCGACATCAGGTGACCTTCAATCACATTGGCCAAGATTTATATGCCACGGGATCAGGCGTTGTCTTTGGATTCAGAATATGCCCCACCCCAGCTTGTCAGCAGATCATTGCCTACGCTGACAGGGAGCATGTAATCAACTTTTGGCCAGCCGAACGCCTTGATTTCGATCCGAATGGAGTACCCGACACGGTGGTCGACACCTTCGAAGAGGCCCTCACCTGTTATGCCGAGGGGTGCTTCAGGACAGCCGCGATGGCTGTCCGGCTCACTTTGGAGACGATCTGTGACGAACAGGGGGCCGAAGGAGAAAAGCTTTTCCAGCGGATCGATGCCCTGGTTGAGAAGGTTGTACTGCCCAAGCAGCTCCTTGAGGTGATGCACGATATACGGTGGCTTGGCAATGACGCAGCCCACATTGAACTGAAAAAATTCAAGGGTGTTGGGCCTGAAGAAGTCGGTGCCGCGATCGAACTCACCAAAGAGATTATGAAGGGCTTATATCAACTAGACAGCCTAGTGCAACGCCTCAGGGCCTTGAAGAAGACTGAGGGGCCGTCGGCGAGCTAGTCGGCTGTTCGCTCTGCCTGACCTTCTTGTCTTGTGTCTTGGTGGTCTGGTGAAGCTGCTCGACCACCTTTGCATCTTTGATCCCGCCTAGATAAAAAACGTAAACCTGCCAAGCACCCAAGACCACCTGAAAGAGGGCGGCGAGAGCCAACACCACGGTCAGGACGACGATTTTGTTGCCCAGCTTGGTGCTCTGGTCACTTGCGGCCTTGATTCTCGCAGTTAGTTTCCCTAAGGACTTCTCGACTGCTGAGTATGCCTTCTCGAGCGTTTTGTCTGACTTGCCTATGGCCTCATTGGTGCTATTAATCGCCCGTCGCAGGTTGACCACTTCATGATCAAGGTTAATGGCTGCTCTTGCATGGTGGTATGCGGCGATCTCGTGGAAGTTCCACTCGCCCCCGTGCTTATCAAACTCCTTGTCCAAGTCCTCGAGGAATTCATCCCTCATTTGTTCAGCGTCTCCCGAGCTACCTGTCGTTAACAGCTTTCAGCGCCTCTCCCAGCCGTGCCCGCGCCCTCTCCAGGTTATCCCTTGCCACCTCCAACTCCAGCTTAGCCCGAGCCGCACGCCTGCGCTCAGGACGCCCAATCAGAGCCCACCAGACGGCCACCACGACGATCAACACGATCCAGGGTGTCATCCTTGCCCTCCTCTAATAGGCTTTGCATGTTATCTGCCGAGAATTGCCACCGTGTTGTGCCATATATTACCGTCCATGTCGCGCGTCGTTTCTTGACCGACATGCAAGAGTTGATAACCATGGACTTCAAGATAATGGTTTATAGCTTTATCGAGCCCCTCTCCTCTTAACGCCTCACCACAGACACAAGACTGTGTCTCATCGCTTGACAGACGAACAACATTACCAACCTCTGAGAAGCTAGACATATCTGTAATTGCCCCCTTTCTTATAGGAAAAACGAGGATTGCCTGCTAGTGTTACACGTGGCATATTGATTATTTATTGTTTTTTCTAGCTGGCCCGCAAATTAAAGTAGGCCAATAAAATTTATCTTTCTTGTAGATTTTTATTTCTGTCATTGAATATAGAGGGTACTCGCAATGGGCCCTAATTGATACTGAGATGTCATTAGATACCCGACATATAAGATCTCTATATTCATCAACACTGCTATCTGATGTCCTGAAATATTTAACTTCAGTTACGTGGCATTTAATGTCGTCTAGTTTGAAGTTAAATGCATTATTCGTGATCAACTCCTGTCCGCTGCCGAAATGTTTTTCATACCACCAGCCAGCCGATCCAGTGGTGGGTAATAGTGTCAATGATCCTAGAAATAAAATAAGCAACAACCTTTTCATATCCTCACTCCACCCCTATCGGCGATCACCTCGGCAAACTCTTTTAGGCCTCAAGCGCCATTACCAGACTTGCCCGATAATCGCTGTCTTGGTCACTTGACCGCGTATGAGACGGCTCCCAACACGCCACCCACTCTGGCCTGATCAGCCCACGCACGAGCCCCTGAGGCGTATCCACCACCACGCCTTCGGGCGTGTCGACCTCAACGCGGCAATCGTCAGCGGTCGGGTGGAAGCACCCTTCCAGGCTGCCCGTGCCGAAGCATAGCGCGTTGACGCCGCACCAGCGCACGGCCTCAGAGGGCACACGAAGCGTCCAGAGCGTCCCAGGCTGGCTTTCGAATGACTCCCAGTCCATGGCCGGGGGGCAATCAAAATCGTCCATCCTGGGGAAGCTCCAGACCCACCACGGCCATCCCAGGTACTGGGCCATGTCGTAGTAGCAGCCATCGGGGTGGGCGTAGTCGTGGCGTGGCTTGCGTGGGGCGGTCAGGTCGACGCCTGGGGCTTGGATGGTGTAGAGGGTGACTGTCATGCCTCGGATTCTGCTAGGTGTCTTCCCGAGGTTTGGCCCGCACCCCACCTGTGCTCGGATTAGATGGGGACCAATTATCATCTGCCACTATGCGTTCGTACCTGCCAGAATTGGCGTACTCAGTTAAGTGATAATTATCATCTGTTGATTCAGTTTTAGAATTCAAATTGGCAATGCGGCGAACAAAATCAATCATGAATTCCTTTTCAGTAGTAGTGCCTTCTATCGTGATATTCTCGAAGGGGCCACTTCTTAGCTTCGCCTGGATTATAAATTTTGGTGATTTTTCTCCACCCACTTTATTATGGCCTTTAATCCATTGATAGGCAGCCCATAAGGCACCTGCGGCAGTGATAACGTCAGCAGCTTTCCCTAGCAAAATGAACCAGTCAAAAGATGCACCATAGATGTGGCCAGGTAGAGGAATTTTTCTGTACACAGGTAATTCAATTGGCAATTGTGCTAGGTATTTGGGTAATTCGCTAGGCGATATTTCGGTGCCGTCTACTGCCCCATATAATTCCACTAGTGGCTCCATATCATTTCCTTAATAGTAGTAAATTATGGGTAGCGCTAAAATGGATATAGGCGATTCTCTTGAGCTTAACGATAAATAATTGACAGCGCACAATCAACCACAAAAATTAGGCGGGTCGCCCAGCCCGCATTGGGTCGACCCGCCCGATGGAGCGCCTTACCGGCAGGAGCCTTAACCGGTGAAGGGCATTTTGCCTTTCTTCATGGTCTCCGTGGTCACGTAGTCGTACACCGTGCGCAGCTTGCTCAGAAGGGTCAACTGCTCGTTGGCCGCCTTGATCGCAGGCGTCTCGGGGTTCTCGCGCTTGCGCTGGAGGGCCTGGAAGCGCCCCAGAGCGGCGGTGCCCGTCTTCAGCACAGCGGCGGCCACGGCCTCGGCAGCCCGGCGCTTGATGTAGTCGCCGCTGGTGATCGCCTCTGAGTAGGCTTCCACCAGCTGGGCGGGCGTCAGGTTCTTCATGCCCTCCATGGCCAGGGTGGCCTCTAGGACGGCGTCAGGTCCAAGCTCAGCCGGTTTATCGGCTTCCCGGGCGGCCACCACCAGCTTCTCGACCTTGGCCGCCTGAGCGACGTGGCTCTGGGTCAGCTCGGCGCGCAGCTCTTCTGCCTGGGCTTCGAAGTCGGCCCGGGCCTTGGCGGCCAGTTTGGCCTTGCCGTTGTCGCTCAGGTCGGGGTCACGGTTGATCTTGGAAACCTTGCTCACGAAGTTCGTGGCAAGACCCTCCAGGCTCTCCACCGCGTCAGCGGCGGGCTTCACCTCGGGGGTAGTCAGGGTGTCGGGGTTGAAGGAAGTAATCTTGTCCAGCATGGTCTTGTCTCCTTATGCGGCCAGCTCTCGGGCCAACTCGTCAAAGTTCAGGTTCTCGTAGATGTACTCAGGCCAGCACCGGCACCAGGGGTGCCGGGGAATGCGGCGCAGCTCGGCCAGGGCATTGTCCTTGCCCATGTAGCGGCCCGCCCGTCGGGGGCACACCCCCGTGCGGCAAGGCCCCGCGCCGTGGTGGATGATGACTCCGATAATGTCGGGGTCGTGCTTGATGTGGTGCTGGTGGCCCAGGGAGCGGGCACGGGCCAGCTCAGTGACCACCAGCCGGGCAGCCTGGGCGGCGGCCCCGGTGGAGCCGTAGTAGCCCAGGCGACGACCCAGGGGCCGTCCAGCATCGCCAAAGGCGCGCTGAATCAGCCGGGCGGTGTGGTTCCAGGAGCGGCGCTCCATCACGGCCAGGTTCAGGATGCGCTTTACCTTGGCCAGCAGATCGGCGCTGTAGCCCTTCAAGGTGCTGGCCATGTTTTGCTCCAAGAGGGTGCCTTGGCGCACGTACTCAGCAGCGGCGCTGCCCTCGAAGAGGTTCCACTGGGGCTCGCGGGCCATGGCCGCGATCTCTTCCCGGGTCAGCTCTTCGGCTTCATCAAGTAGGGGCCGAATCTGGCCCTCTGCCTGAGCGGTGAGCCGCTCCAGCTCGGCCTCAATGTGCTTGAGCAGGGAACGCAGCCGTAGCATCGCCTTGGCGCTCAGCTCTTCACCTTCCAGGACGCGGCGTAGACGGGCCTCAATCTCGCGGCTCAGGTTCTTGTGGGCCTGGACGTAGAGCCCGGCCAGCTCCCGGGCCTGCTCAAGGCTCCAGCGGTCAAAGCGTTGCGGGTCCATGGCTACACCGCCTCAGCCGCTTCCAACTCGGCCACCACCTGGGCCACCAGCTCGGGCGGGGCATCTTCCAGAAGCCCCTTCACCAGATCGGCCCGGTAGGCGGTCCTGAAGGTGGGGCTGGGCAGGTCCAGGGCCTCGGCTTCGAGAGCCTCTTGCAGGCGCTGGTGAGCGGTGCGCAGATCAAAGCACTTGTGATAGGTGATCTTCACTTGACCGGGGTTGCAGTTGGTGAAGCCCTTGGCCATGAGCCGCCAGGTCTGGGCCTCGGCCTCTTCGAAGTTGGCGGCCCAACCCGACAAAGTGGCATGCAGGGCGCTCAGGTCCAGCCTGGTCTTCTCTGCCGCTTCGGCCTGGGCGCTCTCACGGCGCATGTCCACCTGACGGTAGATGGTGGCCCGAATGTCGGCCTTGAGCCGGTCGGCCTCTATCTGGAGGGCCTTCACGCTGTCAGCCGGGAGGTAGACAAACTGAGCCTTGTCGCCCGGCTCCAGTTGCAGGCCCCGGCCCTGGTGGCTGGGCATGGGCATGCCACTCACGTCGCCGTCAGCATAGATCACCAGACGGGGCAGGCCCGCATGACCCAGGGCCACGCCTAAGAGTGACTGGACGTTCATGAGGGCCAAGGACAGGTCCACGATGCCGGTCAGGGGGCTCTTGCCTTGCAGGGGCGCGGTCTTCTCGGCGTACCAGGGCACCACCGGCACCTGGCCAAAGGGGTGGGTGCCGTCGTCCAGGGGCTCCAGCTTGCCGTCAGGGCTCTTGCCCCAGAGCTGCCATAGGTGGGGCCACCAGATGCGCACCGCCTCTTGGGGCTTGGCCTCGGCAAAGGGCTGGGCCTCGTCGCTCTCGACATATGCCCGCTCGGCTAACCATGCCAGGCGGCCATCCTGGTCAAAGGCCCAGTCGATTACGTCCAGGGGGCTCAGGGGCCGCACGTAGGGCCGAAGGTTGTAGGCTCGGGCGTCGGCCAGGGTGAGCTTGTCAGGGTCTTTGCCTTCGGGAAGAGCGGGGGCGTCCACCATGGCGAAGGCCACCCCGAAGGTCAGGGCCAGCTCGGCCAGGCCTTTGAACAAGGGGCCAGCAGGTGTGCCCCGGCGATCCACGTCGGCCACCAGGGGGGCAAGCTCGGAGGGCAGCGCCCTAGCGGGCGTGCGCTCCAGCAGCTTGGAAAGCCAGAGGTCGATGGTCAACCGGGGGAAGTTGCGCCAGGTGGTGGCCGCCTTGCGCTCGGCGAAGTCTTCCACCCCTTCGGCGGGGTGCTTGCGTAGGTAGCGCTCGACACCAGAGCCTTCGTGACAGGCCCGCAGCTTGCGCCAGAGCGCTTCATTGGTCTTGTAGTGGGGATGATGCCGGTCTAGTCGCTTTCTCATGGTGTATGGCTCCTATGCGGCGCGGCGAAAACGCAGCGCGCCGTGCTTGTGTCTCAGGTAAGCAGCAAAGGCTTCCCGGCTGGGAAACTCTCGCTGGGTAAAGTCGCAGCCGCTCCCGTCGGCCCGGGGCTCTGGGCAAAAAGCCCGTACCCGCTCGGCAGTGCCCACCGCCTCCAGGGCGAAGCGGTAGCGCGCCCCGCACAAAGCGGGGTCAGGCACCACGATGTAGGCCACCCCGGGAGCGGGGCCGGGCTCGATCCAGGCGGTGCTGATCATGGTCTTGGCCGTAGGTGTCTCCATGGCGGCCAGGGCGGCCATTCCCAGGGCGATCACGTGATCGTCGTGCCGCCCGTGCTCGTGGTCGATGCGAATGCCGTAGCTCTTCTCGACCACCTTCACGGTCAGCAGCTCATTGATCAACTCGTCGTGCTCGAAGAGGGCAATGCGCCGGTCCTTGAAAAGCTGGAACAGGTTTTGGGTCAGGCGGGTGATGTTGCCTGCGCTGAAGTTGAACTGGTCCACCGGCAGGCCGCGCTCTTCCAGTCGTTGCATCATGCTCACCGCTTGGTACGGGTCAAGCCGAAGCATGCCCAGCCGGTCAAAGTGCTGGTGCAAGGCGTAGAGGTGCTCTTCCACCTGGCCGATCACCACCGGGCTGGTGGGGCTGCCCTTGAAGGTCTGCACGTGGTCCAGGATCACCTTTTGGCTCACCGGGTCGCGATGCACCACCACCACGGCGGTGGCGTCGTTAACCAGGCCCAGGTCCACGGCGGCGAAGTAGAGCTGGCCCTGGCCGCTGAAGGTGTTGCCCAACTCCAGGTCCAGGGAGGCGGTGACGTCTTCCCGGGTCAGGAAGCTGCCCGTGCCGCTGGTCCACTCGTTGCGGTGGAGTCGCTTGAAGACGTGCTCGGGCAGGCGGCGGCGCTGTTGCTCCAGGTAGGCGGGCGTGATCCAGCTTGCGGGGTTGGCCTGATCGCCGTCAAACCAGACGAAGAGCATGCCCGGGTCTTCGCCCTTGAGGCCCCGCTGGTACAAGTCCCAGAGCAGCGAGCCCTTGCGCTGATCGTATCCCGCATAGGTGATGCAGAAGTGGAGGGGCTGCTTGCGGGCGGGAGAATGGGTCAGGGCCTCCCAGAGGTCATAGGTGCGTTGGTTCCACAGTTCGTCGAAGATCACCCCGTGGGGGTTAAGGCCGTGGGCGCTGGGCGCGTCGGCACTCAGCACCCGGTACACGCCAGCCCCGTCCTTGCGCTCAATGGCGTCGCGGTAGATGGTCAGCTCCCGGCTCAGCTCGGGCGAGCGCTCCACAAAGCGCTTCACCTGGCCCATGACCACCCGGGCCTGGTCGCGGTCAGCGGCGGCCCCGTACACCTCGGGCTCGGGCTCGCCGTCGGCCAACAAGAGATACAGGGCGATCAAGGCGGCCAGGGTGCTCTTGCCGTTTTTCTTGCCCACGCCGATCAGCGCGAGGTTGAAGCGGCGAAGGCCCGTGGCTGGGTCCAGGGTGTAGAACAGAGGGCGCACCACCCGCCGGGTCTGCCACGGCTCCAGGATCAAGGGCCGCCCGTCTTCCAGGCGCACGAACTCCTGGGCAAAGGCATCGGGGCCGACGATGGTCGGGGCGCTACTCATGGTCGACCACCTCGGCCTCAATCACTTCACCCTGGTCAGCGGGCTTGGCCATGGCCGCCAGGCGTGCGGCCAGGGAGCTTTCCAGGGCTTGCTTGTTGGAGCCCAGCATGCGGGCAAGGCGGTCGAGCGCGCGGCCCAGATTGTTGACGTGCGAGCTGTAGCGCTCGGCCAAGGCGGGCAGGGGGCCGTCCTGGCGTTTCTGGTCGGGGTTGCCCATGGCGTACTCGAAGAGCACCCGCTGGATGGTGTAGGCCTGGGCTACTTGCTCAGCCGCGATGTACTCCAACGGGTGGCAGGCCCGGCCCTGGTGGGCTTCCACCAGCTCCAGGAGCGCCGTTTTGACTTGGTCGTACAGCTTCCCCTCCCGGGTGCGCCGGTCGATGCCCTTGCCCGCCTTGAAGTGCTCTTCCAGCGCCCGCGCCCCGTGGGTCTTACCAGCCTTGATCGCGCCGCCGTGGGGCATGGGGACCATGGCCTGGTCGGTGGTGGTGTTCTTGCTCATTTCTGTCTACTCCTGAAGGGCGTTTGCATGCCCGGGTTTGTGGTGGTCTTCTCGCCGCAACCGGACCGCTTTTCTCTTGATTCAATACTTAATATCCTGGTATACAGTTTTGAAATTGCCGTCAAAAAAGAGAGAGGGGCAGGGCCATGGGAAAGAAGGGCCGGTTCATCGCTTACTACCGCGTCAGCACCGCGCGACAGGGCCGGTCGGGCCTTGGCCTGGAAGCTCAGCGCCGCGCTGTTGCCGATTATCTTGGGAGCAACGGCTGGGAGCTGGTCAAGGAATTTAAAGAGGTGGAGAGCGGCAAGAGAGCCGACCGGCCTCAACTGGACGCGGCCTTGCGGGCCTGCAAGAAGCACAAGGCCAAGCTGGTGATCGCCAAGCTCGACCGGCTGGCCCGCAATGTCGCCTTCATTGCCAAGCTCATGGAGAGCGGCGTGGACTTTGTGGCCGCTGATCTTCCCCAGGCCAACAAGCTCACCATCCACATCATGGCCGCTATGGCCGAATACGAGCGCGACATGATCAGCGCCCGCACAAAGGCCGCGCTGGCGGCGGTAAAGCGGCGGGGCGTCAAGCTGGGCGGCCCCAGGATCAGGGAAGTCTCTGAGCGGGGCCGTCAAGCTCAAGTCGACCGTGCTGACGCCTTTGCGGCCAACGTGGTCCCGATCATCAAGGAAGTCCAGAAGGCGGGCGTCACCACCCTGGCCGGTATTGCCGAGTCGCTGAACGCCAGGGGTGTGCCAACTGCCCGGGGTGGTCGCTGGGCCGCGCAAACCGTCAAGAACGTGCTGGAAAGAGCATGACCAAGGGCCGGTGGCAGGGACGGCGCTTCTTTGCGGGCGCAAGGGCCGGGCTGCCTTTTTGCCGAGCTGGTCGCGCCCACAAAACACCGCCCAGGAGGCCCGGAGCCGCCCTCTGCTGGCCGTTATGTCAATCCCCCTGGTCATGCGCCTACCTCGGGCACGCCGCCTGCTGAAGCCGACGCCTGCTATAGCCGGTGATACCAAGCACTGAATCAACCCAAATTGTAAAGTGACAGATCCCGGCCCCAGCCCCTTGGGGAAGCTTTCCACGACTGCTGAGCCACAGCATGGTCTTGACCGCGTCGGATATGTCGTCCCTGAGGCTAAGCACCTCAACACGCTCGGCCTCGTTTAGCTCGTCGAATCTCTGCACGTTGCCCAGGCGCTCCATGACGCCTCTGGTCCTGGTGGCGAGAGCCGTAATCCTGTCTTCAGCCTTGCCCATTATGATCTCCTTGTCGGTCTTCCTCTGTTGGGGTTGTAGTTGGCTATTCGTTAATGGCCGCTTTAAGATGCGCCTCCAGCTCTTCGAGCGACATGTCCGCAGGGGCTTCAGCTTCGGCCTTCTCGGCTCGCCTGACTTGTTGTTTCTTCCTGACGCAGGCTTCGAGTTGATCGCAGTTGCCGCATTGGTCGAGCTTGCCGCAGTCTTTGCATCCGAAGCACGTGGGCGCTTCAGGTTGGGCGGCGGGGGAAGGCGACTGGTCCACAGGAGTAGCAGACCGTTCATTGTCACCATCCCCGCCGCCCGGGCCGACAGCATCGGATTTCTTTGTGGGGGCGCTTACGCTAGGTGAAGCCGGGGGGCCAAGCATTTCGACCAAGCGGTGGTCGCCCTGTTCGCTGATTAGGTGATAGTCCTTGCTTTCTTCACCAAGGCCGGGCAGGGCTTCTAACCCGACAACCTCGAACCGGTCCGTGCCGGGGAGGTCTATGCGTTCCGTCTCTCCCCTGGAATCGGCTTCGGCCAACTCCTTTCGTCGGTCCTGCTCATTTAGCGCATTAGCCTGAATGTAGAGCGGCATGCCGACGGTGCTGTGGGTGATTCCGGCTGTGTGCAGTAACTTGTTGCCGAGAGCGTCAGCGATGTATTTGGCGGCGCGGCTGAGGCCGCTATCGCTAAAGCCCCCCTGGGGCAAGCTACAAGCGCCCCCAATCTTCTTCCAGACCCATCTGCAATGCTCAAGGTGCACCGGGTCGTCGGGGTCGAAGGTGTCAAAGGGGGGCACCATGTCCAAGACCCAGGGGGATTTGCCAGCTGCAATTTCCGACTCCCATGCCCCGAAGATCGTCGCGGCCTTGTTGGTCTTGAGGTTGGACGGCTCGGGGAAAGCGGGGATTTTGGGGTTAGCGTTGTTGGCCTCCTTGTAGTGAGCCTGAAGAGCTTGGGTGAACACTTCGTAGGGCACTCCCTGGAAATCGGCTTGCTGGCGGGCCAAGATCAGGTTGCCGTCTTGTGGCCAAGCCCCCAGCCCGGCTGCCGCGCGGGCCTTGTTGTAGCACTCCCTGAAATGGCGGTTACGGTCTGACAGGGCGGGGTAGCGGCGGCGGTAGGCGGGCGGCATCTTCTGCCAGCACTCCAACTCGCGCTCGTATAGACCCTCAGGGTCAGAACGCCATTTCTTCAAGAGCCGCTGGTCGTCCTTGCCCGTGACCTCCAAGCGGGTGAACTGGGCGATGGTCTGCTTTTGGCCGAAAGGCAGTTTTTCAGCACAGGCGGGTTTTTCTTTGATAGGGGGAAGTCCAGAACTGGGAAGGGGTCGGCCTTCGCCCTTCCCTTCTTCTCTCTTCTTTTATAAAAAGAGGAAGAATGCGCGGGCATGGTGGGGGCAGATTGTCCCCTGTCTGGCTTTTTGCTGAGAAAATTATTAATATAATCAAGCAGTTTATCCATTTTTTCGACAGCGTATGTGGGGGGCGCAGTTCGTCCCCCCGGTGCAGTTCGTCCCCCACCATCCGGTGCAGTTCGTCCCCCACCTTTCACGATGCCCAGCTGATCGCGCAGCCGCTTGATGGCCTTTTTCACGGCGCTCTTGTCGAGCCCCGTGGCCTCTTCGATCTCCTTCCGGGTGGCATCGCCTTGAAGTAGCACCCCGAGCACCTTCTGGTCGCGCCCGGTGATCTTCTTGATGCCGAAGATTTCGGCGAAGGCTTCCTCGACGGCCTTAGCGGTTGCGGTCATGGTCCCCAGGGCGGTCAGGGCGGTGGTGTGGTCGGGCTTCAACGGGCGTCTCCCTGTTCGGAATTCGGTAGCTTGGTGTCTACCTCGGCCTTGATGGAGGTTAGATTCAGGATGGCAATAAGGTCGGCGTTGTCGAACGACGGGCTTGGCTTGGATTCCTGTTTCCAGAATCGAGGCCTCACCCGAAGTCGTAGTTGGCCAACATCTATTAACGGGGTCTGGGGAGGCCTTGGCAGGCTCACCTCTACGGTGATCCAGGTGTGCTCGTCTACTTTGTCCCACGACATGTCCCGGGCAGTATTGGCAGCCGACTCCAGTGAGAAGCCCAAGCGAGATAGCGTGTCGATCAAATGGCCCTTGTAAAGGTCTTCGCGCGTGAAGTAGTTGCGGGTGCCCGGGCCTTGCGCCTGGATGCCCGAGGGCTGCACGTATCCTTTACGGAGCCACTCAGTGAACTTCCGGTACTTCATGCCCAGGAGCTGAGCAGCTTGCTTGGTCGTGATCAAGTCTGTCATGAAACGCTCCAAGTAGTTTCGTAACGTCTATTAGTATGTTCTCACATTCCACTCGCCAGCGCAAGTCCCGGATCATCAAAAAGGCAAGATTTCTGCCGCCCCTCGAATCTGGCCCTCCAGCGGGTGCAGATAGCGCTGTGTCGTCTCGATGCGCCGGTGGCCAAGCAAATACATCAGCGTGCGCAGGTCGCCGCCGCCCGCCAAGTAATGAGAGGCGTAGGTGTGGCGCAGATCGTGAAGCCGAATCTCTACCTTGTGGGCGGGGAGGGTGCCCACCTTGATAGCCCGACGCGCGGTCTGGCGCAGTTGCCGACGTAGCCAGTTGTGCGAGTGGGGAAGGGGGAAGAGCGGGCCACCACGGGCCGCCTCAGCCAGCTCCCTCAACAGGTCTGCCACCTGATCACTCAAGGGCAAGTACCGGTAGCGGTCCCGCCTACCCGCCGTGGTCTTGAAGTTGGTGGCTCGAAGGGTGTGGGCCTCCAGGTCCAGGTCACGGGCCGTCAGTGCCAGCAGCTCCCCTTTGCGGAGCCCTAAGCGCACCAGGACGGCAAAAAAGGGTTTGAACTCTTCACCGCACAGGGCTTCGACGGCCTTGATCTCGTCCACTTCGAGGATGACCGTGTCGGCCTTGGAGTCGGTCTCCTTGAGCGCCTTGATACTGTCGCAGGGGTTCTCGTCTACCAAGCCCATCTCGATGGCGAAGCCGAAAAAACGGCGAAGCTTGGAAACCTCGTTGTTGATGGTGCAACGAGTGATCTGTTTGGTGCCCTTCGTGTCCTGGGCACGAAGCGAGCGGTAGCGAAGCACCAGCCCCTTCCTGGCGGCCTCTTCGACACTGGCGGGGGTGAAGAACCGGGTGAAGTGACGCAGGGCCTCCTGGTGCCTTCTGACGCTGCCAGGTTGAAGCTGGACGGCCAGGTGGGCAATGAACTGATCCACCGCTGGCCCCCAAGGGGTGATGGTTTTGCGCTTTGGATTAGGCCGGTCATGGCCTATGAGCTTGTCCAGATCGGGCGCCAGAGGGCTCACGTAGCCCTCTGCAAGCCGGTCCCTCAGGGCCTCGGCTTCCCAGCGGCGCTTGAAGGTGCGCCTGCCCCGTTTGCCGTCTTCGGCGGTCCAGCGAGTTGAGTAGGTGGTGGTTTTGAGGTTGCGGTTGGCTTCGACCCAGACCTTGGAAACAGACATGGCCTGCCCTTTCCCAAGGCAAGCCATCATCGTAAGCCTGTTTCAGTCCCGCCCCCTATTTTTGGGGGGAACGGGGTTGAGCGGCCTAGGTCTTGTAAGTATATGAAATACTTATAAAAGTGGGGTGGCTAGAGGGACTTGAACCCTCGGCCTCCAGGGCCACAACCTGGCGCTCTAACCAAACTGAGCTATAGCCACCACATGGCCCCGGCCGGGCCTAGGCGCCGGACGGAGTAGGTGCGATTTATAACAGAGCGCCCGCACCCTGGCAAGTGTTTTCAGGGGCCGCCTCGGCCCGGCGCGGCAAGTTTTTTACAGCCTGGCCGGTAACTTGACACCCCGCCCCCCCTTCAATAGGATTAATCCAAATCCAGCGCGGCCCCGGGCTGTTGGACCACGGCCCGTCTTGAGCCGCCTGGCTTTGGGAGGCAGGTTTGCAACTCATAGAGATTTTTAAAAACCGCACCCGGCATCCGTTCCGGCCCCGGGCCTCTGACGTGATCCAACGGGTGTTCGCCGACTTCCGCGACTATCAGGCCGAGGGCGACAACCTGATCATGGGCGAGGGGCACCTGGCTGACAAGCGGATCTACGTGGTGGCCCAGCAAAAGCCCAAGCCCGAGAAGTTCCGCTCGGCCCAGGACGTGGGCAAGCTCAACTGGGGCATGCTCAACGCGGACGAGCATTCCCAGGTGCTTCGGATGCTGCGCCAGCTCACGGACAGCGGCCCCCACGAGGACGCGATTCTGCTGTCGCTGATCGACACCTACGGGGCGGACATCTCCATGTACTCCGCCCAGCGCTTGCAGGCGTTTTTCATCGCCCATCTGATCCGGGCCTACCTCAACGTGCCCATCCGCACCATCAGCATCGTGCTGGGCGAGGGCGGTTCGGGCGGGGCCCTGGCCCTGCAGGTGGCCGACCGCCGGGCGTCGGTGGAAGACGCCATGTACGCCACCGCGCCCCCGGAGTCGGTGGCGGCCATCATCTTCCGCGACCCGGCCCGCATCGACGAGGCCCTGCAGGTGAGCAAGTCCACGGGCAAGCACCTCAGGCACTTCAATGTGGTGGACTCCCTGATCCCCCAGACCAAGAGCGTCATGGACGCCGACGGCCTGGCCGAGAACATCCAGGGCTATCTGGAGCGCTCCATCAAGGACCTGCTGCGCCGCCGCCTGGACAAGCTCATGGACAAGCGGCTGGAGACGGCCGACGAGCTGGGGGTGATCGACCGGGGCAAGTTCTTCGAGATCAAGCGCTTCATCGAGCGGCCCCTCAAGCAGTTCTACAAGCCGCCCGCCAAGCTCAAGATCATCTCCGACCCCAGCGGGGCCACCATCCACCTGGATGAAAACTACGGCGACGGCACGGTGATCGAGCCGGGCCAGCCCCTGGTGCGCTGCGGCCAGGAGACCGAGGGCGCGGCCGGGGACGGCTGCGGGGCCCTCATCCCCCTGGAGGACTACCTCAAGAACTTCCAGACCTGCCCCCAGTGCGGCAAACGCCATGTGCTGGACGCGGCGGGCTGGATAAGCGCCCTGGCCGACCCGGGCAGCTTTCACGAGCTGTTCCGCAACATGACCGTGTCCGATCTGCTGCCCGCCGAGGATCTGCACGACTATTACCGCGACTTCCTCAAGAAGCAGAAAAAGCACTCCTCGTTCAACGAGTCCCTGGTCACCGCCCATGCCACCCTTTACGGCTACCCCACGGTGCTGGCCCTGAGCGACTTCGCCTTTGCGGGCGGCTCCATGGGGGTGGTCTTCGGCGAGAAGTTCCGCCTGGCCGTGGAGTACGCCCTGCGCAAGAAGTGGCCCCTGGTCAGCGTGTGCTGCTCGGGCGGGGCCCGGCTCTACGAGGGCATCGTGGCCTTGATGCAGATGTACAAGACCGTGGCCGCGGTGGAGCGCCTCAAGCGGGCCGGCGTGCCCTTCATCTCCATCCTGGCCGACCCGGCCACCGGCGGGGCCATCGCCTCCTATGCCGCCCTGGGCGACGTGTGCCTGGCCGAGCCCGGGGCCCTGGTCATCTTCACCGGCCCCCGGGTGATGAAGGCGCGGGGCTTCGAGGTGCAGGAGGAGATGGTGCGCTCGGACAGCCTGGTGACCGCCTCGGGCGACACCATGCGCTACGAGGGCTATTACGGCGACATCCGGGGCATCCAGGAAGTGGTGCCCCGCCAAGAGATGCGCCGGGCCGTGGCCCGCTATCTGGAGTATTACGCCCGGGTGCGCTCCGGCGAGCCCAAGAAAAAGGGCATGCGGGTATACCGCCGCCGGCAGAGTGGCAATTTGGAGAATGGGGACTAGAACCATGGCAGAGCCCAACCGGCCCACCGACTTCGACGACAACCAGCTCTTCCGCTGGGCCGAGGACATCGCCTCCCAGACCTGGGACGACCTGGAGGCCCGGCCGCCGGAGCAGGCGGCCCAGGCCGTGGGCGCAACCTGGGACGGCGCGGCCTATGTCCTGCCCCTGTTGGGCCGGGACTACCGGGTGGAGCCCGGCGCGCGGCGCATCAGCCTGGTCGACGATCCCGAACGCCGCATCTCCTTTCAGGCGGGCATGGTCCTGGTGAGCACCCTGGGCAAAAGCCTGGGGGTGCCTCCGGCCGGGAGCATGATCACCCCCCACGAGCTGCCCGGCGGCTCCATGTTTTTCCAGAAACAGGGACCCCACGCGGTGAACACGGGCCCCTTGGAGGAGCGTTTCGGCTCCGACCCGGCCAAGCTGCTGGACGCGGCCGCGCTGCTGAACCCCGCGCCCTGCGAAGGCGGCGACGTGGGCATCATGATCCCGGGCCTGCCCATGATCCCCCTGTACGCCCTGCTCTGGGGCGGGGATGACGAGTTCAGCCCCAGGGCGGTGATCGGGGTGGACGCCCATGCCCACCACCATTTGGCCCTGGACGGCGTCTTGGCTCTGACCAACCTCATGGTGGCCCGGCTAACCCGATGAGCCAGCCGGAGGCGCAAGGCACCGGAGCCTGCGGCATCAACTGCATGGTTTGCGGGCTCATGCGCCAGGGAAAGTGCAGCCCCTGCGGCGCGGGCACCGAGGCCCAGGCCCAGGCCAAGCTGGCCGCCCAGTTGCGGCTAATGGGCTCGGTGTGCCCCATCCTGCAGTGCGCCGTGGCCAAGAAGATCGACTACTGCTCCGCCTCCTGCGAGGTCTACCCCTGCCGCCACTTCATGTCCGGGCCCTATCCCCTCAGCTCGGCCTATCTGGAGATGCAGGTGCGCCGCCGGGGACAGAACAAGCCCGCCGCCCCCAGCGCCCCTTCCCGCGGCCACGGCGATAAGGGCACCCTGCACTAGGCTCCGGCTTGGCAGGAACGGGCCGCTGTGCTAAGTTTGCCGCCAGCCCACCACTGCGCCCTCGTAGCTCAGCAGGATAGAGCAACGGCCTCCTAAGCCGTAGGCCGCCCGTTCGATTCGGGCCGAGGGCACCAATAAATTCAAAGGGCTGACCGCCATGGTCAGCCCTTTTCCTTTGCGCTCCGCAGGGGAATTGGCATCGGGGTGCATACAACTCCCGGGATCGCGGTTAGCGAATGATCCCACCGGGACAATCGCCGAAAAATCAGGCAGGGCTTGAATTTTGCCGCATCATGACAAGACCGTTGCCAGGGAGTTTAACCTTGTCTGAAATCCAACAAATATGGTAGGTAATACAGGCGTATAGCCAAGACAGTCGCAACAGGGCCAGGCTATGCATATAAAATTTTTATGCGTCAGCATCGTGCCGATTGTGGGAGGCGCGGCCTGAGCCGGGGGGCGAAAAACGCAAAATTGAATCTGCATCATGGTCTTCCCATGTTCTGATTCATGGCCCGAAATTATTGGTCCGGAAATATCGCTGCTCATACCTCTCGGCCCAGGCTGAGTAAGGGAATCTCACCACGTAGCTTACAACCGGGGATTATGCTTGCGCTCGCTTAGCATTTGTCCATCTGGTTAACCTCATCCGCCGCCTGGCATAAACCTCTTTTCAGAGGCAGGCATTGGCGGCAAGCAGGCAAAACCCGAAGCCGACAAATAAAGCACATTTGGCGCTGCTGTTTTTTCTGGTAATGGCCGCCTGTGCCCTGCTGGTGATTTTCTTCTTGGGGCCGATCCAACAGGGCTTTTCCTATAAAAAAGTCTATGGCAATGACGACGCCATAACCTTGGGGCCGGGCTGGGAGGCGGTTCTCAAAATCGAGAACGCGCCTTCCTTAGCCACTCAACTCGACCTCACCGTCTATTGCAAGGCAGGGCCTTGCGGGCAACTAGAGGTTCGAGGAGAGCAGGGCGGGGCGTGGAGGGGGCCCAGTGCCGGTGATGCCGGGGCGGCCTATTTCAGGATTGAAAAGCAGGAAGGGGCGCTTGACGAGCTGCTCATAAAAAATGACGCCAAACGGAATATTTTGATCGGCGAATATAGGGTCAAGGATTATGTAGCCAATAATAGCAACACGCCCGCTTTTATCGTTTCGCTGCACCCCAAATATATTGAATACAGCCCTGCCGTAAAGATTGGCCTTTGGCTGGCGATGTTGCTTTTGCAGATAGCCAGCCTGTGGGTGGCCCTGCGTGGCAATGCCGGAACCCGCCAAGCAATATCAGCGCTCCTGGTGGTTCTGCCGGTCTGGCTGGCCCTGGTTGCATCGTGGATATTGGCCGGGCAAAAGCTCTACCTCACCTTGGCCCCGGATACATTGCTGATCCTGGCCGGCGCCGGCGGAGTGATCATAAGCGCGGTCAGGTGGGGCCCCGGCCTGGCCGGCCAATTTGTGGAGCGGGTGAATCAATGCATGCTTTCGCCTGTGCCCGGCGCCAGCCAACTGCGTTTGGACAAAATAATCGCGCCGATAATTTACGTCATCTTGGGTTTGTGCCTCAGCTATGTAACGGTCTTCTCCCTGATACCCGGGAACAACGCTCCCGAGTGGACGGTTGGGCCATACACCTGGCTGATATTCTTGGCCGTGCTGGCCGCGCTTGGGTTGATCTGGCGCCTCGGCCTGGGGAAATTGCTCGCCGCTCTTAGCGAAAAGCTGCCCTTTTGGCCCATAATCGCTTTGGGGTTTTTGTTGCGCATGGCTTGGGCCTTGTTCAGCCATGTAAAGCAGCCCAGCGATTGGCGTCAGTTTTGCCAAATGGCGGTGGAGATATTCCAAGGCGTCTACATCATCAACCCCGCCAAGCCCACGGGGCCGTCCCTGATCGCGGCGGGGGTGTACCAACTGATTGGCCAGCCTTGTGTCCTTGCGGCCCTGGTGCCCGTGGCCCTGGCGTCATCTCTGGAAATAGCTTTGGCCTACTCCATAGCGCGCCGATACTTTGGGGAAAAGGCGGCCAGAATATCGGCCTTGCTGCTCGCTTTGTGGCCGGCCCATATCCTGATGGCCAACTTGATGGGCAGCGACACCTACTTTTCGTTCTTCGCATTGTTGGCCATGTGGCTGTGGACCCGGTTGAACAACCGTCCTCTTGACCTGGTGTGGGCCGCCCTGGCTGGTTTGAGCCTGGGCGCGGCGCATTGGATGAGGCCCACCACCCCGTTTTTCGTGCTGGCATTGCTCGGATTGACGGCCTTGTTGTGGTACAGGCGGCCCTTGAAACTCGCCCTGCTGACCGTTGGCCTGTTTTTTGGCCTGGCGCTTTTGATCGCGCCCATGATGGTGATCAACCAGGAAAAGTTGGGCATCCCTTCGCCGGTGCCGGCGCAGCTCGGCTGCTGGAGCCTGCTGGAAGGGGCCAATCAGAAAACGCAAGGTTGGTACAGCATGCTGGACCTGCGCCTGGTGGCCCAGGAGGCTGCGGTGCGCGACTGGCCGGAAAACATGCCCCGGGCCTTGCGTTTGGAGGCCGTCGCCCGGGACATGGCATGGCAGAGGATCAGCGGCGACCCGGTTGCCTACCTTCAGCTATGCCTCTTTCAGAAGCCGTTGTCCCTGTGGGGCCGGGTGAATCACCAGCGTCACAGCCTGGCCACATCCGTCCTGGGCCGTTGGGACCAGGGAATCGAGACCTATGCCAACTATTGGCACAAGGTGATGTTGGCCCTGGCCGCGGTGGCTCTGCTGTGGGGCGGGTTGCGCGGGGCGCTGCCCTCGGGGGTGTTTTTCGCCATGACCCTCGCGGCGCTCATCGCCTCGGCCGCCCACACCATCCTGGAGGTTCAGCCCCGTTACCACTTCATGTTCATCCCCTGGCTGAGCATCCTGGTGGGCTCTTGGTTGGTTATGCCGGCCCGGCGTGAGCGGGCCAAGGTAAAGCCGCCAAGCCAATGGCAATAGGCAAGGCCATCAAATGAAAAAACGAGTTGCTATTGGCCAAAAGCATGGCCATTCGGCAGGCTGACAAATGCTAAAAGTGTGCTATATTTGAAGCAGATAGCGATCCGCAAGATGGCCATTGGGATTGCTGCCTCAGATGGCCAAGGCGGAACAATTTAGCAGAGGGAAATAAAAAAACATGCCTAAAGCCACCGTTGCCCTGTTAAAAACCAAACCAGATACGGTTTTGCAAGACATCCCCCGGCTCATGGACATGGCCGGAGTGGCCGGCGACCTAGATCCGCAAGCCACCACCATACTTAAAGACAATATTTCCTGGCACATGCCCTTCCTGTCGGCCAACACCACCCCTTGGCAGTTGGAAGGCACCATCAACGGCCTGCGCGAGCAGGGCTTCAACGACCTGGTTGCGGTGCACAACAATACGGTGGTCACCGATCCTTATAAGGGCGGCACTTTGAACCGGCTTAATCCGGTCTATCACAAGTACAATATCCCCGAGCTTTATAATTTTTTGCCCTCGGATATGAAGTGGGTCACCTATAAACCAAAAGCTAAAATGTTGGTATTGGACGACATATATCCTGAGGGCATTAGGCTGCCGGACTATTTTTTCGGTAAAAACATTGTGCACCTGCCTACCGTTAAATGCCACATATACACCAGCACCACCGGGGCCATGAAAAACGCCTTTGGCGGCCTTCTCAATACCAAACGCCATTACACCCATTCCCACATTCACAAGACCTTGGTCGATTTGCTGGCCATCCAAAAGGAGATCCACCCGGGTATTTTTGCGGTGATGGACGGCACTCTGGCCGGCGACGGCCCCGGGCCGCGGACCATGTTCCCCCGTCAGAAGGATGTGATTCTGGCCAGTGGCGACAGCGTGGCCATTGACGCGGTAGCCGCCAAGCTCATGGGGTTTGATCCCATGTCGCTGGAATACCTGCGCACGGCCCACGAAGCCGGCCTGGGCGTGGCCGATCCCCGCGAAATAGAGTTGGTGGGCGACGACCTGTCGGGTGAGAGTTGGAACTTCTCGGTGGGAGACAACACCGCCAGCATGGTGGGCGACCTTTTGTGGTTCAGCCCTCTCAAAAAGCTGCAAAAGCTATTTTTCCACACCCCCCTGGTAAACGTCTTCATCTTCGGATCGTTCCTGTACCATGATTACATTTGGTGGCCCATTGTCGGCAAGGCACGGGTGCGGGAGGCCATGAAAACCTCCTGGGGACGCCTGTTCCAGCAGTACCCGGAAAAATAGTTCAGGCGCGCGTCCAACTCCTGCCATGAGTTCATCAGACAAAATAAACCTGAGCATCAAATATGCCTTGTTTGCCGCTATATCCATAGCGGCAAACCTGTTCGCCCAATACCTGACCGCATTCGTCGTGCCCGAGGCATGGAGCCTTTATGTATGTTTAATGGTGGGGACCTTGATCGGGCTGATGGTGAAGTATTGGCTGGACAAAAACTATATTTTTTATTATCAGACCAAACACCTGAAGCATGAGACCGGCCGCTTTGCGCTCTATAGCATAATGGGCGCCTTTACCACGGTCATTTTCTGGGGGAGCGAGATCTCTTTTGATTTATTTATCGGCTCGGACTACGCGCGGTATATCGGAGGATTTTTCGGTTTAGCCGTGGGATATGCCGTCAAATACCAACTGGACAAGCGCTTTGTTTTTGTCAAGGCTTCCGTGGCCGCCGGCCGCTAAGGCAGCCATGCCGCCGCAAAAATAATCGCCATTATCAGCAATCCCACCAAGTATCCCTGTTTGCCCTTTAAGGCGAAGATCACCGGGTCGCCCTTTATGAGCCCCCGGTGCGCGTAAAGCCACATCCTGCTCACCCAGTAAATCAAGATGGGGCAAATCAAGATCAACAGCTTGGGGTGCTTGTACAGCTCCTTGGCGTGGGCGCTGGTGAGATAGAGCAAAAAGACCAGAACCGACAAATACCCGCTGCTCACACCGGCGATGAACAGGAAGAGCCGGTCGCTTCCATAGTAGTCCCTTCCCGGCATCTTCTCGTCCGCCTGCATATGATTTACTTCGATAAATCTCTTTAAAAAAGCCAAATTCAGGAAGAAAAATATCGAGAAAACAATCAGCCAATCGCTGATCGGAACCTCGGTGGCCACGCCTCCGGCAAAGATGCGCAAAGAGAACAAGCCCGCCAAAATCAGCACATCAACAAGTTTGGCCTTTTTGAGGGCCACGGAATAAGCCACGTTGGCCAGCAAATACAAGACGATGGTTGCGAAAAAGATGCTGTTTAACAAGGAACCGATGAATAGGCTCACCGCCAATAATACTATGGCCGCCGCGAATGCTAAATTTGGATTCAACCCCCCGGATGCGATGGGGCGGTCTTTTTTGTGCGGATGCCTGCGGTCGGATTCTTGGTCCAGCAAATCGTTGCAAATATAAACACCAGAGGCGAGAAAGCAAAAAGCCACAAAGGCGAATACAGCCTTGAAGATGACCTGAGTTTCGAAATTGTGGGCCAGGATGAAAGGGACAAACAGCAAAAGGTTTTTGGCCCACTGGTGCGGCCGCATGGTTTTTATCAACTGGGCCAGCTGACTCTTGGCCATTCCCCAGGGAGTCTCGGCCTCGATTCCCTGGGCCTGGTATTTGTTCAACAATGACCGGGTCGGCCTGACCAAATACGCCTTTTGCGCCTGGCGGCAGGCGGCCATGTCCTTGACTGAATCGCCGATATAATCGTAATTGCTCGCGCCGAACTTGGTCGCCAGGGCCTTGGCCTTGTTGCCGGAGGTGAGGTTGGTTTCCCCGTCGCTGGTCATCATGCCGTCAAAGACGGCCACCTGCTTGGTGACGATTTCAGCTATGCGCCGATCGGCGCCAGTGACCAGATAGAGCGGCCTTCCGCTTTTCTTTTCTTCTTGCAGCCAATGCAATACGTCGTTGTTGTATGAAAATACGATGTCGTATTTGAGCGCCTCTTGGCACAGGGCGGCCTTGAAATGAGCTTTTCCTTTAAAGATGGTGGCGGCAATTCGCAGAAAGGCGAAAGGAGCATGGTGCAACAAGGTGGCCACGGCGTACCACAGGGAGTCGCCCAAAAGCAGGGTGCCGTCCAAATCAACGCAAAGTGGCCGCTTCATGCCTAGTGCTCCCGGGGTGCGACAACCATCAACAGACGCTAATTAATCATTGCCGATTAAATCTGGAAAATTATCAAACTAAAATTACAAAGCAATAAACGGCTCATGCCGAATCTGCTCCACCGAAAAGCCGTCAGGCTCATAACTAGCCAAATACGCAACAGAAAACCTTTGTCATGATTATAGTACCCCATATTTGATTGCAAGCGATTTCTGGCCAAGCGGGCCTTGCCGATCCGCGGGCTCTCGGCCGCTGGCCAAATCCCGCCCAAAAGCCGCCCCACCGTCTTGGGGGTTGCGCCGAGCGCCGCTTGGGGCTATTATCCAAGCCAAGTAAAGGCCACGCACACGCGGTGGAGCAGAGATGATTCATTTGCACGGACAATTCGAGAGCCGACACGCCCTGGCAGGCGTGCGCCCCCGCTTTGCCGCGTATCTCTATTCCTATTATTACGCCCCCGTCTCCCGGACGGTGAGCTGCCGTGGAGTGCCCAAGGCCTAGCACTTAACTCTCCAAGCACCACAGCCCACCGTCGCCAGACGGTGGGTTTTTTATTTGGCCCAAGCATGGCCGGGCCCACGGGCCCAAAACGAGGAAGAGCACGATGATTATTCAACTAAAGGCAAGCGCGGGAAACACGGGACTGGAAAAGCTGGTGTCTCATCTGGCCAAGGACGGGGTGCCCCGCCGGCGGCTGGACATCTTCTCCGGCGACACCTACACCCTGGTGGGCATCAAGGGCAATGCCAGCAAGCTGGACCTTGGCAAGTATCAGTCCCTGGACTACGTGCTCACCGTGCACCGCATCTCCGACCCCTTCAAGGAGCTCTCTCGCCAGTTCCACCCCGGGGAGACCGTGGTGGAGCTCACCAACGGCCACCGGGTGGGCCGGGACCTGAGCCTCATCGCCGGGCCCTGCGCCATCGAGAGCCGGGAGCAGTTGTTCCAAACCGCCGAGCTGGTGGCCAAGACCGGGGCCAACATCCTCAGGGGCGGGGCCTTCAAGCCGCGCACCATCCACCGCAGCTTCCAGGGCCTGGGCGAGGACGGCCTCAAGCTGCTGGCCGAGGTGCGCGACCAGGTGGGGCTGCCGGTGATCTCGGAGATCATGGACGCCCGCGACATTCCCCTGTTCGTGAAATACGACATCGACATCTGGCAGGTGGGGGCGCGCAACTGCCTGAACTACGCCTTTTTGGACGCCCTGTCCGAGGTGCCCAACCCCAAGCCGGTGCTGCTCAAGCGCGGCGACCACGTATCGCTCAACGAGCTATTGGGCGCGGCCCTCAGGCTCTACGAGGGCAACCCCCAGGTGATCCTCTGCGAGCGGGGAGACAAGACCGCGGACCGGGTGCACCGCAACGTGCTCAATCTGAACAACGTCTCCTACCTCAAGCACCACTACCACCTGCCGGTGATCGTGGACCCCAGCCACGGCACCGGGGTGCGCGAGCTGGTGGTGGACATGGGCCTGGCCGGGCTGGCCGCCGGGGCGGACGGCCTGATGGTGGAGGTGCACCACCAGCCGGAAAAGGCCCTGTGCGACGGTGCCCAGAGTCTGAGCCGGGAGTTTGGCGCCATGACCCCCCTGGCTGCCGCCATCTGGCAGGCGCGCACCAGCCTGAACGCGACCCAGGCGGACCTGGGCCTGCTGGAGGACGCCACCGCGGCCTAGTGGCCCAGGTGCAGGCGGGGCTTGGGTTCAGTGCGCACCAGCAACACGGTGCAGGCAAAGGTGACGGCCCCGCCCACCCAGGTCCACAGGTCCACCTTTTCGCCGAACACAAAGAAGCCCAGCGCGGCCGCGAAGATCAGGCGGGTGAAGTCCAGGGGCAATATGGGCGTGGCCTGGCCGCCGCCAAAGGCGCGGGTCACGCACTGCTGCACCCCCAGGGCCAGGCAGCCCGTGATCAGCAGCCCTCCCAGCTCGGTCCAGGTGGGCAGGCGCCAGAAAAACAGCGCCACGGCCAGGGACATGGGCAGCATCAAAAGGGCGTTGTAGAGCACGATGGCGTTGGACGAGTCGGTCTTGTGCAAAGACACGATCATGAGCATGTTGGCCGCGATGCACACCGCCCCGGCCAGGGTGTACAGGGAGCCTGGGTCCAGGATGCGCGCGCCCGGCCGCAGGATGATGAGCATGCCCGCGAAGCTGCCCGCCATGATCAGGCCCCGGCGCAGGCCCAGCTTTTCCTTGAAAAATGGATGCCCAGGCGCCGGGTGGTCATGCGCCCCTGGCCGCGCCGCCGCCAGAGCAGCATGGCCGCCACGATGATCGCGGTGCGGAAAAACACGATCTCCGCAGTGCTCACGCTTTGGGAGAGCACCCGCACCAGGCCGGCCACCACCGCGAACAAGGCGCAGTAGGCCAACATCCAAAGGCTGCCCTGCAAATGGCTGGTCTGGGTGGGAGGCTCTTCCATGCAGCGGCCGCTCAGGGGCGCAGCACGGTTTTGAAGCCCTGGCCCGCGGCCAGCCTCTCAAAGGCCTCTCCGGCTTTTTCCAGAGGCAGGATTTCGCCGATCGCCTTCCCAAAGCGGGCCTGGTCCTGGGCGGGCAGCAGATACAGATAGTCGAGCATGCGGCGCCAAACCCGCTCGAGCGCGGGGGCCGAGCCGGTGATGGATATCTCGCCCCGCACCGCCAGGTTGGTGTTCACCTGGGCCAGGTCGGCTATGATGCCCAGCAGCACCACCAGGCCGCCCTTGCGCGCCACCCTGAGCCCCAGGTCCAGGCCCACCGGCGCGCCGCTCACCTCGAAGACCACGTCCATCTTGTGGCCCTTGGTCTCCCGGCTCATGAGGGCCTGCATCTCCTCCAGGCTGGTGGCGACGCGCGCCCGGGCCAGGTTGTCCTGGAAGATGGCCAAGCGGTCTTTGTCCTGGGGCAGACCGAGGACAAATACCCGGGAGGCCCCGCCCAACTCGGCCAGCAGGGCCACCAGATAGCCCAGGGGGCCGGGGCCGATAATGGCCACCTCGCGCCCCTGCAGGCCGCCGGCCTTGAGCACCGCGTTGTAGGCGATGGAGATGGGCTCCGAGAGCACGGCCAGCTCGGCCGGGTAGTCGGCGGGCAACACGTGGCAGTTGGGCGCGGGCACGGCCACGTATTGGGCCATGGCCCCGGCGTAGTGCACCCCCAAAATCCGGCGCTGATCGCAGATGGCCTCCTGGCCGGTCTGGCAGGTGGGGCACTGGCCGCAGGGTATGGAGGTGCGCGAGACCACCCGGTCGCCCAGGGCCCCGCCCTCCACCTCCGGGCCCAGCTCCTCGACGATGCCGGTGTACTCGTGGCCCAGCACGGCGGGCAGCATGCCCGCGAAACGCTCCTGATAATCCGGGGTCCAGTCATAGGCGTGCAGATCGCTGCCGCAGATGCTGGCCAGCTCCACCTTCACCAGCACCCAGCCCGGCTGCACCTCGGGCCGGGGCAGATCCATAACCGCGATGCGTTCGGTTTGGGGCAGGTCCTTGACCACGGCCAGCATGGCTTCTCTCCTTGTCCGGCTTTGCCGGAGACTAGTCCATCAGGGTGCCGCCGTTCACGTCCAGGGTGTGGCCGGTGATAAAGGCGGCTTGCTCCGAGCACAGGAAATGGGCGGCCTCGGCGATCTCCTCGGGCTTGCCCAGGCGATTGAGAGGCACCTTGGCGGCCACGGCCTCCCACTGGGCCAAGGGTATCATCTCGCCCTCGATGGGGCCGGGGGCCACGCAGTTTACCCGGATGCCGTCCAGCGAAAGCTCCACGGCCAGGGACTTGGTCAGGGAGATCACCCCGGCCTTGGAGGCGCAGTAATGGGCCTTGGTGGCTCCGGGGTTGGCCCCCAGGGCCGCGAAGCCGGTCTTGGCCGCCCGCGAGCTGACAAGCACCATGGCCGCGCCGGGGCCGGCGGTCCGCAGGGCGGGGATGGCCGCGCGGCACAGGTTGAAAGCGCCGGTGAGGTTCACCCGGATGACGCTCTCCCACTCCTCCAGGCTGGTCTGCTCAATGGGCCTGGCCGGCTTGGTGATGCCCGCCGAATGCACCAGGGCCTTTAGCGGGCCCTTCTCCCGGGCGGCGGCCACCCAGCGGGCGCAGTCCTCGGGGTTGGTCACGTCGCCCTGCACGGCCAACGCGTCGGCTCCGATTTCCCGCGCCGCCGGGCCGGCGTCCTGCAAATCGGCCAGGACCACCAGGTGGTCGCGGGCGAAGATTCGGGCGCAGGCCAGCCCGATGTTGCTGGCCGCTCCGCTGATCAGGGCCACGCCCTTTTTATGGCTCATTGCCGCCGCCCTTTCCCTAAAACTCGGGGCCTATCTTCAGCAGGGTCTTGACCGACTTGCCGGCCAGGATGCGCTGGTTGAATACCGCGGGCAGCTCCTCCAGGGAGATCAGATCGCTGATCATGGGGCGGGCGTCCAGCTTGCCCTGGGCCATCCAATCCAATATCTGCCGGTTCTCCTGGTGGGTGTTGGAGATGGAGGCGGTGATCTTGGCCTCGGTGAAGGTGAGGCGGCGCATGGGAATGCGGGCCTCTTCGCTGATAACGCTGACCACGGTGATGCGTCCGCGCACCGCGATGAAGTCCAGGGCCAGGGGCACGTTGCCCGCGATGCCCGAACACTCGAAGATGGCGTCAAAGCCCAGGTTGTCGGTCAGGTCGAATACGGTGTAGCCCAGGTTGTCTTTCAGCGGGTCCACCGCCGCGTCAGCCCCGAAGCCCAGGCCCAGCTCGCGCTTGGCCTTTATCGGTTCGCTGAGCAGGATGGGCCCGAAGCCGTGCAGCTTGAGCAGGGCCACCATGGCCAGGCCGATGGGCCCGCCGCCCATGACCAGGGCCGAGCCGCCCTTGGCCCCGGAGCAGTTCAGGCCGTGATAGGACGAGGCGAACACCTCGGCCAGGGCCGCGTTGCGCGAGTCCACTCCCTCGGGGATGGGGATGAGCATGCCCGGCAGCACCCGCACGTACTCGGCGAAGCCGCCGGGCAGGTCGCGCACCCCCAGCAGGCGGCGGTACTCGGAGCAAAAGTGGGGCTTGCCGCCGGCGCAAAAGGAGCACTGGCCGCAAAAGGTGGGGCGCATCATGACCCTCTGGCCGGGCTCCCAGCCCTCCACCCCGCCGCCCACCTGGTGGACCACGGCGCTTATCTCGTGGCCCAGGATGTAGCCTTCCTGAAAGAAGCCCTTTTTGATGAAGGATATGTCCGAGCCGCAGACCCCGGTGTCGGCCACCCGCACCACCACCTCGCCGGGGCCCGCCTCCGGGGTGGGCGCCTCGGAAAAGCGCAGGCCGTGCTCCCGGGAACAAACCACCGCTTTCATGTGCGTCGCTCCCCCGCCCTCAGTCCATGAGGGTTCCGCCGTTTACGTCCAGGGTGTGGCCGGTGATAAAGCGGGCTCGGTCCGAACAGAGGAAATAACAGGCGTCGGCTATGTCCTCGGGATCGCCCATGCGCTTCAAGGGCACCTTCTGGGCGATGGTCTCCCAAAAATCGGGGTTGATGGTGGCGCCCGGGCGTCCATCGGGATTGAGGCTCTTGATGGGGCCCGGGGCCACGCTGTTCACTCTTATCTGGTCTTCGCTCAGTTCATAGGCCAGGCACTTGACCAAACAGATCACCCCGGCCTTGGAGCAGCAATAATGAGCCTTGGACATCTTGGTGGCGCCCAGGCTGGCGGTGCCGCCCTTGCCCGAGCGCGAGGAGATGAGCACGATGGACTTGTCCTCCAGCCCGGAGCGCTTCATGGCCGGGATGGCCGCGCGGGACAGGTAGAAGCTGCCGGTCAGGTTGACCTTCAGCACCCGGTCCCATTCCTCCAGGTCCAGGTTTTCCACGAACTCGCCCGGGGTGCTCATGCCCACGGTGTTGATCAGGCTCTTGAGCGGGCCGTGCTTTTCGGCCTCGGCCACCCAGGCCTGGCAGTCGGGGTAGTTGCTGATGTCGCCGCGCAGGCCCAGGGCCCGCTCCGGCCCCAGCTCCTCGACCACCGCCGAGGGATCGCCCATGTCGGCCACCACCACGAAGTGGTCGCGGGCCATGAGGCGCGCGCAGGCCGCTCCGATGTTGTTGGCTCCCCCGGCCACCAGGGCCACTGGCTTGTTGCTGCTCATGTTTGTCCCGCTCCCTACAGAATAAGGGAGCCCATGTCCGTGGCTTCGGCGTGCCGGGCCTCGGGGTCCAGGGCCACTTCGATCACCGTCACCTTGTTGCTGTCGTGCGAGGCCCCCAGCGCGTCCATGAAGGTGTCGGTGGAATCCACCTGCACGCCCTCGGCGCCCATGCCCTTGGCCATCTCGGCGAAGTTGATGTACTCGAAGTCGCAGTAGACCTTGTTGTTGACCTGGTTGTCGCGCACCATGCCCAGGCCCGAGTTGTTGAGCACCACGAAGGTGATGGGCTGGTTGAACTGCACCGCGGTGGCCACCGCGTCCTGGGTCATCATGAAGCCGCCGTCGCCGGCCACCATGGTCACGCGCTTGTCCGGGCAGGCGACCTTGACGCCCACCGCGGCCGGAGCGCCCCAGCCCATGGCCCCGGTGCCGCCGGGGGTGATGTAGTTGCCCGGGAAGCGGCAGCGGATGATGTGCTTGCACCAGATGCTGTTGTTGCCCGCGTCGGTGACCAGCAGGTCGTCGGCGGTCATGTAGCGGTTCAGGGCGTTGAACACGTCCACGTAGTGCACCTTGCCCGGCGCGGTCTCGAAGGACATCACCTCGTCGTACTTGTTGCGCTCCTTGAGCTTGGTGATCCACTCGAAGCGGGCCTCCTTCTGGGAGGCGTCCAGCTTCTTGGCCAACAGATACTCCACCACGTCCTTGCAGTCGCCGGTGATGGGCAGGTCCACCGGCACCACCCAGGAGGCGTTGCGCGGGTCGATGTCCACCTGCACCAGCTTCTGGCTGCCCGGGCGGATCATGCCGGGGTCGCGGAAGCGGGTGTAGTCGGCGCCCAGGCTGGCCCCCAGCATGAGCACCATGTCGGCCTCGGCCAGCAGGCGATGGGAGGCCTTGGTGCCTCCGAAGCCGCCCAAGGTGCCGGCGCACACCGTGGAGGTCTCGTCGATGATGCTCTTGCCGTTGGTGGAGGTCACCACCCCGATGCCCAACTCGTTGGCCAGCTTGAACAGGGCCTCGCCCGCGCCGCTCTGGCGCGCGCCGAAGCCGGCCAGCACCACCGGGCGCTTGGCCTGGTTGATCATCTCGGCCAGCTTGTCCATGGCCTCGATGCTGGGGTAGGGCGGGGTGTAGAGCAGATAGTTGGGGGTGTCGTAGATGGTGCCTTTGGTCACGGCGGGGTAGTCCTCGCGCACGTAGTCGGTGCGGAAGATCATGGCGCCCACGCCCTTGCGCGGGGTGTTGCAGTGTTTCAGGGCCATCTGCATGCCGAAGATGGCCTCTTCCGGCTTGGTGGCCATGCTGGTGTACTTGCACAGATGCTGGAGGGAGGCCTTGGCGTCGCCCGCGCCGTAGTCGCCGGTCATGGACTGATACACCCCGTAGGCGCCCATGCCGTCGTAATCAGAGGTGTCGCACATGAACATCATGGGCGTGCCGGAGAAAAATGCCTCCAGGCAGCCGAAGGCGCCGGTGGTCACCGCCCAGGGGCCCTGGGCCATGAACACGCCCGGGGCGTCCTTCATGCGGCCGTAGGCCTGGGCCATGATGGAAGTGGACTGCTCGCTGCGGCCCAAAATCACCTGGAGCTCGTCCCGGCGCTCATAAAAGGCGGGGGCCAGCCAGGAAACGCCCAATCCGGGAAAAGCGAACATTTGCTTGATGCCGGCCTGGACGAGAACATCCACCATCTTGTCGCGGGTTTTTACCTCAGACACTTCAACTTCCTCCTAATTGACGGCCTTGTAAAACGTATTTTTGCCCGGCTTCCCGGCCGAGCCCCGGTCGGGCAGGGCGGCTAACCGTGTTGCGCGCAAGGGTGGCGGCCAAGGGCGCCGCCATGGGGCACTGTAGCGGAAAAGCACCAAATTGTGCTGTTAAAATCAATCGTTAGCCTTTTTTAAACCCTGCCACGAAATGCCTTGACAGGGCTTCTTTGTTGCTGTTATGGTCGACCATAGCACAACACAAAACGACTATCAAACAAAAATTTAAAGAGAAAGTCGCCATGGCCGCCGCAGACCAGATCAATGGAGCCCAAGTCCTGGCCGAGACCATCAAGGGTTACGGCATCACCCATGTTTTCTATGTGGAGGCGATCCTACGCCAGACCATGATCCGTTTGGAAGAGCTGGGCATCAAGCGCATCGTGACCCACGCGGAGAAATCGGCCGCCTACATGGCCGACGGCATGGCCCGCATCACCCGCAAGCCTGCGGTGTGCATGGCCCAGTCGGTTGGCGCGGGCAACCTGGCCGCTGGCCTGCAAGAGGCCTGGCTGGCCCACTCCCCGGTGGTGGCCATCACCGGGCAGAAACAGGTTTCCCACCGCTTTCGCAATGCCTATCAAGAAGTTTATCACCGCCCATACTACGAGCCGGTGACCAAATACAATGTTGAGGTGAACACCCTGGAGCAGCTCCCCCTTCTGCTGCGCCAGGCCTTCCGCGAGGCCACCGCCGGCTGCCCCGGCCCGGCCCACATCGATATCTACGGAATCCTGGGCGACGAGCTGGAGCGCGCCACCGGCGAGTTCCCCCTGGTGTTCGAAGAGCGCTATGCCAGCTATCCGCCCGAGCGCCCCGCCCCGGCCGAGGCCGACCTGGCCAAGGCGGCCCAGGCCCTGGAGCGGGCCGCGCGCCCGGTGGTGGTGGCCGGCAGCGGGGCGGTGATCTCCGGGGCCGGCCCCGAGATATTGGCCCTGGCCGAAAAGCTGGCCATGCCCATCGCCTACTCGGTGGACGGCAACGGCCTGGTGCCGCCGGAGCACCCCCTGTGCCTGGGGCCGGTGGGCACCTACAGCCGCTGGTGCGCCAACCAGGCGGTGTCCGAGGCCGATCTGGTGCTGTTCGTGGGCTCGGGCACCGGCGACCAGGTTACCAACATGTGGAAGATCCCCCGCCCGGGCACCCCGGTGATCGAGGTGAACATCGAGCCCAGCCAGGTGGGGGTGAACTATCCCAACCTCTGCTCGCTCATCGGAGACGCCAAGGTGGCGGTGGGCATGCTGGCCTCGGCGGTGAGCGCCCAAAGAGGCGAGAGCGAGTGGAGCCGGCGCGCGGCCGATCTGGTGCGGGCCTGGCGCGAGGAGCTGGAGCCCCTGGCCAGCTCGGACGACCTGCCCATCCGGCCGGAGCGCCTGTGCCGCGAGATCACCAAGGCCCTGCCCGAAAACGCGGTGCTGGTCTCCTGCACCGGCAACTCGGCCATCTGGAGCGGCACCATGATCGAGCTTACCAAGCCTGGCCAGAGTTACATCCGGGCCACGGGCGGCTCCCTGGGCTGGGCCTTCCCCGCCTCCATGGGCATCAAGTGCGGCGCCCCGGATCGGCCGGTGGTGTGCTTCACCGGCGACGGCGGGCTGTACTACCACCTCAGCGAGCTGGAGACCGCGGCCCGCTGGGACATCCCGGTGGTGGTGGTGGTCAACAACAACGGCGGCTACGGCCAATGCCTCAGGGGCATTCGCGGCGCATACGGCGACCGCCCGGGCCGCAAGGAAGACCAGTACCTCTTTAACAAGGTGAACCTGTCCCAGGTGGCCCGGGAGCTGGGCTGCAACAGCGAGCGGGTGGAGACGCCCGAGCGCATCGGCGCCGCCATCAACGAGGCCATCGCCTCGGGCCGTCCCAGCCTGGTGGAGGTCATGACCGATATCGACTGCCTGTCCCCGGTGCCCTGGCAGCCCGCGTGGGCCCGCTAGACCTGTTTCCCAAGAAAAGGTGCCTGCCATGAACAAGCCCGCCCAATCCTCCCTCCAATTGGGAACCTCCCTTTCCGGGCAAGTCGCGGTGGTCACCGGCGGCGGCCAGGGCATCGGGAGGGCCATCGCCCTGCGTCTGGCAGGGGAGGGGGCCCGCCTGGTGCTGGGGGACGTGAACCTGGAAGGCTGCCATGAGACCGCCGGGCTCATCGCCCAAGCCGGCGGAGCCCCGGTAAAGGTGCTCTCCTGCGACGTGAGCCGCGAGGATCAGGTGGCCGGGCTCATGCATAAGGCGGCCGGCCTGGAGGACCGCCTGGACATCCTGGTGAACAACTCGGGCATCGCCGGGCCCACCGCCCTGGCCGAGGATATCTCCCTGGAGGACTGGGAGGCCACCATGGCCGTGAACCTGCGCGGGGTGTTTCTGGGCTGCAAGCATGCCCTGCCCGCCATGAAAAAGGCCCGGCGCGGCAGCATCGTCAATATCAGCTCCATCAGCGCCAAGCGCCCCCTGCTCAGGCGCACCCCCTACGCCGCCTCCAAGATGGCGATTATCGGCTATACCCGCACCCTGGCCGCCGAGGCCGGGGAATGGGGCATCCGGGTGAACGCGGTGTGCCCCGGCGCGGTGGCCGGACCCCGCCAGGACCAGATAATCGAGGCCCTGTGCCGCCAGACCGGCCAGGACGGGGAGGAACTGCGCCGGCAAAAGGCCGCCATCTCACCGCTCAAGTGCCTGGTGGACCCGGACGACGTGGCCCGGGTGGTGGCCTTTTTGTGCGGCCAGGGAGCCAAGGCCATGACCGGCCAGGACATCAACGTGTCGGCCGGCGTGGTGGTGTACTAAGGAGAGACGCGAACATATGTCAGCAGCCAAGCAGGATTCCGCGCCCGCCGCCTACACCGCCACGGTTATCGGGGCCGGCACCATGGGCCACGGCATTGCCATGCTTTTCGCCCTGGGCGGCCACCGGGTCTGCCTGGCCGACAGCCAAAAAGCCCAGCTGGAGCTGGCCCGGGAGCTGATGACCTCCCACCTGACCCATCTGGGCATGGCCGAGGCCGCGGGCATGAGCCTCGGGGAGGTGCTGGATTTGGTGGAGTTCAGCCAGGACTGGCGCGAGGCGGTGGGGGCCTCGGATCTGGTGGTGGAGGCCATCTTCGAAAACCGCGCCGCCAAAAAGGAGCTGTACAGCGCCATGGTGCCTCATCTGGGGCCAGACACCCTGGTGAGCAGCAACACCTCCTTTCTCAACGCCTTTGAACTCATCCCGCCCGAACTCAACACCCGCTTCATGATGACCCACTTCTTCACCCCGCCCTACATCATCCCCCTGGTGGAGATGGTGGGCGCGCCCCAGACCAGCCCGGACAAGGTGGCGCGGGTCAAGGAGCTTTTGGAAAGCCTGGGCACGGTGTGCGTGGTGCTCAAGAAATTCCTGCCCGGCTTTATCATCAACCGCTTTCAGCGGGTCATGGGCCGCGAGGTCTTTCACCTTATGGAACAGGACGTGGCCGACCCCCGGGAGATCGACCGGGCGGTGCGGGCCAGCATCGGCATCCGTTTGCCGGTGTTGGGCGCGGTGGCCCGCTACGACTACGCCGGGCTGGACATGGTGCTCTCGGCCATTGAGGAGGCCCCCCTGAGCGACCAGGAGCGCCAGGAGGCCCCGGCCCTGCTCAAGGAACTGGTGGCCCAGGGGCATTACGGGGTCAAGACCGGACGGGGGTTTTTCGATTACAGCGGGCGCGAGGCGGCCGAGGTGCTGCGGGAACGCGACCTGAAGCTCATTAAAATCAAAAAAATTGCCATGGAAATCCTTTTTTCGGAAAGGCCGGAAATAGATTCCTAGCAGAGGTTGCCCGTGGGCAACCGGGGTTCACAAAGGAGGAGACTTTTAATGAAACGGGCAATAGTCGCTTTGATGATGGCTGGCCTGCTGGCGATCGCCCTGGCGGGCGTGGCCTCGGCCAAACCGATTGTAATCAAACTGGGCCACGGCTCCGAAGCCGCGATGCGCATTCCCGGCGCGGGCCGCACCGCCGGCATCCTGGCCTTTGCCAACTACGTGGAGGCGGCCACCAACGGTGAGATCACCTTCGAGATTCACCCCAACTCTTCCCTGGGCGGCACCCGGGCCATGATCGAGCAGTGCCAGACCGGCGTCATCCAGATGGCCGGCGTGTACACCTCCATCATGGTGCCTTTCGCGCCCGAGGTGGCCATCACCCAGATCCCCTATCTGTTCAAGAGCAACCAGATCGCCTGGAAGGTCATGTCCGGCCAGGTGGGCGACGAGCTGGCCGCCCTGGTGCTCAAGAACACCGGCCTCAGGGTGCTGCTCTGGCCCGAGGGCGCCGGCTACCGCAACCTCTACACCAAGGGCAAGATGGTCAAGAGCCCGGCCGACCTGAAGGGCATGAAGATCCGCGTGCCCGAGAACCCCGGACTGCTGGCCATGTTCCGCGGCTGGGGAGCCCGCACGGTCACCGTGACCTGGAAGGAGCTCTACACCGCCCTGCAGACCGGCATGGCCAAGGGCTGCGACACCGAGCTCTACTCCATGTACTACGCCAAGCTTTATGAGGTGTGCCCCAACATCACCATGAGCCGGCACAGCTACAACCTGCATCCCCTGCTGATCAACGAGAAGTTCTTCCAGTCCCTGTCCAAGCAGCACCAGAAGATCATCCTGGAGGCCTCGGACCTGTGCCGTCAGGTCATGAACGGCTACTCCTACGCCAGCGAGATCGCGGTGGTGGAGGTGCTCAAGAAAAAGGGCGCCAAATTCTACTACCCCACCGACGCGCAGCTGGCCCAGTTCAAGGATCTGGGACAGAAGCCCTACATGAAGATCACCGTCCGCAAGATCGGCGACGATGGCCAGAAGTGGGTGGACAAGATCTTCGCGGCCGCCAAGAAGGCCGAGCAGGAGATGGACCAGATGGTGCAAGACAAGATGAACATGAAGTAATCCAGCCGCGCCGGCCGGCTCCGGGCACGATTCCCGGGGCCGGCCGCCGCTCTACAAAGCTTCGCAACCGGGAGCCTGGTTATGCAAAAGGTGTTTTCCGCTTACCACACGGCGCTGGACTACCTGGAAAAGGCGACCTATGCCGTGGTGATCGTCCTGGCCGCGCTGCTGTTGTTCAACACCTCCCTGGGAATGTTTTTCGACACCTTCATGGGCGAGTCCATTCCCTGGACCGAAGAGGTGAACACCCTGTTGTTCGTGTGGCTCTCCCTGCTGGGGGCGGGGGTGATCGCCCGTTACGGCGGACACATAGGGGTGGACACTCTCACCGAGCGTTTTCCGGCCAAGGTTCAACACGGCTTCAGGGTTTTGCACACGCTGCTGGCGCTGATCATAGTATGGGTGATGGTGCAATACGGGGTACAACTGGCTGAATTCGTTGGAAGATCGCAGTCATCCATTTACTTGGACATAAATCTGTTTTGGTACTACATAGCGGTCCCGGTTTCCGGGGTGATCTTGGGCCTGGCCAGCATCGCCTATGTGCTGCCCGACCCGAGAGAAAATAAACCGGGAGCGTAGCCGGAGTAACCCGCCCGGCGCGGCAGGAGAGGTGAAGTTATGGTCGGTTTGATTTTTTCAACCTTCTTCCCGATGATGATCATCGGAGTGCCGGTGGCCTTCTGCCTGGCGCTCACGACCATCTTTGTCTATTACCAGATGGGCGATCCCCGCATGTACATGCAGATCCCCCAGAAGATGGTGGCCAGCATGGAGAACCCCCTGCTGCTGGCCATTCCCTTTTTCATCATGACCGGCGAGGTGATGAACCGGGCCAACATCACCGACAAGCTGATGAACATGGCCTCGGCCATGGTGGGCTTCATGCGCGGCGGCCTGGCCCACACCAACATCGTGGCCAGCATGCTCTTCGCGGGCATCACCGGCTCGGCGGTGTCAGACACCGTGGCCATCGGCAGCATCATGATCCCGGCCATGAAAAAGCAGGGCTACGGCGAGACCTACAGCGCGGCGGTCACCGCCTCCAGCTCGGTCATCGGCCCCATCATCCCGCCCAGCATCCCCATGCTCATCTACGCCTCGGTGATGAACGTGTCCATCGCCGGGCTGTTCTTGGGCGGCATGGTGCCGGGAATCCTGGTGGGCCTGGCCCTGATGGCCGCCGCCTATATCGTGGCGGTGCGCAAGGGCTACGGCGAGCGGGTGCCCTTCATCGGCTTTGCCAAGCTTTTGCTGGCCATGGCCAAGGGCGTGCCGGCCCTTCTCATGCCGGTGATCATCATGGGCGGCATCCTGGGCGGCTTTTTCAGCCCCACCCAGGCCTCGGCCATCGCGGTGCTCTACGGCCTTTTCGTGGGGTTCGTCTTTTACCGGACCCTGAAGTTCAAGGACCTGGGGCCCATCCTCAAGCACACGGTCAAGTCCACGGCCATGCTGATGTTCCTGCTGGCCTGCGCCAAGAGCTTCAGTTGGCTGGTGACCTACTACAACCTGGTGGAGCACGTGGCGGCCATGTTCATGGCCATCACCTCCGACAAGCTGCTGTTCCTTTTGATCGTCAACGCGATCCTATTGATCGTGGGCATGTTCCTGGACATGGGCTTCGCCATCATCGTGCTGGGCCCCCTGATGGCTCCGGTGGCCTACCAGATGGGCGTGGACCCCATCCACTTCGGCCTGATCATGTGCACCAACCTGACCATCGGATTGGCCACGCCGCCCTTTGGGCTTGTGCTGTTCGCGGTCTGCGGCATATCCAAGACAACCCTGACCAAGGTCAGCATAGGCATAATGCCCTTTTTGCTGGCGGAAGTGGCGGTGTTGCTCCTTGTGACCTATGTGCCGGCCATCACCATGTTCTTCCCCAGGTTTTTCGGGTTCGCCAATTGAAGTTGTTAATGCCGGCTCTTGGGGGGTAAGTTCATAACGATGTCCAAGATGGTGACAGGAGATTGGAAAAATGACCCCGCGATTCATTGACGAGATGGACTTTACGCCCAAGGCCATAGGTCAGCAGCTCACCAGCATTCTCAAAGAGGCTATTGTCAACGGCGACATAGCCGGCGGCGAGAAGTTGGTGGAGCGGGACCTGCAAAAGAAGTTCGGGGTCAGCCGCTCGCCCATCCGCGAGGCCATCCGGGACCTGGAGAAAATGGGCCTGGTGGACATCGTGCCCCGCAAGGGGACCATCGTTAAGGTCGTCACCAAAAAGGACATCGAGGAAGATTACATCGTGCGCGCCCCGCTGGAGGGCCTGGCTGCCAAGTACGCCTTTCAAAACATGGACCAGGTGGACCGGGCGGCGCTGCGAAAGGCCCTTCAGCAGATGCGCATTGCCACCGAGCATCATGATCACGACAGCTTTTGGCTGAGCCACTCCAAGTTTCACAACACCTTTATCAACAACTGCGGCCTTGGCATGCTCTCGGCCTTGCTGCGCATGATGCGGCTGCACTCCTTCCGGCACCGCCGGGTCTACCCGCACTATGAAGACAGCCTGCAGCCCCACTTGGACAACCACGAGAAGATCATGAAGATGTTCGACGATCCGGAGACCGATCCCGACGAGCTGGAGCGCTTCGTGACCAAACACATAGACCAGGCGCGGGACAATTTTCTGAACAATATCGGATAACTCGGGGCGCAATCAGCCGTCCGCCGTCCGGGACAGGAAGAGCCCTCCAGGCTCTGTGAATACAGGAGAAAGCACAATCATGGCAGTTTCACCGCTCAGCGCGGCGCCCAGCAAAACGAACGAGTTCGTGGTCGACAATATTATCAGGGCCGGAGTCAAGCGGGCCTTCACCCTGCCCGGGCTGGGCATAACCTGGTCCTTGCCAGCCTTTTACGAGCGCCGCGGCGAGCTGGACGTGTTCCTCACCCGCAGCGAGCAGGTGGCCTCGGTCATGGCCCAGGTTACCGGCCGCCTCACCGGCAAGCCGGGCCTGTTCATGGGCCAGGGCCCCTGGGTCTCCACCACCGGTTCCTTCGGCATCATGGAGGCCCTTTTCTCCGGCTCGCCCATGGTGGTGCTCACCGAGACCTCCGACTATGACGGCTTCGGCCAGTACGGGGTCTACCAGACCATGACCGGCGATTACGGCGGAGCCGACATTCAGCAGAGCCTCAAGGCCATCACCAAGTATTGCACCTATGCCACCGAGCCCGAGGCGGCGGTGTACGGCTTTCAGATGGCCTACAAGCACGCCTCCACCCCCCGCATGGGCCCGGCGGCGGTGATCATGAAGTCCACCATCATCAAGCAGGACATGCCCGCCTCGCCCAAGGCCCGGCTCTATCCGCCGGAGGGCTATTGGACCTACAGCCCGGCCAAGCCCGATCCCGAGGCCCTGGCCAGGCTGGCCCGGATGCTGGGCGAGGCCAGTCAGCCGGTGATCGTGTCCGGCCAGGGGGTGTACGACGCGCGCATCGGGGCCGATCTCCAGGCCCTGGCCGAAAAGCTGGGCGTGGCGGTGGTGACCTCCTACAACGGCAAGGGCACGGTGGACGAGCTTTCGCCCGTGGCCTGCGGCATGCTGGGCACCTGGGGCAACCGGACGGCCAACCGCATGCTGTCCAAGGCGGATCTGGTGCTCATCCTGGGGGCCAGCATGGGCCCGGACTACACCCGCTTCCGCGACCCGGACATGGTGCGCCCCGGCGACCAGAAGATCGTGCAGGTGGACATCGATCCGCGCAACGCGGGCTGGGTCTATCCGGTGGACCTGGCCATCGAGGGCGACGTCAAGGACGTGGTGGCTTACCTTCAGGCCCAAAACCTGGCCTCTGACAAAAAAGAGGCCCGCCAGGCTCTCATCGAACAGGTGCGCGAGGAAACCGGTTATAATGATCCTCCCCGGCTGGAGGCCGCGCCGGGCAGCCTGCACCACACCGACGTGGTGGCCGCCATGCAGAACTTCCTGGGCCCGGACGACGTGGTCACCCTGGACGCGGGCAGCAACCGCATCTGGAACACCAACAGCCTCCGCATCCGTCACCCCAACCACATCCTGGTGCCCGGCGGCGTGGGGGGCATGGGCTGGGGCGGTCCGGCGGCGGCGGCCGCCAAGCTGGCCCTGCCCCAAAAGCGGGTCACCTGCCTGGCCGGGGACGGGGGCTTTTTGATGACCATCGACGTGGTGGCCACCTGCGTCCAGCACAATGTGCCGGTGGTGTTCGTGGTGTCCAACAACAGCGGCCTGGGAATGGTGCGCGACAACATGGGCCCCAAGAAGATCGCGGTGGACTTCGGCGAGGTGAACTTCGCCAAGACCGCCGAGGGACTGGGGGCGGCGGGCATGCGGGTGGACAGCTTCTCCGGGCTGGAGGACGCCCTGCGCGAGGCCCACAAGCTGGACGGTCCGGTGGTGGTGGAGGTCAAGGTGGACCCCGCGGCCAGCTACACCCCGGCCGCCCACGGCGGCGCCCTGTAAACCGAAAGCCGGGGGCGGGACACAGACCCAATGAAGATACTGGTAACCAACGCGGGCAGCTCCTCGCTGAAGATCACCTGCTTTGCGGCCGAGGGGCTGCAAGAGGTGGCCAAGGGCATGGTGGAGCGCATCGGCCAGGCCTCGCCCGCCTTGCGCTTCAGCCAAAACGGCGGCCAGGTGGCCAGCCGCCCGGTGGAGGCGGCCGACGCTGGCCAGGCCCTGCGCGCCCTGGTGGCCTGCCTCGGGGAAGCGGGGCTCAACGGTGCGGACCAGGAAGAGGGCATCGTCGCGGTGGGGCACCGGGTGGTGCACGGCGGCGAGGAGATGACCCGGCCCGTGCTGGTCACCCCGGAGATCAAGGAGCTGATCGCCCGCTACGCCGCGCTGGCCCCTTTGCACAACCCGCCCAGCCTGGCGGGCATCGAGGCGGCCCAGGAGCTGTTCCCCGACGCGGCCCAGGTGGCGGCGTTCGACACCGCCTTTCACGCGTCCATGCCCGAGCGGGCCTTTATCTACGCCCTGCCTTGGGAGCTATACGAGCAGGACAAGATCAGGCGCTACGGCTTTCACGGCATAAGCCACGGTTTCGTGTTCCACGAGGCGGCCCGCCATCTGGGCGCGGAGCCAAGCGGGCTCAAGGCGGTCACCTGCCATCTGGGCAACGGCTGCTCCATGGCCGCGGTGAACGGCGGCGCGGCCCGAGACACCAGCATGGGCTTCACCCCCCTGGAGGGCCTGATCATGGGCACCCGCTGCGGAGACCTGGACCCGGCGGCGGTGCTTTATTTGCAGGAGCAAAAGGGCCTGGGCCCGGCCGAGGCCCTGGAGCTGATGAACCACCGCTCCGGCCTGCTGGCCTTGGCCGGCATCGGCTCGGGCGACCTGAGGGACATCGAGCAGGCGGCTGGGGAGGGCGCGCCGCGGGCCCAGCTGGCCCTGGATGCCTTCGCCTATCGCATCAAGAAGTACATCGGGGCCTATGCCGCCGCCCTGGGCGGGCTGGACGCGGTGGTGTTCACCGCGGGCATCGGCGAGAACTCCCCCACCGTCCGCCGCCTGGCCTGCGCGGGGCTGGAGTTTTTGGGCCTGGAGATAGACGAGAAATTGAACCAGGAAGGCGGGGAGGGGGTCAGGGAGATCTCGGCCCCGTCGTCCCGGGTAAGGTTGTTGGTGATACCCACCAACGAGGAACTGGCCATCGCCCGGCAGGTGCTCCGGGTGGTGCGCCGCGAGGATTGATTCACCGCGCCCGGCGCGCGGCATGCTTACATAGCCAAGCTGAAATCCAAGGAGAGAGAGACATGAGCAAGCAAAAAATGACCCCCAGCGAGGCCCTGGTCGAGACCATGGCCGCCGAAGGGGTCAAGAACGTCTTCGGCATCGTGGGCAGCGCCTTCATGGACGCCTTGGACCTGTTCCCCGATGCGGGCATCCGCTTCATCCCCGTGGCCCACGAGCAGGCGGCCACCCACGCGGCCGACGGCATGGCCCGGGTCAGCGGCCTGCCCCAGGCCTGCATCGCCCAGAACGGTCCCGGCGCGGCCAACTTCGTCTCGGCCATGACCGCCGCCTACTGGGCCCACAGCCCGGTGGTGGCCATCGCGCCCGAGACCGGCAGCATGGGCATGGGCACCGGCGGCTTCCAGGAGCTGGACCAGATGGCCATGTTCGAAACCCAGACCGTGTACCAGGTGCGGGTCAATCGTCCCGAGCGCATGGCCGAGCTGGCCCGCCGCGCCTTCTACATGGCCAAGAACTTCAACGGCCCCACCCACCTGAACATCCCCCGCGACTACTTCTACGGTGAGCTGACCGACGATATCTACCGCACCCCGGTGATTAAGCGCGGCGCCGGCTCCATGGAAGACCTGGAGGCCGCGGCCGAGCTGGCCCTCAAGGCCAAGTACCCGGTGATCCTTTCCGGCGGCGGCGTGAGCCAGGCCGACGCCCTGGCCGAGGTGACCGCCCTGGCCGAGTATCTCAGCGCGCCTGTGGTGAACAGCTACCTGCACAACGACACCTTCCCGGCCAGCCACCCCCTGTCCTGCGGCCCCATCGGCTACTGCGGTTCCAAGGCGGCCATGCGCATCCTGGCCAAGGCGGACGTGGTCATCGCCCTGGGCACTCGCCTGGGCCCCTTCGGCACGCTGCCCCAGTACGACATCGCCTACTGGCCCGAGGACGCCAAGCTGATTCAGTGCGACACCAACGTGGCCGTGCTGGGCCTGGCCAAGCGGGCCGACGTTTACTCCTGCGGCGACGTGAAGGAGTTCACCGGCCTGCTGGTGGGGCGCATCAAGGAGCTGGCCCCCAACCTGGAACCCAACGCCCAGCGCACCGCCGACGTGGCCAAGGAAAAAGAAATCTGGGGCACCGAGCTGGGCGAGTGGAGCTCCTCCAACCAGTCGGCCCCCATGCATCCGCGCCGCTTCCACGCCGAGTGGACCAAGGCCCTGCCGGGCAACGCCATCGTGGCCACCGACATCGGCAACAACTCCTCGATCATCAACGGCTACCTCAAGTTCAACGGGGTGCGCCAGCACATCAGCGCCCTGTCCTGGGGCAACTGCGGCTTCGCCTACGGCGCGGCCCTGGGCTGCAAGGTGGCCAAGCCCGAGGCCCCGGTGATCGCCTTCCAGGGCGACGGAGCCTATGGCATCAGCGGCCTGTCCGAGGTGATGACCGCGGTGCGCGAGAACATCCCGGTGATCGCCATCGTGGCCAACAACTTCGAGTGGGGGGCCGAGAAGAAAAACCAGATCGACTACTACGACAACCGCTTCGTGGGGGCCAACCTGCCCACCAACCCCGACTACGCCAAGCTGGCCGAGGACATGGGGGCCGTGGGCATGAAGCTGGACCATCCCGACCAGGTGGCCGACGCCATGAAGGAGGCCATTGCCTGCGGCAAGCCGGTGGTGATCAACGCCATCCTGGAAGGCGGCGAAAAGGTCTTGGCCGAGCCCTTCCGGCGCGACGCCCTCAAGCCCGCCTTCAACTACCTCCCCAAGTACCAGCACCTCAACGTGTAAGCCACCCCGCCTTGTCTTCCCACTCGCGGCTGGGCCCTCCGGGGCCCGGCCGCGGGCCTTTTGCAGGGCAGGCGAGGGCGGGCGGTTTTTGTGCATTCCGCTTGTTTCGGGAGCGGGTTTCCCACAAAAATGTATATAGGCGTCTGACATGAACCCCCTTTCCCCCACCGCCTGCGCCGAGGAGTAGACCGTGAGCAAGAAACGGCTTGAAAAGAGATCAACGAGTCGCGGCCCGAGATATTTGGCGCTTCCCCTGGGACTCTTGTCCCTGCTCTTGGCCCTGGCCTGCGCGCCGGCCTATCTGGACCCCGGTCCCAACCCGGCCAAGGTCACGGTGCGGGTGGAGGCCAAGTCCTCGGCCGAGGTGCGCAGCGCCCGGCGCTACGACAGCAACCCCACCTGGTTCTGGGGGCTCTACGCCACCCTGCCCAGCGGGGGCCGGATGGCCTACCCGCCGGCGGGGGGCGGCAGAATGCCCAACCAGACCGCCAAGGTGCTCAAGCAGGAGGCCACCTTCCTGCTGCCGCCGGGCAAGCACAAGGTGGTGCTGCGCCTGGAGGCCGACTTGGAGGTGCCCGACTCCGAAGGCTCCCGGGTGGTGGCCGTGGCCGCTTATGAGGAGGTGCTCGACCTGGACCTCAAGCCCGGGCAGAGCCTCACCCTGGAGCGCCGCTTCGGATTCTAGGACAAAAAGGGGCGTGGAGACTGCAATGCGCAAGGCGGCCCCGCGCGGGCCGCTTTTGCGTTAGAATAAATAAGCTAAGCCTGGCCGGAGAACACCACCTGCCCTGTTCGCCCGGTTTGTTTTAGGGCGTATGCGGTTCAGCCGGGGTCTGCCTCCGGTCATTTCGCCGAAAAGCCAGGTTTATTATGCCCTTCGCCCGTTTCGATGATCCTCAGCAGGCTCTGCGTCTGAAGCGCAACCTACTGGCCCTGGCCGCTGGGGCGGTGCTGAGCATCCTCTGGTGGATACTGTGGCAATGGAACTTCTTCCGGGCCACCCCCCGGGAGTTCATATCCCTTCTCGGTGTTTTCTGGTTGATCAACCTCGCTTGGCCCCTGATCATCATCACCGGCGTCAACCGCCGCTTCCGCGACCCCAGCATGACCCTGGCCCAGATGGCCTGGGCCACCATCTCGGTCATGGTTTCGCTGTATTTCATCTACGACATGCGCATGGTGGTGCTCATGTTCTACCTGCTGGTGATAATCTTCGGGGCCTACCATCTGCGCCTGGCCGGTTTCTTGTTCATCAGCGGCATGGCCATAACCGGCTACGGCCTGGTCATATATTTCCTGAGCCGCAGCCACGGCGAGATACTCAACCTCAGGGTGGAGTACGTGCAGTGGCTCACCTTCTCGGTGGTCATGACCTGCTTTGCCCTGGTGGGGGCCCACCTCAGCGCCCTGCGCCGCAGCCACCACCTGCAAAACAAGCAGCTCGCCGAGGCCCTGGACAAGATCAATGAGCTGGCGGTCACCGACGAGCTCACCGGGGTCTGGAACCGCCGCCGCATGATGCAGGCCCTGGAGCAACACCGGGCCCTGGCCGAGCGAACCGGCCAAAACTTCGTGGTGTGTTTCATAGACCTGGATCACTTCAAACTGGTCAACGACCGCTACGGCCACCACGTGGGAGACGTGGTGCTGCGCACCGTGGCCCGGGTGCTCAGGGCCGAGCTAAGGGAAATCGACGACTTCGCCCGCTTCGGGGGGGAGGAGTTCGTGGCGGTGCTGGCGCAGACCACCCTGGGCAGCGGCCGCATGGTGGCCGAGCGCCTCCGCCGCCGGGTGCAAAACATTGATTTTCATGAATCAGCCCCTGAGCTGGAGGTGACGGTCAGCGTGGGCCTTGCCTCCAATCTTCCCGGCGAAACGGTGGACGATCTGCTGCGCCGGGCCGACCAGGCCCAGTACCGGGCCAAGACCCAGGGCCGCAACCAGGTGGTCCTGGACCAAACGGAAAACTGATTCCCCCCACCCAGCCGCTTTTCGCCGCCAACTTATGCAGCCAATGATTGTGTATCGCCCCTCGGTGTGGCAAACTACGTGGTGCTGAATAGGATGGAACAGCTTTACATTTCACCGGAAAAAGGAGGGCGGCTCCATGGTTGGCAAGAAAGCTTGCCTATGGCTGGCTGTGGCGGCCCTGGGGCTGGCGGCGGCGCCGGCAGGGGCCCAGGCGCCCAGCGGCGAGGCGATCAGGCAATATTTAAAGGCCCATCCCGAGGTGGTCCTGGAGATACTGTCCCAGCACAAGGAAGAGCTCTACCAGTGGGTGCTGCAGGGCCGCGAGCTAAAACAGCGCCGCACCTGGCGGGCCAACATAAAGAAGAACTTGGCCGACCCGATTAAGCCCGAGATCGCTCCGGACCGGCCCATGCTGGGCAAGGCCTCCGCGCCCATCCTGGTGGTTGAATACAGCGATTTTCTTTGCCCATCCTGCACCCGCGGAGCCAAGAACCTCGAGCGCCTCATGGCCAAGAATCCGGGCACCTACCGGGCGATACTCAAGCACATGCCCTCCGGCGACCTCTCTCGCCAGCTTTCCCTGTATTTCGAAGCCATTGGACGCCAGGACCCGGCCAAGGCCTGGCGTTATTACCGCGAGATATTCCAGCGGCAGGACGAGGTGAGCAAAAAGGGGCTCAAGGTGGCCCTGGATATCGTCAAGAAGTTGGACCTGGACCAGGCCCGCCTGTCCCGCGACCTGGCCGATCCGGCCCTGGCCAAACGCCTGAAGGACGACTCGGCCGAAGGCCGGAAGTTCAAGCTGGGGGGCACCCCCTCTTTCGTGGTGTCCGGAGTGGTCTTCCGGGGGCCCGCCCCGGTGGAGGCCTTTGAGGATCTGTGGTACATCAAGCAGGGCAAGGAGCCGCCACCCTTGACCAAATAAGGCTTTATCCTCTGACGGGGCGGGACAACTAACTAAAGATCATGCCGAGGCCGCTGAGTTACAACCGGTGCACCGGTGGAGTGGGGACCTGGTGGTCCTTTTGCCTCCTGGTGCTGCTGCTGTGGTCCTGCCCGGCCCTGGCCGCCCCGCCCCAACTGCCCAGCCTGCCCGGCGGGGGCACGGGCGACACCTTGGACATGAGCCTGCCCGAGGCGGTCTTTTTGGCGGTTCGCGGCAACACGGACATCAAAAACGCCTACTTGGATCGGGTGGTGCAGAAGTTCCAGTTGGAGGTGGCCGAGGCCAAGTTCACCCCGGACGTGACCTTTGACGCCAACCTGAAGCGCAGCGGTTCGGACTATAGCGAGGATCAGGACGGGTTCAGCGACACCAGCGACACCAACGACACCCAAGTGAACGCCACGGCCTCGGTGAACCAGACCCTGCCCACCGGAGCCCAGTTCACCTTCAGCTGGCAGTTCAACAAAACCACCGGCGACACCACCGGCAGCTACAACAGCAGCGACGACAGCACGTCCAACTCCTGGCAAATAGAGATGCAGCAGCCCATACTCAGGGGCGGGGGCATCGACGTGAACCTGGCCTCGGTGCGCCAGGCCCGCATCAGCGAGCAGCAGAACATCCTGGGCCTCAAGGCCACCCTGATCAGCACCGTAACCACCACCATCTACAACTACCGCTCCTTTTTGGAGTCGGTGGAGCAGATCAAGATCGCCCTGCGCTCACTCAAACGGGCCTACCAGCTCCTGGAGGAGAACAAGGCCCTTATCAGCGCCGGCCGCATGGCCAAGAGCGACCTGGTGCAGTCCCAGTCCAACCTGGCCAACCAGCGCATCGCCTACCAGCAGGCCCTTAACCAGCTCCAGCAGAACCGCCTGGAGCTGCTGCGCACCCTGAACATGAGCAAGACCACCAAGGTGCTGCCCACCGAAGGCTTCAACATGCCCCAGGACCTGCCCACCATGGACCAGGCCCTGGCCCTGGCCTACGCCAACCAGCCGGCCTATCTGCAGGCCAAGCTGGTGGTGGCAACCAGCAAGCAGGACCTCCTCCTGGCCGAGAACAACATGCTCTGGGACCTGAACCTGCTGGTCAACTACAACCGCAGCATCACCGATTCGGACCAAGGGGGCCACGCCGACCAGTCGGACTGGAGCGCCGGGCTCTACCTGAGCGTGCCGGTGTACGGCCCCACCCGCCTGAGCCGCCGGTCCCAGCTTCTCTCGGCCCGCTCCAACATCTTGAAGGCCGATAACAGCCTCAAGCAGGCCGAGGAAAATCTGCTGATCGACGTGGACAACAGCCTCAGGGACTTGAAGATAAAAAAGGAACAGGTCAAGCTGTCCCAAGAGGCGCTCAAGCTGTCTCAGCAGCAGCTGAGCAATGAGCAGGAAAAGCTCAAGTACGGGCGCTCCTCCAACTTCCAAGTGGTCAGCTACCAGCTCGATCTGGCCAACTCCGAGTTGACCCTGCTAAGCGCCAAGGTGGAGTATCTGAACAGCCTGGTGGCCCTGGACCAGACCCTGGGCACCACCCTGAACACCTGGCGCATCGCCTTCAAGACCCAGCGCAAGCAGGCGGTCAAGAAAGTGTGGGACAAATGAGCGTCCGGTACGACGAGGAGTTAAACAAGCATGGCTGAGCCCACGCCCAGCTGCCAGAACCTGGTGCAGGACCTGCCGCAGGCCATAATGGGCCTGGGGGCCAAGGGCCGCTTGGATCAAATTAACGCCGCGGCCGGCGACCTGCTGGGGGTGGACCCGGCCCAGGCCATGGGCAAGGACTTTTCCCAGGTCTTCGCCGACCGTCTGGCCAACGGCGATGAGCTGTTCAAGACCATCGCCACCGCCCAGACCAAGGGCACTTCCCTGGACGGGCTGGTGATTCCCCTGGACACCTCCGGCGGCAAGACCCTGCGGGTGGCCGTGCACACCCGGCCCATGCCCGAGGGGGGCCTGGCGGTGATGCTCCAGGATGTGAGCCGCCAGGAGGAGGCCCGCGAGGCCCAGCAGAAGCAGCGCGACCTGGCCGCCAACCTGGCCCTCAAGGCCGAGCAGAAGTTCACCCGCCTGGAGCAGAGCCTCAAGGGGAGCAAACGCCTGCGCCTGTTGGCGGTGCTGCTGGTCCTGGTGTTGTTCGGCGGGGTGGGCTATTGGGCCTGGACCCGCACCAATTTGGTGTCGTTCGTGGACAGCGAGTTGGGCCGGCCAAAACACGGCAATGTCCAGCAGAACCTCTACACCGTGCGGGAGCAGCCGCTGAGCTCCTCCATCAGCCTTTCGGGCAGCATCAAGCCCTTTGAGACCATCAATCTGCTCAGCCCCTTTGCCGGGCGCATCATGGAGCGCCACTTCGAGTACGGCCAAAAGGTGAAAAAAGGGGCCCTGCTGTTGAAACTGGAAACCTCGGAGCTGGAGCTCAAGCTCCGCGACGCCAAGGTGGCCTCCATCAAGGCCGAGGAGAGCTATCAGAAGCTGCTGGACTGGAAAAACAGCGACGCGGTGTTGCAGGCCCAGCGCGGGCTGCAAAAGGCCCAGAACGACCTGGAAGTGACCGAGCAGAAGCTGCAAGAGTCGTCCATGCTCTACAAGCGGGGCATCATCCCCCTTGACGAGTACCGCTCCCTCAAGGAGCAGGTGAAAAACCAGAAGATCAGCCTGGACACCCTCAAGGACCAGCTCCGGACGGCGAAGGAAAAGGGCAGCAAAAGGAATCTCAGGGTGGCCCGTCTGCAAAAGGACAACGCCGAATCCAAGCTGGCCAAGCTCCAGAAACAGATCAACCGCAGCCGCATCACCGCGCCGGTGGTGGGGGTGGTCATCAAGCCCATCGCCGGGCAGTCCAGCAAGGAAAGCAAGGTGGTGGAGGTGGGCTATCAGGTGAGCCAGGGCCAGGCGCTTTTGGCCTTGGGCAATCTGGAGCGCCTGTCGGTCTCCACCCAGGTGGGCCAGCTCAACGTGGTCAAGCTGCGCCCGGGGCAAAAGGTGCTCATCAGCAGCTACGCCTTCCCGGGCCTTTCCCTGGAAGGCAAGATCGAGTCGGTGAGCTCCCAGGCCAGCCAGGCCAGCAGCGACGGACCGCCCACCTTCACGGTGAAGGTGGTCACCGACAAGCTCAACGCGGCCGAGCAGGGCAAGCTGCGCCTGGGCATGAGCGCCAACCTGCAAGTGGTGATCTTCTCCAAGCCCAAGGTGCTGGTGGTGCCCATCGACGCGGTGCACTCCGGCCCCAAGGGCGGCAAGACCGTTACCCTGAAGCTGCCCAAGGGAGGCAACAAGGAGGCGCCGGTCAAAACCGGAGTGACCACGCCGTCGCTGGTGGAGATCACCTCCGGGCTCAAGCCCGGCGACCAGGTGGCGCTGCCCGCGGGCATGCCGGGGTCTTGATCCTGGTCATGAATATCATCGAGCTAAAGGGGATCACCAAGACCTACCACATCGGCGACATGGCCGTGGATGTGCTCAAGGGGGTGGATCTGTCCGTGGAGACCGGCGAGCTGCTGGCCATCATGGGCGAGAGCGGCGGCGGCAAGTCCACCTTGATGAACATCATCGGATTTTTGGACAGCCCCAGCGGAGGCGCCTACCACTTCGAGGACCAGGACGCCAGCCACCTTACCGACAACCAGCTGGCCCATATCCGCAACCAGAAGATCGGCTTCGTGTTTCAGCAGTTCAACCTGCTGCCCCGGCTCAGCGCCCTGGACAACGTGAGCCTGCCCCTGGTCTACCGCGGGGTGGAGCGCTCCCAGCGCACCGAGATCGCCAGCGAGATGCTCAAAAGGGTGGGCATGGCCGACCGCATGACCCACCGCCCCCCCGAGCTTTCCGGCGGCCAACAGCAGCGGGTGGCCATCGCCCGGGCCCTGTCCGGCAAGCCCACCATCATCCTGGCCGACGAGCCCACCGGCGCCCTGGACTCCCAGGTGAGCCAGGAGATCATGGAAATCTTCCTCAAGCTGAATCAGGACCAGAAGATCACCACGGTGATGGTCACCCACGACCCCAAGGTGGGCCAGCAATGCCGCCGCACGGTGCGCATGAGCGACGGCCGCCTGGCCGAGGTGTGAGCTTGCCATGATGCCCTTCGCCGAAATAGTGCGCGAGGCCCTGAGCAGCCAGGCCGCGGCCAAGCAGCGCACCATCCTGGCCCTGATCGGCATCGTCATCGGCATCGGCTCGGTCATCGCCCTGGTCACGGTGGGGCAGATGGTGCAGCTCACCTCCCTGCAGCAGTTCCAGCAGATGGGCACCAATATCATCACCGTGCAGCGGGGCTGGGGCGACAAGGGGGGCGGCAACGCCAAACAGCAGGGGCCCAGCCAGCACATGACCTGGGGCGACGCGGAGGACCTCAAGGCCAATGTGAGCGGCCTGGAGATGGTGGCCCCCTACACCAGCACTTGGGGGCAGCCGCTCTACACTGACCGCCCCTTGGACATGCCGGTGATGGGAGTGACCCGCAGCTTCGCGGACATCAACAAGCTCGAGGTCCTCAAGGGGCGCTTCATCAGCGACCTGGACGGCTACTCTTTCTTCGGGGTGCTGGGGGCCGGGGCCGCCCAAAAGTTGGCCAAGCTGGGAGTGGCCGACCCGGTGGGCAAGACGGTGTTTTTCAAAAAGCGCGGCTTCAAGATCGTGGGAGTGCTCAAGCGCACCGCCGAGGGCGGCATGCGCCCCTATGAGATCAACCCGGGCATGATGATCCCGGTGCGCACCTCCTACCTGTTCAAACGCGAGCGCAACGTTAACGAGATCATGGCCCGCCTAGCTCCCAATGCGGACCGCCACCTGGTGATCAAGGCGGTCAAGCGCTACTTTAAGCAGCGCCACCCGGGCATGCTCACCCAGGTGCGCAGCGCCGAGCAGCTCATCGCCGAGATGGCCAAGCAGAGCCAGTTGTTCACCCTGCTCCTGGGGGCCATCGGCAGCATCTCCTTGCTGGTGGGGGGCATCGGGGTGATGAACGTGATGCTGGTGGCGGTCACCGAGCGGCGCAAGGAGATCGGCATCCGCCGGGCCCTGGGCGCGGAGCAGATCGACATCCAGGCCCAGTTCCTGGTGGAGTCGGTGATCCTCTGCCTGGCCGGGGGGCTCATCGGCATCGCCCTGGGGGTGGGCGCGGCCTACGTGCTCTCCAAGGTCAACGGCTGGATATTCTTCGTGTCCGGCTGGGGCCTGGCCCTGGGGGTGGGGGTCTCCAGCGCCATCGGAGTGTTCTTCGGCTATTTCCCGGCCCGCCAGGCCAGCCGCCTCAATCCCATTCTGGCCCTGCGCGACGAATAGGCCGGCCCGGGCCTAGGCCAGGGCCGGGGCCAGGGCGGCGCGCAGGCGCTCCTGCTCCTCGCTGGTGCACACCGCTACGCGCAGGTGGTGCTCATTGCATCCCACGAATGAAGCGGCGTCGCGCACCAGCACTCCCTGCCGGGCGCAGGAGGCGGCCACCTGGGCCGCGGTGGGCCCGGCCGAGGGCAGGCGGCACAGGATGTAGTTGGCCGCGCTGGGCAGGGTCTCCAGGCCCAGGCCGTCAAGCATGGCCGCCTGCTCCACCCGCCAGCGCTCCACCGCCTGGCGGGTGTTGGCCTCGTAATCCTCCTGCCCCAGGCAATGGACTCCGGCCGCCTGGGCCGGGGTGTTCACCGACCAGGGCTGGCCCAGGGGCGCAAAGTCGGCCAGGGTCTCGGCATGGGCCAGGGCGTAGCCCAGGCGCAGCCCGGCGATGCAGTAGAACTTGGTGAGGGAGCGCAACACCAGCAGGCGCTTGTGCTCCCCGACGGCATTGGGGGCCCAGGAGCGGGCCTCGTCGCCGGTGAAGTCGATGAAAGCCTCGTCCACCACCAGCCAGATGCGGCGCTGCTCGCACTTGGCGGCCAGCAGGTCCAAGAACTCGCGGCTGACCAGGGTGCCGGCCGGGGTGGTGGGGTTGCACATGATCACCGCCATGGGATCCAGCTCCCACAGCTTGTCCAGAAGCTCCTCATTGGGCGCGAAGCCCTGGGACTCGTAGGTGTGCAGATAGTGGAAGTGGCGTCCGGCCACGGCCAGGGAGCGGCCCATCTCGCCGAAGGCCGGGGCGAAAAGGGCGATGTTGCTCAGGTCCAGGGCCCGGGCGATCATGCGGATCAAGGCGGTGGAGCCGTTGCCCGGCAGGATGCAGGAGGCGGCCACCCCCAGCTTGGCGCTGAGCGCCTCGCGCAGCTCGTAGGCCATGCGGTCGGGGTAGTGGCACACCAGTTTCATGGCCTCGGCCACGGCCTGGTCCAGGCCCGGCGGCGGTCCCAGGGGGTTTAGCGAGGCCGACAGGTCCAACAGCTCGCTCACCGGGCGCTCCAGATGGCGCGACCATCCCCACACGTCGCCCCCGTGCACCGCGTCTCCCCCGAACACGGCCAGGGCCTTTTCCTGCTTTTCTTCCAGATCCTTGTCTAGCAACTCATCCTCGCGAAGCTATAAAAAGGGTCGGCCGGCGCCCCGTGGAGCCGGCCGGTTGATCGTGGTTCCAGGGCAAGCCGGGTCCTAGTTGCAGACCTCGCGCTCCACCTCTTTGTACTTCTTGCCGTCCTTGAAGTAGCTCTCCTTGACCGTGGTGCACTTGCCCTTGGTGCTCACCGGGGTGGAGACCACCTTCTCGTCGCCCCGCTGGTAGGACACGGGCTTGTTGTGGGTGGCAGCCTGGCTGGAGGCGGTGCGCGCGATGTGGGTGATGGCTCCGCCGGCGATGGCCCCCAGGGCGCCGCCGATCACTCCGCCCTCCCAGGGATTGCCGGCGATGAGCGCGCCGGCCACGGCTCCGGTGGCCGCTCCCACTCCCGCGCCTTCATAGTCGGATTTGGAAAGGGACTGGCATCCCAGACCCAACAGGCTGAGGCTCAGGACCAGACAGACGGCAAGACAAAGGCCTTTCTTGGTCATGTGACGTACTCCTATTAGTTGAACTCAACACCACGGGGCGTATTGATTGTCGAGGCAATTATTACACGCCCCAAGGCACAATGCTAATTTTTTGCCCCCTAGGGCTCCGGCTCGGCCGATACCGGGCGGTAGTCCTCCTTGGCCAGGCCGTGGCGGTTCATTTTGAGATAAAGGGTCTTGGGATTGATTCCCGCCGCGCGGGCGGTCTGGTTGACCCGCCCCCGGTGACGCTCCAGTTGGGACCGCAGATAGCCCTTTTCGCAGGCGGCCATGTAATCGCCCAGGGACTGCTCCGGGTCCGGCTCGGCCGGCTGGGACGCGGCCCGGGGAGGCGGTCCCGGCGCGTTGAGCGGGGCCGAGTTGGCCAGCTCCAGCCGCTCGATCACCTCGGCGGTGGCCAGGATGACCGCCCGCTCCACCGCGTGCTCCATCTCGCGCACGTTGCCCGGCCACAGGTGGCCCATCATCTGGCCCTTGGCCGCGTTGGAAAAATCCAGCACCGGCTTGTCGTAGCGGGCCGCGAAGCGCTCCCTGAAGTATTGGGCCAGGGGCAGGATGTCATCGCGCCGCTCGCGCAGGGGCGGCACGTGCAGCTCGATCACGTGCAAACGGTAAAAAAGGTCCTCGCGGAAGGAGCCTTGTTTCACCGCCTTGCTCAGGTCCCGGTTGGTGGCCGCGATCACCCGCACGTCGGCGGTGAGCTTCTGGTTGCCGCCCACCCGCTCAAAGGAAAACTCCTGGAGGAAGTGGAGCATCTTGGCCTGCATCTCCAGGGGCATCTCGCCCACCTCGTCCAAGAGCAGGGTGCCCTTGGCCGCGGCCTCCACCCGGCCGATCTTGCGGGCCACCGCGCCGGTGAAGGCGCCCCGCTCGTGGCCGAAGAGTTCGCTCTCGATCAGGGTGGCCGGGATGGCCGCGCAGTTGATCTCCACATAGGGCCCCTCCCGGCGGGGGGAGCTGTTGTGGACGGCCTGGGCCACCAGCCCCTTGCCGGTGCCGGTCTCGCCGGACAGCAGCACCGTGGCGTCGGTGGCGGCCACGGTTTCGGCCAGGTGGCACACCTCGCGCATGCGCTCGTCATGGGCGATGATGCCCTCCAGGGTGCTGGGAGGGCCGCTGCGCAGCCCGTCCAGCTCCTGGTGCAGGAGGCTGCGTTCCATGCTGCGGGCCAGCACGTGCCTCAGCTCGCCGATGTTGAAGGGCTTGCGCACGTAGTCGGCCACCCCCAGGCGCATGGCCGACATGGTGGACTCCACCTCGCTGAAGGTGCTCATCAGCACGTAGTGCACCTTGGGGTGGCGCGCCTTGACCTGGGAGACCAGGTCGGGCAGCTCCATGCCGGAGATGCGGGCGTTGGTCAGCAGGACGTCAAAGGGCTTGCGCTCCATGACCTCCAGGGTCTCGCTGGCCCGCTCGATGAGGGTGAGTTCGTATTCGTTGCGCAGCCCCTCGTATATGTGCTCCAGGGTGCTCCAGTCTTCGTCCAGAACCAGCAGGGTGGGCCGGCGGCCCGGGCCGCGGGATTTGGATGGGCGGGAACGGGTGCTCATGACAAGGCTTTCCTATGCTCTAGCGGGTGTCGCGTATCTAGCAATTATGCCGCGAAAGGACGGGCCTTGGCCAGGGCTCAGGCGGCCCTTGCCTCTGCCGGCGGCCAGTTTATAATAAAAGACGGATTTTCTTCGGGAGGATAGCATGAAATGCCAACAATGCGGCACAGCCATGGAGCCGGACGAGGTACGGGAGTATGGGGACAAGAGCATCTGCGAGGATTGCTACATCGACGCCCTGACCCCGGCCAAGGCCTGCGATCCCTGGGCCACCTACACCGCTAGCCGCCTTGACACCCAAGAGCTGAACCCGGCCCAGGAGTCCATTTTGGCCTGCATCGACCAGACCGGCGAGGCCAGCCTGGAAAAAATCCTGTCCGAAACCGGCCTGGACCAAGAGGACTTCCAACGGGAGTTCGCCGCCCTGCACCACATGGAGCTGGCCGGAGCGGCCCAGCGGCCGGGCAACAAAAAGGTCTTTGTGCGCATGGTCAACGCCTAGGGCCAAACGGGGGTGAACATGGACCTGCAGGCCCGGGCCGTGGTCTCCATCGCGGTGCTGGTGGGGATCATCATCCTGGCAATGCTGCTGCGCCGCTGGGGAGTGGTCCAGCGGGAGCACGGCAAACTCTTCGCCTCTTTGGTCACCGACGTGACCCTGCCCGCCCTAATCTTCACGTCACTGTCCGGGCAGCGCCTCTCCTGGGGCGAGGCCGCCCTGGCCGGCAGCATGCTGGCCGCGGAGATGCTGTGCCTGGCCCTGGCCTGGGTGGTGGCCCGGGCCTGGCGCCTGAGCCCGCCCCGCCAGGGCGCCTTCATGCTCACCGCCGCCTTCGGCTCCTCGGCCCTGCTGGGCTACGCCCTGATCAACCAGGTGTTCCCGGGCGACGCCGCCGCCCTGGCCGAGGCGGTGCTCATCTCCGAGGTTGGGGTGGGGCCGGCCCTGTTCACCGTCGGAGTGATGGTGGCCATCTACTACGGCCAGGCCGCGGTGAGCGGCCGGGAGCGCCTGAGCGCGGCCCTGGGCTATTTCCGCTCGCCCATCTTCTGGGCCATGGCCGCGGGGCTCATCTGCTCGGGCCTGCCCATCCCCTGGGACAACCCGGTGCTCGGCGCGATCACCCAGGCCCTGCAGGTGCTGGGCCGGGCCAACACCTTCCTGGTGGCCCTGGTGGTGGGGGTGGTGCTGGAGTTCAAGGACTACCGGGCCATCCTGGGCCTGGCCGCGGCGGTGTGCGTGTTCAAGCTGATCCTCAAGCCGGTGCTGGTGTGGCTGCCCAGCCTGGCCCTGAGCCTGCCCGCCTGGCAGGTGCAGGTGCTGGTGCTGGAGGGGGCCATGCCCTCGGCCCTGCTCACCGTGGCGCTGTCGGCCAAGTATGGTTGCGACGCGGGCCTGGCCTCGCGCCTGGTGTTCGCCACCACCGTGGCCGGCGCGGCGACGATTTTGGTGATGTTCCGGCTGTTGGGATAGAGCGGGGAGACAGGCAGCAGGGAAGGGGAAGAGGGTCGAGAAAGACAAGGCAGGGATGATGTCTATACACCCGGCCGTGACCAGCCCTTGGCAAGCACGGGCACCGGTCGTCCCAGCCCGATCAAGCTGGCTCGGCACGACCTGTCACCGGCCCGCCAGGACACCCCCCGCCCGAAATACCGCGGCGCGAGAAGCCGACCTCTTCCTTTTTTTAAAACCTCTTTTGCTTTTCCCTCTGCTTTGAACCACCGTCCTTAAATCCGCTTGATCTTGTCCGCGATATCGAACTCCATCTCAGCCAGGGGCCTGCGCCGCAAACGATGGGGCAGGGCCAAAAGCGCGGCCTTGTTAACGTCGTCGATCTGAACCGCGTCGCGGCCCTCCAGGGCGGCCATGGTCAGGGCGCACTTGAGCAGCGTCAGGTCGCCCCGGTGGCCGTCGGTGCCCAGGCCCAGGCTCACCGCCACCACCCTGGCCAGCACCTCGTCCCCTGCCTGCACCTTGGGCAAAAGCTCGCGGGCCGCGCTTATGCCCTGGCTAAGCTCCTGGCCAGCCTTCCGCCAAGACGCGGCGAACTCGGCGGGCCCCGCCTCCCAGGCCAGCTGCCGGGTGATGACCTCCTGGCGCGAGGCCGGATCAGCCAGGCCCCGCACCTGCACGCACAGGCCGAAGCGGTCGGTTAGCTGAGGCCGCAGCTCGCCCTCCTCGGGGTTCATGGTGCCCACCAGGGTGAAGGCGGCCGGATGGGACATGCTCACCGACTCGCGCTCCACGGTGTTGACCCCCATGGCTGCTGCGTCCAGGAGTACGTCCACCAGGTGGTCGTCCAAGAGGTTCACCTCGTCCACGTAAAGTATCTGGCGGTTGGCCGCGGCCAGGATGCCCGGCGAAAAGCGGGCCTCGCCGGTGGCCAGGGCCGCCTCCAAATCCAGGGTGCCCAGCAGGCGGTCCTCGGTGGCGCCCACGGGCAGCTCCACCACCCGCACCCGGCGCTGTTCCACGGGCAGCTCCTCGCCCCGCGCCAGGCGTTCTTGGCAGGCCGGGCAGGGCGCGGCGGGGTCACAGCTATAGGGGCAGTCGCCCACCGTGGCCTGGGCGGGCAGCAGCTCGGCCAGGGCCCGCACCGCCGTGGACTTGGCCGTGCCCTTTTCGCCCCGGATCAAAACCCCGCCCACCCGGGGGTTGACCACGTTGACCATGAGGGCCTGCTTCATGTCCTCTTGGCCCACGATGGCCGCGAAGGGTAATTGAACAGAACTGTATGTGTTTTCTACGCCAGTCACTTTTTACCCTTTTTCATCATGGTTAATAGATTTTGCGACCACAGCTCATTAATTTTATTCTTTAAGCCTTCGCCGTTTCGTATCCTTCCCAGAGGAGAAAGGCCCACGAAGTGAACACCTGGGGATGGGTTTGCATTGCTATCAATGTAGAGGTTGAAGTGAATTAAGTAAATAGCTTCATCCCAGTAGGTATCTCCTTTGGTGGCATAAAAAGATTTAATGGCTACTGGCAAGTTGAAACCTTGTGCTATTTTGTAAGTACCTTTCTTTGTTTCAATCTTGTCCCGGACGCTCCTTGCAATTCCGTCGATAACTGGGATCAGTGAAAAGGATAGTGCGGGTGGTAGGGCACTTAATGGATTGTCAGTGACTTCGGATGGAAATGATAATTGAGCTATGATTAGTTTTGTGTTGGGATCAATAGGTTTTAATATCATGGTCTTTTGGTTGTTGGTTATTGAGCCCGTTAAAAGGATAGCCCTTTGGCTATTATATTCTGATTCATTAATTAGTAGCTGTTTTTCGGATATGCTACAGCTTCTCACGGAAATGATTAAAGCTACAATGGCGACTGCCATCGACAAATAAGGTAAAATATTAGAGATACTATGTCTGTTATTATTCTTATTGGCTGCCCCAGTTTCTTTTTTACGCGACATAGACACCTACAGCAGCTATGGGAGATATGGAAACTTTGTAACGTCTGATTTGCATTTCATCAGTTGATCAATACGAAACCGTAGCGGTTCTGTGGCTCGTCCTTGTCTTTGAGCACCTGAATGGGCATGCCCGCCTCGCGCACCGTGCGGAAAACGTCGATGCCCAGGGCCTGGTCGCAGGGGCGCACCTTTTCCGGGGACACGCACTCCTTGCCCTGGTCCACCGCGCAGACCTTGCACAAGTTGCAGGTGCGGATGCCAAAGGCAAAGGTGTGGCCGTCGCGGAAGGCGGCCGCCTCCACGCCCAGCACCGCCTGACTCATCTTGCGGGCGTCGGGCCCGCCCATCAGCAGGATGTTGCTGTAGCGGCTCAGCATCTGCTGAAACTCGGCCAGGCCGATGCCCCGGTCGCCGCACCTGACGCCATGCGTGAGGTAGTCGTGGCAGCCCCAGCGGCACTTGAGCCGCGCCCGGGGGTCCAAGAACACCTGCTCCGGCCCCAACAGCTTGGCCCGGGCAGCCCCCAATTCCAGGGACAAGTCGATGTATTTCTGCATGACCTCCCTCACTCCCAGTGCTGGCGCACCAGGTCCAGCACCCCTTCGGCGGTCAGCCGCCTGAGGGACACGCAGGCCGCTCCCAAATATTCGGCCAGGGCGCGGCAGAGGTTTATCTCGTGATGGTGCCCGGTGTCGGTGTCCACCACCACGAAGCGGGCCCGGAAACCGGCGTGCAGTCGGCGGGCCAGGTTTAGCACCTCGCGGTCGGCATAGCCGCCGTCGCCCCAGCCGTCGCCCCAGCCGCCGCCCTTGTTGCCCGCCACCCTTGGATCGTACTCCTTGGCCTGCCCCGCGGCCAAGGGCACGTTGGGCCGGCCGTCGGTGAGGATGATCACCAGCGGGGTGAGCTTGGGGTCCGCGGCCAGCTCCCGCTCCAGCACCGCGCCCACCCCCACCAGGCCCGCGGCCAGGGGGGTCTTGCCGCCGGTGGGCAGCTCGGCCAGCATGCGCCGGGCCACCTCCACGCTGGAGGTGGGGGGCAACAGCTCACGGGCGCCGGCCCCGCCAAAGGCCACCAGGCCCACCCGGTCGCGCTTCTGGTAGGCCTCGGTCAACAGGCCCAGCACCGCGGCCTTGGTGGTGTTCATGCGGGCGGCCGCGTTCATGGAGCCGGAGGCGTCCACGCAGAACAGGAGCAAACGCCCCCGCCGCGCGGCGCGCACCTTTTCGCGAATGTCGGGCTCGGCCACCACCAGGGCCGGGCCGCCCGGGGTGCGCCGCGCCTTTTGGTGGGGGGCCGCTGCCCGGAAGGTGGCGTCCAGGGCCAGGCCCCGCCCCAGGCGCTGGGCCGAGGCCCGGATGTAGCGGCCGCGCTCCCCGTTGATCTCCCGCGCGCTGCGCCGGCCGGCCTGCGTCCGGCTGGTGGCCTCGCGGGCCGGCAAGCGGGTGGCCACCGGGGTCACCGCGCCCGGAGCCAGCACCCGGAGGGAGCGCTCCTGGCCGGCTTGGTCGCCGGTCTCCAGGGCCGGGCCGTCTTCTTCCACCGCCCGCCGGGTGGGTGGCTCTTCCGGGTTGTCGTCGGCCTGGAGCAGGCGGGGCAGGGGAGCCGGGGGGGCCGCGCTCCGGGTGCGGCGAAAGTTCAGGGCCAGCTCCGCGGCCAGCTCGACCATCTCCGGGGCGACTCGCGTCTCGCTCTGCCAGGCGGCCAGGGCCCTTGCCGCCCGGGCGCAGGCCAGCTCGCCCCGCTGCCCCTGGCTGCCCGCTTGGGCGGCCAGGGCCGCGGCCAGGGCGCGCTCCGCGCCGGCCATCTCTACTTGGGGCAGCCGCTCCCGCGCCTTAATCAGGCGGGCGCGCAGGGCGTCCTGCTCGTCCTGCCAGGCCTCAGCGAAGCCCTGGGGATCGGCCTCCCAGGCCAGTCGGCGCCTGAGCACCTCCACGCGCAAGGCTGGGTCCGGCTCGCCCTTGACCCCCACGCACAGGCCGAAGCGGTCGGCAAGCTGCGGGCCCAGGGGGCCTTCCTCGGGGTTGTAGGAGGCCACCAGGGCGAAGCGGGCCTCATGGGTCAGGCTGAGGCCCTCGCGCTCCAGGCGGGCCATCCCGCTCACCGCCGCGTCCAGCACCAGATGGGTCAGGTGCGGGGGCAGCAGGTTCACCTCGTCCACGTAGAGCACGCCCTCATGGGCCCGGGCCAGCAGGCCCCGCCGCGCGGCCAGGCGGCCTTCCCTTACCGCCGCGCCCAGGTCCAGGCCCCCGGCCAGGCGGTCCTCGGTGGCTCCCAGGGGCAGCTCCACGAATGGGGTGGGCCGGCCGCCGGCCAGGGGCGGCAGCAGGGCGGCCAGGCCCCGGGCGGCGGTGGACTTGGCCGTGCCCTTGTCGCCTCTGAGCAACACCCCGCCCAGGCCCAGGTCCACCCCCAGCAGAATGAGAGCCAGCTTCAGGCGCTGTTGTCCCACTATGGCCGCAAAGGGATAGACCGGCCGCCGGGAGCCCTCTATTTCATTAACGCGCTGCGTCAAAACAGTCTCCAGGGGTGTGCGGCAAAAGTATATGAGCCGGGAGGATTGGTGTAAAGCGGCGCGGCCTAATGCCTATTAAGCCTTATCAAACCCTGGGTTTAATCATATATAAAATCGATAGGTGTATATAGTGATAACCGATTTGACCCCGTTGTAGCGAAAATTGCATGATGGATCGGTAATCGACGCAGTGTCGAGCATTTATATGCCAACGGCGTTGCGTAGCGAGGGGAAAAAATTCCTTACAATTTCTCAGGTCCGCAGATCACCCGCCCTGCGGCAAGAGGAGGGCGGTCTAGTATGTGGTTAACAGCGAAGGTGCATTCCAGCCTTCGCTAGGGTTGTTTTCTCGGTCTTGATGGCCGGGGGGCAAGGAGGAACAAGGAATGGATCTGAAGGCAGAAGTCCTGGAGAAAATCGAGGCGAGAGGGGTGAGCCGCCGCGACTTCATCAAGTACGCCACGGTTGTCACCTCGGTGCTGGGTCTGGCTCCCAGCATGGTGCCAAAGGTGGCGGAAGCCATGGCGGTTAAACAGCGGCCCACGGTCATCTGGCTGCACTTTGCCGAGTGCACCGGCTGTAGCGAGTCGTTCATCCGCACCACCTATCCCTGGATCGACCAGGTCGTCTTGGACGTGCTCAACGTGGCCTACCATGAGACCATCATGGCGCCGTCCGGACACAACGCCGAGAAGTCGCTGCACGACGCCATGAAGAAGTACGACGGCAAGTACATCCTGGTGTGCGAGGGCGGCATCCCCACCAAGAACAACGGTGTTTACGGCAAGGTTGGCGGCAAGACCATGCTCTCCATCGCCAAAAAGGCGACCAAGCATGCCATGGCCACCATCTGCGTGGGCAACTGCGCCTGCTTCGGCGGGGTGCAGGCCGCCGCGCCCAATCCCACCAAGGCCATGAGCGTGAGCAAGGCCACCGGAGTCAAGACGGTGAACATCGCCGGCTGCCCGCCCAACGCGGTGAACATGGTGGCCACGGTGGTGCACTTCCTCTTGCTGGGCAAGCTGCCCGCCCTGGACGACAACGGCCGTCCCCTGTTTGCCTATGGCTACACCATTCACGAGAAGTGTCCCCGCCGTTCTCATTACGAGAACAGCGAGTTCGTCAAGAAGTTTGGCGACGAGGGCGCCATGAAGGGCTACTGCCTGGCCGAGATGGGCTGCAAGGGCCCCAACACCTACAACAACTGCCCCATCGTTAAGTTCAACGACGGCACCAACTGGCCCATCGGCGCGGGAGCCCCATGCATCGGTTGCTCCGAGCCTAATTTCTGGGACGAGCAGTCCCCCTTCTACGAGCCAATCTAAAGCGGGCCTGGGAAGGAAGAGGATTTAGATAATATCGCTCCATGAAGGAGGACTAAGGAGATGGCTAAATACACCATCGATCCAATCACCCGCATCGAGGGTCACCTGCGCATCGATGTGGAGATAGAAGGTGGCAAGGTAACCAACGCCTGGAGTTCGGCGCAGCTTTTCCGCGGCCTGGAGATAATCCTGCAGGGCCGCGACCCCCGCGACGCCCCCTGGATCACCCAGCGGGCCTGCGGCGTGTGCACCGAGGTGCACGCCCTGGCCTCCATCCGGGCCCTGGACGACGCGGTGCGGGTAAAGATTCCGCCCCTGGCGCGCATCGCCCGCAACCTGGTGCACGGCGCCCAGTTCGTTCATGACCACATGGTGCACTTCTACGTGCTCAGCGCCCTGGACTGGGTGGACGTGGTGAGTGCCCTGAAGGCCGACCCCAAGAAGACAGCCGACCTGGCCAACGCCCTGGGCAACTACCCGGGCAGCGGCGTGGCCGACTTCAAGGCGGTCAAGGAAAAGCTGGCCACTTTCGTGTCCAGCGGGCAGTTGGGTCCCTTTGCCAACGGCTACTGGGGCCACAAGGACTACCGTCTGCCCCCCGAGGCCAACCTCATGGCCGTGGCCCACTACCTGACCCTGCTCAGGCTGCAAGTGAAGGCCGCGCGCATGATGGCCCTGTTCGGCGGCAAGAACCCCCACATTCAGACCTACGTCACCGGCGGCGTCACCTGCGTCAAGGATCTGCTGAACGTGGACCGCCTGGCCGAGTTCCTTTATTACCTGAAGGAAATGCAGGCGTTCATCGACAACGTCTACATCCCCGACGTGCTGGCCGTGGCCAGCTTCTACAAGGACTGGGGCGCCCGCAACATCGGCGGTTGCACCAACTTCCTGGCCTACGGCAACTTCCCCATGAATTCCGGGCGCTACAAGGACGAGAAGATGTTCCTGCCCGGCGGCGTGATCATGAAGCGCGACCTGGGCGCCATCAAGGACGTGAACCCGGACCTGATCACCGAGGAAGTGACTCGCGCCTGGTACGAGAACGGACCGGCCCTGAACCCGGCCAAGGGCGTGACCCAGCCGCTGAACGATGCCAAGTTCGACTACGATGGCAAGTACTCCTGGTTCAAGGCCCCGCGCTACGAGGGCAAGCCCATGGAGGTGGGCCCCCTGGCCCAGGTGCTGGCCGCCTTTGCCCGGGGCCACAAGCCCACCGCAGCCCTGGTGAGCGCGGTGCTCAAGCACCTGAACGTGCCGGCCAACGCCCTGTTCAGCACCCTGGGACGCACCGCGGCCCGGGCCATCGAGACCAAGGTCATCGCCGACGAGATGGCCGCCTGGGTCACCGAGGCCATCGGCCTGATCAAGGCGGGCAAGATCGAGACCGCGGCCGAGTGGAGCTGGCCCGGCGAGGCCACGGGCTACGGCCTGATCGACGTGCCCCGCGGCGCCCTGGGCCACTGGATCCACCAGGACAAGGACAACAAGATCGGCAACTACCAGTTGGTGGTGCCCTCCACCTGGAACCTGGGCCCCCGCGACGCGGCCGGCCAGGTGGGCCCGGTGGAGGAGGCGCTCATCGGCACCCCCATCGCCGATCCCAAGGCTCCCCTGGAGATCATCCGCACGGTGCACTCCTTCGACCCCTGCATCGCCTGCGGCGTGCATGTCATCGACCCGGACACCAACGAGGTGCGCAAGTTCAAGGTGTGCTAAAAACAACCCGACCCTAACCGGCGGGGCGGCGGGAATTCTCGCCGCCCCGCCGTCTTGCTGCTATACTTCAAGGCGGTCATGACGCAAAACCAAAACGAAAATATCCTGGTGCTGGGGGTGGGCAACGTTTTGCTCACCGATGAGGGCGTGGGGGTGCGGGTGCTGCACGAACTGGCGGCCCGCTACGACTTTCCGCCCAACGTGAAGCTGGTGGACGGCGGGGTTTTGGGCCTGTCGCTCACCGGCACCATGATGGAGGCCGACCAGGTCATCGTCATCGACGCGGTGCGCGGCGACGACGAGCCGGGCACTGTCTACAAGTTCGAGTGGAACTCACGGCCCGAGCACATCCAGTACAAGGACAGCCTGCACCAGATCGACCTGATGGAGACCATGGCCCTGCTGCCCCTGATGGGCGAACCGCCCACGGTCACGGTGATCGGGGTGGAGTTCGGCGACATCGACAACTACGGCCTGGAACTCACCCCCCAGGTGGAAAAGGCCGTGGCCCCGCTGATGGAGCAGGTGCTTTTGGAACTGCAACGTCTGGGCGCGCCCGGAGTGCTCTTGGACCATCCCCGCGAGGTGACCGATGTGTTTGGCCATACCAGCCAAGATAATCAAGCTTGAGGGCGACATGGCCACCGTGGATGTGGGCGGGGTCAAGCGGACCGTATCCTGCCTGATGGTGCCGGACCTCAAACTGGGCGATTACGTCATCACCCACGCCGGCTTTGCCCTGCACAAGGTGGAGGAGGCCGACGCCCTGGCCTCGATCAAGCTTTTGCGCGACCTAACCAGCATGGTGCCCCCCGAGGGCCCGGGAGAATAAACATGAGCGAGAGCGCCCGCAAGGAAAAAGTCTGCCAGGAGCAGGACTGTCAGGATCAGTGGCAGGATCTCCCCTTGGAGCTGCGCGGCCATTGCGGCGATTTCCTGTATTGCCCCTTTTGCGCCAACGAGATGGTCACCCGCTGCTCGGCCTGCGGCGAGAGCCTGCACGACACCGGCTTCAAGTTCTGCCCCTACTGCGGCTCCGGTTTCGAGGAGTAGGGCCGGCGCAGGGGTTCCCCCCGCTTTTTTGCTAAAAGATCGGCTTGTCAGGTTTAGCCGCGTCCGCCGGGATCGGCTGGCGCGGTTTTATGAGCGCAACGCGTCCACCGGGGTGAGCCCGGCCGCGCGCCGGGCCGGAGCCAGGCCGAAGCCCAGGCTGATGAGCATGGCCAGCAGGGCCGCGCCCAGGGCCGCTTGCCAGGGCATGACGAACTCCAGGGGCCCGAAGGCGCGCACCGCCCAGGCCGCGCCCAGGCCCAACAGGGCCCCGCCTCCGCCCCCGGCCAGGCCCAGCATCAGGGCCTCGGCCATGAATTGCAGCATGATGTCCCGCCGCCGGGCCCCCACCGCCCGGCGCAGGCCGATCTCGGTGGTGCGCTCCTTTACCGCGATGAGCATCACCGCCATGATGCCCACCCCGGCCACCAGCAGGCTCACCGCGGCCACCCCGGTGATGGTGGAGGAGAAAATCTGGTTGGACTCCTCCCGGCGCTGAATGGTCTCCAACTGGGTGTGGATGCGGAAGACGTCGGGTTGGCCTGGCTTGAGCCCGTGGCGCTGCCGCAGCAGGCGGGCGGTGTCCTCGGCCAGGGCTTCCATGGCTTGTTCGTTTTCGGCCCGCACCAGCAACAGCCCCACGTAGCGGGTGCCTCCCATGAGCCGCGCCTGGGCGGTCTTCAGGGGGATGTAGAGCCGCTCGTCCAGATCGTTGCCGTTGGCGTCCACTCCCTTGGCCTTTAGCTCGCCCACCACCACGAACGGCTGCTTTTTCACCTCGATTGTGTGCCCCACCAGGTTCTGGTCGCCGGCAAGGTTCCGGCGCAGGGACGGCCCGATGACCGCCACCCGGCGCCGGGCCCGGTTCTCCCGCTGGTTGAAAAAGCGCCCCTCGGCCAGCTCGTGGTTCTCAAAGGCGAAGATGGACGGCGGAGCGGCCAGGGCCAGGGCGTCGGTGGTGCCCTCGGGCCCGGACATGCGCATCAGGCGCATCTCCAGGGGCACCGCCGCCTCGGCTCCCTCCAGGCGGGCCAGGGCCTCGGCGTCGGAGGGCTCCAGGGCCTGCATCTGGGCGGTGGTGCGCGAGCGCAGGCCGGTGGCCGCCCGCTTGGCCGAGCGCACCGTGATGATGTTGGTGCCCATGGCGGTGATGCGTTCCAGCACCTGGTTGCGGGTTCCCTGGCCCACCGCCACCATGACCACCACCGCGGCCACCCCCACCAACAGGCCGCCGGCGGCCAGGCATGCCCGCAGGCGGTGCTCCTTGATGCCGGTCCAGGCGGCGGTCAACAGGCGTTGCAAGCGCTGCCAGTTCATCGCAGCGCCTCCACCGGGTGCAGCAGGGCGGCCTTGCGGGCCGGGGCCAGGCCGAACAACAGACCCACCCCCGCGCTGAAGCCCAGGGCCCAGGCAAAGCCCATGGGGCTGAAGGCGGTGGGGATGTTGAGCAGGATGGTGGCCAGGTAGGAAAGCAGCACTCCCAGGCCCAGGCCGCAGAGCCCCCCGGCCGCGGCCACGATCAGCGATTCCATGAGCACCTGGTACATGATGTCGCGCCGCCGGGCTCCCACCGCCCGGCGCACCCCGATCTCATAGGAGCGCTCGCTGACCGCCACCAGCATGATGTTCATGATCACCACTCCGGAGACGAACAGGCTCACCGCGCTGATAAAGGTGAGCATGGCCACCAGGGAGCGGCTCTGGCGGGTGATGAACTGCATCAGCTCATCGGGGGTGATGATCAAAAAGTCTTCCGGCACCCCGGGGGCCAGGTTGTGCCGCTCACGCAACACGTCGGTGACTTCCGCCTTGATTTCCCCCACCCGGTCGCTGCTGACCAGCATGACCCGCATGCCGTTGAGCTTGTCGTCGCGGGCCAGGCGCTTGGTGGCGGTGGTGAAGGGCACGATCACGAAATCGTCCCGGTCGCGGTGGCCGAAGGAGCCCTTGGAATCCATCACCCCCACCACGGTGAAGGGAGTGCGGCCGATGCGGACGCGCTTGCCCACCGGGATGGCCCCGCCGAAGAGCTCGCGCGCCACGGTGGTGCCCAAGACCGCCACCCGGTTGAAGGTCACCAGGTCCCGAAGGTTCACGAAGCGGCCCTGCTGCACGGTCCAATTGCGGGCCGCGGCCCAGCCGGGCGGGGTGCCCCGCACCCTGGTGTTGGTGTGGCGCCCTCCGGCCGAGATCTGGGTGCGGGCCACGTTCTTGTGGGGCACCACCTGATCCACCCCGTCCAGGCGGCCGATGGCCTCGGCGTCCTCCGGGGTGAGGGTCATGGTGCGCTTCATGCCGTGGCGCACCCCCAACTTGCCACCGCCGGCGGAGATGTAAAAGGCGTTGGCTCCGAAGCCCATGGAGGCCATGCGGTCGCCCACCATTTTCTGGGCCCCCTCGCCGATCTCGTGGATCACGGTGAGCGAGGCGATGCCGATGACCAGGCCGATCATCATCAGGGCGGCATAGGAGCGGAAGGCCCAGAGAGAACCCAGGGCCGCCTTGAGCAGCCGGTAGGGGAGAATCAATCCGCCCCTCCGGCTTCCAAACCGATTTGCTCCTGGGCCCGCACCGGATTTTCCACCGGCTCATCGCTGGCCACCTTGCCGTAGATCAGGCGCAGCATGCGGCCGCACATGCAGCCCACCGAGGAGTCGTGGGTGACCAGCACGATGGTGCGGCCCTCCTGGTTGAGCCCCTGCAACAGGGCCATCACCTCCAGGGAGGAGCGCTGGTCCAGGTTGCCGGTGGGCTCGTCGGCGAAGATCACCTCCGGGTCGTTGACCAGGGCCCGGGCCACGGCCACCCGCTGGCACTCCCCGCCGCTCATCTCGCCGGGGCGGTGGGTCAGGCGGTGGCCCAGCCCCACCCGCTCCAGGGCCTTCTCGGCCTTGGCCACGGCGTCCTTGGGGTAGCGTCCGGCATAGGTGAAGGGAAGCAGCACGTTGTCCAGGGCGGTGGCCTTGGGCAGCAGGTGGAAGGCCTGGAACACGAAACCCAGCTTGGCGTTGCGCAGGCGGGCCAGCTCGTCGTCGTTCAGGTCGGCCACCTCGGAGCCGTCCAAAAGATAAGAGCCGTCCGAGGGGCGGTCCAACAGGCCCAGGATGTGCAGCAGGGTGGACTTGCCCGAGCCGGAGGGGCCCATGATGCCCAGGAACTCGCCCGCCTTGACGTGCAGGTCGATGCCCAGGAGCACCTCGGTGTCCACCTTGCCCCGGTGGTAGGTCTTGGTGATTTGCTTCAGGCGGATCATGGCCCGCCTCAGTGCCCGGAGCGCTTGCCCGTAACCGGGGCGCTGCCTCTGGGCAAAATCACGGTCTGGCCCGGCTCCACCCCGGAGACCACCTGCACCAGCACGTGCTCGCTCCAGCCCAGCTCCACCGGCGTGGGCGTCACCTGGCCGTCCTTTTGCAGATAGACCATGCTCTTGCCGGCCTTGCGCCGCACCGCGGACAGGGGCACCAGGGCCACGTCCTTGCGCACCCCGGTGATGATGCTCACCGTGGCGGTCATCTCCGGCTTGAGCATACCCTGGTAGTCGCCCAGGATCTTGATGGTCACCGGGTAGTAGACCACGTCGTCCACGATCTTGGCCGAGGGCTGCACCGACTCCACCTCGCCCATGAACTTCTTGTTGGGATAGGCGTCCACCGTGAAGAAGGCCTTTTGCCCCACCTTGACCTTGCCGATGTCGGTCTCGTCCACGAAGTCGTCCACCTGTAGGCGGTCGAGGTCCACGATGTTGATGAAGGTGGGCGCGCTCAGGCTGGCGGCCACGGTCTCGCCCTCCTGGGTGCTCACGCTGGAGACCACCCCGCTGATGGGCGCGCTGACCGTGGCGTAGTCCAGGCTCACCCGGGCGGTGACCACCCGGGCCCGGGAGGCGGCCAGGTCGGCCCGGGCCACCTTGAGGTCCTGCTCAAAGGCGCTTTTCATCTGGAGGAGCTTGGCATCGGCCGCGGACAGACGGGCGGTGGCCACCTGGAAGCGCTCCCGTGACCGGTCCAGGGCGTCCTGGGCCACCAGGTCGCCGGAGCGCATCTTTTCCTGGCGCTTGAGGTCCAGGGAGGTGAGCACCATGGTGGCCTTGGCCTCGGCTAACTCGGCCTCGGCCCGGGCCACTTCCCGGGGGCCGGTGGTCTTGATGCGGTCCAGCTTGGCCTGGGAGGAGCTCAGCTCGGCCTGGGCCTGCTGCAGCTTGGCCTTCAGGTCTTCGTGCTCCAACACGGCCACCACCTGGCCGGCCTTGACCTCCTGGCCGATGCTGACCAACAGCTTTTCCACCCGGCCACTGACCCGGGCGCCGACCTTGACCTCGGCGCCCACCTGGGGCTTGACCGTGCCGGTGGACACCACCAGGCGGCGGATGCGGCCCTGTTTCACCTGAAAGGGTTTGCCCTGGATCTGGGGGCCCTTTTCGGCGCGGGGCCAGTAGTACCAGGCCCCGGCGGCCAAAGCCGCCGCCACCACGAACGCCACGGCCCATTTGAGCCAACCCGCCTTGTTCAACTTGAACTCCCGCGACAATGGTGTTGAATGCTGCTATCTTATTACATCATGCGACTAGGTGCTACAGCGGCGGCGGCCGAAAAGATGCGGGCCAAGCTCTTGGCCAAGGCGGTGGACGGGGCCTTGGACGCCATCGTCCGGAGCCGGGTCATGGAGCACGGGCAGGCCCTGGCCCTGGCCCAGCGGGTGCGCCGACTGGCCGAGAGACTCTTTCCCGACAAAATGGCAACTTTTGATCTTATCTACCGGCCCCGCCTGGAGCGGGCGATCCGGGAACGCTTCCCCCAGCAATAGGCCCGGCCACCTGGGCCGGGGTGATCAGGTACATCAGCAGCACCATGCCCACCACCGCCAGGACCAGCACTCCCGCGGCCAGGGGAGTGGACATCTCGGCCGCGTCCCGGAGCCCGGCGAAAAGCAGAAAGAGCACGTAAAAGGCCAGGATGGCCGTCAGGGGCATGCTTAAGCTCAGGGGCAGGAAAGGGGCCAGGGCGGTGACGATCCAGATGCCGCTGGCATAGGCGTAGATGCGCAGGAAACCGCTGAGCGGGTAGGGGTTGCGCATTACGTGGTGACCGATGGTGTAAAAGAAAATCGCGAAAATCAATACCTTGAGCAGGTTTTGCAGCAGCCCGGCGGCCACGGCCACGGCGGGCGCTCCCTGGAGCACCACCGCGGCCAGCATGGTGCCGGCCCAGGTGGTCAGGTGCACCATGAGCAGGAAGATGAGGGGGCTGAGGATGTCCCCCCGGTTATGCATCTGTTTGAAAAACTGCCGGGGGCGGAATGCCGCGGCCATGACCACCGGCAAAAAGGTGGAGGGCTGACGCCAATCAAAGTCGCGCATCATCTGGGCCACCGTGTCCTCCCGCCGGAAGTTGCCGCTTGTGGCACGCTAAGCCATGGGAGGGGCCGTGTCAAGTCGGCGGTCTTCCCGCGCAATCCCCGGGGGCTCCCTATTGGTTTGATTGGGCCGAAATGATATATTAGGTAAATAAGGGCGCTGGGTCCGCGCTGCTATATTGGAGGGGAACAGCTTGAAGTTTCGCCTGATTCCGGCGGTGCTCCTGACCTTGCTTGTCGCAGTGGGGATGGCGTCCTTCGCCTGGTCCTACCCCTTCGGCACCCCCTGGCTGGTCAAGGAAGACACCAATTACCGCTCCGTCAGGATCGATGACTTCAGCGATCCTCCCCCCCAGCGGGGCATGGGCTGGGACGTCTACCTGGACGTTGACGAACTGCCCTTGCTCTCTGCCGAGCTTATCCGCGACGAGCACTGGCTGGAGCTGGTCAATTTCGAGCGGGATCCCCTAACCGTCTTGCCGGTGCTCTCGGCCCAGCTCTACATGGTCTATGGCGACCTGAGCCACAGCCGGGTGAGGCGCACCAGAACCCCCACCGAGCGCAGCCGCATCTCCCAGGCCACCCGGCTGCCCGAGCCCGGCATTCCGGTGCTCATGCGTTTGCTGTTCCCCGGTCAGGTCAAGGGCGAGGCGGTGGGCCTGCTGGAAAGGGAGAACCGGCGTCCCAGGACGCGCGGGGGCTACTCTCTGTTGAACTGGCTCTTCGAGGAAGAGGGTGTGTTTTCAGGCACCCAGTGGGACTGGGAAAACTTCCTGCCTCGCTTGCTGTCGGTGGTGGCCCTGGTGGTGGCCGGCCTGTTCGTGATCGAGTTCCTGCGCCTGCTGGTGATGCTGGGGGTCAAGGCGGTGGGCAGCGTAGACAAGCGCCAGCCCTGAGCCCGCAACGGGCGCGGGGCGGGCCGCAAAAGACCCACCCCGTGCATCCGGCTGTTTCAGACGCCTACTTCTCGAAGTGATCTTCCGTGAGATAGGGATTCACCTTCCCACACTTGGGGCACAGGTAGTAGTTCTTCTTGTGCAGGGCGTCTTCGAGCTTCTCCATGGGAGTCTGAGCGTACTCCGGGGCCAGGATCTCGTTGTCGCAATCCTCGGTCTTGCACTTGACGTATATGGACATCTGCCCACTCCGGTTAAGGTGTGAAATGGGGCGCCCGGCTGGGCGGGACGAAATTACCTGCCTATGGTTGTTTGGCGGGTGCTCCTCTGTCAAGGGAAAACCCTCATTCCCACGGGAATCAAGCAGTTGCCCCGGCCGGCCCCGCTTGACAACCCCCAGAGGGCAGAATATCATGCATAGTTCTAACCTCGGCCGCGCCCGCGCGGGATTAGGCGGGGTAAGCCGTTGAATTGTCCGGGAAAGACCCGGTGAACTTATTGAGAGCGTTCCACGGGAACCATGCCCCAGACCAGCCGTCCATATCCAGGCCCCGCCTCGGACCCGGCAGCTTATGATTATCATCTGCCGCCGGAGATGATCGCCCAGAGCCCGGCCCGCCGCCGGGTGCAGGCGCGCCTGATGACCCTAACCCGGCAGGGCGGCGAGCTGGGCCACCACAAGGTGGCCTGGCTGCCCCGGTTGCTGCGGGAGGGTGACCTGCTGGTGCTCAACGACACCCAGGTGGTGCCCGCCCGCCTGAGCGCCCTCAAGCCCACCGGCGGACGGGTGGAGCTGCTCCTATTATCCCCGGCCCAACCCCAGCGCCGCCGAGCGGGCGGACGCGAGCTGCACCAGTGCCTGCTGCGCTCCCACCGGCCGGTCAAGCAGGGGGCGCGGCTGCTTTTGCCCGGCGAGCCCGAGGTGGAGCTGAAGGTGCTGGAGCGCGGGGAGCGGGGCAAGGCCCTGGTGGAGTTTCCCGCCCCGGCCCTGGAGCTGGCCGCCGGACGGGGGGCCACCCCCCTGCCGCCTTACATAAAGCGGCCCCAGGGACCGGACACCGGAGACCGGGACCGCTATCAGACCGTCTATGCCGCCCACGCCGGGGCGGTGGCCGCGCCCACCGCCGGCCTGCACCTGAGCCGGGAGCTGCTGGCCGCCCTGGAGCGCCGGGGCGTGGAGCACACCCGCCTCACCCTGCACGTGGGCTACGGCACCTTTGCCGAGCCCGATCCGGCCGACCTGGCCGCCGGACGCCTGCACGCCGAATGGGTGCGCGTGCCCCCCGAGGCCAGCCAGGCGGTGGCCGAGGCCAAAGCCCGGGGAGGCAGGGTCATCGCGGTGGGCACCACCAGCCTCAGGGCCCTGGAGTTCAAGGCCGGGCCGGGAGGGGTGCCCCAGGCGGGCGAGGGCTGGTGCGACCTGTTCATCGCGCCGGGCCACCGGTTCCGCGCGGCCGACGGCATCCTCACCAATTTCCATCTGCCCCGCACCACCCTGATCATGCTGGTGGCCGCCCTGGCCGGGCGCGAGCGGGTGCTGCGCGCCTATGCCTCGGCCATTGAGCGGGGCTACCGCTTCTACAGCTACGGCGACGCCATGCTGGTGGTGTGAGATGAGCCGCCTGAGCCTGGACATAACCGCCACCGACGGCCAAGCCCGCACCGGGAGCCTGGGCACCCGGCGGGGGCAGGTGCGCCTGCCCGCCTTCATGCCCGTGGGCACCCAGGGCACGGTCAAGGGCCTGTTGCCCGAGGAGGTCTCGGCCCTGGGCGCGGACATGATCCTGGGCAACACCTATCATCTTATGATCCGGCCCGGAGTGGACACGGTGCGCGCCCTGGGCGGGCTGCACGGCTTCATGGACTGGCCCGGCCCCATCCTCACCGACAGCGGCGGGTTCCAGGTTTTTTCCCTCAGCGGGCTGCGCCGCCTGGACGAAGACGGGGTGAGCTTCCGCTCCCATCTGGACGGGGACCTGCTGCGCCTGACCCCGGAGACGGCGATCGAGGCCCAGGAGGGCCTGGGCTCGGACCTGATGATGATGCTCGACGAGTGCCCCCCGCCGGGTTCGCCGCGCGAATATCTGGAGCAGTCGCTCAAGCGCGACGCCCGCTGGGCCCGGCGCGCCCTGGACGCGCGGAGCGAAAAGGGCGGCGCACTGCTGGGCATTGTGCAGGGTGGGGTGTATAGTGACCTGCGTAGCCTATCCGTGGAGTTGCTTGGCTCTCTGGACTTGGACGGCTATGCCTTGGGAGGCCTGAGCGTGGGCGAGCCCAAGGAGCAGATGATGGAGGTGATCGCTCAGACCGTGCCCCAGCTTCCGGCCCATAAACCGGTGTACCTCATGGGAGTGGGGGAGCCGGCCGACCTGGTGCGCTGCGTGGGCCTGGGGGTGGACTTGTTCGACTGCGTGCTGCCCACCCGCATGGCCCGCACCGGCACCTTGCTCACGGCCCGGGGACGCCTGAATTTGAAAAACAGCCGCTTCAAGGACGACCCCGCCCCGGTGGAGGAAAGCTGCCAATGCCTGACCTGCCGGCGCTACAGCCGGGCCTATCTGCGGCATTTGTTCAACGCGCGCGAGCTGTTGGCTTACCGCTTGAACACCATCCACAATCTGCACTACATTTTGAAGCTGATGGCCGGCCTCAGGAAGGCCATCGCCGAAAACAGATACCAAAGCTATGCTCGCGAAATTCTGGCGGGCCTGGAGCCCACCGGCCAGGCGCGGGCAGCCTTAACCTAGGGAGGAAATGATGTTTGACTGGTTGAACACCGGTGTTGCCTGGGCCATGACCGGGGCCTCTAAGGGCGGCGAAGATGGCGGCGGCGGACTGGGCGGCCTGCTTTCCGGCCCCATCCCCATGCTGGTCCTGATGTTCGTGATCTTCTACTTCCTGCTCATCCGGCCCCAGCAGAAAAAAGCCAAGGCTCATAAGGAGCTGCTGGCCAACCTGCGCAAGGGCGACAAGGTGCTGACCAACGGCGGCATCTACGGGCGCATCACCGGCCTGGACGACACCACCCTGACCATCGAGATCGCTCCCCAGGTGCGCATCAAGGTCAGCCGGGGGCACGTGGCCGGCGTGGCCGGCGGCGACACCCCTCCGCCTCCGCCGCCCAAGAAGTAGCGGCCAGTTCATTGTTGATATCCCCGCGCCGGCGTCCGCCGGGCGCGGGGAGCCCATTCGTTAGGAGCGGACCTTGTCTAAGAACTTCGCCATGAAAGCCATCCTGGTGGGGGTGGTCATCATCCTGGCTCTGTTGTATTTGGTGCCCACCATGGGCGGCAAGATGCCCAGCTGGTGGACCAGCTATCTGCCCAGCGACAAGATTCATCTGGGCCTGGACCTGCAGGGAGGCATGCACCTGATCCTGGAGGTGGAGACCGCCAAGGCGGTGGAAGCCTCGGTGGAGCGCACCAGCCAGGAGCTCATCCGAAGGATGCGCGAGGAAAAGATACGCGCCATCCGGCCCCAGGCCGAGCCCGGCAACCAGATCAGCGTGACCCTGTTGCATGAAAACGACCGGGCCAAGCTGGAGGATCTGATCAAGCAGGGCTACCCGGATTACAGCGTGGCCTCGGCCCGCACCCTGAACGACGGCAAGATCGCCCTGACCATGAAGCTGAGCGCCGCGGCGGTCAAGCACATCGCCGAGCAGGCCTCCACTCAGGCTCTGGAAACCATCCGCAACCGGGTGGACCAGTTCGGGGTCAGCGAGCCGGAGATTTTGCCCCAGGCCGACGGCCGTATCTTGATTCAGCTCCCCGGCATCAAGGATCCCCAGCGGGCGGTGGCCCTAATCGGCAAGACCGCCCAGCTGGAGTTCAAGCTGGTGGACGATTCGGTGAATCCCTCCTCGGTGAGCAAGAGCGCTCTGCCGCCGGGCGACGAGCTGCTATATCTCTACCGCCGCGACCGGGCCTCGGGCCGGGTGAGCAAGGAGCCCATCGTGGTGCGCCGCAGGGTGGCCATGACCGGAGCCAACATCACCGACGCCCGGGTGCAGATCGACTCGCAGTACAGCGAGCCCTATGTTTCCATCGCCTTTGACAGCCGCGGCGCCCGCCAGTTCGCGGACGTGACCAGCCGCAATGTGAAAAAGCGCCTGGCCATCGTGTTGGACGGCAAGGTGCAGTCCGCCCCGGTGATCCAGGAAGCCATCACCGGCGGCGAGGCGCGCATCACCGGCGACTTCTCCATGGAAGAGGCCCGCGACCTGGCGGTGGTGCTGCGCTCCGGCGCCCTGCCGGCCCCGGTGCGCATCCTGGAAGAAAGGACCGTGGGCCCCAGCCTGGGCCGCGACTCCATCGACCAGGGCATCACCTCCATGGCGGTCGGCTTCGTGCTGGTGGTCCTGTTCATCCTGATCTACTACCGCCTGGCCGGGGTGATCGCCAACCTGGCCCTGCTGTTGAACCTGGTGCTCATCACCGCCGCCCTGGCCGCTTTCCAGGCCACCCTGACCCTGCCGGGCATCGCGGGCATCATCCTGACCATCGGCATGGCGGTGGACGCCAACGTGCTGATCTTCGAGAGGGTGCGCGAAGAGCTCAGGCTGGGCAAGACGCCCTACGCGGCGGTGGAGGCCGGCTACGGCAAGGCCACCCTGACCATTCTGGACGCCAACATAACCACCTTGATCGCCGCCCTGGTGCTGTTCCAGTTCGGGACCGGGCCCATCAGGGGCTTCGCGGTGACCCTGTCCATAGGTATCGCCAGCTCCCTGTTCACGGCCATCACCTTCACCCGGCTGTTGTTCGATCTTTATCTGCACCAGTTCAGGCCCAAGCGGCTTCTGATCTAGGTTTGCCCAACCCGGAGCACCCATGCAATTCATAAAACCGGATGTAAATATCAATTTCGTTGGGCAGCGCTTCAAGGCGTTCATCCTCAGCGGCCTGCTTATTTTGGCCACGGTGGTGAGCCTGTTCGTGCAAGGCGGCCCCAACCTGGGCATCGATTTCGCCGGCGGCATCCTGGTGCAGGTCCGCTTCACCGAATCCACCGACGCGGCGTCCATCAAAAAGGCCCTGGAGCCCATCGGCATGGGCCAGGCCCTGGTGCAGAGCTTCGGAGGGGAGGGACGCAAGGAGTTCCTCGTCCGCGACGAGAACCAAGGCCTCAAGCTGCAAGGCCTTTCCGACCGGGTGCGCGAAACCCTGTCCGCCACTTATGGCAAGGGCAAGGTGGAGGTGCGCCGGGTGGAGATGGTGGGCCCCAAGGTGGGGGCCGACTTGCGCGAAAAGGCCCTGCTGGCCATCTTCTACGCCATCCTGTTGATCGTGGTGTACATCTCCGGCCGTTTTGAGCAGAAGTGGGGGTTGGCCGCGGTCATGGCCGCGGTGCTGGTGGGGGCCACCCTGCTGGTGCAGACCCTCATAAGCGCGGCGGGAGGCCAGCCGGGAGGCGGCACGGTCTGGCTCATCTTGACCTCGCTGGTGGTCACGGTGGGTCTTTGCTGGCTTCTGAAGCTGCGCTACGCCTTGGGGGCCATCGTGGCCCTGATCCACGACGTGGCCATCACCGTGGGCGTGTTCAGCCTGCTGGACAAGGAATTCACCCTGGCCACGGTGGCCGCCCTGCTGACCATCATCGGTTACTCGCTCAACGACACCATCATCGTCTACGACCGCATCCGCGAGAACCTCAAGCGGGCGGGCAAGCTGGAGCTGGGAGAGGTGATCAACTCCTCGGTCAACCAGACCTTGAGCCGCACCATCCTGACTTCGAGCACCACCCTGGTGGTGCTGGGCAGCCTCTACATCCTGGGCGGCGGGGTGATCCAGGACTTCGCCCTGGCCCTGCTGGTGGGCGTGGTGGTGGGCACCTACTCCTCCATCTTCGTGGCCAGCCCCATTCTGCTGCTGCTGCCCGAAGGAGACTCCGTATTCACCCGGCGGGCTTCCCGGCCCGCGGCCCAGCCCCGGCCCGAGCCCACGCCCGAGCCGGTTCCGGCCATACCGGTGAGCCCGGCCAAGCAGGCCAGCGCGCGCAAGCGCAAGGGCAAGAAGTCCGGCAAGAAGCGCCGCAAGCGCTAGCCGGGCCGTGAGGCGGGGCCTCTGGCCCCGCCGGGAGGAAGCCACCGTATTGGGGCTTGATACACAGGCGCGAGCCAGCTAACGTGGTAGGTCATGGGCCGGATCATTACCATTGCCAATCAGAAGGGCGGGGTGGGCAAGACCACCACGGCGGTCAATCTGGCCGCCAGCCTGGCCATGGAAGGCCAGCCCACCCTGCTGGTGGACTGCGACCCCCAGGGCAACGCCACCAGCGGATTGGGCGTGGAGATCCAGCCCGAGAACGCCACCCTGTATCACGTGATGATCGGCCAGGCCACGGCCGACCAGGCGGTCCGCCCCACTGACCTGGAGCACCTGCACCTCCTGGGTTCTGACGTGAACCTTTTCGGGGCCGAGGTGGAGCTGGCCGGGCGGGCCGGCCGCGAGCGCCTTTTGGGCGAGGCCCTGGCCTCCCTGGCCGGGCGCTACCGTTTCATCCTCTTGGATTGCCCCCCCTCCCTGGGCCTGTTGACCCTCAACGCGCTCACCGCCTGCCAGGGGGTCCTGGTGCCCCTGCAAACCGAGTATTACGCCCTGGAAGGGCTCACCCAGCTCCTGCACACCATTGCCCGGGTGCGGCGCACCCTCAACCCGGCCATGCGCCTGGAGGGCATCCTGCTGACCATGTTCGATCAGCGCAACAACCTCTCACATCAGGTGAGCGAGGACGTGCGGGGGCATTTCAAGGATATGGTTTACGACACGGTGGTGCCGCGCAACGTGCGGCTGTCGGAAGCGCCCAGCCACGGCCTGCCGGTGCTGCTATACGATCCCCGCTGCGCCGGGGCCCAGAGTTATGAGCAACTGGCCCAAGAGGTCATGGCCGGGCCTCGGGGCAACAGCGGCGCGCCGGCCGAGGGCAGGGCGGCATGAGCGACAATTTCGAGGAAAAGAAAAAGCCCCAGCGGCGCAAGGCTCCGGCCCTGGGCCGGGGTCTGGCCGCCCTGCTGGGCGACGACGATTATCCCGACGGCGGCCTGGCCAACGAGCCGGGACCCGGCGAGCGGGTGGTGGAACTGCCCCTGGAGCGCCTGGAGCCCAACCCCTTCCAGCCGCGCCGCCTGTTCGACAAGGACGCTCTGAAGGCCCTGGCCGACTCCATCGCCGAACACGGGGTGTTGCAGCCGCTGGTGGTGCGGCCGGTTGACGGCGGCTATCAGGTCATCGCCGGCGAGCGCCGCCTCAGGGCCAGCCAGATGGCCGGCCTCCTGGCGGTGCCGGTGGTGGTGCGCCGGGCCACGGATCAGCAGGCGCTTTTGCTGGCCCTGTTGGAGAACCTGCAGCGCGAGGACCTGAATCCCCTGGAAGAAGCCCATGCCTACCGCCGCCTGGCTGCCGAGTTCGAGCTGAGCCAGGAGGACATCGCCTCTGGCGTGGGCCGGGACCGCTCCACCGTGGCCAACAGCCTGCGCCTTTTAAAGCTGCCGGCCGAAATGCAAAAGGACCTGGCCACCGGCCTGATGAGCGCGGGGCATGCCCGGGCCCTGCTGTCGTTGGGCAACGAGCAGGCCATGCGCGTGGCCCGCGACGAGATCGTGTCCAAGGGACTGTCGGTGCGCGCGGCCGAGGCCCTGGTCAAGAAGATGAGCTCCGCGCCCACCCCGCCCAAGCCGCCCAGCCAGGAAGAGGTGCACTTGGGCAGCCTGGCCGAAAACCTGCGCTACCGCCTGGGCGCGCCGGTGGAGATTAAGCGCAAGGGCAAAAAGGGCTCCATCACCATCCGCTTCTCATCCGGCAAGGAGCTGGAACGCCTGCTAGAGCTGCTCTCCAGCTAACCTCATGCGTCTGGTCATAGACGGCTACAACCTCATCCACACCGTGCCCGAGCTGGCCTTTGCCTCGGACCGGGGCCAGGGCCGCGAGGCCCTGATCGAGGCCCTGCGCCTGTACCGCAAAAAACGCTCCCACAAGATATCGGTGGTGTTCGACGGCGGCCTGGAGCCCGGAGGCAAGGACACCCGGGCGGCCGGGGTGCCGGTGAAGTTCTCCGGGGTCGGCCGCTCGGCCGACGACGTGATCGCCGCCATCGCTGCCCAGGACGGGGGCGGCCTCACCGTGGTGACCAGTGACCGGGAGCTGGCCGGCCGCTGCCGGGTGCACGGCGCGGTGGTGCTCTCCTCCGAGGAGTTCGGCGACCGCCTGCTGGAGGTGGTCATGGGCGGCGCGGGCATGGGCGGGGACGAGGATCAGGGCTGGGACTTCAGCACCAAGAAGAAGGGGCCTTCCAAGCGCCTGCCCAAGGCCAAGCGCAAGAAGGCCCGCCGCAAAAACCGGCTCTAACCCCGGAAGCTCAGCGCCAGCCGTGCTCTTCCCCGGCCTTGAGGCGGGTGATGTTGGTGCGGTGCTTGTAGATGATCATCAGGCTCATAAGCGAGGCGCAGGCCATGAAGGCCACCGGCGCTCCCAGCAGCCACAGCCAGAACACTGAGCTGACCCCGCCCGCCATGGAGCCCAGGGACATGTGCCGGCTGATTATGGCCACCAGGATGAGCACCAGGCCCGAGGCCAGGGCCGCCCAGGGCGCCATGCCCAACAGGGCCCCCAGGAAGGTGGCCACCCCCTTGCCCCCCTTGAAGCGCAGATAGACCGGCCAGCAGTGGCCCACGAACGCGGCCAGGCCAACGGCCGCGGCCCAGGCCGGGTTGAGCAAATCCAGGGCCAGGGCGGTGGGCACCGCTCCCTTGGCCACGTCCAGGACAAGGGTCAGAACCCCGGCGGCCCTGCCCGCCTGACGCGACACGTTGGTGGCTCCGATGTTGCCCGACCCCCCCTGGCGGGGGTCCACCCCGCCCAGAAAGCGGGCCACCAAAAGCCCGAAGGGCACCGCGCCCAGGAGGTATCCCCCCAATACAAGACCCAGCCCACTGCTGGTCATTGTTTGCCTCCTTCGGCCGTTAGGTGCATTCACAACCCCTTTGCTCAGGCTTGCTAGCGGATGTAGCTCAGTGTATTCTCATTTAATCAAGGAGGCAACCTTGCGCATCTGTGTTATCGACGGACAGGGTGGCGGCATCGGCAGCGTCATCATACGCCGCATCAAAGAGGAGTTCGGCGAAAAGGTCCAGGCATTGGCCCTGGGCAGCAACGCCATCGCCACCGCCCAGATGATGAAGGCTGGCGCCAACCGGGGGGCTACCGGCGAAAACGCCATAATCTGGAGCATCCAGGACGCCGACGTGATCATCGGTCCCATCAGCATCGTGCTGGCCAATGCCATGATGGGCGAGATCACCCCCAAGGTGGCCGCCGCGGTGGCCAGTTGCAAGGCCCGGAAATTTCTGCTGCCCCTCACCCAGGAAAATGTGGAGGTGGCCAGCGTCATCCGCGAACCGCTGCCCCATCAGGTGGACCACATCGTGGGGGTCCGCCTCAAGGAGATGTTGAACCATGTGTGAAGCTACCGCTTATTTGCTCAATAACAACGGCGAGGAAGAGCTTTACCTGTCCGACGTGGACCTGATCGAGCCCACCGACGACGGCAAGCTCCGCCTGGTTTCCATTTACGGCGAGCAGAAGACCCTGGCCGGGCGCATCAAGTCCATGTCCCTGGTCAACCACCGGGTGGTGCTGTCAGCGGATTAGAGCGTTCGCCGCAAAAAATTCAAGAGAGGAAGGAATCATGGCCGACCAAGCCGCCATTGACAAGGTGGTGGGCTCCCTGCACTGGCTGGGGCACGACAGCTTTCGCCTGGACTCCAGCCAAGGGGCCATCTACTTCGACCCCTATGAGATAAAACAGGGGCCCGAGGCCGCGCTGATTTTGGTGAGTCACGACCACTTCGACCACTGCGTGCCCGAGGACGTCGCCAAGATCCAGGGCGAGGACACGGTGATCCTCACCGAGTCCGACAGCGCGGGCAAGCTCACCGGCAAGGTGAAGGCCCTGGTGCCGGGCCAGGAAGTCAAGCTGGGCAAGATCAAGGTCAACACCGTGCCCGCCTACAACCTGGACAAGGAGTTCCACCCCCGGGCCAACGAGTGGCTGGGCTTCATCCTCACCGTGGACGGGGTGAGCATCTACCATGCCGGGGATACGGACTACATCCCGGAGATGGACCACCTGCGGGTGGACGTGGCCCTGCTGCCGGTGAGCGGCACCTATGTAATGACCTCCGAGGAGGCGGTGCGCGCGGCCCAGGCCATCGGGCCCAAGGTGGCCATCCCCATGCACTACGGCGCCATCGTGGGCGACGACAACGACGCCAAGAAATTCGCCCAGGCCCTGGAGGGCATGGTGGAGGTGCGCATCCTGCCCAAGGAAGAATAGGCTCTTATCCGCCAGGCGCCCGGCCTTTTAGGCGCGGGCCCCTCGGCGCGGCGCGCCCTTGAGCCGGTCATGGCCGGTTCGTGGGCGCGTTCCTTTTTTTAGCAGAGTGGGAGCCTCGCCCGGCGCCCCGGACGCCCGGCTGTTCCGAGGGGGGCTAGGCGGAATCGCCCTTGAGGATCTTGCCCAGCTTGCTCATGGAGGTGCCCGGGCCCATGGCCACCAGGGTGTCTCCCACCTCCACCAGCGTGTCGGCCGGCGGGTTGAAGCGCATGGTGCCGTCGGGCTTTTTAACGGCCAAGACGATCAGGTCCAGCTTCTGGCGGATGCCCGAGTCCTTCAGGCTCACCCCGGCCAGGGGGGCCTGGGGCCCCACGGGCAGCTCCTCCATGCGCAGGGGCTGGTCCGTGGCGCTGTGAAAGGTCAGGTCGATGAAGTCGGCCACCGTGGGCCGGAGCACGGTCTGGGCCATGCGCCGCGCCCCGATGAAATAGGGGCTCACCACCTTGTCGGCCCCGGCGTGCTTGAGCTTGCGTTCGCTGCCCGGCTCGGTGGCCCGGGCGATGATGAACAGATCGGGGCGCATGTCCTTGGCGGTCAGGACGATGTACACGTTGCCCGCGTCCGAGCTCACCGAGGCGATGAGCCCCTTGGCCCGCTCCACCCCCGCGGCCAGCAGGCTCTCGTCCTCGGTGGCCGAGCCGAGCACGTAGTTGATGCCCTCGGACTCCAGGCGGCGGGTCACCTCCTCCTTGTCGTCGATGACCACCACCTCGCGGCCCGACTCCATGATCATCTCGGTGACCAGGGCGCCGATGCGGCCGTAGCCGCAGACGATGTAGTGGTCCTTGATGGAGCGAATGGTGCGTTCCAAGCTTCGCCTCCCCATGACCTGCCTCAGCTTGCCTTCCACCACGAACTGGGTGAAGGCGGTTAGCAGGTAAAAGATGGTGCCCACGCCGGTGAGCATGAGGATGATGGTGAAGATGCGGCCTTCGGGGCCCAGGGGGCGCACCTCGCCGAAGCCCACCGTGGTCACGGTGATAACGGTCATGTACAGGGCTTCCAGCCAGGTGTAGTTTTCCAGCAAGCGGTAGCCCAGGGTGCCCATGACGATCACCCCGATGCCGCCGGCTATTCCCAGGATAATCCGCGAGAACATGCCTTACACCCGCTTGACGGGACCGGCCGGGGCTGGGCTGATGGGCTCTATCGCAGCACCGGCTTGTCGGCCAGGGGCTCGGAGCTTATCACCTCGGCGGTGAACTGGAGCCCCTCCTTGGGTAGGTTGGCCACCACGATCATGAAGGGCAGGGCCTCGCCGGGCCCGGCCACGTAGGGGCGCCCGTCCAGGGCCAGGTCGCTGGCCAGACGCCGTTCGATGACCCCCAGGCTCATGAACTTCAGCTCCGCGGAGGTGAACACGCTGCCCGCGTAGGAGCTGGCCCGCTTGATCATCTTGCCCATGGTGTCGCGCAGGGTGACCTGCACCAGCACCGAGCGCTGGGGTCGCCGGTGGTTGTTGATCACCTTGCCCTGGATCACGAAGATCTGACCCACGGTCTCGTTGTCCAGCAGGAGGTTTTTCACCTCCACCAGGCTCATGCGTGGAGGCTGCCCCGGCTGGCTGGCCGGCATGGACATGCCGGCATCCCTGCCCACCAGGGCGGCCATGCCCGGCAGGGAGGCCAACTGGTCCACCACCCCGGGGCCCACGCCCAGGCGGGCCATCACCACCACCGCGCCCAGGGCGGTGACCATGGCCAACAGCAGCAGGCCGATCAACCAGAAGGTCAGCTTGAACAGGGGGCTGCGGGGAGGGCGCTCGGCTTCTACCGGCCGCTCCTCCAGACCGAAGTCGGCCCGTTCCCTGGCCTTGGCGGTCTCGGCTCCCTGCACCTGGTTCAGATCGAGGGAGCCCAACCGGGGCGGTCCGTGGGCCGGGTCCGGCTTGGGCGGCGTCCACTCGGGTTCGGTCTCCTGGGCCTGCTCCGGTTCGCTGTCCTCGGCCCGCTGGTCAACCTCGGCCTGCTCCTCGGCGATGATCGTCTCGCCGTCCTCGGCCGGCTCCTCCGGAGGCTCCGGGAATTCGCCCGGCACGGGCGGCTGGTCCGGCTCCGCGCCCGGCTCTGGTTCGCCCTCGAACGGCTCCTGATCCGGGACCTGGGGCTCGGGGGGCGGGGTCTCCTCCTCGCCGGGCGGGAGCACCTGGAACACCTCGCCGCAGATGCCGCAACGCACCCAGGCGCCCTGGGAGGGGAGCTTGGACTCATCCAGGCTGAAATTGGTTCCGCAGGTGTTGCAATGGACTTTCATAAGCGTATCAACTGGATTCCTGGCCGGTTATCTCGTATATCCCCGGCAAAAAACGGTAACGTTCGTCATAGTCCAGGCCGTAGCCCACCAAAAAACCCTTGGGCACGTGGAAGCCCACGTAATCCGCGTCAAAATCCAACTCGCGGCGCTCGGCCTTGTCCACCAGCACGCAGAAGCGCACTGAACTGGGGCCCAGAGACTCCAGGTATTGCTGGAGCCAGGACAAGGTGCGCCCGGTGTCCACGATGTCCTCCACCACCAGCACCGGCCTGCCTTCCAGGGAAATGCTGGGCGGGGTGGTCATCTCCACCGTGCCGCTGGAGGTGTCCGAGGCGCCGTAGGACGACAAGCGCACGAAGTCGACCTCCACCGGCAGGTTCAAGCGCCGCACCAAGTCGCTCATGAAGATGAAGCAACCCTTGAGCACCCCCAGCACCACTGGTTCGGTGTCGGCGTAGTCCTCGGCCAGATGGGCGGCCAGTTCCTGGACCCTGCGCTGGATGACCTCCGGCGAAAAGACCAGTTTGATGGATGATTGTCCGGACAATTGCCGCCCCTACGCGTCCCAGGTTGGTGTTGCTCCACAAACGCCCGGTTTCAATGGTGTTTACTTTACCAAGGCTAGACCAGTCCCGCCAAGGCTGTCAAACACAAAACCCCCGGGCCCTGGCGGAGGGGCCATAAAAAAGGGGCCGCCCCATGAGGGCGGCCCCGGATATGCCTATAGAGTTGCCTAGAAGCGGCGCTCGCGGGCCGGCTTCTTGGGCTTGAACAGGTTCTTCAGGCCTACGAAGGCCATCTTGCGCCGAAGGATGCCCAGCTGATCCTGCAGGGGGATCTCCCGGGGGCAGACATCCTCGCAGGCCAGCAGGCCCATGCAGCCGAACACGCCCTGGTCATTGCCCACCACCTCGAAGTACTCGCCGTCGCTGCGCTGGTCGCGCGGGTCCATGATGAAGCGGGCGATGCGGTTGAGGGCAAAGGCGCCCACGAAGTCGGGGCGCATGTTGGCCGTGCCGCAGGAGGCCACGCAGCAGCCGCACTCGATGCAGCGCTCCAGCTCGAAGATGGCGTTGGCCAGGTCGTTTTCCATGCGCTCTTCGATGGCCTCGGGGTCGAAGTCCTGGCCCGAGTGGATCCAGGACTCGATCTTGGTGTTGGTCTCGCGGAACCAGGTGCCCGTGTCCACCGCCAGGTCGCCCACCAGCTTGAACACCGGCAGGGGCATGAGGGTGATCTCGTCGGGAAGCTCCGAGGTCAGGGTCTTGCAGGCCAGGCCGGGCCGGCCGTTGATGACCATGCCGCAGGAGCCGCAGATGGCCATGCGGCAGGCGAAGTCGAACATCAAGGAGGGGTCCTGCTCCTCGCGGATCTTGTTCAAGGCGATGAACAAGGTGAGGCTGGGGGTCTCCTCCAGGGTGAAGGTGTCGGTATGGGGGACCGAGTTGGGGTCCTCGGGATTGAACCGGAATATATTGAATTTAAGTTTCCTGCTCATGGCTAGTCCTCTTTCGGCTCGTCCATGGGAATAATCTCGGTCTTGCCGTAGCCGCGGTCGCCCGGCGGCAGGTACACGACCTGGGTGGACGGCTCGTACTGAAGCTCGGGCAGATCGGCCTCCAGGTCTTTCCAGTAGGCCAGGGTCCGGTTGAGCCAGTCGCGGTCGTTGCGCGCCGGGTAGTCGTCGCGGGCGTGGCAGCCTCGGCTCTCGGTGCGCATCAACGCGCCGTAGGCCGCGCAGATGGCCAGACGCACCATGCCCGGCATCTTGAGCGCCAGGGCCAGCTCGGGGTTGGCCCCGATGCCGTTGGACTTCAGGCCGATCTTGAGGGCCTTGGCGTAGATGGCCCTGAGCTCGTCCACCGCGGCTTGCAGGTCGTCGCCGTTGCGGAAGATGCCCACCTTGTCCATCATCACCTGCTGCATGGCGTCCTTGATGGCGTAGACGTTCTCTTCGCCGTCGGCCCCGCGCACCAGGCGGGCGATGCGGTTGGCGTCGGCGGCCACCGCCGAGGCGGCCAGGTCGGTGCTGAAGCTCACTTCGGCGCCCTTGAGGAACTCGGCCACCTTGATGCCCACGTGGCGGCCGGCCACGATGGTCTCGGCCAGGGAGTTGCCGCCCAGGCGGTTGAAGCCGTGCATGTCCCAACAGGAGGACTCGCCGGCCGAGAACAGCCCCTTGAGGCCGTAGGCCGCGCCGTCGCTGTTGGTGCGCACCCCGCCCATGGAATAGTGCTGGGCCGGACGCACCGGGATGAGCTGGGTGATGGGGTTGACCCCCAGGAAGTGGCGGCAGAGGTCGTAGACTTCGCGGAGCTTGGTGGTGATGTGCTGCTCGCCCAGGTGGCGGATGTCCAGCCAGAGGTGGTCGCCGTAGGGGGAGGGCACGCCCTTGCCCTGGGCGATGTGGTACATCATCCAGCGGCTCACCACGTCGCGGGAGGCCAGCTCGGCCTTGGCCGGCTCGTACTTGTCCATGAAGCGCTTTTCATCCACGTCCAGCAGGGTGCCGCCGTCGCCCCGGCAACCCTCGGTCACCAGGATGTTGGTGGGCACCACGCCGGTGGGATGGAACTGCACCGCCTCGGGGTTGCCGAAAGGCACCAGGCCGGTGTCCAGGGCGATGATGTGACCGCCACCCTCGTTGATCACCGTGTTGGTGGTCTCGGAGTAGATGCGGCCGTAGCCGCCGGTGGCGATGAGGGTGGCCTTGGCCAGGTAGACCCGCAGCTTGCCGGTCTTCAGGTCGCGGGCCACGCAGCCCATGCAGTTTTCGCCGTCGTGGATCAGGCTGATGGCCTCCACCCGGTCGTGCACCCTGACCCCCAGCTGGGTGATCTTGTTGTCCAGGGTGTACAGGAGAGTGTGGCCCGTGCCGTCGGCGGTGTAGCAGGTGCGCCACTTGGCGGTGCCGCCAAAGGCGCGGGCGGTGATCAGGCCGTGCTTTTCCTTCTTTTCCTCGGCCTCGAACTCCTCGCCGCCTTTCCAGTACTTGGCCTTGCCGGCCACCACCCGGTTCCAGGGCATGCCCCAGTGGGCCGCCTCGCGCACCGCGATGGGCGCGGTGTCGGCGAAGATGCGGGCGCATTCCTGGTCGCAGCCCCAGTCCGAGCCCTTCACCGTGTCGGCGAAGTGCACGTCCGGGCTGTCGCCCTCGCCCATGGCGCAGTTGCCCAGGGCCGCCTGCATGCCGCCCTCGGCCGCGCAGGAGTGGGACCGGCGGGCGGGAACCAAACTAAGGAGGATGGCGTCGAACCCGGCCGCGGCGGCCTCGATGGCCACGCGCTCGCCGGCCAGGCCGGCCCCCACACAGAGCAGATCAGTGTAGAAAGTTTCGTATTCCATGGGGTGTCCTCCTTAATTGCCCGCAATCGGCAGGGTCCACAGCCGAATGATGGTGATCAAGCCGATGAGGATGAAAACCCCGGTCCAGATGTTCTCGAAGCGGTGGAAGCCCTTGCGGGTGGACCGCTTTACGAATCCCCACTTAACCGCGATGCGGTAGAAGCCGATACCCACGTGCAGCTCCACGCAGGGCAGCAGGATCAAGTAGAACACGCCCCAGAAGCCGCCCTGCACCCGCATGGCGCTCTTGGCCGCGGTGATGGGCAGGTCGGTCAGCACGGTCCAAATGTGGATCGAGCCCATGATCAGGATGACCATGGCCGTCACCGCCTGGATGACCCACAGCCAGGTGTCGGTGTGGCGCAGCATCCTGGCGTGCCGCCAGATGACTCCCTGCTCGTCGGTGGTGTAGGGAATCTTGCGGGCGGCCAGGATGAAGTGGATGATCATGGTGATGCCGATGATCGGACCGCCCACCTGGGCCATGTAGGTGGCCTCGAAGAAATAGGCGATGGTGTTCATCACGTTGGGGCCGATGTTCACGCTGGCCACCAAAACCATGTGGCTCCACATAAAAAGAACCAAGCCGGCCCCGGTGAGCATCTGGATCCAGTCCAGATAGGCGCTCGCCCGGCTGGGCGGTTTAACGAATATAGCGGTGTCTACGCTACTCATGATTGTTCTCGCCTCGCTTGCTGTATCGCTCCCCCCCCGGGAGAAGCGGCGGTTATGGATTATGTGCGCGCGTAGGCCTGGCGTCCCTGCTCATACAGGTCGCCGCCGTGCACGTCGTTGACTACGAATAGGGGCATGTCTTCAACCACCAGGCGGCGCACCGCCTCGGGCCCCAGCTCGGGGTAGGCGATGACCTCGGCCTGTTTGATGCAACGGGCCATGAGGGCTCCCGCCCCGCCGATGGCCGCCAGGTAGACCGCCTTGTAATCGGCCATGGCCTGCTTGACCTCGGGGTTGCGCTTGCCCTTGCCGATCATGGCCTTGAGCCCCTCGGCCATGAGGGTGGGGGCGTAGGCGTCCATGCGGTAGCTGGTGGTGGGTCCGGCCGCGCCGATGACCCGGCCAGGAGGGGGCGGCGAGGGGCCCACGTAAAAGATCACGGCCCCTTGCAGGGGGAAGGGAGGCTCCCCGCCCGCGGCCAGGGTCTCCACGATGCGCTTGTGGGCCGCGTCGCGGCCGGTGTAGATGGTGCCGCTGACCAGCACCTTGTCGCCCGCGGTCAGGGCGGTCACGTCCTGGTCCACCAGAGGCGGATTCAGCTTGATGAGTTCGCTCATAGCACGGCCTCCTTGTGGCGGGCGGCGTGGCACTGCACGTTCACCGCCACCGGCAGGCTGGCGATGTGGCAGGGCTTGATGTCCACAAATACCTTCAGGCAGGTGGTGGCCCCGCCCAATCCGGCCGGGCCGATGCCCAGGGTGTTCACGTCCTCCAAAAGAACCTGCTCCAGCTCGGCCGCCTCGGGATCGGGGTTCACCGAGTCCAGCTCCCGGAGCAGGGTGCGCTTGGCGCGAACCGCCGCGTGATCAAAGGTGCCGCCAATGGCCACCCCCAGGATGATGGGGGGGCAGGGGTTGGGGCCGGCCGCCTCCACGGTGTCCATGACCGCTTTTTTGACGCCGGCCAGGCCCACCGCCGGGGTGAGCAAAAAGACCTTGGACATGTTTTCGCTGCCCCCGCCCTTGGGCACCACCCACAGGTGGACCTTGTCGCCGGGGACGATTTGGGTGTGGACCACCGCCGGGGTGTTGTCGCCGGTGTTGGTCCGGGTGAAAGGATGACAGGCGCTCTTGCGCAAATAGTTCTCCTCATAGCCGCGGCGCACCCCGTCGTTGACGGCCTCGATAAGGTCGCCCCCCACCAGGTGCGCGTCCTGGCCGATGTCCATGAAAATCACCGCCAGGCCGCAATCCTGGCAAATGGGCATCTTCTCTTCGGCGGCTATGTCTGCGTTTTCCAAAAGTCGCCCCAGGACCTCCTGGCCCACCAAGGAAGGCTCCTCGGCCTGGGCCCGGGTGAACGCCTGGCGCACATCCTCGGGTAAATATAAATCGGCCTCGCCGCATAGACGGGCCACGGCATCGGCAACAGCCGACACCTCAACGGTGCGTGGACTTGCCAATTCTAACTCCCATTTTTTGGCGGACTGGGCCCGCTGAATTCTGGCGGACTGGGCCCGCAAAACCTCAATTGAACTACAATTAGTATCCATCCGCCCCCTCAGTGTCAACCCCGCTTGGGAGCTTGTGAGCAAAATTCAGCCAGGCGGATATTTAGGAGGGGCCGAGGGTCAGAGGCGGTCGTAGAAACGGCGCAAAAAGGCGGGGGAAAATCCCAGGTAGAAGGCGCCCACCACCAGAAAGTTCAGGCCCGTGGTGGCCAGGGCGCCCCGGCGTTGCCAGCGCCGGGCCGAGGTGACCGCCGGGGCGGGAGAGAGCGCCACCCGGCCCAGGGCGCGCAAGCGGCGGATCATCTCGCAGTCTTCCATGATGGGCAGGTTCGGGAATCCGCCGGCCCGTTGGAACACGCGGTGGGTCAGGAACAGGCCCTGGTCGCCATAAGGCAGGCCGGCCCAACGGCAACGGGCGGCCACGCTCAGCTCGATGAAGCGCAGCCCGGCCGGGCGGTGGTCCAGGCGAAAGGCGAAGGCCCCGGCCGCCACGTTGGGCAGGGCCAGGATGCGCGCCACCTCGCGCTGCCAGCCCAAGGGCAGGCGGGTGTCCGCGTGCAGGAACAGCAACACGTCGCCCCGGGCCCGGGCCGCCCCGGCGTTCATCTGCGAGGCCCGGCCCCGGGATGCCCGCATCACCTTGGCCCCGGCCGCCTCGGCCTGCTGCATGGTGGCGTCGCGGCTGCCGCCGTCCACCACCAGCACCTCCGCTCCGGATGCGCCCAGGGCGGAGGCCACCGTGGCGGCGATGGTTTTTTCTTCGTTAAGCGCGGGGATGATCACGCTGATGGCTGCGGCCGGGAGGCCGTTCCCTTGGGTGCGGCTGGCCGTGCTCTTGTCCATGCTGTGCCCGGGGGCGGCCCCTACGAAGAGCGGGTCTCTTCACCCAGCATCACCGGCTGGATGGTGTTGTGCAGGCCCACCTGGAAGCCGAAGAGCACCGGGTGCTCGCCCTTGAGATGCTCCAGATAGGCAAGCCACAGGCTGGACAAACGGGTCAGGGCCTTGCCGGTGTCCGAGGCCAGGTGCTTCACCGCGCCTTCGGCCAGACCCTCCACCGGACCCCGGAACTGGGTTTCCTCGATGAGGTGGAACAGGGCCAGCAGGCAGCGGTACAGACTTTCGAACTCCAGCATCAGCGGGTTGCGGGTCATGGCGATGATGTCTTCTTCCCGCCCGGCCAACAGGTCCAGCAGGTTGGCCAGCTCCTCCCGATCGGCCCGCATCTTGGGGCTGAAGTGGGCCAGGTCCCGCCGGGCCAGCCGGAAATGACGCGCCTTCCAGGTCTTGTCCACCAATAGGCGCTCTTCCAAATCGTCGCGGTTGTCCACCAGGGGGAGCATGTTGAGCATGATGTCCAGGCCCATCTGGCGGAAGAAAATGCCCAGGAACATGTTCAGCCGCTTGCGGCGCTCGATCTTTTCCCTGGCTTGAATAAGTTCGTCCAGGATCAGGCCCAAAACCAGGGCGTGGATAGGCAGGAACGCCAGGTGAATATAAAAATATTTGGATATGTAGGCCAGCTCGCCGGTGTAGAGCCAGAACCCCACGTAGAAGACACCGGATATGGCCAGCAGGCCCAGGGCGATGGTGCCCTTGTTGAAAAATTTCTTGTCCATGGCTTGGTAGGGCAAAAGAGCGCTCCCCAGCTTGCGCGGCCTCCCCGTGGAGAACCGGAAAATAATTCTTACCTACTAATGCTATCTTAAAATAGCCGTTCGCGCCAAGGGGGTGGTGCGCGCGGCCCTTGGGCGGAGCCCGGGGGTAATATACAATGCACTCAGATCCCAGCAAGGAAGGCCGGCGTGCTTTTGGAAGTGTGCGAAATATTCCACAGCCTGCAAGGCGAGTCCAGCTTCATGGGCCTGCCCTGCGTGTTCGTGCGCCTGTCCGGCTGCCCTCTGGACTGCGCCTGGTGCGACACCGCCTATGCCAAGGCGCCCGGCGAGATGATGTCCCTGCCCGAGATAACCAAAAAGGTGGAGCGCCACGGGGTGGGCCTGGTGGAGATAACCGGCGGCGAGCCCCTGGTGCAACTGGCCGCGCCCGAACTCATGGCCGGGCTCAGCGAGCAGGGCTACACCGTGCTGTTGGAGACCAGCGGGGCCATAAGCATCGCGCCGGTGCCCGAGGCGGTGCATGTGATCATGGACATCAAATGCCCCTCCTCGGGCATGGCCGAGCGCATGCATTGGCCCAACCTAAGCCTGCTGCGGGAGCACCACCAGATTAAGTTCGTGTTGGCCGGGCGCGAGGATTATGACTACGCCCGCGCCATCATCGAGCGCCACGGCCTGTCCCAGAGGGCCCAGGTGCTCATCTCCTGCGTGCACCGCGCGGTGGACCCGGCCCAGGTTGCGGGGTGGATGCTGGCCGATCGCCTGGAGGCGCGTTTTCAAATGCCCCTGCACAAGCAGCTCTGGCCGGATAAGGATCGCGGCGTGTGAGGCAGGGGAAGAAAAATTAAGAAATTAAGAAAGAAGAGGTTGGGGAAAAGGGAAGAGGGGAGGGGCCCTGCTCCACGGAGACTGGATTTAGACTTTGGCCGGTCTGTACCGAAGCCCGCTTTTCACGTCGCAACCAGGCTGCCATCCCTGGTGCTGGCCTGACATAGCCGCGCAATCACCTCTGCCACACATGCACGGCCGAGCGGCCCGCCCGCGCCCCAGCTTATTTATCCTTTCCCAACTGCTTTTATCTGGGCCCAATCAAAAGCGCCCCGCCATTTCCGGCGAGGCGCTTTGGTCTTAATTGATCACAGGCCTACTTCTTCTGGCGAATCTTGATCCAGTCGTGCATCTGAAGCACGGTTTTGCCCAGCTCCCAGCGCCCTTGGTCAAACACCCCCATGTCCGCGCCCATCATGGCCGAGGCGAAGCGGGTGGAGTTGGCGTAAAAGAGCCACTGCTGGGTCCACACCCGCTCGATGAACTCGTCGAACGGGCTCTTGCCCTGGGCCGGGCCCGAGGCCAGGCCCTGGTCCCAGGCCTCCTGCATCAGGCGGGTGGCGGCCAGCACCATGGCGTCCGCGTCCTTGTTGCTCTGCTCCAGGCGGGCGAACTGCCCCTGCACCCATCCCTGGCTGTGGCAGGAGCCGCAGACCTTGGCCATGGCCGCCTTGCGCTTGGCCTGTTCGGCCGGGCCGATGAGGAACTTGGATGCCGGCTGGCCGCCCAGGGTGGTGGCCAGGGTCACACCGCCCGCGTTCTTGATCTTCCAGGTCTCGGGTTCCTTGGGCATGGGGTGGGAGTAGATCAGGCCCAGCAGGCGCACCCAGATGCGGTCGGTCATCTGGTGGCTGCGGGCGGCGATCTGGTTGCCCGCCGCGTCCACCAGCAGGCTGGCGTGGCAGGCCGCGCAGGTGGGCGCGCTGAAGTCCTTGCCCGGAGTCCAGGGCACCTTGGCCATGTCCCACTGCTTGTGCATGGCGTAAAAGATGTTGCCGTGCTTGGACACCTGATAGACCTTGTACACCGGCACGTCGGGCCCCTTGTGGCACTCGGAGCAGGTGTAGGGCGAGCGGGCCATCTCGATGGCGAACTGGTGGCGGGTGTGGCAGGCCGAGCAGGAGCCCAGGCTGTTGTCCGGGTTCTTGCGCCCCACCCCCCGGTTGGGCCAGCCGGAGAGCTTGGGAAAGCTCATTTCTCCAAAGTTGGGATCCTCGCGGGTCACCTTGCCCAGCACCTTCACCTCGGTGCCGTGGCAATACAAACACGACTCGGCCTCGCTGGCCGGGTGGGGCTTGGCCATGGCCACCTTGCGCCCCTTCACGCTCATCACCCCGTTCACCTGGTCAGCCAGGTTCATGTAAATCGGGTTGTTGATGAGGTTGCCCCGGGCGTGGGCCATGAGGTTCTTGCCGTACTGCTTTTCTTCGGTGGGGTGGCAGGTGGCGCAGTCCTTGGGACTCACCACCACGTGAACCTGCGCGTCGCCGTGCTCAAAGGTGTCGGCGTGGGTCTTGGGGTTCAGGGTGTGGCACTCGGCGCAGCCCACGGCCACCTTCATCAGCTTGGCCGGGATGCTTTTGGCCGACACCCGGCGGGCCGCCTCCGGCTCCTTGAGGGCCTGGGCCGGGGTCTTGCTGGACATGCGCCCCCGTTTCCAGTCAGCCACGATGCCCGGGGTGGCCTCGTTGTGACAGTCCAGGCAGGCCTGGGTGGCCTCGCTAATGGGAGCCCCGGCTCGGGCGGCCGGCGCGCTCAGCAAAACCAGCAGACAGAGACAGGCCAACAGGCAAAGCAGGGGGCGCATGGCGACTCCTCGGGCGCGTTTAGATATTCAGCCAGACGGGTGGATTGAAGACCCGGGCGGCCAGCTCGTTGTCCAGCATGAGGATGGTGCCCGGATTGGTCGCGGCGTGCTTCATCTTGCCCACCATGTCCGCGGCCGAGGCCTCCTCCTCCACCTGCTCGTCAATGAACCACTGCAAAAAGCTGCTGCTGGCGTGGTCGCGGATCTCCAGGGCCAGGTCCATCAGGCCGTTGATCAGCCCGGTCACCTTGGCCTCGTGGGCGGCCACGGCCTCGAACACGGCCAGGGGGGAGTCCCACTCGGTGGGCGGTCCGTCGATGGCCCCCAGGGTCACCCGTCCGCCGCGCTCGTTCACGTACTTGTAGAACTTGAAGGTGTGGGACCATTCCTCCTGGGCCTGCACCCGCATCCAGTGGGACATGCCCGGGAGCTGCTGGGCGTCGAACCAGGTGGCCATGGACATGTACAGATAGGCCGAATAGATCTCGGCGTTGATCTGGCCGTTGATGGCGGCCTCCATTTTTTGGTCGAGCATAACCGGCTCCTGGGTGTTTGGTTGGGTTTGGCCGCGCCTCGCCGGGGAGAACGCTTATCTAAAAACTACCTATTTCCCCTGCCCGGCACAAGCGGAGATAATTCACAAAAACGCCGCCCCGGTTGGCCGGGACGGCGGTGGTCGTCTCGCCAGATTGCCGCCTGGCTACTTGGCCATGGCCTCGGTGGCCCGCTGGGGGTTTTTCTCGGCCGCGGCCAATATCCGCCCCACCTGATCCTGGGGCAGCCAGTGGACCTTGCCGTCGGCCAGGTCGTAGATGGCCCCCACCACCATGACCTTGTTGGCCTTGACCAGATCGCGGGTGGCCGGGCTCATCACGAACAGGTCGCTGATGGCCTGCCACACGTTCTGCTCAATGGCATAGGGCACGATGGCCGCGCCCTTGGCCGAGGGGTGTGCCTGCATGGCCGCCTTGACCGCCGGGACGATGGGCGCCACCAGGGGCGGGATGTTGCGCTCCAGGGCGTGGCCGTGGCCCTGGACCTCCTGGGCCACCGCGGTCACCGCGCCGCAGCGGGTGTGCCCCAGCACCACCAGCACCGGGGTGTGCACATGGGCCAGGCCGTACTCGATGGAGCCGGCCTCATCGGTGCGCACCACGTTGCCCGCCACCCGCACCACGAACAGGTCCATGATGCCGGTGTCGAAGATAAGCTCCACCGGCACCCGCGAGTCCGAGCAGCTCAGGATGGTGGCAAAGGCGTGCTCGCCCTGGTCGGCCGCGTTGGCCATCTCGATGCGGGCCTGGTCCTGGTTGATCCGGTGCATCTTTCCCGCCACGAAACGGGCGTTGCCCGCCTGGAGCATTTGCAAAACCTTTTCAGGCGAAGGCTTGTCCGGCCGGCCGGCGGCCAGGGCCGGGGCCAGGCAGGAAAGGGCCAGGAACAGGGCCGCTGCCAGAGTTATCGCGTATTTCGTTTTCATGGGGCTTCCTTGGGTTGAGGCGGGAAATTCCGCTGTGGGCAGTGCCGGGAGCTATACGCACTCAGCCCTGATTCCATTGTAAGGCTTTTGCCAACCCGAAGCGGGACACAAAAAAACCCGCCGCCCCGGATGGCCGGGGCGGCGGGTGTCGCTTTTTCGCAAAGCCGGGGCCTTGATTACTTGGCCAGCAGCTCCTTCTTGCACTTGGCCAGGGCCTCATCCTCGGCCTTGACCTGCTCCAGGGTCTTGGGCTCCATGGCCGGGGGCCGGGGGATGACCCCGTGCTTGATCTTGACGAACTCGGTGCCGGTCTGGTCGTAGATGGCCGCGGTCATCACGTCGAACTTGTCCGTGTCCGGGATGTCCTTTACCCGCTCCTTGGCCGCGTCCATCTCCGGATCCAGGATGTCGGCCGGCCGGGCGTCAAAGGGGTCCTTGCCGTACTTGTAGCCCTTGAGGATCTTGGCGCGAAGCTCGGGGTCCACCTTGGTGGGGGTCTTGCCGTAGAGGCCGTAGGCCAGGCCCTTGGTCTCGTTGGTCACCATCTTGTACTTGCCGAACAAGACGTTCAAGACCGCCTGCACGCCCACGATTTGGCTGGTGGGAGTCACCAGGGGAGGGGTGCCCAGCTCGTCGCGGGTGTGGGCCACTTCCTCGTACACCTCGTCGATGCGGTCCAGGGCGTTGGCATCGCGGAGCTGGCTTTGCAGGTTGGAGATCATGCCGCCGGGCACCTGGTGCACCAGCACGCCGGTGTCGATGGGCGACATCTTGTTGGGCATCCAGTAGTCGCGGTACTTGGGAGCCACCTTCTCCAACTCGTGGGCCACCTTGAGCATCAGCCCCAGGTCCAGGCCGGTGTCGCGCGGGGTGCCTTCCAGGGCCACCATGATCGGCTCCACCGCCGGGTGGCTGGTGCGCAGGGCAAAAGGCGCCACGCAGGTGTCGATGATGTCCACGCCCGCCTCGGCCGCCTTGAGCATGCTCATGCAGGCCATGCCGCTGGTGTAGTGGCTGTGCAGGTGAATGGGGGTGTCGGTGGCTTTTTTGAGGGCGCTGACCAGGTTGTAGGCGTCATAAGGCGCAATGAGCCCGGCCATGTCCTTGATGCAGATGCTGTCCGCGCCCATGGCCTCGAGCTGCTTGGCCTTGTCCAGGTAGTACTCCAGGTTGAACACCGGGCCGCCCATCTTGCGCTCGGTCAGGGAATAGCAGATGGTGCCCTGGAAGTGCTCGCCGTTGGCCTTGATGCGCTCCACCACCGTCTCGAAGTTGCGGTAGTCGTTGAGCGCGTCGAACACGCGGAACACATTGATGCCCGCCTCGCAAGACAGGTCCACGAACTCCTTGGCCACGTCGTCGGCGTAGTTGCGGTAGCCCACCAGGTTCTGGCCGCGCAGCAGCATGGCAAAGGGAGTCTTGGGAGCGTATTTTCGCAGGGTGCGGGGGCGTTCCCAGGGGTCTTCTCCCAGGAAACGGCTCATGGAGTCAAAGGTGGCCCCGCCCCACACCTCCATGGCCCAGAAACCGGCCTCGTCCATCAGCTCGATGGCCGGGATCATGTCCTCGGTGCGCATGCGGGTGGCGAACAGGCTTTGGGTGCCGTCGCGCAGAGTGAGATCTTCAATTTTCAGCGGGGTTGGGTTACCCCCCCAATCCGATTCTTGCGCCACTTGTGTCCCCTCCTTATTAGTTCCGGCCTTGGTCCGGACTGTGTTGAGGATTAGCATTGCCAATCTGGCCATCCTCGCCCGAATATGGCCAAATACAAAAATTACTACTTTAATCGTGGACGAAGCTCCAGTCAAGCGACAGGTTGTGCGCGGGGCTCTTGTTTGGGCGCCGCGCGGGTGATATGGTTTTACTCGCCCCGATCGTCTTGATGAGGGGCATTTGTATTTTCAAGGGGAGTGCGCATGGCCAAAAAGGCCAATGGCAAAACTGCGGCCAAAAGCCGCCGCCCGGCTGATCTGGCCAAGCGCCTGCTGGGGCGCTTCGAGGCCGAGGACCGCGTGCTCATCGTCATCGCGGCCGATCCCGACGCCCTGGCCTCGGCCCTGGCCTTCAAGCGCCTGCTGTGGCGCAGGGTGGCCAACCTGACCATCGCCCACGTGAACACCATCACCCGGCCGGACAACCTGGCCATGGTGCGCCTGCTCTCCATTCCCTTGACCCCCCTGGACGAGGTGGACCCCGAGGCCTTCAGCAAGAAGGTGATGCTCGACAGCCAGCCCCACCACCATGAGTCCTTCGCCTCCCTCAAGCTGGATGTGATCATCGATCACCATCCCCTGGGCGACGCCTCGGGCGCGGCCGGCCTGGTGGACATTCGCCCCCGTTACGGGGCCACCTCCAGCATGATGACCGAGTATCTCAGGGGCGCGCGCATCAAGCCCTCCAGCCGCCTGGCCACGGCCCTGACCTACGGCATCAAGACCGACACGGCCAGCTTCGGCCGTCCCTCCCTGCTCGAAGACGTGCAGGCCTTCCAATATTTGTTCCCCAAGGCCAACGGCTCGGTGCTGCGCAAGATCGAGTTCAGCGAGATGCGCCTCAAGGACCTGGCCCTGTTGCATTTGGCCCTGGACCGCTTCGTGGTGCGCAAGCACTCCATGTACGTGCACCTGGGCAACGTGTCCTCCCCGGACAACCTGGTGCAGATCGCGGACTTTTTCCTGCGAGTGGATTCGGTGGACACCTGCGCGGTGAGCGGGGTGCACCAGGACAAGCTGGTGGTGATCATGCGCAGCGCGGCCTACCGCACCAACGTGGGCACCATCGCCGAGGCCGCCTTTGGCGACGTGGGCCCGGCCGGGGGGCACAAGGCCATGGCCCGGGCCGAGATACCCATCGCGGCGGTAAAAAAATCCTGCAAGGAAGTCACCGACGAGTCCATGGCCCGCTTTGTCATGCGCCGCCTGAGCAAGGCGGCCGCTCCAGCCAAAAAAAGCTGATCCGCCCTCTCCGGCAAGCTCCAGAGCCCCGATTCAGCAGCCAATAAAAGTTAAAGTAGTTTATTCGATAAACTCTTAACTGGCTAAATTAAAAGAACAGTATGGCATGAAATGCAATAGCCCCGCCGCGCTGAGCGGACGGGGCTAAGATGCCTTGGGGCGGGGCGGCTAGAACTGGATCAGGGCGCTGCCCCAGGTGAGCCCGCCGCCGAACACGGTGATTACCGCCTTGTCGCCGGGCTTGATGCGGCCGGTGGCCATGGCCTCGGCCAGGGCGATGGCGCTGGAGGCCGAGGAGATGTTGCCGTAGCGCTCCACGGTGATGACGAAACGCTCGAAGTCCACCCCCAGCCGCTTGGCCACGGCCTGGAGCATGCGCAGGTTGGCCTGGTGAGGGATGAAGTGGTCCACGTCGTCCAGGGTCAGGCCGTGGCGCTCCAGCATCAGGGTCACCGAGTCGGCGAAGTACTTCACCGCCACCCGCACCGAGGCCGAGGCCTCGATCATCTTCAGGCTGTGCAGCTTGGCGTCCACCGAGTCGTGGGTGATGGGGGTGGTCTTGGAGCCGCCGCCGGGCATCAAGAGGTTCTGTCCGTTGGCCCCGTCGGTTCCCAGATAGGTGTCCACCAGGCAAGGGTTGCCCTCGCCGGCGGTCAGCACCGCCGCGCCGGCCCCGTCGCCCCACAGGATGCAGTTGGAGCGGTCGGTCCAGTCCTGCACCCGGCTCATCACCTCGCTGGCCGCCACCAGCACGGTCTTGGCCATGCCGGTCTGGATGTAGCGGGTGGCCACGTCCAGGCCAAAGACGAAACCGCTGCACGCGGCGGTCACGTCAAAGCTTACCGCCTGGGGCGCGTCCATCTTGGCCTGCAGCCAGTTGGCCGCCGAGGGGCAGTGGGTGTCCGGGGTGATGGTGGCCACGATGATGAAGTCCAGGTCGCCATCGCCCACCCCGGCCATTTCCATGGCCTGGCGGGCGGCGGGCAGAGCCAGATCGCTGGCCGCCTGGTCGGGCGCGGCCACCCGGCGCTCGCTCACGCCGGTTCGCTTGACGATCCAGTCGTGGGTGGTGTCCAGGGTCTGCTCGAGGTCGTAGTTGGTCAGTACCTTTTCGGGCAGATAATAACCGGTACCCGCAAGATGGATGGGGACCATCGGACTCTCCGCGGCAATGCGCTAGCGGGCCGCACCCTCCAAAGGAGGGTGCGGCCCGCGCTTGGTGCAAGGGTTACTTCTTTTTCTTGGCGGCCTTCTTCTTGGCCGGGGCCTTCTTCTTGGTCGCCTTCTTGGGGGGCTCGTGCTTCAGGGCGGCCTGGGCCGCGGCCAAACGGGCGATTGGCACCCGGTAGGGCGAGCAGCTCACGTAGTCCAGCCCGATGCGGTGGCAGAAGTCGATGCTGTCGGGATCGCCGCCGTGCTCACCGCAGATGCCGCACTTGAGGCCGGCGCGGGTGGCGCGGCCCTTTTCGACGCCCATGGCCACCAGTTTGCCCACGCCCTGCTCGTCGATGCTCACGAAGGGATCCTTGGGCAGGATCTCCTCGGTCACGTAAGAAGCCAGCAAGGAGCCGGTGTCGTCGCGGGACATGCCGAAGGTGGTCTGGGTCAGGTCGTTGGTGCCAAAGGAGAAGAACTGGGCCTCCTCGGCGATCTGGTCGGCGGTCAGGGAGGCGCGGGGCAGCTCGATCATGGTGCCCACCATGTAGTTGATCTTCACGCCCTGCTTGCCCATGACCTCCTTGGCCACGTCTTCCACGATGGCGCGCTGCAGCTTGAGCTCGTTCACATGACCCACCAGGGGGATCATGATCTCGGGCAGCACCCGCTTGCCCTCGCGGGCCACCTGGCAGGCGGCCTCGAAGATGGCCCGGGCCTGCATCTCGGTGATCTCGGGATAGCTGATGCCCAGGCGGCAGCCCCGGGTGCCCAGCATGGGGTTGAACTCGGCCAGGGAGGCGATCTTGTTCTTGATCTGGGCCGGCTTGACGCCCATTTCCTTGGCCAGCTCGTTGATCTCCTTGGTGTCCTTCAGGTCCGGCAGGAACTCGTGCAGGGGCGGATCCAGGGTGCGGATGGTCACCGGCAGCCCGGCCATGGCCCGGAAGATGCCCACAAAGTCCTCGCGCTGCATGGGCAGGATCTTGTTCAGGGCCTTCTTGCGGCCGGCCAGGTCCTCGGCCAGGATCATCTGGCGCACCGCGCTGATGCGCTCGCCCTCGAAGAACATGTGCTCGGTGCGGCACAGGCCGATGCCCTGGGCGCCGAAGGCGCGGGCCACCCCGGAGTCGTGGGGGGTGTCGGCGTTGGTGCGAACCTTGAGCACCCGGATCTCGTCGGCCCACTTCATGAAGGTGCCGAAGTCGCCGGTCAGCTTGGGCTCCACCTTGGCCACCTGGCCCTTGTAGACCTCGCCCTTGGTGCCGTCCATGGAGATCCAGTCGCCTTCCTTGATCACCACCTTACCGGCGGTGAAGCGACTCTTCTTGTAGTCCACGCTGATATCGGACACGCCGGCCACGCAGCACTTGCCCATGCCGCGGGCCACCACCGCCGCGTGGCTGGTCATGCCGCCCCGGCTGGTGAGGATGCCCTCGGCCACGTTCATGCCGCGGATGTCGTCCGGGCTGGTCTCCACGCGCACCAGGATGACCTTCTTGCCCTCGCCGGCCCACTCCTCTGCCTCCTCGGCCGAGAAGACCACCTGGCCCACGGCGGCGCCGGGGCTGGCGGGCAGGCCCTTGGCGATCTTGGTCTTGGCCGCCTTGGGGTCCAGGGTGGGGTGCAGAAGCTGGTCCAGCTGCTCGGGGCTCACGCGGGTCACCGCCTCGGGCTTGGTGATGCGGCGCTCCTTGACCATGTCCACCGCGGTCTTCACGGCGGCGGCGGCGGTGCGCTTGCCGGTGCGGGTCTGCAGCATCCACAGCTTGCCCTGCTGGATGGTGAACTCGATGTCCTGCATCTCGCGGTAGTGCCTTTCCAGCTTGTCGCGGATGCCGGCCAACTGCTTGTACAGCTTGGGCATTTCGTCTTCAAGGGTGTTCATGCCCTTGGGCACCTTCTTGGCCCGGTTAATGGGCTGCGGGGTGCGGATGCCGGCCACCACGTCCTCGCCCTGGGCGTTGGTCAGGTACTCGCCGTAGAAGTAGTTTTCGCCGGTGGCGGGGTCGCGGGTAAAGGCCACGCCGGTGGCCGAATCGTCGCCCATGTTGCCGAAGACCATGGCCTGCACGTTGACCGCGGTGCCCCAGCTCTCGGGGATGCCGTGGATCTGGCGGTAGCTGATGGCCCGGGGGATGTTCCAGGACTCGAACACCGCGCTGATGCCGCCCCAGAGCTGATCCATGGGATCTTCGGGGAAGGGCTTGCCCAGGCGCTTCTTGATCAGGGCTTTGAACTCAGCCACCAGTTCTTTGAGGTCCTGGGCGGTGAGGTCGATGTCCAGGGTGATGCCCCGCTTCTTCTTCTTCTTGTCCAGGACCTCCTCGAAGGGATCGTGGTCCTTCTCGGTCTTGGGACGCACGCCCATGACCACGTCACCGTACATATTGACGAAACGGCGGTAGGCGTCATAAGCGAAACGCTCGTTGCCGGTCTTTTCAATCAGGCCCTGGATGGTGGTGTCGTTCAGGCCGATATTGAGCACGGTGTCCATCATGCCGGGCATGGAAACCCGGGCACCGGAGCGGACCGAGACCAGCAGGGGATTCTTGGGGTCGCCGAACTTGGCGCCCATGGACTTTTCCACCTTCTTCAGAGAGGCGGCCACGTCTTTTTTCAGGCCCAGGGGATACTTTTGCCCCTTCTCATAGAAGTAGGTGCAGACTTCGGTGGTGATGGTGAAACCGGAGGGCACCGGAATGCCCAAATTGGTCATCTCGGCAATGTTGGCACCTTTGCCGCCGAGAAGGTTTTTCATGTCGGCTGAACCGTCGGCTTTGCCATCTCCAAAGAAGTAAACGTATTTTTTCTTTGCCACGGTAGTCCTCCTAGGACATTGATAACACAACAAGAAAGCCCGCAGGGCCCGGCGAGGCCCTTTGGGAATTACGCCGGTTGCGGGCGGCTATTGACACACAATCGATGCAGTATAACACACGCCTTGCTTGGCCTACCACCAAGCCGGGTTTATCCATCCAGGTGCGGTTGCAGCAGAGGTCCCACCCAGCCGGGAAGGGGGCGGACTTTGCCCTCGGCATCCACGCAGCCGTGCACCGTGTATCCGGTGGCCAGTAGAGTTTCGTCTTGGCCGTCATCGGCGGCCTTGGCCAGTATCCGGTAATTGAAGCGCAGGGAGGCCTTTTTCAGCCAGGCCACCGAGGCTTCCACGAAAATTAGCTGATCATAAAGTGCCGGCTGGTGATAACGCAAGTGGGCTTCGGTGACCGCCAGATGCAGGCCCTCGTCGGCCAGTTCGGTGTAGGGTCGGCCGGTGGAGCGCATCAGCTCGGCCCGGCCTAACTCGAAAAAGCGGAGGTAGTTGCCGTAATACACCACGTTCATGGCGTCCACGTCGCCGAACAGGGGCCTTGCCGCCACCCGGTGCATCAGAAGCCCTCCACCAGCCGCTCCACCAGCCGGTGGGCCTGGCTCTCCAGATCGCCCTTGGCCGCGTCCGCCTCGTTGTAGCCCTGGTTGGACGAGCGGGGCTTGAGCGAATCGTAGAGCACGTAGGGCACCGGCTGCCTGCCGTGGGTGCGGGTGGACAGGGGAGTGAAGTGGTCCGTGACCAACAGCACCCGGTGGGGCCCCAGCCCGGCCAGGCCGGCCATGAGCGGACCCACCACCTGGGCGTCAAAGGCCTCGATGGCCTCCATTTTCAGATCCAGCTTGCCCGAGTGGCTGGCCTCGTCCGGGGCTTCCACGTGCACATAGGCCACCTGGCCGTGCTCCAGGCCCTTGAGGGCGGCCGCCACCTTGCCGGCGTAGTTGGTGTCCAGCCAGCCGGTGGCTCCGGGCACATCCACCACGCTCAGCCCGGCCAGCACCCCCAGCCCCTTGATCAGGTCCACCGCGCTCACCACCACCCCGCCCAGGCCGAAGCGCTGCTCAAAGGTGGGATATTCGGGCTTGGTGCCCTGGCCCCACAGCCAGATGGAGTTGGCCGGCACCAGGCCCTGGGCCACGCGCTCGGCATTGGCCGGATGATCGGCCAAGATGGGCCAGGAGGCCCGGGTCAGCTCGGTTATGCGCTCCAGGCCGCCGCCGCCCAGCACGTCGTCCACGCTCTGGCCGGAGCGGTCGTGGGGGGGCACCGTGGCCGCGTCCAGGGGGCCGTCGCGCCACACCAGAAGGTGGCGGTAGCTCACCCCGGGGTGAAAGGTAAGGCCGTCGCGCCCCAGCTCCCGCTGCAGGGTCTCGATGAGACGGGCCGCGGTGGGGGTGTCGATGTGCCCGGCCGAATATTCGGCCATCACCGCCTGGCCGCCGTTCAGGTCTAGGTTGACCAGGTTGCAGCGGAAGGATATTTCGCCCGGGACCAGGTCCACGCCCATGGCCGCGGCCTCGATGGGCGAGCGCCCGGTGTGATACACCGCCGGGTCGTAGCCCAGCAGGGACATGTTGGCCGTGTCCGAGCCCGGGTCCTTGTCCGGGGGAATGGTCTGGGCCCGGCCCAACAGGCCCTGGCTGGCCAGGCGGTCCATGTTGGGGGTGGCCGCCGCCTGCAAGGGAGTGCGGTTATCCAGCTCGGCCAGGGGCTCGTCGCCCATGCCGTCACCCACCAGGATGAGATACTTCATGGCGCTAATAACCTTTGCCCGGCTCAGGCCACCCGGATGACCACGGTGGGTTCGGCGATGACCGGCAGGGCGTCGATCTGTTTGAGGGCCCGGCGCAGGGAGGCCTCCCGGGCGGTGTGGGTCAGCATCACGATGGCCACCGGCCCCTGGTCCTGGCGGCCCTTTTGGGTCACCTTCTCGATGCTGATGCCGTACTCGCCCAGCTCCCGGGCGATGGCCGCCAGCACGCCGGGCTGGTCCTGGGCCGCGAAGCGGCAGTAATACTGGCACACCGCCTCGTCCAGGGGAGTCAGCTCCAGGCGGCGGCCCGCGTCGGCCTGAGTGCCCAGGGGCGGCACCCGGCCGGGCACCCCGGCCAGCTTGTCGCGGGCCAGCTCCAACACGTCGCCCATCACCGCCGAGGCGGTCGGGCGCCGGCCGGCTCCCTTGCCGTACAAGAGCACCTGGCCCACCCAGTCGCCGTCGATGTGCAGGGCGTTGTAGGCCCCGTCCACCGAGGCCAGGGGATGGTCGTGGGGCACCAGGGCCGGATGCACCCGGGCCTCCACCCGCTCGCCCTGGTTGTTGAGCACCGCCAGCAGCTTTATCTTGAAGCCGAACTCCCCGGCGTAGCCGATGTCCAGGGGGGTGATGCCGGTGATGCCCTCGGTGGGCACCGCCTCCAGGCGCGGCTGGGCCCCGGTGACCAACGCGGCCACAATGGCCAGCTTGTGGGCGGTGTCGGTGCCCTCGATGTCAAAGGTGGGATCGGCCTCGGCATAGCCCTTGGCCTGGGCCTCGGCCAGCACCTTGCCAAAGGGCTCCCCGGCCGCGGTCATGCGGCTGAGGATGAAGTTGCAGGTGCCGTTGAGAATACCCAGGCAGGAGTTGATGCGGTTGGCCGCCAGGCTGTCGCGCAAGGGGCGCACCAGGGGTATGCCCCCGCCCACCGAGGCCTCGAAGGAGATGCCCACCCCGTGGCGCCGGGCCGCCTGGAATATCTCCACCCCGTGGCTGGCCAGAAGGGCCTTGTTGGCCGTGGCCACGCCCTTGCCGTGGTTCAGGGCGGCCAACACCAGGGAACGGGCCGGCTCCAGGCCGCCCACCGTCTCCACGATGAGGTCGATCTCCGGGTCTTCCACCACCGGCCAGGCGTCGTCCACGAACACGCTGTCGTCCAGGCCCAGCTCCTGGGCCCGGGCGGGCTCCAGGTCCGCCGCCTTGGCCAACACCAGCTCCGCCCCCAGATAGGCCGAGAGCCGGTCCTTCTTGTCCAGCAGCAGACGGGCCACCCCGCCGCCCACGATGCCCAGGCCCAATAGGCCCACTCTTATCTTTTCAGGGGCCATCACCGCCTCACTCGGCTGATTGGAAGAACCTCCTCAGCCCTCTAATGGCCTGGTTGATGCGCTGCTCGTTTTCCACCAGGGCGAAGCGCACGTACTCGTCGCCGTACTCGCCGAAGCCCAGGCCCGGGCTAACCGCCACCTTGGCCTCGCGGATGAGCATCTTGGCGAACTCCACCGAACCCATGTGGGCCCACTTGTCGGGAATCTTGGCCCATAGGAACATGGTGGCCAGGGGATTGTCCACCTCCCAGCCGATGCGGTTAAGACCGCTGACCAGAGCGTCGCGGCGCACCTTGTAGGTGTCCACGATCTCCGACACGCAGCTCTGGTCCTCGTTCAGGGCGATGATGCCCGCGATCTGGATGGGCTGGAACACGCCGTAGTCCAGATAGCTCTTGATGCGGGTCAGGGCCTGGATCATCTCCGGGTTGCCCACGCAGTAGCCCAGCCGCCAGCCGGCCATGGAGTAGGACTTGGACATGCTAAACAGCTCCACCGCGATCTCCTTGGCCCCGGGCACCTGGAGGATGGAGGGAGCTTCGTAGCCGTCGAAGGTCAGGTCGGCGTAGGCGAAGTCGTGCACGATCCATATCTCGTGCTGCCGGCAGAAGTCCACGATCTTGGCCATGAACTCCAGGTCCACCACCGTGCAGGTGGGGTTGTGCGGGAAGCTGATGATCAGCATCTTGGGCTGGGGCCAGGTCTGCCGGAAGGCGGTGAGCAGGTCGTCGAAGAAGTCCCGCCCGGGCAGCAGGGGCACCGAGCGCAAGTCGCCGCCCGCGATAACCACGCTGTAGGGGTGAATGGGGTAGGTGGGGCTGGGCACCAGCACCACGTCGCCGGGGCTGATGGTGGCCAGCACCAGGTGGCTCAGGCCCTCCTTGGCTCCGATGGTGGCCACGGCCTCGTTGTCAGGGTCCAGGTCCACGCCGTAACGGCGTCCATACCAGTCGCAGATGGCATGGCGCAGCTTGGTGATGCCCTTGGAGGCTGAGTAGCGGTGATTGGTAGCCTTGCGGGCCGCCTCCACCAACTTCTCCACTACGTGAGGGGGGGTCGCCAGATCAGGGTTGCCCATCCCCAGGTCGATAATATCCTCGCCACGATGGCGGGCCTCCATTTTGAGCTCATTGACCACCGCGAACACATAGGGCGGCAGTCGCTTCATACGGCGGAACTCTTGCATGTTTAGTTCCCAAGTGAAAGTGTGATTAAGAGTGTGCCTGGACGCCTAAATAGCGCTAACTTCCGTTGAATCACGAAATCTATCCCACCCCCCCCGGTGTGTCAAGGCGGCCTGGTGACCAAGAATTCGCCTTTCCGGTCCGCTGGGGCTTGTTTACAAAAATGACACTTGACCCCGTCCTTCGGCCAATCCTAATATAACCAATTGGCACCTCGACCTGCCCGGTGCATTGCACCCACGGATGCCCCGCATCCCCGCTTGAAGCAAGCAGACAAATTGAAAAGCGCAACCTTACAAAATAAAAGGCTTATTGAGGCGCAACTCCAGGCAGACCCCCAAGAGCAGCAGGCCTTTTCCTCCCCGATGCCGCAGCCGCTTCCCGAAGACTACGCCGCGCCGGAGTCCAAGGGCGAGGCCCGTCAGCCGGCCGGCCGCCTGCTGGTGGTGGACGACAGCGCCACGGCCCGCTCCGAGCTGGCCCGCCTGCTGGGCCAACAGGGCCATTCGGTGCGCACCGCGGCCAACGGCATGGAGGCCCTGCGTTTGCTGGACCGCCACCCCGAGGTGGAGCTGATCCTCTGCGACCTGGTGATGCCCGTGCTCGACGGCCTGGGCATGCTGCGCATGCTGGCTTCGCGGGGCGAACTCAGGCGGCACCCGGTGCTGATCATCAGCTCGGTGGACGACATGGAGCGGGTGGTGGGCTGCCTCTCCCACGGGGCCATGGATTTCGTGCGCAAGCCCTTTTACCCCGAGGAGATGGTGCTCCGGGTGCGCAACGCCCTGGCCCTGAACCGCACCCTGCAAAACCTGACCTCCCTGGCCCACCGCGACCCCCTCACCGGGCTCTACAATCACCGGGTGTTCGTGGAGACCCTGCAGCGGGAGCTTTCCCGCTCCCAGCGCAGCGGCGCTCCGGTGGGCCTGTTGTTCGCGGACCTGGACCGCTTCAAGCTGGTCAACGACCAACACGGCCACCTGGTGGGCGACGAGGTGCTCAAGGAGTTCGCCCGCCGCGCCCAGCACGCGGCCCGGCGCAGCGACCTGGTGGCCCGCTACGGCGGCGAGGAGTTCACCATCCTGGCCCCGGAGGCCGATCCGGCCGGGCTCCAGCTCCTGGCCGAGCGCCTGCGCCAGTCCATGCTGGAGCCTTGCGCCACCTCCAAGGGTTCCGTGAAGGTCACGGTGAGCATCGGCGGCGCGGTCTATGATCCCAGTGCAGAAGACGAACCAGACCACAACCACCTCTTGTCCCTGGCCGACGCGGCCCTGTACCGGGCCAAGGAAGCGGGCCGCAACCAGGTGGTGATCCAAGGGCTGGACGAGGCGGAGTAGTTCAGGGCCAGGCGCCATTTTGTGTTTTGCACCCTTCTGGTATATCCTCGAAACAAATTGATCTCCCACTTTCCGGGCCCCGGATTTCGCCGGAAACAGCGGTAAAGGTCCTGATCCTGTTTTGAGCAAACTTCTCTTGATAGCCCTGGCCGGTTCCCTGGGAACCCTGGCCCGCTACGGCCTGGGCGGACTGATGCACCGCCTGCTGCCCTGGCCCTTTCCCTGGGGCACCCTCACGGTCAACCTGGTGGGCAGCTTTCTCTTCGGCCTGGTCTGGGCCCTGGCCGCCGAGCGCTCCATCATCAGCGGCGAGGCACGCATCATCGTGCTCACCGGCTTCATGGGCGCCTTCACCACCTTTTCCACCTTAATGTTCGAAAGCGGCGAGCTGCTCAGGAACTCGCAGTGGATGCTGGCCGTGGGCAACCTGGCCCTGCAAAACATCGCCGGCCTGGCCGCGGTATTCGCCGGCTGGGCCCTGGCCCGCGCCCTATAAGCCAAAGGGAGGCAAGGATCATGACGCTGCCCGAGGAAGCCAAGCTGCTCAGGATCTTCGTGGGCGAGAGCGACAAGCACGACGGCCGCCTGCTCTATGAGCTCATCGTGGAAAAGGCGCGCCAGGACGGCCTGGCCGGAGCCACGGTCTATCGGGGCATCCTGGGCTTCGGGGCCAACAGCCGCATCCACACCGACAAGATCCTGCGCCTGAGCGAGGACCTGCCCATGGTGGTGGAGATCGTGGACAGCGAGGAAAAGATCAACGCCTTTTTGCCCTGGCTGGACGGGGTGATCGCCGAGGGCCTGGTCACCCTGGAAAAGGCCCAGGTCATCCACTACCGCCACAACAAGGTCAAAAACTCCTCCGCCTGATCCCCTGGCCCGGCCCCGAAACGGGCCGCCGAACTCCGTCCGCCGCCCCTTGCCCCAACCGCTTCGGCCCCGCCCGCCGGAAGAGGCCCCACGGCTGCAAAACAGCTATCTACTCTTGCGCCCCGTGCGCGGCCGGGGTTATGTTCAATAGGCGGCCCGTGGGCCGCACGGCGAACTTTGTTTATTCCAGACATATCAGCGAGGAACCCAGCGTGAGTCTGCAAGTAGTCATCATCGGCGCGGTGGCGGCCGGACCCAAGGCCGGCTGCCGCATCAAGCGCCTGGAGCCTTCCGCCTCGGTCATTATGCTGGACCGGGATTCCATTATTTCCTACGGCGGCTGCGGCATCCCCTTTTACGTATCGGGCGACGTGGCCGACCTTAAAGAACTCACCTCCACCAGCTTCCACATGGAGCGCGACCCCGCCTTTTTCGCCGGCGCCAAGGGCATCGAGGTGCGCTCCTCCACCGAGGCCCTGAGCATCGACCGCACGGCCAAGACGGTGCGGGTCAAGGATCTGGCCACCGGCGATCAGAGCGATCTGCCCTATGACAAGCTGGTCATCGCCACGGGCAGCAACCCCATGGTGCCGCCCATCCCCGGCGCGGACCTGGAGGGCGTCACTCCGGTGGCCAATTTGCACCAGGCCCAGGCTATCAAGGAGGCCGTGGCCCAAGGCCAGGTGGGCGCGGCCGCGGTGATCGGGGCCGGGGCCACCGGCCTGGAGATGGCCGAGGCCCTGGCCGACCTCTGGGGCGTGGAGGTGCACCTATTCGAGATGGCCCCCCAGATTTTGCCCGGCCTGGTCGACGCGGAGATGGCCCGCATGATGGAGTGCCATCTTCAGGCCCAGGAGGACATCCACCTGCACCTGGGCGCCAAGGTGCAGGCCATCGAGGGCGGCGAGGACGGCAAGGTAAAGGCCATCAAGGCCGACGGCCAGACCTATGAGGTGGAGCAGGTGATCCTGGCCACCGGAGTGCGGCCCAACGCGGCCCTGGCCCAGGAGGCCGGCCTGGACCTGGCCGGCAACGGCGGCATCCAGGTCGACGAGTTCATGCGGACCAGCGATCCGGACATCTACGCGGGCGGCGACTGCGTGAGCATCGCCAACCTGGTGAGCGGCCAGCCCATGTACCTGCCTGCCGGCTCCCTGGCCAACCGCCAGGGCCGGGTTATCGGGAGCAACGTGTGCGGCGGCTCGGCCAGGTTCCCCGGCGCGGTGGGCTCCTGGTGCATCAAGCTCTTCGGCCTGTCCCTGGCCCGCACCGGGCTAAACCAGGCCGCGGTCCAGGACCTGGGCCGGGAGTGCGTGGCCCCCCTGGTGGTGCAGGCCGACAGGGCCCACTTCCACCCGGACAACCAGCTCATGTATTTGAAGCTGGTGGTGGAACGGGGCACCCGCAAGGTGCTGGGCCTCACCGCCCTGGGCGAGAACGGCGACGCAGTGGTGGGGCGGGTAAACGCGGTGGCCGGGCTCTTGGCCCAGGGCGCCCTGTTGGACGACATCAGCAACCTGGAGCTGGCCTACAGCCCGCCCCTGGGCTCGGCGGTGGACGTGCTAAACGCGGCGGCCAACAGCTGCGACAACATGCTGGCCGGCAAGCTTCGGCCCCTGAGCCCCGAGGAGTTCTCCCGCCGTTTGGCCGAGGGCCCCGGCGGCAACACGGTCATCCTGGACATGCGGGCCATTGACAATGCCAAGCCCTTCCTGGAGTGCCTGGCCCCCCAGTGGTGCCACCTGCCCCAGGAGACGCTCATGCAGCGCCTGGACGAGGTGCCCCGGGACAAGGACGTGGTCCTGGTGTGCAACTCCGGAGTGCGCTCCTATGAGGCTCAGGTCATGCTGGACGGGGCGGGCATAAACAACACCTACAATCTCTCCGGCGGCGTGGCCGCGGTCAAGAAATGGGGCGAGCCCATCCTGCCCGAGGACGAGGAGCAATGAGCACTTACAAGATTCATCCCATCGTGGTGGGCCTCAACGCCACGGACCAGGGGGTCATGACCTATATGCGGGGCTACGGCCAGGCCATCCACATCCCCATCTATGTCTTTTATCTGGAAGGCGGGGACCGGAAGATCCTTATCGACACCGGCCTGGAAGACTTCATGCTGCCCGAGGGCCTGGAGGATGAGCTGGGCCTCAAGTCCGAGTACTTCGAGGACGGCCTGGCCCGCCTGGGGGTCAAGCCCGAGGAGATCGACATCATCATCCACACCCACCTGCACAACGACCACTGCGAGAACGACGCCCTGTGCACCAAGGCCAAGGTCTACGTGCAAAAGGACGAGGTCGAGTTCATGAACGACCCCCACGCCCTGGACCACCGCTACGATCCCGACTACCTTGAGGGCATGGAGGTGGAGGTTCTGGAGGGCGAGGCCGAGATCGCGCCCGGCGTCAAGGTGGTCCCCACCCCGGGCCACACCCCCGGGGGCCAGTCGGTGATCGTGGACACCGAGGGTAGCGGCAAGGTGTTCATCACCGGGTTCTGCTGCAACGAGAAAAACTTCCCCAGCGCCGGTCCGGCGGTGTGCCCGGGGGTGCACACCGACGCCCTGACCGCCTGGGACACGGTAAACCGGGTCAAGGCCATGGCCGAGGCCGGGGAAATAGACCTCATCGTGCCCTGCCACGCCCTGTGGCCGGGACAACAAGGCGTCATCGCCTGAACGGGAAAAGGCTAGTGCCAGAAGAAAAAAGGCAAAGCACCCAAGACGGCGCCTCTCCGCGCGGCTCGGTCAAGTTCGAGGTGCACGGGGCAGAAGTCCTGGAGAAGCAGGTCAAGCAGAGCGGCAACTCGGGCCGCATCTACCTGCCGCCCAATTGGGTGGGCAAACGGGTGAAGATCGTCCGGCTGGATTAGCGGAAATATATAGCATGGCAAATCGGGTGATCGTGGTGGGTGCCGGGCCGGGCGGCTACGTGGCCGCTCTCAAGGCCGCCTCCCTGGGCGCGGAAGTCAAGCTGATCGAACAGGCCGAGGCGGGCGGCACCTGCCTGCACTGGGGCTGCATTCCCACCAAGGCCCTCAGGGCCAGCGCCATGGCCCTGGACCAGGCCCGCCGCCTGGAGGAGTACGGCATCCAGGCGGGCGGCGAGCCCCGGGCAAACCTGAGTGCGGTAATGGCCCGCAAGGACAAGATCGTGGCCACCCAGACCACGGGCCTGGGGCGCCTGCTGGCGGCCTGGGGAGTGGAGCTGGTGACCGGCCGCGCCCGCCTGCTGGAGCCCGACCGGGTGGAGGTGACTTCGCCCGAGGGCGGAGCCCAGGCCCTGGACTGCGACCGCCTGATCCTGGCCCCAGGCTCTTCGCCGGCCGATCTGCCCGGCCTGGAGCGCGACGGCGAGGTGGTGCTCAACTCGGACGACGCCCTGCACCTGAGCGAGGTCCCGGCCTCTCTGATCATCGTGGGCGGCGGGGTGATCGGCTGCGAGCTGGCCTACATCCTCTCCACCTTTGGCTGCGCGGTCACCGTGGTGGAGGCCCTGGACCGGCTGCTGCCCATCCCCTCCCTGGACCCCGAGATATCCAAGCTGCTGCTCCGGGAGATGAAAAAGCGCAAGATCGCGGTGCACACCAACAAGGTGGTCTCCCGTTTGGAGCGCGGCGCGGATGGCGTGACCGCCGTGCTGGAGCCGCCTCCCTGGCTGGAGCCCCCGGCCAAGCCGGGCAAGCCCCTGGAACTGAAAGCGGCCAAGGTGCTGGTCTCGGTGGGGCGCCGCCCGGCGGGCGGGGGCATGGGCCTGGCCGAGGCCGGGCTCGTCCTGGACCAGGGCGCGGTGCGGGTGGATGACCATCTGGCTGCCGCGCCCGGGGTATATGCGGTGGGCGACGTGCTGGGGCCGGGGCGGCCGCTGCTGGCCCACATGGCTTCGGCCGAGGGCAAGGCGGCCGCGGCCAACGCCCTGGGCCAAGTGGCGGAGGTCGACTACCGGGTGGTCCCGGCCGTGGCCTTCACCGCGCCCGAGGTGGCCTGGGTGGGCCTCAGTCTGGAGCAGGCCCTGGAGCAGGGCCTGGAGGCCGAGACTTCCTCTTTCCTGCCGCGCGGCCTGGGCATGGCCCAGGCCCTGGGCGAGCTGTCCGGGGTTATGAAATTGATCCACGAGAAGAACAGCGGCAAGCTTTTGGGCGCCCACCTCATGGGGGCCCATGCCGGGGAGATGGTGCACGAGTGCGCCCTGGCCCTCAAGCTGGGGTCCACGGTGAGCGACATGGCCCACACCATCCACGCCCACCCCACCATGAGCGAGGCCCTGGCCGAGGCGGCCGACGCCGCCCTGGGCCAGTGCCTGCACGGCCCGCCGCCCAAATAGGGCCGCCGCGCCCGCCCAAAGCGAGGCCGCCGGAGGGAAGGCTCCCACCGGCGGCCGCTTGTTTTTTGGGAAGCTTGTTTTGGCCTATGGCCCCACGCCGGCCATGCGCTCCAGGCGCAGCAGGCGCATCTCCACCGACTTGAGGCTGAACTCCAGGTCCTCCAGCCGCTTGAGGATCTTGTCCAGGCGCTTGACCAAATCCTCGGGCACCACCACCTGGCCGCCCGCCGCGGACGCCGCCGGGGCGCTGCCCGCGCCCACCGAGCCGGGCTTGTACATGGGCGTGGATGAAGCGACCACCTTCTTGACCGGCTTCTCGGTCATGCGGGCGTCCACGATGTCGCCCCGGTATATGTTCACCAGCACCTTGTTGTCCTTGACCACCACCGTCTGGAAGGGCAGCCAGTCATAGACCAGTTCCTGGTCCTCGGGGTTGTCGATGCGCCATTGGCTGCCATCCATGAGGATGACCAGGGTGCCCACTTCCTTGACCGACTTGATGAGAACTTTTTTGGATGCCGCATGGGCGGGTCCGGCGCACAAGGCCAGGACCATGACCAGCATGCTGGCCAAAGCGATTATCCTGCGTGGCAGGGTCATGTTCGTCTGCTCCGGTTGGGTTCCGACAAAAAATGCACCTATCTATTGAATCACAAACCAGCCGCCTCGTCGAAGGTCAATTGAGTTACAAACCGGCCCGGCCGGGGCAGGGCGCAAGGCGCTGGGCGATTCGGGGCGGCTCGGCCCGAAAAACCATGTCCTGATATTATTAGGACTTTTTTGACCAGAAACCAACGGATATTGTGCTGTTGACTCCATGGGTCCGCGGCCGGCGGTGCCCGGGCTCCGGCTGCCGCTGTTGACACCCCCAGACCCCTGTGTTACCAGGTTTTAAGGAGATGTCCGCGCAGGAGGTCTATAGTGGGGGAGGTAAAACCCTAGTAGTTGGGAGTAGATATGAAAGTTCGCTTTGAGCCCTTCGGGGTTGAGGTTGAAAGCCAGGCGGGCGACCGCCTGCTGGACCTGGCCCTGGAGGCAGGCGTGCACATCAACGCCTCCTGTGGCGGCGAAGGGGTGTGCGGCAAGTGCCGCATCAACGTGGAAGAAGGCTCGGTGGAGGGCGGCCTCAGCGAGAAGATAAGCGCCGAGGACGCCGAAGCCGGGGTCCGTCTGGCCTGCCAGAGCACCATCATCGAAGACGTTACCGTGCGCATCCCGGTGCAGTCGGGCATGGACAAGGTGGGGCTCAACGCCCTGGCCGCGGGCTCGGCCCAGGTGGCCAAGCTCATCGGGTCCGAGGAGCTCAAGGCCGAGGGCCGCTTCGATCCCTCCCTGTCCAAGTTGATGGTCAGCGCGCCGCCGCCTTCCCTGGAGGACAACCGCAACGACGTGGCCCGCCTGCTCAGCGCCCTGAAGCAGGCCGGGGAAAACCACTTCGTCTTCGACTTCGAGGCCATACGCGACCTGCCGTCGGCCTGGCGGGACGGCGAGTGGAACGTGACCACCACCATCAACCGCCCGGTGGACCCCACCAAGGGGCGCAACCACGTGATCCGGGTGGAGCCCGGCGACACCACCTCCAAGAACCTGGCCGTGGCCATCGACCTGGGCACCACCACCGTATGGGCCCAGCTTCTGGACCTGCACACCGGCGAGATCGTGGGCACCGAGGGCGACTTCAACGGCCAGATCTCCTTTGGCGAGGACGTGATCAGCCGCATCGTCTACGCGGCCAAGCCCGGCGGCATGGAAAAACTGCACAAAGCCGCGGCCGACTCCATCAACAAGGTGCTGGGCCAGCTCTCCAAGCGCACCGGGGTGGACTTCAGCGAGGTGAGCCTGGCCACCCTGGCCGGCAACACCACCATGACCCAGCTCTTTTTGGGCGTGGAGCCCAAGTGGCTGCGCCTGGAGCCCTACGTGCCCAGCGCGGCCTACTATCCCCCGGTCAAGGCGGCCGACTTCGGCCTGGACCTGCCTGACCACGTATCCACCTTGGTCTTCCCGTCCGTGGCCTCTTATGTGGGCGGCGACGTGGTGGCCGGGGTCATGGGCGTGGGCATGCACCGCTCCGAGGCCCTTACCCTGTTCATCGACATGGGCACCAACGGCGAGGTGGTGGTGGGCAACCAGGACTGGATGGCCTGCGCCGCGGCCAGCGCTGGGCCGGCCTTTGAGGGCGGGGGCATCAAGTTCGGCATGCGCGCCGCGCGGGGAGCCATCGAAAACTTCTCGGTGGACCCCTTCACCGGCGAGCCCGCCCTGATCACCGTGGGCCATGCCAAGCCCCGGGGCATCTGCGGCTCCGGCCTCATCGCCATAGTGGCCAGCCTGCTCATGAGCGGCATCATCGACGAGCGGGGCCGCTTCAACATCGACCACCCCAGCGACCGCCTGCGGGAAGGGGAAGACGGGCCGGAGTACGTGCTGGCCTGGGCCAAGGACACGGCCATCGACCGCGACCTCGCCCTCACCGAGCCGGACGTGGACAACCTCATGCGGGCCAAGGCGGCCATGTACGCCGCCTACATGACCCTGCTCGAGGGAGTGGGGCTGACCATCCACGACCTGGAGCGGGTCATCCTGGCCGGCGGCTTCGGCCAGTCCATCAACCTGGAACGGGCCATCCTCATCGGCCTGCTGCCCGAGCTGCCCCTGGACAAGTACACCTTCGTGGGCAACGGCTCCCTGTTGGGCTGCCGCCTGGTGGCCATGAGCAACCCGCTCCGGGCCGAGGTGGGCGGCATCGTGGATCAGATGACCAACTTCGAACTCTCGGTGGCCCCGGGCTATATGGACAACTACACCGGCAGCCAGTTCCTGCCCCACACCGAGGCCAAGACCCTGTTCCCCGAGACCTACCGGCGCCTCAACGAGGCCAAGGCAGCTCTCAAGGAGGCGGCCGCCTAGAACGGGGCCCTGCCAAAAGCCAAGCGCCTCTCCTCCGGGAGAGGCGCTTTTTATTGGCGATTAAGATCAAAGAGGCTGGGCAGGGGCGCGAAGGTGGGATGTTGACGGAAGAAAAGAAAGATGAAGGCAGTTGGTAAAAAGAAGATCGGCAACGAGGTGGACCAGCGGGTTGCTTCCTGCTTGGGCAGCGCGGATGGGATCGAGCCTTGCATGATGCCGAGGTAATGGGAGCGTTACGTCCGGGGAGCGGGGGCAGGCAGGCGAGATTAGGCTAACGGCGCGGGCAATGGGGCTTAAACTCTCGGCCTCGTGCCCAGATGGCGAGGTGGCGTCACGGGCAGCGGATAAGGGCCGGGCGCAAGGCAAGCGGCACGGAACAACTCCCGCCTTGTTTTCTCTTTTCTGGCGAGCGGGAGCCTAGCCGCGCCTCACAGCTCCACCACCGGCAGCCAGCCCTGGGCAGGGCAGCCCTCGCAGCGGGGGCCCGTCTTTTTGCAGCGCTCCTTGCCGAGCCTGACCAACAGGGCGTGGAACTCGTTGAACAGGGGAACCTCCGAGGGCAGGGCGTCCATGAACACCTCTTGCAGCTCGAAGTAGCCCATGTCCGGCTCGGCCAGGCCATGGCGGCCCAGGATGCGGAAGGTGTAGGCGTCCACCACGAACACCGGCTGATTGGCCGCGTACAGGGTGATGCTGTCCGCGGTCTCCGGCCCCACTCCCTTCACCTCCAGCAGGCTGCGGCGGATGGTCTCCATGGACTGGCTGAAAAACCACTCCAGGTCGCCCTCCCAGCGCTGGTTGATCATGGCCAGCAGGTTGCTCAGGCGGCCTGCCTTGAGGTTGTAGTAGCCCGCCGGGCGGATCAACCCGGCCAGCTTGGCGGGGGGCAGGGCGCTCAGTCCGGCCAGGCTCAAGACCCCGGCCTGCTTCAGGTTGGCGATGGCCTTCTCCACGTTGCCCCAGTTGGTGTTCTGGGTGAGCACCGCGCCCACCATGACCTCGAAGGGCGTCTCCCCCGGCCACCAGCCCTGGGGGCCATAGGCGGCGAGCAGGCACTGGTAAAGCTCATTCAATAGGGTGCGGGTGGACATGAAAACGGCCTCTTTGCCAGGTTTGGGAGCCAAGCCTAGCACGCTCCGGGCCCCAGCGCCAAGGGCCTCCGGCTTGACAAGCACCCTGGCCCCGTATAACGTTTAAAACCGCCGCCGCCCGGCAAAAAAGGCGGCGGATTTTTTGCATCGCGCAAGCAAGGAGCACCCCGGCATGGCTGGTGAAAACCGCCTCAAAAAAACCCGTAACTTCGGTGTGGTGGCCCACATCGACGCGGGCAAGACCACCTTCTCCGAGCGGGTCCTTTATTACACCGGCCGCACCCACAAAATCGGCGAGGTGCACGACGGCACCGCGGTGATGGACTGGATGGCCGAGGAGCAGGAGCGGGGCATCACCATCACCAGCGCGGCCACCACCTGCCAGTGGCAGAACCACACCCTGAACATCATCGACACCCCGGGGCACGTGGACTTCACCATCGAGGTGGAGCGCAGCCTTCGGGTGCTTGACGGGGTCATCGCGGTGTTCTGCGCGGTGGGCGGGGTGGAACCACAGTCCGAGACGGTGTGGCACCAGGCCGACCGCTACCGGGTGCCCAAGATCGCCTTTATCAACAAGATGGACCGGGTGGGGGCCGACTTCGCCGCCGTGCTGGAGCAGATGCGCACCAAGCTGGGGGCCAAGCCCTTGCCGGTGACCATCCCGGTGGGCGCCGAAGACTCTTTCGCCGGGGTCATCGACCTGATGAGCATGGACCTGCTGGTTTGGGAAGACGAGGAGCTGGGCGCGAGCTACGAGCGCCGGCCCATCCCCGAGGAGTTGGCCCAAGCGGCCGCGGCCCAGCGCGAGGCCATGCTGGAGGCCCTGTCCGAGACCGACGACCACATCATGGAGCTGTACCTGGGCGAGGAGGAGATCCCGGTCAAGGACCTGAAACTGGCCATCCGCAACGCCTGCTGCGGCCTCAAGCTGGTGCCGGTGTTCGCGGGCAGCGCCCTCAAGAACAAGGGCGTGCAGCCGGTGCTGGACGCGGTGGTGGAGTTTTTGCCCTCTCCCCTGGACGTGCCGGCCATCGAGGGCGTGGACCCGGTGAGCGGCGAGGTGGAGCGGCGCAAGGCCGACAACGCGGCGCCCCTGTCTGCCCTGGCCTTCAAGGTGCAGATGGACCAGGGCCGCAAGCTGGTCTACGTGCGGGTCTACTCCGGCACCCTCAAGGCAGGGGCCGAGGTCTACAACGTGGCCAAGGAAAAGAACGAAAAAGTGGCCCGCATCCTGCGCATGCACGCCAACAAGCGCGAGCGCCTGGACCAGGCCCAGGCCGGCGAGATCGTGGGGGTGATGGGTCTTAAGAACACCAGCACCGGCGACACCCTGGCCACCCGCGACCGGCCCATCATGCTCGAGCCCATCGACACCTACGAGCCGGTGATCTCGGTGGCCGTGGAGCCCAAGACGGTGGGCGACCAGGACAAGCTGAGCCTTAGCCTGGACAAGCTGGCCGACGAGGACCCCACCTTCCGGGTGCGCCTGGACGAGGACACCGGCCAGACCATCATCAGCGGCATGGGCGAGCTGCACCTGGAGGTGCTGGTGCACCGCCTGGCCCGCGAGTTCAACTTGAACGTGAACGTGGGCCGGCCCCAGGTGGTCTACCGCGAGACGGTCACCGCCGAGGTAAGCGCCACCATGGGCTTTGACCGCGACCTGGGCGGCGAGCGCCAAATGGGCGAGGTCACCCTGCGGCTCAAGCCCAACCCCCGGGGCGGGGGCAACACCTTCCACATCGAGGCCCCGCCCGAGCAGGTGCCGCCCGAGTATCACCCTGTCTTGCAGACCGCGGTGGAGGAGAGCCTCACCTCCGGAGTGGTCATGGGCTATCCGGTGGTGGACGTGGCGGTGGTCATCAGCGGGGGCAAGTTCTCGCCCGGGCTCTCCACCGAGCTGGGCTTCCGCCTGGCCGCCTCCCTGGCCATCAAAAAGGCCCAGGAAGACGGCGCTCCCGTGCTGCTGGAGCCCATCATGCAGGTGGAGGTCATCGTGCCCGAGGAGTTCATGGGCGAGGTGATCGGCGATCTCAACGCCAGGGGCGGGTCGGTGGAGTCGGTGGAGCCCAAGGGCGGCACCAACGTGGTGCGCGCCCTGGTGCCCCTCAAGGCCATGTTCGGATATTCAACCGACCTGCGCTCAGCCACCCAAGGCAGAGCCATCTTCACCATGCAGTTCAGCCACTACGACGGGAAGACCGAGCGCAGGTAGGCCGCGCTTACTTCTTGTCTTGCTTCTTGGCCGGGGCCGGGGCCGGGGCCGTCTTGGCGGCGGCGGCGGCTTCCTTGGCCATGCGCTCCCGCTCGGTCTGGATAAAGGCGGTCATCTCGGCGCCCACTATCTTGGCGTTGCCCTGCAACAGCTCGGGCATCTTGTCGCGGATGGCCATGCCCTGCTTGGAGCTGTAAAAGGCCACCAAGGCCTTGAGCTCGTCGGCGGTGAAGACCTGGGCGGCCATGACCAGCCACTGCTTTTTGATCCCGGCCATGCGGGTCTTGCCGAAGTACTTGTTGGCCCGATCCAGGAAGCCCTTGCGCTTGTCCTGGGGAAGCTGGGCCGAGACCTTTTCCAGGGTCTCGATAATGCGCTCATGGGTGTTGGTGAGCTGCCAATAGGCCCCGGCCGCCTTGATGCGCTGGGCCAGCTCCTTGGAGTCCGGTTTGGCGGCGGCTCCGGCGCTAAGAGGCAGGGCGGCCAGGCATACCAGGGCAAGCAAAACAGTGAGCAGTCTTTTCATTGTTCAACGTCCTTTGCCGCTCTCTCAGCGGCGCGCGGGTTGGTCTAAGGCGGGAAAAAGAGAACTCCAATTCGGCCCTGGCGAGCCCTGTTGCTCTTCCTCTTCCTTCAATTTCTTTTTCTTTCGGCGATCGGCGGTGTCGTCAATCTCTTCCAGGGCGTTTTGGGCCTTTTGCTGCAACTGAGGCTTGCCGGCCAACTGGTCCACCGCCCGGTTGAGGTGATAGCGGGCCGAGCGGTAGTTCCGCCGGTGCTTGAAGGCCAGGCCCAGGTACAGCGATGCCTCTCCCACCTGACCCAGGCGGCCGTAGGTGACCCCCAGCTCATACATGGCCGCGTGGTTGGTCACGTCCAGCTTGACCAGCTTGTCCAGTACGCCGCGGGCCTGGGCCAGCTTGCCCTCGCGCTGATAAGCCTGGCCCAGGGCCAACAGGGAGTCCTGGTCGTCGGGCCTTAGGTCCAGGGCCTGCTGCAGCACCCGCTCGGCCTGTTGGTTTTGCCCCATCAACAGCAGGCACACCCCTTGGGCCCGGAGCTGGTACAGGTCGTTGGGCCAATACTTGGCCAGGGCCTGCAAAAAGCCCAAGGCCATGTCGTACTGGTGCTGGCGCATGGCCAGCAGGGCCAGGCCGTAGATGGGAAAGGGATCCTTGGGGTCGTTCAGGCGGCGCCGGGCCAAAATGGTCTTGGCCTGGCCCTCGGCGTCGTAGAGGGAGATGAGGCGGGTCTGCACCAGCATGAAGCGGTGGTTGTCGTAGGTGCCGGGCTTGCCCCCCCACACCCGGGTCATGTTGGCCATGTTCTCGATGCGCTGGGGGCTGGTGGGGTGGGTTCGCAGATACACCGGCACGTCGCCGCCCAGGTATTGCTCCTGCTTCCAGATGCGGTGGAAGCTCTTTTCCATCTCCTTGGGGGGATAGCCCGCCGCGGTGATGGTCTTGAAGGCGGCCCAGTCGGCCTCCTGCTCGTCCTCCCGGCTGAAGGCGAGCTGCTGCTGCACCCCGCCGGCAATCGAACCCATGGTCACCGCCTGGCCCAGGGCCGGGGATACCACCCCGCCCAGGAGCAGGCCGGCCAGCAAGCCGGCCAGGGAGGCGATGTTCACGGGAGTGGATTTTTGCAGGCGCTTGGCCAGGTGCCGCCGCCACACGTGACCCATCTCGTGGGCCATGACCCCGGCCAGCTCGCCCTCGCTCTCCAGGGAGGTCATCATGCCCCGGAACATGAAGATGTAGCCGCCGGGGATGGCAAAGGCGTTCAGGTCCGGCAGGTCGGCCACGTAGATGCGAAAGGGGAATGGCTTTTGCGGGACAAAGGCCTCCAGCTGCTTGGCCAGGTCCCGCACGTAGTTCACTATGTCCGGATCGTCCACCAGGGGGATCTGGGCCATCGCCTGGTCAAAGGAGTCGCGTCCGATCTTGCGCTCCTCCTCCAAGGTGATCAACGCCCCCGCCGGCGGAGGCACCATCCCCGCGATAAGCGAAACGATCAATAGCAGGCACAGCAGGCGCAAGGCCATACTAGCCTCCAGGGTTGAGGAGCAGGCTCTTGCCAGTCATGACCGGCGGCTGGGGCAGGCCCATCAGTTCCAAAACGGTGGGAGCCACGTCGCACAGGGCCCCGTCGCCGCGCAGCCGGGCGTCTTTGCGCGCGGAGTCCACCAGGATCAGGGGCACCGGGTTGGACACGGTGTGGGCGGTGTAGGGGCCGCCGCCCTGGGGGTCGATCATCTGCTCGGCGTTGCCGTGGTCGGCGGTGACCAGGGCCCGGCCCCCGGCCGCCATCAGGGCGGGCAACACCCGGGCCAGGCATTGGTCCAGGGTCTCCATGGCCGCCATGGCCGCCTCCAGCACCCCGGTGTGCCCCACCATGTCGCCGTTGGCGTAGTTCATCACGATTAAATCGTAACGGTCGGCCGCGATGCGCGCCAGCACCTCGTCGGTCACCTCCACCGCGCTCATGGCCGGCTTCTGGTCGTAGGTGTCCACTTCCTTGGGCGAGGGGACGAGCACCCGGTCCTCGCCGGGCACCGGGTCTTCCATGCCGCCGTTGAAAAAGAACGTCACGTGGGCGTACTTCTCGGTCTCGGCTATGTGCAGCTGGGTCTTGCCCGCGGCGGCCACCGCCTCGGCCAGGGTGTCCTCCACCGTCTGGGGCGGGAAGGCCACCGGCGCCTTCAGGTGCTCGTCATACTGGGTCATGCACACGTAATAGCCCAGCTCGGGCCGGCCGCTCACGTCGAACTGGTCGAAGTCCGGGTCGTTGAAGGCCCAGGTAAGCTCCCGGGCGCGGTCGGCCCGGAAGTTGAAAAAGATCACCGCGTCCCCGTCCTTGATGGTGCCCACCGGGTTGTCGTGCTCGTCGATGCGCACCGTGGGCTGAACGAACTCGTCGTACTCGCCCTGGGAATAGGCCTCCTCCACCGAGGTGGCCAGGTCCCCGGAGTGGCGCCCCTGTCCCTTGACCAGGGCGTCGTAGGCCTTTTTCACCCGGTCCCAGCGCTTGTCGCGGTCCATGCCCCAGTAGCGGCCGCCCACGCTGGCGATCATGCCCGCGGGGTGCAGGTTGAGGAAATCCTCGAGCTGCTTCAGATAACCGGCCCCGGAGTCGGGCGGAGTGTCGCGGCCGTCCAAAAAGGCGTGGATGTAGATGCGCTCCACCCCGGCGGTCTCGGCCGCGGTGATGATGGCCTCCAGATGGGTCAGCAGGGAGTGCACCCCCCCGTCGCTGACCAGGCCCAGCAGATGCAGGGCGTGACCACCGCTCTTGGCCACGCCAAAGGCCTTTTGGAACTGGGGGTTCTTGCCCATTTCTCCGCTGGCCACCGCCCGGTTGATGCGGGTGATGTCCTGAAAGACCACCCGCCCGGCCCCCAGGTTCAAGTGGCCCACCTCGGAGTTGCCCATCTGGCCCTCGGGCAGGCCCACCGCCTCGCCGGAGCAACGGAGCTGGGTGTGGGGGTAGTCGGCGAACAGGGAGTCCATGAAGGGGGTGTGGGCCAGACGGACCGCGTTGCCTTCCTCGCTCTCGTTAATGCCCCAACCATCCAGGATTATCAGAGCCACGGGGGCATGTGCGGACATGGTTTTCTCCAGGTGCCTTAGTCGCCGCTCGATTCCGGTTTGCGGATTATGAGGCCGTCCAACTCCGCGAGGTCCAGCTCCACCCGGGGCGCGTCGCCCCACAGGGAGTCCAGGTCGTAGAACTCGCGCACCGGCTGGTGAAACACGTGCACCACCACCTCGCCGAAGTCCAATAGAATCCAGGTGCCTTCCTTGAGCCCCTCGACGCCCAGGGCGGGGCGGCCCGCCTTCTTGAGGGTGCGGGTTACGTTTTCACCCACCGCCGTGGCCTGGCGGGTGGAGCGTCCGCTGACCAGCAGGAAGTAATCGGCATAGCCGGTGAGCTCGCCCACCTCCAGCAGCAGGGGGTCTTCGCCCTTTTTGTCCAGGGCCGCGGCCGCGCAAAGCAGGGCCAGCTCCCTGGCGGTGGAGGGGCGGGGAGGGCGGTTGCGGGTGCGCGCGGCTTTGCTCACCTGTCTTCGCCCTGGTCGATGTATAGCTTCATGGACTTAATATAATCTTCCACCGCTTGGGGTACAAGGAAGCTTATGGAGCGCCCGTCGGCCACCCGCCGCTTGATATCGGTGCTGGAGATGTCCAGCAGGGTGGTGGACATGGGCCGCACCCCGTGCCCGCCCGGCACGCGGAACCAGCCGTTGCCGTCGGGCTCGAAGGCCGGGTCCAGCTCGGTGCGCAGATAGTCCAGCAGGTCCCAGCGGGGCGAGGCCGGCCGGTCCATGACCACGAAATCGGCCAGTTCCAACAGGCGCTCGGGGCGGTACCAGGAGTGCAGGTAAAAGAACTGGTCCGTGCCCAACAGGAAGAACAGCTCGCTGCCCGGGTATTTGGCCTTGAGCTCCTCCAGGGTGTCCACCGTGCGGCTGTGTCCGCCGCGCACCACCTCCAGCTCGCTAACCTCGAACACGGGGTGATCCTTCACCGCCAAGTGCACCATGGCCAGCCGGTGGGTGGTGGAGGCCCAGACCCGCTTGTTGTGGGGCGGGCTGGCGCAGGGCATGAACAGCACCCGGTCCAGGCCCAGCTCCTCGCTCACCTCCTCGGCGGAACGCAGATGGGCCAGATGTATGGGATCAAAGGTCCCCCCGCAGATACCCAGTCTTTTGGCCATCATCTCCTCACCTGGCCGTCGCCGTAGGCGATGAACTTGGTGGTGGTCAGCTCGGTGAGGCCCATGGGGCCGAAGGCGTGCAGCTTGCCGGTGTTGATGCCGATCTCGGCCCCCAGGCCCAGCTCGCTGCCGTCGTTGAAGCGGGTGGAGGCGTTTACCAGCACCAGGGAGGAGTCCACCCCGTTGATGAAGCGCCGTCCCCGCTCATAGTCACGGGTTACGATGGCCTCGGTGTGCTGGCTGCCGTAGCGGGCGATATGGTCCATGGCCTGGTCCATGCTGTCCACCACCATCACCGACAGGATCAGGTCCTCGTACTCGGTGGGCCAGTCCTCTTCGGTGGCGGGCACCGCGGCGCCGACCAGCTCCAGGGTGCGCTGGCAGCCGCGCAGCTCGGTGCCTTGGGCCATGAGCGCCTCGGCCGCCCGGGGCAAAAAGCTCTCGGCCTCGTCGGCGTGCACCAGCATGGTCTCCAGGGCGTTGCATACCCCGGGGCGCTGGCACTTGGCGTTCACCGCGATCTCCACGGCCATGTCCAGGTCCGCGCCCTGGTCCACGTACAGATGGCACACTCCCTTGTAGTGCTTGAGCACCGGGATGGAGCTGTTCTCGGCCACGAAGCGGATAAGCCCCTCGCCGCCCCGGGGGATTATCACGTCCACCAGGCCGTCCTGTTTGAGCAGGGCCATGGTGGCCGCCCGGTCGGTGGTGGGGATCAGCCGGGCCGCCGCGCCGGGCAGGCCGTTGGCCTCCAGGGCCTGGCTGATCAATTCGGCCAGGGCCAAGTTGGAGTTGATGGCCTCCTTGCCGCCCTTCAAGACCACCGCGTTGCCGCTTTTCAGGCACAGCCCGGCCGCGTCCACGGTCACGTTGGGCCGCGACTCGTAGATGAAGCCGATCACCCCCAGGGGGATGCGCTGGCGGCCCACCAGCAGGCCGTTGGGCCGCCGCCACATGCCGGTGACCTCGCCCACCGGGTCGGGCAGGGAGGCCACTTCCCGAAGGCCCTGGGCCATGGAGGCGATAACCTTGTCCGACAGGGTGAGACGGTCCAAAAAGGCCGCGCTCATGCCTTCTTCCCGGCCGGCGGCCAGGTCCTTGGCGTTGACCTCCTGTATGGCGGGAGCGTTGGCCTCCAGGGCATCGGCCAGGGTCAAAAGGGCCTGGTCCTTCACCCCGCTGGGGGCCACGGCCAGGGCCCGCGCCGCTTGGCGGGCCTCCTGGCAAAGGTCGGCTACTAGCTGCTCAACAGACATGCCACGCTCTCCTCGTCCTCCAGGTCGAACATCACCAGATTGTCGCGGTGAATCACCTCGTCGTAATCCTTGTATCCCAGGCGTCCCTCGATCTCGTCCGAGCGCAGGCCCTGGATCTTGCCCAGCTCCTCGCTGGCGTAGTTGGAAAGGCCCACCCCGATCACCGTCTCGCCCGGGCCCAGCACCCGCACCGCCGCGCCGGCCAAAAAGGAGCCGCGCACCGTGACGATCCCCGCGGCCAGCAGGCTCTTGCCCTTTTCGCACAGGGGCCGCACCGCGCCCTCGTCCACCACCAGCTCGCCGGCCGGCTCGGAGTCAAAGGCGATCCAGGCCTTGCGCCGGGTCAGGGGATCGTCGTGGGGCAAAAACAGGGTGCCCCGGTCATCACCGGCGGCCAGCTGGTCCAAAATGCCGTCCACCGTGCCGTTGGCCACGATGGTGGCCGCTCCGCAGCGGGCAGCCTTTTCCGCGGCCTTGACCTTGCTCAAGACCCCGCCACGCCCCACCGCGCCGGGCTGGGAGCTGGCAGCCTTGAGCAGCTCGGGGGTCACCTTTTCCACCCGGGGGATCAGCTCGGCCCCGGGGTTGGCCCGGGGGTCGGCATCCAGGATGCCCTCCACGTTGGTCAGGTTGATCAGCAGGTCCGCGGCCAGCAGGTTGGTCAGGGTGGCGGCCAGGTTGTCGTTGTCGCCCAGCTTTATCTCGGCCACGGCCACGGTGTCGTTCTCGTTGATTATGGGCAGCACCCCCCAGTCCAGCAGGGTGAACAGGGTGTTGCGCGCGTTGAGGTAGCGCTTGCGCCGGTGCAGGTCCGCGCCGGTCAAGAGCACCTGGGCCACCTTGACCCCATGGGCGGCAAAGGCGTCCTCATAGGCTTGCATGAGCCGGGACTGGCCCAGGGCGGCGGCGGCCTGCTTTTCGGGAATGGAGGCGGGCGTGAATCCAGGACGCAGCTTGGCCGCGCCCGAGGCCACCGCGCCGGAGGAGACCAGCACCACCTGGCGGCCGCCCTCAAGCAAACGGGCGATCTGCCCGGCCAGCTCGGCCACCCGGCGGGTGTCCAGGCCCTGGGCGCTGGTCAGCACCCCGGAGCCCACCTTGACCACCACGCGGCGGCTGGCCGCTATCAGCTCAGCCCGCTTCACCGCTATCAACCTCCTCCTCGGCGTCCCGGGGCGCCATGGCATCCAGGCGCGCGGCCACCTCTCGCATGAGCTCGGCCACGCCAAGGCCGCTCAAGGCGCTCACCGGCCACACCCCCAGGCCATCCTTTTGGCAGGCCCGCTCAAAGGCGGGCAGATTGGCCTCCGCCGCCTCCAAATCCATCTTGTTGGCCGCCACCAGCCCGCCGCGCTCGGCCAGGGACGGGTCATAGGCCTTTAGCTCTTCGCGGACCGTCCACAGGTCGGCCACCGGGTCCTCGGAGCTTAAGTCCACCACGAACAAAAACAGGTGGGTGCGCTCCACGTGCTTGAGGAACCGAAGCCCCAGGCCCGCGCCCTGGTGGGCGCCGGCCACCAGGCCGGGCACATCGGCCATGGTGAAGGGCGCGCGCCCCTCCAACTGTACCACCCCCAGGTTGGGGAAAAGGGTGGTAAATGGATAATCCGCCACCTTGGGCCGGGCCGCGCTGGCCGCGGTGATCAGGCTGGATTTGCCCGCGTTGGGCAGGCCCACCAGCCCCACCTCGGCCAGGAGTTTAAGCTCCAGGCGAAGGGTGAGCTTGTCGCCTTCCTCGCCGGGCTGGGCGTTGCGCGGGGCGCGGTTGGTGCTGGTGGCGAAGTGGGCGTTGCCCTTGCCGCCCCGGCCGCCGGCGGCCACCACCACCTCCTGGCCGTCGGCGCTCAGGTCGGCCACCAGCTCGCCGGTGTCCACGTCGTAGACCTCGGTGCCCACCGGCACCTTGACCAGCTTGTCGGCTCCGGCGCGGCCGTACTTGTTGCTGCCTTGGCCGTGGGCCCCGCGCTGGGCGCGAAAATGTCTTAGATAGCTGTGGTCGGAGAGAGTGGTGACCCGGTTGCTGGCCCGCAGGATGACGTGGCCCCCCCGGCCGCCATTGCCGCCGTCCGGGCCCCCCTTGGGCCGGAAGCGCTCGCGCAGGAAACTGACGCAGCCGTTGCCGCCGTCGCCTGCCGCCACCTCGATGATGGCTTCGTCCACGAAGCGCATGACAACCACCCCGGCGCCGGGGTTAAAAAAAGGCAAGGGCGGCCCGGGCGCCATCAGCGCCGCCACGGCCGCCCGGATAAAGGCCTCTTAAGCGGGGTAGACGCTGACCTGCTTGCGGTCGCGGCCCAGCCTTTCGAACTTCACCGTACCGTCGATGGTGGCGAAAATGGTGTAGTCGCGGCCCATGCCCACGCCCTTGCCGGGGTGGATCTTGGTGCCGCACTGACGCACGATGATGTGACCGGCCGAGACCTGCTTGCCCTCGCCGCTCTTGATGCCCAGCCTCTTGCCCGCGGTGTCGCGGCCGTTGCGCGAGCTGCCGCCTGCTTTTTTATGAGCCATGGTTCGACTCCTTGCGTCCTAGCGCGGCCTAAGCCGAGATATCGTTGATGCGCACAGCAGTGAAATGCTGGCGGTGGCCCCGCTTGACCTGGTAGCCCTTGCGGCGCTTTTTCTTGAAGACGGTGATCTTCTTGGCCTTGCCCTGCTCCAGGATGGTGGCCTTGATGCTGGCCCCTTCCACATAGGGCTGGCCGATGGTGGGCTCGCCTTCGCCGCCCAGCATGAGCACCGGTGCCAACTCCACCGTTTCGCCCACCTCGCCGGCGAGTTTTTCCAGGCGGAGCACCTGGCCCGCTTCAACTTTGTATTGCTTACCGCCAGTGGCGATTACTGCGTACATGGGACACGCACCTCCAAAAATTTAGAAGGTGAAGTATAGCAAAAGTTTAGGCCCTGTCAAGGGATGCGCCGCCCCACGCGGCACTGTGAATGCCATTGATACACCAGGGGGAGGGGGCGCGCAAGTGCCTGGCCCCAAAATATAAGCCGGGCCGCCGCCTGATTTGGCGGCGGCCCGGCTGGGGTCGCTGTTGTCGGGCCTTACTTGGGGCTCCTGAGGTACCGGTAGAAATCGCTGTCCGTGGACAGGATCAGGTCGGTACGCTGATCGTCCTTGGCCCCATAGGCCTCCAGGGTCTTGAACAGGGCGAAGAACTCCGCGTCGCGGCCATAGGCATCGCCGTAGATGCGGGTGGCCTTGGCGTCGGCCTGGCCCTCGATCTTCTGGGCCTTCTTGTAGGCCTCGGAGCGGATGCGGGCCAGCTCTTTTTGCATCTGGCCCATGATGCGCCGCTTCTGGCCCTCGCCCTCGGAGCGGTACTGGCTGGCGATGCGCTTGCGCTCGGAGATCATGCGCTCAAACACCTGCTTTTGCACGCTTTCCACGTAGTTGATGCGCTTGATCTCGATGTCCACCACCTGGATGCCGTACTGGGGAGTCAGCTTGGAAGCCTCGGCCAGCATGGCCCGGGTGATGGTCTGGCGGCCTCGCTTGACCTCGGTGTCGATGCGCGCCTGGTCGTCTTCGGCCGAGCTCGTGCCCTTTTCGGGCATGTACTTTTCATACCCCGAGGTCTGGGAACGGAAGACCGGCTTCCAGTCGCTGGAGCGCACCAGCTCCACCAACAGGTTGGAGCTGACCTGGTCGCGCACCACCGAGTCGATGATGTCGTCCAGGCGGCTCAGGGCTCCGCGCTCGCTGGACACGGTCTGCAAAAAGCGCAGGGGGTCGGTTATGCGCCAGCGGGCGGTGGTGTCCACCCAAATGTACTTTTTGTCCCGGGTGGGTATCTGGTTGGGCGAGCCGTCCCACTTCAACAGGCGCTTTTCGAACTCGTGCACCTCCTGGATCATGGGAATCTTGAAGTACAGGCCGGCCTTTTGATAAGGCCCGCCCACCGGCTTGCCGAACTGGGTGAGGATGGCCTGCTTGCCTTCCTTGACGATGAAGAACGAGCCCGAAGCCGCCATCAATACGATAAGCAGCAGGACGACGATGGGTAGTCCCTTTTTGGCGGTGCTCATCACTTCACCCCCTTTCCGGCCGCGGCCCGGCCGGCGCCGGGCCCCAGGGGCAGCATGGGCAGCAGGCTGCGCACGTTCTGATCCACCACGTAGACCTTGTCAGCCTTGTCGATCATGCGCTGCATGGCCTCCAGGTACAGGCGGCGGCGGGTGACGTCCTTGGCCGTGAGGTAGCTGGCCAGCACGTCTTCGAAGCGCTTGGCCTCGCCCTGGGCCCGGTTGATCTTCTCGGTGGCGTAGCCCTCGGCCTCGGTGACCACACGGGAAGCCTCGCCCAAGGCCTTGGGGATCTCGCGGTTATAGGCTTCCTGAGCCTCGTTGATCATGCGTTCCTTTTGCTGGCGCGCCTCGTTGACCTCGTTGAAGGCCGGCTGCACCGGCGGGGGCGGGTTCACGTCCTGCAGCTTGACCGTGACCACCTGCACCCCGGTCTTGTAGGAATCCAACAGGGACTGCAACTCCTTCTGGGCCTTGGCCGCGATCTCCACCCGCTGAAGGGTGAGCACCTGGTCGCTCAGGCGGTTGCCCACGATCTGGCGCATCACCGACTCGGAGAGGTCGCGGATGGCGGCCACGGGGTCGCGCACCGCGAACAGCCACAAGCGGGGATCGCGGATCTTGTACTGCACGATCCACTTGACCTCGATTACGTTGAGGTCGCCGGTGAGCATGAGCGATTCGTCGGAAAAGCCCTTCTCGGTGAAGCGGCTGCGGATGCCGGGGTTGACGCCCCGGAAGCCGAACTCCTCCTTGAACACGCGGCCGGTCTTAACGTTGATGGCCTGCTCGATGCCGAATGGCAGCTTGAAGTGCAGGCCCGGGCCGGTCTCGCGGCTGAAAGCGCCCAAGCGCAGGACAATGCCGGTTTCCTCCGGGCCCACGGTGTAATAGGCCGTGGAGCCCAGGATGATGGCTGCAACCACCAACACTACGACCCACAGGCCCTTGGCCCGCTTGAAATTCGGCATTTTGCTCTTGAAATCGGCGATGACCTTGTTCAGGTCTGGCTCCCGGCCGGTCCCCCGAGGTGGGGGAGTCCAGTCCATGGGCATAAGCTCACCTCATCGGTGGTGGATGTTAATTAAAATAATCTACAATTACGAAATACTAACAGCCCCCTGGCATAGGGGCAAGGCATTCCGGGGCGCCTTGGCCCGGCAAAGCAAGAATCGGGTTGGCCCGGCCCGCCTGGAGGGGCATGCTGAGACACCAGGAAGCGAACTTCAGACCTCGCCGTGGGAGTCAGAGCAATGCTTAACCGGGACTATCAGCGCATCGAGCAGGCCATCGCCTATTTGGAGGAGAACGCCCCGGACCAGCCGAGCCTGGCCCAGGTGGCCGGGGCAGTGGGGCTGAGCCGGTTTCACTTTCAGCGGCTCTTCCAGCGCTACGCCGGGGTGAGCCCCAAACGCTTTTTGCAATTCATCACCGCCAGCGAGGCCCGCCGCCTGTTGGACGAGTCCCGTCCCGTGCTGGACGCGGCCTTCGATCTGGGGCTCTCCTCGCCCAGCCGGCTGCACGATCTCACCCTGGCGGTGTATGCCCTGACCCCGGGGGAACTGGCCCGGCGGGGCCAGGGCCTGGAGATTCGCCACGGGTATCACGACACGCCTTTTGGCCGCTGCCTGTTGGGGGTCACGGACCGGGGGGTCTGCTGGCTCTCGTTTCTCAACAGCGGAGAGGAGGACGCGGCCCTGGAGGATTTGAGCCGGGACTGGCCGAAGGCCGCCCTGCGCTGGGACCAGCGGGTAACCTCGCCCGTGGCCCGCCGCATTTTCCAGCCCATGCAAGAGACCGCGTCCCGCCCCCTGCCGCTTTTGCTCAAGGGGAGCAACTTCCAGATACAGGTGTGGCAGGCCCTGCTGCGCGTCCCGCCCGGCTCCTGCATTGCCTATGGCGAGCTGGCCCGGCGTTTGGGGCGGCCGGGCGCGGCCCGGGCCGTGGGCAGCGCGGCGGGGGCCAATCCCATCGCCTATTTGATTCCCTGCCACCGGGTGCTCCGGGCCACTGGGGCTCTGGGCGGCTACCGTTGGGGGCTCGGGCGCAAAAGGGTGATGCTGGCCCGGGAGGCGGCCCAGGCGGCTGGTTAGGCGTTGGCCGGGGTGTTGCCCGCGCGGTCGTGGCTCCAGGGGGCGTACTTCAATAGTAGAAGCAGGCCGGGGATGGCGGCCAGGGTGCAGAAGATGAAGAATCCCGGCCAGCCCATGGCCTGGGCCAGCCAGCCGGTGGGCGCGCTGGCCACCACCCGGGGCACTCCGATGAGCGAGGAGAGCAGGGCGTACTGGGTGGCGGTGAATCGCTTGTCGGTGAGGGTGGCCATGAAGGCCAAAAAGGCGGCCGTGCCCATGCCCGAGGCCAGGTTCTCGAAGGCGATCACCACGGCCAGGGCCCATATCTGGTGGCCGATGTAGGCCAGGGCCGCGAAGCCCGCGGTGGACACCGCCTGCAAAAGGCCGAAGATCCACAAGCAGCGCCGGATGCCCAGCTTGAGGATGATCACCCCGCCGATGAGCCCGCCGCCCACCGTGGCCCAGAAGCCGAAGAGCTTGACCACCGCCCCGATCTCGCTGTTGCTGAAACCGGTGTCCAGGTAAAAGGGAATGGTCATGGTGGAGGCCATGGAATCGCCGATCTTGTACAGCAGCACAAAGGCCAACAGGCCCAGGGCGCCGGAGCGCTGGAAGTACTCCACAAAGGGATCGACCACCGCCTGCTTCAGGCTGACCGGGGTTCCGCCGGGGTGGGGCGGCTCCCGGCAGAGCAGGGTGGTGACGATGCCCACTCCCATGGCCGCGGCCATGATCATGTACACCTCGGTGAAGCCGATGTGGTCGGCCATGATCATGCCCCCGCCGCTGGCCAGGAGCATGCCCACCCTATAGCCGTTCACGTACAGGGACGAGCCCAGGCCCAGCTCCTGGTCGCTCAGGTCCTCCCGGCGGTAGGCGTCCACCACGATGTCCTGGGAGGCGCTGAAAAAGGTGACCAGCAGGGCCACCAGGGCCAGCACGGTGGGGGCCTTGGCCGGCTCGCTGAAGCCCAGGACCACTATGGCCCCGGCCAGGAGCACCTGGGTCACCAGCAGCCATCCCCGCCGCCGGCCCAGGAAGGGCAGGGTGTAGCGGTCCACCAGGGGGGCCCAGAGGAACTTGAGGGTGTAGGGCAGGCCCACCAGGGCCATGAGCCCGATGGTGGCCAGGTCCACGCCCTGGGAGCGCATCCAGGCCTGCAACAGGGATATGGTGAGCAGCAGGGGCAGGCCGCAGCTGAAGCCCATGAGCAGGGCCACCAGCATGCGGGGGCTGAATATCTGGCGGATCAGTCTGGTCACGCGGGGCTCCCCGGTGAACTGTCCCGGCAGGGGGTGCGAAAGTCTGGGATGGTGCGGGCGCGCTGGCTCTGGGGCGCGAAGGGCCTCATCACTCTACGCTGACGATCTCCAGCAGACGCATCCCGCCCGGGGTGCGCACCGAGACCTCGTCGCCCTCTTCCTTGCCCAAGAGCGCCTGGCCGATGGGAGAGGTCATGGAGATGCGGCCCAGGTTGGCGTCGCTTTCCGCCTCGCCCACGATCTGATAGGAAAACTCCTCGTCGCCGTCAACGTCGTAGACCGTGGCTTTGCAACCAAAGACCACCCGGCCGTTGGGGTCGGGCAGGGGGTCCACCACCTCGGCCACGGCCAAGAGGTTCTTGATCTCGGCGATCTTGCCCATGATTATGGCGTTGCGCTCTTTGGCGGCGTGATACTCGGCGTTTTCCGAAAGGTCGCCGTGGGCCCGGGCCTCCTCGATGGCCTTGACGTTGGCCGGCAGCTCCACCTTGCGCAGTTGGGCCAATTGCTCATGCAGGCTCTCATGGCCCCCGCGGGTTAAGAGGATGCGCGTCACCGTAGCTCCTTGCTGGGGCGGCCCGGAAAAGGGGCGGCCGGGGTTCAAGAAGCGGCGCGGGCCCAAACGCCCGTGCCGCCGTGAAACAGAGTATATCACCAAGACCCCGGCTGCTCAACGCCACGATTTGTCGAGGCCGGGGGCCAACTTGTTAAGACCGGGGGGCGATGTTATACTAGGCCACCTGTTCGCGGAGGGGTGGACCGGGGAACCCCCTGAAAGCCCTGGAGCATTTTGCCCCGGCTGAGGCTTGACAGCCGGGGCGGATTGCTATAGTCAACACCTGACCCCGAAAGGCGGGCGGAGCATGAAGGTGGAGGTGAACGACATTCAGCCGGAAGGGCTGACCGTGAGCTTCACCGACGGAGCCGCCGCCCCCGGGGACCTGGGACCGCAGGTGGAGGCCATCACCGAGCCGCCCCGGGCGGAGCTTCGCCTGGAGCGACTGGACGAGTTGGTCACCGCCCAGGGAAGCTATGCGGCCGGCCTGGTGCTGAGTTGCAGCCGTTGCCTGGGCCCCATGCCCTTCAGCCTGGAGGGCGAGGTGGACTGGTCCTTCCGGCCTTTGCCCGGCGAGGCCCCGGACGAGCAGCACCTGGCGGGCGAGGAAATGGATTTGTCCTTTTACCGGGACGGAGTCATCGACCTGGCCCAGGCATTGCGCGATGAGCTGGGCCTGGCCCTGCCCATGGCGCCTCTGTGCCGGACGGACTGCCCCGGCCTGTGCCCCGTCTGCGGCAAGCCGCTCCAGGAGGGCCGGGCCTGTTGCGCCTCGGATAACGTCGATCCCCGCTGGGCCAAGCTGGCCCAGCTAAAAAAAGAATGAGTTCTTAAAACACGCGGCACGTCCGCGATTGATCCGGAGACATATAGAGCCATGGCTGTTCCCAAAAGACGTCATTCCACCACCCGCTCCAAGAAGCGGCGCTCCCACGACGCCATCACCCTGCCCAACCCGGTGTTGTGCCCCCAGTGCGGCGAGCCCAAGATGCCTCACCGGGTTTGCCAGTCCTGCGGCACCTACAAGGGCCGCCAAGCGGTGCAAACCGAAGAGTAGGTACTAGCGCTTATGCGCATCGCCCTGGATGGCATGGGAGGAGACAAGGCTCCCGAGGCGGTGGTCAAGGGTGCCCTGCGCGCCCTGGGCGAGACCCCGTCCGACGTGGAGCTGATCCTGGTGGGTCAACCCCAGGTGCTCGAACCCCTGTTGGAGCGCGAGGGAGCGCCCAGCGACCGGCTGCGTCTGCACCCGGCCACCCAAGTGGTGGCCATGGACGCCTCGCCGGGGCACGCCCTCAGGCGCCTGCCCGACTCCAGCATTCGGGTCTGCTACAACCTGCACAAATCCGGCGAGGCCGACGCGGTGATCAGCGCGGGCAACTCCGGGGCCACCATGGCCTTGGGAGTGGTGGTCATGGGCCGCCTGGCCGAGGTGGACCGCCCGGCCCTGGCCTCGGTGTTCCCCGCCCTCAAAGGGCCCACCCTGCTCATCGACGTGGGGGCCAACGTTGACTGCACCCCCCTGATGCTCATGCAGTTCGGCTACATGGGCAGCGTGTACGCCGAAAAGGTCATGGGCCTGACCCACCCCAAGGTGGGGCTGTTGTCCATCGGCGAGGAGCCGGGCAAGGGCAACACCGCGGTGAAACAGGCGGCCGACCATCTAAACAGCAGCGGCCTGAACTTCATCGGCAACGTGGAAGGCCGCGACATGTTCGTGGGCGACACCCAGGTCATCGTTTGCGACGGCTTCGTGGGCAACGTCTGCATCAAGCTGGTGGAAGGCTTTGCCGACACCTTTGAGTACTTTTTCCGGGAATACATGTCCCACAGCATCAAGGGCCGCCTGGGCGGGCTGCTGCTAAGAGAGCAGTTCCGCGACGTGGCCAGCCGTCTGGACTATTCCAACTACGGGGGGGCTCCGCTGTTGGGCATCAACGGAGTGGGGCTCATCGCCCACGGCGCCTCCTCGCCCAAGGCCATCGCCACCGCGGTCAGGGTGACCGCCGACACGGTGCGCGCCGAGGTGACCCGCCATCTGGCCGAGGGGCTGGAGCAATACCGGGGCCGCCTGCTGGGCGAAGCGGCCCTCGACTGAGCCGGGCCGCCTCCTGGCGCGGCCAACATCACTGGGGAGAAACGATTCGATGGACTATTTCTTCACCGAAGAGCAGGAGATGATCCGCGACCTCTGCCGGCAGATCGCCGAAGAGCGCATCAAGCCGGTTCGGGCCGAGTTGGATGAAAAGGAGCAGTTCCCCAGCGAGATAATGAAGGCCCTGGCCCAGGCCGACTTGTTCCAGATAATCATCCCCGAGGAGTATGGCGGACTGGGCGGCGGGTGCCTGGAAAACTGCATCGCGGTGGAGGAGCTCTCCCGCGCCTGCTGCGGGGTGTCCACCAGCTACGCCGCTTCCTTCCTGGGCGCCTATCCCATCCTGCTCTACGGCTCGGAGGAGCAAAAGCAGGAGTACCTGCCGCTCATCGGCAGCGGCGATGAGTACTGCGCCTTCGCCCTGACCGAGTCGGCCTCCGGCTCGGACGCGGGCTCCATCGCCACCGAGGCCAAGAAGGACGGCGACGAATACGTGCTCAACGGCTCCAAGCAATGGATCACCAACGGCGGCGAGGCGGGCATCTACACCGTGGTGGCCATCACCGACCGCTCCAAGGGACCCCGCGGGGCCAGCGCCTTTATCGTGCGCGACGGCGACCCCGGCTTCAGCGTGGGCAAAAAAGAGACCAAGCTGGGCATCCGGGCCAGCGCCACGGCCGAGCTGATCTTCAACGACTGCCGCATCCCGGCCTCGCGCCTGCTGGGCCGCGAGGGCCTGGGCTTCGTGGTGGCCATGCGCACCTTTGACAAGTCCCGCCCCGGGGTGGGGGCCCAGGCGGTGGGCGTGGCGGCGGGCTCCCTGGACGAGGCCGCGGCCTTTGCCCGCACCCGCAAGCAGTTCGGCAAGCCCATCATCACCTTCCAGGCCGTGGCCCACATGCTGGCCGACATGGCCACCGAGATCGAGGCGGCCCGGGCCCTGGTCTACGCCACGGCCCGCTACATCGACTCCGGGGCCAAGGACTTCTCCAAGGTCAGCGCCATGGCCAAGGTATTCCCCTCGGACGTGGCCATGCGGGCCACCACCAACGCGGTGCAGATACTGGGCGGCCACGGCTACATGCGCGACTACCCGGTGGAGAAGATGATGCGCGACGCCAAGATTCTGCAGATCTACGAAGGCACCAACCAGATCCAGCGCAACGTCATCGGCCAGGAGCTCAACAAAGAGTACGGGCGCAAGAAGTAGGGCCGGCTGGAGCGCGAATCAATGAAGATAGCGGTTTGCATCAAGCAGGTCCCGGATACGGCCAACGTCAAGCTGGACCCGGAGACCCACACCCTCAAGCGCGAGGGCGTGGAGAGCATCATCAATCCCTTTGACCTGTTCGCCCTGGAGGCTGCCCTGCGCATCAAGGAGCAGGCCGGCGGCGAGATCGTGGCCGTGTCCATGGGTCCGCCCCAGGCCGAGGAGGTGCTCAAGGAGGCCATCGGCTACGGAGTGGACGAGTGCCTGCTGCTCAGCGACCGGGCCTTTGCCGGGGCCGACACCTGGGCCACCACCGCCGCCCTGGCCGCGGGCATCCAGAGCCTGGGAGACGTGGACTTGGTGGTCTGCGGCAAGCAGGCGGTGGACGGCGACACCGCCCAGGTGGGGCCGGGCATCGCCCGCCGCCTGGGCCTGCCCCACGTGGCCTTTGTTAAGGGCTTCCGCGAGGTGGCCGAGGGCCGTTTGGTACTCGAGCGCCAGATGGACGACGGCTTCGACGTGGTGGCTCTGCCCCTGCCCGGTCTGATCACCGTGGTGCGCGAGGTGGGCGAGCCCCGTCCGCCTTCGCTCAAGGGAAAGATGCGGGCCAAGAAATATCAGGCCCCGGTGATGGGCGCGGCCGAGCTGGGCCTGACGCCCGAGCAGGTGGGCCTGGCCGGGTCCTACACCCAGGTGGTCAAGGTCTTCGCGCCCAGCGCTTCCGGCGACCGCCGGATGCTCGAGGGCACTCCCGAGGAGACCGGCGCCCAAGTAATCGACGCCCTGGTTGACAACCAGGTCATCATGCTGGGGAGCTGAGGCCATGGGCGTTATCATCGACAAAGAGTTGTGCACCGGCTGCGGCCAGTGCGTGGACGCCTGCCCCTTCGAGGCCCTGGAGCTCATCGACGACCAGGCGCGGGTGAACGACGCCTGCACCCTGTGCGGGGCCTGCGCGGACGAGTGTCCCGAAGAGGCCATCACCGTGCCCGAGGTGGAGCGCGCCGCTGACGAGCGCACCGCCAGCGCCAAGGGCGTTTGGGTCTATGCCGAGCAGCGCGGCGGCGAGATGCCCGAGGTGGTGGCCGAGCTTTTGGGCCAAGGACGCCGCCTGGCCGACGAGCTGGGAGTGGAGCTGGGCGCGGTTTTGCTGGGCGCGGGCCTGGACGGCCTGTGCGGCGAACTGTTCGCCCTGGGCGCGGACGTGGTCTATGCGGCCGACGATGCCCGCCTGGAGCTGTTCAACGACGATCTTTATTGCGAGGTGCTGGCCAGGCTCATCGCCGAGCACCAGCCCGAGATACTTTTGGCCGGAGCCACCTCCCTGGGGCGCAGCCTCATCCCCCGGGTGGCCACGGCCGCTTCCACCGGCCTGACCGCCGACTGCACCGGCTTGGCCATCGACCCGGACAAGCGGCTGCTCTTGCAGACCCGCCCGGCGTTCGGCGGCAACATCATGGCCACCATCGTCTGTCCCAGCGCCCGGCCCCAGATGGCCACGGTGCGTCCCCGGGTTATGAAGCGCGGCGAGCGCGTGGAAGGCCGCGAGGGACGCCTGGTGCCCCTGGAGCTTAAGCCGGAGGACCAGGCGGCCACCGAGGTCATGGAGGTGGTGCGGGCCATCGACGATCAGGTGAACCTGGTGGGCGCCGAGGTGGTGGTCACCGGCGGCCGCGGCCTGGGCAAGGCCGAGGGCTTTGACCTGGTGCGCGAGATGGCCGCCGCCCTGGGCGGGGTGGTGGGCGCCACCCGTGGCGCGGTGGATGCCGAATGGATCGGCCACGCCCATCAGGTGGGCCAGACCGGCCGCACCGTGGCTCCCAAGCTGTATGTGGCCCTGGGAGTGAGCGGGGCGGTGCAGCATCTGGTGGGCATGCAGGGATCGGACACCATCGTGGCGATCAACAATGACCCCAACGCGCCCATTTTCGACGTGGCTCATTATGGTATAGTAGGTGACTTGTTCGAGGTGGCCCCGGCCATGCTGGCCCGCCTCAAGCAGTTGCGCGGCCAGGCCTAGAGCGCCGCGCCAAGGGAGGGTTTTAGCTTGAGCGAACAAGGCAAGGTGCATCTGGTAACCGGCGGGTCGCGGGGCATCGGGCGGTCCATCGCCCTGGCTCTGGCCTCGGCCGGCGACGTGGTCTACTTCAATCATTACGACCCCGACGACAGCGCGGCGGATGAGACCATCGGCCTGCTCGAGGACGCCGGTGTCGAGGCCTTTGGCCAAAAGTTCGACGTCACCGACGCCGGGCAGGTGCAGGCCTGGGTCAAGGAAGCCTTCGAGGCCCAGGGCCGCATCGACAATTTGATCAACAATGCGGGCATCACCATGGACGGCCTGCTGGTGCGCATGAGCCCCGAGCAGTTCAACCAGGTCATCCAGGTCAATCTGGTGGGCGTGTTCTACTGCACCCAGGCCGCGGCCAAGCTGATGATGAAGCAGCGCTTCGGCTCCATCGTGAGCCTGGCCTCCATCGCCGGCCAGATCGGCAACCCGGGCCAGGCCAACTACGCCGCCTCCAAGGCGGGGGTGATCGCCCTTACCAAGACCGCGGCCAAGGAACTGGCCACCCGCGGGGTGCGGGTCAACGCGGTGGCTCCGGGCTTTATCGAAACGGATATGGTGAACACCATCCCCGAAAAGCTGCAGGAGGCCATGAAGGCCATGATCCCCATGGGCCGGGCCGGTCAGCCCGAGGACGTGGCCGACGTGGTGGCCTTCCTGTGCTCCGACGCCGCCCGCTACGTCACCGGACAGGTGATCGCCATCAACGGCGGCATGATGATGTAAGGCCCCCCGGGGCTGTGGACAGGCAACGCCGCCTCCGGGCGGCGGAGACATAGGAATTAAGGACAAGGCGGGCCCCAAGGCCCGGACCAAAACTGGGAGAAAAGGTTTCATGGACGACATCAAGGCAAAAGTCAAAGAGATCATCTGCGAGCAGCTTTCCGTGGCCCCTGAAGACGTGGTGCCGGAAGCATCTTTTGTCGACGACCTGGGGGCGGACTCCCTGGACCTGGTGGAAATGATCATGGCCATGGAAGAGGCCTTTGACGTGTCCATCGCCGACGAGGACGCCGAAAAAATCAAGACCGTCCAGGACGCCTGGGACTACATCGAGAAGCTGAAGCAATAACATCGCGGGAAATGGCCCCGGACAGGCGCAGAGGGATCTCACAAGGGATGCGCGGTCCGGGGATGAAGCCTCGGGCGTTTAAGGAGTGACCGTGCAGCGCAGGGTGGTGGTAACTGGATTGGGGCTGGTGACGCCGTTGGGCACCGGCCTGGAAAAGACCTGGGAGGGCCTCAAGGCCGGCAAGAGCGGCATTGGTCCCATCACCAGGTTTGACGCATCTTCCTTCAAGACCCAGATAGCGGGCGAGGTCCATGACTTCGACCCCGAGGAATGGGTGCCCAAGAAGAAGATCCGCCGTTTGGACCCCTTTATTCATTTTGCCATTGCCGCCGCGCGCATGGCCTGGGAAATGGCCGGCATGCCCGAGACTCTGGATGACGAGGCCGCCAACCGCGCCGGCTGCATCCTGGGGGTGGGCCTGGGCGGGCTCATCACCCTGGAAGAGACCATCCGCATGACCGAGCGGGAGGGCTTCAAGCGGGTGAGCCCCTTCTTCATCCCCAAGCTCATCGGCAACATGGCCTCGGGCGAGGTCTCCATGATCCACAACCTGCGGGGACCCAACACCTGCGTGTGCACCGCCTGCGCGGCGGGCACCCACGCGGTGGGCGAGGCCATGAAGAACATCCAGCGGGGCGTGGCCGAGATCATGGTCTGCGGCGGGGCCGAGGTGGTGTGCACCGCCACCACCCTGGCTGGCTTCGGCGCGGCCCGGGCCCTGAGCACCCGCAACGACGAGCCCGAAAAGGCCAGCCGTCCCTTTGACGCCCAGCGCGATGGCTTTATCATGTCCGAGGGCTCGGGGGTGCTGGTGCTCGAGGAGCTGGAAAGCGCCAAGGCCCGCGGGGCCCACATCCTGGCCGAACTGGTGGGCTACGGCCTGAGCGCCGACGCCTACCACATGACCGCGCCCGACCCCACGGCCTCGGGCTTCGTGCGCTGCATGAAGCTGGCCCTGGACGACGCGGGGATCAGGCCCGACGAGCTGGACTACATCAACGCCCACGGCACCTCCACCGACTTGAACGACGCCACCGAGAGCAAGGCCATCAAGGTACTGTTCGGCGACCACGCCAAGAAGCTGGCCATCTCCAGCACCAAGAGCATGCTGGGGCACATGCTGGGGGCCACCGGCGGCGTGGAGGCGGCGGTGAGCGTATTGACCCTGCGCGACCAGATCATGCCGCCCACCATCAATTACGAAGAACCCGACCCCGCATGCGACCTGGACTACGTTCCCAACCAGGCGCGCGAGGGCAAGATCAACACCGTGCTCAGCAACTCCTTCGGCTTCGGCGGAACCAACGCCAGCGTCCTGTTCAAGGTCTACCAACCCTAGGGCGGGCGGCAAAGGCGCGGCCGGAGCCGGAGCGGTCAAACCCCGGAGGCTCGCTCGATTGGACTCCAGACCATCCAAGGACGCCTATTACCTGAACCTGGCCCGCGAGGTTAGCCATAGGGGCACCTGCCTGCGCCGCCGCTACGGGGCGGTGATCGTCAAGGACGACCAGATCGTATCCACCGGTTATGCCGGAGCTCCCCGGGGAGTGGCCAACTGCGTGGACCTGGGGGTTTGCCTGCGCCAGGAAATGGACATACCGGCCGGCCAGCGCTATGAGCTCTGCCGCTCGGTGCACGCCGAAATGAACGCCGTGATTCACGCCTCCAGGGCCCAGACCCTGGGGGCGGTGTTGTATCTGGCCGGGGTGGAGGTGGCCGACGGCCTGCCCACCGCGCACCCCGAGCCCTGCCTCCTCTGCCGCCGGGTTATCATCAACGCGGGCATCGCCGAGGTGGTGGTCCAGCCCAGGGGGGCGGAGATCGTCCATCTCGATCCCCAGGATTGGATCGACGAGGAGAACCGGGCGGCCGATGAGGGGTTGGCCGCTCCCAAGGGCTTGCCCATGGCCGGGGCCTAATCGGGAGAAGGGGAGGAAGCTCGTGAGGTGTCCATTCTGCGGCAAACTGGACAACAAGGTGGTGGATTCCCGGGTGAGCAAGGATGCCTCGGTGATCCGCCGCCGCCGGCAATGCCTTGACTGCGACCAACGCTTCACCACCTATGAGCGGGTGGAGGAGATGGAGACCTACGTGGTCAAGAAGGACGGCAGCCGCGAGGTCTACGACCGGGCCAAGCTCAGGGCCGGCCTGTTGAAGGCCCTGCACAAGCGGCCGGTGTCCATCGAAAAGGTGGAGTCGTTTTTGGACGCCCTGGAGACCGGCTTCCAGGAGCGCAACGCCCGCGAGATCCCGGTGCGCGAGTTGGGCGGCGCGGTCATGGCCGCGCTCAAGGAAATGGACGACGTGGCCTATGTGCGCTTCGCCTCGGTCTACCGCGAGTTCCGCGACGTGGACGAGTTCATGCGCGAGGTCAAAAAGCTCCTGGCCCAGCGCGAGGAAGACCACCCGGGCTCCTGATGCCGCTTTCCGATCCCCAACCGGCTGACGCCCATTACATGCAACGGGCCCTGGCGCTCACCCGCCGGGGCCTGGGCTTTTCATCGCCCAACCCGGCGGTGGGCGCGGTGGTGGTGGCCGATGGCCGCATGGTGGGCCAAGGCTGGCACGCCAAGGCCGGGACCCCTCATGCCGAGGTGCACGCCCTGGCCCAAGCCGGAGAGGCCGCGCGGGGAGCCACCATCTACGTGACCCTGGAGCCCTGCCATCACCAGGGGCGCACCCCGCCCTGCACCAAGGCCATCCTGGAGGCCGGTATAGGCCGGGTGGTCTACGGCGCGTCCGACCCCAACCCGGCGGTGGCCGGCGGGGGCGGCGAGTTTTTGGCCGGGCAGGGGGTGGAGGTTGTCCCCAACCTTTTGGCCGAAGCCTGCGAGCGCGAGCACCGCTTTTTCCTCACCCACATCACCAAGGCCCGGCCGCACGTGATCCTCAAGACCGCGGCCACCCTGGACGGCAAGACCGCCACGGCCACCGGCCACAGCCGCTGGATAACCGGCCCGGCCTCCCGCCGCTTTGTGCACCGTTTGCGCGGCTGGGTGGACGCCATCATGGTGGGCATGGGCACCGCCCTGGCCGACGACCCGGAGCTGACCTGCCGCCTGCCCAAGGGCAACAACCCCCTGCGGGTGGTGGTGGACAGCCGCTTGCGCCTGCCCGGCGAGGCCCGGGTGCTGGACCCGGAGGCGCCGCCGGGGTGCCTGGTGGCCTGCGGGCCCGAGGCCTCGGCCGAGGATGAGCAGCGCCTGCAAAAGGCCGGGGCCCAGGTGCTGCGCCTGCCGGCCGGACCGGAGGGCGGGGTGGACCTGAACGCCCTGCTGAGCGAGCTGGGCGCCCGGGGCATAACCAGCCTGCTGGCCGAGGGCGGGGCGGGCCTGGCCTGGAGCCTGCTGGACGCTGGCCTGGTGGACGAGGTTATGTACTTCCACGCCCCCAAGATCGTGGGCGGCCTCGACGCCCCGCCCATGGTGGCCGGCCCGGGGGCGCGGAGCATGGACCAGGCCTTTTTGGCCTCCCGGCCCCTGGTGCGGCGCTTCGGGGATGATGTTATGCTTTGGGCAAGGCTTTCGTAGCCTTCAACCTGCATAAACATCATGAGAGGTGACACATGGGCGATTCCTTTGGCTGGGTGGAGCTGACCGCCGACGATCTGGACGCGGCCAAGGACTTTTACAGCCGGGTATTCGACTGGAAGCTGGAGTCCTTTGGCGAGGCTCCCATGCCCTACTACATCATCAAGAACGGGGGCAAGGGACAAGGCGGCATGATGGGCAAGACCAGCACCCGCACCCCCAACTCCTGGACCCCCTATGTGGAAGTGGACGACCTGTCGAACACCTGCGACCGGGTGGAGCGTCTGGGCGGCCGCATCCTCAAGCACAAGACCGCCATCCCCGGCATGGGCTGGTTCGCGGTGGTGCACGATCCCCAGGGCGCGGTGCTGGGCCTGTGGCAGGCGCGCAAGGGATAATCGGGAAAGGCATTTAAGGCATGTTCACCGGATTGGTGGAAGGCACCGGGACCCTGGGGCGCATAACCCCCTCGGGTCCGGACAGTGTGTTGAGCATCTCCCCGCCCTGGCCCGTGGGCGAGACCGTGCTGGGCGAGTCCATCGCGATAAACGGGGTCTGCCTCACGGTGACGCGCATCACCGGCGACGGCTTCACCATGGACGTGTCGGCCGAGAGCCTGTCGCGCACCACCCTGGGGGCCTTAAGGCCCGGAGCCAAGGTGAACCTGGAGCGGGCCATGCAACTGGGCGACCGTTTGGGCGGCCACCTGGTAACCGGCCACGTGGACTGCATGGGCTCCCTGGCCAAGCTGGAGGAGGTGGGCGGCTCCACCCGCATCGAGGTGAGCATGCCCCCGGAGCATCTGCGCCTGATGGTGGAAAAGGGCTCCGTGGCCCTGGACGGCATCAGCCTGACCGTCAACTGGGTGGGGCCGGACCGTTTCGGCCTGAACATCATCCCCCACACCATTGACGCCACCACCCTTCATCTTGCCAAGCAAGGCGATTCTGTTAATATTGAGACCGACTTGATCGGCAAGTACGTGGCCAGGCTGCTTAATCGCGACGAGCAGAGCGGCCAGGGCCACACCGGCCTGAGCGTGGAGGACATCAGGCGCATGGGCTGGTAGCCGTTTCGCGGCCAGCCCCGGGGAGCGAGCGCGGTGCAGGGGGTGGAGTTCATAGACTACTACCCAGGGGTGATCGGCGAGGTCACCTGCCTGCACGCCGTTTACTACGCCGAGAACTGGGGATTCGACCTGTCCTTCGAGGCCCAGGTGGGCCGCGAGCTGGCCGAGTTCATGGCCCGGCTCGATCCGGACCGCGACTTTTTCCTGGCCGCCCGAGACCAGGACGGCTTGGTGGGCGCGGTGGCCATGGACGGGACCTCCGAAGAGGGGGTCCGTTTGCGCTGGTTCATCGTGCGGCCGGACCAACACGGCTCGGGCCTGGGCCGCCGGCTTTTGGAGCGGGCCCTGGATTTCGTGCGCGCCGCCGGTCATGAGCGGGTGTTCCTGTGGACCTTCGAGGGTCTGGACGCGGCCCGCAAGCTCTACGACCAGGCCGGCTTCACGGTGGCCGAAGAGCACCTGGTGGAGCAGTGGGGCGACAGCATCAAGGAGCAGAAGCTGGTGCTGGAGCTACAGGCCCCGCGCTCCGATTAAAAGATTTCCAGCCCCAAGTGGGCTGATCATGTTAGGAGTCAACCCATGCCCCTGGCCAGCATCGCGGAGGCCATAGAGGACATACGCAACGGCAAGATGGTGATCCTGGTCGATGACGAGGACCGGGAGAACGAGGGCGACCTCACCATGGCCGCCGAGCTGTGCACTCCCGAGGCCATCAACTTCATGGCCACGTACGGCCGGGGCCTCATCTGCCTCAGCCTGATACCCGATCACGTGCAGCGCCTGGGCCTGCCCCTGATGGTGCGCGACAACCAGTCTCCTTTCGAGACCGCCTTCACCGTGTCCATCGAGGCCCGCAAGGGCGTGACCACCGGCATCAGTGCCCAGGACCGGGCCCACACCATCCGCACCGCGGTGGAGCCCAGCTCCGGCCCCGGCGACCTGGTGAGCCCGGGGCACGTCTTCCCGCTACGCGCCAAGCGCGGCGGGGTGCTGGTGCGCACCGGCCAGACTGAGGGCTCGGTGGATCTGGCCCGCCTGGCCGGGCTGACCCCGTCCGGGGTGATCTGCGAGATCATGAAGGACGACGGCACCATGGCCCGCATGCCGGACCTGGAGGTGTTCGCGGCCGAACACGATATGAAGATCGTGACCATCGCCGACCTCATCTCCTACCGCATGCGCAACGAGTCATTCGTGCATCGCCAGGCCGAGGTTCGCCTGCCCACCGAGTTCGGCGAGTTCACCGCCCTGGGCTACACCAACGACGTGGACAACCTGGAGCACGTGGCCCTGGTCAAGGGCGAGATCGACCCGGAAAGGCCGACACTGGTGCGGGTGCACTCCCAGTGCCTGACCGGCGACGTGTTCCATTCGCGCCGCTGCGACTGCGGCGACCAACTGGCCCACGCCCTTCAGATGATCAACGACGACGGCGCCGGGGTGCTCTTGTACATGAGCCAGGAGGGCCGGGGCATCGGCCTGGTCAACAAGCTCCGGGCCTATGAGCTGCAGGACCAGGGGGCCGACACCGTGGAGGCCAACGAGCGCCTGGGCTTCCCGGCCGACATGCGCGACTATGGAATCGGGGCGCAGATTCTGGCGGACCTGGGGGTCCGCAAGATGCGCCTGATGACCAATAACCCCAAAAAGATGGTGGGCCTGGAAGGCTACGGCCTTTCCATGGTGGAGCGGGTGCCTTTGGAGATTCCCGCCTGCGCGGAAAACGAAGCCTACCTGCGCACCAAGTGCACCAAGATGGGGCACCTGCTCAAACAGGCCGAACCGGCCGATAGGGGGTGAGATGGCCAAGATAATCGAGGGAACCCTTAACGCCAAGGGGATGCGGTTTGCCCTGGTGGCCGCCCGCTTCAACGACTTCATAACCTCCAAGCTGGTGGAAGGCGCCCTGGACGCTCTGAAGCGTCACGGCGCGGCCGAGCAAAATCTCACCGTGGTGTGGGTGCCCGGCTCTTTCGAGATTCCCCTGGTGTCCCGCAAGATCGCCGCTTCCGGCAAGTACGACGCGGTCATCACCCTGGGGGCGGTGATCCGGGGAGCCACCAGCCACTTTGACTACGTGGCCGCCGAGGTTTCCAAGGGCGTGGCCCAGGTGAGCCTGGAGACCAACGTACCGGTGATCTTCGGGGTGCTGACCACCGACACCATCGAGCAGGCCATCGAGCGCGCCGGCACCAAGGCCGGCAACAAGGGCTCCGACGCCGCCATGGCCGCCATGGAAATGGTGGACCTGCTCAAAAACCTCTAGACTAGCTGCCGCTAGTAAAGGCCGGGGCCGTGGGCGAACGCCGAAAAAGCCGTGAATTGGCCCTGAAGGTGCTCTATCAGATGGAGCACGGCGACGCCCCGGCCGAAGAGGCCCTGGCCAGCTTTGCCGACAACTTCGCCGCTCCGGCCCGGCTGTGGGACTATGCCCGCGAGCTGGTCATGGGCATCAGCGAACGGGCCCTGGACATCGACCAGGCCCTGGCCGCGGCCAGCCGCCGCTGGCGGGTGGAGCGCATGGACCGGGTGGACCGCAACATCCTGCGCCTGGCCTGTTTCGAGATGCTCTTCGCCTCGGACCCGGTGCCGCCCAAGGTGGCCATCAACGAGGCGGTGGAGCTGGCCAAGCGCTACGGGGCCGACGAGTCCCCCGCCTTTATCAACGCGGTGCTGGATTCGCTCATGGTCGCCCGGGGCTAGAGCCCATGCCGCCTTCCTCCACCTTCAACAACCTGCCGCCCGACAAGCAGGATCGCATCTTGGACGAGGCCCTGAGCGAGTTCGCGGCCGTGGGCTACGCCCGGGCCTCGGTGAACCGCTTGGTGGCCCGCCTGGGAATCGCCAAGGGCAGCATCTTTCAGTATTTCCGCGACAAGCCCGGCCTGTTTTCCCAGGTTTTCGACTTCGCGGTGGAGCGGGTCAAGCGCCATCTGCGCGCGGTGCGCGAGGCCACCCGGGGCCAGGACGTGTTCACCCGCCTGGAAAAGAGCCTCCTGGCCGGCCTGGAGCTCATCGACAAGAACCCCCGCCTGTTCCAGCTCTATCTGCGGGTGGTGTTCGAGGGCGACGTGCCCTTCAGGGGACGCCTGCTGGCCTCCATCCGCATCTTCAGCCACGACTACATCATGGACCTGCTCGGCGACGGGGTCGCCGCGGGCGACCTAATGCCCGACCTGGACCTGGAGCTGGCCGCGTTCGTGGTGGACGCCACCCTGGAGCGCTTTCTGGTGGCCTCGGCCGTGGAGCACATGGACCCGGGCCTGGGGCTGAACCAGGCCGACGCCGCCCGCGCCGCCGAGCTGGCCGCCGGTTTAGTGGCCACCCTGCGCGCCGGTCTGGGGGCCCGGCCATGAGCACCTGGCTGGCCGTCATATCCATGCGGGCCGAGGCCGAGCTGATCATGCCCCGCCTGCGCCCCCTGGAGGACATCGGCAGGCGTCCCGCCTTTTCCGGCCGCTTGGGCGGGCAGGAGCTGCTGGTGGTGCTTTCCGGCCTGGGCCAGGTGAACGCGGCCCAGGCGGCCACCGCCGCCCTGGAGGCCCGGCCCGGGATCGAGGCGGTGTTCAACCTGGGCTGCGCCGGGGCCTGCCCGGGCAGCGGCCTGGAGATGAGCCAAGCCGCCCTGGCCACGGAAACGGTGTTCGCGGACCTGGGGGTGCAAAAGGGCGAGCGCCTGCACGAGATCAACCTGGTGGGCATTCCCCTGCACGGCGCGGTGGGCAAGGGCGCGGTGTACAACCGGGTGCCCTGCGACCCGGCCCTCAACGCGGCGGTTGCGGCGGCAAACCCGGGCCTGACCCAAGGGGCCTTTGCCACCGTGGAGCGCATAAGCGGCGACGATGCGGCCGCCCGGGCCGTGGCCAGGCGCTGGGGAGTGGTGCTGGAGGAGATGGAGGGCGCGGCCGTGGGCCTGGTGGCCCTGCATTACGGCAAGCCCTTCGTGGCCCTGCGCGGGGTGAGCAACCTGGCGGGCCACCGCGAGCTGGACCTGGCCGGTGGAGCCGGGGCGGCCATGCGGGCGTTGCTCAACCTGGAGGCCGGCTCGTGAGTGGCCGGGCGGTCAGCTTCGGGTTTTCTCCCTGCCCCAACGACACCTTTGCCTTTTTCGCGGCAGTGCAAGGCCTGGTGGACACCAAGGGCTATGAGTTCAAGCCGGTGCTGGCCGACGTGGAGCAGCTCAACCAGTGGGCCCTGGCCGGCGAGCTGGAGCTGACCAAGCTCAGCTTTCCCGCCCTGGGCCGGGCCCTGGAGCGCTATGGCCTGCTCAGCGCCGGGGCCGCCCTGGGACGGGGCTGCGGGCCCCTGGTGGTGTGCCGCCCCGGGTTCGACCTGGCCCGCCTGGGCGAGGTGGAGCTGGCCGTGCCCGGCCAAAACACCACCGCCTTCATGCTGCTGAGCCTGTACCTGGGCAAGCCGCCCCAAGCCGCCTGCATGGTCTTTGACCAGGTGATGCCCGCCGTGGCCCGGGGCGACTATGAGGCCGGGGTGATCATTCACGAGGGCCGCTTCACCTATGGGGCCCACGGCCTGGAGGCCCCCCTGGACCTGGGGGCCTGGTGGGAAGAAACCACCGGCCTGCCCATACCCCTGGGCTGCATCGCCGCCCGGCGAGACCTGGGCCCCAAGGCCGCCGGCGAGCTGCAAGAGATTTTGGCCGCCAGCGTGGCCTCGGCCCAGGCCGAGCCCCTGGCCTCGCGGGAATACGTGCTGGCCCACAGCCAGGAGATGGCCCACCAGGTGGTGGCCAGCCACATCGAGCTGTACGTCAATGACTTCAGCCGGGAGCTGGGGACCGAGGGGCTGGCCGCGGTTGAGGAGCTTTTGCGCCGGGGCCGGGAGGTGGGCCTGCTGCCGGCCTCGGAGGGGCCCTTGTTGGCAAGCCAGGAAAAATTTTGACCAAAACCGCTGCCATACGTTAAATTTAATCTAACCCCGTGCGGGGATTGGCAGCCCTTGCAGTGGATGAGGAGAAGTTGGAACCCGAGCCACGACGCGGCTTTCTCCAGCGCCTGAAACAGGCCCTGGGGGGAAACAGCGCCAATACCGAAGAGGACCTGGAGCGCGAGATCCACGGCCTGGTGGATCAGGGCGAGGCGCAGGGCTTCATCACCCAGCGGGAAGGCCAGATGATCGAGGCCATCCTGGATCTGGACGAAACCACCGCTGGGCAGATCATGGTGCCGCGCATCGAGATGGCCACCGTGGACGCCACCGCCAGCCTGGAAGCAACGGTCCAGGTCATCGTGGAGTCCGGCCACTCGCGCATTCCCATCACCGGAGAGGATCTGGATCACATCATCGGGGTCATCCACGCCAAGGACCTGCTGCCCCATTGGCAGGAAGGCGAGGCCGATCCCCCTCTCACCGCCATCTGCCGCCAGCCGTTTTTCGTGCCCCAGTCCAAGCCGGTGGACCAGCTCCTGAGCGACTTCAAGCGCAAGCGGGCGCATCTGGCCATCGTGGTGGACGAGTACGGGGGCACCGCCGGCATCGTGACCATCGAGGACGTGCTGGAAGAGATCGTGGGCGAGATAGTCGATGAGTACGACCAGGAGGAGCCCCAGATCCGGCAGCAGGCCGACGGCTCCCTGCTGGTGGACGCCCGCCTGGAGACCGAAAAGCTGGCCGAGCATTTGAACATTGAGCTGCCCGAGGAGCTGCCCGAGGGGCGCTTCGAAACCGTGGGCGGCTTCATCACCACCCTGCTGGGCCGGGTGCCCCGCACCCAGGAAGAGGTGAGCTACGGCAGCCTGCGCATGGTGGTCACCGGCGCGGACGAGCGCCGCATAACCCAGGTGCAGGTGCACCACGGCTCCCAGCCGGCCGCTCCCTCCCAGGGAGACTGACTCCCTTGTCCAGACTGGCATCATGGCGCCCCGACCGGGGCGCGGCGCTCACTGCCGTTTTCAGCGGCCTGATCCTGGCCTGCGCCTTTGCGCCGGTAAACCTGTGGCCCCTGTCCATGGTGGGGGTGGTGCCCTTCTTGTGGCTGGCTCGACGCCTGCCGCCCAAAAAGGCCCTGATAGCCGGGTGGCTGGGCGGGTTGGCCCTGTACCTGGGGCTCATCTATTGGGTGATCGTGGTGATGGTCACCTACGGCGGGGTGCATTGGTCGGCCGCCTTTTTGGCCTTGATCATATTCGCCTGGTACCTGGGTTCATACCTGGGGATATTTTGCTGGGCGCTCAGCCTGACCACCCGGCAGGGCATAAACCCCTTGCTGGCCGCGCCCCTGGTGTGGGCGGGTTTTGAATGGCTGCGCGGGATCATCTTCACCGGGGTGCCCTGGCTGCCTTTGTCCATGGGCCTCGCCGGCAACCTGGACCTGGTTCAGAGCGCCGAACTGTGGAGCACCAGCGGGCTTTCCCTGCTTTTGGTGCTGGTCAACGTTTTGGTGTACCAGGCCCTGTTTCCGGCCGATCCCAAGGCGCCCAACTGGCGGCGCGGCCTGGCTCTGGCCGTGGCCCTGGTTCTGGTGGGCGGGGGCTGGCTCTGGGGCGGACAGCGCTACGCCCAGGTGGAGGCGGCTGCCCAGAAGGCGCCCACCCTGCCGGTGAGCGTGGTGCAGGCCAACGTGTCCCTGCCCATGATGTGGCAGAAGAAGCTCCGGCCCGTGGTCATCGAGCGCCACGCCCGGGCCACCCGCAAGGCGGCCAAGGACAACCCGGAGCGTCCCTGGCTGGTGGTGTGGCCCGAGTCGGCCGCGCCCTTTTACTTCATGCGCGACGCCCGGCCCAGCCTGCCGGTGTTGGAGCTGGCCCGGGACCTGGACGCCTACATCATGCTGGGCTCCCTGGGCGCGGTGGAGCAGGGCAAGCGGTTCCAGGTGAGCAACCGGTCCTGGCTGGTGGGGCCCGACGGGCGCGCGGCCGGTTTTTACGACAAGGTGCATCTGGTGCCCTTTGGCGAATACGTTCCCCTGGGCCAGGTGTTGTTTTTCGTGCGGGCCGTGGCCCAGATCGGCGACGACTTCGCCGTGGGCCAGCCGGGAAAGGTGCTCAAGATGGGCCCTCTGGCGTTGGGCCCGCTTATCTGCTATGAATCCATCTTTCCGGGACTGGCCCGTGACATGCGTTTGAACGGGGCCGGTTTGCTGGTTAACCAGACCAACGACGCCTGGTTCGGCCGCACCAGCGCGCCATACCAGCATTTGAGCCATCTCCAGCTGCGGGCGGTGGAGAACCGGGTGGCTTGCGCCCGGGCGGCCACCACCGGCATTTCGGGATTCGTGATGCCCAGCGGCCGGCTCATCCAGACCACGGGCATCTATCGGCCCGGCCTGGAAAGCGCCCGGCTGCCCTTGATGAAGTCGATGACCTTTTTCACCCGGCACGGGGATTTAATCGGGCCTGGGGCCCTGGCCGCCGCTTTGCTGCTTATGGCGCTGGCCTGGTGGCGCGCCCGTAAAAGAGAGGCATGAGTCATGTACGAGGAGCTCAAGGAACAACTCGCCGAGCTGATGGGACGGATCAATCTGCTCCAGGAGTATCTTTGACCCCGCGTCCAAGAAGGAGCGCCTGGCCGAGCTGGACAAGCTCATGGCCAAAGAGGGCTTTTGGGACGACTCCGAGGCGGCCACCGAGGTGATGAAGGAGCGCTCCCTTTTGGAGCAGGGCATCGAGGGCCTGGCCGCGCTGAACCAGCAGGCCGAGGACGCCGAGGTGCTCCTGGAGCTTAGCCAGGAAGAACAAGACAAATCCGCGGCCAAGGAAGTCCAGGCCGGCCTGGACGAGCTGGAAAAGGGCGTGGCCCGCTTGGAGGCCCAGCGCCTGTTGGGCGGACCCGACGACCACCGCGACGCCATCCTGGCCATCAACGCCGGAGCCGGGGGCACCGACGCCCAGGACTGGGCGGACATGCTGCTCAGGCTCTACACCCGCTACGCCGAGCGCCAGGGCTTTGAGGTGCGCCTGCTGGATTTGCAGGAGGGCGAGGAAGCGGGCATCAAGAGCGCCACCCTGGAGCTCAACGGGCACCAGGCCTATGGCCAGCTAAAGGGAGAGGCGGGCATCCACCGCCTGGTGCGCATCAGCCCTTTTGACGCCTCCCACCGGCGGCACACCGCCTTTGCCTCGGTTTCGGTGTCGCCCCAGGTGGACGAGGACATCGAGATCGAGATCAACGACAACGACCTGCGCATCGACACCTACCGCGCCTCCGGGGCGGGCGGCCAGCACGTGAACAAGACCTCCTCGGCGGTGCGCATCACCCACTTGCCCACCGGGGTGGTGGTGCAGTGCCAGAACGAGAAGAGCCAGCACCGCAACCGCGACCTGGCCATGAAGGTGCTCAAGGCGCGTCTGTACGAGCTGGAGCTGGAAAAGCTGCAAGCCGAAAAGCAGGAGGCGTACGAGAACCAGCGGGATATCGCCTGGGGCAGCCAGATCCGCTCCTACGTTCTGGCCCCTTACCGCCTGGTCAAGGATCACCGCACCGGAGTGGATGTGGGCAACGTGGACGCTGTGCTGGACGGCGATCTGGAGGAGTTCGTGCAGGGTTATCTGCTATGGCGCAGCCAGCCCGCCTCCTAGGTTTGTTCCGCAGGGCGCGGGCGGCTTCGCCAGCCACCGGCATGCTGCGTTGCCGGCCTCGCTCGAACCTCGATGTAGCTTAGGCTACGCCTGCGGCCCTCGTTGTGCCGTGGGTGGTTGCCGGCTGCTCCCTTTCAAGAGTGGCGCTTTTTGGAGAGCGCGCAAATCCTGTGGCCCCGGCCGCGCCGTGCATACCCCTACAAACGATATTGGCTGGTGTTCACGCTTGGGCTGGCCGCTTCAGGAGAGGACTCAGTTGCCGGCCCGCTTGAGCTCCTTGGCGTAGCGCACGATGCCTTCGGCGATTCCCTGGGCCACCACGTCGCGGTAGCGCTTTTTGGCCAGCAGGCGGTGCTCGGTGGGGTTGGTCATGAAGCCCACCTCCACCAGGATGGAGGGCATGCGCGCGCCGATGAGCACGTAGAAGGGGGCCTGCTTGACCTTGAGGTCTTGAATCTTGGCCTGGCTGCGGGCCCGGCGGAGCATGTCGCCGTGCACCGAGCGGGCCAGGCGGTTGGACTCGTTGATCTTGGAGTTGAGCATCAGGTCGTTGAGGATCACCTGCAGGTCGCTGATGGAGCGGGTGGTGGTGGCGTTTTCCCGCGCGGCCACCCGCATGGACTCCTCGTCCGAGGCCAGGTTCAGGAAGTAGGTCTCCATCCCGCGCAAGCGGTGGCTGGCCGCCGCGTTCACGTGGATGGACACGAACAGGTCCGCGTCGTGGGTGTTGGCAAAGGCGGTGCGCTCCTCCAGGTCCAGATACACGTCGCGGTCGCGGGTGAGCAGCACCTCCACCCCCATCATCTTCTTGAGCTTGGCGGCAACCCGGCGGGCCAGGTCCAGGGTCAGGTCCTTTTCCCGCATGCCCTTGTACATGGCCCCGTTGTCCTTGCCGCCGTGGCCCGCGTCCACCACCACCCGCTTGACCCCCAGGCCCAGGGCCTTGGCCAGGCTGAGATCGGGCGGGGTTTCATGGGCCCGGCCCCGGGGAACCCGGCGCTCCCTCTTGTTCTTGCGGGTGATGGCCTTGGCCTTGGCCTGCTCGCCAAAGCAGTCGATCACCACCCTGAAGGGGTTGTCCAGGGTGAAGACCTTGTAGGAGGCCAGGTGTTTGATGTCCAGCACCAGGCGCACCGTGTCCTTGCTGTACTGAGCGGCCCGGGCCGCTTTCAAGAGGCCGTCGCCGATGGGCACCCGGTCGTCGAAGCCGGAAGGCAGGCGGGCCCCCTTGAGGTCCAGGTAGAGGCGGCGGGGCTTGTTGTGGTCCGGGTCGCGCTTGAGCAGGGCCGAGTTGTAGGGCACCGGCCGCCCCAGGCCGATGACCACGCGGGTGTAGCTGGGGGTGGACCAGTGCCGGAGGCCCTTGACCGTGGCCAGGGCCCTGTCGCTCTCGGTTTTGCTCTTGGCGGTCTTGGCCTTGGCGGCCGGGGCCGCGGCGGGCTTTTTCAGGGGAGCGGCCGGCGGGGGGCCGCCCGAGGCCTGGTTACGCTGGCCCGCGGCCAGGCTCTCCTCCAGGGCGTCCAGGCGGGCCTTGGCCCGGGGGGCCATGTCGCCCCTGGGATAATTGACCGTGGCCCTCAGGTACTCCAGATAGGCCTGCTTGGGCTGGCCGGCCTCTTCGTAAAGCCCGGCCAGCATGAGCTGGGCGTCGTCGGCCAGGGACGAGTCCGGGAAGCGGTTCTCCAGGCGTTTGAACAAATCCACCGCCTGGTCGAAATCGGTCTGGCGTTTGAAGCGCCGCCAGGCCTGGCCGTGGATGCGGCCCATCCACAGCAGGGAGCCGGCCGCGTAGGGGCCCTTGGGCGCGGCGGTGTAGACCCGGGAAAAGCGGTCGGCCAGGCTCTGCCAGTTCTGGTAGACCGTCTGGGCCTTGGGGTGCTTGAGCAGCCAGCGGTAGTCGGCCCGGGCCTGGTCGTAGATGGCCTTGTCGTCCTGGGCCGAGGCCACGCCGGCCGCGCCCGCCAGCAGGGCCAGGCTGAGCAGGAGTATGAACCACCTAGTCCAGTTCATGCTGCCACTCGCTGATGAGGTTCAGGGCCTGCAAGGGGGTGATGGCGCTCAGGTCAAGCTCGGCCAGCTTGTCCAGCAGCGGATGGCGCTCCGGCGTGAACAGGGTCAGTTGCCCCTCGCCCCGGGCCGGGGCGGGGGCGGGCGGGCCTTCCTGTTCCAGACGGGCCAGTATCTCCCGCGCCCGGGCCAGGACTTTCTCGGGCAGGCCGGCCAGGCGGGCCACGGCCAGGCCGTAGGAGCGGCTGACCCCGCCCGGGGCCAGGCGGCGGAGAAACACGATGGAGCCCTGGTACTCCTTGACCGCCACGTTGAAGTTCTTGACCCGCTGATGGGTGGCGGCCAGCTCGGTCAGCTCGTGATAGTGGGTGGCGAACAGGGTCTTGACCCCGGCCCCGCCCAGGTCGTGCAGGTGCTCGGCCACGGCCCAGGCCAGGGACAGGCCGTCAAAGGTGGAGGTGCCCCGGCCCACCTCGTCCAGGATAACCAGGGAGCGCGGGGTGGCCGCGGCCAATATCTGGCTGGTCTCGGTCATCTCCACCATGAAGGTGGAGCGCCCGCCCGCCAGATCGTCCATGGCCCCCACCCGAGTGAAGATGCGGTCGATGAGCGGCAAACGGGCCTCGGCCGCGGGCACGAAAGACCCGGCCTGGGCCAGCAGGCAGATCAGGGCCACCTGGCGAAGGATGGTGGACTTGCCGGCCATGTTGGGCCCGGTGATGATCAGCACCTGCTGCTCGCCATCGTCCAGATGCACGTCGTTGGGCACGAACTCGCCGTCGGCGAGCATCTGCTCCACCACCGGGTGGCGGCCCGCGCTTATGCTCAGGGGGCCGCTCTGGCTCATGACCGGGCGCACGTAGTCCCGGCTCAGGGCCAAGCGGGCCAGCCCGGCCAGAACATCCACCTCGGCCACGGCCCGGGCCGCGGCCACCAGACGGGGGCCTTGTTCGGCCACGGCCTGGCGAAGCTGCTCGAACAGGGCCTTTTCCATGTCCAGGGCCTTTTCATCGGCCCCCAGGACGGCGGCTTCCTTGTCCTTGAGCTCGGGCGTGATGTAGCGCTCCGCATTGGCCAGGGTCTGCTTGCGGATAAAGGACTCGGGCACCTTTTCCAGATGGGTTCTGGTCACCTCGATGTAATAGCCGAAGACCTTGTTGAAGCTCACCTTGAGCGAGGGGATGCCCGTGGAGGCGCGCAGCTCGGCTTGCAGGGCCGCGATCCAGTCCTTGCCCGCGCCCCGCAGCTGGCGCAGCTGGTCCAGCTCGTCGCTGACCCCCTTGGCGATGACCCCGCCCTCGGCCAGGGAAGCGGGCGGGCTGGGAGCGAGCCAGTCGTAAAGACGCGTGGCCAGGGGCCCCAGGCCGCCCATCTGGCCCAGGCGGGAGGCCACCAGGGCCGATTGCATCGGCTCCAGCAGGGCCCTGAGCCCGGGCAGGGCCAAAAGGGCGTCGCGCAAAGAGGCCAGGTCGCGCGGCGTGGCCTGGCCCAGGCTGGCCCGCCCCACCAGACGGGGCAGATCGGGCAGCTCGGCCAGGGCTTCTTGCAGCGAATCCAGGAGCAGGGGATCGGTCACCAGCTCCTCCACCGCCTGGTGGCGGGCCTCGATGGCCCCCAGGGAGCGCAGGGGAAAGCCCAGCCACTGCTTGAGCAAACGGCCGCCCATGGGAGTGGCGGTATGGTCCACCGCGTTCAGAAGCGAGCCCTTGCGCCCGCCTCCGGCAATGGCCCTGTACAGCTCCAGGTTGCGCTGGGCCGTGGCGTCCAGGACCAGGTGGGTCTCCACCTGGTACAGGCTCAGGGGCTCGATGTGCTCCGGGCTGGTGCGCTGGGTGCTGAGCACCGCTGACCAGGCCAGGGAGGCGGCGATCAGGGCCGGATCCCAGTCATCCTCGTCTGCCTCCTCGGGCAGGCGGCCTTCCAGGGTCTGGCGGGCCTGGTTGGGGGTGGGCGGGCGCCCGGCGGCCAGGCTGCGGGGCAGCTCGGCCGCGCCCGGGCCCATGTCGCCCAGGCCGGGGTGGGCCGCCTGGCTCTCGGCCATCACCAACTCGGCCGGGTCCAAGCGGGCCAGCTCGTCGGCCAGGGCCGGGCCGGGCAAGAGGGTGGTGGCCATGAACTCGCCCGAAGCCAGGTCCAGGCAAGCCAGGCCCAGGCGCTCCCGCCCCAAAAAGAGGGCGGCCAGGTAGCGGTGGTCCCGGGCGGGCAAGTGGTTGGGATCAGTGAACATGCCTGGGCTGACCACCCGGGTTATCTCGCGCTTGACCAGGCCCTTGGCCAGCTTGGGGTCTTCCACCTGGTCGCACACCGCCACCTTGTGGCCCGCTTCCACCATCTTGGCCAGATAGGCGTCCACCGCGCGGTAGGGCACCCCGCACATGGGAATGGGGTCCGGGTGTCCCTTGTCGCGGCTGGTCAGGGCGATGGAGAGCACCTTGGAGGCGATCACCGCGTCCTCGAAGAACATTTCGTAGAAATCGCCCATGCGGAAGAACAGGATGCAGTCGGGCACCTGCTCCTTGAGCTCGAAAAATTGGCGCAGCATGGGGGTGTCCCGGGCGGGACTGGGGGACTTTTGAGCTGTGCGGCTGGGGCGTTTGCCGGAATCGGGCTGCACGGCGCGGCTCATGGCTGGCGGGACACCACTCCAGAAGAGGGTTTGGGGTTCCTGTTAGTGACTAACATAGCAGAAACAATGGTCTTACGCCAGACACCCCTAGCGGACCCGGGGCAGCATGCTGTCCCAGCGGTGGCAGCGGGGGCACTTCCAGGTGAGTTGGTGGGACACAAAGCCGCACTGGCCGCACTGGTAACGCGCCTGATCGCCCTCGATCTCGTCCAAAAGCTGGGCATAGGCCTCCAGGGCCCGTCCCCGGTCGCCGTCCTCCAAGAGGATGCGCCCCCGCAAGCGGTGGGCGTCCAGCAGGTGAGGGGCCCGTTCCACGGCCATGCCCACCACCTCCAGGGCCTTGTCCTGGTCCTGGTGCTGGGCATAGTGCTGGGCCAGGGCCATGAGGGTGGGCACCTCGGCCGCGGCCGGGTCGATCTCGGCAAAGAAGCCTTCGGCCGCCTTTTCGCCCAGCTCCTGCTCGGCCGCGTTCACCCGCATGATCACCAGATGGGCGTACTGGGGCGAAAGCTTGACCGCCTTTTTCCACACCCCCAGGGCCTTGCGGGCCCGTCCCCGGGCCAGTTCCAAATCGCCCAGGTGCAGATAGGCGTCCAGGCAGTTCTTGTCCACGTTGATGGCCTGGCTGAAGGCATCCTCGGCCCGATCCAGTTGGCCCGAGACCATCAGCTCCTTGCCCTGCTCGGTCTTGTAGTGGGCCAGCACCGGACGGCTGTCGCTCTTGGTGAGGCGGTCCAGGCGCTTGCGGGCCTCGAAGGCTGCCTCCCAGTCGCGCATCTCTTCGTATAGCGTGGCAATTTGGCGGGCGGCCTCGATGTGGCGGGAATCTTTTTTGAGCACCTCGTCAAAGGCCTCGGCCGCGCGGTTGAACAGGCCGCCCTTCTTGTAGTCCAGGCCCAGGTCGTAGACCGCCTGCAAATGGGCCTTGGCGTCCAGGTTGGGCCGGGCGATGATGCTCTGGCGGATGCGCACTGCCCGCTCGATCTCGCCCTTTTGCCGGAACAGGTTGCCCAGCACCACGTAGGTCTCCACCGTGTCGGAGTTCAGGGTCACCGCCTTGGTGAACTCCTCGATGGCCTGATCGGTGTGGTCGGCCATGAGGTGGCTGATGCCGCGCATGAAGGCGTCGTCACTGGCGCTGCGCGCCAGCGAACGGGTCTGGTCCTGAGCCGCGGCAGGCGCCTGGCCCGAGCGGCCCAGCAGCCAGCCGATGAACCAGCCCACCAGTAAAAGGATCCCACCGGCCACCAGATGGCCGGTGGTCACCGCGATTCCCTGCCAGGAAAATAAAACCGCGCCCATGATTTAACGCTTTTCCTTGTCTGCGGACGCCGTGTCGTTCTCGGTCTGATCCAGGGCGGGCAGCTCGCTTTCCGCCTCGGCCTCGTTGGCGCTGAAGTCCTCGCCCTGGGCCATGCCGCCGGCCACCATGGGCTCCCCGGTCACCGGCAGGTTGCGAAGGCTGTTAAGCTCCCGGCGCAGCTCCTCGGTCTTCTTGACCTGGGCCTTGACCTGGCGGCGCAGGCGCCAACGCTCGCTGATGCCCACCAGGCTGGTGGCCAGCAGTCCCACGAAGAAGGCCAAGAGGATGACCAGATAGGTGGGGTAGGGGGTGGACTCCCACTTGACGAAGAACAGATTGAGCCGGATGCCCAGGGGATGACTCAGGGGGGTGATGTTCTGGATCATGAAGATGATGGCCAGGGCCACCACCGCCGAAAGTATGATCACCTTGATATAGCCCATGGTCAGCCTTTCATTTGAGATCGGCGAAATAGGGGCGGAGCTTGTCGCAGGTGGCCCGGATGTGCTCGGGGATCACCCTGACCTCGCCGAAGACGGTCATGAAGTTGGTGTCTCCACCCCAGCGGGGCACCACGTGAAAATGCATGTGCTCTTCGATGCCGGCTCCGGCCACCCGTCCCAGGTTCAGGCCCACGTTGAAGCCCTCGGGGTTCATGACCTCTTTGAGGGCGTTCACCGCCCGGCGCACCGTGGACAGCAGGTCGGTCATCTCCAAATCGCTCAGTCGGTCCAGGCCGGGCAGGTGCCGCCGGGGGGCGACCAGCAGATGGCCGTTGTTATAAGGATACTTGTTCATCATAACCAGGCTGTGCTCGCCCACTCCCAGCACCAGATCGTCGGCGCCCTTGCCGTCCACGGCCAGGCAGAATATGCAGCCTTCGGGTTTGTCCTCTTCCAGAATGTAGGTCATGCGCCAAGGGGCCCACAGATTTTCCATCAGCTACTCCCTATAATTTTAGCACGCGCCCGGTTATCTCTTGGCCCAATTCCAAAATTCCCACCGTGCCGCTTCCCCGAAAGCCCTTGGCGTAAGAACCTGGGTTAAACAACAGTATACCCTGCTTGATAAGGTTGGTGGGGCGGTGGGAATGGCCGAAGACCACCGCGTCCACGCCCTCGAACTCGCCCAGGACCCGGCCGGGCAGGCCCATGGGCGATCCCCAGCCGTGGATCAGGCCGATCTTGAAGCCGCCCACCTTCACCGTCCGCTTGACGGGAAGGTTGGCCCTGACCGGGGGCCCGTCCATGTTGCCGGCCACGGCGATGACCTGGGGAGCCTCCAGGGCGTCGAGCACCGTCAGGTCGGTGATGTCGCCGGCGTGCAGGATCATCTCCACCCCGTCGAAGACCTCGGCGGTGCGCCGGGCCAGCTCCGGGTCGTAGCTGCTCAGGTGGGTGTCCGAGATCACCCCGACGCGCGTCATGCCGGGCCTCCCAGGGGCGCCAGCTCCATGTCGCCCCAGGCGGCCAGCTTGGCCCCGATGACGATGAGCGCGCCGCTGACCCCGGGCACCCCGGAGACCCAGTCCAGGGCCGCCTCCAGGTCCCGGGCGCTGTGCACCCGGTTGCCCAGGGCGGTGGCCGCGGCGTCGGCCAGGGCCCCGTCCGGGGCCTTTACCGTGGCCGCGTCGGCCTTGCCCAGGGATAGCGAATGCCCCACCGTGCCCGAGCTGGTGCCCAGGCACAGGGGCATGTCCCGGTGGGCGATCTTGATGCCCAGGCGGCCGGAGATGGGCGAGTCGCCCGCTTCCAGGCCGACGGTGAGGTCCCGCCCGGTGGCCAGGTACACGTCGCCCCCGTTCTCCACCATGACCTCCCCGGCCAGCTCGCTCAGGCGGCGGCCGACCTCCTGGGCGATGGCTCCGGCCACCGCGGCCATGGGACCGGTGCCGGCGGCCTGGCCCGCAGCCAGCATGGCCTGCATCACCGGCGGAGCGGTGGGGTCCGGCGGCAGGGGCTCCAGGGAGGTGAGCGCCGCCGGATTTTCCAGCAAATAGCTCTCCAGGCCCCGGCGCACCACCATTACCGCTTCCACCGCCTCTTGGCTCAGGTCCTGGGAGGCGGTGATCCAGAGGTCGGTCTCCTTGACCGTGGCGGTGAAGGAGGCCAAGCCGCTGCCGCCGCATTTGACCCGGTAGATTCTTTCTTGGAATTTTGGCAAGCCCAACCACCCTCCACCCGCCGTGCGGCGCGGGCGGTTACTTCTTATAGACCAGCCCCTTGCGCGTGTCAACGAAAGGGGCGGACCACGGGTTTAGCCTGAACCGGCGATGCCATTGTACTACCGCCGTTCGGTCGGCCTTTCTTGACTTGTCCTCTAATCTCGGCTAAGTAGAGGTGGATTAGGGCGAAAGGAGGGGCATGAACAGCCGCCGCTTGGCCCGGCTCATGGACATTATCTGCGATATCAAGGCTCATCCCCGTCGCAGTCCCGACGAGATGTGCGCCCGTCTGCAGATATCCCGCCGACAGTTTTACAAAGACCGTGACACCCTGTTGGCCATGGGCTTCGGGTTCCACTATTCCCGGGGCCGGGGTGGGTTCGTCCTGGACAAGGAAACCACCTTCAGCGTGCGGGGCATGAGCCTGGCCGAACTGTTCGCCCTGATTCTGGCGGTGCGCGAGCTTACCCGCCTGAGCGACTACTCCCTGGCCATGGGCGCCCTGGCCGGACTGCGCACCCTGGTGCGCCAGCTTCCGCCCTCGGTGCGGGATTGGTTCGACGAGGCAGTGGACGGGGTGGTGGTGGCCGACGGCTTCGGCTGCGACCCCCGGGTGCTCACCGCCCTGGAAGAGGCGATCAGGGGACAGTGGCAGGTGGTGCTGGTGCTGGAGCAGCGGCAGGGCGAAAAGCGCCTGACCGTGTCCCCCCGCGAGCTCTATCTGCGCCAGGGCGCTCTGTTCCTGGAGGCCAGCGGAGATGATTTGGGAGACAGCGGCCTGGTGTCCCTGGCGCGGGTGCGCCGGGTGATCAGCGCGCCGCTTTTCGCGGCCCGTGGCCGGAAAGAGGGATCCGGCGGCGGAGCGGCCGAGTAGTTCAGGGAACCCGGGGGAGCAACGCCGGTCTTCAAGGGCCGGAGAGGAGTGGAGTCTGCTCATGCGCGACGTGGTCATTGTGAGTGCCTGCCGCACGGCGGTGGGCTCCTTTCTGGGCGGGCTTTCCAGCCTGAACGCCAACCAACTGGGCGTGGTGGTGATCAACGAGGCCATAAGCCGGGCGGGCATCGAGCCCACGGCGGTGGACGAGGTGATCATGGGCTGTGTGCTGCCCGCGGGCCTGGGCCAGAACCCGGCCCGGCAGGCCGCGCTTCGAGCCGGGCTGCCCTATGAGGTGGGCTGCATCACCGTTAACAAGGTCTGCGGCTCGGGGCTTAAAAGCGTGATGCTGGCTGCCCAGGCCGTGGCCTGCGGCGATGCCGAGGTGGTGGTGGCCGGAGGCATGGAGAGCATGTCCAACGCGCCCTACCTGCTGCCCCAGGCGCGCACGGGCCAGCGCATGGGCGACGGCAAGGCCGTGGACTCCATGGTGCACGACGGGCTGTGGGACCACATCAACGACTTCCATATGGGCATGAGCGCCGAACTCTGCGCCGAGAAGTACGGGGTGAGCCGCACGGACCAGGATCTGTTCGCCTTCGAGTCCTACGAAAAGAGCCTCAAGGCAGCCCAGGAGGGCCGCTTCGAGTCCCAGATCGTGCCGGTGGAGATACCGCAGCGCAAGGGCGAGCCCAAGGTGGTGGCCAAGGACGAGGGCCTCATGGCCCCGGACCTGGACCGGCTAAGCGGGCTTCGGACGGTGTTCAAGAAAGACGGCACGGTCACCGCGGGCAACGCCTCCAGCCTCAACGACGGGGCCGCGGCCGTGGTGGTGATGAGCGCGGACAAGGCCAAGGAATTGGGAGTGACCCCCATGGTCAAGGTGGGGGCCCAGGGCGCGGCGGGCATCGACCCCAAGTACGTGTTGGTGGCGCCCATCTGGTCCATCCCCAAGGTGGCGGCCAAGCAGGGCATCGACCCCAAGGACATCGAGCTCATGGAGGTCAACGAGGCCTTCGCCTCCAGCTCCATCGCGGTGCAGCGGGAGCTGGGCCTGGACCCCGAGCGCATCAATATTTTCGGCGGGGCGCTGTCCATCGGCCATCCCATCGGCGCCTCGGGGGGCCGGGTGCTGACCACCCTGATTTACGCCATGCAAGACACCGGCGCGGCCACCGGCATGGCCAGCCTGTGCCTGGGCGGCGGCGAGGCGGTGAGCCTCGTTTTGGAAAACATTTAACGCGCCTGGACGGGCGCGAACCTTACGCGAGAGAATTACAACCGGATAGTTGCAGAGGAGCCATCATGAAAGAAGCGGTTATTGTTGGCGCGGCGCGCACCGCGGTGGGTCGTTTCGGCGGCATGTACAAAGGGGTCACGGCCGTGGACCTGGGTATCACGGCGGCCAAGGCCACCATGGAACGGGCCGGGGTGGACCCCGCCGCGATAGACGAAGTCATCCTGGGCAACGTGCTGGGCGCGGGTCTGGGTCAGAACGTTGCCCGCCAGGTGCAGGTGCACTCCGGCATCCCGGTGGAGTCCAACGCGTTCACCATCAACAAGGTCTGCGCCTCTGGCCTCAAGAGCGTGATGCTGGCCGCCCAGGCGGTCAAGTGCGGCGACAGCCGCATGGTTCTGGCCGGCGGCACCGAGAACATGACCCAGGCCCCTTATCTGCTGCCCAAGAGCCGCTGGGGCATGCGCATGGGCGACGGCAAGGTCATCGACTCCATGATCCACGACGGCCTGTTCGACATCTTCAACAAGTACCACATGGGCCTGACCGCCGAGAACGTGGCCGAGAAGTTCGGCATCACCCGCGAGGAGCAGGACCAGCTGGCCGTGACCAGCCAGAACCGGGCCGAGGCGGCCATCACCTCGGGGCGTTTCAAGGAAGAGATCGTGCCGGTGGTCATTCCCCAAAGGAAGGGCGACCCCAAGATCGCCGACACCGACGAGCATCCCCGCTTCGGAGCCAGCCTGGAGGCCATGGCCAAGCTGGGCCCGGCCTTCAAGAAGGACGGCACCGTGACCGCGGGCAACGCCTCGGGCATCAACGACGGCGCGGCCTGCGTGCTGGTGACCAGCCGTGAGGTGGCCGAGGCCGAGGGCCTCAACGTGATGGCCAGCATCAAGAGCTACGGCTGGGGCGGCGTGGACCCGGCCTACATGGGCATCGGGCCCATCGCGGCCACCAAGGCGGCCATGGCCAAGTATGACGGCAAGGTTCAGGACCTGGACCTCATCGAGGCCAACGAGGCCTTTGCCACCCAGGCCCTGGCCGTGATCAAGGAGCTGGGCTTCGACCCCGAGATCGTCAACGTCAACGGCGGAGCCATCGCCCTGGGTCACCCCATCGGCGCCTCGGGCTGCCGCATCCTGATCACCTTGCTGTACGAAATGATCAAGCGCGACGCCAAACAGGGCCTGGCCACCCTGTGCATCGGCGGCGGCCAGGGCGCGGCCCTGGTGCTGGAACGATAGGCTAAATTGGGAGAGGGAAAGCACGATGTCCTATGAAATGATTCTGTTCGAGACCGACGGCCCGGTGGCCGTGGTCACCATCAACCGGCCCAAGGCCATGAACGCCCTGAGCCCCCAGGTGGTCAATGAGATCGACCACGCCATGAAGACGGTGATGGCCGATGACGACCTTCGCGTGGTGATCCTCACCGGCGCCGGCGACAAGGCCTTCGTGGCCGGGGCCGACATCGCGGCCATGAGCAAGATGACCCCTCTGGAGGGCCGGGCCTTTTCCCGCGCCGGCCAGAAGGTGCTCTTTGACATGGAGAACATGGCCAAGCCGGTGATCGCGGCGGTCAACGGCTTCGCCCTGGGCGGCGGCTGCGAGATCGCCATGGCCTGCGACTTCATCTACGCGGCCGACAACGCCAAGTTCGGCCAGCCCGAGATCAACCTGGGCATCATCCCCGGCTTCGGCGGCACCCAGCGGCTCAGCCGCCTGGTGGGCAAGAACTGGGCCATGGAGCTGTGCCTCAGCGGCTCGCTGATCAGCGCGGCCGAGGCCAAGGAGATCGGCCTGGTCAACCGGGTCTTCGCGGGCGAGGAGCTGATGGCCGCGGCCATGAAGACCGCCCAGGGCATCGCAGCCAAGGGCCGGGTGGCCACCCGGGCCATCAAGGAGCTGATCAACCAGGGCTACGACATGTCCCTGGAGCGGGCCATCCCCATGGAGGCGGAGTGCTTCGCCACCTGCTTCGCCAGCCCGGATCAGGCCGAGGGCATGGGCGCCTTCTTGGAAAAGCGCAAGCCGGACTTCAAGGGCGCTCTGGACAAATAATGACGGCATGGTCCCGGGGGCGCGCCGCCTCCGGGGCCATTTTCGCCTGCATCGTGAATATGCATCAATATGCCTCCGCCTGGGGCGGCGGGCGTCCGCGCGGCATACTTTAATCAGAGGAAGAGTCATGAATTTCGCTTTGACCGAAGAGCAGCAGATGGTCAAGGACACGGCGGCCAGGATCGCCGACGAGGACTTGAAGCCCAAGGCGGCCCATTTTGACGAGACCCACGAGCACCCGGCCGAGGCCTGCGCGGCCCTGGGCGAGTTGGGCTTCATGGGCATCGCGGTGCCCGAGGAATACGGCGGCGCGGGCATGGACTACGTGTCCTACGTGCTGGCCCTGAGCGAGATATCCCGGGGCGACGCCAGCGTGGGCGTGATCATGAGCGTGAACAACTCGCTCTATTGCTTCCCGGTGGCCACCTTTGGCAACGAGGAGCAGAAAAAGGCCTTTCTCACCCCGGTGGCCTCTGGCGCCAAGATCGGCTGCTACGGTCTGACCGAGGCCGGCGCGGGCTCCGACCCGGCCGCCATGCGCACCACCGCGGTCTTGGACGGCAACGAGTGGGTGCTCAACGGCGAAAAGAAATTCATCACCAACGGCAACGTGGCCTCTTACGCCGTCATCGCGGCGGTGACCGACAAGGAGGCCGGGGCCAAGGGCATCAGCTCGTTCGTGGTGGACCTGGAGAACACCCCCGGCTTTTCGGTGGGCCGGGTGGAGGACAAGCTGGGCATCTGCGCCTCGGGCACCTCGGAGCTGGTGTTCGAGGACGCGCGCATCCCCAAGGAGAACCTTTTGGGCCAGGAGGGCGGCGGCCTCCGGCAGATGCTCACCACCCTGGACTCGGGGCGCATCGGCATCGGTTCCCAGGCCCTGGGCATCGGCAAGGCGGTGCTGGAAGAGGCCATCCAATACGCCGGCGAGCGCGAGCAGTTCGGCCGGCCCATATCGGCCTTCCAGGCCATCCAGTGGAAGATGGCCGACATGGCCGCGGCCCTGGAGGCGGCGGAGCTGCTGCTGCTCAAGGCCGCCTGGATGGAAAACCAGCATATGCACTTTGAGAAGAACTCGGCCATGGCCAAGATGTTCGCCTCGGACGCGGCCATGAGCGCGGCCATCGAGGGCGTGCAGATTCTGGGCGGCTACGGGTATTGCAAGGAGTACCCCATGGAGCGCCACATGCGCGACGCCAAGATCACCCAGATATACGAAGGCACCAACGAGATCATGCGCCTGGTCATCGCCCGCAACCTGTTGAAGAAGCGGTAGGCGGCGAACCATCAAGAGAGGAGACGGCCTCGGCCGGATTCATGACACCTGAGCAAAGAGCCGAAAAAGTCCTGGCCGGAGACATCCGGACCATCGCCCGGCTGATGCGCGACATCGACGACGGCCAGCCCGGTTGGCGCGAGGTCCTTTCCCTGCTGTACCCTCATGCCGGCCACTCCCGCATCATCGGGCTCACCGGCTCGCCGGGGGTGGGCAAGTCCACCCTCACCGACGTGTTGGTGGAGCATTTCCGCGGCCAAGGCAAGACCGTCGGCGTGGTGGCGGTGGACCCCACCAGCCCCTTTTCCGGCGGGGCCATATTGGGCGACCGCATCCGCATGCAGCGCCACGCCACCGACGAGGGAGTGTTTATCCGCTCCCTGGCCACCCGGGGACACTTCGGCGGGCTGACCGCCTCGGCCCACGGGGTGGTCACGGTGATGGAGGCCATGGGCCGCGACGTGGTGCTGGTGGAGACGGTGGGCGTGGGCCAGGACGAGGTGGAGATCGTGCGCATGGCCGATACCACGGTGATCGTCACCGTGCCCGGCCTGGGCGACGACATCCAGGCCATCAAAGCGGGCATCCTGGAGGCGGGCGACATCTTCGTGGTCAACAAGATGGACCGCGACGGGGTGGGGCGCACCGTGCAGGAGCTGAGAAACATGCTGGCCCTGAGCGGCGGGCACGAGCACCGGGCAGGCTGGGAGCCGCCGGTGCTGACCACCAGCGCCCTGGACGGCCGGGGCCTGCCCGAGCTCATGGAGGCGCTGGACGGCCACTTGGAGATTCTGTCGGCCGAGGACGGCAAACGGCTCAAGGAGCGCCGCCGCGAGAGCCTCAGGCGAGAGCTGTTGGACCTGATCCAGAGCGGCATCATGGAGCGCCTGGTGGCGCGCCTGGAGGCCGGGCAGGGCATGGAGCCCCTGGTGGAGCGGGTGCTCGGCGGCGGCGAGGATCCTTACACGGTCAGCGACGAGGTGATTAACAAGGCCCTGGGCGCATAAGCCCCTCGGGCGGGAGCGGTAAACATGGCACGCAAGGTCAAACCACAGTCCCTGGGGCAGCGCATCGGCCGCCTGAGGGAGCGCCAGGAAATAAGCCTGGACACCCTGGCCAACATGACCGGGCAATCGGTGGAGACTCTGGCCCAGATCGAAAAGGACGAGAAGATACCTCCGGTGGCCCTGCTGCTCACCCTGTCGCGAGCCCTGGAAGTGGACAGCGGCGAGTTGCTCAAGGACGAGGAAGAGGCCGAGGCCGCCGAGCGCCGCGTGGAGGCGGTCAAGGTGCGCACCGACCGCTACTCCTACCGGGTGCTGACCCCGGAGGCGGGGCACCGCCACCTGAAGAGCTTTTTGGTCACCATCGACCCCAGCAGCGACCTGGAAGGCGCGGGCTATCAGCACGAGGGCGAGGAGTTCGTCTACGTGCTTTCCGGCGAGGTGGAGGTCCAGGTGGGCCAGAACGTCAACCGCCTGACCTCCGGCGACAGTCTGCATTTCAACTCCAGCCTGGTGCACACCCTGAAAAACCCCGGCACTGAAACCACCGAGCTGTTGGTCGTTCTCTACACCCCCTAGCCGGGAGCGCGCTTATGGCCTTCGTGCTGAGCGAAGAGCAGGTGATGATCCAGACCATGGCCCGGGACTTTGCCCGGGAGGTGCTTCTGCCCACCGCCGCCGAGCGCGACCGCAGCCACGAGTTCCCCCGCGAGAACCTGCTGCAAATGGGCGAGCTGGGCTTCATGGGCATGATGGTGCCCGAGACCTACGGCGGAGCGGGGGCGGACACGGTGAGCTACGCCCTGGCCCTGAGCGAGATCGCCTATGGCTGCGCCAGTACGGCGGTGGTCATGAGCGTGCACAACTCCATCGCCTGCGAGGCTATCATGCGCTTCGGCTCCGAGGAGCAGAAGCGATACTGGCTGCCCCGGATGACCACCGCCGAGTGCATCGGCGCCTTTGCCCTCACCGAGCCGGGCGCCGGCTCCGACCCCTCCAGCCAGCGCACCACCGCCATCATGGATGGCGACGAGTGGGTGCTCAACGGCACCAAGCAGTTCATCACCACCGGCCAGAACGCGGGCGTGGTCATCGTCACCGCGGTGAACGATCGCAACAAGCGCCACCGGGGCATCAGCGCCTTTCTGGTGCCCCAGGGCACGCCCGGCATGATCGTGGCCCGGGTGGAGGACAAGCTGGGCCTGCGGGCCAGCGACACGGTGCAGCTTGTCTTCGAGGACTGCCGCATACCGGCCCACAGCGTGCTGGGCAAGCCGGGCGACGGCTTCCGGGTGGCCATGACCTGCCTGGACGGCGGGCGCATCGGCATCGCGGCCCAGTCCGTGGGCGTGGCCAGCGCCTGCCTGGACGAGGCCATGGACTTCACCAAGAACCGGGAGCAGTTCGGCCGCAGCATCAGCGACTTTCAGGGCATCCGCTGGAAGCTGGCCGACATGGCCACGCAGATAGAAGCGGCGCGGCTGTTGTGCCTCAACGCGGCCAGCCTCAAGGACCTGGGCAAGCGCTACTCCATGCAGGCGTCCATGGCCAAGCTGTTTGCTTCCGAGATGGTGCAGCAGGTGGCGGGCCAGGCCATCCAGATGCACGGGGGCTACGGCTTCTCCACCGAGTACAACGCGGAGCGCCACTACCGCGACGCCCGGGTGTTCACCATCTACGAGGGCACCAGCGAGATCCAGCGTATCGTGATCAGCAACAATCTTCTGGGGCCGCCCATGGTGCGCTAGTTTGCAAGGCATTCGCGAAGGGGAAACTTTTTTGAAAAAAAGTTTCCCCTTCGCGCCACCCCTTCAAAAAACTTTGCCGGATATTGCCCAATGCAATATCCGGCCGTTGTTTTCCGATAAGGCGCATAGGGCAACTAATGCTGCCTGTTGGCGGATATATCGACAAGGTTGTCATTGCAAGGCCCAGCTTCCGCCGCGCCGAAGCAATCTTTGCCGCGAGCTGCTGACCCGGTGATTATCCGGTGCCGCGCCAAATGAGAAAGGCGGAAAAGCGCATGCTTCCTTGCCCTTTCCTGCCCAACCCTTTTGCCTCTTAGCTCTTAATATTATTCGAAAGGCTTGCTGGTGTAGCGGTAGGCGCGGAGCTTCTTTTGTTCGTTGTCAAAGGTGAGCCACAGGCGCTCCTTGACCACGCCGCCGGTTTTTTCCTTGAGCCAGAAGGCGGTGAACAGCTTGTCCCCGTGGTCAACGCTGGTGGGCTGCCCCCAGCGCTCAACGGCCTGGGAAAAGGTGAGCACCCCCACGTCCTGGGACAGGCCCTGCTCGATATCGCCGAAGTGGCTGGCCGTGTTGCAGGCCATGGCCAACAGCAGGCCCAGCAGCAGGGCGGATATGAACGGCGCGCGCTTCATGCCTAATCTCCGGCCAGCACCGGCTCCACCACCGGATGGCCGAAGAGCTGGTTCACCGCGTCGATGAGCTTGGGATCGGCCGCCACCCTATACTGGCCCGGCAGGGCCAGAGTGGCCACGCCCTTGCCCGGCACCCTGAGGTGCAGCGACACCCGGCAGGCGCCGGGGTGCTTGTCCAGCTCCTGGCGGAGCAGCACCAGCTTCTCGCGGGTCAGGCCGGTGGCCTCCAGCTTGAGGCGCAGACGGGTGGTGCGGGTCTGGGATGCCGAGCTCAGCGGCTCCACCGAGGTGGCCTTTACCTTGACCCCGCGCTCGTCCTTGTCCACCGTGCCCTTGACCAGCAGGGGCTCGTCGCCGCTCAGGTGCTCCTCGGCCTTGGCAAAGCAGTCCGGGAAGCAGATCACCTCCACCGTGCCCTTCAGATCCTCCAGGCTTACAAAGGCCATGCGGTCGCCCTTTTTGGTCACCTTCTGCTTTACCGCGGCCGCCACCCCGGCCAGGGTGACGCTCATGCCGTCGCTGGCCGCCTTGAGGGCCACGGTGTCCAGGGTGCCCAGGCGCTTGATCTCGTCCTGGTGGTCGCTCAGGGGATGGCCGGTGATGTAAAAGCCTATGGCCTCCTTCTCGTAGCTCAGGCGGTCGGCCTCGCCCCAGGGCGGCACGGCCGGCAGCTCGGGCGCGGCGGGAGCGGCCCCGTCGCCGGCCATGAGGTCGAAGATGGAGCCCTGGCCCGCGTCGAGGTCGCGGCGCACTTTTTGGCCGTGCTCCAGGGCCTCGTCCAGCACGGCCATGAGCTGGGCCCGGTGGGCGCCGGTGCTGTCGAAGGCGCCGCACTTGACCAGGCTCTCCAGCACCCGGCGGTTCACCTTGCGCAGGTCCACCCGCTCGCACATGTCGTGCAGGCCCGCGAACTCGCCGCCCTCGGCCCGCGCCTCCAGGATGGCCTCCACCGCGCCTCGCCCCACGTTCTTCACCGCGGCCAGGCCGAAGCGGATGGCCTCGTCGGCCACGGTGAAGTCCATGACCGACAGGTTGATGTCCGGGGGCAGCACGGTGAGGCCGTGCTCGCGGCACTCGCCGATGTGGGCCATGACCTTGTCGGTGTCGTTGACCTCGCTGGTCAGCAGCGCGGCCATGAACTCCAGGGGGAAATGGGCCTTTAGAAATGCGGTCTGGAAGGTGATGAGGGCATAGGCCGCGGAGTGGGACTTGTTGAAGCCGTAGCCCGCGAACTTGGCGATGAGGTCGAACAGGTTGCTGGCCGCCTGCCGCTTGATGCCGTGCTCCAGGGAGCCCTCCAAGAAGCGCTCCTTTTGCTGGCTCATGACCTGGGGATCCTTCTTGCCCATGGCCCGGCGCAGGATGTCGCCCTCGCCCAGGGAGTAGCCGGCCAGGCGGCGGGCGATCTCCATGACCTGCTCCTGGTACACGATGACCCCGTAGGTCTCCTTGAGAATCGGCTCCAGCTCGGGCAGGTCGTACTTCACCTTTTTGGTGCCGTGCTTGCGGGCCACGAAGTCGTCCACCATGCCCGACTCCAGGGGGCCGGGCCGGTACAGGGCCACCAGGGCGATGACGTCCTCGAAGACACCGGGCTTGAGCTTGGCCAAAAGCTCCTTCATGCCCGAGGACTCCAACTGGAACACGCCGGTGGTGTCGCCACGGGACAAGAGCTCGTAGGTGGCCTTGTCCTCCATGTCGGCGCTCTCGATGGTGAAGTCCGGGTCGTGGTTGGCCCGCACCATCTTTACGGCCAGGGCGATGACCGTGAGCGTCTTGAGGCCCAGAAAGTCGAACTTGATAAGCCCGGCCTTTTCCACGCACTTCATGTCGAATTGGGTGACCACCGATTCGTCCGAGGGGTTGCGGTACAGGGGCACCACCTCGTTGAGCGGCACGTCGCCGATGACCACGCCGGCGGCGTGGGTGGAGGCATGGCGGGGCAGGCCCTCCAGGGAGCGGGCGATGTTGATCAGCTTTTTCACCTGGGAGTCGGCCTTCATGCGGTCGGTGAGGCGGGGCTCGGCCTCCAGGGCCTCTTCCAGGGTGATGCCCAGCTTGGTGGGCACCAGCTTGGCGATCTGGTCCGCGTCGGCATAGGGCACGTTCAGGGCGCGGGCCACGTCGCGGATCACCGCCCGGGCCTGCATGGTTCCGTAGGTGATGATCTGGGCCACCCGGTCGGCCCCGTACTTGCCGGTGACGTATTCGATGACCTCGGGCCGCCGGAACTGGCAGAAGTCCACGTCGATATCAGGCATGGACTTGCGCTCGATGTTCAAAAAGCGCTCGAAGATGAGCCCGTAGCGGATGGGGTCCAGGTCGGTGATGCGCATGGAATAGGCCACCAGCGAACCGGCGGCCGAGCCGCGCCCCGGCCCCACCGGGATGCCGTGGTCCTTGGCCCAGTTGATGAAGTCGGCCACCACCAGGAAGTAGCCGGCGAATCCCATCTGGATCAACACGTCCAGTTCGTAGGCCAGGCGGTCGGCGTACTCCTGCCGGTCGATGGCCTGGCCCCGGGCGGTGAGCTCCTTGACGCGCTCCTCCAGGCCCTGACGGGCCACGGTGCGCAGCCGGTCCTCGGCGGTCTCGCCGTTGTCCAGATGGAACACCGGGAAGCGGAGCTGCCCCAGGGGTATCTCCACGTTGCAGCGAGAGGCGATCTCCACGCTGTTCTCGATGGCTCCGGGCACGTGGCCGAACAGGGCGCTCATCTCCTCGGGCGTTTTGTAGTAGGTCTCGTTGGAGAGCTTCATGCGGTCGCTGGCGTCCACCGTCTTGCCGGTCTGGATGCACAGCAATACGTCGTGGGCCTCGTGGTCGTCGCGGGTCAGGTAGTGGCAGTCGTTGGTGGCCACCAGGCCGATGCCCAGGCGCTGGCCCAGGTCCACGAGCATGGGGTTGACCTTTTTCTGCTCGGGCAGGCCGGCGTCTTGCAGCTCCAGGAAGAAGTTGCCCTCGCCCATGATCTCCAAAAACTCGCGGGCCTCGGCCTCGGCCTGCTCGATCCGGTCGTTTATCAACAGGCTGGGCACCTTGCCGGACAGGCAGGCGCTTAGCGCGATGAGCCCCTGGCTGTGCTTTTTCAGCAGGCTCATGTCGATGCGCGGCTTGTAGTAAAAGCCCTCGGTGTAGCCGGCCGAGACCAGGCGCACCAGGTTTTGGTAGCCCTCCAGATCCTTGGCCAGGAGCACTAGGTGATTGGCTATGTCCAGGCCAGGGCGGTGCTCCTTGTCGCGGCGGTCGCCCGGGGCCACGTAGACCTCGCAGCCGATCACCGGCTTGAGGCCCGCCTTTTGGGCGGCCATCTGAAAGTGGATGGCCCCGAACATGTTGCCGTGGTCGGTCATGGCCACGGTGTCCATGTCCAGTTCCTTGGCCCGCTTCATCAGGTCGGGCAGGCGGATGGCCCCGTCCAGCAGGCTGTAGGCGGTGTGGCAGTGCAGATGGACGAAGGGTGGGGTCATGGGTGCTTCCTCACGAATGGAATGGCGACATGGTTATGACCCCATGCGGATGTGGGCGAAAAAATCGGAGGGCACGCTACTCCCACTCGATGGTGCTGGGCGGCTTGGAGCTGATGTCCAGCACCACCCGGTTGACCCCGGAGACCTCGTTGATGATGCGGCTGCTCAGCTTGGCCAAGAGCTCGTAGGGCACCCGCGACCAGTCGGCGGTCATGGCGTCCACGCTGTCCACGATGCGCAGGGCCACCACGTCCTCGTAGGTGCGTTCGTCGCCCATCACCCCCACCGTCTTCACCGGCACCATCACCGCGAAGGACTGCCACACCTTGGTGTAGAGGTCCGCGGCCCGCATCTCCTCCTGCACGATGGAGTCTGCCTCGCGCAGGGTGCGCAGCCGGGCGCGGGTCACCTCGCCCATGATGCGGATGGCCAGGCCCGGACCGGGGAAGGGCTGGCGGCTGACGATGGACTCGGGCAGGCCCAGCTCGCGGCCCACCTCGCGGCATTCGTCCTTGAACAGCTCCCTGAGCGGCTCCACCAGGGTCAGCTTCATTTTGTCGGGCAGGCCGCCCACGTTGTGGTGGCTCTTGATCACCGCGCTGGGGCCCTTGAAGCTAACGCTCTCGATGACGTCCGGGTACAGGGTGCCCTGGGCCAGGTATTCCACCTCGCCCAGCTTCTTGGCCTCGGCCTCGAACACCTCGATGAAGGTGTGGCCGATGATGCGCCGCTTTTCCTCCGGGTCGGTGACGCCCTTGAGCCGGTCCAGGAACAGGTCGGCCGCGTCCACCACCACCAGGTTCAGGCCAAAGACATCGCGGAACAGGCCGGCCACCTCGCTCACCTCGCCGGCCCGGAGCACCCCGTTGTCCACGAAGATGCTGGTCAGGTCCTTGCCGATGGCTTTGTGCAGCAGCAGGGCCACCACCGAGGAATCCACCCCGCCGCTCAGGGCGCAGATGACCTTCTGGCCGCCCAGGCGCTGTTTGAAGTCGTTGATGGTGGCCTCGGCGAAGTTGTGCATGGTCCAGATGGGCTCGCAGCCGCAGTCGCCAAGCACGAAGGCGGCCAGCATGGCCGCGCCGCCCGGGGTGTGGGCCACCTCGGGGTGGAACTGCACCCCGTAGATGCGCCGCTCGATGTCGCCCATGGCCGCCACCGGCGAGTTGCCGGTCACGGCCAGGGCCTCGAAGCCCTGGGGCAGCTTTTCGATGCGGTCGCCGTGGCTCATCCACACCGGCTGGGGCTCGTCCTGCTCCACGTCGCGGAAGGGGCCGGTGAGCTTGTGGATCTCCAGCTTGGCCGGGCCGTATTCGCGCTTGGCGCCCCGGGCCACCACCCCGCCCAACAGGTGGGTGATGATCTGCATGCCGTAGCAGATGCCCAGCACCGGCACCCCCAGCCCGAAGATGCCCTGGTCCACGCTGGGCGCGCCGGACTCATAGCAGGAGGCCGGGCCGCCGCTGAGGATGATGCCCTTGGGCGCGTAGGCCGCTATCTGGTCCATGGGCATGGTGCAGGGATGGATTTCGCAATAGACCCGCGCCTCGCGCACCCGGCGGGCGATGAGCTGGGTGGTCTGGGAGCCGAAGTCCAGGATCAGAATTTTCTGCTCGTGTATGTCGCTCACGATCACTCCACCCGATAGTTGGGGGCTTCCTTGGTGATGGTCACGTCGTGCACGTGGCTCTCGCGCAGGCCGGCGGCGGTTATCTTGACGAAGTTGGCCTTGGCGGCCAGCTCCTCCAGGTTGGCCGCGCCCACGTAGCCCATGCCCGCCTTGAGCCCGCCCACCAGCTGGTAGATGCTGTCGGCCAGGGAGCCCCGGAAAGGCACCCGGCCCACGATGCCCTCGGGCACCATCTTGTCGGCCTCGGAGGGATCCTGGGAGTAGCGGTCGGCCGAGCCCTGGCGCATGGCGTCGATGGAGCCCATGCCCCGGTAGACCTTGTAGCGCCGGCCCTGGAAGAGGATGGTCTCGCCCGGGCTCTCCTCGGTGCCCGCGAAGAGCGAACCGATCATTACCACCTGGGCCCCGCCGGCCAGGGCCTTGGTCAGGTCGCCCGAGAACTTTATGCCGCCGTCGGCGATAAGCGGCACCCCGGCCGCCTTGGTGATCTCCGACACCTCGAAGATGGCGCTCATCTGGGGTACGCCCACCCCGGCCACCACCCGGGTGGTGCAGATGCTGCCCGGGCCCACGCCCACCTTGACCGCGTCGGCCCCGGCCTCGATGAGCGCCTTGGCCCCCGCGGCGGTGGCGATGTTGCCCGCGGCCACCTGGGCCTCGGGGAAGGCCCTTTTCACCTCGGCCACGGTGTCGATGACCCCCTGGGCGTGGCCGTGGGCCGAATCCACCACCAGCACATCAACTCCCGCCAGGATCAGGGCCTCGGCCCGCTCCAGGCCGTCGCTGCCGGCCCCCACCGCCGCGCCCACCCGCAGGCGGCCCAGGTCGTCCTTGGCCGCGTGGGGATATTTGCGCACCTTTTCGATGTCCTTGATGGTGATGAGCCCCTTGAGCACCCCGCTCTCGTCGGTGACCAGCAGCTTTTCGATGCGGTGCTCGTGCAGGATGGCCTTGGACTCTTCCAGGGTGATGCCTTCGCGGGCTGTGACCAGATGGTCCTTGGTCATCACCCGGCTCACCGGCTGGTCCAGCTTGGTCTCGAACCTGAGGTCGCGGTTGGTGATGATGCCCACCAGCTTGTGGTCCTCCACCACCACCGGCACCCCGGAGATGCGGTAGCGGCCCATCACCTCCAGCACCTCGTGCAGGCTGGCCTCGGGCCCCACGGTGACCGGGTCCACGATCATGCCCGACTCGGACTTCTTCACCTTGACCACTTCCAGGACCTGGTGCTCGATGGACATGTTCTTGTGGATGAAACCGATGCCGCCCTGACGGGCCATGCTGATGGCCGTCTCCGCCTCGGTGACCGTGTCCATGGCCGCGGTGACGATGGGGATGCTCAGGCGCACCTGGCGGGTGATCAGGGTGGAGGTGTCCACCTCGCGGGGCAGCACCGTGCTGTGGCCCGGTTTGAGCATGAGGTCGTCAAAAGTGAGGCCCGTGTCCGGTCTGTGGTTCATGCTTTTCTACCTCTCCATCGGCTTTAAGCGGCGGCCAGCTTTAGAAGTATCCCCTCCAGCAAGCCGGCGTCCATCACCGTCATTTGGTTCAACCGCAAAACCAGCAGAAGCCCTTTGAGAATGGCCATGCCTGCCAGTATTATATCAGCCCGTTCCGGCTCCAGGCCGGGAACCTGACGCCGCTGACTCAGGGGCAGGGCGGACAGGCGGGAAAGCTGTTCATCAAGCTCGTTCAGGCCGGCGCCAAGGTTGTTCACCCGGCCCGGCTCATAGACTTTCATGCCCAAAAGCAGGGCCCCCACCGTGGCCGCGGTGCCGGCCGTGGCCACCAGGCGGGTGGCCTCGTGGCCCTGCAAACCTCGCAGCCCCTCGGCCACCGCGTCCCGCAGGGCGGCCAGCTCGGCCGGGGAGGGCGGGTCGCCGCTCAGATGGGCCTCGCTAAGGCTCACCGCGCCCAGGGGCAGGCTCTGGGACCAGGAGCCGTCCAGGGACGCGATCTCGGTGCTGCCTCCGCCCACGTCGGCCATGAGCGCCCCGGCGGAATCGCCCTGCAAGCGGCTGAGCACCCCGGCCCGGGACAGGGCCGCCTCCTCTTCGCCGCCGATTATCATGGCCTCGTCCAGGCCCAGGTCGCTGCCCAGGGAGGCTACGAAATCCGGGCCGTCCAGGGCCAGGCGGCAGGCCTGGGTGGCGGCCAGGGCGATGCGCTGGGCTCCCAGCTCCCGAGCCCGGGCCACGAAGGCTCCGGCGTGCTCCCGGGCCGCCTCTTTGGCCTCCGGGGCCAGCAATTCACCGGGCCGGAGCCCGCGGCCCAGACGGGGAGTGGCCAGACACCGGGCCAGGTCACGGTAGTCATCGGCCTCCACCGAGGCCACCAGCAGGCGCAGGGTGTTGCTCCCCAGGTCCAGGGCAGCGGCGATCATACACCACTTCCTGTAAAACAAATGTGATATCGAATAGATGCCATTAAGGAGCCTCGGCCGGCGGCAACCATAAGTTGCCCCTCTTTCTAGCAGACCCATGGCGGGTTGGCAAGGTGGGCATCTCGTGTCAAAATAAGACCCTTGCGCGGCTGGGAAAAATGCGCTTGCGCGTTTGCTCCCTGGCTATTACCCTAGTATTTACATGATTATTGATGGTTCGCCCGCCGGGCCCCCGGCGGGCTCGATTATGGTCCCCACAGGCAAGGAGTATAGGCAATATGGCGGAGAAGCTAGGCATCTTCGTTTCATCCGACCAGTACCTTCAACACCTCTTGGGCATATGCACCGCGGCCACCAAGGCCGGCAAAGAGGTGAAGGTTTTTCTCACCAACCGCGGCGTCCTGCTCACCCAGGACCCCGATTTCCCCAAGCTGGAAGGCCAGGGTCACGTTAGCCTTTGCAACGTGAATTTCGAGGCGTTCAAGCTGGAAAAGCCGGTCCCCGTGGTGGACGAAAAGGACTTCGCCACCCAGATGCGTCACGCCGAGATCATCGAGTGGTGCGACCGCTACATCGTGCTGTAGGGAGGGTGAGCCATGGAAGGAATCGAAAGAGTTTGCATTCTGGTCAATGAACCGGAGGACTTCTGGGAGGGGCTGCGCTCCACCCTGGGCCTGTTGGTGGAAAACCTCTGGGGGGCCTGTTTCTTCATCGACACCGATATCGAACTGCCGGCTGAAAAGAGCGACGAGGAGTTCCAGGAGAACCTGGAAATGCTCGAAGACCTTGAGGGCGAGTGTTACACCAACGTGAAAGCCAACGCCGACAAGTACGAGTTCATGGAATACCTGCCTCTGGAGGAAATGGTCGATAAGATCAAGACCTACCAGATCATCGTGCCGTTCTAGGAGGGTGTCATGAGCCTGTTGTATATTGTAAAAAGCGAGCCCAGCCAGAGCACCGAGACCCTTATGAAGTCCCTGGGCGAGGGCAAGGAAGTAAAGCGCTTCGACCTCTACGAAAACACCGACTACGACAAGCTGCTGGAGGACATCTTCGCGGCTGAGGAGATCATCTCCTGGTGGTAGCCGAGTGATGCTTGGATTTTCAGGCCGCCGCCCGTCCGGGCCGGCGGCCTTTTGCGTGGAGCGACGGATGATTGCACAGGGCCGCAACCTTATATTGGCCGCGCTGCTTGTGGTGGCCCTGGCCCTGGCCGGGGGCTGCATGGACCTGCGCCAGGTGGAGTCCGGCGCGCGGCCCCTGGAGGCCTACCAGGGGGTGGGCGGGCCTCACCTGGCCCAGCGCTTCGCGCCCCTGGTGGTCATCCATGGCTTCCAGCAAAAGTACAACCGCATCGGCCGGCCCGTGGCCTCGTATGATGACAACGGCCAGGAGCAGATAAGCATGGACCCGGCCCGTCCGGCCATGTACTGGCGGGCCGTGGCCTTTGCCACCAGCAAGGGCAATTACACCAACCTTATCTACCGGGTGCACTTTCCCTCGGTGCCGGTGAGCCTGATACCCTTTTTCATCAGCGCCGGCAACAACATGGGCCTGTTCGTGGTGATCACCCTGGATCAGGAGCTCCGGCCCGTGCTGATAACCACCCTGGGCACCTGCGGCTGCTACACCTCCCTGACCCCCACCAGCTACACGCCCAAGCGGGCCTATCCCCAGGGCTGGCATGACCAGCCCCACGAACTGTACGGCGAAACCCTGCCCGCGCGCCTGGACTATGCCGGCAAAAAGGACCCGCGCCTGGTGGTGGAGATCCGGCCCGGCGAGCACCGGGTCATGGGCCTGAGCGTGGTGCCCGGCGCGGCCCTGGGCGAGAGGAGCTTGTACCGTTTGCACCCGGCCGAGCTGATCCCGGCCGACGCGCTGTGGCGCCTGCCCTTGGGGCAGGGGACCACCAGCCTGTTCTATGAGAGCGGGCCCCTGGAGGGGCACGTCAAGGGCGCCTGGAAGCCCTTTGAGACCATGTTCATAGGTTGGTGGTGCCTGGATGGGGTGGTGGGCATGGACAAGGCCTACGGGGTCAAGGCCAACCCGCTCTACACCAGCCTCAAGCCCTGGAACCGGCTCAGTTCGGACATGAACGACTTCCCTGGCTTTTTGCGATTCTGGGGGTGGTGGTTCTAGGGAATATCAATGGTAAATAATTAAGGAATAAGTTTAAGAATATTAGTTAATATAATAAAATATAAGGATAATCATCCGTAAGAATGATAGTGGCCGGTGGGGCCGGCCCAGGGTCACGTTTCAGGCCGAGATTGCCGCGTCGCGGCCAGGAGGCCGCTCCTCGCAATGACGCCCGAGTGTAGTTAATGGCCTTGTCATTGCGAGCGGAGCGAAGCAATCCCGGTTCGCGGCATATGGCTGGCAAGCGAGTAATTGTACGGGTGGAGCCGGCTCAGTTCGTCCCAGGATCCAATACAGCCAAGGCGTCCGAGGCTTGCCAAATAGTTTGCCGGAACCAAGCCTCCTTATCCCCTTTTTTCAAACCTTCTTTGTTTCTTCTTGCCCAAAAAAGAAAGGGAGCGCCTCACGAAGAGGCGCTCCCTTTTGCTTTCGTTCTCCACGGTAGGAGGGAATTCTGATGCTTATTCCATGATGCGGTTACATGTTGTAGAGCTCAGAACCGTAGAGACGAATCCAATCCTTTTTCAAGGCCTCTATGGCCTGTTTGTTCTGGTCGCTGGTGCCGATTATCAGCACCGTGGCCTCACCGGTCTGGATACATGGATAGATGTAGTCCACGTTGACTTCCGCTCTCTTGAGCGGATTTAGAACCGCCAGCAACCCGCCGGCATGGTGCGGGGTTTCCGCCGCGACCACATCTTCAACCTCAACCGTGAGGCCCTGTCCTGATAAAACGTTAGCACCCTTATCCGGATTGTCAACCACGAAACGCATAATTCCGTCGCCGGTTCCGGTGGCAGTGCTTACGAAGAATGCCAGGATGTTGACACCCGCATCGCCCAGTATTTCGCTAATTGAAGCTAACTGACCGGACTTGTTGACCATTGTAATGGTGAGCTGCTTGACAGTCATGCGCTCTTCTCCTTGTTCAGCACCTGGCGGGCGTTTTCGGCTCCCACTTCCAGGGCGCGCCGGTTCAGTTCCAAAACCTTGGGTTTTTTGCCCAGGCCGGTATAGGCCAGGGCCTCTTTCAGGTCCTCTATGCTCACCACGCCGGTGGCCTCGGCCAGGGCGCCGACCATGATCACGTTGGCCGAGCGGTCCTCGCCCAATTCGTGGGCCAGTTCGTTCACCGGCACCGGCACCTTGGTCACGTCATGGCGCTTGACCTCGCCGTGCACCAGGGAGGAGTTGGTGAGCAAAAAGCCGTCCTGGGCCACCATATTGGCGAAACGCACCAGGGAAGGGTTGTTCATCACGATAACGAAATCAGGGCTCGAGGAGACCGGAGAGGCGATCTCCTGGTCGCTGATCACCACGGTGCAGTTGGCCGTTCCGCCGCGCACCTCGGCCCCGTAGGCGGGCAGGTAGGTGACGTTCTTGCCCTGTCGCATGCCGGTCAAAGCCATGAGATAGCCCATGACGAGCACGCCTTGCCCGCCGAAGCCGGCGAAGATCATTTTCTTGGTCATGGCCGGCCTCCCTATTTCTCGTCGTAACCGGTGATGTCCTTGATCACTCCCAGGGGGAAGATCTTGGTCATCTCCTGCAGGGTCCACTCATACGCCGCCACCGGGCTCATCTTCCAGTTGGTGGGGCAGGGGCTAAGCACCTCCACCACCGAGAAGCCCAGGCCGTCCAGTTGCACCTGGAAGGCCTTTTTGATGGCCTTCTTGGCCTGGCGGATGTGCTTGGGCGTGGCCACGGTCACCCGCTCCAGATAGGCGCTTCCCTCGGCCACGGCCAGCATCTGGGTCAGGTCCAGGGGAGCCCCGTCGCGGGCCCCGTCGCGGCCGCCGGGAGTGGTGGTGGAGTTCATGCCGAGCAGGGTGGTGGGGGCCATCTGGCCGCCGGTCATGCCGTAGGTGCCGTTGTTGACGAAGATGGCGGTGACCTTCTCCCCGCGGTTGGCCGCGTGGATGATCTCGGCGGTGCCGATGGCCGCGATGTCGCCGTCGCCCTGGTAGGTGAACACCACATGGTCGGGCAACACCCGCTTGAGGCCGGTGGCCACGGCCACGGCGCGGCCGTGGGGGGCCTCGCCCATGTCCACGTCAAAGTAGTTGTAGGCCAACACCGCGCAGCCGGCCGGGGGCACCCCCAGGGTGCGCTCCTGGATGCCCAGCTCGTCGATGGTCTCGGCCACCAGGCGGTGGATGATGCTGTGCCCGCAGCCCGGGCAATAGTGCATCACGTTGGGCTTGAGGCTTTTGGGCTTTTCGAAGATCTTTTTCATGCCACCCCTCCCCGGCGCTTGGCCTCGTCCTCGCCGTCCATGAGGCCGGCTTGGTAGTAGTAGTGGCTGATCTGGTGGGCCACCTCCTCGGGGGTGGGGATCACCCCGCCGGGACGGCCGTAGAAGTGCACCTGGGCCTGTCCGGCCACGGCCATTTCCACGTCCTCCACCATCTGCCCGGTGCTCATCTCGAACACCAGCAGTTGGCGCACGATGCGAGTGAGCTCCTTGATGGGCTGGCTGGGGAAGGGCCACAGGGTCTTGGGCCGAAGCAGGCCCACCTTAAGGCCCATGGACCGCACCCGCTTGATGGCTCCCTTGGCGATGCGCGCGGCGGTGCCGTAGGCCACCACCACCTGGCGGGCGTCCTCCAGGAGGTACTCCTCCCAGTCGGTCTCCGAGCGGGTCACCGCGTCGTACTTGCGCACCAGCTTGTAGTTGTGGTCCTCCAGGACCTTGGGGGTGAGCAGCAGGGAGAGCAGGGCCCGGCTGGGGCGGCCCTGGTTCCCGGTGATGGTCCAGTCCTTGGCCGGAAGGTCGGCCAGGTCGATCATCTCCGGGAACTCCACCGGCTCCATCATCTGGCCCATCATGCCGTCGCCCAGGATCATAACCGGGTTGCGGTATTTGTCGGCCAGGTCGAATGCCTTCATGGTCAGGTCGCACAGCTCCTGGCAGGAGGAGGGCGCCAATACGATGGTGCGGTAGTCGCCGTGACCGCCGCCCCGGGTAGCTTGGAAATAGTCGCTCTGGGCCGGGGCGATGTTGCCCAGGCCCGGTCCGCCGCGCACCACGTTGGCGATCACCGCGGGAAGCTCCAGGCCGGCCAGGTAGCTGATGCCTTCCTGCATCAGGCTGATGCCCGGGCTGGAAGAGGTGGTCATCACCCGCGCCCCGGCCATGGCCGCGCCGATGACCATGTTGATCGAGGCAAGCTCGCTCTCGGCCTGCACGAAGGTGCCACCCACTTCCAGCAGACGGCCGGACATGTATTCGGGCACCTCGTTCTGGGGGGTGATGGGATATCCGAAGTAATAGCGGCAACCAGCGCGCACCGCGGCCTCGCCCAACACGTGGGATCCTCGCATTAGTTGTTTAGCCACGGTACACCTCGATTGCTACGTCAGGGCAAATCAGAGCGCAGAGGGTGCAGGCGGTGCAGCACTCCTCTTTCTCGTCCTGGACATACTCCGCCGGGTAATACCCTTTTTCGTTTAGCCCCTTGCTGGCGGCGATGCACTGCTTGGGACAGACCGAGATGCACAGGCCGCAACCTTTGCACAACTCCCGGTCTATGGTGATTTTGCCTTTTGCCATGTTCCCTCCCAATAGGCCGCCAAAGCGCTGCTCCGGATGGTCGACCCGGGGCCAAGCCCAATGGCATTGTCTTGAAATGCCGATTCTTATCAGGAAGTAACATTATAGTCAAGAAAAGGGGAGCCCTCTGGGTGGGTTTGACAGGCCCAAATGGCGCCGCTAAAATTTAACCCTGCAGAACAAGTGGGCAATCCCGCTTGAATTACCCGGCGTTGGGAGGCGATGCATGCACAAGTTCACAGACCCCAGCCAAGCCACCCCGCCGGCCAGCCGGGAGGAGTCCCTCCAACTGCTGGAACAGTTCCACGACTTTCCCGGGCCATACATGTTCAAGGTGATCGCCTTTGACAGCGAGGATCTGGCCGCCGAGGTGCGCCGCCAGGCCGAGGCGGTGCTGGGGCCGCTCACCGAACAGGGCAGCGTGCGCACCAGGCCGTCGTCCGGGGGCAAATACCTCTCCGTGACCTTGGAGGCCGAGCTGGCCAGCGCCGAGCAGGTATTGCAGGTCTACGAGTCGCTCAAGCAGGTGGAGGGCCTGGTGGCAATGATCTAAAGCCCCCCTCTCAGGCAGCCCGGTCCAGAGGCTCGGGCTGCCACCAATCGCCCGCCTTGATCAGCAGGGCCCGGGCGAACTCCACATGCGACCACATCAGCGGGCAGGCGAACTGGATGTAGCCGCCCTTGCCGCCCTTTTGAGGCAAAACCTTGGCCGCGGCCGCAGCCTGGTAAGAGCGGGACATGTTGTTGGCCTCTTCCAGGATGGTGTCAAAGCTCACCCCGGGCTTTAATATTTCCGGGGCGAACTCCTTGCGGAAATCCACCCCCTCCTTCCACTCCCTTTGCATGAACTCCTCAAAGCGCTTGGGCGTGGACAGGTGCTCGGGCAGGGCTCCGTTCGCGGCCTTGTAACCGTCGAGCAGGGCCATTATCTCGTCGCCGCGCTTGGCGTCGTCCCGCCAGTAGTGGTACTGGGCCAGGATGGCGGTGTACTGCAGCCAGGGGCCGTTGCCCGCGTGCACGTGGGTGGCCGGGTCCTGGTAAAAGGGCAGATAGCGCATGATCATGCCCAGCTCCGGGTCCCAGAGCTTGTCCTCCAGATAGGACACGCTGGCGTCCATGAGCTTTTGATCGTGCAGGAAGCCGAAATAAAAGGGGCTGAGCAGGGTGAAGTCCGGGCGGAAGTCGGCCCCGCCCCCGGCGTCTATGCGCCGCACGTAGCGCTGGTCCAGGGCGAACAGCTCGGCAACGGCGCGCCCGAAGTCCGGACCGAAATAGGCCCGGTACTGCTCCAGGAGGTCATCGCGCCCCCAGTCCTGGGCCGCCTTGGCCGCCAGCTTGAAGGCCCCCAGATGGGCGAAGTTGGTCCAGATGGTGTAGCCCTGCTCCAGGGCCGACTCGTGCACCGAGGTGGTGGAGTAAAACAGGTTCAGTTCGCGGGTGTAGTAGTTGTCTATGGTGTACTGCACCCCCTTGGCCAGGGCGTCGAAAAAGCCGTCCAGGTCATCCACCTCCTGCTTCAGGTCGTGGGCGGTGAGCAGGTACAGGGCGATGATGGCGATGCCGTGGGCCGCGTTGTCTTCCTGGCGGTAGATGCTCTTGTCCTGGCCGTCCAAGGAGAATCGCTGGCCCCAGGCTCCGTGGGTCTGGCGCACGTCCTTCATGAAATGGGCCATGGAGGAGATGAGGCCAAAGGCGTCTTTCCGGCCGTCGTACTCCTGGGGCGAGATCGCCACCCGGCGCAGCATCTGCACCGCGCAGCGGGAGTCGCGGGGATAGAGATAGGGGTAGCGGGAGTGGGGCGGCGAGGCCAGCAGGAGCTTGCCGTACTTCTTGGTGTCAATGGTGCATTGGGCGATGAAGCCCAAATGATGGCTGATCTGCTGGTTGAGGGTGGGATCCTTTTTTTTCTTGGAAGTCATTTGCGCGCCTCTCCCGCCTATGCGAAAAACAACCTTCCTCAATCGGCCCGGTGGGCCGCGAGGTGTTGTTTTCAGTCTAAACGCACAGGGCGCGCCCGGGAAACCTCGGCCAGGCAAAATAACCTGAAAGACGCCGAGGACCAGGCAGAGCGAAACCGGGGGAAGGAAGCGGTACGCGGGCTAGGCGGGCAGTCTCCACTGGGACTGCGGATTGACCAGCCAGGAGCCGTCCGGCGCGCCGGCCACGATGTTGCGCCCGGCCAGCTCGGTGAGGGCCGTGTCCAGATCAACGGGATCGCCGTTCCAGATGGAGAGCATCTGGTCCTTGGTTAGCGGCGCGCCCCGGTCGGACAGGGAAACCATCAGTAGATACAGGCTGGTGCCTTCCACGCTGAGGCCTTGCTCGAAGATGCGCTGGTCCATGTCTCGGCTTTCCCTTGCCCGGAGGGGCGGCTTGGGTGGAGAATAAGTAACCTCTTTTGTACCACACCGCGCGGCCCGGTCCAGCCCGGCCTGCCCGTAACGCTTCGGAAGGAGCCTTCATGGAGCTTAGCGCCCTTATATTGCCCTCCACCGCCCTGCGCCGCAGCGTGTTGGCGGCCCTGTGCCCCCTGTTCAAGCCCATGTGCGTTTTGCAGCCGCCCAGCCTGGAGCCCACGGCCGAGGCGGCCCCTCCCGGCCTGGAGGGGCTGGTGGCCAAGCTGCGTCCCGGCGGCGGGGTGGAAGGCTCGGACAATCCCCAGGCCCGCCAGGCGGCCGAACAGCTCCGGCAGTGGGACAAGTGGTTGCAGGAGCACCAGGGCTCCAGCGCGGTGGACGCTATCAAGGCCGGGGTGCAGCCGGCCCCGCCGCCCGAGACCTTTCGCAGCCTCATGCGCGACATCAAAAAATACCAGGGCTCCGATGGAGCGCAGGGCCCAGGCCTGCCCGGAGTGGAGGCGGACCTGCTGTTGAACCTGGCCCACATCCAGGACCAGCAGGCGGCCGAGCTGGAGCAGGCCCTGTCCCAGGCGCGCCAGGGCGAGAGCCGCCTGCGCTCCTCCATGGGCCAGGACCAGCAAGACCACCAGCCCGTGGACTACGACGCCCCCTTGTTGGATCGTTTGGCCCCGGTGGATTACACCCTGCCTCAGGAGCACCTGCTGGAGCAGCGCCTGAGCGCCTGGGCCACCTTGGCCGCGGGTCTGGATGCCACCGACGATTGGCTGGCCACCAGCTCCGGGGCCGCGGCCCGCCTGCTCTTGGAGCGGGCCCACGACCTGGTGCAGCCGCCGGCCAAGGAATACCGCACCCCCGCCGGAGCGGTGTCGCCCCTGGGCCTGGCCCCGCTCTCGGCCCGGCCGGACAACCCCCTGGCCCAGGAGGCGGCCCGTCTGGTGCTGCCCGATCTCTCGGAACTGGACGACCAGGCTTTCCTTCAGCTCTGCGCCAAGCTGGATCAAGACCCGGACATGGATTTGCTGCGGGGACGGGTGAACCACCTGGCCCAACGGGTGGCCGGCGAAAAGTGGTGGCCCGGCCTGGCCCCGGAGCTGGGCCAGGAGGCCCAGGAGCTGGCTCAAAACTACGGCGATCTGATTGAAAAGGCCGGAGTGCAGGCCGGGGGGCGCCCCCGGGGCCTGAGCCTGCTGGCCTTCCCGGGCCTGAGCCGGGGGGATCTGTTGGCCTTGATGAAGGATGAGAAGCCCTCGGAGGTTCCGAGCATCGAAAACTGGCCCGAGAGCTGGCCCCAAGGGGCCACCCCCATGTGGGCCCTTTGGTAGGGAGCGCGGGGCCTACAGGCTCCGCATGAAGGTCATAAGATAAAAGGCGGCCTTGGGCCCATGACGGCGCACTGTGAGGCCGCCGTCCAGCTTGGCCATGCTCAGGCGCTCGATGAGCAAATAATTGCCTTGCTCCCGGATGTCAAAGCAAAGCATGCGGGAATCTTTGGTCACGATCTCCATCTTGTATGGATCCGGGCCCGCCTCGCCGCTGCGCAGGCGGCAGCGGTTGCCCCCGGCGAGCACCGCCTTCATGGCCTTTTCCAGGCTCATGCCCAGTTCGAAAACCTTGCCGTTGTCATCGAACCCCAGATGCTTGGCGGCCAAGGCGGGGTCGATCTCCATCTTGGCGTAGGCCTCGTCCGCTTCGGCCATGGCCTGGACTCGCTGCTGGCGGAGGCGCTCTATTTCTTCCGGAGTGCGTTTGATGTCAGGGGGCGCGGGAGCCAGGTGCCCCTCGCCGTGCTCATGATCGTGGCCGTGGTCATGCGCCTGCGCTTGGGCGGCCGGCGCGGGGGCGTGCTCTTCCTCGGAAGAGCAGCCCGGCCCGGCCAGAAAAAGCATCAGGGCAACAACGCAGAGCGCGGAGATTAGAATCAGCCGGGACATGGGGCACCCCCAAAAAGAGCCGGCGGGCTGGACAGGCTTAGGATGGTGAAAGCTGTCCAGCCCACTGGGATGAAAAAAGGCCTTAGCCCTTTTTGCGCAGCGAACCGGTGGTGTCCACGGCTCGCAGGTTTTTGAGCTCCTGTTCGCTGGGCTCGGGCACCACCTTGACCTCGGGCGAAACCTTCAGCTCCCAGCCGGTTGACTCTCCCACCTCCTCCACGTTGGTGAAGGGATAGTAGGCCTCCAGATAGAACTCCTTGGTCAGCGGGTCGGGGCGCAGAATGCCCAGGGTGGAGATGATGGCCGAAGGGCCGCCGCCCACAAAGCCGCAGCGCTCCCGGGCGTCGCCGCCGTCCAGATAGCCTGGCGAGGAGATGTAATCCACCTTTTCCATGAAACGGCGGCTCTCGTGGGAGGCCATGATGAGATAGCTCTTGGCTCCAACCGCGATGTCGTTGGCCCCGCCGGAGCCGTTGAGGCGCACCCGGGGGGCGGGGTAGCGGCCCGCCTTCCAAGGCGGTTCCTCCCAGATGCCGGTGGTGTTCACGTTGCCGTACTTGTCCACCTGGGCCGCGCCGATCACCGCGTTGTCGCAGCGGCCCGAAGCCACCAAAAAGCCCAGGGCGTCGATGGCGTTGGTGAAGCTGGTGGCGTTGGCGCTGATGCGGTTGCACTCGATGCCCCAGGGCAGGCCGCCCACCGGGGTGGAGCCGTAGACCCCGCCCTCGGTGAAGGCCCGGAGGTTGGGGGCATGGTTGAGCCGGGCGAAGTAGCCTGCCAGCATGGACAGACCCACCCCCAGGATGATCAACTGGCCGTCTTTGATCTCGCGGCCGGTGACGATGGCCATGAATTCCTGCTTGGTGTATTCCATAGCGCCTATCCCCTTGCCTGGTCCAAAAGCTCGGCCACTTCCACGTCGCTTTTAATCCACTGGCGGTACGGGTCCATCAAGAAGGCTGTCTCCGTGGCCGTGACTTTCTCGATCTTATCCTGGCCGATTAGGTCCAAATACTGCTCCGGGGTCTGGTAGGAGTGGACCCAGTCGCGGCAATACTCGTCGGTGCCTTCCGCGGTCTTCATGGCCTTGTTCATCATGAACATGTGCTCCTCGTCAGAGTCGTAGAGACCGCAGGAGGCCTGGGGCCATGAGCACAGGGGCCAGTAGACCACCGCGTCCACCACTTCGGCGATGATCCGCACCAGGTTGGGGTATTGGCGCATGCAGGCGGTGTCCACGATCTTGTCGGCCACCAACACCACCTTCTCGGCGGCCCGCGACATCTCGAAGCGGCTCCACTCGCTGCCCAGCATGATGGCGTTGCCGTGGATGTCGGCCATGGTCACATGAATCGCCGCCACCTCGGGCCTGAGACAACGGAAGGCGCCCAGGGTCTGCCCGGTGAAGGGGTCGGTGATGGTGGGTATCTTGTCCGTGGCCGGGTAGACCTCGGGGTTGTCGCCCGAGCACCACTGCTGGTCATTGCAGATGTTCACCGTGGCCGGCACGAAGGGCCAGTTCATGGCCCCCCCGAAGAACCTGAAGGCCATGGCCCCGTTGGAGTAGTCCTCGATCACCGTCTGGCCGCTGGTCACCGCCCGGTTGAGGCCGTTGGCGAAGCCGTAGACCTCCAGGCCGGAGAAGCCGACCTCCACCCGCCTGACCGCGCCCACCGCGGCCAGCAGGTTCACCTGGCTGGAACCACAGTGGCAGATAACGTTCAAGTCCTTGCGGTTCTGCTTGACCATCTCCCTGCCAAAGGCCACCGAATCCGAGCCCACCGGAAAGGCCGCCCCGTGGCAGTAGGTCATGCCGTCCCAGGTATAAGCGGCCACGGCGTCTTGAATCGTCATTAGCTTGTTGTGCAAAGGCAACCTCCCTTACCCGAATTAAGACTTTAAAAAATTTATAGCAGAGTCCGTGCCCTCAATAGGGCTCAGTTTCCATCGCAGCAGGGCTGGGCCGGAGCGCTGTCAAAGCTGGAACTGGCCTTGGAAGATGTGCCCATGCCCAGCACATAGACCTTGAACACCCGCGCGCCGGGAGCGCCAGCGGGCAGCGCCTTGCTGGCGGAGGCGGGCAGCTTGGCCTTTGGCCCGGCCCAGGCCATGCTCAGCTTGAGCTCGCCGCCGGCCTTGGCCTTGGTGGCCCGCACCATGACCAGCAGGGTCTTCCCGGCCGCGATGGTTCGTGCATGGTCGCCGGACTGCCAGGCGCTCTGCTTGGGCTGCCAGGCCTGGCTGGTGTAGAGCTTTAGGCCCGCGCCCGGAGCCAGGGTCAGCCTGAGCGAGGCGTCCGCGGCCCCGGCCGGGACTGAAAACAAATAGTAGCGCGCACCGCCATTCGGCAGGGGGCCGATTTTCACGGTTTGCTCCAGCGCGGTCTTGCCGCCCTTGTGCTTTTGGGCCGCGCCCGGGCCGGGTAGGGAGGTGGCCGCGATCAGGGGGGTGTAGCTCACCTTGAGCTTTACATAGCCAGACTTCCTTCGGTCTTCCGGCTTGAGGCAAACACAGCCTATCAGGTTCTCGCCCGGCTCCAGAGTCCCCGGCGCCTTCCAGGCGCCGCCCGGCGCATCGAAACGCCGCCAGTCCCCCTTTTTCAGGCCCGAGTTCAGGCAGGCGGCCAGCCGGGAGCCGCTGATGCCGAACGATTGCCCCTGGGGCTTGCCCTTGCGGGTGAAGAGATCCAAATGCAGCTTATCGATGCGCAAGGCCACTGGCGCCCGCAGGGGGTCGGCAGGGGAGGCGTTGACCAGCCCTTGGTCCCAACGCCCGTTGTTCACTCCGCACATGCAGCCCGAGCCCTGGTCGCTGTGCGGATCCTCGCCCTTGGCGGCCAGGAAATCGCTGAAGGCCCCCAGGCGGGTGTCGCCGCCGGGTAGGGCCTCCAGGGACACGGGCTTGAACATCATCTGATAGTAGACATCCGGAAAGCAGCCGCCCGCCAGGGCCGGAGAGACTCCCAGCAACAGCAGCCCGGCCAGCAACATTGCCGCGATCCCTCCCTTGATACCGTGTGCCTGGAGCTTCTTTCCCAAAAGACATCCCTTTCGCCGGAGTGATAGCCATTCGCGCTCTCGCCATCCTTTGGGGGCTGGGCGGAGCCCTTCAAGTTTTTGCAACATTCGCACCAATCAAGTCAAAGCCGTACGCAAGGCGCCCAAAAGGGGCTGATTCGGGCCCGTGGCATGCGTTTTGCTTTATGTGTACGGCCAAGTGGTGTCGGCCCAAAAGGCTTGCAGGAGAGGGGCTCCGGAGCCCATGACCCGGCCGGGCGCAGGAGGAACTAAGGAGGAGTTAAATCGCATTTTCACGCATCATCGTCACAACTCCCAGGTACACGCCAGATCTTTCGCGGCTATGCGCCGCCGCCTTTTTGGCAGCCGGTGCTGAAGACATATGGAGCAATAGCGAAACCAATCACCAACAAGGGAGGAAGTAATGAGACCTGGGAAGAAATTGATGGTGCTGGCCTTGGCCCTCATGCTGGGCTTGGCCTTTACTCTGCCGTCGATGGCGGCGGATAAGCCGGAGTTCGTCTGGAAGGTCCAGTCTTCTTGGCCCCGCGGGAGCGGTTTGCACTATTTGCAGATGCGCACCCTGGACTTCATCGAGAAATGGACCAACGGGCGGGTGAAGTTTGAGCGGCACAGCGCTGGCGAGATCGTGCCTGGTTATGAGGTCTGGAACGCGGTGCAGCGCGGCGTGCTGCCGGCTGGCCTGGCCTGCACCTGCTACACCATGCGCAAGGACTGGACCAGCGGCATGTACTGCTCGGCTCCCGGCCTGGGCCCGGTGGAGAAGATGGCCTTCTACCACGGCACAAAGGACGTGGCCCGCACCAAGGACTACGCCACGCCGGTATGGAAAGAGCTGGAAAAGATCGGCATGGATAAGTTCGGCGTGAAGATACTGCCCAGCGCCATGCAGACCACTGAAACCTTCCTGTATTCCACCAAGCCCATTAAGTCCATCAAAGATCTGCAATCGCTTAAGATTCGCTCTGTGGGCGTGCGCGGCGACGTGTTCAAGTTCGCCGGTTGCTCGGTGGTGGGCATGCCCGCCGGCGAGGTTATGCCAGCCATGGAGCGCGGCGTGATCGATGCTTGCGAGTTCGCCAACTTCTTCGGCGATGTGGACTTGGGCTTCGCCGACGTGGCCAAGTACATCTACTTCAACCCCTACAGCTCCGCCCCCTGCGACCTGATGTTCTTCGTGAACAAGGACGTATGGGCCAAGGTGCCGGCTGACCTGAAGAAGCAGATTAAAGAAGCGGCTTTCGAGTCCATGAAGTGGTCTCTGGCCGAGTGTCTTTTCCTGGACTTCCTGGCCATGAAGAAGGCTGAGAAGCAGGGCGCCAAGATCGCCGTCATCCCCATGGACGTGGGCGAGTTCATCCACAACAAGGCCAACGAATTCTACGCCAAGAAGATGAAAGAGCTTCCGGAGTTGGCTGAATACATGAAGTACCACGATGTGTTCTTCAACCAGGAAGGCTACGGCAAGTACGTCAAGTACGTGGACGACCTGATCTAAGCTAGTTCGAGAAGCAACAGCCGGCTCCCGCCCGCCCCGAAAGTGGGCGGGGGCTGGCCTTTCGTATGCAACCAAGGAGCCTCGCGCGATGGCATTTATAAAGATAGTCGACTGGATGAGCGAATGGAGCGGCAAGGCCGTTTCCTGGCTGTTTCTGGTCCTGTGCATAACCGTGGCCTGGGATTTGTTCGCCAGACGGGTCACCGGACGGGCCACAGACTGGGCTTTTGATGTCAATTACATGGTTTACGGCACTAACTTCATGATCGCCGGGGCCTACACGCTGCTGCACAAAGGCCACGTGAGGGTGGACGTGCTGTACAACTCCTTCTCCGTCAAGACCAGGGCCTGGTTGGAAGTGCTGTTCTACGTGGCGTTCATGCTACCTATGTGCGTGTTTCTGCTTTCATCCACCTGGATGGATTTTTTGTACAGCTTCGAGGCCCGCGAGGTGTCGATCCAAAGCGCCTGGCATCCGGCCATCTGGCCCTACAAGTTTGTGATGCCCCTTACCTTCGCACTCATGTTCCTTCAGTCCTTAGCTGAATTGCTCAAGAATATATACACCTTGGCCGGGAGGGATCAGTATGTCGCTTCATGAGATATACGCCATCCTGATGGTCTGCATGCTCTTGGGCGGCGTTATCATTGGCTTCCCGGTGGCTTTTATGCTGGGCGCCTTGGGCGTGCTGTTCGGAGCCCTGGCCTATGGATTCAATGCAGCCAGTTATCAAGCAGCTTTGAGCACTTACGGGGTCATGTCCGGATGGTCGCTTCTGGCCATCCCCCTGTTCGTCTTCATGGGGGTTGTACTGGAAAAGGCCCAGTTGGCCGACCGGCTCTACATGGGCCTGCGCCTGCTGCTGGGCCCCATCCGGGGCGGCCTGGCCATCTCCACCATGGCCCTGGCCACCATGTTCGCCGCCTGCACCGGCATCGCCGGGGCCTCGGTGATCGCCATCGGGCTCATCGCCCTGCCTTCGATGCTAAGGTACGGGTATGACAAGAAAATGGCCTCAGGCGCCATCTGCGCCGGCGGCGGGCTGGGGGTGATCATTCCCCCTAGCATCATGATGATCCTCTACGGCCCTCAGGCGGGCGTGTCCATTGCCAAGCTGTTCATGGCCGCCATCTTCCCGGGCCTGATCATGGCCGGGCTCTACGTTCTTTACATGATCGTGGTATGCGGGATTAAACCTCAACTGGGCCCGCCGGTCTCCAAGGAGGAGGCGGCCCAGTATTCCAAGAAGGAGGTCGCCAAGCTGCTGCTGGTGGCCGGATTGCCGCCCGTGGGGCTGGTCCTGGCGGTTTTGGGAAGTATATTCTTTGGTTGGGCCGCCCCCACCGAGGCGGCTTCCCTGGGCGCCTTGGGCGCTCTGCTCATCACCGCCTTCTACGGCAAGCTCAGCCTGAAAATGCTCAAGGAGACCTGCTTCAGCGCCCTGAAGATCAGCACCTTCATCATGTGGCTGGTGCTGGGCGCCAAGTACTTCATGTCCACCTTTAACAAACTGGGTGGCGGCAATCTCATCGGCGACATGCTGCTCTCAGTGGACCTGGGCCCCACCGGGCTGCTCATCCTCATGCTGGGGCTCATCTTCATTTTAGGCATGTTCATGGACTGGATCGGCATCCTGCTGGTGGTGATCCCCATCTTCGTGCCCATCGTGAAGTCCATGGGTTGGGATCCCTTGTGGTTCGCAATGCTCTTCTGCATAACCCTACAGATTTCCTACATAACTCCACCCTTTGCCTATTCGATCTTCTACCTGAAGGGGATAGCGCCTCCAGAGGTGAAGCTCACCGACATCTACCGGGGTTGCGTGCCCTTTATCGCCATCCAGTTCGTGGCCCTGCTGATCCTGTACTTCTGGCCGGAGCTGGCCACTTATCTACCCAGCGTCATGCGGTCGTGACAAAGGGTTTGAATACTAGGGGACAGATAGGTTAAGAACATAAGTAGCTTCGCAATCAACCATATTGGAATTTCTAGAGATTCCCGCGCCAGACGGCAGGAGTCTTCCCAGTACACGGAGGCAATGACATGGCTTACAAATACATCCTGAGCGAGGTCAAGGATAAGATCGGCATCCTGACCCTCAACCAGCCAGACAAGATGAACGCCCTGGGCGCAGCGGTGGAGAAGGAAATCACCGACTGCCTCACCGACTGGGCAAAAGGCACCGAAGTCAAGGTGGTTATCCTCAGGGCCAATGGCAAGGTCTTCTGCTCTGGCCACGACCGCCTTGAGGTGCGCGACGGCACTCCCTCGTCCATCCGCAACCTGTTCCAGACCTCCTACGACATGATGACCTGCATGCGCAAGGTGCGCATGCCCATCATCGCCCAGGTGCACGGCATCGCCATGGCCGGCGGTTGCCATCTGGTGGCTGGCTGCGACCTGGCCGTGGCCGCGGAAGAGGGCGCCAAGTTCGGCATGACCGGCCTGAAGATCGGCTACAACTGCTCCACCCCCACCGTGGCGGTCAGCCGGGCGGTCGGCTCCAAAAAATGCCTGGAAATGCTATTCACCGGGAATCTTTACAGCGCCCAGGAGTCCGTGGAAATGGGTCTGATCAACCGGGTGGTGCCTGACGACAAGCTGGAGGAGGAGACCTTTGCCTTGGCCCAGGAGATCGCCAAGGGCTCGCGCATCACCTTGGGCATCTCCAAGCAGGTGTTCTATGCCCAGATCGAAATGACCGAGGACCAGGCCTATCACTACGCCAAGGAGATGATGGCCATCGCCGCCTTGCTGCCCGATGCCCAGGAGGGCTTCAGCGCAGGCATTGAGAAGCGCGAGCCCGTCTTCCCGGAGAACTAGACAAAGAGCTTAATTTACAAGCTTTATTGTTTTGGGCGGGCCGCCATTAAGGATGGCCCGCCTTTTTATTTTTTTTATGATTTTGATTCATTGCATAATTGCACCAAAAGGGCGCCCTGTTATAGGATTAGAAAACACATTTCAGCGGGTTCGTCGCATCTTTGCTTGTAACACCTTGATATAGGAGCCCAAAAGGCAGAGACCCCAATGCATTCGCCAGAAGCGAGCCCTTTGCCCCAGGGTGCATCTTCTCCCCTAACCTCCGAATACAGTGATTCGGCCGTGCTCACCTGGGACCAGAGAGGCTGCCTGCGCAGCCTAAACCCTGCCGCGGCCCGGCTGTTGGAGTTGAAGGCGGACCAATGCCTGGGCCGCCCCGCCTCCGACGTGTTGGCGAGTAGCGAGGTGCAGTCTTTTCTGCGAGAAGCCCCCGGTATCGGCAAGATAATTCAGATAAACGGCCAGGACTGCTGGGCCCATCTGGATAAGATGAGCGGCGAGCCGGCGGGCTTGGTGTTGGTGCTGCGCCCGGACCAGGGGCAGGTGGACGATTACCTGCAAAAGGAGTTGGCCTCCCTGCTGGACAACTCCTACGACGGCATAATCGTTGCGGATATCAACAAAATATTAAAGGTTAACGCCAGCTTTGGCCGGATCACCGGCGTAGCGCCCAGCCTCTTGATCGACAAGGAAATCAACAAGCTCGACGCCACCAAGCACGTTTGCCTGGCCGCCTTGTGCGAGGTGATTCGTCTTACCCGGCACCACAAGAAAACCGTTACTTTGCAACGCAAGCTCAACTCGGGAAACGAAATTTTCGTAACTTGCAACCCGGTGTTGGACCGCCACCACCAAGTGGAGCGGGTGGTGATTAATGTCCGCGATATCACCGAGTTGAAAAACTTGGAAGACCAGATCAAAAAGCTTTCGGTCATGCAGCGGGAGAGCGATGGCCTCCAACGCCACGAAGCCCTGGGCGACATCGTGGCTGAAAGCTCCTCCATGAAGCGTTTGCTCGAGCTTGTCCTGCGGGTGAGCCAGGTGCATTCAACCGTGCTGCTCAGCGGAGAAAGCGGGGTGGGCAAGGATGTCATCGCTCGGCTGATTCACCGGCTAAGCTCCTGCAATCAGCAGCCATTTGTTTCGGTGAACTGTGGGGCCATACCGGAGAACCTGCTGGAGAGCGAGTTCTTTGGATATGAAAAGGGGGCCTTCACCTCGGCCAGCCGCACCGGCAAGCCCGGTCTATTCGAGCAGGCCAACGGGGGCACCTTCTTCTTGGACGAAGTGGGAGAGCTACCGCTTAATCTACAGGTTAAGCTACTGAAAGTAATACAAGATCATAGCTGCCGCCGCCTGGGGAGCACCCACAACATCGAATTGAACATACGCTTCATCGCCGCCTCCAACCGTGATTTGCGCCAGATGGTGGCTGACGGCCAGTTCCGCGAAGACCTTTTTTACCGGCTCTACGTGGTGCCCATCACCATTGAGCCCCTGCGCGAGCGCCGCGACGACATCCTGCCGTTGGCCGTAATGTTTCTCAAGGAATTCAATGAGAAATACGGCACCAGCCACACTTTGGGCCACGAGCTGATGTCCATTTTGGAGTCCTATGCCTGGCCTGGCAATGTGCGCGAGCTGCAAAACGTCATCGAGCGCCTGGTGGTCACGGCGGACAGCGACGTCCTGGCCGCGCGGCATTTGCCCAACTCCATATACCAGGAGGCGGTGGAAGAGGGGGTCTACTGGTGGGTGGGGGATAACCTCGACCTGCGCCAGGCCCGCGACTCCTTGGAGCGGCAGCTGATCCAAAAGGCGGTCGCCAAGACGGGCAACACGCGCAAGGCATCAAAATTACTGGGAGTTGACCACAGCACCGTGGTGCGCAAGGCCCAGCGCCTGGGCCTGGACCTCAAGGCGACGGCTGGCCAAAACCGGTAAGACGGTTGACCGCCCAAACCCACGCATCTTCCAAGTTGATTACTCACAGCGGTTTGCCCGGCAATAAAGGGGCTAACAGCCACCCGAGGTGGCCCGTGTCACCGAGTTAGACAACATAAAATATTAGCCAATGCAAAAATGCACCAAATCGGAGCCATGGGGCCGCAGCCGGGCGCACGCCTTCCCTTTTTTATTTTTATTAAAAAAATAATCTCGTGGAGATCCAGTGGCAACAGGATCATGGCAGCCGAAAGTAGCGAGAGGGTGGAGGCTAGTGAGGCAACCTATTTAAATGTCTTTTCATCGACGATGGCCTGCACCTTCCCAGGGTTCCCTATGCTGAATTTTGCGAATCGTGAATCAAAAGTTTTTATTAATAAAGCTGGCCTTTTTTATAGGGATGATATTTAGTGGGAGATGCCTATTATTGGCGCCGATTATGTGTCAATGCCAACTAAGATTATCTAAATTGTAAGTTTTGGTGCAATTTTGCAATGACTGGCGGGCTTGCTGCATTTTTACACCAAAATTGAGTTGCAATTTGTAGGGCAGAAGGATTCTTTCTTGCAAAATCCCCCAAATCGAATGGGTAGATAGGGTGCGGTTGGAGGGGGTGGGGCAGCCAATTGGGCGAAACGCTCCGCACCTGTCGCCCACAAGCCACAATCCAAAAGCCGACTCGGCCTCGTCCTCGGAAATCCCTTTGGCACATATGTTGTATAGTAACTTTTAGTCATATCCCGGTCATCGCACCTTTGGCCGCAGGCTCGGAGCAAGGAGTTCGGCGTGAGTGAGTCCAAGCACATACCCCTGGGAGTAGGTTTTTATCCTGATTGGTGGAAAGCCAATCACAACATTCTGGTTGGTAATCGCGAGTTTTATTATGACCCGGACTACCGGGTTGAGGTGGGCCTCAAGCAGCAAAAGGCCCTATATGAGCAGTTTGGCGACGTGGGTTTGGGCGATCCCGATCCCCAACCCAAGCCCCTGATCAGCTTCGGCATGGTCATGCTGCCGGCCATTTTCGGCTGCGATATTGTCTACGAGGAAGGCGCACTGCCCTGGGCCATGCCGCTGAACCTCTCGGCCGAGGATTGCGACAAGCTCACCAAGCCCGATCTGACCAAGGCCGAGCCCATGGCCACCATGCTGGGCCAGTGCGAATATTTGAAAGACAAGTACGGCAAGGTGGTGGGCGACATCAACACCACCGGTGTGCAGAACCTGGCCCTCAAGCTGAGGGGCGAGGAGCTGTACATGGACTACTTCGAGGATCCGGAGTTCGCCCACCGCTTTTTGAAGTTCTGCACCGAGTGCATCATCGACCTGTGGAAGCTGGTCTATCCCATCACCGGCACCGGGGCGGTGGACGTGACCCCCATGTGCGACCCCAGCATTTTCTGCGCGCCCAACTGCACCGTGGAGCAGATATCGGGCGACACCTATGAAGAGTATGGTCTGCCTTACGACGCCATGCTGGCCGAGGCCTGCCATCCCTTTGGCATACATCACTGCGGAAGCCTGGACCCGGTGGCCGAGCAGTACGCCAAGGTGCCCAACCTAGTGTTCGTGGAGGCGGGCTTTGGCACCGACTTCGCCCGCGCCCGCCAGCTCTTGGGGCCGGAGGTGGCCTTCAACGCCCGCATCAGCCCGGTGCTGATGAAAAACGGCACGCCCGAGGAGGTGGCAGCCACGGTCAAGGAAGCCATCGACCAGGGCGCGCCGCTGAGCAACTACTCTATAGATACAGTTGGTCTCACCAACGGTGTGCCCGAGGATAACGTGCGCGCCGCCCGCAAGACGGCCATGGAATACGGCAAGATCGACTAGCGTCATCTAGCGCTGAAAGGCTTCAATGCAATGCAGACCATTATAAGCAGCGCCAGCCGCGAAGTGGTCATCGGCGATGACCAGCCGGTGATAATGATCGGCGAGCGTATCAACCCCACGGGCCGCAAGAAGTTGGCCGCCGCCCTGGAAAAGGGCGATATGAGCCTGTTGCAGGCCGAGGCCCTGGCCCAGGTGGAAGCCGGGGCCCAGGTGCTGGATGTGAACGTGGGAGTCTCTGGGGCCGACGAGAAAGACCTGATGCTCCAGGCCCTGGCCGCCCTGGCCGAGGTGACCGACGTGCCGCTTTGCATCGACTCGGCCAAGCCCGAGGTGCTGGCCGCGGGCCTGGATGCCTATGCGGGCAAGGCCCTGGTCAACTCGGTCAACGGCGAGGAGGCCAAGCTCAAGGAAGTGCTGCCCCTGGTGGCGGCGCACAAGGCCGCGGTGGTTGCCCTGACCATGGACGACAAGGGCATCCCCAGTGACGTGCCCACCCGCTTGGCCATTGCCGACAAGATCGTGGGCGAGGCGGCCAAGCTGGGCATCGGCCTGGAGGACATCGTCATCGATCCCCTGGCCATGAGCGTGGCCGCCGATGACCAAGCCGGCTTGTCCGCGCTGCAGGCCCTGGCCGGAATCCGGGACAAGCTGGGGGTCAACCAGACCATAGGCGCTTCCAACGTGTCCTTTGGCCTGCCCGACCGGCGGGCCATCAACGCCACTTTCCTGGCCATGGCGGTAATGGCCGGGCTCACCTGTCCCATCACCGACCCCACGGTCTGGGACATCAAACGCACCCTGGTGCTGACCGACTTGTTCACCGGCAAGGACGAGTTCGCCATGAACTACATCACCGCCTATCGCGAACAATTTCCCGAGGAAGACTAGCCCCGGGCGAAGCAAGACGAGGAGTTGAGCGTGGCTGACATGGAAGCAATCAAAGAGGCAGTTAGCAAGGGCAAGCGCAAGGAGATCGTCGGGCTGGTGCAGGCCGCCCTGGACCAAGGCGCGGACCCTCAAAAAATAATTAACGATTACATGATCGAGGCCATGAAGGAAGTGGGCGCCCGCTTCGAGGCCAAGAAGATTTTCGTTCCCGAGATGATGATGTCGGCCCGAACCATGCAAACCGGCTTGGATGTAATCAGGCCCATCATCGCGGAGTCCGGCTCCCAACAGGAAAAAGTCGGCACCGTGGTCATCGGCACGGTCTTCGGCGACCTGCACGACATCGGCAAGAACCTGGTGGTGCTCATGTTGGAAAGCTCGGGCTTCGAGGTGATCAACATCGGTGAGAATGTGCCTCCCGAGACCTTTGTGGAAAAGGCCCGCGAACTGGGCGCCGACGTGGTGGGGCTCTCCAGCCTGCTCACCACCGGCGACCCCCACGTCAAGGCCACGGTGGAGGCTTTCAAGAACAGCGACCTGGCCGGCAAGGTCAAGGTGGTGTGCGGCGGCGCGGCGGTGACCCCCAAGTTTGCCGTGGAAACCTGCGGCGCCGACGGCCACGCCACCGATGCGGTGGACGCGGTCAAGGTCATCATCAACCTGATAGGGCAGTCCTGAAAAGCTTTGAGTTCCCGGCCCTAATTCAGCAGGGCGGCTCTTTGTATGGGGCCGCCCTGTTATCGTTAGAAGCGCCATGAACGATCGATCGACATGCAAGGTGGTGTTCCAACCCATGGGACGGCGGGTGGCCGCCAGGCCCGGGGCCAGCCTCATGGACCTGGCCCGCGAGGCCGGGGTGGAACTGGAGGCGGCCTGCGCGGGCAAGGGGCTCTGCGGCCGCTGCAGGGTCAAGGTGCAAGGCGAGGCAACGCCGCCTGGGCCCGCGGAACGCGACTTGCTGGGCCCTGGTCTGGGAGATGGGCTCCGCTTGGCCTGCCAGTGCGAGATGCCCCAAGGCGGCGAGGTGTGGGTGCCCGAGGAGAGCCGCCGCCAAGAGCAGGTGATCCTCACGGAGTTGCTGGACAACCCCATGCCCTGGGACCCGGCGGTGCGGGTGGCTTGGCTGAAGTTGGAGCCTTCCCTTGCCGGGAATCAGGAGCGGCTATACCGAGAGATAACCGGCCAACTCAGCGTTCAGGCCGGGGAGCGAGCCCCGGTGGCCTGGGACCTGCCGCTGGAGCTGCTGGCCGGTCTGGCCATTCCGCCGGATGGGATATGCGGCGCCCTGTGGCGCTATGACGGCTCGGTGCTGGCCCTGGAACCCGGCCCGCCCGGACCCTGCTTGGGATTGGCCGTGGACCTGGGCACCACCACCGTGGCCGCTTATTTGCTGGATCTGTCCACGGGCGAGCTCTTGGCCGTGGAAGCGGCCATGAACCCGCAGGTGGCCCTGGGCGAGGACGTGATCAGCCGCATACGCCTCTGCTCCCAAGGCACCGCCGCCCTGGCCGAAATGCAGGGACTGGCCTGCCAGTGCATCAACCTGCTGGCCACCAAGGCTTGCGCCAGCGCTGGGGCCGATCCAAGCCGCATCTTCGACTGCACCCTGGTGGGCAACACGGCCATGCACCATATCGTCCTGGGCCTGGACCCGGGCGGCCTGGCCCTGGCCCCCTACGAGCCCCAGGTGACCGAGTCCCAAGATTTACCCGCCCGCGATATCGGCCTGGAGCTGGCCCCCCGGGCGTGGCTGCACCTGCTGCCGGTCAAGGCCGGTTTCGTGGGCGCGGACCTCATGGCCGTGGCTCTGGCCCTGGACGCGGAAGCCATCAGTGAGCCCACCCTCATCGCCGATCTGGGCACCAACGGCGAGATGGCCCTGTTGGCCGGCGGCCGCATGCTCTGCTGCTCAACCGCCGCGGGGCCGGCCTTTGAAGGCGGCCACATCTCCTGCGGCATGCGGGGCGCGCCTGGCGCGGTGGAGGGGGTGCGATTGTCGGCCGAGGCCCTGAACCCGGAACTCAAAGTGATCGGCCATGGGAAGCCCCTGGGGCTGTGCGGCTCGGGGCTGGTATCCCTGGTCAGCCGCCTGGTGGCGGCGGGCGCGGTGCGGCCCGAAGGTGGCTTTGATGCCGAGCGGGCCGGAGCCCGCTTACGCGAGGGCGGTCTGGGGCCGGAGTTCCTGCTGGCCCCGGGCGGCCAGACCGCGTCCGGCCAGGATCTGGTGCTCACCGCCAAGGACATATCAGAACTCCAGCTCGCCAAAAGCGCTTTACACGCGGGCGCGGCCTTGATGATGCGGGAGGTGGGCCTGGAGCGGGTGGGTTCGGTGCTTTTGGCCGGGGCCTTTGGCAACTATTTGGACCCGGTCGACGCCTGCGGCATAGGGCTGTTCCCCGGAGTTACCCCGGATATGATCACCGGGGTGGGCAACGCGGCCGGGGCCGGGGCGGTGATGGCCCTGTCCAGCCTGGAGGCGCGGGCCAAAGCTCAAGGCCTGGCCGACCGCTTTTCCTACCTGGAGCTGTCCGGCCACCCCGAGTTCAACGAGGCCTTTGTGCAGGGCATGTATTTCCCGGAAAAAGAGGAGTAGGGGTCTGCCCTAGAGGGCGCGGCCCCAGTCGCGGCCGCTGACCCGCACCTCCAGGGGAGCCAGGTCGCGGGGCTGGGACAGGCGCACGGTTCCCGGCCAGAAGGTGTTGATCACCCCGGCCGCCGCGGCCAGGGGCTTGGGCGGGCCGGAAGCGGTGAACAGGCTCACTCCGCTGGCGCAGGCCAGGGACAGAAGCAGACGGGCCGCCTGTCCAGAGGGCAGGGCGGCTCCGCTTTTCAAAAAGTGCATCAAGGCCTCCACCGCCTCCAGGGCCAGGGCCTCGGGACGTTCGCCCCGCTTGCCCAGGGTGGAGAAGCCCACTCGCAGCACGCCGTCGCTGGCCCAGACCAACAGGGCCTGGCCCTTGCCGCCCCGGGCGCGGCGCAGGTTGCCCACGGCCTCGAAGCCGTGGATGGCCAGGCGGTCCACCGCGCCCTGCATGGCCTGCTCGGCCATGTGCACCGGCAGGCCGGAGGTCATCACCTCCACTCCCACCCTGAGAGGCCGGAAGGCGTCCTCCGCCTTGAGCGCCTTGAGCATGGTGGCCGGACGCACCGTAAGCTCGGCCTCGCCGCCGCCGACCGGGAAGAAGCCGGGCGATATTTCGCTGTAAGCCAGGTCCATCCCCAGGGCCCGCATGGCGGGCAGGAGCACCGAGGCGATCTCGTCGCTGGTGGGGGCGATGGCGCTGTGGCTGGCTCCCCGCAGAATGACGTTGCTGCGCCCCGGCGCCACGGCCAGGGGCAGGGTCAGCATCTCGAATATGGGGCTGTAGGGCGCGGGGCTGGGCTGGAGCTGGGCCACATCGAAGTGATAGTCGCCCGGCTGGGGCAGCCCGCCGGGCATGAACTCCAGCTCGCCCGAGCCGATCTCGCCCTTGACCCGGCCCTTGCTCACCGCCGAGGCGGCCATGGCCAAGGTGAGGCCGCCGGGTCCCAGGCCGGGGCGGGGCTTGAGGGAGTCGTCCACCAGGCCCTGCAACGACAGGCCGCGTCCGGTGATAAGGCTCAGGCTCAGGCCCAGCCGCAGGCCCACGTTGCGGGCCGTGCCGCCTTCTCTTAGGACAACCAGGGGTGGCAAGGGAGCTCCTTCAAGACCAGAGTGACGATTCCGAGGCAACAGTATACCCCAGGTGGGCTTGCCGCGCCTCCACCGGTGACGGCTTGCCGCCGCCCGGGGTAGGGGTTATCCTTTGAAGTGCGCGGCCGCGTCAAAGCAACGTGGCGCGGATTTTTGTGTTTTTTTACAGGGTAACCCGGTTGTTTTCATGAGCCAGCCCGCCTCTTCGGACATATCCGCCGCCTGGCCTCCGGGCCGTGGCCTGGAAACGGCGCGCGCCGCCTTGGAATCCCAAGGCACCGCCCTGCTGGGCGGGGTGGAGGGCGCGGGGAGGGCCTTTGCCCTTGCCCGGCTGTGGCTGGACGCTCCCCGCGTCTGGTTGGTGGTGTGTCCCACCCTGGCCACGGCCGAGACCCTGGCGAAGGACCTGGATTTCTTTTTGGCCGGCGCGGTGGAAGGCGGCAGCCCGGTGCGCCTGTTCCCGGCCTATGAGGTGAGCCCCTATCAGGAGCTGGACCCTCCCCCCGAGGTCACCGCCCGCCGCCTGTCCGTGCTCTGGGAGCTCATGGCCGAACAACGGCCCCTGGTGGTGGTCACCTCGGCCGCGGCCGCCGCCTCGCGGCTCTGCCCGCCCGAGCACTTGCTGGACAACTACCTCTCCCTGAGCAAGGGGCAGCGCCTGGAGCGCGACGCGCTGGTCAAGGCCCTGGCCCAGGGCGGCTACACCCCGGTGCCCCTGGTGGAGCAGGTGGGCGACTTCGCTTTGCGGGGCTCGGTGGTGGATTTCTTCGGCCCTCTGCTGGACGAGCCGGTGCGGGTGGAGTTCTTCGGCGACGAGGTGGAGAGCCTGCGCCGCTTCGACCCGGCGGATCAGCGCTCCCAGCTCCCCCTGCCCGAGGCCGCCCTGATCCCCTGTCTGCCGGTGGACCTTTCGGTCGACGCGGCCGACCGGGCCGTAAAGCGGCTGCGCAAGCTGGCCCGCGAGGAGGGCCTGTCCACCCGCCGCCTGGCCGAGCTAGTGGACAAGATCGAGCTGCGCGCCCCCTTCACCGGCCTGGAGTCCCTGCTGCCCATGTACTTCGGCAACGCGGGCGACCTGTTTTCCTATCTGCCCGACGAGGCCTGGCACGTGGTGCTGGAGCCGGCCGAGGTGGCCCTTCGTCTGGAGAACCAGAGCGCCGAGCTGCAAGAGCAGTTCGACCAGGCGCGGGAAGAGGGCCGGGTGGTGCTCGGCCCGCCCATGCTCAGGCGCACCCCGGAGCAGATGAGCCTGCGCCTGGACTCAAGGCCCCATCTGCATTGCCGGGCCCTGGCCATGGGCCTGGAAAAGGAAACCCACGCGCCCCTGGTCAAGCTCAAGGCGTCCACCTTCCCGGGCCTGCACCAAGAGCTCAAGCGCGGCGGCGAGGGCTCCATCATCTCCCGCTTTTTGGAGTGGGTGGGTGAGCAGGAACAGGAGGGCCGGGCCACGGTGCTGGTGTGCCGCTCCCGCTCCCAGGTGCAGCGTTTGGCCGAGCTCTTGGCCGAGCGCGAGGTGGGGGTGCGGGTGCGGGGAAGTGCGGCCGAGACCTGGCCGGCCGATCCCGGCGGCCCCTCCCTGAGCCTGATGGAGGGCGGGCTCACCGCCGGGTTCGCGCCCGCCGAAATACCGGTGGTGTTCATCACCGAGGACGAGGTGCTGGGCGCGCCCCGGGTGGTGCGCCACAAGGCCCCGCCGCGCCTGTCGGAGATGCTGGCCGCCCTGGACGACCTGGAGCCCGGCGACCTGGTGGTGCACATGGACCACGGGGTGGCCCGCTACGAGGGCCTGACCACCGTGGCCGTGGGCGCGGCGGAGAGCGATTTTTTGCACCTGGTTTTCGCGGGCAACGACAAGCTCTATATGCCGGCCGACCGCATGGGCCTGATCAGCAAGTACCGCGGCCCCGAGGACGCCAAGCCCAAGCTGGACCGCCTGGGCGGCTATTCCTGGGCCCGCGCCAAGGGCCGGGCCAAGAAGGCGGTGGAGCTCATCGCCCAGGATTTGGTGGAGCTCTATGCCGCCCGCTCGGTGGCCAAGGGCAAGTCCTTCACCCCGCCGGACGGCGCCTTCCGGGAGTTCGAGACCGGATTCCCCTGGGAGGAGACTCCGGACCAGGCCCGGGCCATCGAGGATGTGCTGGCCGACCTGGGCGCGGCCCGGCCCATGGACCGGCTCATCTGCGGCGACGTGGGCTTCGGCAAGACCGAGGTGGCCCTGCGCGCCGCCTACCTGGTGGCCATGCAGGGCAAGCAGGTGGCTTTCCTGGTGCCCACCACCGTCTTGGCCGAGCAGCACTATCAGACCTTCGTGGAGCGCCTGGTGGACCAGCCCCTGGAAGTGGAGTCCCTGAGCCGCTTCAAGACCCCGGCCGAGCAGCGCAAGGTTTTGGCCGGGATCAAGGACGGCACTCTGGACATCGTCGTCGGCACCCACCGCCTTATTCAGAAGGATGTGGAGTTCAAGGACCTGGGCCTGGTGGTGGTGGACGAGGAGCAGCGCTTCGGGGTCAAGGACAAGGAGCGGCTCAAGAAGCTCCGCCGCCTGGTGGACGTGCTCACCCTCACCGCCACCCCCATCCCCCGCACCCTGCAGATGAGCCTCTCCGGCCTCAGGGACCTGAGCGTGATAAACACCCCCCCGGCCGACCGCCAGGCCATAAAGACCTACGTGGCCCCCTTCACCCCCCAGGCGGTGCGCGAGGCCCTGGAGCGGGAGCTGGAGCGCGGGGGCCAGGTTTTCCTGGTGCACAACCGGGTGCAGGACATCGGCAAGATGGCCCGCCTGGTGCGCAAGCTCACCCCGGCCGCCCGGGTGGGAGTGGCCCACGGACAGCTCCCGGAAAAAGAGCTGGAGCGGGTGATGATGGCCTTCGTGAAAAAAGAGTTGGACGTGCTGGTGTGCACCACCATCATCGAGTCCGGCCTGGACATCCCCGCGGCCAACACCATCATCATCAACCGGGCCGAGAAGCTGGGGCTCAGCCAGATCTACCAGCTCCGGGGCAGGGTGGGGCGCTCGGGCCAGAGGGCCTATGCCTATCTGCTGGTCAAGAGCGAGCAGTCCCTGAGCCGCCAGGCGGCCAAGCGGCTCAAGGCGCTCATGGACTTCACCCAACTGGGGGCCGGCTTCGCCATTGCCATGCACGATTTGCAGATACGCGGGGCGGGCAACATGCTGGGCGAGGCCCAGAGCGGGGTGGCCGCCGAGGTGGGCTATGAGCTATATTTGCGCCTGCTGGAAGAGGCCATTGCCCGGCTCAAGGGCGAGGCCCCGGCCGAGGGGCCGGAGCCGGAACTCAAGCTGGGCCTGCCCGCCCATCTGCCCGAGTCCTACGTGCCCGATCCCGAGGTGCGCCTGAGCCTGTACCGGCGCCTGAGCGCGGTGCGCCGGGCCGAGGACCTGGAAGGCGTGGCCGCCGAGATGGGCGACCGTTTCGGCCCGCCCCCGGCCGCGGCCGGCAACCTCTTGGCCGGGGTGGGGCTCAAGGTTATGGCCCGCCGTTTGGGGGCAGAGCGCCTGGACATCTCGGGCGACGGCTTCATGGTTCATTTCACCCGCACCGACTCCCTGGACCTGGATCGCCTGCTGACCATGGCCCAGGACCAGCCCCACAAGGTGCGCGTGTTCCCGGACGGCCGGGTCAAGCTTAACCTGGAAGCGGGGAGTCCACCCCTGGAGCAGGCCAGGCAGTTCTTGCAATACATCGGCGGCGATGGTAACTAGATCCGGTAACATGGCGGGATTAAAGTCATCCCGGCCGGGGACCCCGCGGCGCCGCTTTCGAGGGGCGGCTCTGGCCGTGGCGGCTTTGCTGGCCCTCATTTTGGCGGCGTGCTCCGGCCCGTCCGGCCAGGCCGCGCCCAGCGTGGCCTGGGTCGACGGCCAGCCCATCACCCTGGGCGAGTTCAACGCACGGGCCGCTTTCATGGGCCTGGGCGGAGACCCGGGCCTGCTGGACAAGAGCCTCAGGCGCGAGATGATCGAGGATCTTGTGAGCCGCCGTCTGGTGCTCGAAGACGCGGCCCGCCAGGGCATCGATCTGGACCCTCAGGAAGCGCTGGAGCGGGAACAGGCCATGCTCCGGGAGCTGGATGAAAAGGCCTTTGAGCACAATCTGGCCATCCACGGCATTTCCCGCCATGACTGGCGGGCCGAGTTGGAGCGCCAGATGCTCATGGAAAAGGCCCTGCGCATGATCCTCATGCCCCAGGCCCGGGTGGACACCCAAGAGGTGCGCGATTATTACCAGCGCAACCGGGAACGCTTTCACCGGCCCGAGCAGATTTTGGCCCTGCACGCCCTGCTGCCCAGCCGGGAGCTGGCCCAGAAGCTGGTGAACCAGGTAAAGGCGGGCCAGGACATGAGCGCGGCGGCCGAGGCCATGGGCGCGCCCCTGGCCGAAGGCGGACGCCCCGCCTGGTTGAGCCGGGGACACATGCCCCTGGCCCTGGAAAAGAAGGTTTTCGCCCTGAAGCCGGGCCAGCTGGCCGGCCCCCTGCCCAGCACCTACGGCTTCCACGTGGTGCTGGTGCAGGCCAAGCGGCCGGCCCAGCGCCTCAGCCTGGCCCAGGCCGCGCCGGAGATTCAGCAGAGCCTGGCCGCCCGGCGCCGGGAAAAGCTGGCCGTCGAGTACTTGGAGAGACTGCGCTCCAAGGCTCAGGTAAAATACGACGATGATTTCCTGGAACTAGGCCGCCTGGCCTCCCCAAGGAGTGGATGATGCTGCGACGTTCTGTCTCTTGCCTTATGCTGGCGGTTTTGCTTATCGCCCCAGCCGCTCTCTGTCAGGCCGAGGAGGTGGTCAACCGGGTAGTGGCCATCGTGGACGACGAGGTGATCACCTCCCTGGACCTGGAACGCTCCATACGGCGGGTGAAGATGGACCTGGCCCGCATGGAGGCCAATCAGCCCGGCAGCGGGGGCATGCCCCCCACCCAGATCCGCCGCCTGGCCCTGGAACGCCTGATCGACGACAAGATATTCGCCGCGGAGGTCAAGCGCGCCAATCTGCTGGTGACGGACGAGGAGATCGAGCAGTACATCAACCGGGTCAAGAGGGCCAACAAGCTCACTGAAGATGATTTCGTGGCCAGCCTGAGCCGCCAGGGCATGACCCTGCAGGAGTACCGCGACAATCTGCGCCGGGACATCCTCAAGCAGCGCCTGATCACCCGGGAAGTCAAAAAGCAGGTGGTGATCACCGACACTGACGTGGAGAAGTATTACCAGGAGCACAAGGATCAGTATCAGAACTTGGACGAGGTAAAGCTGCGGGCCCTGTTCCTCAAGGTGGACCCCAAGTCCAGCCTGGCGGGCGAGAACGCGGTTCGCCAAAAGGCCGAGAACCTGCTCTCCCAGATCAAGAACGGGGCTGACTTCGGCAAGCTGGCCCAGCAGAGTTCCCAAGGCCCCGGGGCCGAGCGGGGAGGCCGCCTGGGTCCGGTGAAGGCCAGCGACTTGCTGCCCACCATGCGCCAGGCTTTGGGCGAGCTAAAGCCCGGCCAGACCAGCGAGGTGCTTCAGATTCCCCAGGGCTTTGTGATCATGCAGCTCATCGAGCGCTCCGGAGACAAGGGATTGCCCTTGGAATCGGTCAAGGCGCAAATCCGCCAGAAGCTGGAACAGCAAAATACTGAAAAGCGCTTCCGGACGTGGATGAAGGAACTTAGGGCCAAAAACTACGTGAAAATAATAGATTAGACGTACAAACTTAATGGGGCCGGCCGGAACTCAAGGTTTCGCCGGCCTTTTTTTCGTCTCGTCCTGGGGCAAATATATCGCTGACAGCTATTCTGGCCCGCCTATTGCATCTATAACTAGTGTGCGCGTCGTACTGGGACTTTTTCCCTAGAGGGGCAGGCAGGGAGATCGTAACAGGCGACGCGCATATTTTTTTATTCCCGCCAAAAGTCTATTTTGTAACACATTGATAAAATAAGGTAAATTAGGCATGGCCGCACGCCGGTAATGGCAGGGGCCAAGCTGGATGCCGCGATGCCGGTGGCAATGCGTGGAGGAGGATGGAAAGATGTCCAAGGGCAACGGGCTATTTTGCCCGAATATAAACGGTAATAAATTACCGAACAGTCAATTTGATGATATATTCAGGGCAAAAATGCCCTAATTTGTCAGGCTTGTGAGGTAAGCCGCTGTTTTTCCAGGAGTTCCTTGGCCTTATCCACCAGATTGTCCAGGGTCTCCAGCTTGTCCAAAAAGGCGGCTGCCCCGGCCTGGCGGCACAGGGAAGGCATGCGGGGGTCGCCGTGGGCGCTGAGCACGATGATGGGCGGCAAGAGCTGGCCTGGTTGCGAACCGCCGAAGTCGCTGCACAGGTCCAGGCCCGAGCCGTCGGGCAGACGCACGTCCAGCACCACCAGATCGGGCCGCCGCTCGGCATCGCCCCACCAGCGGTTGGCCTGCTGGCGGTCCATGCAGTGCACCACCTCCATGCCCTCGGATTCCAGCACCGCGCTGTACAGGGCGGCGGTGTCGGTGTCGTCTTCCACGATCAAGACCAGGGGTGGGGTCACTCGCCGGCCTCCAGGGTCACGGTGAAGGTGGTGCCCACGCCGGGCTCGCTTTCCACCCGGATGTCCCCGTTGTGCAGCTTTACGATCTCCTGCACCAGGCTGAGGCCGATACCCAGCCCCTCCAGGCGGCCGGTGCCGCTCAGGTCGGCCCGGTAAAAGCGGTTAAAGATGGCCGCGGTGTGCTCGCGGTCGATGCCCACCCCGGAGTCGGCCACGGTGAGCACCACCTGGCCGTCTTGGTTGTCCAGGCCCAGGAGCACCTGGCCGTCTTCCTTGTTGTACTTGATGGCGTTGACCAGCAGGTTGTCCACCAGCTGCACCAGCTTGTTCAAGTTGCCGTTTACCACCAAGGGGCCCCCGGCCAGGCCGCTGGTGTCCAGGGTCACCCTCCGCTCGGCCGCGGCAGGGGCCAGGTTTTCGGCCGCAGTGCGCACCAGGGCGTTCAAGTCCACCGGAGCCATTTCGTATTGTTCCTTGGAATGGCTGAGGCGGGCCAGGTCCAACAGGTTGTTGATCTGGGTTTCCAGCTTGGAGAGGTTGCGCCAACAGATGTCCAGGTACTTGCCGGACTGCTCTTGGTCGGCCCGGCCCTGGCGCAATAGCTGCAAAAAGCCTTTCAAGGACACCAGGGGCGTCTTGAGCTCATGGCTCAGGGTGGTGAGAAATTCGTCCTTGAGCTCGTCCACGTTTCTAATCTCCTCCAAGGCTTTTTCCAGGGCGGTGGATTTCTGCAGCAACTCGCCATGCAAGGCGTCGCGCAGGGTTACGTCGCGCAGAATGGCACCCAACACCCAGGGCTGGCCTTCGGGGTTTCCCTCCAAGGAGATGCTGGCTTCCACTTTTATGATACCGCTGTCGGTTTTGATTTGTCCCGAGATAAACTCGCTGCCCGAGTTCAGGGCCTCTTCCCATCCCTTGTCCAGTTCCACGAAGCGGTTCACCGGCTGGCCCAGCACCTCGTCCTTGAGCAGGCCCACGGTGCGGCAAAAGGCGGTGTTGGCGTCCAGGATGCGCTGGCCGGCCGGGGCCAGGGAGAGAAACATGTCCGGCGCGGCGTCGAAAAAGCGGCGGTAGAGGCTCAGGTAGTCCAGCAGGGCCTCGTGCATCACCTGGATGGCCAGGGCCAGGCGTCCCAGCTGCTCCAACTGCTGGGGCGCGTCGGGCAGGGGGGAAGGCTCGCCCAGGGACATGCGGTGACAGGCCTCCACCAGGGTGTCTATCTGGCGGGTGTAGCGGCGGTGCCACCAATAGGCCCCGGCCAGCACTCCGGCCAGGGTGATGATCAGGCTCAGCCCGTTGAACAGCACCCGGCGTTTCATTTCGGCGGAGATATGGGCCCCCTCCACCACCCGCTCCATCGCCGCCCAGTCCATGCCCAATGAGAACAGGGACCAGGCCAGGCAGGGGAGCAGAACCGCCGCAGCCAACACCAACAGGGGTTTGGACAAGATGTTCTTGACGAAACTCATGACTAACCTTAGCGCCGCTTTCTCGATAGTGTCAACGCGCCCGAGCCCATGGGAGCTTTGGTTTTGTTGCGTCCGGAGGCGTGTTATAGTTTGGCTATCAACCGGAGAGGGGCTGATGCACATTCTATTCTTGGCGCCGGAAGTATGGCCCTACAAACGGGTGGGCGGCCTGGCCGAGGTCGCCTACGACCTGCCCCGGGCCCTGGCCCAGTTGGGCCACACCGTGGGGGTGGTGACTCCCAAGCCGCGCATGGCCCCGGAGCTGGAAGACGCCCTGGAGCCCCTGGACGTGACCCTGGAGGTCCCGGTGTCCTGGAAGCGGCACCAGGCCGAGGTCTTTTGCCAGCGCAACCCCTCAGGGGTGGTGGATTACCTCATAGGCCATGAGCACCTGTTCGACCGGGAAGGGCTCTACGGCAACGCCTACGGCGATTACGAGGACAACGCCGAGCGCTTCATATTCTACAGCCGCGCCTGCCTGGAGCTGGCCAAGGCCATGGATTGGCAGGTGGACGTGTTCCACGCCAACGACTGGACCACCGGCCTGGTCCCGGTTTACCTGCGCACCCTCTATGCGGACGATCCTCATCTGAAAAAAAGCGCTTCGCTGATGAGCGTGCACAACCTGGGCAACCAGGGCCAGTTCTGGCACTACGACATGCCCCTGACCGGCCTGGGCTGGGAGTACTTCACCCCCGAGGCCCTGGAGTTTTACGGTCAGATAAATTTTCTCAAGGGCGGCCTGCTGTTCGCGGACATGATCTCCACCGTGTCCCACGCCTATGCCCAGGAGATATTGACCCCCGAGTGGGGGCAGGGCCTGGAAGGGGTGCTTCTGGCCCGGCGCGACCGCCTGGCCGCGGTGGTCAACGGCATCGACTACCAACTTTGGGACCCGGCGGCCGACCAGCGGCTCATCGCCCAGTACAGCCAGGACGACCTGGAGCCCAAGCAGCGCTGCCGCCGCGACCTCATGGAGCTCTACTCCCTGGACGAGGGACAGGGCCGGCCCCTGGCGGCGGTGGTGGGACGCCTGGAGGACCGCAAGGGCCTGGACTTGATCACCGCGGGCATGGAGAGCATGTTCGAGCTGGGGTTCAACGTGGTGGTCATGGGCTATGGCGAGGACCACTATCACGTGACCCTCAAGGAGCTGGCCCAGCGCAACCCCGGCCGTTTGGGGGTGACCATCGGCTTTGACATGGCCCTGGCCCACCGCATCATGGGCGGGGTGGACATGCTCCTGGTGCCCAGCCGCTACGAGCCCTGCGGCATCCACCAGATGCAGGCCCTGCGCTACGGCGCGGTGCCCGTGGTGCGCGACACCGGCGGCCTGGCCGACACCGTGGCCGACCACACCCCCAAGAATCCGGGCACCGGCTTCAAGTTCGGGCCCTTTGCCATGGAAGCCATGCTGGAGGCCCTGGCCCGGGCCCGGGAGGCTTATCAAGACCCGGCCCAGTGGAAGGGCATCGTGCGGCGGGGCATGGCCCAGGACTTCTCCTGGCAGGCCGCCGCCCCGCGCTACGTGGAAATCTACCAAAAGGCCCAGGACCTGGCGGGCCGCCGGGCGGAGGCGTAGCCATGGACCACGAGCAGCGCTTCGACGTCCTGGCCCACGTGGTGGAGATCACCAACGCCTCGGTGGATGTCAACGAACGCCTGGACAGCATTCTCAACACCATCAACAGCCATCTGGGCTCCCGCCTGGCCATGCTCTTTTTGCAGGAGACGGCCAAGAGCCAGCTGACCCAGGCCAACGCCTGGCCGCGTCAGCCCAAGGGCGAAACGCCCCTGGAGGTGGCCTTTGGCCAGGGCGCGCTGGGCCGGGTGGCCCGGGACCGCGATTCCCAGCTCATCACCGTGGGCGCGGACAACGGCGACCCGGCGGTGGACGCCCTGTGCCAGAGCGGTGAGCTGGCCGCCCTGTTCCCGGTGATGGACGACAACCGGCTTTACGGGGTGCTGCTGTTGGTCTTCGCGTCCGGCCCGACCATGGACACCGACGAGGTGCGCCTGTTGCAGATGGTCTCCCGCGAGATGGCCGGCACCATCCGCAACCACCGCCTTTATTTCGAGGCCAAGCGCCGCATCACCGAGCTCAACGTGATCAGCGACCTGGGCCGGGCGGCGGTGTCGACCATCGAGTTGGACGAGCTGCTGGACAGCACCGCCTCCATGGTGGCCAAGCTCCTGGGCGCGCGGGGAGGCATGTTGTGCATCAACGCGCCCACCAACGACCCGCCCCGCTTGCAGGCCGCCTTCGGGGCGGTGCCGCCGGAGTGCCTGGACCCGGCGCGCGAATGCCTGGGCTCCTGCAAGTTCTACGCGGACCCGCCCGACGAGGCGGAAAGCGGCTCCCTGGAAGGGGCCAAGGGCATCTGCGTGGCCCTGAGCTTCAAGGGCAATTACTCGGGCCATCTGTGCGTGTTCGAGAAGATGGTGCTGGACAAAGACGCGGTGCCCCGCTTCAACGTGGAGGACCGCAACCTGCTGGGCACCATGGCCTCCATGATCTCCTCGGCCCTGGAGAACGCCCTGATCTTCCAACGCATGGAGGTTCTGGTCCAGCGCAACGAGGAGATGGTGGGCGCCCTGGCCACCCTTTACGAGATATCCACGGTGCTCATGACCACCATGGATTTCGAGGCCACGGTGCTGATCATCATGGACGCGGTGATCCACCCGGCGGGCATGGACCACGACCGGGTGGTGCTGTTTTTGGTGGATGAGGACGAAAAGGTCCTCAGGCCCATCGCCAGCCTGACCAAGGACGTGGAGAACGGCCTGCACAAGGAGCTGACCCAAAGCCTGCAGGACATCCGCGACAGCCGGCCCCACCGGGCCCTGCTGGCCGACGAGCGCCTGGCCGAGCTGGCGGTGCCTCTGGACCCGCCGGACAGCGTGGTGGCCATGTGCGTGGATCAGGGCGTGACCATGGTGGTGGAGGATCCCCGGAACGACCCGCGCATGAACCCGGAGATGGCCCAGGCCCTGGGCCTGGAGCGGGCGTTCGTGGCCGTGCCCATGTTTGCCAAGGGCAAGGTGGTGGGCGAGCTGCTGGTCAACAACCTCATCAGCGGGCGGCCCTTCAACGAACGCGACCTGAAGCTCTTGGGCATGCTGGCCAACCAGGGCGGCCTGGCCCTGGAAACCGCGCGGCTCTATCACCATCTGGAGCGGGTGAACAAGGAGCTGGCCCAGATGCGCAACCGCCTGCTGGAGGCGGACAAGCTGGCCGCCCTGGGCGAGATCGCGGCCGGAGTGGCCCACGAGATCAGAAACCCTTTGGTGTCCATCGGCGGCTTCACCCGGCGCATCCGCAAGAAGGTGGGCGACGACTCGCCCCTGACCCAGTATCTGGACGTGATCATCGACGAGGTGACCCGCCTGGAAAAGACCCTCAACGAGATGCTGGACTTCTCCTCCGACGCGCGGGGTCACTTCGAGGAGCACGACCTCAACGAGATCATCGACCAGTCCCTGGATCTGATCAGCCGGGAGCTGACCGACCAGCGCATCGAGGTGAACCAGGAGCTCGGCTCCGGCCTGCCGCCGGTCTATTGCGACGACCGCCAGATCAAGCACGTTTTCTTGAACCTGTTCCTCAACGCCATTCAGGCCATGGGCTTAAACGACGGCCACCTGACCGTGCGCACCTTCAGCGTGGTGCGCGAGGGCAAGCAGTTCGTGGCCGGCGAGGTCACCGACACCGGCGGCGGCATCCCCATGGACATCGTGCACAACATCTTCAACCCCTTCTTCACCACCAAGGACCAGGGCTCGGGCCTGGGCCTGTCCATCGTGCACAAGATCGTCACCCGCCACTTCGGGCAGGTGGAGGTGCACAACCGGGGCGAGGGCGGGGCCTCCTTCCTGGTCACCCTGCCGGCGGCCGAGGAAGGCCGGGCCTATCTCAAGTAGGGCGAAACAGTGAGCAGTCAAGTAATCAGCCTGGACCAGGCGCGGCGCGACAAGGAGGCCATGGCCGCCTTTGGCCGCTGGCAGCGCCGGATCGGCCACACCCCCGCCCATGACGAGCGCCTGTGCGACCTGCCTCCGGCCGCGTTGGCCGAGCTGGCCGAGTTGGGCCACCAGGCCACCCTGGCCCTGTACGACGTGGTGCTGGGAGTGCGCGGCCTGGGGCCGGGCGAGGTCTATCCCGACCTGGAGCCACGGGCCAAGCTGGAGGCCCTGGACGCCTTCTTGTTCCTGGTGGATCAGGTGCGCTTCGAGCTCATGGCCCGCCTGGGCTGGCTGGAGCCTCCCGGCCCGCGGGAAAGCAGCATCATGGAGATGGCCCGCGACTACCGCCAGATCGCGGCCGGACCGGGGCAAAAGCCCCTCAAGCTCACCGAGGTCTATCCCTCCTATGAGCAGGTGCGCCGCCGCTTGCACCGGGAGCCCGAGGCGGTGGTGCGCTCGGTGATACCCCAGGCCCTCACCGCCTTCAAGGACCAGTTGGCCTGAGCTATACCCCCTTCACGGCTAGGCAATCCAGGGGATTCGCCTTTTCTTGACACCTTTCTGCGATGGTGCTATTGATTCGGGGCACCCGCATGATCGGCGCGCCGTCCCCGTGGGGCGCGCTTCGGCTGATTTAAGACAAGGAGATACGACATATGCCCGCCACGCCCTTTTTGGAGGTCAGCGAGGCCATCGCCCTGATGGGCGGCGAGACCCTCTACCAGTGCATGCAATGCGGCCTGTGTTCGGGTCTGTGTCCTTGGCCCGCGGTGGAAAGCCCTTTCCGCACCCGCCAGCTCATCAAGATGGGCCAGCTGGGCCTGGAGGGCTTTGAGTCCGACGATATTCTCTACGCCTGCACCACCTGCAAGCTGTGCGTCGAAAACTGTCCCCGCGAGGTGGCCATCATCGACGTGGTGCGGGCCATGCGGGCCATGATCGCCGAGACCGGCGCGGCCCCGGGCATGTTGCGCACCATCATGGGCTCCATCCACTCTCAGGGCAACCCCTGGTCCGAGCCGCGCGAAAAGCGCGAAAAGTGGGCCGAGGGCCTGGACGTGCCCTTGTTCGACGGCAGCCAGGACTATTTCCTGAGCGTGTGCTGCACCTCGGCCTACGACCCCCGCGCCCAGGCAATCGCCAAGGCGTTGGTGAAGGTCTTGAACGCGGCCGGCGTGAGCTACGGCATCATCGGCAATGAGGAGTCCTGCTGCGGCGAGGCCCTCCGGAAGATGGGCGACGAAGAGCAGTTCATGGGCCTGGTGGAAAAGAACATCAACCTGTTCAACGACAAGGGCGTCAAAAAAATCATCACCACCAGCCCCCACTGCTTCACCACCTTCACCCAGGAGTACCCCGAGTTCGGCGGCGAGTTCGAGGTGGTGCACTACACCCAACTGCTCAAAGAGCTGTTGGACGAGGGCAAGCTGAGCCTGGGCGGCTACGAAAAGAAGGTCATCTACCACGACCCCTGCTACCTGGGCCGTCACTCCAAGGTGTACGACGAGCCCCGCGAGCTCCTCGACGCCTGCGGCGCCGAGCGCATGGAGTTCGGCAACAACAAGGGCATGGCCATGTGCTGCGGCGGCGGCGGCGGCCGCCTGTGGATGGAGACCGAGCCCGAGCAGCGCTTCAGCACCCACAAGGTGCGCGAGGCCGTGGACAAGGGCGCCGAGGTGGTGGCCACCTGCTGCCCCTACTGCATCAACATGTTCGTGGACAGCGCCAAGGGCGAGAACGTGGACGAGACCTTGGAGATCATGGACCTGGCCGAGATCATCGCCGAGCAGCTCTAGAACCGCCTCGAATAAAACCAATCAGCCCCCTGGTCTTTTTTAGGCCGGGGGGCTTTATTTTTGGTGGCCTGATGTCCTACAATAGCCTTCGGATATCACTGGGGACAAGGAGGGCATTGGCCGGTCCGTGCCATTCCATTACGCTGTCCCCACATGGGGAGGGGAGGGCCGGCCTCGCCCCCGGGTCTATGATAGGCCCGGGGGCTTGGTTTTTGCGCCGCCGCGTTTCGTTTTTCCATTTACAGATTAGCCATTCCGTGTAACGACGCCCCCATCAACTTATAAGAAGCCTTGTCATTGCGAGGAGCGGCGCAGCCGCGACGCGGCAATCTCTGCCTGCAGCAGAGGGTGCGGGCCTTGGTATTTTTTGCTTATCCCTAAATAGGTCGAAGAATGGTTGGGAAGGGGAGGGGTGGTTCAGCGTCGGCGCGGGGTTGGTGTTGGGCGGGGCCCTGTGCCCGTTGCCGGGATTGCCGCGTCGCCGCTATTCAGCGACTCCTCGCAATGACAAGGTTTTAGTGAAGGAGAAAGCTGTCATTGCGAGGAGCACAGCGACGAAGCAATCTCTGTTCGCAGCAGGCGGTGCGGGGCAGCTTTATTTCTCCGAGGCCTTGAGGTCGCGCAGCAGGCGGTCGAAGGCCTTTTTGTATGAGTCGTGGTTCTTCCAGTCCGTGAAGTCGCCGATGTGGCGTTGTCGCACCTTGGCGGCCCAGGGCTTTTTGGTGTCCATCACCGAGTCGTCCAGGCGGATGGGGAACAGCACCGTCTTTTTGCGGCGGCGCTCCTCTTCAAAGGCTGTGGTCACTTCGTCTTCCACCCAATCACTTTCAATCGATTGTTCTGAAAGGACGAGCAGCAGCTTGTCATGAACGCGTATGGTCTGGTCCAGACTGTCCCAAATCTTGTCGCCGATCTTCATGTCCTCGGGCGCGAACCAAACACGGACTTTATTCTCTTGGAGATCAGCGTGAAACCTGTGGGCGAAATCATCGTCGTTGGACGAGTAGCTGATGAAGCAGGAGTAGAAGTTAAAAGGTTGGGAAGTAAGGGACGGTATGAGCTTGATCAAGTCTTCCGGTACGCCACATCCACGCAGGAAGGACTCAGGGATTTTGCCTTTGGATTTATAGATGGTGTCAATGCCTATGGTAGACGGGCCCTTGTGCTTAACAGCCTCCAAGCCAACGGTTTGACTTAAATCTACGTTTACAAAGATTGTATATAAAACAATTGCCCCGCTGAGGCCCGCCCCGCTGAGGTTCGCCCCGCTGAGGTTCGCCAAGTCGAGTTTCGCCTCGCTGAGGTTCGTCCCGCGGAGGTCCGCCCATCTGAGGTTCGCCCCGCTGAGGTTCGCCCCGCTGGGGTTCGCCCCGCTGAGGTCCGCCCCGCTGAGGTTCGCCCCGCTGAGGTCCGCCCCGCCGAGGTCCGCCCCGCCGAGGTCCGCCCATCTGAGGTACGCCCGGCTGAGGTCCGCCCTGATGAGGTTTGCCCCGCTTAAGTTTGCTTTGAAAAGGTGTTCCCCTCTGAGCCGTGCCTCTATTAAGTCTGGTCTTATTTTCGGATTCTCTTTCCTCCACTTATTCCAGACCTCCACCCCCTGCTTTAAAATCTCTAGATGCTTCCGATTGGCCACAACGCCCCCCTTCTTACCTTCCCAACTTCTTGTCTTTGCTTCTTCCCCCGCCCCACAATAAATAGCCCGCCCATCATAACCCACCCCGCCTCTTGCCCGCCATCCTTGACACATCCCACCACTCCCGCATACTTAAATATCCAACCGACCACCCGAGCCGGGAGAACTCAGTGACCGCGCTACCCGCCCTGGACACGACCCTGGATTTTGAGCAAGGCCCCATCCGCCCGCCGTCGGAGGCCCAGAGCCTGCTCTTGCGCTTTACGCGCAACTGTCCCTGGAACAAGTGCAAGTTCTGCCCGGTGTACAAACGCCGCACCTTCTCCCGCCGCAGCCTGGAGGAGATCAAGGCCGACATCGACGCGGCGGCCGAGATGCGCCGCGAGATCATCGAGCTGTCCCAGGCCATGGGCGAGCACGGCCGGATCAGCGCGCCGGTGGTCAACTCGGTGTTCAGTAACCCGCGCCTGAGCCACGCCTTTCACAACGTGGCCGCCTGGCTCTACTACGACACGGGCAACGTTTTCATTCAGGACGCCAATAACCTGGTGATGAAGCCCGAGGTGCTGGCCGAGGCGCTCAATTATCTGCGCGCCCAGATGCCCGAGGCCAAGCGGGTGACCACCTATGCCCGCTCCTCCACCGCGGCCCAGCGGACGGTGGAAGAGCTGACCATGCTCCGGGAGGCGGGTCTGGACCGCATCCACATCGGCCTGGAGACCGGCTACGATCCGCTGCTCAAGTTCATGAAAAAGGGCGTTACCGCGGCCAAGCAGATCAAGGGCGGCCAGAACATCAAGGCCGCGGGCATGGAGCTAAGCGAGTATGTGATGCCCGGCCTGGGCGGCAAAAAGTGGTCCAAGGAGCATGCCGTGGCCACGGCCGAGGTGCTCAACCAGATCAACCCTGACTTCATCCGCCTGCGCACTCTGCGCGTGCCGCCGCGCATCGAGCTGTACCAGGACCTGGTCTCCGGCGAGTTCGAAAAGATCAGCGACGACGAGGTGGCCGCCGAGATACGCCTGTTCATTCAGACCCTGGACGGCATCACCTCCTACGTGGCCAGCGACCACATCATGAACCTCATCGAGACGGTCAACGGCCAGTTGCCCCTGGACAAGGAGGCCATGCTGGCCAAGCTGGACAGCTATTTGACCCTGTCCGACCGCGAGCGCCTGATCTACCGCCTGTGCCGCCGCATGGGCCGCTGCCGCGAGCCCCGCGACGTGGACCGCATGGGCCTGCGCGCGGACATGGAAAAGAACATCGAGCGCATCGAGCGCTCCGGGCAGGACCCGGACGCGGTGATCAGCGAGCTGGCCGACAGCATGGTGTAGCGGCTTCGCCTGGCCGCGCCTGGCGGTGTTGGGGGCATCGTTCGGGCCTCGGCGTAGGTCACGCTACGCCTGCGTCGCCCCCTCGCCGCCCGTCTGGCCCACAGCCGCCAGGCTGTGCCGCTCAGGTTGGCCTTACTTTCTTTTAACTGCTTTTTCATCCCGTCCCGGTTGGTTTGCCCCCCCGGCCGTGGTAAACCTCGGCATGTCATCATTCAATCTGGAACGGCGCATCAAGCGCCAGGTGTGGGCCCCGGAGCACGCCTTTTTCGCGGTGTGCGCCCCTGGGCTGGAGCCCCTGTGCGCCCGCGAGCTGGCCGTCCTGAATGCGGGGGACATCGCGCCCGAGCCGGGCGGGGTGGGATTTCGCGGCAAGCTGGAGATCGCCTATGCGGCCAACCTCTGGCTGCGCACCGCTGGGCGGGTGTGGCTGCGGCTCAAGGACTTCCGGGTGCGGCGCTGGGACGACCTGGTGCGCCAGGCCGCGGCCGTGCCCTGGGAGCTGTACGTGGCCCCCGGCGCGGCGCTGAACATCAGCGTGAGCCTGAGCGCCAGCAACCTCAAGCACAGCGGGCGGGTGGCCGAGGTGGTGGGCAAGGCAGCCGCCGACCGGCTCAAGTCGCTCGGCCTGGAGCCGCCAATCCCCGCCGAGCCCGGCGACGAGCAGGCCCAGCGTTTGCAAGTGCGCGGGGTGGACCGGCGGGCAACCATCAGCCTGGACACCAGCGGGGCGCACCTGCACAAGCGGGGCTATCGGCCCCAGGGCGGGGCGGCCCCCCTGCGCGAGGACCTGGCCGCCGCGCTGCTCATGCTCTGCGATTACGACGGCAGCGGGCCCCTGCTGGACCCTCTGTGCGGAGGCGGCACCCTGGTCATCGAGGCGGCCCTGATCGCCCGGCATCTGCCGCCCGGCGGCAAGCGGAGCTTCGCCTTTGAGCAGTGGCCTTCCTTGCGCGAGGCGGCCTGGAATCACATGCGGCGTCAGGCAGGGGAAAAGGCCCTGGCCGCGCCGCCCGCGCCCATCCTGGGCCGCGACCGCAACCCCAAGGTGGTGGCCCTGGCCAAGGACAACGCGGGCCGCGCCGGAGTGAGCAAGGGCGTGAAGTTCGAAGCGGCCGACTTCCTCGGCAAGTCGGCGCCGGCCGGAACGGGCCTGGTGGTGATGAACCCGCCCTATGGCAAGCGCCTGGGCAGCGTGCGCCAGGCCGAGACCTTGGCGGGCAAGCTGGGTGAGCGTTTGCGGGATGCCTATGTGGGCTGGCGGGTTGGCGCGGTGCTCTATCGCCCCGAGTGGGCCGGGCTCCTGGGCCTGGCGGACGCGACCACCCTGACCGCCCCCTTCAGCGGCCTCAAGGTCAGCCTGCTGTCAGGCAAAGTCCCTTCGCAATAATTCTTTCAGGGGGACTCGCTCCGCGGCACAGCGATGCCGGTAACGCAGCATGTGGGGCTCTGCCGAAGCCGCCGGTCACATATTCCAGCCGCCGGACACCTCCCATGCCGCCCCGGTTACAAAGCTGGCTTCCCCGGAGCAGAGAAAGGCGATCACGTTGGCGATCTCGCCGGGCGTGGCCATGCGCCGGAGCGGGGTCTCGGCCAATAGCTTGTCGCGCACCTTGTCCGACATCATGCCCCGGATGGCCGGGGTGTCGGTGAGGCCGGGCAACACGCAGTTGACCCGCACCCCATGGCGGGCGAACTCCCTGGCCGCCGACTTGGTGAGCCCCACCATGCCCGCCTTGGCCGCGCTGTAGGCTGCCTCGCCGTGCCCCCCTATCTTGGCGTATACGCTGGACACGTTTACCACCGCTCCGTACCCGGCCCGCTCAAAGGCGGGCAACGCGGCGCGCATGCCCAGCAAGCAGGCGGTGAGGTGCACGCTCAGCACCGCCTCGAAGTCCTCCTGGCTCACCTTGGCCACCCCGCCGGGGCGGTCGAAGCCCGCGTTGTTCACCAGGGCGGTGAGCGGGCCGTAGCGCTTGACCGCCGTTTCCACCACGTAGGTCCAGTCCCCGGCCAGGCGCACATCCATCTGCACGGCCAGGGCGCGGCCGCCGGCTCCCTCGATGGCCAGGGCTCCGGCCTCGGCCGTGGCCAGATCCTGGTCGGCCAGCACCACCGCCGCGCCCGAAGCGCCCAGTTTTTCGGCCGTGGCCAGCCCGATGCCCCGTCCGGCCCCGGTGACCAGAGCCACCTCGCTCTGCAAGTCCATGGTTCCTCCCTGATGCGGCCCATTACGCAATGGAGCGGTTTTTCTGATACATTAGCGTTAGCTTATTACGGGGTGGCGGTCAAGCCGCCGCGCGCTTGTCCGCCCGGGAGGTGGGTGATGCCGACCATGAAGGCCGATGAGCTTTTCAGCCTGGTGCAAGGCGAATTTTCCCGGCGGGGCCTGCTGGGCCGGATCCTGGAAATGCATCTGCTGGGTAACGCCTACAGCGTGCGCTGCGACATGGACTGCTTCAGCCTCTACCGGGTGAACCAACGCCCCCACGTGCCGCCGGGCATGCCCGGCTGGACCGTGTGCCGCCTCAGCGCGGCCGAGTGCTTCAGCCTGGACGCCAGCGAAAAAACCTGTCCCGAACCAGCCTCGCCCCAATCCCTGCACGAGGCCCGGGCCTGGGTGGAGCGCATCATAAGCGCCCTGGAAAAATTTAACCGCTAGAGCTTAGCGAGGAACGCAGTGCAGCTATATATATCCGGCTCCTTGGCCTATGACCGCATCATGAACTTTGAGGGACGTTTCTCCGACCACATCCTGCCCGACAAGATTCATGTGCTCAACGTGTGCTTCAACGTAAACGGTTTGCAGGAAAAGCTGGGCGGCACCGCGGGCAACATCGCCTACGGCCTGGCCCAACTGGGCGAGCGCCCGGTGATCCTGGCCTGCCTGGGCCAAGACGGCGAGCGCTATCTGCGCTGGGTGGAAAGCCAGGGCATCGACGGCAGCCGCATCCGGGTGTTGGAACAGGAGTTCACCGCCGGGGCCTTCATAACCACCGACAAGTCCGACAACCAGATCACCGGCTTCAACCCCGGGGCCATGAACCACCCCTGCCAGTGCGACGTGGGCGAGATGAGCCCGGCCAACTCCCTGGCCATCGTGGCTCCGGGCAACCTGGAGGACATGCAGCGCCTGCCCAAGGAGTTCCGGGCCAAGGGCGTGCCCTATATCTTCGACCCCGGCCAGTCGTTGAATATCTGGAAGGGCGAGGACCTGGCCGAGGCCTTTGCCGGGGCCCAGGTGCTCATAAGCAACGACTACGAGCTGGAACTGATCCGGCGCATGACCGGCCTGGAACTGAGCGAGATTTTGGAGCGGGTGGAGGCGGTGATCACCACCAAGGGCGAGGAGGGCTCGGTGCTCTGGCGGGGCCGGGACCGCACCGACATACCCATCGCCAAGGCGGAGCAGGTGTTGGACCCCACCGGCGCGGGCGACGCCTACCGCTCCGGGCTGATGAAGGGCATGTCCCTGGGCCTGGACCTGGCCCAGGCCTGTTTGTGGGGCGCGGTGCTCGCCTCCTTTGCGGTGGCCGGCTACGGCACCCAGGAGTACAGCGTGGACCAGGACGGCTTTGCCCGCCGCCTGGAGACTCTCGGCGGCGGACCTTACCCGGCTTGACAAGTCAGTCCGAGGCCTTAGCATAGAGGGAAACCGGAAAGGAACTTCAGGTGGAAACCAAGCCCGGCGACATCTTGCTCATTCACAAGGAAAACCAGCCCGTGGTTTACGCCCGGGTGGAGGAGATTCTGGCGGACGTGAAGCCCCATTGGTGGCAGTTGCGCCTGCTGATCCTGCACCCCCCGGCCCAAGAGGCCACCTGGATCCTCCGGGAGGAATATATCGACGGCGGCGAGTTCACCATGGGCGGGGATCCCCTGCGCCTGGAGCGCCTGGGACCGCCCCAGCCCGCTCAACCCGCCCCGCCCGAACCGGCCGAGGAGCCCGGCGCCAAGGCCGAACAGGACAGCGGCGAAAAGGTGGTGAGCCTGTTGGACCGCCGGTCCCGAAGCTGAGAACCCGCCAGACGGCTGGAGGAAATGAGCCCACCCAAGAGCCAGACCCGCGATCCCTTGAAGCCTTTCCGCTTCAACCTCGAATTCCGTCCCCGTTTTTCCGACCTGGACCCCCTGGGACGGGTGAGCAACTCGCGCTTTTTCACCTATTTCGAGGAAGCGCGCATGGCCTATCTGGCCAGCTTGGGCCTGTTCGCGCCCTCGGTGCCCGGCCCGCGCCTCTTAGTGGTGCAGGACACCTGCCGCTACGCCATGCCGGTGCAGCACCACCACCTGGTGCAGGTGCATCTGCGCACCGCGGACTGGACCACCCGCTCCTTCAAGTTCCACTATCTCCTGTGGCTGCCAGAAGAAGACATCGTGGCCGCCCACGGCACCACCCGGGTCACCTGCGTGAACCCGGGAACCCGCCGCACCTGCGGCTTGCCTTCGGAATACATGGAGATCATGCGGGCCTATGAGAAAGGCCGCGACTGAGCCTTCGCGCCCCAAAGGCGCTTTATCATCCTAGGAAAATTCGATTGTTTGGGGCGGGCCGCCCTCCTGACCCAGGAGGGTGAGGATTTCCCGCGAGCATCAGCGGCCGCGCGGGTTCACGCGCCTTGTCCCGGCTGGGCCGCCCGCAGTTGCGCCAGGGTGTTTTGCCGCGCGGCCTCAAAGGCGGCCGGGCCCTGGTGCATGCGTTTGGGGCCGCAGCGGGGCAGGTCTTGCCCCACCACCTCGATCACCGTGACGCCCCGTTCGGCCAAAACGCGCTTCTGGTCTTCGTAGAACTGTAGCCGGGCCCCGTCCACCGCGCGGGATTGCAGGCGCAGGGGCGCGAAGCTGCGGGCCAGGGTGGCGCTCACCGGCCGCTCCAGGCTGCCGCTGGGCAACAGGTGCACCACCAGGCTGGCCGCGCCCAGGCGCTCCACCGCGGCTATTAGCGGGGCCTTGTCAATGATGCCGCCGTCCACCAGCAGGCCGCCGTTCATCTCCACCGCCGCGAACAAGGCGGGCACCGCGCCGGAAGCCCGCACCGCGCGGGGCAGGTCGCCCGAGTCCAGCACCACCCGGCGCGAGGTGGCCAGGTCCAGGGCGGACATGAGGCAGGGGCGGGCGCAGTCCTCGAAGCGCTTGGCCGGCAAATAGTCCCGGAGCAGGCGCTCAAAGGCCTCGCCGGCCACATAGCCCGAGCGGCCCCGCAGGCCGCCCAGCAGCCAGCGCAGGGTGTGCGCAAAGGAGGGCGGGTCCCAGAAGTCGCCCTTTTTGAGCTGGCGGAACAGGGAGAGCATGAAGGCCGGGTCCATGCCGCCGGCCGCAAAGGCGGCCACCAGGGCCCCGGAAGAGGAGCCGGCATAGCAGTCCGGTTTCAGGCCGGCCTCGGCCAGGCCTTGCAAAAACCCGGCATGCGCGAAAAAGCCGAAAAATCCCGATGACATCACCGCCGCCACCGGGTGGGGCAGGGCGCTAGGGTCCATGGGTTGGGCTTGATGGCTCATGGGCTCATCTCTAGACTAGGGGACACGGCCTGTCAACCGAGGTGAGCGATCATGGACCAAAAAATAATGGATCTGGCCCGGCTGGTGGAGCAGGGACGCGGTCTGGTGGTGTTCTCCGGGGCGGGCATGTCCACCGAGAGCGGCATCCCGGACTATCGCTCACCCGGCGGCATCTGGGAGCGCCACCGGCCGGTGATGTATCCGGAATTCAAGGCCCATGCCTGGGCCCGCGAGGACTACTGGCGCTTTTACCAGGAGTGGTTCCCCGGCTTTGGCCAGGCCGCGCCCAATGCGGGCCACCGGGCCCTGGGCCGTCTGCACGCGGCGGGCCTGCTCAGGGGGGTGGTCACCCAGAACGTGGACGGCCTGCACCAGGCCGGAGGGGTGCCATCAAGCGCGGTGGTGGAGGTGCACGGCAATGTGTTCGACACCGCCTGCCTGAACGGTTGCGGCCATCAGGAGCCCACCGCCGAGGTGCTGGAGCGCTTCACCCGGGGCGACAAGGACCCGGCCTGCCCCGGCTGCGGCGGAGTGCTCAAGCCCACCACCATCTCCTTTGGCCAGAACCTGGACCCCACGGCCCTGGAGCGCGCGGCCCAGCTCTGCGCCTCGGCCAACCCCCTGATCGTGGTGGGCTCCAGCCTGGTGGTCACCCCGGCGGCCGAGCTTCCCCTGGCCGCCCTGGCCGCTGGCGGGGCCTTGGCCATCCTGAACCGCGACCCCACGCCCCTGGACGAGCGGGCCGCGTTGCTGTTCAGGCGTCCGGCTGGCGAGGCCCTGGATGCGCTAGCGGGTGCGTTGTTAAAAAATTAGTGATAACAAGATAAAGACTTATTTAGTTAATAATAAAGATTAATTTTAGTTCTGTTGGATTTGGCGGTCAGGTGGCAAGAAAAAGAGGTTGCGAAAGTAGGGGAGAAGGGGCGTTGGTTGGTGGCGAGGCGCTGGAAGCCCTGGCCGAGGGGTTACTGGGTAGTAAGTATTAAAGGGAGAAGCGGTTAAGACAGCCCAACAACCTCAATTCGGCCCTTCCAGCGATCTTTGATCAACCCAACGTTCTTTTTAAAATTACGAGCGTGGCTGACCTGAGAGGCCAGCAAGTAAAGGACGTGCGATGTACGGAATGCCTCCACAAAACCCGCACCTGTCATACAAACACTAAGCTCTTGGGCCATGCGCTGAATAAAGGGGATGCGTTTTTCGCGCGGGAAGTGTTGGAAAATCAAAATTGATTTGCCCGCATTCCATAGTTCTCTGATCTCATCCCAGGTCACATACTTCGATGAGTCCTTGCGGCCAACAGGCTTTGACGGCACCTCTATTCCGTTATCTGGATCTAGGAAGACAATATCCACGTCTTTGGCTGCGCTAAGCAGACCAGCTTTCCATGCGTCGCGCTCTTCGCGCGTGTCGGGAACCTCCTCCCTGTAATAGGAAGTCCTGGGCAGTAAACCCGATTCTTCGATCAATGACACTGAGAGTTGTGCCTCCGGTCGAAGGATGTCCATACCCACAAGGCTCTCGAAAAGAGGGGGATCGTATCGCGCCCAGATTTCGGGACGCTCAAGGTAGGATCGACGCCCTCCGTCCTTCCTGCCATCATCGGGTGTAAGCGCCCAGGCGACCAAAAGAGACTCGGCGCTGCCCGCCATAAGGGCGCGGAGGAGGCCATACTTAAGGTAATCGTTGACATCACCGAAATACTGGTTCTTCATTTTTTCAAAACCTCTTTTTCTTTCGGCTTGACCTATGTCCCCTCACTCCACCAAGTTCCCTTTCTCGTCAAAGGGCAGGGGCTTGCCCACCCTGTAGGCCTGGGCCTGGCCGGTGGCGATCTTCTTGCCGTCCTCCTGCCACACCTCGGCGTCGTAGAGCGCGGTCTTGCGGGTGGCGTTGATCTCCCGGCACTCGGCCAGCAGGCGCGCACCCGGGTCGGCGGTGGTCAGGTAGTAAATGTTCAGGGACAGGGCCACCGCGATGGACCCGTGGGCGTTGCAGGCAAGCTGAAAGGCCTCGTCCAAGAGCGAAAACACGGCTCCCCCGTGCAACATGCCGTAGATATTGGTCAAGTCATCATTAAAGGTCATGGCCACCCGGGCGCGGCCCGGCTCTATCTCCAATATCTCGATGCCCAGGAGCTTGGGGTATTTCTCCTGCTGGGTCCGCTTCCAGATGCGCTCAACCGCCTCGTCGCTCATTTTCTCCCTCCCAAGGCTGGGTTACCCGGCTGCATGCGGTAAGATAGCACGTAACCTTGCCCCAAACCCAGGCCCCGGAGACAAGCCTTGCCCCCTGAAAGTGAAATGCAACGCGGCCAGGAGCTGACCCTGGAAATCGAGGAGTTGGCCTCTGGCGGAGACGGCTTGGCCCATGGCCCGGACGGCCGGGTGGTGTTCGTGCCCGGCGCCCTGGCCGGCGAGCAGGTGCGGGCCCGCTTGCAAAAGGTCAAGCGCGACTTTGCCCGAGCCGATCTGCTGAAAATCGAGCAGGCCTCGCCCGAAAGGGTGGAGCCCGCCTGCCCCCTGTATGGCCGCTGCGGCGGCTGCCAGCTCCAGCATTTGGACTATGCCGCCCAAACGCGGGCCAAAGCCGCCTGGGTGCGCCGGGCCCTGTCCCGTTTGGGCGATCTGCCCGAGATCGAGAGCGTGGCCTCGCCCCTGGAGTGGGGTTGGCGGCACCGGGTGCGCCTGGCCGTGGGGCCGGAGGGGCCGGGCTTTTTCGCGGCGGGCTCCAACCGGGTGGTGCCGGTGAAACACTGCCCGGTGGCCGCCAGCGAGGTCAACCTGTTGCTCTCCGGCCTTGACGAGGTGTTGTCCGAGGGCGCGGGGCGGCACATCTCCTGGCTGGAGATCCTGGCCGGGGAGGGGCGCTCGTTCGTGACCATGGGCCTTGAGGCCAAGCGGCCCCTGTCCAACCGCTGGCGCAAGGAGCTGCGCTCCCTTAGCCGCCGGGCCGGGGCCACGGCCACCCGGCTGCACTACAACGGCCTGGAGCCCTGGGAGCGGGGGCCGGACGAAGGCGTGGACTACTACCAGCAAGACGGCCTCACGCTGAGCGCCTATCCCGGCGAGTTTTGTCAGGCCAACTTCGCGGCCAATGCAAAGCTGATCTCCCTGAGCATGGAGGCGGCGGGCGGCGCGCCCCTGGGCGAGGCCCTGGAGCTGTACGCTGGGGGGGGCAACTTCACCCTGCCCCTGGCCGCGGCCGGGCGCACCGTGCTGGCCGTGGAGGGCGATCCGGAGAGCCACCTGAGCTCGCTGCACCTGGCCCAAAGGGAGAACCTGGCCGGGCTCATCGAGCAGCACCAGGCCGAGACGGCCGAGGCCACGGCCAGCCTGGCCGCCCAAGGCGAGAAATTCGCCCTGACCCTGCTGGACCCGCCCCGCGCCGGGGCCCGCGAGGTCATGCCCTATCTGGTGAACCTGGCGCCGAGCCGGGTCATCTATATTTCCTGCCACCCGGCCGCCCTGGCCCGCGACGCGGCCGAGCTGCTGAAGGCGGGCTATGTCATGAGCAAGCTTTGGGCCGTGGACCTCTTCCCCCACACCGGACACACGGAGGCGGTGCTTGTCCTGGATCGCACCTAGCCTCCGGGTTCTGCTACTGGCCCTGCTGCTCGGCGGGCTGGCCCTGCCGGCCTGGGCCCTGGGTCCTTTCAGTCACTTCACCTTCGGCCGCAAGCTATGGCCCAGCCTGGGGGCGCAGATCAGCCAGGACGCGGCCGCGCGGCAAGAGCTGTGGCCCCATTTCCTGGCCGGGAGCATCGCCCTGGACGCGGGCTATTACCCTGGCGCGGAAAGCTCCCTGTCCTACGCCATTCACCTGATCAAACCCTGGGAGCTGACCCGGGCCCTGCTGGACCTGGCCCGGACGCCGCAAGAAAAGGCCTTTGCCCTGGGCTGGCTCAGCCACGCCCTGCTGGACCTGCGGGCCCACCGCGACCTGGTCAACGTTTTCACCAAGGGGCCCTTTTCCCAGCACAAGCTGGAGCACAAGCGCTTTGAGTGGGGGCTGGACGCCTGGTTGCTCGCCCAGCCCCAAGGCGCCTGGCTCTGGGACGCGCCCCTGGCCTGGGAGGCTGACCTGGAGCTGTGGCAGCGGGCCTTGACCCGGGTGCACGGCCGCCAGGTGCCCAAAGAGGTGCTGGCCACGGCCATGCAGGCCCACCGCAAGGAAGTGGTGCGCCTGCCCTATGTGTTCTGGCTCTCGGGCCAGATCGGCCGGCAGGGCCGCTGGGCGGGCAACGCCCTGGGCTGGCTCCTGGGCCACAGCGCCCGGCCGCTTTACGTGTGGTGGCTCGGCTGGCGCAACAAGGACATGGACGTGCGGGCGGTGCTCAGCGCGCACCAGCCCCGGCCCGGGGACCTGGACGGCCTTTGGCAGGTCATGGGCCTGAGCGGCAGGGATATTGACCGGGTGCTGGCCGGCGGCCCATGGCCCACCGGCAGTTTGGACGCGGACGAGAGTTGCGCCTCGGGCCAGTGCCCGGACGCGCTCAAGGCGCGTGCCTGGCTGGACTCTCTGCCCAAGGCCACCCCCTAGGGCCGGCGCGGCTTGTGGCTCCGGGGGGGCTATGTTAATTTGAATTATCAGGGCTCCCGGTCCAAGGGGGCCCGGCTTGTTTGGCGGGAGCGAGGCAGTTGGAGCTTTTCACCCGGCGCGAAATCCTCAGCGTGGGCCAGTTGGTGGGGCGGCTCAAGCGCATCACCGAGGAGGCCTTTGATTTCGTGTGGGTCGAGGGCGAGATCAGCGGCCTGCGCACCCCGGCCTCCGGCCACATGTACTTTGCCCTTAAGGACGATCAGGCCTCGCTCAGGGCGGTGCTGTTCAAGCACCAGGCCTCTTTGCTGCGTTTCGCCTTGGAAGAGGGGTTGCAGGTGCTCTGCCAGGGGCGGGTGAGCGTGTATCAGCCTCGGGGCGAGGTGCAGTTGGTGGTGGACTCGGTGGAGCCGCGCGGGGCCGGGGCCCTGGCCCTGGCCTTTGAGCAGCTCCGCAAGCGCCTGAAGGCCGAGGGGCTCTTTGACCAGGCCCGCAAACAGGCTCTACCCGAGCTGCCCGCCCGGGTGGCCGTGGTCACCAGCCCCAGCGGGGCGGCCATCCGCGACTTCCTCAATGTGCTGCACCGCCGCGACTCCAAGGTGGCGGTGGGGGTGTATCCGGTGCGAGTGCAGGGATTCAACGCCGCGCCCCAGATGATAGAGGCCTTGCAGGTCCTGGCCGCCTGGGGCTGGCCCCAGGTGATCGTGCTCACCCGCGGCGGGGGCTCGCCCGAGGACTTGCAGGCATTCAATGACGAGTATCTGGCCCGGGCCATTGCCGACTGCCCCATCCCGGTGGTCTCGGCCGTGGGCCATGAGATCGACGTGAGCATCAGCGACCTGGTGGCCGACCTGCGCGCGCCCACTCCCTCGGCCGCGGCCGAGCTGCTGGTGAAAAACCGCGCCGAGCTGGAGGCGGGGCTCAAAAGTCTCTCCGTCCGTTTGGGCCGGGCCGGGGAGCGCATGCTCTCGCGCCGCCGGGCCGAGCTGAGCCATCTGGCCCGGGCCCTGGGCGATCCTCGCCGCCGTCTGGCGGACAAGCGCCTTAGGGTGGACGACCTGCTCTCCCGGGCCGGTCACGCCCTGCAAAGCGGCCTGCACCAGCGGGGCCGCGCGGTGGGCCGCCTTTATCAGCGCTCCCTGGCCGCCCGCCCGGACCGCCGCTTGGCCGAGACCCGCTCCTGGCAACGGGAGCTGGCCCTGCGCCTGGCCTCGGCCGGGGTTGGCGCCATCAACACTCATCGCCAGGGGATCGGACGTTTGGAAGCCCGTTTGCGCGCCCTGAGCCCCCTGGCCGTGCTGGGCCGGGGATTCGCCCTGGCCACTGACAGCCAAGGCCGGGTGCTGCGCCGGGCCCAAGACACGGCCAAGGGCCGCAAGATAACGGTGCGTCTGGCCCAGGGTTCGCTCAAGGCCAAGGTGGAGGAAGTTCAAGAATGAAGCGGCGCCTGACCGGCATCCTGGTGGTTCTGCTGACCATGGGCCTGAGCCTGCCCGCCTTGGCGGCCAGCCTGCAGGTGGAGCCCAAGCGTCTGGCCCTGGGCCAGCCCGCCCTGGTGCGGGTGTGCCTCCAGGGCTCGCCCCAAAAAGTGCGGGCCGTGTTCAAGGGCCGCATCTCGGCCCTGGCCCAAGGCAAGGACGGCTGTTGGTACGGCGCGGTGGGCGCGGATTTGCAGGACAAGCAGGGCAAGGCCGTGCTCAGGGTCAAGGCCGACGGCAAGCAGGTGGCGGCTGCCAAGCTGACCATCTTTCGCCGCGACCGGGGCATCCGCCGCCTCAAGGTGAATCCCAAGTATTTGAAGCTCAGCCCCGAGGCCCTGGCCCGCTACAAGAAAGACCGGGCCGCGGTAAAAAAGGTGATCAAGTCCTTCACCCCGGAGAACTACTGGCAAGAGGCGTTCATCCTGCCCCTGAACAGCAAGGTGGTCAGCCTTTTCGGGCGGCGCAGTTTTGTAAACGGGGTGGAGCGCAGCCCCCACGGCGGAGTGGATCTGCGCGGGGCCACCGGCACCCCGGTGCCCGCCGCGGCCGACGGGGTGGTGGCCCTGGTGCGAGACACCTATTTCGCGGGCAACATGGTGCTCCTCGATCACGGCCGGGGAGTGATCACCCGGTACCTGCATTTGTCCCAAGCCTTGGTCAAGCCTGGGCAAAAGGTGAAAAAAGGCGAGATAATAGGTAAAGTTGGAGCCACCGGCAGGGTAACCGGGCCCCATCTGGATTTTGGAGTCCGGCTGGCCGGCGCCCGGGTGGACCCGCAGGAGTGGATCGCGCTGAGCAAGAAGCTCAACGCGCGCTTGGGAGAGTAGTTGATGGCCAAAGCCAAGAAAGAGCTGGGCTTCGAGGAGTCCCTGGAACGGCTGGAAGAAATCGTGGACCAGCTGGAGGGCGGCGAATTGGAGCTGGAGCAATCCCTGGCCCTGTTCGAGGAAGGGGTCAAGCTGGCCTCGGCCTGCAACCAGCGCCTGGACCAGGCCGAGAAAAAGGTGGCCCTGCTGCTCAAGGACAGCGAAGGCGCGCTCAGCGAAGCGCCCTTTGACCAGGACGGGGAGGATTAGGCCTTGCGCCTCAAGGACTATCTGAGCGCGCGCCGCCAGAACGTGGAGGCCGCCCTGGATCGCCTGCTGCCCGCCGACGAGGCGGGCGGGCCCATTCTGGAGGCCATGCGCTACAGCCTCTTCGCCGGGGGCAAGCGCCTCAGGCCCATCCTGTGCCTGGCCGGGGCCGAGGCGGTGGGCGGCGACCCGGAGCGGGTCATGTTCTGCGCCTGCGCCCTGGAGATGATCCACACCTACTCCCTGATCCACGACGATTTGCCGGCCATGGATGACGACGACTTCCGGCGCGGGGTGCCCACCAACCACATGGTCTACGGCGAGGGCATGGCCGTGCTGGCCGGAGACGGCCTGCTCACCGAGGCCGGGGTGCTGCTCTGCGACCCCGAGGAAACCAAGGGCCTGGACCCGGCGCGGGTGCTGGCCGCCTCGCGGGTGGTGCTGCACGCGGCGGGCTATCTGGGCATGGTGGGGGGGCAGGCGGTGGACCTGGCCAGCGAGAACCTCCAGCCCGACCTGGCCACGGTGCAATACATGCACGCCATGAAGACCGGCGCCCTGCTCACCGCCTCGGTGCAGTCCGGGGCCATCCTGGCCGGGGGCGACGATGATCAGGTGGCCAAGCTTATGCGCTACGGCCGCCGCATCGGCCTGGCCTTTCAGATCGCCGACGATCTGCTGGACCTGGAGGGCGACCCCGCCAAGCTGGGCAAGGCGGTGGGCGCGGACCAGGCCCGGGGCAAGATGACTTATCCCGCGGTGGTGGGCCTGCCCCAGGCCCGGGCCATGGGCCAGGACCTGGTGGACGAGGCGGCGGCCATCGCCGAAAGCCTGGGGAACTGCGCCCAGCCCCTGGCCATGATCGCCCGCTACATCATGGAGCGCACCTACTGAGGAAATGACCGTGTCTGCCGTGCCCATCAAAACCAAGGCCCTGCTGGAGGGCGTCAATTCTCCGGCCGACCTAAAGGACCTGAACCTCAGGGAACTGGAGGCTCTGGCCCAGGAGTTGCGCCAGGCCATCATCAGCACGGTGGAAAAGACCGGCGGCCACCTGGCCCCCAGCCTGGGGGTGGTGGAACTCACCCTGGCCTTGCACTACGTGTTCGATTTGCCCCAGGACAAGATCGTGTGGGACGTGGGGCACCAGACCTATGCCCACAAGCTTTTGACCGGACGGCGGGGGAGCTTCGACACCCTGCGCAAGCTGGGCGGCCTTTCCGGCTTCCCCAAGCGGGCCGAGAGCCCCTACGACTCATTCGACACCGGCCACTCCTCCACCAGCATCTCCGCCGCCCTGGGCATGGCCGTGGGCGAGCGCCTCAAGGACGGCGGGGGCAGGGTGGTGGCGGTGATCGGCGACGGCTCGCTCACCGCCGGGCTGGCCTACGAGGGCCTGAACCAGGCCGGAGGCATGGACGAAGACCTCATCGTGGTGCTCAACGACAACGGCATGTCCATCGCCCCCAACGTGGGCGCCCTGTCCAAGTTCATGTCGCGCACCCTGTCCGGCCGGGCCTACCAGACCTTCCGCAAGGAGCTGGAGCGCATGCTGGGGGCCTTGCCCGGCATCGGCAAGGACCTGTTGGACATCGCGCGGCGCTCCGAGGAGTCCTTCAAGACCTTCTACACCCCGGGCATGCTCTTCGAGGCCTTCAAGTTCAACTACGTGGGTCCCATCGACGGGCACAACATCGAGCGCCTCATCGAGACCCTGAAAAACGTCAAGCCCCTGCATGGGCCCCAGCTGGTGCACGTGATCACCAAAAAGGGCAAGGGGCACGCCCCGGCCGAGGCCAACCCGGCCCATTACCACGGGGTGGGGGCCAAGGCCCCGGCGGCCAAGAACGACGCGCCCGCCCCGCCCGCCAGCTACACCGAGGTCTTCGGACAGGCCATGGTGGAACTGGCCGAGGACCGGCCGGACATGGTGGCCATCACCGCAGCCATGCCCGAGGGCACCGGCCTGCTGCCCTTTGCCCAGGCCCATCCCGAGCGCTTCATGGACGTGGGCATCGCCGAGCAGCACGCGGTCACTTTTGCCGGTGGCCTGGCGGTGCAGGGCTTCCACCCGGTGGTGGCCATATACTCCACTTTCATGCAGCGGGCCTACGACCAGGTGGTGCACGACGTCTGCCTGATGAACCTGCCGGTGATCTTCGCCATGGACCGGGGGGGCATCGTGGGCGAGGACGGGGCCACCCATCAGGGCCTGCTGGATCTGAGCTTTTTGCGCTGCGTGCCCAACCTGGGCATCATGAGCCCGGCCGACGAGGACGAGCTTAGGCACATGCTGCTCACCGCCCTGGAGCGCCAGGGGCCGGTGGCTCTGCGCTATCCCCGGGGCAAGGGACGGGGCGTGCCGCACCAGGGGCCCATAAAGGCGCTGCCCTGGGGCAAGGGCGAGCTCACCCGGCAGGGCCGGGACCTGGCCATCGTCGCCATAGGCGTGGGGGTGGGCGCGGCCGAGGAAGCGGCCGAGCAACTGGCCCTGGAGGGCATCGAGGCCACGGTGATGAACGCCCGCTTCGTCAAGCCCCTGGACGCGGAGCTGATCTGCGAGCTGGCCGCCACCCACGGCAAGGTGGTCACCGTGGAGGAGAACGAGGCGGCCGGCGGCTTCGGCTCGGCGGTGCTGGAGCTTCTGGCCCGCAGGGGCATGGCCGGGGTGCGGGTCAAGGTGGTGGCTCTCAAGGACACCTTTGTGGAGCACGGCACCCAGACCGAGCTGAGAAGCCTCTACGAGGTCGACTGCAAGGCCGTGGCCGCGGCTGCCCGCGAGCTGCTGGACTAGGCGTGGCCAAGGGCCGCCGCCTGGATCAGGAGCTGGTGACCCGGGGGCTGGCCCCCAGCCGCAGCAAGGCCCAGGCCCTCATCCTGGCCGGGCTGGTAAAAATCGACGGCCAACCGGCGGCCAAGGCAGGCCAGCCGGTTCAATCTCATCACAACCTGGAAGTGACCGGCCCGGAGCATCCCTATGTCTCCCGGGGCGGGGTCAAGCTGGCCGGGGCCTTGGACCACTTCGGGCTGGCCGTGGAGGGCATGGCCTGCCTGGACGTGGGGGCCTCCACCGGCGGGTTCACCGACTGCCTTTTGCAGCGGGGCGCGGCCTCGGTGGTGGCGGTGGACGTGGGCTACGGCCAGATGGCCTGGAAGCTCCGCCAGGATCCCCGCGTAGGGCTCATCGAGCGCACCAACGCGCGCAACCTGTCCGAGGACGTGGCTCCCGGTCCCTTTGGCCTCATCGTGGTGGACGTGAGCTTCATCAGCCTGACCCTGGTGCTGCCCAGGCTGTCCCCGCGCCTGGGGCCGGGCGGCTGGCTGTTGCCCATGGTCAAGCCCCAGTTCGAGGCGGGCCGCGAGGCCGTGGGGCAGGGCGGGGTGGTGCGCGACCCGGAAGTCCGCCAGGCGGCGGTGGACAAGGTGAGCGCCTGTCTGGAGTCCCTGGGCCTGCGGGTGGGGGGCGCGGCTCCCAGCCCTATACAAGGGCCCAAGGGCAACCAGGAGTATTTTCTCCTGGCCCGGGCCGGCGGGGCCGATTAGGCCATGCCTGTTTACCTATGGCCCCCTGGCCATTACAATTGACCGTTAGCGGATAATTATGATGCGCCGAACGATTTACATGCTTTTGGTGGCCTTGCTCCTGTTGGCCCTGCCCTGGGCCGGGGGAGCTGCGGAGGATATGCGGCAACAGGCCCAGGCCCAAAAGGCGGCCCTGGCCTGGCTGGACCTGGTGGACCGGGCCGATTGGGCCGGCTCCTACCAGACGGCTCACGCCAACCTCAGGAGCACCACCGACCGGGCGGCCTGGGACTACCGGCTCAAGGAGCTGCGCGGCGACCTGGGCGACATCCAGGAGCGCAAGCTGGTCAAGGCCGAGTATTCCGGCGACCGGCCCAACCCGCCCGCCCGTCCCTATTGGGCCTTTGTCTTTGCCACCCAGACCCAAAAGGCGGGCATTGTGGAAGAGAGCGTCACCTGCCGGCCGGGCCCCAAGGGCTCCTGGCGGGTCAGCGGTTATTTTATAGACCTGAAGTTGTAACCAGCGGAGTGCGGTCATGGCCAAACTGACCAAGAAGCAGTACAAGAAGCTCAGCGAACAGCTCATGCCCGAAAAAAAGAGCGTCTGGGACCAGGCTGATCCGGCCCAGCGCAAGGAGATAATGAAGCTGGGCGAGCGCTACAAGGATTTCCTGGACGCGGCCAAGACCGAGCGCATGGCGGTGAAGACCATCCTGGCCCGGGCCCGGGGCAAGGGCTTCAAGATGTACAAGCCCGGCCTCAAGGCCAAGCGCCTGGCCTTCAACTACAAGGGCAAGGTGGTCGCCCTGGCCGTGCTGGGCCGGCGCTCCCCGGTGCAGGGCATGCGCCTGCTGGGCTCGCACATCGACGCCCCCCGCCTGGACCTGAAAATGAACCCCTTGTACGAGGACCAGGAGATGGTCTTCTTGAAGACCCACTATTACGGGGGCATCAAGAAGTATCAGTGGCTGGCCCGGCCTTTGGCCATCCACGGCGTGGTGTGCACCAGCGACGGCAAGAGCGTGGAGGTGCACATCGGCGACGCGGACGACGATCCGGTGTTCACCGTGCTGGACCTGCTGCCCCATCTGAGCCGCAAGGTGCAGGAGTCCAAGAAGCTGGCCGACGCGGTGGAGGCCGAGCGCATGAACCTGCTCATCGGCACCCTTCCCCTGGACATGGACGGAGGCAAGGAGCGGGTCAAGCTGGCCGTGTTGAAGCTGCTCAACGACAAGTACGGCTTCAACCAGGCCGACCTGGTGAGCGCCGAGCTGGAGCTGGTGCCCGCTGGCCGGGCCCGCGACGTGGGCCTGGACCGCTCCCTGGTGGGAGGCTACGGCCAGGACGACCGGGCCAGCGCCTTCGCCGCCCTGGAGGCCGTTTTGGCGGTGAACGATCCCGCCATGACCTGCGTGGCCGTGTTCGTGGACAAGGAAGAGGTGGGCTCGGACGGGGCCACCGGGGCCCAGAGCCGTTTCCTGGAGCACCTGACCGCCTCCCTGCTGGAGGCCGCCGGCGACACCGCCTCCTACCGTCAGGTGTTCCGTGGCCTGGCCGCCAGCCAGATGCTCTCGGCCGACGTGAACGCGGCCTTTGACCCGGACTACCCCGAGGTGCACGACAGGCGCAACGCGGCCTATCTGGGCTACGGGGTGTGCCTGACCAAATACACCGGCCATGGCGGCAAGTACGGGGCCAGCGACGCGGACGCGGAGTACGTGGCCTGGCTGCGCAAGGTATGGGACGACGCCAAGGTGACTTGGCAGGCGGCGGGCATGGGCCGGGTGGACCAGGGGGGCGGCGGCACCATCGCCAAGCACATGGCGGTCTACGGCATGGACATCATCGACGTGGGGCCCTCCATGCTGGCCATGCACTCGCCCTTTGAGGTCAGCGCCAAGGCCGACATGCTCAGCGCGGTAATGGCCTACCAGGCCTTTTATCAGGCCGCGCCGGTCAAGGCCAACACGGGGCGCACCCTATGAGCCAGCCCTTTGACTTGATGACCCACCGCTGCCCCCAGTGCGGGCAGCCGGTGGAACAGGAGGGGCTCTGCCCCTTGTGCCGGCCCCAGGAGCCCCAACAGGGCGAATGGAAGGTGTGCAACCCGGCCATGCCCGACTGCGACTGCCCCATCATCGGCTACGCCAAGTTCCACCTGCCCGGCTGCAAGTACTTCTAGGCCAAGCGCATGAGCCCTATGCCAGACCCGGCCAGCCTGGGAGCCTGGAGCCTGCTGGCCACCAGCTTTGTCATAGGCCTGTCCGGCGCGGTGATGCCCGGCCCGGTGCTGGCGGTGACGGTGACCCACGCCGCCCGCCAGGGCGTGATCGCCGGCCCCCTGGTGGTGCTGGGCCACGCCATCCTGGAGGCGGCCCTGTTGGGCGCCCTGGTGCTGGGCCTGGCCCCGGTGCTCACCAACCCCACCGTGGCCGGAGTCATCGGGGGGGTGGGAGCGCTTATTCTGGTGTGGCTGGCCTGGGGCATGTTCCGGGCCTTGCCGGGGCTGAGCCTGGAGCTGGAGAGCGGCAAGACCCGGGCGGCCGGGCCGGTGCGCGACGGGCTGCTGCTCAGCCTGGCCAACCCCTATTGGTCCCTGTGGTGGGCCACGGTGGGCCTGTCCCTGACCGCCCTGGCCCTGGACACCCCCTTGGGCTGGTGGGGCCTGGTCATCTTTTATGTGGGGCACATCAGCTCGGACTTCGTGTGGTATCTGTTCGTGTCCCTGGTGGTGGCCAAGGGCCGCCGCTTTATAAACGACGGGGCCTACAGGGGCCTGGTGGGTGTGTGCGCCGCCTTCTTGGTGTTTTTCGCGGGCTACTTCGGATGGTTCGCCTGGCAGCAGCTGGGCGGGGCTTGAGCGAAAAAAAAGAACCCGCGTCAAAGCGCGGGCACGACGAAGCGGCCGCCCCGCGCAGGGGGAGCGGCCGCTTGGCAAAGGTCGAAAAGGAGCCTAGCGCGTGGTGCGGGCCCGGGCCCGGGCGATCTGACGCCGCAGGCGGCGACGGGCCTGACGCTCCTTGCGCCGGCGCATGTCAGAAGGTTTCTCGTGCCAGCGTTTTTCCTTTAGCTGGCGGAAAACGCCTTCCTTGGTCAGCTTGCGCTTGAGGACCTTGATGGCCTTTTCGACGTTGTTGTCCACTACCTGGACTTGCACAGCAATCACCACCCTCTATAACATTAAGTTGGTTATAAAACGCATCCGCCCCCCTGGACGGAAACAGTTGGTAAATATAGCCAAACCCCAGGAATCTGTAAAGGGTTTAATGAAGGGGGCGAAGATTATTAATGGCTGAACAAAAACCGGGAATCAGCCTGGCCCTGGGCGGAGGAGGGGCGCGCGGCTTTGCCCACGTGGGGGTCATCGAGGCCCTGGAGGCCCACAATGTGTCCATTGGGAGCATCGTGGGGGTCAGCGCCGGAGCGGTGGCCGGGGCGGGATACGCCCTGGGCTACTCCACGGCCAAGATGCGCGAGAAGGTGTTGCAGTTCGCGGAAACCGAACTGGCCCGCCATCCCCGCTTGCAGGCCATGCGCTCCAGCGGCGAGGCGACTTGCCACGGCCTGGCCGACCGGGTCACCCGCCTGTTCTGCCAGGGCCTGCTGGTAAAATCATTTTTCCTGGACCGGGCCCTGCTGGGAGCTGATTTCTTTTACGAGATGGTGCGTTTTTTCCTGCCGCCCGCCAAGATTGAAGACGCGCGCATACCCTTTGCCGCCGTGGCCACCGATATTATCAAAGGCGAGCCGGTGATGCTGGACCACGGCGACCTCAGGCGGGCGGTGCAGGCCTCTTGCTCGGTGCCCGGCGTGGCCGAGCCGGTGGAGGTGGAGGGACGCTACCTCATCGATGGCGGGGCGGTGTGCCTGGTGCCCACCAACTTCGCCCGCCAACGGGGCCAGGGCCCGGTGGTGGCGGTGAACGTGGACCGCAACGTGGCGGTGAACGACCTGCCGAGCCAGGCCATGGAGTATTATTTGCGAGCCACCGAGATACAGGGCTATCACCTGGCCCAACTGCTCAGCGAACAGGCTGATCTGGCCTTGCAGCCCGCCCTGGGCGACGTGCATTGGGCCGACTTCGGCCGGGCCGGTTGGATCATGGACCAGGGCCGCGTCGCGGGCGAGGAGGCCTGGCAGCGTCTGGACGCGCTGCTCAAGCCGGCCGCGCCCTGGTGGAAGCGTCTGCTGCGGGGCGAAAGGGCGGGGCGATGAGCCTGTTCCGCGAGCCCGAGCCCGAGCGCACCCCGCCGGCCAACGCCCCCCTGGCCGAACGCCTCAGGCCCCTGGCCCCGGAGGAGTTCGCCGGCCAGGAACACCTGATGGGACCGGGCAAGCCGCTGCGCAAATTGATGGAGCAGGAGCAGCCCGCCTCCATGATCCTGTGGGGACCGCCGGGCACGGGCAAGACCACCCTGGCCCGCTTGCTGGCCCGCTCCTGGGATGCCCACTTCAGCGAGTTTTCGGCGGTGCTCTCCGGCGTGGCCGAGGTGCGCCGCGAGGTGGCCGCGGCCCGTGACCGCCTGCGGGACGGGCGGCTCACCGTGCTGTTCGTGGACGAGATCCACCGCTTCAACAAGGCCCAGCAGGACGCCTTTTTGCCCCACGTGGAGTCCGGGGTGGTCACCCTGTTGGGGGCCACCACCGAAAACCCCAGCTTCGAGGTGATTCCGGCCCTGCTTTCCCGCCTGCGGGTAATGGTCCTGCATCCCCTGGGCCAGGCCGAGCTGGAGAACATCCTGGCCCGGGCCCTTGGCGACCAGGAACGTGGCCTGGGGGGCCTGGGAATCGAGGTGACTCCCGAGGCGGCCGAGCACCTGACCAACGCCGCCTTTGGCGACGCCCGGCGGCTGCTGGTGGCCTTGGAAGTGGCGGCCCAGGCCGCGCCCCTGGGGCAGGGCGGAGGCAAGCTGATCAGCCTGGAGCTGGCCGAGGAGGCGGTGGGCCAAAAGGCCCTGCGCTACGACAAGGCCGGCGATGAGCACTACAACCTCATCAGCGCCCTGCACAAGTCGCTCAGGGGCTCGGACCCGGACGCGGCCTTGTATTGGCTGGCCCGGATGCTCGAGGCGGGCGAGGATCCCCATTACATCCTGCGGCGGTTGAGCAACTTCGCCTGCGAGGACGTGGGCCTGGCCGACCCCTATGCCCTGAACCAGGTCATGGCCGCGCTTAGGGCCTATGACCTCATGGGCCTGCCCGAGGGTGATCTGCCCATTGCCCAGGCGGTGGTCTACCTGGCCATGGCTCCCAAGACCAACGCCCTGTACACCGCCTTTAGCGCGGCCAAGGCCGACGCCCGCGAGCTGGGCCCCCTGGAGGTGCCCATCCACATACGCAATCCCTCCACACGTCTGATGAAAGACCTGGGCTACGGCAAGGACTACCAATATCCCCACGACTTCGAGGACGCGGTGGTGGCCCAGGAATTTTTGCCCGAACGCCTGCGGGGGCGGCGCTACTACCGCCCCACCGGGCGGGGACGGGAAAAGTTTTTAAAGGAGCGTCTGGAAAAGATAAGGCAGGCCAAAGCCCGCCTTGCGTCCCAAAAGGAAAGAAGCTAGCCTATTTCACCACCCGCAAGCGGGGACGGCCCACTTCCTCGGGACAGTTCTTCTGGGCGTGCTTGCTGGCCATGGAACACTTGAAGCGCACCGCATTGATCAGGAAAAAGATGATGACCGAGCGTTCCCACTCCTGGGTGTTGTCGCAGTCATCCATGCGGGCTTGCATTTCGGGCAGGAATTCGTTGAGGTCGTTGGCGTCCATGTCAAGAATCTGGTCCGCCAGATGATCTAGCATATCCCGCACGCGAACCTCCAGCCTCGGGAATAACGGTTGGAATCTGCTGGCAATCAACTTGTGATTGAGACAATTACATAGCTCGTTTGCTCGGGTTTGTCAAATCTATCTGGCCTTGAGGGGGCGGTGGCCACAACGTATAATCATCTCAGCCTTTAACGAGGAAAAGCCGTCTCCCGGCGGCCACGGCCCCAGGGAGCGGAAAGGGATATTCCACATGGCCAAGCGTGGTGTCAAACTGGATTACGCCTACTGCCGGGACGAGATAATCGGCCCGCGGGGGGTCACCTCGGCCCAGCTCAAAGAGCTGGCTCCGGCGGTGGAGGCTGTGCATCTGAGAATCAACGAGCAGCATGCCGCCGGCGAGCTGGGCTTCATGGACCTGCCCGGCCAGGACGAGGTCTTGGACCAGGTTCTGGAGCAGGCGGCCCGCATGCGCTCCATCGCCGACGAGTTGGTGGTGCTGGGCATCGGGGGCAGCGCCCTGGGCACCACCGCGGTGGACATGGCCCTCAAGGGCGCCATGCGTCACGCCCTGCCGCCGGGCCCGGACGGCATGCGGGTGTTCGTGGCCGACAACAGCGACCCGCGCTTCTTCGGCGCGGTGCTGGACCAGGTGGACCTGGAGCGCACCGCCTTCTGCGTGATCAGCAAGAGCGGCTCCACCGCCGAGACCATGTCCCAGTTCTTAATCGTCAAGGAGCTGTTGGAGCGCCGCCTGGACAAGGAAGAGGCGCTCAGGCGCCTGGTGTTCATCACCGACCCCCAAAAGGGCAACCTCAGGCTCATCGCCGAGGACGAGCCCGTGGCCATCCTCAACGTGCCGCCCAACGTGGGCGGGCGCTACTCGGTGCTCAGCCCGGTGGGCTTGCTGCCCCTGGCCTGCGCGGGCCATGACGTGTCCGCCCTGCTGGCCGGGGCCGCGGCCATGGCCGCCGATTGCACCAGCCCGGACCTGATGAAAAACCCGGCCTACCTCATCGCCGCGCTCAACGTGAGCTTTTACCGCCAGGGGCGCAACATCCTGGTGATGATGCCCTATGCCACCGACCTGTTCGGCCTGGCGCAATGGTTCGCCCAGCTTTGGGCCGAATCCCTGGGCAAGGCCGACTCCCTGAGCGGCGAAAAGGTGCATGTGGGCCAGACCCCGGCCGCGGCGGTGGGGGCCACGGACCAGCACAGCCAGCTCCAGCTCTACATGGAAGGCCCCGAGGACAAGCTGGTCATGTTCCTCACCCTGGACAACTACGGCCGCGACCTGGTGATCCCGGAGCTTTATCCCAAAATCGACGCCCTGAGCTATCTGGGCGGGCGCTCCCTGGCCGAGCTGGTGCACGCCGAGAGCCGGGCCACGGCCGCGGCCCTGGCCAGCGAGGGACGCCCCTCCTACAGCCTGCGCCTGCCCGCGGTGAGCCCCGAAACCCTGGGCGAGGTGATCTACATGCTGGAGCTGGCCACGGTGATGGCCGGCGGCCTGCTGGACATCAATCCCCTGGATCAGCCCGGGGTGGAGCTTTCCAAGCAGCTCTCCTACGGCCTGATGGGCCGCAAGGGCTTCGAGGAGCAGGCAGAGCGCATGAAGGCCCTGGACGCGGGCGACGAGTTCTTGGTGTAGGGGGAAGGCTTGAGCAACCCCAATGCCGCCGCGCTGCCCCCGCCGGGGCAGTTCAGCCAGAGCGAGGCTGCCAAGCCCTTCCAACTGGTCAAGTATTTTTCGGTCACCAGCCTGATCATCATTCTGCTGTTCAGCCTGCTCATCTCCACGGCGGTCAGCCGCCGGGCCTCGGAGCTGTTTCTGCAAAAGCGGGAGCAGTACGCCCTGCTTTTGGCCGAAAACCTCAACCACCAGGTGATGACCCGCTTCGTGGTGCCCACCATCACCAACCACGGCGGCATCAACGTGGGCCAGCCCGAGCAGTTCACCTTGCTGGACGCGGTGGTCAAGAACACCATCCACTCATTGCACGTGCTCAAGGTCAACATCCTGGACCTGGAGGGCAACATCATCTACTCCACCCAGCCCGACTACATCGGGCGGGTGAGCGATGAGGGGGCCGCCTACCAGGGCGCGGTGGCCGGCGGGGCGGTCAGCGTCATCGAGCCGGCCCCGGACTTTTTCCAGGCCGGCGGGGGGCAGCGGGTGCTCAAGACCTTCATCCCCCTGCGGGACGAGCGCCGCCGCACCGCCGAGCTGGGGCCGCCCCGGGCGGTGTTCGAGATCACCCTGGACCTGTCCCAGGACTTTCAGGAGGTCTGGTACAACCAGCTGTTGATCCTGGCCACCCTGCTGGTGATGATGGCCTTGCTGTTCGTGATCCTGCGTTCCATCGTCATCCGGGGCCAGCGCATCATGGGCCGCCGCGCGGCGGAGCAGGCACGCCTGGAGGAGCAGCTCAACCAGGCCGAGCGCCTGGCCTCCCTGGGCCGCATGATCGCCGGCGTGGCCCATGAGATACGCAACCCCCTGGGCATCGTGCGCTCCACCGCCGAGTTGCTGGGCAGCCGGGTGGAGGACTCCTCCAAGCCCCTGGCCGGGGTCATCGTGGAGGAGAGCACCAGGCTGAACCAGATCGTCACCGAGTTTTTGGATTTCGCCCGGCCGCAACAGCCCCGTCTGGAGCCCCTGGCCGTGGAGCGGGTCTTGGAGCGCAACCTGGAGTTCTTGGAGCGCGAGACCCAGCGCCTGGGCATCATCGTGGACCGGGACTACCAGCAGCCGAGCGCCTTGGCCCTGGGCGACCCGGACTTGCTTTACCGGGCCTTTTTGAATATTTTCAACAACGCCCTGCAGGCCATGGAAAACGGCGGCAAGCTGAGCATCAGCACCCAGAGCGTGGAGCGCAGCGGCCACCAGTTCGTGCAGGTCACGGTGAGCGACACCGGGCCCGGCTTCGACCCCGAGGCCACCGGCCGTCTGCTGGACCCCTTCTTCACCACCAAGGAGAAGGGCACCGGCCTGGGGTTGTCCATCGTGAGCAACATACTTGCCAGCCACCGGGGCCTGGTGGAGGTGGGCAACACTTCCGGCGGCGGGGCCCAGGTCAATGTGCTGCTGCCCCTGGCCGGCGAGGCCTAGAGAGCGGCGGAGGCGGATAAGCCCAAGTGGAACGCATCCTCATAGTCGACGACGAGAAGAACTACCTGGTGGTGCTTCAGGCCCTGCTGGCCGAGAGCGGCTACGAGGTGTTCACCGCCAATGGGGGCGCCCAGGCCCTGGCCCAGGCCGCCGAGGACGAGCCGGACTTGGTCATCACCGACATGCGCATGCCCTCCATGACCGGAGTGGAGCTTATACGGCGTCTCAAGGAGCGCTTCCCTGACGTGCTGATCATCGTGATGACCGCCTACGGAACGGTGGAAAACGCGGTGGAGGCCATGAAGGCCGGGGCGGTGGACTACATTTCCAAGCCTTTTGAGAACACCGAGTTGCTCCTGACGGTGCAAAAGGCCCTGAAGATGCGCCGCCTGCTGGCCCAAAACCGCTTGCTCAAAGAGGAGCTAAAAGGCTTCGGCGAGATCATCGGCGACAGCAAGGCCATGCGCGAGGTCTATGAGCTCATCGACAAGGTGGCCGCCACCCGGGCCACGGTGCTCTTGACCGGCGAAAGCGGCACGGGCAAGGAGCTGATCGCCCGGGCCATCCACGTCCGCTCCCCCCGGGCCGAGGAGCCTTTCGTGGCGGTGAACTGCATGGCCCTGACCGAGACCCTTTTGGAAAGCGAGCTGTTCGGCCACGAGAAGGGATCCTTCACCGGGGCCAGCACCCGGCGCAAGGGCCGTTTCGAGGTGGCCCACGGCGGCACCCTGTTCCTGGACGAGGTGGGCGAGATGGGCTCGGCCTTGCAGGTGAAGCTCTTGCGCGTGTTGCAAGAGCGCACCTTCGAGCGGGTGGGGGGCAACCAGCCCATCAAGGTGGACGTGCGCATCGTGGCCGCCACCAACCGCGACCTGGCCGTGGCCGTGGAGGAGGGCAGCTTCCGCGAAGACCTGTTCTACCGCCTCAACGTGGTGCGCATAGAACTGCCGCCCCTGAGCAAGCGCAAGGAAGACCTTCCCGCCCTGGTGGCCCACTTTGTAAACAAGTACGCCGCCGAGGTGGGCCGCACCGCGCCCGAGGTCTCCCAAGAGGCCATGGAGGTGATCTACCAACACCCCTGGCCGGGCAACGTGCGCGAGCTGGAAAACGCCATCGAGCGGGCGGTGATCCTGGCCGGCGGCCGGATCACCCCGTCCGACCTGCCTCTGGAGATGCGTCCCACGGCTGACCCGGGTGCGGACGCCGCGCCTTTGCCCGGCGCGAGCCTCAACGAGGCCCTGGAGGATTTGGAGCAGCGCATGATCCTTCAGGCCCTGAAACAGGCCGACGGCGTGGCCGCCCACGCGGCCGAGGCCCTGGGGCTCACCAAATCGAATCTAGCCTATAAACTGAAAAAATACGGGATCAGCTAAGGCGGCCGTCGCGCCCCAGTACATCCGAGCCTTATTTTGCAAGGGGTCTGGAAAAAGGATTGGCTGGTGTCGGGGTGAGCCACGGCCAGCGGCACAGCCAGGCGGCGGCAAGCTACAGCCGGAGGTGTCGGCGGCCCTACTTTGAGGCAGGAGCGCAGCCGCTGTTATTTCTCGGCCAGCACCACTATCACCTCACCCTTATCTAACCGGAACTTGCCGCCCCTGAAACCGGGGTGCACCTCCACCCGCCGCCAGCCCTGAAACAAGCGCTGCACATCCGGCAGGCGCAGCACCCTGACCAGGGTGGTTAGCTCCTGGTAATCGTCCAGGCGCATCTCCTCCAGGCCCCGCCCCACGTTCCGGCAGCTCATGCCGCTCTGATAATCCCGCCAACCCCGGGGTTCGCACACCGGGGGGAAGCTGGCCGGGTGGGGCAACTCCACCACCAGCCTGCCGTGGGGCATGAGCACCCGCTTGGCCTCGGCCAGGGCGGCCTCCAGCTCGCCGGGCGCGGTCAGATGGATCAGGGTGGCGTGCAGGCTGATGACCGCGGCAAAGCTCTGGGACGCAAAAGGCAGGCCCTGGGCCGCGTCGGCTTGCACCAGGGCCGGGGCCCCGGCCTGGCGGCACTGGGCCAGCATGGCCGGCGAGCAATCCAGGCCGACGGGCGCGAAGCCCGCCTTGGCCAAGGGGGCCAGCATGCGGCCGGTGCCGCAGCCCAGGTCCAGCAGACGCCCCGGCGGGCACTGCCTGGCCAGCCAGGCTGCCTGGCGCAGGCTGTGGCGGGGCGTGTAGGCGTATTGGCGGTCGTAGACCCCGGCCACCTGATCGTAGAATCGGCTGCGCTCCAGGGGGCCCAAGGCAGCGCCGCCTAGAGAGGGGGGCGCTTGTGGTGGTGGTCCGTGGCCTCCTGATAGGCCGCGCCCACGGCCAGAATGGTCTCCTCGGCAAAGTGGGGGGCGATGATCTGCAGCCCGATGGGCAGGCCCTTGGCCGAGAAGCCGCAGGGCACGCTCATGCCGGGCAGACCGGCCAGGTTGGTGGACAGGGTGAACACGTCGGACAGATACATCTGCAGCGGGTCGTCCACCTTCTGGCCCAGCCCGAAGGCCGGGGAGGGGGTCACCGGGCCCACGATGGCGTCCACCTGCTCGAAGGCCTGGTCAAAGTCGCGCCGGATAAGGGTGCGCACCTGGCCCGCCTTGCCGTAGTAGGCGTCATAATAGCCCGCGCTCAGGGCATAGGTGCCCAGCATGATGCGGCGGATCACCTCGTCGCCGAAGCCCTGGCTGCGGCTGTCCAGGTACATGTCCAGGAGCCCGGCCTCCTCGCGGCGCACGCTCATGCCGTACTTGACCCCGTCGTAGCGGGCCAGGTTGGAGGAGGCCTCGGCCGGGGCGATGATGTAGTAGGCGGCCAGGGCGTAGTCGGTGTGGGGCAGGCTGATCGGGACCAACTCGGCTCCCTGTTGCTCCAGAACGGCCATGGCGGCCTTGACGCTCTGTTCCACTTCTTGGTCCAGGCCCTCCACGAAAAACTCGGCCGGCACTCCCAGTTTCAGGCCCTTGACCCCGCGCCCCAAGGCCGCGGAGTAGTCCGGCACCGGCTGGGGCGCGCTGGTGGAGTCAGCCGGGTCGTGGCCGGCGATCACCTGCAACACGGCGGCCGCGTCGGCCACGGTGCGGGTGATGGGTCCGGCCTGATCCAGGCTGGAGGCGAAAGCCACCAGGCCGAAACGGCTCACCCGGCCGTAGGTGGGCTTCATGCCCACCACCCCGCAGTGGGAGGCGGGCTGGCGGATGGAGCCGCCGGTATCGGTGCCCACCGAGAACAGGCTGGTGCCGGCGGCCACGCTGGCCGCGGTGCCGCCCGAGGAGCCGCCGGGGATGGCGTCGAGGTCCCAGGGGTTGTGGCTGGGGCCGAAGCCCGAGTTCTCGGTGGAGGAGCCCATGGCGAACTCGTCCATGTTGTGCTTGCCCAAGAGCACCATGCCCGCCTGCTTGAGCCGGGCCACCAAAAAGGCGTCAAAGGGCGGCACGAAATTTTCCAGGATCTTGCTGCCGCAGGTGGTGCGCACCCCCTGGGTGCAGAGCACGTCCTTGAGACCGGCCGGCACCCCGCACAGGGGGCCCGCCTCGCCCTTGGCCCTGGCCTGGTCGGCCGCTTGGGCCTGCTCCAGGGCGAGCTCCGGGGTGGTGGTCAGATAGGCGTTCACCGAGGGCTCGGTGGCCTCCATGCGGGCCAGCAGGGCCTGGGTCAGCTCCACGGAGGAGACTTCCTTTTTGGCCAGCAGCTCCAGGGCCTGGGCCAGGGTCAGCTCATGCGGTTCCATGGCCTATATCACCTTGGGCACGATGAAGCTCTGGCCGTCGCTGTCCGGGGCGTTGGCCAGGGCGCGCTGGTGGTCCAGGCCGGGCCGGGCCTGGTCCGGGCGCATGGCTCCGGTGAGCTCCAGGGCGTGGTTGGTGGAGGGCACCCCGCTGGTGTCCAGTTGGGCCAGCTTGTCCATGGCCGTAAGGATGTCGTTGAGTTGCTCGGTGAGCTTGGCGCTCATCTGATCGCTCAGCCTGAGCCGGGCCAGGGCGGCCACGTGGGCCACCTCCTCGGCGGTAATCTTCATGCCAGCCTCCAAGGGCGCTTGTAAGAGAATTTGTTTTTATCACGCGGCAGCGTGATGGGCAACAAGCCCCCGGCTCAGGCGAGCCTCCAGAAGTTGCCCGCGGTCTGCATGGCCCGTTCCACTTCAGCGGGCATGTCCGCGCCCGCGGCCTGGTCGATGAGCTCGTCCTCGCGGCTGCCGTTCAGGGCCCGCAACACGGCAACCACCGCCCGGCCCAGGGCGGCCTGGTTGTAGCCGCCCTCCAAGGCCATGACCACCTTGCCGGGGCAAAACTCCCGGCTCAGCTCCACCAGCACCTGGGTCAGGGCGGCGAAGCCCTTGGAATCGATCATCATGGAGCCCAGGGGGTCTTCCCGGTGGGCGTCGAAGCCGGCCGAAACCAGGATGAACTCGGGCATGAGGCTCTGGGCCACCGGCGCCAGGATGTGGTGGAAGGCCGCCAGGTGCTCCACATCGCCCCGGCCCGGGGACAGGGGCACGTTTAGGTTGCGGCCCTGGCCCGCGCCATGGCCCACGGCCCCCACCTGGCCGGTGCCCGGGTACAGGGGCGACTGGTGTGTGGAGAAGTAGGTCACCCGGGGCTCGGCGTAAAAGATGTCCTCGGTGCCGTTGCCGTGGTGCACGTCCCAATCCACGATCAGCACCCGGTTCAGTCCGCGCTGGGTGATCAGGTGGGCGGCGGCGGCGGCAATGTTGTTGTACAGGCAAAAGCCCATGGCCCGGGTGGTGGTGGCGTGGTGGCCCGGCGGGCGCACCAGGGCGAAGCCGTGATCCACCTCGCCGCTCAGGGCCGCGTCGCAAAGGTCGATCAGGCTGCCGGCGGCCAGCAGGGCTATCTCGTGGGATCGGGGGGAGCAGATGGTGTCCGGGTCCAGGTCCATGGCCCGCCCGGCGGTGGAGGCGATGCGCGACAGGTGGCTGGGGTGGTGCACCCGCTTGAGCTCCTCCTCGGTGGCCGGGCGCAGGGGAAGGGCCTCCAGGCAATCGCGGCCTTCCCATTGCTCTATGGCCTGGTCTATGGCCGCCAGCCGGTCGCCCACTTCGCAGTGATAAGGCCCGGTGTCATGCTCGCGGAAGACGGGGTCGCGCACCACGCCCAGTGGCATAGGGTTTACTCCTTGGGCAGTCGGGTGGCCGGAGGAGGCGTCTTGCCCGGAGGGGCCAGCTCCTTGGTGGAAACCTCCACCTTTTCCGGCTTGGGAAAGAACAGGACGCGGCCGTCGTACATGATGCCGTTTATCTCGTTGGGGTTGACCTTGTCCAGCTGGCCGAAGATCTCGCTGAGGTTGAACACCACCACCTTTTGCCCCGGCTCCAGCAAGTTGAGATTCTTGCTCATGTGGCCGGTGCGCAGGTTGTAGACCCCCACCATGTGCTCGGCGAACTTGAGCACCTTGCCCACGCCAGAGGAGTAGCCCTGGGAGGAGGGCTGGTCGGCAAAGGGAGCCAGCTTGACCTTGCGGTTGCGCAGATACTCGCGCAGCAGGCGGTAGTGGATGCGCCACAGGCTGTCGCCGGGACGGACCAGATAGACTCCCCAGGCGCTGACCTTCTTGTCCTGCAGGGACTTTTCGCGCATCTCGCCCCGCTGCTCGACCACCAGTTTCTTTTCCAGCTCCTCCACCGGGACTTTTTTATTGCCCACCTGGATGCTCTCGTCGCTGCGGGCCACGGCGTCCACCGACTTGTCCAGGCCGTAGGGCTTCTTGCGAAGATCCTGCTCGGACTTCTGGCTGCCGTCCAGCTTGATGGTTCCGCCGGCCTGGCCGGTGGCGGCCGCGCCGGCGTCCTGGGCCTGCTCGCTCTTGGCCTTGGTCGCGCCGGTGTCTTGGGCGGGGTTCAGGTCTCCCCAGAAGTAGTACAGGGCTCCCCCGGCAAGCAGGATGACCAGCAGGGCCAGTATCCAGGGCCAGGGCGAGGATCCCTTGTCTTGAGGCGGGGTGCTGGGAGCGCCGATATCCAGTTTGGGCGTGCCGCCGCTTTCCTGTTCGGTCATGAGAATTGCTCCCTGGCAAAAAGGTAACCGGGCGCCAGCCTAGGCCGGCGCCCGGCGATAAGGCTCAGGACATTCTAAAGGTTGCGCCAGCAAAGCCGCAAGTGCTCTTGATCCATCTTGGCGCTGAACCAGCTGACCACCAGGGCCAGCACCAGCGACACCGGCAGGGCGATGATGTTGGGATCGGTGAACTGCAACAGCCACCATCCCGAGCCCTTGACCGCTCCGGCCGCCAGGCTGTCCACCCCGAACACGGCCTTGCACAGGCCGATGGCCGCGGACTCCTTGGTGTGCACGAACAACAGGAAGAAGAAGCTGGTGGCAAATCCGCCCACCATGGAAACGATGGCCCCGGCGCGGGTCATGCCCTTCCAGTACAGGCCCAGGAAATAGGCCGGCAGGAAAGAGGCGGCGCACAGGCCGAAGAAAAAGGCGGTGGCCAGGGCGATGATGGACGGCGGCAGGAACAGGCCCCAGATCAGGGTGACCAAAATGGTGATGCCCACCCCGGCTCGGGTGACCCCCAGGCCGGCCCGGCCCCGGCTGCCCATGCCTTTTTCGTAAAAGTCGCGGCCCAGGCTGGTGCCGCCCACGTGGAACTGGCTGGACAGGGTGGACATGGCCGCCGCGAACATGCCCAGCAAAAAGAGGATCTCATACCAGTCGGGCATTACCTGGGTGATGTACATGGGGATGATCTTGTCGATGTTGCCCCCGGCCACGGCCACCGCGATCTTGCCCAGATGCTTGAAGAACACCACGTTGGACAGGGCGCCCACCACAAAGGCCACCCCGGTCATGATGATGATGAAGATGCCGCCGAACAGCACCGCCCGGTTGAGCTGGCGGTCGCTGGCCACGGTCATGTAGCGCACCGCGAGCTGGGGTTGGGCCAGCACGCCGATGCCCACCCCGTAGATGATGGTGGTGTAGATCACCAGCCACAGGGGGCTGAAGGGCACCGCTCCCTGGGTCCAGCCCAGCATGCCTCCGGCCTTGAGCTTGGCCGGCATCTGGGGGGCCAGGTCGGTGAGCGCCTGGTGGGCGTCGGTGACCCCGCCCAGGAGATAGTAGGTGGCCACGATCAGGATGAGCATCATGATGAACATGAGGCTGCCCTGGAAGGCGTCGGTGTACATCACCGCCTTGAGCCCGCCGGTGATCACGTACAGGGCCAGGATGCCCACAAAGGCCAGCAGGGCCACGTAGTAGTTGATGCCCAGGCCCACCTCGATCATGCGGCTGATGCCTATGAGCACCGCCGCCGCGTAGACCGGGATGAACAGGAAAATGATCAGCCCCGCGAAGCCCTGGACGAAGCGCGAGTCATAGCGCCTCCCCATGAGCTCGGGGAAGGTGTGGGCGTCCAGGGCCAACCCCATGCGCCGGGTGCGCTTGCCAAAGAACACCATGGCCAAGAAGATGCCCACGAAAATGTTGAGAAAGGTGAGCCACAGCAAAGGGAAGCCGAACAGGGCGGCCGCTCCGCCAAAGCCGATGATGGCCGAGGTGGAGATGAAGGTTGCCCCGTAGCTCATGGCCATGACAAAGGGGTTCATCTGGCGGCCGGCCAGCATGTAGTCGCTGGCCTGGCGGGTTTCGCGCCAGCCTTTGTAGCCTAGATAAAAGACCACGCCCAAATAGAGCAGAGCCAGAATGATCTTGACGGTCATCGTGCCTCCTTAGAGCCTGAGTTTCCGGCGATGAGGCCGGGCGGCGGGTTTACGGCTTAGTCGTCCTGGGGACCGGGAGCCCACTGGTCCAGATCCCTAAGCTCTTCGGTGAGCGGGCCGCTGTCGTTCCATTTGATGATGCCGTAGATGATACAGAGCACCGAGGCGGCGATGCACAGGATATAGGCCAAGGCCAATTCCGGGCTAGCGATGCCGAGCACGGGCAACCTCCTGCATGGCGGGGAGCAAGAGCCCCTGGTGGGTGGCTGGTGGGGCGGGCGGGTTTGACCAGGCATGACGGGGAGTTGACCCGCCCCGGTGGTAGCTACAAAGTAGTTACATCATACGAAGGCCACCGCAGTCAAGTCAAGGCGCAAGCCTTGGGTCGGGCGGGCCTTGATTAAAAGCCTGAACGTGTTACATTGTAGCTACTTGCGCCGTTAAGGCGCGTATCCGCCCGCAGCCAGATTGCAAGGAGCCGCCAGATGTCCGCCGAGTTCGACCGCTTTACAGGCACTGACAAGTACATCGTTTCGCCCGAGCTGAGGGACGTGGTCAACGTTTCCATAGCCCTGGGCCGGCCTCTTCTGGTCAAGGGCGAGCCCGGCACCGGCAAGACGCTCCTGGCCCACAACATCGCCCGGGGCCTGGGCAAAAAACTGCTGGTGTGGAACATCAAATCCACCACCAAGGCCAGCGAGGGGCTCTACGTATACGATACGGTGCAGCGCCTCAATGACTCGCGCTTCGGCACCGGCGACGTGAGCGACATCAGCAACTACATCCACCTGGGGCAACTGGGCCGCTCCTTTGACGTGGACGAGCGGGTGGTGCTGTTGATCGACGAGGTGGACAAGGCGGATCTGGAGTTCCCCAACGACCTGCTCAACGAGCTGGACGAGATGCGCTTCCACATCCCGGAGACCGACCAGACCGTCGCCGCCAAGCAGCGCCCCATCGTGGTGATCACCTCCAACTCGGAAAAGGAGCTGCCCGACGCCTTCCTGAGGCGTTGCGTGTTCCACTACATCGAGTTCCCGGAAGAGAAGCTCATGACCGACATCGTGGGGGTGCACTACCCGGACCTGGAAAAGAAGCTGCTCAAAGAGGTGCTCAAGCGCTTCTATTGGCTCAGGCAGATAGAGGGCTTCCGCAAGAAGCCCTCCACCAGCGAGCTGCTGGACTGGATCCAGGCCCTTCTGGCCGGCGGCATGAGCCCGGACAAGGTGGCCAAGGAGCTGCCTTTCGCCGGGGCCCTGATCAAGAAGGAACAGGACATGGAGATCCTGGACGCGGCCCTGACCCGGGGCGGCCCCGCGGCCCGCATGGGCCTGCGTTCGCGCTACTAGGGGCCGGGACCAGGCGATGCCGCGTTGCCCTTGGGCTGGCGACGACCCCCTTTACCAGGACTACCATGACCGCGAGTGGGGCGTGCCCCTGCACCACGAGCGCCGCCACTTCGAGATGCTTATTTTGGAGGGCTTCCAGGCCGGGCTGAGCTGGTTTACCATCCTGAAGAAGCGGGAGAATTTCCGGGCCGCGTTCGACAACTTCGATCCCCACAAAGTGGCGGCCTACGGAGCGGACAAGATCGAGGCCCTGATGAAAGACGCGGGCATTGTGCGCAACCGCAGGAAGATCGAGGCGGCCAAGGCCAATGCGCGGGCCTTCTTGGCCATCCAAGAGGAGTTCGGCTCCTTTGACCAGTACATTTGGTCCTTTGTGGAGCACGAGCCGGTGCAGCACGCTTTTCAGAGCCCGGGCGAGGTGCCGGCCCAGGACGAGACCTCCCGGCGCATCAGCAAGGACCTTAAAAAGCGGGGCATGAACTTCGTGGGGCCCACCATCATCTACGCCCACATGCAGGCCACCGGCATGGTCAACGACCATCTGGTGAGCTGCCCGCGCCACGCGGAGCTGGGCGGAGCGGCCCCCAAGGGCTAGGGAAAAGGCCAGGCTGATGTTCCTAAACCTCTTCTACACCCTGCGCACCCTCAAGGTGCCGGTCTCCATCACCGAGTGGATGACCCTGATGCAGGCCATGGACCAGGGCTATGCCCAGGGCAGCCTCACCGACTTCTACCACCTGGCCCGGGCCATCCTCATCAAGTCCGAGGCCTATTACGACCAGTACGACCAGGCATTCGCCCACGTGTTCAAGGACGCGGAGCTGCCTCCGGACATTCGCCAGGAGATTATGGACTGGCTGGCCGACCCTCTCAACCGGCTGGAGCTGGACGAGGAGGCCATGGCCAAGATCAAGCAGATGGACCTGGACGAGCTTTTGAGGGAGTTGGAGAAGCGGCTGGAAGAGCAGGACGAGCGCCACGACGGGGGAGGGCGCTGGATCGGCACCGGCGGCACCAGCCCCTTTGGCCACTCCGGGGCCAATCCGGCCGGCATCCGCATCGGCGGGCCGGGCGGCGGCGGCCGGGCGGTGCAGATCGCGGCGGCGCGGCGCTTCAAGAACTATCGCACCGACGTGACCCTGGACGTGCGGCAGGTCAAGATGGCCCTAAAGAAGCTCAGGCGCTTTGCCAAGGAAGGGCCCGAGGACTTTTTAGATCTGGACGCCACCATTGACAAGACCTGCAAGGAGGGCGGCGAGATCGAGCTGGTGTTCACCCGCGAGCGCAAGAACACGGTGCGGGTGCTCTTGTTGATGGACTCGGGCGGCTCCATGAACCCCTACGCCCGCCTGGTGGACCGCCTGTTCAGCGCGGCCCATCAGATGAGCCACTTCCGCGACCTCAAGGCCCTGTACTTCCACAACTGCGTGTACCAGGACCTGTACAAGGACATCTATACCTCCGATGACGAGCCCACCGCCAGCCTGCTGCACAACCTGTCCGGCGACTACAAGGTGATCATCGTGGGCGACGCCTTCATGTCCCCCTCGGAGTTGGTGAGCGTGGGCGGAGCCATCGACTTCTACTACCACAACGACATCCCGGGCCTGGAGTGGCTGCAGCGCATCGCCGACCACTTCCGCTACTGCGTGTGGCTCAACCCCATGCCCGAGCGGGCCTGGCAGCACCCCACCATCACCACCATCCGCAAGGTGTTCCCCATGTTCCCCCTGACCCTGGACGGCCTGGAAGATGCGGTCAAGGCGCTGATGGTGCGGCACTAGGGAAAGTTCTTAAAAAAGAAGCAACGAGGGCGGGGCCGATCCCCGCCCTTTGTTATTTTGCAGAGCGTCTCTTTCAGGCAGAGATTACCGCGTCGCGGCAAAGCCGCTCCTCGCAATGGCCCAACGCTTTGTCGTTGCGAGCCAAGCGGAGCAATCTCGGTCCGCCAGGAAGTGGCCACGCCGTTGCGCCGCTCCTCCCGCCACACCAGCCAACCCGCCCCTTCATTCCAAACCTCTCCTTCTTCCCCCCAACACCCGGCTCACCCACCACCCTGATCTGTGATACAAAGAAGGGGCTTTCCCGCGGCCCTGGACCCGACCGCGCAACCCGAGGTCTTTGAGCATGAGCGCACAGCCTCCTTTCTCACCCCTGGGCGACAAGACCGGCTCCGCCTGGTTCTCCATCTCCCTGCGCCTGGTGATCCCCGCGGTGCTCACCATCATCCTTTTCACCATTGCCATCTTTTTCATCATCCTGCCCGGCTTCGAGGACTTGGTTCTTGAGCGCAAGCGGGAGACCTCCCAGGGCCTCACCCAGATGGCCTGGAACACCCTGGAGCACTACCACACCCTGGAAGAGCAGGGGGTGGTCAACCAAAAGCAGGCCCAAGACCTGGCCAAGGCCCAGCTGCGCGCCCAGCGCTTCGGAACCGGCGGCAAGGACTACTTCTGGATCAACGACCTCACCCCGCGCATGGTCATGCACCCCTATCGCGAGGATCTGGAGGGTGCGGACATCTCCGGGTTCAGCGACCCCTCGGGCAAGCGGGTGTTTCAGGACGTGGTGGCCACCGTGAAAAAAGACGGGGCCGGGTACGTGGACTACCTGTGGCAGTGGCAGGACGACCCCAATCACATCGTGCCCAAGGTGTCCTACGTGAAGCTGTTCAAGCCCTGGGGCTGGGTGGTGGGCACGGGCATCTACCTGGAGGACGTGCGGGCCGAGATCGAGGGCATGACCGGGCGCCTGACCACCATCGCCCTGATCATCCTGGCGGTGGTGGCCCTGCTGGTGTTTTTCATGGTGCAGGAGGGCGTGCGCTCCGAGCGCCGCCGCCGCATGGCCGAATACGGCCTGCGCCACTCCCAGGGCATGCTGGAGCTGGTCATGGACAACATCCCCCAGCTCATTTTTTGGAAGGATAAGCAGGGGGTGTATCTGGGCTGCAACCAGGGCTTCGCGGCCCAGGCCGGGCTGGAGGACTCGGCCCAGATCGTGGGCATGAGCGACCGCCAGGTGCCCTGGGACCAAAATGAGGCTGAGCAGCAGCGGCGCAAGGAGCAGGAGGTGATGGACTCGGGCCAGGCCGAGCTGCACGAGATCGAGCGCCAGAGCCAGGCCCAGGGCGGGGCCCGCTGGATGGACGTGAGCCGCATCCCCCTGCGCGAGCCGGGCGGCGAGGTGCGAGGCATCCTGTGCAGCCAGGAGGACATCACTAAGCGCAAGGAGATGGAGCACCTGGTGCGCTTGCAGGACAAGATGGCCTCCTTGGGCCGCATCGCCGCGGGCATGGCCCATGAGATCCGCAACCCCCTCTCCGGCTTCAACATGTACTTGAGCGCCCTGGAGGCCCTGGAGCCCGGCGACCCCCGCCGGGGCGAGATCCTGGACAAGCTAAAGGCCGCCTCGGCCAAGATCGAGACGGTGATCAAGCAGGTGTTGGACTTCGCCCGGCCAGGCGCGCCCCGTCTGGCCTGGGTGCAGGTGAACCGGGTGATCATGGGGGTGGTGGAACTGTCCAGCGTGACCCTGCGCAAGGCGGGCATCTCCCTGGACACCCGGCTAGCCAAGAACCTGCCTTTGTGCTTGGTGGACGCCCAGCTTTTGGAGCAGGTGCTGCTCAACCTGATGACCAACGCGGTGCAGGCCCTCAAGGACTGGCCCCAGGACAAGCGCATCCTGCTGAGCTCATCCCTGGACAAGGAGCGCATCGTCATCGAGCTGGCCGACTCCGGCCCCGGGGTGCCGGTGGAGATCGCCGAGCGCATCTTTGATCCCTTTTTCACCGAGCGCAAGGACGGCCTGGGCATCGGCCTGAGCCTGTGCCACCGTATCATCAGCGACCACGGGGGCGGCCTGAGCGTGCAGGCCAGCCCCTGGGGCGGGGCGCTGTTCACCATCAGCATCCCGGTGGACGTGTACTATGGTTATGACAGCCATGGTTAGGAATAGCGCATGATCACCTACAGCATATTCGTGGTGGACGATGAGGAGTCCATCCGGGACGCGGCCGAGCTGGGGCTCACCGAATACAAGGTGCGGACCTTTGCCAGCGGCGAGGAGGCCGTGGCCGCGGTGGAACGGGAAGCTCCGGACCTGATCCTGCAGGACATCGGCCTGCCGGGCATGGACGGGGTGGAGTGCATGCGCCGCATCCGGCGAATCGCGCCAGAGGTGCTGTTCATCATGATCACCGCCTACGAGGACGTGGACACCGTGGTCGGCGCCATGCGCTCCGGGGCCCACGACTACGTGGTCAAGCCCCTGCATCTGGAGACCCTCAAGAGCAAGATCGCCAACGCCCTGGAGACCATCCGCCTGCGCAAGGAGGTGCGGGCCATCCAGAAGCGCTATCTGGAGGAGAACCTGCCCCTGTTCATCGGCGAGAGCAACACCATCCAGAACGTGATGGAGTTCGTGACCCGGGTGGCGGCGAGCCCGGACGTGCCGGTGCTCATCCTGGGACAGACCGGCACCGGCAAGGAGCTGATCGCCGGGGCCATCCACTATCAAAGCCCCAATTTCCAGGGCCCCCTGGTCACCCTGAACTGCGCGGCCATCCCGGCCGAGCTGGTGGAGAGCGAACTGTTCGGCTACGAGGCCGGGGCCTTCAGCGGGGCCAAGCCCGGCGGCAAGGCCGGGCTCATCGAAAAGGCGGCGGGCGGCACCCTGTTTTTGGACGAGGTGGGCGAGCTGAGCCTGGAGGCCCAGGCCAAGCTGCTCAGGTTTCTGGACGCGGGTGAGTATTACCGGGTTGGCTCGTCAGAGCCCCATCGGGCTGAGGCCCGGGTGGTGTCGGCCACCAACCGCGATCTGGAAGAAATGATGGACCAGGGCTCGTTCCGGCGGGACCTGTACTTCCGCTTGGCCATGGTCAAGGTGGAGCTGCCGTCTCTGCAACGAAGGCCCGAGGACATCCTGCCCATTGCCCGCCATTTCCTGCACGAGTTCAATCAGAAGTACGACCGTTGCTTCACCGGCATGGATCCCGAGGCCGAGGCCTGGTTGCAGGGCCGCGCCTGGCAGGGCAACGTGCGCGAGCTGAAGGCGGTGATCGAGCGGGGGGTGCTCATGGGCCGGGAGCCCCTTCTCGGGCCGGCCGACCTGGACCAAGGGGGAGGGGACGCCTCGGGAGCGGGCGGGCAGGATCTCCCGGAGCTGGAACAGGGCGGCCTGGCCTTGGAAGAGGTCATGCGCGACACCGAGCGGCGTTACTTTGAGCGCGCCCTTCAGATGAGCCAGGGCAACGAGAGCAAGGCCGCCGAGCTGCTGGGCATGAACTATCACACCTTCCGCTACCGCAAGAAAAAGCTCCTGGGCGACTAGGGCGCGCGCCGTAAAAGTAGAAGATCTTCTATTTTCAGGTGGCAATTCCTCTACAATGGCTCCCTTTTCGCGGGCCTCCGGTAGAAGGCCATTCAGGTAACATCCCGAAAATAAATGCCAAAGCTAGACATGCCACACCTGGCATGCCGCTTGCTTTGCTCTAGGGGCAAAAGAATTAAACCGTGGAGAGCAAGGCGAGGAGGGACGAGCATGGCACAGAACCGGAACCGGGGATGGAGCGTCACCATGGCCGGGTTGGGCATTAACCTGGCCCTGGGCATTCTCTACACCTGGAGCATTTTCAAGCTGGCCATCAAGGAATCCATCATGGCCGGCGACGGCCGTTTCGACTGGAGCCTTGCCTCGCTCAACGACCCCTACGCGGTCTGCTGCCTGGTCTTCGCCTTCACCATGGTGATCGCGGGCCGGGTGCAGGACCGGGTGGGCCCCAAGCTCACCGCCATGATCGGCGGAGTGCTCACCGGCCTGGGCCTGATGTGGATCAGCCAGAGCACCTCCCTGGCCTCCTGGGTGCTGGGCTTCGGGGTCATGACCGGCGCGGGCCTGGGGTTCGGCTACGCTTCGGCCACCCCGCCGGCCCTCAAGTGGTTCCCAGCCTCCAAAACCGGGCTCATCGCCGGGCTGGTGGTCTCGGGCTTCGGCCTGGCCTCGGTGTACATCGCCCCCATGGCCAACTACCTCATCGGCAACTACGGCCTTTCCAGCGCCATGCTGGTCTTTGGCGGCGGCTTCATGGTGGTGGTCTGCTTGCTGGCCCAGTTCCTGGTCAACCCGCCGGCGGGCTTCAAGCCGGCCGAGACCAGCGCCCCCAAGGCCGAGGCGGCCGCGGCCAAGTCCTCGGGAATCGATTTCATGCCCATGGAGATGATCCGCAACCGCAACTTCCAGCTGCTCTGGTTCATCTTCGCGGTGGCCTCCGGCGCGGGCCTGATGATCATCGGCAACGTGGCCGGCATGGCCAAGGCCTCCATGGGCGAGTACGCCTGGGTGGTGGTGGCCCTGATGGCGGTGGGCAACGCGGGCGGCCGGGTAGTGGCCGGCACCCTGTCCGACAAGATCGGGCGCACCCAGACCTTGTGCATCATGCTCACCTTCCAGGCCCTGATCATGTTCAGCCTGTTCATGATGGGCAAGCAGCAGATAGTGGTGCTGGTAATCGCGGCCTGCCTCATCGGCTTCAACTACGGCACCAACCTCAGCCTGTTCCCCTCGGCCTGCAAGGACTACTTCGGCCTGAAGAACTTCGGGGTCAACTACGGCATTCTCTTTTCGGCCTGGGGGGTGGGCGGCTTCATCCTGCCCCGGGTGTCCCAGATGATCGTGGCCTCCACCGGCACCTTCAACGTGGCCTATCTGGCGGCCGGCATCCTGCTGGTGTTCTGCGCGGGCATGACCATGGTGGTGGAGCGGCCCGAGGCGGCCGCGGCGCGGGCCGAGCAGGAGGCCGCGGCCGAGCGGGCCCGCCGGGAGCGCGTCAGGGTCTTTGCCCGGCTCATGCCTTCCCAGTCTTATGCGAGGCGCAAGTAATGAAGGGCCCGGATCGCGGTGAGGGGGGAATGGGGATTCCTCCGCGACGGTAAGCCCGCCAGGACCGGGAGCTATCGAGAGGGCTCCCGGCCCGGGCAAACCGCGCCGCGATCCACCCGCCCAACCCGAAGCGGGCCGCCTGGGAGATTCCCGGGCGGCCCGCATAATGTCGTCGCGCTGCTGTCTTCAGCTTATCAACCCTTGGCCAGGGCCTGGATAAAGGCCTTCATGTGGCGGCCGTCGGTGCCGCAGCAGCCGCCCAGGATTTGCATGCCATGGGTGAGGTGCAGATCCGCCAACCTGGCGCCGAAGTCCTCGGGGTCGCCCTGGTCCACGTGATCCAGGCTGTCGAGTTCCTCGGGAGACAGCTCGCTGGCATTGCCCTGCAGGCCGATGAGCCGGGGCAGAGGCCCCTGCTCGGTCAAGGCCCGCGACACCTTGTTGGGATGGGTGCAGATGATCATGTAACCGGGCGGCGGGTTATTCACGCAGGCATCTATTTCATCCATGGCTCTGGCCAGTGATGTGCCGTCGAGCATGCGGCCGTTCTGGCCCAGGACCAGGCCGGGCAGATAGGGCAGGCCGCTGGTTTCGCAGGCCCTGGCCAGGCCCTTGGCCTCGCCTAGCGCCGGCAGGGTGGCGGGCAGCAGAAAATCCGCCCCTGCCTTGGCCAGGGCCGAGGCCTGCTCCTGGTGAAAGGCAAAGGCCTCTTCCTCTTGCAGGGCTTCCCCGGGCTCGTAGGCGTCACCGGCAGGGGCCATCAGCCCGGCCACCACCACCCTGGCGCCGGGGATTTCGCTGGCCAATCCCCTCACGAAATCCACCGCCCTCTGGTTCATGTCGCCGGGGTCGATCCCGGCCTGGCGGCACCTGACTCGGTTGATCCGCCAGGTGGGCGCTTCGATGATCATGGGCAGGGACGCCTTTGCCGCCAGAAGCAAATATTCCCGGTATATCCGAGCCAGGATCTCGCGGCCCTGCTGGCTGAGCAAAAGCAGGGAAATGCCCACCGTGGAATCTTCCCCCAGGCCCGGGTCGCGTCTGATGCGCTCGTTAATGGCGAACTCGGTCAGTATCAGCGGTTCATGCCTAAGCCATTGGGCGAAATCTTCGGAAGCCATGTGGTCCTCGTCCAGGTCTCCGGCCATGTCCTGGCGACAAAAAAAGGGGCCAGCCATAACGGCAAGCCCCTTGGTGTTGTTTGGCTGGCCCGCCAGGATTCGAACCTAGATAATCAGCTCCAAAGGCTGACGTCCTGCCGTTAGACGACGGGCCAACAGGATTTCCGATTGTACCAGCCTCAGCGCGAGAGGCAAGGTTTTGACACAGGCGTTGCCGGCTCAGGCGCGCTCAGGCCAGCTCACCGGCCACCTCGTTGATCCAGCCCAAGGCGGCGATCATGGAGGGGAAGCCGATGGTGGGCAGGGCCAGCAGGGCCGCGTGGCGCAGCTCCTCCACACTGAACCCGTTTTGCAGGGCCCGGCGGGCTTGGCTCTTCACCGCCCCCCGCGAGACCAGGGCCACGGCCACGCCCAGCTTGACCAGGCGGCCGGAGCGCTCGTCCAGGGGCCCGCCCTGCTTGCACTGGACGCCCAGGGTTTCCAGGGTCTCGGCCACCTGGGGAAAATTTTCCATGAAATCGGTGTAAGGCTTGGGAAGGCTCATGGTCGTCTCTCCTGGCGCGGGGGTGGTTGGGGATGCTGTTATTTAATGGTGTTGGCGGAGGCGGGGGCTTGTCAAGCCAGGGAACCGTGGGCAGCCAGGTATTGGGCCGCGCTGCCCTGGAACACCATGCGCCCCTGGTCCATGAGGGCCACGTGGCTCATGTAGGGCAGCATCTCGCCGGGGTAATGGCTAACTCCCACCAGGGTGGCGCCTTCCCCGGCCAGCCGGGCCAGCAGGGCGCCCACCTCGGCCCGGGCCGGCGCGTCCAGCCCGGCCAGGGGCTCGTCCAAGAGCAGCAGGCGGGGCTGATTGATCATGGCCCGGGCGATCAGGAGCTTGCGAAGCTGGCCATAGGACAGGGTGGTGATGTCGCGTTCGCCCAGCTCTTCCAGGCCCAGACGCTTCAGCCAGGCGCGGGCCGCCTGATGGTGGGCCGGGTCGGGCTCGCGCACCGGGCCCACGCTGCCGCTCAGCCCAGAGGCCACGGTTTCCACCCCGCTCTGGGAGTGCATGTGCCGGGTCTGCCAGGCGGCCGAGACCAGGCTGACCCGGGTGCGCAGGTCTTGCAAATTGCGGCGGCCGCCCCGGCCGAACCAGGCCACCGAGCCGCCCAGGGCGGGGCGAAGCTCACCGGCCAGCAGGCGCAACAGAGTGGTCTTGCCCGCGCCGTTGGGCCCCAGCACCAGCCAGTTGCTTCCCGGCTGGATCTCCCAGTCCAGGCCGCGCAGGATGAGCTGGTGCTCCACGTAAACCTCGGGAGCCTCCACCCGCACCAAAAAGGGGTCGTTGTTGGCCATGGCCGGGGAGGGGATATGTTCCCGGGTCACGGCGGGCGGGGCCAGGTCGGCTCCCCCCTGGTCCAACACCTCGGCCAAGGGCCCCTGGGCCTTGATGGCCCCATGCTCCATGATCATGGCGTGGCTGGTGCCCGGAGCCAGCTCGCTGCCCCGGTGGGTGGCGTAGAGCACCTGGGTGCCGCCATGGGCCATCACCTTGCCCAGCATGGCCAGCAGCCGGGTCCGGGAGGCCGCGTCCAGGCCCTCGCAGGGCTCGTCCAGGATGAGCAGGCGGGGCCGGTTGATCAGGGCCCTGGCGATGAGCACCTGCTTGGCCTGGCCCTGGGACATGGTGAGGATGTCACGCTCGGCCAGGTGGGTGAGCTCCAGGCGCTCCAGCACCTCCTGGGCCCGTTCCCACTGCACCGGGGCGGGGACGGAATATAGCAGATGGCCGCCGGTGAGCCCGCTCACCACCACTTCCAGGCCGTTGAGGCTCCAGTTTTGGTGTTGATAGCGGGCCAGTAGTTCGCTGGAAACCAGGCTGGTGTGTTCCCGGAAGGACAGGGGGCTGGTGGTGACGCGGCCTTCCACCAGATAGCGGCGGCGCTGGCGGCTCTCGGGCAGGGGCCAGAGTTCGCCGCGCACCAGGCGCAGAAAGGTGCTCTTGCCCGCGCCGTTGCCCCCCAGCACGGCCCAGTGCTGCCCGGGCGACAGACGCCAGGTCAGATCATGCAACACCGGCTGGCCGCCCAGGGCGCAGCCAACCTGCTCCAGCTCCACCAAAGGCGGTTCATGGGTATGGGAAGAGGGCGTCATGCCCAGTGGTCTTAACAGACCGGAGCGCCTGGCGCTACAAATCCGCCGCGCTGACCTCGGCCGCTTGGGGATGCCCCGAGCCCAGCCAGTCCTTGGCCAGCTTTACGCCGGCGGCGAGGGCCTTTTTGTTCAGCGCGTCGGTGCCAGGCGGCACCCGGGCCAAAAGGGCTTTTTCCAGGCCCCGCTTGCTCACCACCCCGGTGAGCTGCAGGATGGCCCCCAAGGCCA
>JAIPEN010000026.1 GCA_021737145.1 Desulfarculaceae bacterium | reverse complement strand
GCGGCGCCGACGGCCGAGTCCCGCACCGCCGTGCTGAACCGGGGCAAGAAGTCCCTGGCCATCGACCTTAAGCATCCCCTGGCCGCCGGAGTGATCCTAAAGATGGTGGAGCAGGCCGACGGGCTGATCGAGGGATTCCGGCCCGGGGTCATGGAAAAGTTGGGCCTGGGCCCCACCGAGTGTCTGGCGCGAAACCCCCGCCTGATATTCGGCCGCATGACCGGTTGGGGCCAGGAGGGCCCCCTCAGCCAGCGGGCCGGGCATGACATCAACTACATCGCCCTCAGCGGGGCCCTCAACTGCATGGGCCGGCGCGACCAGAGGCCGGTGCCTCCCTTGAACCTGGTGGGAGATTTCGGCGGCGGCGGCATGTACCTGGCATTCGGCATGGTCTGCGCCCTGCTGGAGCGAGAGCGCTCGGGCCAAGGCCAGGTGATCGACGCGGCCATAGTGGATGGGGCCGCTTCCCTTCTGTCCATGATCCATTGGTATGTAGCCGCGGGGCGTTGGAGCTTGGAGCGGGAGGACAATGCCCTGGACGGCGCGGCTCCCTTTTACGATACATATGAGACCGCCGACGGTCTCTACATATCCCTTGGCTCAATCGAGCCCCAGTTCTACGCAACAATGCTCAGGCTCCTGGAAATAGAGGGCGTGGAGCTTTCCGAGCAACGCAACAAGCAAACGTGGGGTGAACTCAAGGCCAGGATCGCGGCCAAGGTAAGGCAGAAGACCCGGGAGCAGTGGTGCCGCCTGCTGGAAGAGCATGACGTTTGCTTCGCGCCGGTGCTGGGTTTGTACGAGGCGCCTGAACATCCCCACAACCGCGCTCGCGGGACCTTTGTGGAGATAGAGGGCGTGATGCAGGCGGCTCCGGCCCCCCGCTTTTCGCGGACCAACCCGCCGGTTCCCGCGCCACCCCCGGAACCGGGCGGCGACACCCTGGATCTGCTGAGCCGCTTTGGCTTCCGGACCCAAGAGATAGAGCGCCTGCAAGGCGAGCGGGTGGTCTAACCCTATTAATTTCGTATCGAGGTATTACAGACAATGAATATCGAGCTGACCGAAGAGCAGCGCATCATCACCGACAGCGTGCGCAAGTTTTTGAACAACGAGATTGCGCCCCTGGTGGAAGAGTACGAGACCGGGCGCAAGTTGATAGGCAAAGACATCATCAAGATGCTGGAACCCTACGGCTACGCCAGCGGTTTGGTGGCCGAGGAGTACGGTGGCCTGGGTCTGGATTTTTTGACCTACGCCTTGATGGTGGAGGAACTGAGCCGCACCTGGCCCTCCCTGCGCACCATGGTCACCTCTTCGGCCCTGGTCACCAAGCTTTTGGGGCGCAAGGGCAATGCGCAGCAGCAAGAGAAGTTTCTGCCCGGGCTCCTGGCCATGGACGACCTGGCCTGCTTCGCCCTCACCGAGCCCAACGTGGGCTCGGACACCAGCGCCCTGGAGACCAAGGCCGAGCGCGACGGCGATTATTACGTGATCAACGGCACCAAGACCATGATCACCGGAGGCAGCCTGGCCGACGTGGTGCTGGTTTACGCCCAGGTGAAGATGGCCGACGGCAATAAGGGTGTCACCGCCTTTTTGGTGCATAAGGACGAGTCGCCCTTCGAGGCCCGGGACATCCGCAAGATGGGCATGCACTGCTCGCGCCTGTCCGAGCTGGCTTTCGTGGACTGCCGGGTGCCCGTGGCCAACCGCCTGGGCGAGGAGGGCGAGGGGCAGCGCATCGCTCTTAGCGGCCTTAACGAAGGCCGGGTGAACGTCACCTTCGCGGTGGTGGGCCTGGGCCAGGCGGCCCTGGACGCCTCCATCCGCTACGCCAAGGAGCGGGTGCAGTTCGGCAAGGCCATCGCCGGGTTTCAGATGGTGCAGGACATTATCGTACAGATGGCTCTCAAGGTGGAGACCGCCCGCCTGCTGGGCGTGCATGCGGCCCGGCTGCTCGATCAGAAGAAGGACTGCCGCCGCGAGGCCTCCTTTGCCAAGCTGTTTGGCACCGAGGCCATGGTGGAGGTGTGCAACATGGCCATCCAGGTGCACGGCGGCTACGGCTACACCTCGGAGTTCCCGATGGAGCGCTACTTCCGCGACGTACGTCACCTGACCATGGCCGAGGGCACCACCCAGATACAAAAGCTGTTGCTGGGGCGCGAGATCTTGGGCGTGTCGGCCTTCAAGTAGGCCGGATACCGTTCGAGATTAATTACCGCAAGCGGCCAAGCGCCCGCATTCGCTCAAAAGGAGAAAAAAATGGATTTGATGGTTAAGGGTAAAAACGTATTCCTCACCGGTGGCGGCGACGGCATCGGCGTGCTGGTGGCCGATATGCTGGCTGCGGATGGGGCCAATATCGCCGCGGCGGACATGGACGCCCAGAAGGTGCAAGATACCGCGGCCAAGGTGGAGGCCCTGGGCCAAAAGGCCCTGTGGTTCGCCTTGGACGTGACCAACCAGGCCCAGGTGACCGAGGCGGTCAACAAGACCATCGAGGCGTGGGGAAAGATCGACATCCTGGTGCACATCCCCGGGCGGGGTGAGCGCAAGCCTTTTCAAAAGTCGGGTCCCGAAGACTGGCAGTTCGCCCTGAACCTGAACCTGATGGGCCCGTTGTACTCAACCAAGGCGGTGCTGGACAACATGATCGCCAACCAGGGTGGCAGCATCGTCTACGTGGTTTCGGACGCGGGCCGGGTGGGCGAGGTGAACAACCCGGTGTATTCGGCGGCCAAGGGCGGAGTGATCGCCTTCAGCAAGTCCCTGGCCCGGGAGCTGGGCCGCTACCTCATTCGGGTGAACTGCGTGGCACTGTCGGCCATGGATACCCCCGGAGGCAGGAAATACCAGACTCAGATCGCCGAGCGCAAAGGCATCACCCTTGAGGCTCTGCAAAAGAGCTTCATGTCCAATTACCTGATCCGCCGTTTCGGTCAGCCCCAGGATGCGGCCGACGCCATTTGCTTCTTGTGCTCCGGCCGTGCCGACTGGATCACCGGCCAGACCTTGAGCGTTAACGGCGGCTACATGCTGTTCTAGGGGGGGCCGCGAAGGAAGGCCCTGCCGACCGATCAATTATTTACCAAGAGAAAAGCATGATTCGGGGAAACTCGCAGCCGAGGGCAAGACTTTTGCGCCCGGATCAGGAGGAACCCAACCGATGAGCGACGACAGCAAACAACCGATTTCCTTGATGGAGGGCTTTTGGAGTCAGGCCGTTGAGGAAGGCGGCCCCAGGCTTTTGGGCAGCCGTTGCACCAGCTGCGGCGAGGTTTATTTCCCGCCCAAGCCCAAGGGCTGGTGCGTGCATTGCCAGCAATACACCCTGGAGACCGTTCCCCTTGGCGCCAGGGGCAGACTGGCCGCGGCCACCGTGGTGCGGCAGGCCCCGGCCGGCGGCTTCTACCACGGGCCGGTGCCTTATGCCTATGGCATGGTGGACCTTCCGGAAGGGGTGCGTTTGATAAGCCAGATCGCCAGCGACAATCTGGACGATATCAAAGTCGGCGGCCCGGTGGAGTTGGTGATCCGGCCCTTGTACACCGACCAGGAGGGCCGGGAAGTGACCACCTTCATGTTCCAAAGCAAAGCCTGAGCAGGAGGCCGCCATGAAAAACCCGCAGGAAATGAGAGACGTTTACATCGTCGGCATCGGACTCACCAAGTGGGGCTTCTATGAGGACCAAGCCTGCTACGATTTTGGCAGCGAGGCCATATTTACGGCCTTGAAGGACGCGGAGATGTCCTGGCGAGAGGTGAATGCGGCCTTTTGCGGCAGCGTGTACCAGGGTACCGGTTCCGGCCACCAAGCGGTCAAGGAGGTTGGACTCACCGGCGTCCCTGTTGTCAACGTGGAGAACGCCTGCTCCAGTGGCGGTTCGGCCCTGCGCCTGGCCTACCTGATGGTGGCCTCCGAGGTGTACGACGTGGTGGTGGCCCTGGGTATGGAGAAGATGCCTCGCGGTCCCATCCCCAGCACCGCCTTCCGGCCTTGGGAGCTGGCCAGCGGCTTCAACATCCAGGTGGGTAACTACGCCTTGGAAACCGTGGAGTATATGGAAAAGACCGGAGTCACCGAGGAGGACCTGGCCAGAGTCACGGTGAAGAACCGCAAGAACGGGGCACTGAACCCCAATGCTCGCTTCCAGAAGCCGGTGACCATGGAGGAGGTGCTGGGCTCCCGCATGGTGGCCGAACCGCTGCGCCTGCTGCATTGCTGCCCCCTGGCCGATGGGTCGGCGGCCGCCGTGCTGTGCAGCCGGGATAAGCTGCGCTCCAAGGCGCGGGGGGTCAAGGTGGCAGCCTCGGTGCTGGTCTCCGGGGTGTACGGCGACGGAATGTTGCCCTCGGGCATGGTGGACAGCCTCCTGCACAAGCCGGAGGTGGGCATGGCCGAGCTCTCCGCCCAGCAGGCCTATGAGATCTCCGGTTATGGACCGGAGGACATCAACATCGTGCAGGGTTACGACACGACAGTGCCCTCCGAGTTGTGGGGCATGGAGAAGCTGGGCTTTTGCCGGCCGGGCGAGGCCGCGGGCCTGCTCAGGGACGGCAAGTTCGGCTTGGAGGGCGCCCTGCCGGTCAACACCGACGGCGGGCTCATGTCCCGTGGGCACCCTCTGGGCGCGACCGGACTGGGGCAGATCTGCGAACTGGTCACCCAGTTGCGCGGCGAGGCCGGAAAGCGGCAGGTGAAAAAGGCCAGGGTGGGCTTGTCCCACGCCATGGGGGCCGGGCCCAACAGCTCGGTGACCATATTGACCTGTTGAGCAAACCGGGGAATCGCGACGCGCCCTTGGTACCTGGGCGCGCCGCTCAAGATGGGCCGCCGGCATGCTCATCAATGTAGCCACTGCCTCAAGACAAATCGCCTTTTGCCACCTGGGCCGGGGACAGCGGGATGGGAGTGGCGCCAAGGTGCCTCGCATAAACTAGTCAATCCAAAACGGTGGTGAAGCTGAACATGGAATACGAAAACATCATCTTTAAGGTTAATGAGGGCATTGGCCACCTGATTGTCAACCGGCCCGAAGTGCGTAACGCGTTAAACCGGGCAGCCCGTATGGAGATGGCCGACGTGCTGGCCAGGGTCAAGGCCGATCCGGAAATCAGAGTCCTGATTCTATCTGGCGCCGGGGATAAGGCCTTTATGGCTGGGTCCGACCTCAAGGAGCTGGCCCAATACAGCCCTCTGGATATGGAAAATTTCATGGACACCCTGGCCCAGGGCTTCTACTCCCAGTTCGAGCGTCTGGACCGGCCGGTGATCGCTATGATCGACGGCCTGTGCCTGGGCGGCGGGCTGGAGTTCGCCCTGGCCTGCGACCTGCGCTACGCCTCGGACCGCTTTCTGCTGGGCTTGCCTGAGATCCGCCTGCGCATCATGCCCGCCGGCGGCGGCACCCAGCGCCTGTCCCGCCTGATCGGGGTGGCCAAGACCAAGGAACTGGTTTTCACCGGCGAGTTCATCAAGGCCGATGAGGCCCTGCGCCTGGGCATCGTCAATGGCGTCTTCCCGGCCGAGGAGCTGGAGGAGCAGGTGATGGCCGTGGCCAAAAAGATCGCGGCCAAAAGCAGCCTGGCCCTCAAATGGGCCAAGAAGGCCATCAATGCCTCCCAGGAGACCGGCCTGCGGGCAGGCCTGGACTACGAGGCCATGGTCATGTGCCTGTTGTTCACCAGCGAGGACAAGCAAGAAGGCATCAAGGCCATGTTCGAGAAGCGGGAGCCCAAATTCCAGGGCAAGTGAGTGAGCCTTATCCGTCAGGGCCCTTGAGGCAGAAAATAAAAAATGCCCGCTCGGCGGCGGGCGGGGGGAGACCAAAATGGGCGTCAACTACTTTCGTCGCGACGGCCGGGACAGCAAGTTCGTACTCTTGGAGCATCTGGACGTGGAGCGGCTGCTCAGCTATGCGCCGTACCAGGATTTCTCGGCCGATGAATTTGTCATGATCATCGACGAGGCGCTCAAGATGGGCAAGGAGGTGCTGGGGCCGGCCCTGCAGGACGGCGACCGTATCGGCTGCACTTATGAAGGCGGCAAGGTGAGCATCCCGGATGCCTTTAAGAAATGCTGGCGGGTGCTCAACGAAAACGGCTGGCCCGCGGCCGCCTTCAACCCCGAGTTCGGGGGGCAAGGCCTGCCCGCGGTGGTGGGCGGCCTGGCGGGGGAAATCTTGCGAGGGGCCAACATGTCCATGATGATCTACTCCGGGATCACGGTGGGCAACGGCCATCTAATAGAAAATTTCGGCACGGACCAAGACCGCGCCATGTTTTTGGAGAAGATGTACACCGGTGTGTGGGGCGGCACCATGTGCCTCACCGAGCCGGACGCCGGCTCGGACGTGGGGGATGTGCGCACCAAAGCGGTGCCCGACCCGGAGGCGGGCGATCCGCGTATCTACAAAATTGAAGGAGTCAAGCGCTTCATCACCGGCGGGGAGCAAGACCTCACCGAGAACATCATCCACCTGCTCCTGGCCCGCATCGAGGGCGGCCCCGCAGGCACCAAGGGATTAAGCCTGTTCGTCGTGCCCAAGATTTGGGTTAATCCCGATGGCTCCCTGGGTGAGCCTAATGACGTGTTTTGCGCGGGCATCGAGCATAAGATGGGCATGCATGCTTGCAGCACCTGCACCATGAACTTTGGCGAGAACGGCGGGTGCCGGGGCATCCTTTTGGGCGAGCCCCACAGCGGCATGGCCAAGATGTTCCAAATGATGAACCACGCCCGCATCGGCACCGGAGTGGTGGCGGCCGGGATCACGGCCAGCGCCTATGACACCGCCCGCATCTATGCCAAGGAGAGGGTGCAGGGTGCGCCCCTTAGCGACCGTAACGGTCCGGCGGTCCCCATTATTCAGCACGAGGACGTGCGCCGCATGCTCATGAACCTCAAGGCGGGGTCCGAGGCCATGCGGGTTTTCGCGGCTTACCTCTTGTTCAACTCGGACGTGGCCAAGCATGACCCGGACGAACTGGAGCGCCAAAGGGCGCGGGCCCGGGTGGACATCCTCACTCCCTTGGTAAAGGCCTATCCCGCGGACCTGGGTTGGGTGCTCATCCGCGATGCCATCCAGGTGTTGGGCGGGGCGGGCTATTGCAGCGATTTTCCGGTGGAGCAGTACGCCCGTGATCTGAAGATCCTCTCCATCTTTGAGGGCACCAACTATATCCAATCTCTGGACCTGGTGGGACGCAAGATCGGGGCCCAGGGGGGCAAGGTGTTTCAGGAGTGGGTGGCCGAACTGATGGCCTTTGCCAACCAGAACCAGGCAGATCGGGACTTCCGGACAGACTTCGAGCTGCTGAGCCAAGCGGTGGACATGGTGGCGGACTTTGCCCAACGCTTTACCGGGTACTTCAAACAGGGCCGCATCTCCCTGGTGCCCATGTTCGCCACGCGTTTCCTGGATAGCTTCGCCGAGGCGGTGATGGCCAAGCTCATGTTGGAGCAGGGGCTCATCGCCAGGGAGAAACTGGCCACCGTGGCCCTGGCTTCTTCGGACGGCGTGTTCTACCAAGGCAAGGTGGCATCGGCCAAGTTCTTCTGCCGTAACATCCTGACCAACGTCTTCGGGCGCCACGCCGCCCTAAGGACTGAGGACCTTTCGGCTATGGAAATACCTGAAGAAGCATTCTAGCAGCTGTTGAAAAACGGCCTTTTGCGAGTTGGTGAAACCCCGCGCCCCAACGGGACCCTGGACTCCACCGGCGTGGGCGAGATGTGCTTGGCGCCCACCGGCCCGGCGGTGATCAACGGGATCAAGGGCACCATCGGCGTGTTCATCACCGACCTGCCGGCCACGCCGGACAAGGTGCTGGCCGCCCTGGGGAGCTAGGATATGGTGCAAACAGGGGGAGTCGGCGACAGGGCCGCTGGCTCCGACCGGCCCCTTCGCCGGGTGGCTGGCAAGGACATCGCCTTAATGGGCTTTGTTCCGACTTGCCCTGGCCTTTCCCCGGCGGGCCCAACCAAAAGTAGGCGGATCATCACGGTGGGGAGCCTCCTTTACCACACGATAACGAAATTTCCCTACTTCCCGAATTAGGCTGCGCTTTCGCATCTTCTGCAGCCATTCATAGGTCTTCCAGCGGATGATCCCTGAAACCTGCATAAGGTCTTTGGAGGAAAAAGCGCCTCGCAGGCTCAGTTGATGGGCTGCCCTCCAAAGAAGGGCCGTAGCTGATTCATTGCCCTTGTACGCTTCCTCCACCTGTCGGCATCGACAATCAGGCAATAGAATGATCTCCCCCCGCTTTTCCAGATAATCCAGAGCCCGATTCACCTGGCGAAGGGTATAACCAGCCCCATCTATCAAGTGCTCGTACAATTCCCCTACCGAGGCCTCTCCCACTGCCTCCCTTAAATGCCTCCGTATCATCACCGCCGGCCTTTGGATGACCATCCTGGCCACCATCACTTCACCCTGCGGAGCCCAGTGCCGCTGGCCCTCAGACGACTGCGGGCGACCTCGGTGGTCACCTGCCGGGTCCATTCTGGATTGATGCGCGAGGAACCCTCCACTCTGGCCAGGGACTCCAGACGGGCAAGGTGCAAAATGGTCTGACGCAAGTTGCCCTTGGTGGCCCGGCGGATCTGCTCGGCTGACTGGTCGTCCAGGGTAAGGCCAGCCAGTTCCGAGGCTAGGCTGATGACCTCCTTCCTGACCAAAGGAGCAAACTCCTCGCTCATGCGGACCCGGTCCCAGAATTGGGGAAATTGGCTCAATAGCTTGGCCAGGCCGTTCATGCCCACCAGGAGAATAGGGGCGCCCGAGGCATCGTGCAGATCCCTAACAGTGTCCAGCAAGGGAGGGGTGCGAGGAGGGTGGGTGCCCTTGGCCAGGTAGTCGGCTTCATCAATGATCAAAAGGCCATTGCCCAGGGAGGGCACCCCCAAACGTTCTGATAGGGCCTCCGCCGCCCTAAGCAGATTACCGGCCCCGGTGTTGGTGGCCGGACATCCCAGAGCCGCCAGGATGGTCTTGAGCATGGAGTTAGGAGTCCAGACTCGGGCGGCGGAGACATAGACGGCGCCGGTGCGGGCGGCCAGGGTGTCCACCGCCCGGGTCTTGCCCCGGCCGGCCGGTCCATAGATCAGTCCTAGCCGAGGCTCACCCAAAGAGGCACTGTGCAGGGACTCCACTACCTCCCATAGGCGGGCCA
>JAIPEN010000019.1 GCA_021737145.1 Desulfarculaceae bacterium | reverse complement strand
GGCGGCACGGGCGGCGGCGGTGGCATGGGTGGCGGCGGCGGCCGCGGCATGGGCGGCGGTGGCGGCCGCGGCATGGGCGGCGGCGGCGGGCGAGGCATGGGCGGCGGCAAGGGGGGCGGCCGGCGATGATCGTGGCTGTGGCCAGCGGCAAGGGAGGCACCGGCAAGACCACGGTGGCCGCCTCCCTGTGCTCGGTTTGGGACGGTCCGGTCACCGCCGTGGACCTGGACGTGGAGGAGCCCAACCTCCATCTGTTTCTGAAGCCCGAGATTCAAGGTTCGGCCAAGGCGCTCCTGGAGGTGCCGCGCCTGGACGAGGAACTCTGCGACGCCTGCGGGCAGTGCTCGGACGTGTGCCAGTTCAAGGCCATCAGCCTTTTGGGCGATGTGCTGCTGGCCTTCCCCGAGATGTGCCACGGTTGCGGGGCCTGTCTTGAGGTGTGCCCCCGGGGCGCCTTGAGTCCGAACCATCGTGAATTGGGCGAGGTGCTCTGGGGCCGGGCCGGCCGGGACCAGTTCCTCATGGGACGGCTCAGGGTGGGCGAGGCCATGAGCCCTCCCCTGATGCGCGAGGTGAAAAAGCGCCTGAGCCGGATGACCGCCGGACGGGAGGGCGATGTGATCATCGACTGCCCCCCCGGGGTGAGTTGTCCGGCGGTGAACGCGGTGATGGACAGCGACGTGATCCTGTTGGTCAGCGAGCCCACCCCCTTCGGCCTGTATGACTTCGCCCTGGCCTGGGAGGCCTTCGGCCCCATGAACAAGCCCATGGGCGCGGTGATCAACCGAGCCGGCCTGGGCGACGATAAGCTGGCCGCCTTTTGCCGGGAAAAGGGCATACCCATCCTGGCCGAGCTGCCCTACAGCCGGGAGGTGGCCCAGAGCTACTCCAACGGCATGATCGTGGCCCAGGCCACCCCGGAGTTGGGCCGGGCCTTCGGCGATCTGGCCTCGGCCACCCGGCGGCTGTACCAGGAAGCGGGAGCCAAGGAGGCGGCCCATGCCTGAGGTGCTGGTGATAAGCGGTAAGGGCGGCACGGGCAAGACCTCGCTCACCGGGGCCTTTGCCCAGGTGGCCCAGGGCAAGGTGATCTGCGATCTGGACGTGGACGCGCCGGATCTGCATCTGCTGCTCCAGCCCGAGGCCCTGGAGAAGCACGAGTTCATGTCCGGCCACCAGGCCGAGATAGACCCGGAGCGCTGCACCGGCTGCGGGATATGCGCCGAGAAGTGCCGTTTCGAGGCCATCAAGCCCCAAGGCGACGTCTTCGCGGTGGACCCGCTCAAGTGCGAGGGCTGCAAGCTCTGCGTGGTCACCTGCCCCGAGGAGGCGGTGGAGTTCCCGGAGCGCCACTGCGGCCGCTGGCAGATATCCGACACCCGGCTGGGGACCATGGTCCACGCCCAGCTCTTTCCCGGCGAGGAGAACTCGGGCCGCTTGGTGGCCCTGCTCAGGGGCCGGGCCCGGGAGCTGGCCGATGAACAGGGCATGAGCCTGATCCTCAGCGACGGCCCGCCGGGCATCGGCTGCCCGGTGATCAGCTCCCTGTCGGGCACCGACCTGGCGGTGATCGTCACCGAGCCCACCCCCTCGGGCCGTCACGATCTGGAGCGGGTGGTGGAGCTGTGCCGCCACTTCAAGGTGCCGGCCGGGGTGATCGTGAACAAGCACGACCTGAACAGCGGCCAGACCCAGGCCATCGAGGACTACTGCGCGGCGCAGGACCTGGAGGTGCTGGCCCTGCTGCCCTATGACCCGGCCATTACCGAGGCCATGGTCAAGGGCTTGGTGGTTACCGAATACAACGACAACGGCATCGCCGCGGCCCTCCGGCTGGCCTGGCGGCGCATCGCACAAAAGGCCGGCCTGGACGCCTAGAAGCGCCGGCCGCAAGCACAACCCAATTATTACGGAGATGACGACCATGAACGCTCTTATCGCCTTTCCCTCCAACGCCCCCGGGGGCATGGAGTCCTTCCTGGGGGCCCACTTCGGCCATTGCGACCTCTACACCCTGGTGGAGGTGACCGACGGCGAGATCACCGAAAGCAAGGTGGTGCCCAACATGCCCCACCAGCAAGGCGGCTGCATGGCCCCGGTGCACTACCTCGCCTCCCAGGGCGTCAAGGTCCTGGTGGCCGGCGGCATGGGCATGCGCCCCCTGATGGGCTTCAACCAGGTGGGCATCGAGGTTTACCAGGGTGGCCAGGGCACCGTGGGCCAGGCGGTGGAGGCATTGCTGGAAGGCCGGCTGCCCCGCTTCACCCAGGAACACACCTGCGGCGGAGGCGGCGGGCAATAACCATGAGCGAGCACTCTCACCTGCCTTCCGGGCCGGTGCACGTGCGCCTTTTGCGCCACGCCGAGGCTCCGGGCAAGCAGAGCTGCCCGCCCGGGGCCACCGGCGTGGCCACCGAGACCGGCCAGTGCGGCGACTCGGTGGACGTGTTCATCAGGGTGGAGAACGAGCATATCGCCGACATAGGCGTGGCTCCCCACGGCTGCCTCTATACCGTGGTCTGCGCCAGCGCCCTGGGCAAGCTGGCCCAGGGACTGGACATGGACCAGGCCCTGGCCCTGGGGCCGGAGGACGTGGAAGATGAGCTGGGCGGCCTGCCCGAGGACCACCTGCACTGCGCCCGCCTGGTGATCAACACCCTGGGCGAGGCCATTGCCGACCACTACCGCCGGGCCGGGACCGGAGCCCACAAGGCCACGGCCGGGAGCTGACATGCCATTATTCGATATAAGATGCGCTGACTGCGGTTTCAGCGGCGAGACCCTGGTCATGGACACCGGCAGCCCCCTGGCCTGCCCCTCCTGCGGGGGGAGCCAGGTGGAAAAGCTGATGTCCGCCCCCAGTTCCCTGTCCGGCGGGCGCTCCGAGCGCCTGCCCGGAGCGGGCGACACCTCCTGCTGCGGCTCCAACCCGGGAGCGGCCGGTTGCGCCGGCCCCGGATCCTGCTGCGGCCGGGGCTGAACCGGGCCGTGGCCCCGGCCCGATCATGAGAATCGGGTGGCAATAGGCAACGATTCAGTGTTCATGGAGCCCTTAACAAAAGAGCGCCCGCATCATCAAGGCACGGTTCGCACCCGGGCCAGGCACGGCCTTCATAAAATATACGGGCTAGGAGAAAAACCATGTTGCGCATATTACTGGTGACCCCCACGCCGGGCTCCTTGGCCACCCTTTCGGCCGCCCTGCTGGCCGAGCCCGAAGTAAGGGTGTCCTGGGATTCCACCGGCGAGAGCGCCCTGGAGAACGCCGCGTCCAACAGCTACGACCTGGTGGTGTTGGACGAGCAGATCCGGGACATCAGCCCCTGGAGCTTTCTGAACCGCCTGGTGCTGGTCAACGCATTCGTCAACACCGCGGTGGTGAGCCAACGCAGCGAGGACGATTTTCATGAAGCCTATGAGGGGCTGGGGGTGCTGACCCAGGTGCCGGCCAAGCCCACCATGGCCGAGGCGGGAATGCTGCTCAGAAAGCTGAAGGAGGTCGCGCTGCCTCCTGCCTAAGGGGCTCAGGCCGCGGGCAGGCTGACCAGGAAGCGGCAGCCCTGCCCCGGCTGGCTCCGCAGGCTCAGCTTGCCGTGAAGATTGTCCACCACCCGTTTGACGATGGCCAGGCCCAGGCCGGTGCCGGTGATGTGGCGGTTTTCCGGGGTGCGCACCCGGTGGAAGCGCTTGAACACCGCGTCCTGCTCCTCGGGCGGGATGCCCGGCCCGTTGTCGGCCACCTCCAATAGCAGCTCCGAGCCCTCGGCCCAGAGGCGCAGGGATATTTCCCCGCCGTCCTGGGTGTACTTGATGGCATTGCCCACCAGGTTGAGCACCACGTCCAGGAACTCCTCGGCCACGCCCAGCACCGGGGGCAGGCCGGAGGCCAGCTCCACCGCGAGGCTCTGGCCCTTGGCCTCGGCCGGGCCGCCGAGCACCTTTAGCGCCTCCTGAACCAGGGGGGCCAGGTCCAATCGGCTCTGCTGGCCCATGGCCCCGGCCTCGATCTTGGACAGGTCCAGCAGGTCGCGGCACAAGTCGGCCACTCCCTGCAAGCGGGTGCGGGCCCGCTCCACCAGCACGGTCTGCGCCTCCTCCAGGGGGCCCAGCAGGCCCTTGCCCAGGTTTTGCAGTTGGCCCTGCACCGCGGCCAGGGGGCTGACGATGTCGTGGGCCACGGTGGTGACGAACTGGCTCTTGTACTGGTCCAGGCGGTGCCAGGCGGTGACGTCGTCGAACACCGCCACCGCGCCCACCACCGCGTTGCGGGCGTCGTGGAAGGGGGCGCAGCTCACCTGGAAGTGAAGCGCGTCCTCGTCGTCGCCCTGGCGGCAGACGCAGCGGGCCTGCTCCGGCTTGCGCTCTTCGCCGCGCAGGGTGGCGGCCAGGCACATCTTGACCTCGGCCCAGGGCACCACCTCCTGGTAGGGCTGGCCGATGACGCCCTCTTCCTTGCGCTCGAGCAGGTTGAGCAGGGCCGGGTTGGCCAGCACCGCCTCGCCGTCCGGGTTGACCACCAGCACCCCGTTGCTCATGGCGTTGATCAGGGCGCGGGTGCGGCTCTTTTCAATGGAGATGTCTTGCAGGGTGGCCGCCCGCTTCAGGGCCCGCTCCACCACCAGCTTGAGCTCGCGGGGCTTGAAGGGCTTGGCCAAAAAGTCGTCCGCCCCCTGCTTCATGGCCTCCACCGCCTTGTCCAAGGTGGCGAAGCCGGTGATGACCACCGAACTGAGGCCGGGGTAGCGGCGCCGGGCCTGGTCCAGAAACTCCATGCCGTCCATCACCGGCATCATCAGGTCCACCAGCACCAGGTCCGGGGCGTGGGCCGCCACCATCTCCAGGCCTTGGCGGCCGTCGGAGGCGGTGATGATCTCGTAGCCCGACTCGCCCAGCACGCGCTCGATGGCCTGGCGCACCCGCTGCTCGTCGTCCACCACCAATATTCTTCTGGCCGTCTGGCTCATCCTATCGTCTCGTCTTCCTCGCCCCCGTTAATCTTGTCGGCGAAATCTTGCAGTGTCTTGGGCGCGGACGCGGGCAGGCTCACCAGGAAGGTGGTGCCTTGGGGCCCGCTCTCCTTAACCGAAATATGTCCTTCGTGCCGGGCGATGACTCCGAAAACCACGCTGAGCCCCAGGCCGGTGCCCTTGCCAGGCTCCTTGGTGGTGAAAAAGGGCTCGAACACCTTGGCCAGGTGTTCGGAGGGTATGCCGGGTCCGGTGTCGCTGATCTCGGCGCAGCGCATGCCCCGGTCATCCTCATAGGTGCGCATGGTGATCTTGCCGTCGCCCTCCATGGCGTCCATGGCGTTGGAGATCAGGTTGATGAACACCTGCCGGAGGAGCTTGCGGTCGCCCTGGATGGGCAGGGGCTGGGACGCGAAGTCGGTGATCACCTTCAGATGCAGGCTCAGGCTGTCGGCCCGGATGAGGGCGTAGGCCTCCTCCACCACCTTGCTCAGGTCCAGGGTCTCCAACTCGATGCTGCCCTGGCGGCTGTAATCCAAAAGGTCGCGCACGATGTCCCGGCAGCGGTCCACGTCCTCGGCGATGAAGGTCAGGTCCTGCTGGGCGGGATGATCCGGGGGAAGGGATTCGCGCACCAGGTCGGTGTACACGGTGATGCCGGTGAGCGGGTTGTTTAGCTCGTGGGCCACGCCGGCGGCCATGCGGCCCAGCACGGCCAGCTTGTCCGACTGCACCACCTGCATGCGCGCCGAGTTGAGATGGCGCTCGATCTTCACCATCTCCCTCAGGTCGGTGATGATGCCCAGGGTGCCGATGGGCACTCCGTTGCGGTGGATGTAGTTCAGGTTGACCTTGACCGGGATGGTCTCGCCTTCTTTTTTGGTGACCTGGGTGCGCACCCCGCGCACCGGGCCCCGGCTGGCGTCCAGGATGCCGCGCAGGCGCTTGAGCTCCTCGTGGGGGCTCAGCTCCCACAGGGTCTTGTCCAGCAGCTCCTCGGGCTCGTAGCCCAGCACCGGCTTGGCGTTGTGGTTCACGAACAGGATGCGGCCTTGCAGGTCCGCGGCCACCACCACCCCCAGCATGGAGTTGAGCAGGCAGCTGAACAGTTCGTTGGTCTCGCTGAGGCTGTTCTCCAGGCGCTTGGCCTCGGAGATATCGCGCACCGACTCGATGACCCCGATCACCCGGCCCTGCTGGTCGGTGCAGGGGCTCAGGTGCACCTCCTCCACCACCAGGCGTCCCAGGGAGTTGCGGTACTGGTGGATGTTGTACAGGCCCTGGTGGCCCTGCATGGCCGCCGGGAAGCGGCACACCGAGGCCGGGCAGGGCTGGTTGCCCCGGTGAAAGACCTCGTAGCAGGGCCGCTCCAACACCTGGTCGTCGGCCAGGCCGTAGCGCTCCAAGAAACTGCGGCTGGCGGCCAGCACCCGCTTGTCCGGGCTGAGGAACAGGGTGGGGATCGGCAAAAAGTGGAAAAGGCGCCGGAAGGTGGCGTCGGGCAGCTCGCTGGGAACCAGCACCTCGGCGGGCAGAAGCTCAGACACGGCCGCCCTCCGGAGCGCTGAAGAGCTGCTTTATCTCTTCCAGCGCGCGGCCGGTTTCCTCGGCGGGCAGCACCAGTTGCAGGGTGTGGGTGACTCCCAGCACCAGGCAGGGCTCCACCCCGGCCTTGCCCAGGGCGGCCAGGGCCTGGCTGGCTATGCCCCAGCGGTCGCCGAAGTGAGGCCCCTGCAGGTTGAGCAGGCTCACCGCCCGGCCGGGGCCGGCCTCGCCGCCGGCCCGCGCGGCCAGCTCGGTCAGCTGGGGCGCCCGCTCGGCGGGCAGGCACACCCGCCAGGCCCCGCCGGACTCCCCGCCCGGGGCGGCGCAAAGCTCCACTCCCAGCTCCGTGGAGGACTCGGCCAGGGCCTCGCAAAGCCCGTCCAGCCCATCGGCGGGACAGCTGACCGGCAACAGGGCCAGGCCTTCCTTGGCCCGCATCCCATAGGTCTTGATGGGCTTTTCCAGGTATACCGCCACGATTTCCACGGCTCAGGACTCCCGGCGCGAGGCGCTTTGCACCACGGCCACTTGCTCCACCAGGGGCTCGTCGGATAAGTCCCAGGCGGCGGACAAGAGCTCAATGGCCCGAGGCAGGTCCGCCCCGGTGAAAACCAGGCTAAGGGCTGCCGGCGAGGTGCCGGTGGCCAGGGGGGCCACCCCTCCCTTGCTCAGCGCGCTCAGGGCCGAGGCGGCCAGGAACAGGCCGCCGCGCAGGGGATGGACCAGCAAGGCTCCGGCGGCCGGGCACAGCTCGGGCACGGGCAGACGGTTTTGGCGGGCCAGGTACTCGGCCGTGTCCGCGGCCAGAAGGCTGGCTCCCTGATCTAGGGCCAAGCCGCCCCGCACCGCGCCGGCGGCATCTTGCAAGAGCACGAATGGAAGGTTCAGGCGGGAGTCGGTTAGGGCCTGGACCAGGGCGGCGGCGCCGCCCCAGGTCCAGCCATTGATCATCACCAGGCCCAGGCCGCGGCGCTGCCTCCAACCGGAGACGTGGGGGCGGCTCATATGGCGATTTATCCAAGGCCCTGGCGCGGCCTCAGATAAGCTCCGCCACCAGCTCGGCCACGCGATCCAGGTCCACCGGCTTGGCCACGTACTCGTCGGCCTCGTTGGTCATGCCGTCGCGGTGGGTGTAGGAGGTGGAGCTGACCGCCGAGCCCACCGCGGTGAGCAGGATGACCGGGATGTCGCGGAACTCGTCGCTGTTCTTCAGCTCCTCGCAGACCTGATATCCGTCCTTTTTGGGCATCATCACGTCCAGCACCACCAGGTCGGGGCGCCGCTCCTTGATGCTTTCCAGGCCCTCCTCGCCGTCGTAGGCCTTGCCCACCTCGTAGCCGCGGGCTCCCAGGTTAGTGGCAATGGCTTCCACCAGATCCAGGTCGTCATCGACCACCAGAACGTATTTTTCGGCCATCTGGCCTCCTCCTTTGCCATACGCCCCTCCCGGGGGGGCGCGGCGACGCTATGCTTTCGGCCTGGGCAGCAGACCGGCCCGCTCAACTATCTCGGGCACTTTATGCTCCCATTCTATGGCCATAAGGTGTATGCCGGCCACGCCGGGCATTTCTTTTAGTTGCTCGATCTGCTCGCAGAGCAGCTTGATGCCTTCCTCGGCCTGCTTTTCCTTGGGCTGGCTGGCGATGCGCTTGACCACATCGTCCGGCACGTCCATGCCCGGAACCCGCTTGGCCATGTACTTGGCCATGCCCCCGCTCTTGAGAGGGGTCACCCCGGCCAGCACCTTGGTCTTTTCGGTCAGACCCATGTCATGCGCCTGGCGCATGTACTCGGCAAAGCGCTCCAGGTTGTAGATGCATTGAGTTTGAATGAAGTCGGCCCCGGCGGCAACCTTTTTACCCAATCTGAGCACTCGGAGTTCAAAAGGATCGCCAAAGGGGTTGGCCGCCGCGCCCACGAACATGCGCGGCGGGGTGTCGATCTCGTCGCCGCCCAGGAAGCGGCCATCGTCGCGCATACCCTTGATCATGGCCAGTTGCTGGATGGAGTCGATGTCGTGCACGTTGGCCGCCTGGGGATGATCGCCGAAGGAGGGATGGTCGCCCGACAGGCACAGCATGGTGTTGATGCCCAGGGCGGCGGCGCCCAGGATGTCCGACTGCATGGCCAGGCGGTTGCGGTCGCGGCACACCATCTGGTAGTTGGGCTCCAGGCCCATCTCCTTGATGGTCAGGCTGACCGCCCAGGAGGCCATGCGCACCACCGCGGTCTGGTTGTCGGTCACGTTGACCGCGTCGACCATGTTCACCAGGTGGGCGGCCTTTTCCTTGACCGCTTCCAGGTTGGCGCCCCGGGGAGGCCCCAACTCACCGGTCACCGCGAAATGCCCTCCGGCCAGAACCTTTTCCAGATTGCTGTCGCTTTTCATAGGGCCATATCCTCTCTGACAATCCGGCGCGGGCCCCCGTCGCGGGCGGTGCGCCAGTCCTTGGGCTCCATGAGCTTGCTATACAGCTCGGTCTGACCCAGTTCCTTGAGGCGATCCCAGATGAGCTGCCAGGCGCAGTCCACATCGTTGCTGATCTCGCACTTGCCCTTGGTGGAGCCGCCGCAGGGGCCGTTGAAGATGCGCTTGGAGCAGCGGGCCACCGGGCAGATGCCCCCGGTGTAGCCCAGCACGCAGTCGCCGCAGCCGGCGCAACGCTCGGCCCACACGCCGTGGGACTCGCTGGCCCCCATGAAGGCGGTGTTGACCATGGGCATCACCGGCATGCTGGGATAGCGCTCGGCGATGGTTTGCACCCCGCAGCCGCAGGCCATGGAACAGACCGCGTCGTACTGGTCGATGGTGCGGGACAGTTCCTCAACATACTCGGGATCGCACTGGCGCTCCAGGGTTAACTCCTCCACTTCCATGGGGAGGCCCTTTTGCAGACGGCCCAGGCGAAGGGCCGCGCCCAGCAGGGCCACTTCCTTGCGGCCGCCGGCGTGGCACACGGTCACGCACTCGTTGCAGCCGAGAAGCAGGATCTTGCTGAAGGGCTCCACGGATTTGAGGATCTCCTCCATGGGTTTGCGTGTGGCGGTGATCATAGCTATTCCCTTCAGGCCGCCTGGGAGGCGGCGTGCTTAATGGGGTTGGGGCCCAGCTCCTGGACGGTAGCGACGAAGTTGCGGGCGGTCTCGGCGAACACGGCGCCCTGCCCGGCGCTCATCTGCACCATCTCCACCCGGCCGGACCCTATATTGATCTCGTCCAACAGCCGCTTGAGGGCCTTGACCCTGGCCGCGGCGCGCAGGTTTCCGTTTTTGAAGTGGCAGTCCCCGTCCAGGCAACCGGCCACCAGCACCCCGTCGGCCCCTTTTTCCAGGGCGCGCAACACGTACAGGCTGTCCACCTTGCCCGTGCAGGGCACCCGCACGATGCGGATGCCAGCGGGATATTCCAGGTTCATTCGCCCGGCCACGTCCGCCGCGGTGTAGGCGCAGTAGTCGCAGGCGAAGACCACCACCACCGGCTCGAAGTCGCTCATTACAGAATTCCCTCCAGCAGGGCCTCGGCGCGGGCGAGCATGCGGTCGTCCTCGTAGCCCTGGAGTTGGATGGCCTGGGCCGGACACTCGGCGGCGCAGACTCCACAGCCCAGGCACTGGGCGGGGTCGATCTCCGAGTACCCGTCGGCATTGATGAATGGGATGTCGTAGGGGCAGACCCTGACGCAGATGAGGCAGGCGGCGCAGCGCTCGGGCATCACCTTGGCCACCGGGTTGTCCAGCACCAAGCTGAGCTTGGAGACCATGGTCAGAGCGCGTCCCGCCGCGGCCAGGCCCTGGGTGCGGGCCTCGGCCAGGGAGGCCGGAGCCAGCACCGAACCGGCTGCGAAGACGCCGGGCGCCGGGGTGTCCACCGGCTTTACCTTGGGATGCTCCTCCAGCAGGAAGCCGCCGGGCCCCTGCTGCAGGCGGAAGATGTCGCAAAGCTCCTCGGTGTTTTCGTCCGCGGCCAGCTGGGGAGTGGAGAGCACCAAAAGGCTGGGCTCCACGGCCAGGGGCTGGTCCAGGATGGGATCGGTGAACACCACCTCCAGGTTGCCGTCCTCTTGGCTCACCTTGGGCGGGTTGGACGGATCGAAGCGGACGAACAAGACCCCCGCCTCCCGGGCCTGGCGGTAGGCCAGCTCGGACATGAAGGGCATGCGCATGTCGCGGTAGAGCACGAACACCTGGGAATCGGGGTTTTGCTCCTTGATCCACAGGGCGTTCTTAACCGCGCTGCGGCAGCAGATGCGTCCGCAGGTGGGGTTTTGCTCGTTGCGGCTGCCCACGCACTGGATCATCACCACGGTGTCCAGCAGATCGCCGGCCTCGCCCTTGCCCAGGCGCTGCTCCAGCTCCAGCTGGGTCATCACCCGGTCGTCGGCGCCGTAGAGGTATTCGGTGGGCTCGTAGCGCTTGGCCCCGGTGGCCAGGATGGTCACGCCATGGGCGACCTGGCGGTAGTACATGCCCGGGCCGCTCTGCAGGCCGGTGATAAAGGCTCCCACCTGGCCCTGGTGATCCACCACCAGGGTGTCGGTGAGCACCTCTATATTGGGCTCGTCCTGAACCTGGGCGATCATCTCGCCCAGCTCATCGGCCACCGAGCCGCCTTCCAGGGTGCGGAAGAGCTCGTTGGCCAGGCCGCCGAGCTGACGGCTGCGCTCGACCAGATAGACCTTGATGCCCTGGGCGGCCAGGCTCAGCGCGGAGCTCATGCCGGCCACGCCGCCGCCCACCACCAGGGCGTCGGGGTTGAAGGGCAGCTTCACCGGGTGCATGGGCTGGGCCCGCCGCACGCCGGCCACGGCCATGCGCACCAGGGCTACGGCCTTGTCGGTGGCGGAGGTGCGGTCGTGACGGTGGACCAGGGCGTCCTGGTCGCGGATGTTGGCCATCTCCAGCATGGCCCGGTTCAGACCGGCCCGGCGCACCGCCTCGGCAAAGAGGTTGCCGTGGGTGCGGGGGCTGTAGCCGGCCACCACCACCCGGTTGAGATCGTGCTCGGCGATGGCCTCCTCGAGCTTGTCCAGGCCGCGGGAGCCGTGGGCCAGCTCCAGCTGGGTGCCGAAGACCACGCCGTCCCAGCCCGAGGCCGCCTGCAAGACCGCCTCGGAATCCACCGACTCCTTGACCACGTTGCCCCAGTCCACCAGGAACACGCCGATGCGCGGCTCCTGGCCGGTGATCTTTTTCTCGGTGGGCATGGACTCGGCCAGAACCAGGCCCCGGGGCGGGGCCAGCTCGGCGCTGGCCAGGCCGCAAGCGGCCGAGGCCTGCACCAGGGAGCCGGGAATGTCCTGGGGCCCCAGGCTCATGCCGCAGGCGTACACGCCGGGGCGCGAGGTGCTCACCGGGGCGAAGTCCTCGGCGGCCACGAAGTTCTGGGAGCTCATCTCGATGCCCAGCACCGCGGCCTGTTCCGCGGCGTCGGCCGGGGCGCAGAAGCCGGTGGCCAGCACGATGATGTCCAGATGGGCCTCTTGCAGCTTGCCCGCGTCGTCCAGGTGGCTCAGCACCAGGTCGCCGGTCTTGTCGTTGCGCTCCACGGTGTGGGGCATGCAGCGGGTGAAGTTCACCCCCAGCTCGTTCTTGGCCCGCTGGTAGTAGAGCTCGTAGTCCTTGCCCATGGGCCGCATGTCCATGAAGAACACGGTGGCCTCGATGTCGCGGTCAAAGTGCTCCAGGGCCCAGATGGCCTCCTTCATGGAGATCATGCAGCAGATGGAGGAGCAGTAGGGGTTGCCGCCGGGCTTGGTGGTGCGGCTGCCGGCGCACTGGATCCATCCGATGCGGGTGGGCCGGCGGCCGTCGCTGGGGCGCTGGAAGGCGCCGCCGGTGGGCCCGGCCGCGCTCATGAGCTGCTCGAACTCCAGGCTGGTGATCACGTCCGGGAAGTTGTGGTAGCCGTACCACTCCTCCATGGGCGTGGGATCCCACACCTGGGCCCCGCTGGCCAGGATCACCGAGCCCACCTCCAGCTCCTGGGAGCTGCCCTGCATGTCCAGGTCGATGGCGTCGGGATGACAGACCTTGAGGCACTCGCCGCACTTGGTGCACTTTTCCATGTCAATGGAAAAGGCCTGGGGCGTGGCCTGGGGGTAGCGCAGGCAGGTGGGAGAGTTGGTGTCCAGGCCGGGCGTGAAGACCACCGCGCCCTCGGGACAGGCGGCCAGACAGGCGCCGCAGGCGTTGCAACGGTCGGTGTCTATATAGCGCGGCTTGGTCTCGATGGCGGCGGTGAACTCGCCGACCGAGCCCTTGAGCTCGCTCAGGTGGCTCATGGGCAGGGTGTGCACCCTTTGCAGGCCCTGGGAGGCGCCGCCCTCGGGCATCAGATAACAGATATTGCAGTCGTTGGTGGGAAACTGGCGGTCTAGCAGGGGCAAGAAGCCGCCCAGGGACGGTTTCTGCTCCACGATGTACACCTGGCGTCCGGCCTCGGCCAAGTCGAGCGAGGCCTTGATGCCGGCGATGCCGCCACCTAGCACCAGCACAGAGTTGCTGGTGCGGGGAGAATCAGTTTTAGCCATGATAGGACCTTTCCGGCAAGGTTGGGCGTTGGCGGGTGGCCCGCGCCTTACCGAGTTGCCAACTCTAGGATGTCGGGGAGACGGTCTTCCCAGCCGGCGGTGACCAGCAGGGCGCCGTTACAGTATTCTTTGAGGCCTTGCACCGTCTCGGCCGCGATCTTCACGGCCTCGGCGGGGCGGTCGCTGGCCCCGCGCAAGCGGCGGATGGTGTCCTCATCCACGTTTACCCCGGGCATGTTTTCGTTGAGATAACGGGCCATGCCCACGGATTTGAGAAGCAGCACGCTGCCCATGAGCATGGCGCCGCTGTCGCCCAGCTCCTGGGCAAAGGCCGCGAAGTCCGGCAGGGAGAAAACCGGGGGCGCGATGAGGAAGCTGGCGCCCATCTCCACCGCCTGGCGGGCCTCGGCGGCCCGGGAAGCGGCCGAGGCCGCGTCGGTCCAGGGGCCGATGGCGGCGCCCAAAACGAAGCTGGGCGGCCCCTGCAGTTCGCGGCCGCCCATGTCCCGTCCATCACAGAGTCCCTTGGCCGCGGCCAGGAACTCGGCCGGACTCAGGTCCTGCACCGCTTTAGCGCCGGGCTGGTCGCCCAGCTCCAGGGCCTCGCCCTCGGTGGCCATCACGTTGGGCAGGCCCAGCACGTGAGCGGCCAGCAGGTCGCCCTGCATGGCCAGGCGGTTGCGGTCGCGGCAGGAGAAGGAGACGATGGTCTCCAGACCCAGATCCTTGAGCATGAGCGCGCCGGCCAAGGCGGACAAACGCATGACCGCGTGGCTCAGGTCCGGCACCAACACCGCGTCGACCCGGCCCTTCAGGCGGTCGGCGTTGTTAACAAATGCGGAGAGATCCACTCCCTTGGGAGTTTCCATTTCCGCCAGGTAACAAAAGTCTTTGCTCTTAAGTTTTTTGGCAAAGGCCATGTGCTTTCCTTCCTGTTGTGCCGGCGTGGCCGCCGGACGCCTTCTCATGTCAACCAATAAACCCTATTAAATATAGTATTTCAGTGTTCTTTTAAATAATCAAAAACAATTGCCATTTAATGCGTAGGCATTAAATAACCTACTCAGTGCAACCTATATTGCTTCTCTCGCAATCCTTATACCCAAACCAGATCAGGTGCAAGAACAATTTGTGATTTTTCTTACAAATGGTTAGTGTTTCTCTATGAATTCCGGCTCATTACCTCCGCTGGCCCTGGCCGGGCAAAGTGCCGCACCCTTAGTAGGCCGATTTTTTAGAAATTTTCCGTTCATCTCCCGTGACGATCTGCACACCACCCTGCCCCCTGGGAGCGGGTGGGGCGCTCTGCCCATGGTGTGCCAAATTGCCGCAATAGCGTCCAACTAGTTGCCGACATTGGACAAAATCCCTCCCGTTCAGTGGGAATGCCGGGCGACAGCGGCCTTTTGCCCGGCCCGCCTGAAACGGCCTTTTCGGCGATTATAGTTTATTTTGTCGTATATTCAAACTGTTATGCAATAATTTATTTCCTGGCACGCCTCCTGCTTATGTCATGGGCCAAGACGAACTCAAAGCGCCGACCCGGCGGGGAGGAATAAAATGGCCCGGACTAGCAGACCCAGCAAGCCCAAGACTCCGGTGGTCTTCAACATGAGCGATCAGGAGTGCCTGTGGTCCAAGGCCGGAGTCACCGCGCCCCGCCTGTGCCACAACGCCTTTGACTGCATGAGCTGTTCCTTTGACAAGGCCATGCAGCGCAAGAAGGCCCTGGGCAAGGCCAGCGCCGGCCTGGAGCAGCCAGGCGAGGAGTACTGGACCCGGGAGAACTGGATGGCCACCCCGGTGGAGCAGCGCTACTGCCGCCACATGCTCACCGGCCGGGTGCCCATGAAGCTGTGCATCAACGCCTATAACTGCGCCTCCTGCGCCTATGACCAGATGCTCGACGACGAGCTGGCCGCCGCGGCCGGCACCACCACCGGCATGGCCGAGGTGGCCGGCTTCGAGATGCCTCCCAGCTACTATTATCATTCCGGCCACACCTGGGCCAGGGTGGAATATGGCGGACGCATCCGGGTGGGCATCGACGACCTGACCGCCCGCCTGTTCGGCCCGGCCGACGAGTTCCGCCTGCCCCAGCTGGGCACCGCCGCCCGGGGCGGCGGCCTGGAGCTGGCCTTCTCCCGAGGCGGTCATCAGGCCCGGGCGGCCTGCCCCCTGGAGGGCGTGGTGGTGGCGCGCAACCCCGAGGTGCTCAAGCACGCCGAGGCGGCCAACCGCCATCCCTATGAAGAGGGCTGGCTGCTCCTGCTGGAGCCCACCCGCATGCAGCGCGACCTAAAGGGCCTCAAGACCGGCGAGGACAGCGTGCACTGGATGGAGGGCGAGGCCCAGCGGCTCTCGGACATGATAACCGCCGACACCGGCCAGCGACTGGCGGCCACCGGTGGCCGGGTGGTGGAGGACGTGTTCGGCGCGGCCCCGAGCCTGAACTGGGACAAGCTGGTGGACGACTTCCTCAAGGTGTGACCGCTCAAGCGGGGGGCTGCTCCAGGAGAGAAGCCCCCCCGCTCCGGCCCGGCAGCATACGGCGCTGCCGGGCCGCCTGTTCCCGGCACACCGGGCACAGGGAAATATCCAGGCGATCCAGACTGGCCAGACCGGCCGAGAAATTCATCAGACAACGCGGCGAACGGCAGTGCACCAGGCCCAGCAGGTGGGCCGTCTCATGCAGGGCCACCTTGGCGATGCGCTCCAGCAGCAGCGAGTTGGGCGCCGAGGGGGCGCCGGCCGCCTCGCCCAGGCGGTGCAGGGACACCACCGCCGCCCGGCCTTCCAGCTGGGCCTCGCCAAACACGTGGCTCAGAAAGGGCAGGCACAGATCGCGGTGGGTGAGGCCCAGGCGCAGGGGATGGGGCCCGGGATGGGCGGCCAGCTTTTGCAGGATCAGGCTGGCGTCATACTGCCCCCGGGCCGGGGCCAGGGCGTATTCCGGCGGCGGGTCCTCGGGGGCCACGTCGGCGTTGAGCTCCAGGATGGCTTGCAGGTTGGCCGCCACCACCGCCACCGCGGTCTGGTTGACCGGGCCCAGGGGGACCACCTCCACATGGGCGGTCTGGCCCGATGGCGGGTGCTGGGGGTTGGCCGGGTTCATTGGCTAGTGGTGACACCCCGGTTCAAATTTGACAAGGCCACGCCCCCTAGGGAGGAGTAAGGCCGGCACGTTTCATCTTCCGGCTGAGGGTGGAGCGGTCGATGCCCAGCACCGCCGCGGCCTGGGTCACGTTCCAGCCATGGGCCTCCAGGGTGCGGCGGATGTGGTTCAGCTCCATTTCGGCCAGGGTGGTGGGCGCGGCCGAGCGCTGCCCCCCGCCGGTGGCCAGGAAGGTCAGCTTGTCCAGGCCCAGGGTGGGGCCGGAAGAGACGATCACCGCCCGCTCGATCACGTTCTTGAGCTCGCGCACGTTGCCCGGCCAGTTGTAGGCGGTGAGCGCCCGGCGGGCCCGGGGCTCCAGCTCGGGCGGGGGCTTGCCCGCCTCGGCCGCGAAGCGCCCGAGGAAATGCTCGCTCAGGGGAATGATGTCCTCCAACCGGTCGCGCAGGGGCGGGATGGAGATGAAGATCACGTTGATGCGGTAAAAGAAGTCGGAGCGGAACTCGCCCTGGGCGATGCGCTGCTCCAGGTCGCGGTGGGTGGCGCTGATCAGGCGGAAGTCGCTGGTCAGGGTCTGGCTGCCCCCCACCCGCATGAAGGTCTTGTCCTCCAAGACCCTGAGGAGGGCCACCTGCATCTTTTGGGATATCTCGCCCACCTCGTCCAAAAACAGGGTTCCCCCGTCGGCCATTTCCAGGCGGCCCCGCCGGGCCTTGACCGCGCCGGTGAAGGCGCCCTTTTCATGGCCAAAGAGCTCGCTCTCCAAAAGGCTCTCGCTCTGGGCCCCGCAGTTGATGGTGACAAAGGAGCCGAAAGCCCGGCTGGAGAGGTTGTGGATGGCCTTGGCCACCAGTTCCTTGCCGGTGCCGGTCTCGCCGTTGATGAGCACCGGGGCCTCGCTGGCCGCCACCTCCCGGATCTGCTCGAAGACCCGGAGCATGGCCGGCGAGGAGCCCACCAGGTCCTCGAAGCCCGGCCCGGCGCACTCGGCCAGACGGCCGCGCAGGGCCTGGTTCTCCTGGATCATGGCCCGCTGGCGCCCGATCTTCTCCAGCAGGAGCATGAGCTGCTCGGGGTCGAAAGGCTTGAGCAGATAATCGGCCGCCCCGGCCTTCATGGCCCGGACCGAGGACTCGATGGAGCCGTAGGCGGTGATGATGATCACCAGCAGCTCGGGATGCTCCTCCTTGACCCGTTCCAAAAGGGTCAGGCCGTCCATGCCCGGCATCTTGATGTCCACCAGGGCCAGGTCGAACTGGCGGGCGTCCATCAGCTCCAGGGCCTTGTCCCCGCTGTCGGCCACGGCCACCGGATAGCCGTCCTGGCGCAACCAGGCGGCTATGGACTCGCGCATGGCCAGCTCGTCGTCCACCACCAGCACACTGGGTTTGGCTTCGCTCACCGCGTCCCTCCTTCCTCCTGCCCATTATCCTCCAGGGCGGGCAGGCTCACCCGGAACAGGGCCCCCTGGCCCGGCTCGCTCTCCACCTCCACGTTGCCCTGGTGCTCGCGCAGGATTCCGTAGACCATGCTCAGGCCCAGGCCCACCCCGTGTCCCCGGCTCTTGGTGGAGAAAAAGGGCTCGAACAGATGGCCCAGGTTTTCCGGGGCGATGCCCTCGCCGGTGTCGGCGAACTCCAAGACCACCTGCTGGCTGCCTTGGCTCTTGTTGCCCCGGATGTTCAGCTCCCCGCCCTCGGGCATGGCCTCGATGGCGTTGAACACCAGGTTGGTGAGCACCTGCTGAATCTGGGAAGAGTCGCCCCAGGTCAGCAGGGGCTCGTCGGCCAGCTCCAGGGAGAGCTCCACCCCGCCCAGCTCCATGCGGTGGGCGATGAGGGTGATGGTGGTCCTGAGCAGCTCGCCCAGGTCCACCACCCGGGGGGTGAGCTGTTTCTGGCGGGCGAAGGAGAGCAGGTTGCCCACGATGCGGCTGCAGCGCTCCGCCTCCTGGCTGCACAGGGCCAGGTACTCGCGGTACTGCTTTATCTCCGCGGCCGGCACCTTGTCCCGGCCCAGGCCCTTGTGGATCAGCTTGGTGAAGTTGAGGATGGAGGCGATGGGGTTGTTGATCTCATGGGCCACCGAGGCCACCAGCTTGCCCAGGGCGATGAGCTTGTCTTCCTGCACCAGGGCGGCCAGGTCGGCCTTGATGGCCTGGGTGCGCCGCTCCACCCGCTGGGACAGCTCGTCGGTGATGTCCCTGAACAGCTCCAGCACCTGCACCACCTCGCCCTTGCGGTTGACCAGGGGGAAGGTGGACACGTCGCAGTAATGGGCCGTGCCGTCGGGCTGCACGTGCTCGTGAATGGCGTGGGCGCTCATGCCGGTGGCCAGGGTCTGCTTCATGGGGCACGGCGTGTCCGGGCTGTCGCAGGGGGCGATGGCCTGGTGGCTCACCTGGAAGCAATAGCGCCCCAGGGCCTCCTCCCGGCTGATGCCGGCGGCGCCGAGGGCGGCCTGGTTGGCCCGGGTGATGCGGTAGTCCGGGTCCAGGACCATGATCCCCTCGCTGGTGCCGTCGATCAGGGCCTGGGAAAAGGACCGGGCCACGCTGACCTCGTCCTCGCGCTCCTCCAGCTCCTGGTAGATGGCCACGATGTCGTGGAAAAGGCGCGAGGCGGTGTGGCCGATGACCTTGGCCGAGTCCGGGTTGTTTTGGGCCAGGTTGTCCAGGAGCTCCTGGTCGTCAGTTAGCTCGATGATCAGGTCGAGGTCTTTCAAGGTGCACAACTCAGCGCATTCAGTGGTGGTGAAGATTCCCTGATCCCGGGCCAGGCGGATGCCGACGGCCTCCGAGTTCAGGTCGGCTACTCCCACCACCTCTACGTGCAGGCGCTTAAGGCGGCGGGAATCGAGCATGTTGAGCACCGACAAACAGCGTTCGCCTCCGCCGATAATGGCCAGGCGCATGGGCCGCTGCTCTTCGGGCGTCCCCTTGGGCATATCCCCCTCCTCGCCCCGGCATTAGTGCTACCCCGCCGGGGCCTGCTCATATGAGAATACAAGGCCCGTGCCAAAAAAGTAAACCAAGATTTATATTGTTATTCCAGCGTGTTGTAAAAACAGGCCCTTTCAGGGGAGCGCAGGGGTGTTGCAATGTGAAATAAAAATCGCGGTGGTTTGGGCTGCCGGCCGCCTGGCCGCCGCCGGGGCCGGCAGAGAGGCAAGTGGTATTTTGCAACAAGGGCAAGCGGTTATAGCCCCGGCGATGGCAAATTGAGGCGCAGGCCGGGGGTGAGGCAAAATGCCTAGGCAGATTGCCGGGGAGGTATAATTGCTTCGTTTTGCAAGAATACAGATGGCCGATTAGGCTCTAATGTATGGGGCTTTTACACAAGATGAAGTAACTTGACCGGCTTCCGCCCCCCAGATATAGTGGTTCCATGGTGCCATCTCCCCCACCCCTGACCTGGCGGGTCAAGGAACCCACTCCCAGCGCGGCCGCGGCCCTTTCCCGGGCCCTGGGCCTGCCGCCCCTGGCCGCCCAGCTTTTGTGCCACCGGGGTTACAGCGACCCGGATGACGCGCGGCGCTTTTTGTCCCCAGAGCTGGGCCAGCTCCCCTCGCCCGAGGAGATGCTGGGCCTGCCCGAGGCAATCGAGGTGCTGGTCCCGGCCATAAAGCAGGGGGCCTGCATCGGGGTGGCCGGGGATTACGACGCGGACGGGGTGACCGCCACCGCCCTGCTCCAGGAGTTTTTCGCGGCCTGCGGCTGCCCGGTGGTGCACGACCTGCCCCACCGCCTGAGCGACGGCTACGGCTTCAAGCCGCCCCGGGCCAAGCGCCTGGCCGAGGCCGGGGCCCAGGTCATCGTCACCGCCGACTGCGGCATCTCCGACCACGAGGGCGTGGCCGAGGCCACCCGCCTGGGCCTGCCCGTGGTGGTCAGCGACCATCATCTGCTGCCCCCCGGCCCCCTGGTGCCGGCCGCGGCGGTGGTCAACCCCAAGCAGGACGCCTGCCGCCTGTCCAACCACCTGGCCGGGGTGGGGGTGGCCTTTTACCTGGCCGCCGGGCTGCGCGCCGCCCTGCGGACGGAGGGCTGGTTCGACGGCCGGTCCGAGCCCAACCTGCGCCACAGCCTGGATTTGGTGGCCCTGGGCACCTGCGCCGACGTGGTGCCCCTGGTGGAGGCCAACCGGGTGCTGGTGGCCGAGGGGCTGAAGGTGCTGGCCGAGGGACGCCGTCCCGGCCTGACCGCATTGGCCAAGGCCGCCGGGCGCAGCGGGGTGCTGGACACCATGGACCTGGGTTTTTACCTGGCCCCGCGCATCAACGCGGCCGGGCGCCTGGATCACCCCGAGCCCGCCTTGCGGCTTCTCTTGGCCGACAGCCCGGCCGAGGCCAAGGCCCTGGCCCAGGATCTGAACCAGCTCAACAGCGAGCGCCGCGAGGTGGAGGCGGCCATCTTCGAGCAAGTGCTGGAACGAGTGGGCTCGGAGGAGCAGTTCCAAGGGGCCGGGGCCCTGGTCTTGGGCTCCGAGAACTGGCACCAGGGGGTGCTGGGCATCGTGGCCGGGAGGCTTTTGGAGCGCACCGGCAGGCCAAGTATGCTTTTTGCCATGCAAAACGGCACGGCGGTTGGTTCGGGCCGCTCTCGGGAGGGCTTTCATTTGCAGCGGGCCCTGGCGGCCAACGCCGGGCTGCTGGAGCACTTCGGGGGCCACGCCCTGGCGGCCGGGGCCACCATGCCCAGCGCCAAGCTGCCCGAGCTGGCCGCGGCCCTGGCCCAGGCGGCTGCCGAGGAACTGCCCGCCCAGCAGTCCCAGGAGCTGCTCCTGGAGGGCGAGGTGAGCCTGGCCGAGCTGGGTCCGGGCATGATGGAGCCCCTCAACCGGCTGGCCCCCTATGGCCAGGCCAACCCCGAGCCCCTTTTGGCCGCGCGGGGGGCCGAGGTGGTCTCCACCCGGGTGGTGGGGGACAACCACCTGAAAATGAAGCTTATCCAGGACGGGACCACCATCCCGGCCATTGCCTTCAACTGCTCGGAAAGCTGGATCAAGCCTGGCGCGCATCTGGACCTGGCCTTTATCCCCCGCATCTCCACCTTTGGCCGCACCCACCTCGAGTTGGTGGTCAAGGACCTCCGGGACGCTTCCTGACCCCAGCCTTTTAATTAAAGTAAACGCTCTAATCTATGCCGCGCATTTGTGCGCCGCCTCCCTGGGCCGTTTCCGCGCGGGAGGCTAGTCTTGGGCCATGGCAAGGCAGGAGAGAGCGAGCGTCGAGCTGGGTGGCGGGGTGGTGGAGCTGACCCCCCTGGAGCCTGGCGTATGGGAGCCCCTGGCCGCCCGGGAGCCTGGCCCGGCCTCCCTGTGTTTGGCCCTGCTGGAAAGAGCCGGGCCCTGCTGGCGCGGGGGCACCGAGGCCACGGGCGAAGTTGCCGAGCCCCTCCCGCTCGACCCGGCCCGCTTGCCCGCCGCGGCGGCCGCGCCCCTGTTGGCCCGGCTGCGCGCACCCTGGCTGAGCCAGGCCCAGGAAGAAGCCCTGGCCGGGCTGCGCCATTACCTGGAGGTTCGGGCCGACTTTCCGGGCCTGGACTGCGCGGCCTGCCTCCGCCAACACCGGGCCGGCGAAGGTGCTCCCGATTGCGCGGTCTGTCCCCTGCCCCCTTTGCCCGCCCAGGGCTGGGAGGCCCTGCGCCTGGCCGCCCTGCTGCGCTCCCTGCCGCCCCGGGCCGGGGCCCTGCTGGCCGGGCTGCTGTCCGGGCGCTCCCCCTCGGACCTTCGCCTGCTCTTGAGCGCCTTGGGACTGATGCGGTCACATCTGGAGCCCTTGTCCGGTTCCCCCGCCCGGAATGGCGTGCTAGAATGAATTCCACTCCTGGGAGGTGACCATGTCCTTGAACACCCGCCCGGACAACCCCGGCGACGCCCCGGTGAAACAGGCCCTGCAAGAGGCCAAGCGCATCGCGGTGGTGGGACTCTCGCCCAAGCCCTTTCGGGCCAGCCATCAGGTGGCCGAGTACCTGCAAAACCACGGCTACGAGATAATCCCGGTGAACCCCACGGCCGAGGAGATCCTGGGGGCCAAGTGCTACCCGGACCTCGAGTCCATCCCCGGCCAGGTGGATGTGGTGGACGTGTTCCGCCGCTCCGAGATGGTGCCTCCGGTGGCCCAGGCCGCGGCCGGCATAGGGGCCAAGGTGCTGTGGCTGCAACTGGACGTGATCCACGACCAGGCCGCCCAGGCCGCCCGCCAGGCGGGCCTGCTGGTGGTGCAGGACGCCTGCCTCAAGGTGGAGCACCACCGTTTGCTGTGAGCGCGCCCGGCCCAATCGGTCTGGCCCAGGTGGAGGCCGCCCTGCGCGAGCATCACCAGGGCCTGGAGTCAACCTACAAGGTCACCCCCGCCGGCATGTGGACCTGCTCCCAGACCCATGAGGTGCACCAACTCCTGAGCAACCTGGACCTGAGCCCCTATCGCCACCTGGCGGACCTGGGCTCGGGCGATGGCCGGGTGGTTCTCTTGGCCTCGCTGTTTTTGCCGGCCACGGGCCTGGAGGCCGACCCCGAGCTGGTGGCGGCCAGCCAAAAGATGGCCGCCGGTCTGGGCTTGAGCCAGGCCCGGTTCTTTTGCGCGGACTGCCGCCAGGCCGACCTGAGCCCCTATGACCTCATGTTCATCTACCCGGACAAGCCCCTGGACTGGCTGGTGGAGCGCCTGCCCCCTGATTGGCCGGGCTCCCTGCTGGTCTATGGTCCCTATTTTCAGCCCTCGGGCCTGCGCCACTTGCGGACCCTCTACGCCGGGGAAACCCTGTGCACCATGTGGCATCGTTGAGGCTGGGAGTTTTTTGGCCCGCGCCGCACTAATCATTGCTCATCTCACCTGACCCGGATATACTAGTTCGCTAAGTGTTAAAAAAGGCAATCGGACTTTCCTGCGAGGAACCCACAGCCCAAACATGCGATATTACGGCAAAGAAGGACCACAGTGCCAGTTGCCGCCTGACAGTGCGTGCCAGGGAATGGAGCGCTGCCGCAAGGCCACCCACGCGGTTCTGTTCGGCCGGGTCCCCCGGGGAGTGGTCATGTGGCTGGGCCTGGGCATGATGGTGGTGGTTCTCTCGCTGGGCTTCTGGGGGCTTTCCGAACTGCACGGCCGCAACGCCAGCTTTGTGCGCGACCAGGGCAGCGCCATAATCATCCGCCGCTAGGGCGGACCCAGCGCCAAACTGAAACCGGAGGCCGAGGCCTCCGGTTTTTGCGTTGCGGGCTTGGCCCGGCGGCTTATTGGGGCGAACCCAGGGCGGCCGGTCCCGAGGCGAACTCCTCGATGTCCGCCGCGTACTTTTCGGCCAGGTCGGCGAAGAAGGGGGGCAGGCGCCGGGCCAGGTCGGCCATGAGCGGCAGCATGATCTGGCGAATCTGGGGATGGGCCGCCTTGGAGCTTCTGAGCCCCAGCACGTGGCGCCACTCCCTGAGGTTGGCGGTCATCACTATCTCGGTCTTGAGGCTGTTGGGCAGCACCGCCCGCGCCTCCTGGGGCTTGGCTCCGGCGGCCAAGAGCTCCAGATAGGCAGCCTCCGCGGCCAGCATGGCCTTTTCCCACTGCTGGTAGGGCTCGCTGCCCTCTTCCCAGAACATGGGCTTGATCACCGTGATCTCGCTGCCGAAGCGCTCCTGGGAGTAGTTGGCGTAGCGGGTGGACTCCTGGCTGTAGGCGGCCAGGCGGTGGCGCACCAGCTCGTGGGTCACCCCCCGGTCGCAGACGAAACGCACCGTGATGTTGCCGTGCTCGATGACGCTATGGTGGCCCGAGGCCACGATGCGCCCCACGAAATCGGCGGCCGAGTCGCTGCTGATCAGGTGCTCGGACTTGTAGCAGGTGCGTCCCGCCGCCTCCACCAGGCTGAGCACCTGGGCGGGGTCGGGCATGAACAGAATCTCATACCAAGGGGCGATGGCCTTCAAGAAACGCTCCCCGCCTCTTAGGAGGCGTCCCGCTTGGCCAGGTAGTTCTTGACCTGGGGCGAGCCGATCTGACTAAGCACCGACTTGGCCTGGAACCAGGCCAGGCCCACCGATTCGTCGGCCACGCTCAGGTACAAGGCCTGCAGGCGCGGGTGGTTTCGCATGGCCTCGGCCACTGCCGTGGCGAGCTGGGCCTGCATGCGCTTGGCCTGGGGGCTCAGCACCTCCGGCGGCCCGAGCTTGGCCAGCGGCATGGGCGCGCTGGCCGCGGACGAGGCCGCGCCAGGAGCCGGATTGCGCGCACCGCCCGCGCTGTCCAGATAGGGGTTGGAGGCGCCGATTACCGCGGGGCCGACCGTCTTGTCCTTGTCCTTGGCTTTGACCTTGCCCTTGGCCGTCCCGTTCAGGCTGGCGCGGCGCGGGGTGAGGGCGCTCATGATCAGGCCCAGGGCCTCCTGGGTCACCTCGCCATGGGCCCAAGCCCGGCCCACCGAGGGATCGTCAAAGAGCTTTTTGGCCTGGGCCTCGGTGAGGCGCTGCTTGGCGGGAAGGGCGTCGGCGCCCGCGAGCCCCAGATAGCGCGCCCTGAGCTCGTTGGCCATGGCGGCTCGTCCCGAGTCGTTCAACAAGCCATCCTGAAGCACCTTGGCCTCTTCCGGGGAATAGATCAGCGGTTGCAGCAGGCCCACCAGGGCGCCGGCCGCCTCCATGCGCTGCTCGGGGGTGCTTTCCGGGTCCTCGATCACCACGCGGGCCCGGGCCAGACGGATGTAGGAGCCCAGGTACAGCCAGTGGGGATCGCGGGAGATTACTTCCACCAGGCCGTCCAGGGCCTTTTGGCCCTCAGCCTTGCCCACCTTGACCCCATAGCCCGTGGTGTCGGCCAGGCTGGCCCGGAGTTGGCGGCCGCTGACCGAGCCCAGCTCGACCACCACCAGATAGGAGCGCTTGAGCACCGGCGCCTTGAGGTCCTTCACCGACCAGCTGAGGTCCGCGTTGATGGTGGTGCCCATGCGGGTGCTGGGCAGCAGATAGGCCCCGGTGTCCACCTGGCCCTTGGTGGCGATGAGGATCACCCCGCTGACCGGCTGCACCAAGCCGTCGATGATATAGGCCGGCGCGGCCCAGGGGTTGTTGCCCAACTCGGTCAGGGAGAAGTTGGTCACCCTGATCACCACCCGGTCGCTCATCAGCTCCGCGCTGGGCGAGTCCGGGGTGGGCAGGGCCGCGAACAGTCCGGTCTGGGTGAGGCCGCTGCGCAGCTTGGCGGTTATGGCCGGCCCGAAAATGTGCACGTTGGTGTCGGGGGTGCCGGGGGTGTCCGGCGGCCAATAGCGCTTGTCCACCACCGGCGGCATAACCGCCTTGAGGCCCGCCTTGATTTGGGGGCCGGGAGGGGGCACGGGGATCTCGGCCGTGGTGACCATGGCCGAGCAACCGGCCAAAAGGACCAGCACGGTAAGAAGCGGTATATAAACGCGGGCGGCCGTGGGAAGCTTCAACGTATCCCTCCGTAAAAGGGCGTTTTGTTCTGGCCAGAGGCTATCCTTAGGGGCGGTGGCTTGTCAAGCTTTGCCGCCCCGTCCGGGCCCTCTTTTTGCCCGCCAGGCGCTCTTAGAAGGGATGCCCCACCATGGCCCAGGCGGCCATGCCCTCGTCGCTGTGGGCCAGGTCCACCCGCAGCACCGTCTTCTGGGCCATGAAGCGAAAGCCGATCCCGGCGTCCCACTTGAGGTCCGAGACGAATTCGGAGGGGTCGTAGCTGTCTGCCACCCGGCCCAGCTCGCCGAAAAGCACCACCTGCATCCAGTCGATGTCCGCGAACTTGAGCCAGCTTATATCGCCCAGGGGGTTGGCTCGGGCGGTGAGGCGCAACTCACCGGCGTAGTAGATGGCCGCCTTGTCGGCAAAGCGGTTCTTGGGATAGCCGCGCATGCGGTAAAAGCCGCCCAGGGTGGGGCCGAAGTTGGGCGGGGTGCGGCTGTCGACGATGATATCCCCGGCCGAGTCCTCGCTCTGCCATGACTCGCTGTAGGCGGTCCACAGGTCAAAGGCCAGCACCTTCTGCTTGAACCAGGCGTCGTTGCCCAAGGAGAAGTACTTCCTCAGGTCCAGCTCCAGGTTGTTCCAGGAGCCGCTGCTGTCGAACCAGCCGAAGTCGTGGCTGATGGTGAAGCTCTGGTAGGAGCCGGTGTTGGGGTTGCCGGGGTAGTCGCGGTTGTCGTAGATGAACGAGGCCTCCAGGCCGTTGGTGCGGAAGGAGTAGTCGCCCTGGTCGCCGTCCACGGACATGTCCTGGGCAAAGGCGCGCAGCCTGATCTCGGACACCCCGCTTTCCAGCGGGTTCCACTCTGAACCGCCGCTGGCTCCCTCCGCCAGCAGGCCGCCCTTTAGCCAATAGCGCTGGATGATCTTGTTGCGCCCGGCCCCCAGGGGAAGCACGAACTTGCCCACCAGGTCGAACCAGTTGTACCAGCCCTTGCCCTCCAGGTAGTCATTCTTGTTGGAGGAGTTGGAGCCCGCCTGCTCGTTGCGGTAGGCCGGGTTGCCCTGGGCGTAGACGCGCTGCTTGGTGTAGTAGCCGTCGGAAAAGTCCACGGTGATAAACAGGCGATCCAGCACCGGCGCCTGCATGTCCACCAGATAGAAGTAGCCGGCAAAGGTGGAGTTGGTGCTGCCCAGGCCGGCGGCGAAAAAGGCCATCTGCTCCTGCAGATAGCCCGTGCCGCCTCCGGCCACGCCGCCAGCGAAGCTGTAGGTGTCGCTGTAAAAGGCGTAAGGCAGGGCCAGCCAGCGGGGTTCGGCCTTGGTCTGGCCCTGGTCGTAGACCACCCAGGGCGGAGTTATGTTGATGGCCCGGGCCATGCCGGGCAAGCAAAACAAAAGGGCGGTAAGGGCCGCCCCCAGCCACAGAGCCTTCAATCGCTTGCTCAAATTACGCCCCGTTTTCTCCCGGTTCCGGCCCCCTGGTGATGCGTTTCTCAGCCGCGGTAGGCAGTCCGGGTCGCGGGCGCTCTCGTCGGCGCGGCGCCCCTGGCCAAGACCTTATCCTCGGCTGACACCATCGCTTTTTGTGGCTTCGGTGTCAAGCATTTGGCGCTCCGGCCGGGGGCCGGCGCTGTGGTCTTTGCAAAAAAAACGGCGGGGGCCAGGCGCGGCCCCCGCCGTGGGATTAGGCTGGTTTTAGAAAGGCTGGGCCAGGCGGGCGGTGTCCTCCAGCTCCTCCTCTATCCGCAGCAGGCGGTTGTACTTGCAAACCCGCTCGGAGCGGCACAGGGAGCCGGTCTTGATCTGGCCGGTGCTCATGGCCACGGCCAGGTCGGCGATAAAGGTGTCCTCGGTCTCGCCGGAGCGGTGGCTCACCACCTGGGTGTAGCCGTTGCGCTTGGCCAGGTCGATGCAGGCCAGGGTCTCGGTGACCGAGCCGATCTGGTTCAGCTTGATCAGGATGCTGTTGGCGCAGCCCTGCTCGATGCCCATGGCCAGGCGCTCGGGGTTGGTCACGAACAGGTCGTCGCCCACGATCTGGATCTGCTCGCCCAGGCGCTGGGTCATGGAGGCCCAGCCGGCCCAGTCGTCCTCGGCGTGGCCGTCCTCGATGCTCACCAGGGGGTACTTCTCCACCCAGTCGGCGTAGAACTCGGTCAACTGCTCGCCGTTCATCTCGCGGCCGTCGGACTTGGCGAACACGTACTTGCCGTCCTGGTAGAACTCGCTGGCCGCGGCGTCCAGGGCCAGGGCCACGTCGGTGCCCGGCTCGTAACCCGCCTGGCTGATGGCCTCCAGGATGACCTTGATGGCCTCCTCGTTGCCCGCCAGGTTGGGGGCGAAGCCGCCCTCGTCGCCCACGCTGGTCACCAGGTCCATGCCGCCCAGCACCTTCTTGAGGTGGTGGAACACCTCGGAGCCCATGCGCAGGGCCTCGGCAAAGCTGTCCGCGCCCACGGGCACGATCATGAACTCCTGGATGTCCACGTTGTTGGGCGCGTGGCTGCCGCCGTTCAAGATGTTCATCATGGGCATGGGCAGCAGACGGGCGTAGGCCCCGCCCAAGTAGCGGTAGAGCGGGATGAGCAGGGCCTCGGAGGCCGCGCGGGCGGTGGCCATGCTCACACCCAGGATGGCGTTGGCCCCCAGCTTGGATTTGTTGGGCGTGCCGTCCAGGTCGATCATGATGGAGTCGATGAGCACCTGGTCCAGGCCGTCCTGGCCCAGAAGCTCCGGCGCGATGATCTCCTCCACGTTGGTCACCGCCTTCAAGACACCCTTGCCCATATAACGGCTTTTGTCGCCGTCCCTGAGCTCCAGGGCCTCGTGTTCGCCGGTGGAAGCGCCCGAGGGCACCGCCGCGGTGCCCATGGAGCCGTCCTCCAGGATCACGTCGCACTCCACTGTGGGGTTGCCCCGGGAATCCAGGATCTCGCGGGCTACTATTTGTTCAATGGCTATCATAAGTTATCCCCTCCTCGCGGGATTGAGCGTATTCACTGTCCTTAAGGTATCCCCGGGGGGCGCAGGCTGTCAAGGAATGGGTGGGTTACAGGGGCTAAGGCCGAAAGGACGGTGTGGTATATAAAAATTTAAGAAGTTATGGAAAAAGGATTTCGCATCGCAGGGGGGGCGAGAACTCATGGAAATCACTGTTTACCGGGAAGTAATTATTAAGGACCAGGCTAGTCATTTAATTATCAAATGCGGTCGTTGCAGAGGCACGGGAACGAGAGACCGCGACGGCAACGACCCGCCATGTTCTGTTTGTAATGGTGTGGGGCACGTACTTGTGCGAGTCCAACCTGGTGCATTTATTCGATGCGGTTTCTGCAAAGGAGACGGAACGAGGGACCGCGACGGCAATGACCCCGTATGCCCTGTTTGCCATGGAGTAGGGGGATCGTTTAGAGGAATGCCCGCAATTGTCTGTTCCAAATGCAATGGCACTGGAAGTCGCGACCGAGATGGGGCCGCCCCTCTATGCAAAGTGTGTGATGGTAGTGGCGTTGTACCTGTTGCGGCATTCAAAGAATACTAGAACGCTTAAAAATATGTGCCTCATCCCACCGAGGCGACCACCTCTTCGATGACCTTTGGATCCACCTTGTGCTTTTCCAAAATCCCCTTCGCCTTTTGGGCCGCGTCCTCCCGGCGCAACTCGGCCAAGTCCTTGCGCAGCCCCTGGCCAACATAGAACTTGATCAGGGCCTGATAACCTGACATTTCCTTGACCCGGGCCACGCGCTTGAGATCCCTCAACACCTCTTGGGGCATACGCATGGAGATCATGGTCAGAGGCCGCTTTCCGGTTGGCTTAATCTCTTTTTTCATAACGAGCCCTTTCTTGCGGGGTTGCCTTCCTGGCCGAAATGATGCGCCATGCTTCCTCGGTGGCATCATCAACAACCACGGCCAAAAGCCGGCCTGATTCAGAGTACCCCAATACTAAGTAACGTTGCTCCTGCTTACGGCTGGCGTCATGCATTTGGTAAAAGGGGTCGTAAAGCACCTCACATGCTTCCTGGAAGCTGATCCCGTGCTTTTCTTCATTGGCACATGCCTTCTTTTCATCCCAAACAAAGCTATCTCCTTGTAAACGAAACTCAACATCCAAAGGTCACCCCCCATTTGAGACCAGGATAGCCACTTGTATATACTTTGTCAATATTCAAATGGCCCCTTGCCTCCCCCCCTTAGAAATCCCCCGGCCACATGGGTTATCATATCCGACGCGAAGCTAACCGCCGGAACGACCGGCCCAGCCAGGAGCAGACCATGAGGAAAGTGACCGTGGCCGTGGTGCAGGACAGCCCGGTGGTGCTCGATCTTTAGACCGCCCGTAGCGCCCCAAGGAGACATGGCCCCATGAAACTTGCTGAGGACATTCTGCGCAACGAGATGGCGGGGCACCCTTGCTGCGCCTTTTGGACCGTGCCCATCTCGCGCTTGGCCGAGCGCGAGCAAGCGTATTTTCAACAGTTCATGCCCTCGGCCCAAACGGCCATCGCGCTGGGCCATCATGTGCAGGCCAAAGAAGAATGGACCTGGCGCCTCGACCCCGAGGGAGCCGAGTACTGCGCGGCGGACGATCACCTGCGGGAGGTTTGCCTGCAAGGCAAGCGGGCCCTGGAGGCCAACGGCTTCCCCGCCGAGTTGGTGCCCTACCCCGGCTATAGCGGCTTGCAGTTCCGCTATGTGGCCCTGGCGGCAGGCGCGGGCGAGCTGGGGACCAACGTCTTCCTTCTGCATCCCCAGTGGGGCCCCTGGGTTCATTTGCGGGTCATGGCCACGGAAGCGCCGACCGAGGCTCACCCGCTTGAGCAGACCGGCATATGCACTGAATGCGATGCCTGCCTCGCCGAATGTCCGTCCGGGGCCATCCAGGAGGCCTCCTTTGACGGGCTCCAATGCCGGAGCTTCCGCAAAACCAGGGGGGATTACACGCCTCATGGCCCTCGGCGGGAGCTTAGTTATTGCGAAACCTGCGCCGATGCCTGCCCCGTTGGACCCGCGCCAACGGAGAGGACCTGAGCCGCCCCTACCCTTGGCCCCCCTTAGAAATCCCCCGGCCACATGGGTTATCATGTCCGACGCGAAGCTAACCGCCGGGACGACCGGCCCAGCCAGGAGCAGAACATGAGCAAAGTGACCGTGGCCGTGGTGCAGGATAGCCCGGTGGTTTTTGATCTCGACGCCACCTTGGCCAAGGTGGCGGTGAAGACCGCCGAGGCAGCGGCAACCGGGGCAGAGCTGGTGTTGTTCCCCGAGGCGTTCGTTTCGGCTTATCCCAAGGGACTGGACTTCGGGGCGCGCATGGGCATGCGCCTGCCCGAGGGGCGCCGGGACTTTCGGCGCTACTTCGAAAGCTCGGTGCAGGCGCCCGGCCCGGCCACCGAGGCCCTGGGCCGGGCGGCCCGCGAAAACCGGGTGCACCTGGTCGTCGGGGTGATCGAGCGCGACCTGGGCACCCTGTACTGCACGGTGCTGTTCTTCGGGCCGGACGGGGCGCTGTTGGGCAAGCACCGCAAGCTCATGCCAACCGCCCTGGAGCGCCTGGTGTGGGGGTTCGGGGACGGCTCCACCCTGCCGGTGCTGGACACGCCCCTGGGCAAGCTGGGCGCGGTGATCTGCTGGGAAAACTACATGCCCCTGCTCCGGTTTTACATGTACTCGCAAGGGGTGCAGATATACTGCGCGCCCACGGCCGACGACCGCGACACCTGGCTGCCCTCCATGCGGCACATCGCCCTGGAGGGGCGCTGCTTCGTGCTGAGCTGCTGCCAATATCTTTTGCGCAAGGATTGCCCGGAAGATTACGCGGCCATCCAGGGCGACGATCCCGAAGAGGTGCTCATGCGGGGCGGGAGCTGCATCGTGGGGCCCATGGGCCAGGTGTTGGCCGGGCCGGAGTTCAGCGGGCCGGCCATCCTGAGCGCCGAGCTGGACCTGGACCTGATTCCCGAGGGCAAGTACGACTTTGACGCGGCCGGCCACTACGCCCGGCCCGACGTGTTCCAGCTCCAGGTTAACCTGCGCGCCGCCCCGGCAGTGAGCGCCTGGCGCGGCGAACCCCGAGATCCCTTTGGCGATCCCGAGTAGGCACGGGCCACCCTTAAAGCTTTTGCTTTAATTTATCCAGGTTGTCGCGGGCGAAATCCAGGCTGGGGTCCAGCTCCAGGGCGTGCTCGTACATCTTGCAGGCGTCCTCGATCTGGCCCAGTTCCCGGAGGTTGGAGCCGATGTTGGCGTAGTTGATGGCCTGGCCCGGGTCCAGCTCCACGGCCTTGCCAAACACCTCGATGGCCTCTTCATGCTCCTTGAGCATGTAGTGGCAAAACCCCAGCAGATTAAATACTTCGCTGTGCGGTTCCTCAAAGGTGGCCGCCTTGCCCAGGGCCTGTTTGGCCTCGGCGTAGCGACCCAGGTCCTTTAGGGCCGCGCCCCGGTGGGTGTGGATGGAGGCCTCGTCGCTTACCGGCGGGTTCAGGCCCAGGGCGGCGTCCAGCGCCTCCAGGGCCTCGGCCGGCTGTTCCAGGGCGTTCAGGGCCAGGCCCCGGAAGAATTGCAGGTAATAGCTGGGGCCGGCTACTTCGAGCATTTGCTCCAATATAGCCAGGGCCTGCAAGGGATCCTCGAGCTGACTGGCCGCCTTGGCCGCGTGGAAGACCACGTCCGTGCCCGTGGTGCGCTGGGCGAAGTGGGCGCCGGGCATGATGGTGTACACCGCGGGCACCTGCAGCTCGGGATGAGTGACGTTGAGGCAATAGGCCCTGAAGCCCCGCTGATCCAGGGCCGCCACGCAGGCGTCCAGCTCGGCCTTGAAGTCCGGCGCGCTCACGTCGGGCAGGGAGTCCAGGGGCACGGCGCCGCTGGCCTTCATGACGTAGGCCGCCTCCTCCAGGGTGGCGAACTTGGGCAGGGCGCTCACCAGGTAGCTGGTGTGGCTCTGAAAATCGCCGGCAAGCTGGGCCACCTCGGTCAGGGCCCGGATCAGGGCCATGGCCGGGCTGGTGGCGGTGCCCGCCGCGTAGACGATCTCGCTGCTCTGGGGGAAGGTGCCCGGGTCGTAGCACAGGGCCGCCACCGAGGGGATGCCCATGTCGCAGGTGAAGTCCTTGAGAAACACCCGGATGCCCGCCCGCTCGAACTTGGCGATGAGCTCCGCGGCCACCGGATCGCGGACGCTGGCCGGGTCGATGGACGGAGTGGGGCGCCTGTCCAGGGTGACCAGGGCCGAGATATGGCGCTCAACCACCTCGCAGAGGCTCTGTAAGGCCGCCTCTTCCAAGCAATTGCCCGCAGCCGGTCCGTTGTACTCGTTGATGGTGTAGAACCAGCTCAGGGGCAGACGCTCGTCCTGGCCGCTGTTCAGGTTGCGGGCCCAGGCCCATGTCTGGGGCAGCAGGTCGTAGACCTCCCGGGCGCGGGCATGGTCGGCCTCGGGGTGATAGACCGCCTTGGCCGCCTGCTCGAAAGGCATGGCCCCCTCCCCGGCCTGGGGGGCGGTTAGCACCGGGAAGTCGGTGGTCTTGATGAAAGAGAAGAAGCTGAAGCGCTCGGCCAGCTCCATGAGCGCGCTGGCCTCGGCCTGGGCCGGGCTGGCGCCCTTGCCCATCTGCTTCTGGGTGCCGGTGAGGCCCTTGGCCCGGTCGCCGCACAGGCTTATGTACACCGGGATGTCCAGGCGGCCGGTGTCGATGCGCATCAGCTTGCGCAGAATCTCGGTCCCCAGCGCCTCGAAGCGCCCGCGCACCCAGGCCACCGTCTCCTCGGGGGGGCGGGCCTTGTCCTGCTCGCCGATGTAGCCCTTGGGGGCGGATGCAAACTCAATACCCGAGGATGAAGGTGCGTGGGCCACGCTCTGACTCCGCTGTATGCACCAGGTGGTGTCTATCCAAAATAATGTATAGGGTCCGCCAGAAAAGACGGTGCCCGCCGATTTCTCGGCGGGACACCGCAAATTCGCCGAGTCTTTAGCTGACTACACGCAGCCGGTCGGCTTGGCCAGGCCAGCCATCTTACAAGCGCCCTTGCCGGGACCGCTGGGGAACAGCTCGTAGATCTGCTTCAGCTTGTAGCCGGTCACCTTGGTCATGATACGGACCATGGGAGCGATGCCGTTCTTCTTGTAGTAGTCCTGGAGGTAGTTGATAACCTTCCAGTGCTCGTCGGTCAGCTCGGAGATGCCCTCTTGCTCTTTCACGTAGTGAGCGAAGTCGGTGTCCCAGCTCTCCGGATCCTGCAGGAAGCCGTCCTCGTCTACTTCGTAGTCTTTGCCCTTAAAGCTCACGGTCGGCATCTTGGGTTTCCTCCTTTACCAATTATAAATCGGCCCGAAAGGCCACTATTTCGCGTGGGGGGTCGTAAGCACAATGAACTGTCTATCAATTCACCCTAGTGCTGTCAAGCACAATCTGGCAAAGCGGGCCCGGCACAGGCCCCCTGAGGGGCGCCCATTGCCGGCCCAACGCCCGGCGCGTTCCCCTACGCCCGTCCTATTGATTCACAAAACCCCTGATTCTTTCAAGGTTTTGGTTGAGTCTCTCGATTTTATCTTCTGCTTCCGCTACTTTACCACGCTCTTTTTCAACCACTTCCTCTGGGGCTTTTTTTAGGAACCCCTCGTTGGCCAGCTTCTTTCGGCTGGGGGTGATTTCTTTTTGCAGCTTGGCCAGTTCCTTGTCCAAACGGGCCAGTTCGGCCGCGAAATCCACCAGCCCTTCCAAGGGCACGTAGACCGTCACCTCGGGCAGGGCCGCGCCGGCCGCCTTGGCCGGGGCCTCGCCCTCGTCGGCCCAGGCCATATCGCCGGTCTTGGCCAGGCTCTGGATGCGCCCCGCCTGGGCGCTGAGCACCTGCTTGGCCGCCGGGTCGTGGGCGGTGAGCACCACCGGCACCGTGGCCCCGGGCCTAATGCCCATCTCGCCGCGGATGTTCCTGACCGCGCCGATCACCCCCATGACCAGCCCCATATGGGCCTCGGCCTCGGGGTCCTCGTGGTCGCAGGCGGGCCAAGGAGCGGTCATGATGCTGCCCTCGGCGCCGGGCAGGCGGTGCCACAGCTCCTCGCTCACAAAGGGCATGAAGGGGTGCAGCAGGCGCAGCAGGCGCGAGAACACCTCGGCCAGCACCGCCTTGGAGGCCTCCTGGCGGGCGGGGTCGCCCTCGTCGTGCAGGGGGCCCTTGGCCAGCTCCAGATACCAGTCGCAGAACTCGTGCCACACGAACTGGTACACCGCGCCGGCCGCCTCGTTGAAGCGGTAGTCCTCGATGGCCGCGCCCACCTCTTGGGCCACGCGGCTCACCCGCGAGAGGATCCAGCGGTCCTCCAGGCCCAGCTCCCGGGGAAGCTCGCCCTTGGCCTGGCCGTCCAGGTTCATCAGGGTGAAGCGGGCCGCGTTCCAGATCTTGTTTACAAAGTTGCGGTAGCCCGCGATGCGCTCCTCGCTCATCTTGATGTCGCGGCCCTGGGCGGCGAAGGCGGCCAGGGTGAAGCGGAAGGCGTCGGTGCCGAACTGGTCCATCACGATCAGGGGATCGATCACGTTGCCCTTGGACTTGGACATCTTCTGGCCCGAGGCGTCGCGCACCAGGGCGTGGATGTACACGTCGGTGAAGGGCACGTCGTCCATGAACTTGATGCCGGTCATCATCATGCGGGCCACCCAGAAGAACAGGATGTCGAAGCCGGTGACCAGGCAGGAGGTGGGGTAGAACTTGGCCAGCTCCGGGGTCACCTCGGGCCAGCCCATGGTGGAGAAGGGCCACAGGGCGCTGGAGAACCAGGTGTCCAAGACGTCGGTCTCCTGGCGCAGCTCGCCGCCGCCGCAGGCCGGGCACTTGCCCGGGGTCTCGCGGCTCACGATCACCTCGCCGCACTCGCAATACCAGGCCGGGATGCGGTGGCCCCACCAGATCTGGCGGCTCACGCACCAGTCGCGGATGTTGGTCATCCACTCGTAATAGGTTTTCTCCCACTGCGCGGGCACGATCTTGGTGCGCCCGTCCTGCACGGCCTTCAGGGCCTGCTCGGCCAGGGGGCCCACCTTGACGAACCACTGCTTGCTCAGGATCGGCTCGACCATGGTCTTGCAGCGGTAGCAGTGGCCCACCGAGTGCATGTAGTCTTCCTGCTTTTCTAAAAGCCCCTGGGCCTCCAGGTCCTCCAGCATCACCTTGCGGGCCTCGAAGCGGTCCAGCCCGGCGTAGGGGCCGCCCTCCTGGTTGATGGTGCCGTTGTCGTCCATCACCCGGATGGCGGCCAGATCGTGCTTCTGGCCGATCATGAAGTCGTTGGGGTCGTGGGCCGGGGTGATCTTGAGCGCGCCGGTGCCGAACTCGGTGGACACGTAGGAGTCGCGGATGATGGGCAACTCGCGGCCCAACAGGGGCAGGAGCACCGTGTCGTCAGGCAGGTCCGCGTAGCGCGGGTCCTCGGGGTTCACCGCCACCGCGGTGTCGCCCAACAGGGTCTCGGGCCTGGTGGTGGCCACCACCAGGTAGCCGTTGGCGTTCTTGAAGGGGTAGCGGATGTGGTACAGCCCGCCCTTGACCTCCTCGTGCTCGCTCTCCAGATCGCTCAGGGCGGTGTGGCAGCGGGGGCACCAGTTGATGATGTAGTCGCCCCGGTAGATCAGGCCCTCTTCGTACAGGCGCACGAACACCTCGCGCACCGCCTTGGAAAGCCCCTCGTCCATGGTGAAACGCTCGCGCTCCCAGTCGCAGGAGGCGCCCAGGCGCTTGAGCTGGTTGATGATCTTGCCGCCGTACTCGGCGCGCCACTCCCACACCCGCTCGATAAAGGCCTCGCGGCCCAGGTCGTGGCGGGTCTTGCCCTCGCTGGCCAGCTGGCGCTCCACCACGTTCTGGGTGGCGATGCCCGCGTGGTCGGTGCCCGGCATCCACAGCACCTCGTAGCCGGTCATGCGCTTGTAGCGGCACAGGATGTCCTGCATGGTGTTGTTCAGGGCATGGCCCATGTGCAGCTGACCGGTTACATTGGGCGGCGGGATGACGATGGAATATGGGGGCTTGTCCGAGGCCGGGTCGGCGTGGAACATGCCCTCCTGTTCCCAAAAGGCGTACCAGCGCTTCTCCACCTCGGCCGGTTCGTAAGACTTGGCTAGCGGTTCTTGGGCCATCAGGGGCTCCTCGTGGTGCTTGCGTGCAAAAGAAAAAGGCCGGGAGCTCTCTCCCTGCCTTCTCACCGGCCGCCCGGGCCGGTGAGCTAGTCTACTACCTCTTCGCCGTCGGGGCTGGCCGCGCTTGTCTTGCCCATGGCCTTTTTGAGCAGGTTCTTCACTTCTCGCTGGACCAGGGGGCCCAGTTGCTCCTGGAGCTGCTCGGCCACCAGGCGGGCCACCAGCTCCGGGCCCTCGTCGGCCAGAATGCGCCGCGCCTCCTGGCGGGCGGCCTCGCTCACCGCCTCGGCCGCCTCGGCGGCGTCCTGCTCGGCGGCCTGGGCCTGGGCGGCCATATCCTCGGGGCTGGCCTGCTTGCGGCCCAGTTGGGCCAAGAGCTCGTCCAGCTCGGGATCGCCGGTGCCTTCGCCCTCGGCCTGTTTCTCGGCCGGGGGCACGCCCAGCTCGGCCAGCAGGTTGCGCAGCTCCTCGTCCTCCGGCTCCTCCGGTTCCTCGGGGGGCGGCGGCGGGGTCTGGTCGGTGGGCACGCTCATCTCGGCCATGAGCTGGTCCAGGTCCTCCGGCGCGGGCGGCGGCGGGGTCTGGGCGTTTAGCTCGGCCAGGATGCGGTCCAACTCGCCCAACTCGTCGGGCACGGCGTCCTGGGGCTGGGCCGGGGCGCTCCCCTCGCCTTCGGGCTCCACCACCTCGGTGAGCTCGATGATGTCGGCGTCAGGGGGCGGGGTGCTCTTGTCGCTCAAGCTGGACTCCGGGTAATAAGGCTCGGATAAACCAGATAATTAACACATTTCCCGGTCGCAGGCAACATGGGGCTCAGACAGAGCCCCTCCGGCGCAGGCGGCGCAGCAGGGCCAGGTTGCGCCGGTCGGCCCAGCGGGTGTCCTTGGGGGTCTCCATCACCCCGCCCACGTCCCGGAGGCGGGGGTGGTTCACCAGCACCGCGAAGCACTCCACGCCGATGAGCCCCTGGCCCAGGTGGGTGTGGCGGTCGCGGTGGCCGCCAAGCGGAAAGTCGCTGTCATTGAGGTGCCAAAGCTTGATGCGCTCCAGGCCCACCACCTGGTCCAGCTTTTTCAAAAAGGCCCTGGCCTTGGCCGCGCTCTCCAGGGGATAGCCGGCCGCGAAGGCGTGGGCCGTGTCTATGGCCCCGCCCGCGGGCAGGCCCTCCAGGCGGTCCAAGAGCCCGGCCATCTCCTCCAGGGAGCCGCCCAGGTGCCCGCCCCCGCCGGCGGTGTTTTCCAGCCACACCTCGGCCCCGCCTCCGGCCGCCTCCAGGGCCCTGCGCGTCCCCTCGGCCGCCCGCTCCAGGCCCCAGGCCGGTTCGCGCGCCCCCCGGCTGCCCGGATGCACCACCACCGCCTTGGCCCCCAGGCGGGCCGCCCGCTTGAGCTGGGAGGCCAGGGCCTGGTAGGAACGGCGCCACAGGGCGTAATCAGCGCTGGCCAGGTTGATCAGATAGGGAGCGTGCACCACCACCGGGTCCAGCCCGGCGGCATCGGCGCTCTGGCGAAATACTTCGGCCTCGGCCTTGGCCAGGTGCTTTTGCTTCCAGGTGCGCGGGGTGCCGGAGAATATCTGGAGGCACTCCAGGCCCAGGCGGGCGGCTGCCTCGGCCGCGCGGGAAGGCCCCCCCGCGGCCGAAAGATGGATGCCCAGGCGCAAGGGTCTAACCCAACCTGGCGGTCATGGGAATGGACATTTTGAGTTCACCTTCGAGAGCGCAATTTGCTCATCGAGCCAAATGTGAAGCAAGACCTTGCCGGCAGCCCCTAGGCCTCCCGAGGCGGTTTGCTTGCCAGCAAAAACACCCCCACCGCGATCATCCACAGGAGCGAAAGCTTGGTGGCCCCCCGGTTGATATCAAAGGCCAGAGGGAATCCGAACACCTCGGTGTTTCCATAGAGCACGCCGAGCCCGATCAGGATGCCCAACCAGCCCAAAATAGCGGGCCATAAGGAGCCGCCCGCGTTCAGGATCAAGGCGATGCCGAAAAAGAACAGCATCAGGCTCAGGAAAAGGAAACCCATGTGCTCGCCGATGGTGGTGCCCATATAGGTGTCGAAAGCGCGGAACATGAAGGCGCCGGTTTGGGCCAGGGCGCTGTCCGGTGCGGCCTGGGCGTGGGTTTGGGCAATGAAGGGAACCAGGAACACCCAGCGCATGAAACCGAATATAAAGCAAAGGCCCGCGCAGACGCCGCTGTACTTGCCCAGCTCCAGCCAGACCCCGTTTTGGGGCCCCCGGAAAACCCTGTGAAAAAGCACCGCCTCCATTATCACCAGCACGGCCGAGACCATGAGGCCGTAGTAAAGCGCGCGGGCCAGCTCCGCCTTGGCCATGAACTTGGCCAGGGCCACGCCGGTTTCCTCGCGCAGGATCTCGGGATAGCCCAGCTTGACCCCCAGCAGCACGAAGCAGGTGAGCATGAGCAGAGAAGAGCAGACAAATACGACACCGGAAGCTTTCCTGAGCATGGCGACAGGCCCCCCTGTACGATGACAAAATCGGGCGCACCCGAATATGGGCGGTATGCCATACCGCCCATATTCACGGCTTTGATATTACCCCCCGGTTACGCGGCACCGGGCATCCGAGAGGCGGATGCCCAGGCGCAAGCTTAGCCCTTCCTCCGGGCCTTGATGGCCTCCAGCATGGCCTCAACCGCCGCCTTATGCTCCGGGGTGGCCATGGCCGAGCGGAAGCAGCGGATCTCATAGTCCAACACCTGCTCCAGGGCCGCGCCCGCGCCGTGGTGGATAAGGGTCTTGGCCATTTCCACGGCCGGGGCCGGATGGGCGGCCACCTGGTCGGCCAGCTCCATGGCGGTGTCCATGAGCCCCTCGCCCGGGGCCACCCGGTTGGCCAGCCCCATGGCCAGGGCCTCGTCGGCCGGCACCTTGCGCGCGGTCAGGGTCATGTCCAGGGCCCGGCCCAGGCCCACGATGGCCGGCAGCAGGAAAGAGGAGCCGAACTCCGGGGTGACCCCCACCCGCACGAAGCCGGCCGAGAAATAGGCGTCAGACGCCATCACCCTGAGGTCGCACATCAGGCTCACGGTGAGGCCCCAGCCCACGGCCGGGCCGTTGACCGCCGCGATGATGGGCTTGGGGAAGTTGGCCATGGCCCGGGGGAAGCCCAGGCCGGTGAAGCTTTCGCGCGCCGCGGAGTTGTCCTGGGCGGCCATGGCCGCGAAGCGGCTGAGGTCGGCCCCGGCGCTAAAGGCCCGGCCCGCCCCGGTGAGCACCACCGCGCGCACCTGGGCGTCGTTCTCGGCCTCGGCCAGGCCGTCCATCAGCTCCTTGCCCAACTGGTGGTTCAGGGCGTTGAGTTGCTCCGGGCGGTTCAAGGTGAACACCCTGACAGGCCCCTGGTCCTTAATCAGCACAGTCGGCTCGCTCATGACTCTCTCCTCGCTGCGGGCGGAGCCCCAAGGCTAGCCCAGGCGGCAAATCGTGTCAAAGAGATGATTCCTCCTCCGGCTATATCCCTTTTTTCTTGACACCTAGGCCAGGTTTTGCCAATAGTTACGTTGTAGCTATATTGCGGTTACATTACAACTCTATCCGAGCCCTTGGACGCGGGGATGCCGACCCTCGCGCCTACTCCGGGGGCGCTCTTTGGGAGGCAGTTCATGCGTCTAGCCGGAAAAAAAGCCATCGTAACCGGGTCATCCCGGGGCGTGGGCGCCGCGGTGGCCCTGGCCTTCGGCCGCGAGGGCGCCGACGTGGTGGTCAACTACACCTCCTCCGAGGGCCCAGCCAAGGATATTGTCAAACAGATTGAAGACATGGGCCAGAAGGCCGTGGCGGTGAAGGCCGACGCGGCCGCGGAAGCGGACTGCCAGAAGATGGTGGACGCGGCCAAGGGCGATCTGGGCGGCCTGGACATCGTGGTCAACAACGCGGGCTTCACCCGTCCGGCCATGATGCACAAGATGACCGAAGAGCAGTGGGACGCGGTGCTGGGCATCCACCTCAAGGCGGCCTGGCTCATGTCCAAGACGGCCCACCCCATTTTCAAGGAACAATCCTCGGGCAAGATCATCAACGTGACCAGCGTGGCCGGCGTGGTGGGCACGGTGGGCCAGATCAACTACTCCGCCGCCAAGGGCGGGGTGATCAGCCTCACCAAGTCCGTGGCCCGCGAGATGGCCCGCTTCAACGTGTGCTGCAACGTGATCTCCCTGGGCATCGTGGCCACCGACATGACCGAGAAGATCCGCAGCGACGAGAAGCTAAAAGACATCTACATGAACCGCATCCTGCTCAAGCGCTTCGCCGAGGCCGACGACATCACCCCCGCCTTCGTGTTCCTGGCCAGCGACGACGCCGACTACATCACCGGGCAACTCATCTGCGTGGATGGCGGCTACGGCATGATCTAGACACCCACCCCGCCCCGGGGGAATATGAACAGCGTAAATTACCAACTCAGCCATTGGTTTTAGGAGAGGGACATGGCGGCCATACCCGACAAAATCGACACTTGGCAGATGGTGAGCCCCACCACCTACAAGAAGGATGAAAACGGCAAATTCGTGATGGACGCGCCCGGCAAGCTGGAGCGCACCACCATCCCCATGCCCGAGCTGGGCGAGGGCGAGGCCCTGGTGGAGATCGCCGGCTGCGGCGTGTGCCACACCGATCTCAGCTATTTCTACGACGGCGTGCCCACGGTGAGCAAGCCGCCCCTGACCCTGGGCCACGAGGTCGCCGGCACGGTGATCGCCGGGCCGGACAACCTGCTGGACAAGCAGGTCATCGTGCCCGCGGTGATGCCCTGCCGCGACTGCGACATCTGCGCCCAGGGCCGCGGCAACCGCTGCCTGGCCCAAAAGATGCCGGGCAACTCCCTGGGCGTCTACGGCGGCTTCTCCAGCCACATCCCGGTGCCTGCCGGCGATTTGTGCGTGGTGGACGAGGCCAAGTTCCCCCTGAGCCACTACGCGGTGGTGGCCGACGCCGGCACCACCCCCTACCAGGCGGCCATGCGGGCCGATCTGACCGAGGGCGATTTGGTGATCATCACCGGCATCACCGGCGGCGTGGGCGTGTACATGGGCCAGATCGCCAAGGCCCTGGGGGCCAAGATGGTGGTGGGCATCGCCCGCAACCAGGCCAAGCTGGACCGCGCCCTGAACTACGGCACCGACTACGTGATCAACTCCAAGGGCAAGGACATCAAGGAAGTGAAGGGCGAGTTCGGCGCCATCTGCAAGGAAGCCGGCGTTCCCAAGAACGTGGGCTGGAAGATCTTCGAGTGCACCGGTACCGCCGGGGGCCAGGAACTGGCCCTGGCCTTCCTGTCCTTCCTGGGCAAGCTGGTGGTGGTGGGCTTCGGCATGCAGGCCAACAAGTACATGCTGTCCAAGCTCATGGCCTTCGACGCCGAGATCATCGGCACCTGGGGCTGCCTGCCCGAGTACTATCCCAAGGTCCTGGAGATGGTGCAGGACGGCCGGGTGGCGATCGAGCCCTTCCTGGAGACCAAGCCCATGAGCTCGATCCAGGAGGTCTTCGAGCAGCAGCACAACGGGCTGTTCGACAAGCGCCAGGTCCTGGAGCCTGATTTTTAGGCCGACAAACGGTTTGCTTTAGCCGACCTTTTTAAATAGAGACCAAAGAGAGAGCTTAGGAGGAAAATATGTCTCTTGACTGGATGCCGAGAGAGCACGAGCTGAAAAACCACCTTCTGTTCGAGGAGGACATGGTTCAGGGCCGCTACTGGGGCACCGACGACGACGCCCCCTGCGTGGTCTACACCAAAAAGCCCCTGGTGAACCCCAAGACCGGCGAAGAGGTGCCCGACCTCTACGTGGCCGAGGTCCGCCTGAACAACCCCCGTCAGTACAACTCCTACACCACCACCATGGTCAAGGGCGTGATCGCGGGCTTCCGCGCGGCCAGCGGAGACCGCTCGGTGGTGGCCACGGTGTTCACCGCCACCGGCTACGACGCCTTCTGCACCGGCGGCAACACCAAGGAGTACAGCGAGTACTACTCCAAGCGGCCCAATGAGTACGGCGAGTACATGGACCTGTTCAACGAGATGGTGGACAGCATCCTGATGTGCAAGAAGCCCACCTTGTGCCGGGTCAACGGCATGCGCGTGGCCGGCGGCCAGGAAATCGGCATGGCCTGCGACCTGGCGGTGACCAGCGACCTGGCCATCTTCGGCCAGGCCGGCGCCCGCCACGGCTCGGCCCCGGACGGCGGCTCCACCGACTTCCTGCCCTGGATGCTCAACATGGAAGACGCCATGTGGAACTGCGTGTCCTGCGAGATGTGGAGCGCCTACAAGATGAGGGCCAAGAACCTCGTCTCCAAGGTGGTGCCCATGCTCAAGGACGGCGACAAGTTCATCCGCAACCCCATGATCATCACCGACCGCTACGTGGAAGACGGCGAGATCGTCTACGGCGAGTTCCTGCGGGACAAGGCCGCCCTGGGCGAGGCCAAGGCCAAGTTCAAGGAGCTGCCCAAGGATCCCGAGCTGCTGGACAAAGAGTGCAACAAGATCATCTGGACCCTCGCCAACCTCTTCCCCGGCTGCGTGATGAAGTCCATCGACGGCATCCGCGCCAAGAAGAAGTACTTCTGGGACCAGGCCAAGCTGCCCAACCGCCATTGGCTCATGGCCAACATGAACTACGAGGCCTTCCTGGGCTTCGGCGCCTTCAACACCAAGAAGATCACCGGCACCGACGTGATCGACTTCATAAAGTTCCGTCAGGCCATCGCCAACGGAGCCGAGGCCAACACGGCCACCTTCGCCGAGGTCATGGGCAAGCCCAAGGACTAAGCCAGGCGGCATAGCCAACGCACCAAGCGGGCCGGACCTGGGGTCCGGCCCGCTTTCTCTTTAACGCAAGGAGCCAAGCAGATGGCCTTTGAGCACATCAAGCTGGCGGTGGCGGACGGGGTGGCCACCCTGACCCTGGACCGCGAGCCGCTTAACGTTCTCAACATCGCCATGATGAAAGAGATCAACCAGGCCCTGGACAGCCTGGACCCGGCCGGCCTCAAGGTGCTTCTGGTCCGGGCCGAGGGCAAGGCCTTCAGCGCCGGGGTGGACGTGGGCGAGCACCTTGGCGACCAGGTCAACGAGATGATCGAGGTGTTCCACGGCATCTTCCGGCGCATGGAAAAGCTGGGGGTGATCTCGGTGGCCTCGGTGCAGGGCGCGGCCCTGGGCGGCGGCTGCGAGGTGGCCGCCTACTGCGACCTGGTGGTGGCCAGCGAAAAGGCCAAGTTCGGCCAACCCGAGATCCTGGTGGGGGTGTTCCCGCCAGTGGCCGCCCTGGTCTTCCCCCGCCAGTTCGGCTACAAGAAGGCCCTGGAGCTCATCGTCACCGGCGACGTGATCAACGCGGCCGAGGCCAAGCAGATCGGCCTGGTCAACCAGGTGGTGGCCCCCGAGGAGTTGGAAGCGGCCACCGCCGCCCTGGTGGCCAAGCTCACCGGGCTCTCCTCGGCCATCCTCCGGGTGACCAAGAAAGCCGTCCTGAAGGGGCTGGACCAGAGCAAGCGCGAGGATGCCCTGGAAAAGATCGAAAAGATCTACCTCAAGGAGTGCATGTCCACCCACGACGCCGAAGAGGGCCTCAAAGCCTTCCTGGACAAGCGCAAGCCCGAGTGGACCGGCAACTAGCCTCCCCCACCCAGCAAAACGCGACCCCCGGCCGAGCGGCCGGGGGTTTTTGTTAACGCGGGTTTATCGGGCGGCCTTATCGCCCGCTGATGGTGACAATATTGTAGTTTTGCCCCTGGGACCGGGTCGCCGGGGCCGGACAGGCGGCCGGCAAACACCAGCGGCAAACTAGTCTTTTTGCGGCCATGGGCTTGTTCCCCCGTTAAAACGCCTTATTATTAATAAGTATAAGCGATTGTAAGAAGCATCCCCCAGCCGGAGGGAAAGGGACAAGGATTGCAGGCATGCCTAATAAAGTTTACCTCTGGCAATATCAGGCCATAGGCCGTATGTTTACAGGCAAAGCCTGCCGTCCCTTGCCTGCCTGTCAGTTGGACCAAGCAACCTGGAGTGAATCATGGAAAGCAAGACTGTGAAGATTCCCGACATGTCCTGCGGACACTGCCTGGCCACCATCAAGCGCGAGGCCGGCGAGATCGCGGGCGTGAGCAGCGTGGAAGGCGACGTGGAGTCCAAGGACGTGACCATCGCTTGGGACGCCCCTGCCAGTTGGGACCAGATCGAGGCCCAGCTCAAGGACGCCGGCTACCCCCCCAAGTAAAGCCCAAGGGAGAATAGCGTGGCCCAGCAGCACGTCGAGCTGCCGGTGGTGGGCATGACCTGCGCCCGCTGCGCGGCCAATGTGGAGCGCACCCTCAACAAAAAGGTTGAGGGTGTAACCGGCGCCTCGGTGAACTTCGGCACCGAGACCGTGTCGCTGGACTACGACCCCGACCAGGTGAGCCTGGACGACCTGGCCGGCGCCATCAAGGACGCCGGCTATCAGCTCATCGTGCCGGAAACCAAAAAGCACGTGGAGCTGCCGGTGGTGGGCATGACCTGCACCCGCTGCTCGGCCAACGTGGAGCGCACCCTCAACAAGAAGGTGGACGGGGTCATCGAGGCCCACGTCAACTTCGGCACCGAGACCGCCTCGGTGGACTACGACCCCGGCAAGACCAGCCTGGAAGAGATGGCCGCCGCGGTGAAGAACGCGGGCTACGAGCTGATCCTGCCCTCTGAAGACGAAGGCGCCGGGGATCCCGAGGCCGCCGCCCGGGCGGCCGAGCTGTCCGCCCAGAAGCGCTTTTTCTGGGTGGGGGTGGCCTTCACCGTGCCCCTGTTCATCTTGTCCATGGGCCGCGACTTCGGCCTGGTGGGGGCCTGGTCCCACGCCGTGTGGGTGAACTGGCTCTTCCTGGCCCTGGCCACCCCGGTGCAGTTCTACACCGGCGGCGGTTTCTACGTGGGCGGCTGGAAGAGCATCAAGGGCGGCGCGGCCAACATGGACGTGCTGGTGGCCCTGGGTTCCTCGGTGGCCTACTTCTACTCCCTAGCCCTGCTTCTGTTCCCCAACCTGGGCGCCCACGTCTATTTCGAGACCTCGGCGGTGATCATAACCCTGATCAAGCTGGGCAAGCTCCTGGAGGCCAAGGCCAAGGGCGAGGCCTCGGCCGCCATCCGCAAGCTGATGGACCTGGCCCCCAAGAAGGCCCGGGTCCTGGACCAAAACGGCGACGAGACCGAGATACCGGCCGACCAGGTTCGCCAGGGCCAGGTGGTGGTGGTCAAGCCCGGCGAGTCCATCCCGGTGGACGGGGTGGTGGTCTCCGGGGCCTCGGCGGTCAACGAGTCGGCCATGACCGGCGAGTCCATCCCCGTGGACAAGGCCGAGGGCGACGAGGTCTTCGGGGCCACGGTGAACCAGCAGGGCCTGTTGCACATAAAGGCCACCGGGGTGGGCTCGGACACCGCCCTGGCCCAGATCATCCGCCTGGTGCGGGCGGCCCAGGGCTCCAAGCCGGCCATCCAGCGCCTGGCCGACCAGGTGGCCGCGGTGTTCGTGCCGGTAATCATCCTGGTGGCCCTGGGCACCCTGGCCGCCTGGTGGATCGTGGGCGGCGAGTTCGTTCCGGCCATGATCCGCATGGTGGCGGTGCTGGTCATCGCCTGCCCCTGCGCCCTGGGCCTGGCCACGCCCACGGCCATCATGGTGGGCACCGGCAAGGGCGCCAGCCTGGGCATCCTCTACAAGAACTCCGAGGCCCTGGAAACGGCCCACAACCTTTCCAAGGTTCTCTTCGACAAGACCGGCACCATCACCAAGGGCGAGCCCCGGCTGACCGACTGGGAGCCCCTGGGCGAAGCGGACGACCAGGCCCTGGGGCTCATCGCCTCGGCCGAGAGCGGCTCCGAGCATCCCATCGCCCAGGCGGTGGTGGCGGGCGCGCGCCAGCGGGGCGCGGCCCTGGCCTCGCCCGGCGAGTTCAGCGCGCACAGCGGCTTCGGCATCGAGGCCGTGGTGGAGGGCCACAAGGTGCGGGTGGGCAAGCCGGATTGGTGCGACGACCAGTGCACCCCCGAGATCGAGGCCCGGGTCGGCGAGCTTGCGGCCCAGGGCAAGACGGTGATGCTGGCCACCCTGGACGGCAAGCTGGCCGGCATCTTGGCCGTGGCCGACCAGGAAAAGCCGGGCGCGGCAGCGGCCATCGCCGGGCTAAGGGAAATGGGCCTGACCCCGGTGATGATCACCGGCGACAACCGGCGCGCCGCCGAGGCGGTGGCCGCCCGGGTGGGCATAAGCGAGGTGGTGGCCGAGGTGCTGCCAGAGAACAAGGATCAGAAGGTGCAAGAGGCCCAGGCCGACGGCTCGCTGGTGGCCATGGTGGGCGACGGCATCAACGACGCCCCTGCCCTGGCCCGGGCCGACGTGGGCATCGCCATCGGATCGGGCACCGACATCGCCATGGAGGCCAGCGACATCACTCTGGTGGGCGGCGAGCTCAGCGGGGTCAGCCGGGCCATCAAGCTTTCCAAGGCCACCATGGCCACCATCAAGCAGAACCTGTTCTGGGCCTTTTTCTACAACGCCGCCCTGGTGCCCATCGCCGCGGGCGCGCTGCACCAGGTCATGTGGCTGCCCATCTACATCCGCGACCTGCACCCGGTGCTGGCCGCCGGGGCCATGGCCTTTTCCTCGGTGAGCGTGGTCAGCAACTCGCTGAGGCTGGGCCGCAAGAAGATATAGCTCGCGGGCAGGCAAGAAGCCCCCGCCTCCGCCCGCCGTGGC
>JAIPEN010000011.1 GCA_021737145.1 Desulfarculaceae bacterium | reverse complement strand
TGGGTATGCAGGCCGCTGTCGAAGGCCGCACCAGGGGCAGTACCAAGGCCATAGACGTGCTGGCCCGTACAGCAGATGGTGAGCAAACCGCCTACGAGATCACTCTGAACTTCAGGAACCTCATCGACAACATCACCCAGGACCTAATGGCAGGGGTGGATGACGTAATCATCGTCACGCGCGGCCTTAAAGAGCAGCAGCAGGCCAATGAGCTGGTCGACCAGGCACCGGAGCTGGAAGCGCACCTCAATAAGGTTGACTATATGACGATCAGCGACTTTTCTATCACCCCCGCTTAACACTTCGGCCCTTTGCACGACCCTACCTATGCCCGGTGATAAACACCGGGCATGGAAACAAGGGAGGTGTGCAGTGGGACGTCTAATTTGGATCGCAGTGGCTATCGCCATCGCCATCCCGGTGGTGCATGTCCTGGTCAGCATTTCGGCTGATCTGGCCGGCTCTGCCTACGAGAGCCTGCGGCACGGCGTGGACCACCAGGTGGGAACGCTCTTCTCTGGCGGCCAGACCTCGGTGCGGGGTGTGGTCAGTCTAGGCATGTGGCTGATCTTTGCCGTCGGGGTGGTCAAGTTGCTGGTTAAGGGCTTTTGGAAGCGGGGCGGGAAGTAGGGCTGTCTCTCAGCCGAGGGTTTGACCATGGGCAACACCCATGAAATAATGACCCCTGAGGAGGCCGCTGATTACCTCCAGGTAAGCCTGAGTTGGGTTTACAAAAACTGGGAGGCAATCGGCGGTAGGAAGCTCAGGGGGGTCCTTCGGTTCCCAAGTAAGGAGGACCTTTATGAGCGTCTATTTGGTGAAAGGACGAGGTTGGAAAGTCGACTTTATCCTAAGAAAGAAAAGGTACACAAACGGATACTTCAAGACCAAGGCCGAAGCCAAAAGGGCCGAAGCCGCGAGAAGGGAGGAAATACTCAACCCCGAAAACGCCCAGATCAATCAGACCATCCCAACCGACATGGACTTCTTGGCGTTGGTCAATAGGCGACTAGATCATGTAAAGGCGTACAACTCGGCAAGACACTATGAAGAATACGTTTATGTCGCCAGTAGATGGGTCAATCGGTGGGGTCATTTGAATTGTAGTCAAATAGATCAATCGATGATCGAAGAATTTGTGCTCGAAAGAAGTAAGGTTTCTGCCTTCACCGCAAACAAGGAGATCAGGTATTTGAAGGCGACTTTTAATTTCGGCCTTAAGAAAAAGCTGGTATCTCATAACCCAGTTAATGGCCTTGATTTTCTGCCGGTGGAAAAGAAGCAGAAGTACGTCCCTCCACCGCAGGACATAGAAAAATTAATCGCGGTCGCCAAGCCTGATGTCCAAGATTATCTCTGGGTAGTCAGAGACACGATGGGTCGCATCAGCGAGAACAACAATCTGACATGGGATGACGTGGACCTAGAGGCGAGAACAATCACCCTGTATACCCGTAAGAAAAAGGGTGGACATCGAACCCCTAGGGTAATCCCGATGACCGAGAGGTTGTACGAAATACTTTCGAGGCGCCACAGGGATAGGGATGATTCCAAGCCCTGGGTTTTTTGGCATCGATACTGGAGCCACAAAAAGGGTGGATGGGTAGAGGGCCCGTACAAGAGTCGTCACAATCTTCTGCGGAAGCTTTGTAAGAGAGCCGGAGTCAGGCCTTTTGGATTTCATGCCCTCAGACACGCAGGGGCTTCGCTTCTGGATCAGCAGAGAATCCCCCTGGGCACCATCCAGAAAATCCTGGGGCATGAGAATCGGACCACCACGGAGATTTACTTGCACAGCCTTGATGGGTCCGAGCGGGAGGCGATGGCTGCTTTTGAACGAGCCAGCCGAGTGGGTGTGCCCGGCTCTCACCCAAATCCACACCCAAACCGGTCTGGCCGGCCAGACCTCAAAATAGTAGGGGGCTAGCCATGTCGCCTAACCCCTTGAAATCATTTTGGCGGAAGTGCATGGGAATCGAACCCACCTACCGCCTTACTCAGACGGTACACCGGATTTGAAGTCCGGGAGCCCCACCAGTGAGCTTTCCACTTCCGAATTGGTAAAAATTAGCACCGTGCCGGGCACCCGTCAAGAAAGCCGATGGTTGTGCGCCCGTTTAGCCAGCTCCAGGGCCGCATCGCGGTCGGCTATCTCGCCGTCCAACTGAGCCTCGCGAACCAGCTCCAGCAGCCGCCCCACCTCGCGGCCCGGCGGCAGGCCCAGGGCGGCCATCAGATCATGGCCGTCGATAAGCGGCGGGGCGGCCAGGGCTGCGGCCAGCTCCTGGTCCCGGCGGCGGGCCACCTCCTCGTACAGGGCCAGCAAGCGTCCCTCGGCCTCGGGGGGCCGCAAGGGGCCCCGCCCGGCCACGGTGTCGGCCATGGCCATGAGGAACATGCCCGTCAGGTCCGGCCCGGCCGCAGCCAGCAGACGCCTGAGCGCCCGGTCGCTGAGTTGGCCCCGGTTCTCGGCCCCCATGAGGTGGAAGGGCCGCATGTGCTCGCCCACCATCATGCCCACCCAGGCGGCGTCGGCCTTGGCCAGGCCCAGGGCCCGGCAGCGCCGCCGGGCCAGGCGGGCCCCCACCGTTTCGTGGCGGTAAAAGGTGGCCCACTCGGCGTCGCGCTCCTGGCGGGTGGGGGGCTTGCCCAGGTCGTGCAGCAGGGCCGCGGTCATGAACAGGGCCCGGCGGCGGGGCGGCTCCAGATAGGCCGGCCCCTCGGCCCCCAGGGCCCCGGCCAGGGGGCCACGGCCCGCGGCCAGGCGCACCCCGGCGGTGAGGCAGGCCAGGCTGTGGCCCAGCACGTCCAGATGATGATAGGGGTTCTGCTCCAGTCCCCGCCCGGCGGCCAGCTCGGGCACCAGGCGGGTGAGCACCTGGCACTGGTCCATGGCCCGCACCGCCTTGGCCGCCTCCGGCCCGGCCATCAGGGCCAGCCACTCGGAGGCGATGCGCTCCGGGGCCACCCGGAACAGGCCCGGCCCCCGGCCGATGAGGCGCGGGATCAGCTCCGGGGCGGGGGTGAAGCCGTGGGTGGCCATGAAGCGGAAGGCCCTCAGCACCCGCAGGGGATCGGCGGCCAGCACCCCGGGGCCGGCGGCGCGCAGCCGCCCGGCGGCCAGGTCTTGGCGCCCCCCGGTGGGGTCGATCAAGGCATGGGCGGGGTCATCCTCCCACAGGGCCGCCAGGGGCAGGGCCAGGGCGTTTAGCGTGAAGTCGCGGGCGGCCAGGTCGCCCTCCAGGCTGGAGGCGCGCAGCCCGGCCAGGTCCACATAGCCCTGCTCCAGCACCACCCGGCAGGTGGCGAACTCCCGGCCCAGGGGCACGAAGCGGCCTCCCGCCCGCGCGGCCAGCTCCCGGCCCAGGGCCAGGGCGTCGCCGCTCACCGCCAGGTCGATGTCCGGCGGCTCGCGGCCCATGAGCACATCGCGCAGGGTGCCGCCGCAGAGCCACGCCTCCTGGCCGCGATCCCGGGCCAACCCGGCCAGGGCGGCCAGGGCGGTCAGTTCGCGCAGTTCATGCCAGGCTTGGGGCATGGGCCGGGCTACTTTCGGACGTAGATGACCAGCTTTTCGCCGATGAGGATCTTGTTGCGTTTTGCCAGCTTGGGGTTCCAGGCCTTTATCTGGGCCAGGTTGGTGCCATAGGTGCGGGCCAGGCCGTAGAGGGTCTGGCCGGGGCGCACGGTGTGCACGATGCGCACCATCTGGGGCACGGCCGGGCGCTTGGCCTTGGCCTTGGTCGCGGCCGGGCGCGGAGCGGGGCGGCTGGCCACCTGCTTTTCCAAATTGTCCAGACGGCGGTCCAGGCTCTTCTCCTGGCGGTCGTCGCCGGCCTGCTTCTTCTCCAGGGTGGCCAGGCGGGCGGCCAGCTTGGGGTCGGCCTGGCGGGCGGCGGCGGCATCCTTGCGCACCCGGGCCAGCTCCTTTTCCAGCTCTGCCACCTTGCGGCTCAGCTTGGCCTCGTCCGGGGAGGGCCCGGCCGGCTTGGCCCCGGGCTTGGCCGCGCTCAGGGCGGCCACCTGCTTTTCCAGGGCGGCCAGCCGCTTGTCATCGGCCGGGGAGGCGGCCAGGCGTTTTTCCATCCCGGCCAGGCGCTGGTCCAGCTTTTGGTCGCGCCGCTGTTGATCACGCCGCATCTTGCCCAGGGTGCTGGTGACACCGGAGAGCACCTGGCCCTGACCCACCACCCGCTGCACCAGCTGGGGGTTCACCGCGGCCCCGCCCTCGCCCTTGGCCGCGGGGCGCTGGGCCAGGGTGAGCACCTGCTTTTCCAACTCGCTCAGGCGCTTCTGGGTCTTGGCGTCGGGTGCGCTCGGCTTGGCCTTGGCCAGGGCGGCAACCTGCTTTTCCAGCCCGGCCAGCCGCTTCTGGGCCTTGGCGTCGGGCGCGGCGGGCTTGGCCTTGGCCAGGGCGGCCACCTGCTTTTCCAGGCCCTGCACCTTGGCGGCCAGCTTGGGATCGGCCTTGGACTTGGCCATCTTTTGCACCTGGGCCGCGAGCTGCTCCTTTTCCTGGTCCAGCTCCTTGAAGCCCGCTTCCAGGCCCTGTATCTTGGCGGCCAGCTTGGGGTCGGCCTTGCCTCCCTTGCCTCCGGGGGCCTTGGCCAGGGCGGCCACCTGCTTCTCCAGGGCGCTCAGGCGGGCGGCCAGCCGGGGATCGCCCTTGCCGGCCTCGGCCGGCGCGCCCGAGGACGCCTGGGCCAGGCGCTTGTCCAGCTCCACCAGCCGCTTGTCCAGCTCGCTGAGGCGGCGCTGGGCCACCTCGGCCGCGCTGAGCACCTTGTCCAAACGGGCCGGGTTTATGCCCGCCAGTGAGCCGGGGCCCGGCGTCGGTGCCTCGCCCCCGCCCCAAAGCCCGCTCAGCAAGACGTAGAGAAGGTATATTCCACCCATGGCCACCAGGATGGCCACCCCGATCTCCAGGGGAGACAGGCGGAAATTTCGGCGGCCGCTTCCCCGGTTGGGGGGCAGCTTGGGGCTGGATAGCACCTTGGGCATAACTCGTTCTCGCTATAATGATTCAGGTGGCCCAAAACTAACAAAGCCTTGGAAGTATAGCAAGACCGGCTTGGCTTGACGACCATGGCGGGCCAGCCTATTCTGGAGCCTCTGAACCAGACCGCAATTCCCAAGGAGAGGTTCATGGCTTCCTATGAAACCCTGCTGTGCCAAGACCGGGGACCGGTGCGCCTGATCACCCTGAACAACCCCGACACCTTCAACGCCCTGGACTTCACCAGCGGCCCGGAGTTGATCGGCGCCCTGGAAGAGGCGGGGCGGGATCCGGCGATCAGGGTGGTGGTGCTCACCGGCGCGGGCAAGGCCTTCAGCGCCGGGGCCAACGTGCGCCTGATGCAGCAGGGCCTGGCCGAGGGCAAGCCGCCGGCCCCCTTCTTCTCGGAGCTGGCCGCCATCCTGCACCGCAGCATCAGCACCATGCGCCGTTTGCCCAAGCCGGTGGTCTGCGCCCTCAACGGGGTGGCCGCCGGCGGGGGCATGGGCTGGGTTTTGGCCAGCGACATGGTGGTGGCCAGCCGGGCGGCCCGCCTGGAGCCGGCCTACATCAAGATCGGCCTGACCCCGGACGGAGGCAGCACCGCCCTGTTGGCCCGGGCGCTGGGCCCCCACCGGGCGGCCGAGTTCTTCATGCTGGGCCAGGGAATGAACGCCCAGACCGCCTTTGAGCACGGCCTGTTCAACCAGGTGGTGGAGCCGGACCAGGAGCTGGACACGGCCCTGGAGCTGGCCGAGGGCCTGGCCGCCGGACCGGCCACCGCCCTGGCTCAGACCAAGGCCCTGTTGAACAGCTCGCTGTACGGCGATTTGGAAAAGGTGATGGAGGACGAGCGCCAGAGCATCTGCGCCATGTCCACCGGCCCGGAGTTCTTGGAGGGCATCACCGCCTTTTTCGAGAAAAGGAAGCCCAGCTTTGACTGAGCCAAGCCAGACCGAATCCCCCGGCCCGGAGGCGGCCCCCCCGCCCTCGGGGCTGCCCTGGGAGGCGCCCGGCGCCGGGATTAGGGAATTTTTCCTGAGCATGTACGGGATCATGGCCCGGCCATCCTGGGCCCTGTCCGCCCCGCCGGGAGGCGCCTGGCCCCGCTGGGCCGGCTTCGCCCTTATCATGTGGTTCGTGGTGTTCATCGCCCGCTATCTGCTCTCCTGGGCCTGGAGCATGGGGGACATGGGCGGACCGGAGATGCTCTTGTGGGGCATCCTGGGCATGCTGATCCAGGCGGCGGTGTTCTTGCCGCTGTACTCCGGGGCGGTGTATTTGACCATCAACCTGCTCCTGCGCGGCCGCCCCGCCCCGCCCTATCCCCTGGTGCTCAGGGCGGTGTGCTACAGCCAGGTCTCCACCGCGGCCATGCTCATCCCCATGGTGGGCATCTTCGCGCACATGATCTGGAACGTGTGGCTCATGGCCGTGGGCCTGCGCGCCGGCCTGGGCATTGACCGGCGCACCGCCCTGTTGGGGGTGATTTTGCCCATGGTGGGCTTTTTCGTGCTGGGCATGCTTTTGGCCAGCCTGGGCCTGGCGGTGCAATGAGCCCGGAAGACGCACGGCCTCTGCCCTGGGAGGCGCTAACCGGCCCCGCCTGGGGCCTGCCGGCCACGGTGTGGGCCGTGGCCCGTCATCCCTGGCTCAGCTTTAACGCCGCGCCCCGGGGCAGCCTGGTCAAGGCGGTGGCCTTCGCGGTGCTCTGCACCCTGATCCCCGGCGGCATCGCCCTGGCCCTGGGCATCTCCCCGGCCGGGATGACCCCCTGGCTGGTGCTCCTGGGCTTCATGCCGCTCAACGCCCTGATCATCCACGTGATGTTCATGACCCTGGGCGCGGCCCCCAAGAACCCCGCCCCCACCTTCAGGGTGGCCTGCTACGCCCAGGCCCCGGCCCTGTTCTCCTTTGTGCCCTACGTGGGCCTGGCCGCCTTCGCGGTGTGGAACCTGGTGATCCTGGTCTACGGCCTGGCCGCCGCCTACAAGACCCCGCTGAGGCTCTCGCTGGTGGCCAACCTCATCCCGGTGGTCTTTTCCCTGGCCCTGTCCCTGGCCGGGGCGGGAAGGCTCTTCTCCTAAAAGTACGAAACCCCTCCCGCATGGGGAGGGGCTTGGCTGTCTCGCGGCGCGACCGCGCCGCAAACTCTAGCCCGCTCAGGAGAAGCCCGAGCCGCCGCAGCCGGAGTTGGAAGCGGCCGCGCTGCTGGCCAGGGAGCCGAAGCCCTTGGCCCCGGAGGAGAAGCTGCTCATCTGGCGCTCCTTTTTCTTGGAGCCGCACTTGGCGCATTCCACCGCGTCCTCGCTGCCCATGACCAGGGCCTCGTACTCATGACCGCACTTTTCGCATTTGTATTCATAGATGGGCATGATGCTCTCCCCGTGTTTGCTATCGGCATTAAAGATAATCAGGAGAGAGGGCTTGTCAAGCGGGAGGGCTGCCGGCCAACATTGACCCGTGCCCGAGGCCACGGCTAGCATGAAGGCAGGATCGCATTCACCGCTTTGGGAGGAACCTCATGCCTACCGATCCCGTCATCCGCCCCCGCCCAGTGTCCACCGCCGTATTGCTGCTATACATCTCCATCGGGGTGGCCCTGCTGGGTTCGCTGTTGGAGATACCGGCCATGCACGCCCTGTCCGGGCAGGGAGCCACCGGGCCGGTGCTGATCATCACCCTTTTCATCTACGCCTTCATCGTGCTGCTGGTGCTGATGATCGGCCAGGGCCGAGGCTGGGCCCGCCTGGTCTACACCATCCTGTTCGCCATCGGCCTGGCCATGATGGCCGCCGGCCTTACCCGGCCCGGGGCCCGCGGGGCGGGCATGGCCCTGGGCCTGTTGCAGGGCGCCATTCAGTTGGTCGCGGTGGTTCTGTTGTTCCTGCCGGCATCCAACGCCTGGTTCCAGGCCAAAAAGCTGGCCCGCAAGAAGTCCTGAGGCGCGTCTTGTAAATCGCGGGGCCATAACCGACAATGGAGACGATGCAACCCCGAGAAAGGACCGGCCATGGCCGCTTCCGGCCCCTTATCCATATTGCTGGTGGCCCGCACCAAGTCCCTGAGCAAGCGCTATCTGGAGTGGCTGGAGTCACCGGAGCTGAGCGTGAACGCGGCGGCCGACCCGGACGAGGCCCTGGCCCTGGCCGACCAGAGCTACTTTGACCTGGTGTTTCTGGCCGATCACTTGGGGGGCAAGTCCACCGGGCCCTTTTTGGAGCGCCTGGTGGAGGCCTTTCCCGAAACGGTGGTGACGGTGCTCAGCGAGCAGCCCAGCGCCGGGGCCGCGGTGGAGGCCCTGCACCGGGGGGCCTTCAACTTCCTGCCCGCCCCGGAAGGGCCCGAGGAGCTCCTGGCCGCGGTGAAGGCCGCCCGGGAGCATCGCAGCCAGCGCCGCCGCCGGGCCCAGCGCCGCCGCCGCGATTCGGTCAGCTATGACGTGGAAAACCTGGTGGGCACCAGCCGGGCCATGCAGGAGGTCTTCCGCCTGATCCACAAGGTGGCCCCCACCGACTCCACGGTGCTCATCCTGGGCGAGAGCGGCACCGGCAAGGAGCTGGTGGCCCGGGCCATCCACCACCACTCGCCCCGGCGCGAGTCGCCCCTGGTCACCGTGAACTGCGGGGCCATTCCGGGCGAGCTTTTGGAGAGCGAACTCTTCGGCCACGAAAAGGGCGCTTTCACCGGCGCGGTGCGCACCCGGGTGGGGCGTTTCGAGCTGGCCCAGGGGGGCACCATCTTCCTGGACGAGATCGGCGACATGCCCCCCCTGCTGCAGGTGAAGATCCTCCGGGTGTTGCAGGAGCACGCCTTCGAGCGGGTGGGCGGCACCCGCACCATCGAGGTGGACCTCCGGGTGCTGGCCGCCACCAACCAGGACCTGACCTCGCGGGTGCAGGACGGCCATTTCCGCGAGGACCTCTACTACCGTCTCAACGTGGTGCCCATCGAGGTGCCGCCCCTCAGGGAACGCAAGAGCGACATCCCCCTGCTGTGCGACTTTTTCCTGGAGCGCCTGGCCAAGCACAAGGGCCTGGAACACAAGGAGCTGGCCCCGGAGGTGCGCGAGCGCCTTTTGCGCTACGCCTGGCCGGGCAACGTGCGCGAGCTGGAAAACCTGCTGGAGCGCCTGGTGGTGCTGGCCGAGGGCGGGATGATCACCCCCGAGGCCCTGCCCGCCAAGCTGGACGGCGAGGCCCTGCCCCCGGACACCGGGGGCGACGGACGCCTAACCGCCGTGGAGCTGCCCCCCGGCGGGCTGAACCTCAAGTCCACCCTGGAGCAGCTGGAGGCCCGGCTCATCGCCCAGGCCCTGGAACAGGCGGACGGGGTAAAGGCCCAGGCCGCCTCCCTGCTGGGGCTCAACCGCACCACCCTGGTGCAGAAGCTCAAGAAGCTGGGCGAGGTGCGCTACCGGGGCACCAGCGGTCCCAAAAAGAAAAAAAAGGAGTAGCGACGACCATGTGGCCCGAGGGCATGACCAACGGCGAGATCGGTTTTTATCAGGGCCGGAGCGGCTTCGATCCCTCCCGGCCCTCTCTTTTGCTGCTGCACGGAGCGGGCGGCCGGGGCGAGGGTTTCCTGCCCCAGCTCTCGGGCCTGGAGGGCATCAACCTGGCCGCCGTGGACCTGCCGGGCCACCGGGGCACCCCCGGGCCGGGCTGCGCGGTGGTGGACGACTACGCCGCCTGGCTGGCCGGGCTCTTGGCCACCGGGCCGCTCAAGCCGGTGCTGCTGGGCCACTCCATGGGCGGGGCCATCGCCCAGGCCCTGGCCTTGGCCAACCCCAAGCTGGTCAAGGGCCTGATCCTGATGAGCACCGGTCCCAGCCTGCCGGTGAACCCGGCCCTGTTGCAGGGCCTCAAGGCCGACTTCACCTCCACGGTGAAGATGATCGTCAAGTGGGCCTACGGGCCCGAGGCCGATCCCGCCCTGCGCGCCATGGGGGTCGAGGAGATGTCCCAGGCCGATCCCCAGGTGATGCACGACGACTTCGTGGCCTGCGACTGCTGCGACCTGGGCCCCCGCCTGGGCGGCCTGAACCTGCCCTGCCTGGTGATGACCGGCGAGCAGGACAAGATGACCCCCCCGGCCATGGCCCAAAAGCTGGCCGAGGCCATCCCCGGGGCCGAGCTCAAGCTCATCCCCGGAGCGGGGCACATGCCTTATCTGGAAAAGCACCGCGAGGTGAATCAGGCCATCAGCGAGTTCATGTCCCGCTTCTAAAATTCAGACCCGGTGATTATTTCAGCAGGGCCATCACCGCCTGCAGGGAAGGGGCGGCGCGGGAGTGGTCCGCGGCCAGGGCCCGGGCCTCGTCCAGGGAAAACAGGCCCATCCGGCTGATCTCCTCGGGGTCGGGCACGGGCCGGGCATCGCTCAGCGCCCGGTAGACCCCGGTGAACTCGTTGGCCGTGGCCGCGCAGGCCGCCACCTTGCCCAGATGCTCCAGCTCCAGCTCCAGGCCCAGCTCTTCGCCCAGCTCGCGCGCCGCGGCCTGGCCGTAGCTCTCGCCCGGGTCCACGTGGCCGCTGGCCGAAGAGGTCCACATCTCGGGATAGGTGTCCTTGGAAGCGCTGCGCCGTTGCAGCCAGAGGCGGCCGTCCGAGGTGAACAGCAGCACGTGCACCGCCCGGTGCCTTAGATTCTGGGCGTGGATTCGGCCCCGGGGCGCCAGGCCCACCTGACGGTCCTGCCCGTCCACCACGGGCAACAGCTCGCCCGGATCGGTGGCCGGGCTCACGCCCCCTGCCCCAGGCAGTCGCGGAAAAAGCCGGCCAGCTCGGGGGGCACCGGACTGCGCCGCCGGTAGGCCATCTCCGGATCGGTCAGCATGAGCCAAAGGCCGCCGCGCTCGCGCACCAGCTCGGCGCTGGCTCCGGGGCGGGCGGCCAGCTCGGCCGCCTCGCGGGCCATGGCCCGGTAGAGGCGGTAGAGGCGGAACACCCGGCTTCCCCGCCTCCCGGCAAAACGGGCGAAATGGCGGTTGCGGCTGGGCGGGTCGGGGTCGGCCAACAGGGCGGCCACCTCGGCCAGGGCCGGGTCGTATGGCGGGGCTGGGCTCATGCCGCTTTCCCTGCAAGGCAATGTTTGGCTAACTGGCCGTAAGTGTAGGGTCCGGGGCGCGGGCGGTCAAGCGCGCCTTGCCTGGGGCCCGCGCCTGTGGCAAGCTGGAGCGGCCCTGAACCAACCCGGAGAACAGACGAGCCGCCCATGACCGACCAACCCGCCTATGCCCGCTTGGACCGTGACGGCCCCGTGGCCGTGGTGACCATGGACAACCCTCCCACCATGAACGCCATGGACACCGAGATGGGCCCCCGCCTGGCCCGGACCCTGGAGGGCCTGGCCCACGACCCCGAGGTCCGGGTGGTGATCCTCACCGGCGCGGGGGGCAACTTCACCGGCGGGGGAAACCTCAAGCGGGCCGGGCAGTATCTGGACCAGCACCCCGGCTCCGGAGCCGGGCCGCTGTTCGCGGGATACTTGCAGTTCGTGGTGCGGGTGGCCCAGGCCCTGGTGGGCCTGCCCCAGCCGGTGATCAGCGCGGTGGAGGGGGCCTCCTCGGGCGCGGGCCTGGCCTGGATGCTGGCCAGCGACCTGGTGGTGACCGCCGACAACGCGCGCATCGTGCCCGGCTTCGTGGCCGCGGGCCTGGTCCCGGCGGCCGGGGCCACCTGGCATCTGCCCCGCCTGGTGGGCAACCCCCGCGCGGCCCAGCGCCTGATGCTGGGCAAGACCCTGCGCCCGGCCGAGGCGATGGAGCTGGGCCTGGTGAACCGCCTGTGCCCTCCGGGGCAGGCCCTGGACACCGCCAAGGAGCTGGCCGCCCAGCTGGCCTCAGGGCCCCGCCGGGCCCTGGCCGCCACCAAGCGGCTGCTGCATGCCTCCCTGCGCGGCGGCATCGACCCCCACCTGGAAGACGAGCGCCGGGCGGTGGTGGCCGCGGCCGACGACCCCGAGTTCGCCCGCCGGGTGCGCCGCTTTCTGGGCCCTGCCCGCGGCTCCGGGGACTGAGCCCCGCTTATCCGTCCTGGACCTGGCCCATCGGCAAAGGGTAACCTGATACTTGGAGACCCTGGACGTAGGGACCGCCTGCACTCCCCCCCCGGAGCCCACGCCCATGAAGCGAGACTCCTATAAGCCTTTGAGCGGCACCAGCCCCCTGGTTTACTTCCTCAAGCTCTACATCCCCATGTTCATCGTTGTGGTGGGCGTGGCCGTCACCGCCGCCATGCTGCTGCAGGAGCGCCACGTGCGCGAAATCCAGCAGAGCCAGAAGCTGCATGTGCTCCTGGAGCGGGAAGTGCTCGAGGCCGAGATCCTGGCCCACGTGAGCGACGCGGTGTACCTGGCCGACCTCACCGCATTGGCCCTGGCCAACCCCGCGGCCAAGGTGAGCACCGAAAAGATATTGCAGGGGGCCTACTACTTCTTCAGCCGCTCCCAGGGAATCTACGACCAGGTGCGCTTTTTGAGCCCCGAGGGGCAGGAACTGGTTCGGGTCAACCGGAACTCCCGGAAGCCGGTGCTGGTGCCCGCCTCCAAGCTGCAGAACAAGGCCGAGCGCTACTACTTCACCGAGGGGATGAAACTCAAGCCCGGCGAGGTGTACATCTCGCCTTTCGACCTGAACGTGGAGCACGGCAAGGTCGAGCGGCCCCTCAAGCCCACCCTGCGCTTCTCCTCGCCGGTGCAGGACCCGCGGGGAGGCAGGGCCGGTTTGGTGGTGCTCAACCTCCTGGGCGCCCGCGTGCTGGACCGGCTGCGCCGGATGGGCCAGAGCACGGGCTCGCAAAACTATCTGATCAACCGGGAGGGCTGGTGGCTGGCCAGCCCCACGCCGGAGATGGAATGGGGCTTCCAGTTGGCCGAGCGCTCCGGGGCCAACATGGGCGTGGTGTTTCCCCAGGCCTGGCAGGACATCGCCTCCCACACCGGAGGCCAGTTCTTCACCCCCAACGGCCTGTTCACCTTCCAGATGGTCCGGGTGTTGAACCAGGCCGGCGAGCTTGGCTCCGACCTGCCCCATGGCAAGCTGGACGACTTGTGGTGGGTGGTCTCGCGGGTGCCGCCGGAGACCCTGGTGTTGCCCTGGCGGCTGCCCCAGATAGGCCTGGTGCTGGCCCTGCTGGCCCTGCTGGCCCTGCTGGCCTGGTTCGTGGCCGTGGCCCGCTCCCGCCGGGCCCGGGCCGAAAAACAGATGCAAGACGAGCAGAAACGCCTGGAGGCTGTGAGCAACGCCTCCCAGGAAGCCATCGCCATCGTGGACTCCCAGGACCGGGTGCAATTTTGGAACCGGGCGGCCGAGAGCCTGTTCGGCTACACCCGCCAGGAGGCCATGGGCCGGTCGCTGCACGAGATGGTGACCTCCCCGGAGGTGCGCCCCAAGGCCATGGAGGGCATGGCCTTGTTCGCCCAGGCCGGGCAGGGGCCGGTGCTGGAGGGCCTGCGCCAGCTGATGGCCCAGCGCAAGGACGGCAGCAGCTTCCCGGCCGAGATAGCGGTGTCGGCCTTCCGCATGGACGGCCACTGGTTCGCCGGGGGCAACGTGCGCGACATCAGCGACCGCAAGCAGTACGAGCGCGAGCTCAAGCGCCTGGCCAACACCGACGGCCTCACCGGGGTGTCCAACCGCCGCCGTTTTTTGGAGCTGGCCGAGCAGGAGATCGTGCGGGCCGGGCGCTACGGGCGGCCCCTGAGTCTGCTGATGCTGGACCTGGACCACTTCAAGGCGGTCAACGACACCCACGGCCACGAGGTGGGCGACCAGGTGCTCAAATCCTTTGTGCAGGTATGCCTGTCGGTGCTGCGCCAGGTGGATATTTTCGGCCGGGTGGGCGGCGAGGAGTTCATGGCCATGTTGCCCGAGACCGACCAGGAAGGCGCCCTGGGCGGGGCCGAGCGCCTGCGGGCGGCGGTGGCCGGCGCGGCGGTGAAGGCCGGCGGCGTGGAGGTCAAATACACGGTGAGCATCGGGGCGGCGGTGTGGCGCGAGGGCATGGGCCTGGAGGAGCTGATGAACCTGTCGGACCAGGCCCTGTACCAGGCCAAGGAAGCCGGCCGCGACCAGGTGGCCCTGGCCCAGGAGGGAACGCCGCCGCCGGGCTCCGGCGAAAACAGTTGACACTGCGGGGGCCTGGCCCTAGTTTATCGATATCTGGCAGAAAACCGCCCCGCCCCTAAAAAGGGCGGGAGGCGTCAGGAGAAGTATTGGGTCCGCTCCCAACAAATGCCAAGGGGGAACTGGAATCCCTGGCCGCGCGCCTGTGCGGCCTGCTGGAGCCCTGGGCCCCGGCCCACGAGATCGGCAGCGACGGCCTGGAGCTGGCCGCCGCCGAGTTGGAGGCGCTCAGGACCCAGGTTGACCGGGAGCGCCTGGAGCTGGCCTCCCAGGTCAAGAAGGCCCGCGCCGCTCTGGCCGAGGCCGACGCCATGGCCGCCTCCGGCCAATCCCCGCCCGAACTGGAGCAGGCCCGCCAAGGTGCGGCCCGTGCCCTGGAAGGCATGCTGCAAAGCCTGGCCCACACCCGGGGCCACCTGGACCTGCTCACCGAGGCAATCGCCCTCTATCCCCAACTGATCAAGCAGTCCCGCCGCTTTCTGGCCGACGGGCTGGCTTCGCCCCCGCCGCCGGCCCAGGCGGTCTTGGAGGCGGCCTGGCAGTCCCACCGGGAGGCCCGCCGCGCCTCGGGGCGCTGCGCCCGCCTGACCGGGGTGGCCCGGCGCATCCGCGCCGCCCGCCAGCGCCTGGAGGGCCAGGCCGGCGAGCTGCACCAGCAGGCGGCCGGCCTGAACCGGGACCTGGCCGAGCGCCGCGGCCGCCTGACCACCCTGGAGGACACCGCCCCCCTGCTGGGCACCAGCGACGGAGCCGACCAGGAGCTGGACGCCCTGCGGGCCGAGCTGGCCGCGGCCACGGGCGCGGCCCAGGCCCTGAACGAGCAGTGCCGCCGGGCCGACCAGGCCCTGGAGCGCCAACAGCGCCGCCTGGAAGGCGTCGGCCGGGCCTGGACCGCCTCGCGGGAGCGCTGGGGCGAGCACGCCGCCCGGCGCGGCGAAGCGGCGGAACAAGCCCTGGCCCTGGCCCGGGAGCGAAACCGGGTTGCCCAGGCCCTGCGCTCGGCAACCGAGGAGCTGGGCCGCCTGCTTTGGCCCCTCAAACCGGCCGAGCTGGGCCCGGAGCTGGAGAATCTGGTGGCCAAGGCCCACGCCCTGGGCCAGGCCGCCACCCAGGAAGAGAGCCAGGCCCGGCGCCTGCAAAAGGGCGACTCGCCCCCGGCCGGGCTGCCCGAGCCGGAGGACGGCCGCTCCCCCAACGCCCAGGCCCCGCCGGTGGATTTGGCGGGCCTGGCCGAGCTGAGCCAGGAAGCGGCCCATCTGGCCGAGGCCAGCCGGGCGGCCCAGAGCCGGCGCAAGCAACAGGAGCTGGAGCGCCTGCAGCGGCGGGCAACCGCCTGGAGCAGCCAGCTCCGGCAGGCCCGGACCGAATCGCGCCAATTGCACCGCCTGGTGGAGCAGCTCAAGGCCAACGACCGCAGCGAGGCCCTTAGCCGGGAGGCCCAGCAGCTCCAGGCCAAGGTGAGCGAACTCACCGAGCAGCTCAGGGCCATGGCCGTGATGACCTCCCTGGCCCAGTCGCGGGATCAGGGCCAGGCCCAGCCCGGCCAACCAACGGCGCGCCTGGTGGCCCTGGACCCGGAGCAGGTCACGGGCCTGCTGGAGCGCCTGGCCCAGGCCCGGCGCCGCCTCACCCGCGTGAGCAAGCACTCCCTGGCCCAGGTGGCCCTGGCTTTGGCCCTGGGCTCCTGGCTGGTGCTGGCCCTGCCGGGCATGCCGGCCAAGGCCACCCTGCGCGACCACACATTCCAGGTGAGCGCCACCCGCCTGAGCGCCAGCTCCCTGGTCCCGGCCCCGGAGGCCCGCCTGAGGGTGCGCCTGGTGGCCCTGGGCAAAAAGATCATGCCCCTGGCCCTGCTGGACGACAAGGTCTTCACCGGCCTGTCGGACCAGGCCGGGCTGAGCCCCTACTCCCTGTATTACAGCGCCCAGGCCGACCTTCCCGGCCGCGCGGCGGTGGACATGACCCGCCTGGAGGAGCTGGCCGCCCAGGCCAAGGCCCTCAGGCAGCGCCACCCGGGCATCTTCGCGGACATGCGCCGGGGCGGCCTGCCCGCCCATTTCGGGCGGCTGGTTGACGCGGCCCCGGCCGGCGCTCCGGGCCAGGACCACTTCGCCGACCGCCTGTACCACGACTACCGCCGCCTGGGCTACGGACGCGGCCAGGCCCTGTCCGCCGTGGCGGCCAGCCGCAGCGCGGCCGTCGCGCTTATCGAGCAACAGAAGCTTCCCGCCTACTTCTGGGGGCGGGTGCGGCCCATCCGCTCCTTGGAGAGCATGGGGCTGGAGCGGTTCCTGGGGCGCCTGAGCCCCTACATCGCCGAGCGCTGCCGCCGCTTCCTGACCGCCATGGGCCGCCGGGCTCCGGCCGACCTGGAGGGCTACGCCCGCGACCTGGCCTTTGACATGTATGCCGCGGCCAAAAAGTTCGCGGTGCCGGTGAGCTATCTGCTCACCATCGCCCACCAGGAGACCTTCTACGCCAACGTGCTGGGCGACGAGAACCTATCGGCCAGCCCCTTCCAGATCTGGCGGCCCACCCTGCCGCGCATCCTGCGCTCCATGCGCGCGGCCGGCTTCGAGCCGCCCCCCAAGCGCATCCGCCTGCAATACCACCTGACCATCGCCACCGAGCTGGCCGCCTTCCATCTGCGCGAGCTGATGCAGGAGGCGGTGATCGCGGCAAACAAGCGCCACCCGGCCTTCGTGGACATGGACCAGGTGATGCTGCGCTACAACGGCTCCAAGTACTACGCCGGACGGGTGGCGGTACGCCGCTCCGAGCTGAACCGCTTCTTGACCAAGGCGGGTTCCTAGCCCTCTATTTACGGAACAACCAGAAAAGAAGGGTCAGCCCCAGGCTGATGGCTATGCTGGTGCCCAGGGGGAAGTAGAAAGAGAAGTTCTTGCCCTTGTAGGAGAAGTCGCCCGGCAGCTTGCCCAGCCAGGAAAACAGGCCCCAGCCCCGCCCCAGCCACAGCAGCGCGCCCAGGCCGGCCATGGCCAGGCCCACGATCACCAACATCTTGCCCAGTTGCGGCGTCATGCTTCTCTCCCCAGAGGTGGCCTTTACTATGGCCCGGCGCTCCCGCCGTGGCAAGGGGCGGCAGGGGGCGGCAAGGGGCTTTGACGCCCGGACTTGCCGGTGGTTTATATTTCTGGTGCATAATTAGAGGCAACGCCTGTAAGGGACAATCGTCAACCTGGGAGCGGCAATGAAGCAAATCCAAACGGTGTGGGTGGTGGGAGCGGGGGCGATGGGCTCGGTCCTGGCCGCCCTGCTGCACAAATCCGGCAAGGTCCAAACCCACCTGGTGGGCGCGAGCCCCCATTGGCAAAAGGTGGGCCGGGAGGGCCTGGCTTTCGAGACCTCCGGGCAGGGGGTGGAACAGCTGCCCGTCCCGGCCCGCGCCTGGGAGGATATCCCCCGCCTGGGGCCCACGGACCTGGTTTTGCTTACCGGCAAGGCCACCGACCTGCCCAAGGTGGCCGAGAGGCTGGGCCCTCTGCTGGGAGAAGAGGCGGCGATATTCGCGGTGCAGAACGGCCTGGGGGTGCGCGAGCTGGCCGAGCGTCTTTTGAAGCGCCCGGTGGAGGCCGGGGTGGCCTTTTTCGGCGCGCACAGCGCGGGGCCGGGCCAGGTGACTTTTTTCGGGCCGGGGCGCGTGGTGCTTACGGCCGGAGAGGGCGGCCAAGCCCTGAGCGGCCTGCTCCCCGCCGAGGCGGTCAGGTTCGAGATGGTCGAGGATTACCGCCGGGCCGAATGGTCCAAGCTGGCGGTCAACTGCCTGGCCAATCCCCTGGCGGGCATCCTCAACCTGACCAGCAAGGAGTTGACCCAAGCGGCCCTGGACCCGGCCAAGGAGGCCCTGCTGGCCGAGGTGAAGGCCGTGGCCATGGCCGAAGGGGTCGAGCTGGAGATTACGGTGGCCAAGTTCAACTCGTTGCTCAAAAGCTCCAACATCCCCTCCCTGCGCACCGACGTGGAGCGGGGCCGCCCCACGGAGATCGACTTTCTCAACGGGGCCATAGTAGAGTTGGCCGCCAAGCACGGCATCCCGGCGCCGGCCAACCAGCTGGTGACCTCGCTGATCAAGACCATGACCGGCTGACCAACGGCCGTGCGGATAAAGGAGGCGGCGCCGGCCCCAGACCGGGGCGCGGGGTGCGGGGTTGCGCCCGCTGGAGCCGGCGCCGCCGAAACTCAGTGGACCGTCTCGGCCCCGGCCCGGAGCCCCTGGGCCGCACCCAGGAGCTTCAGCTTCACCGCGCCGGGCAAGTGCAGCTTGTTCTCCCGGGTGCAGGGCACCTCGGCCGAGCCCAGGGGGCTGGTCACCCCCTCCCAATCGATGAGGATGTAATCCAGGATCTCGTCGTTCAGAGCGGCCGAACCGCCCTCGCCCCTCCGCTCCAGGGCCACCAGGGTGGCGCTGTCGATGCGGCGCAGGGTGAAGCTGGCTCCCTCCAGGCTCAGGGTGAAGCGTTCTTCCGGGTCGATTATCTGTATGCCGTGGCTCATGGGGTCTCTCCGTCGGGTGGGTCGAGGTCAAAGGCCCGCCGGACCAGGGCGGCGCGGGCCCCGGCGGGCAACAGGCGGGCGGGTTCCGGGCCATAGGGCGCGGGGCCAGCGGGGCCGCGCACCCCGTCCCAGCCCACCAGCACGTGGGCGGCGATGGCCGCGTTCAAGGCCTCGGGGGGCAGCCAGAGGCGGGGTCCCTGGCCTTGGGCGGCGGGCATGAGAAGCATCTGCTGGCGCTCGATGGCCGCCAGGGCTCCCAGGGACAGGCGGCGGTAATACAGGCGCGATCCGCCCAGCTCCAGGCTCAGGCGCTCGGCCGGGTCCACCAGGGTCAGGTTGTCGCGCGGGATCATCATGGGCCTGTTGTAGCCCGGCCCCCCGACCGCCTCCCAGGGAGGGGCCTCGCAAATCCATGGCCGCCTTCATGCCCGGCGGGGCTGTGGTAGAATCGGCTTCAGGCAACATCAAAGCAGGAGAGACAGGGCATGAAGATACTGGTCACCGGGGGAGCGGGATTCATCGGCAGCCAGGTGGCGGCCGCTTTTTGCGGCGGGGGCCACGCGGTCACCGTGCTGGACAACCTTTCCTCGGGCAAGGAGGCCAACATCCCGGCCCAGGCCGAGTTCGTCGAGGCCGACATCGCCTCGCCCCAGGCGGCGGAGCTGGTGGCCGACGGCGGCTTCCAGGTCATCGACCACCACGCGGCCCAGGTCTCGGTGCCCTACTCGGTCAAGGACCCCCTGTTCGACCTGCACAGCAACCTCACGGGCCTGCTCAACCTGCTGGAGGCGGGTCGCAAGGCCTCTTTGGAGCGCTTCATCTTCATCAGCAGCGGGGGCGCGGTCTACGGCGAGCTGGAGGGCGCGCCGGTGGACGAGAGCTATCCCGCCCGGCCCCTGAGCCCCTACGCGGTGAGCAAGCGCTCCGGCGAGCTGTACCTGGACTACTACGCCGCCCAGCACGGCCTGGGCACGGTGATGCTGCGCTACGCCAACGTCTACGGCCCCCGCCAGGTGCCCCACGCCGAGGCCGGGGTGGTGGCCATCTTCATGGACTGCCTGGTCAAGGGCGAGCAGCCCACCATCTACCGCCCCGACGACCTGCCCGGCGGCATGCTCAGGGACTACGCCTTTGTGGGCGACGTGGTGCGGGCCAACCTGCTGGCCCTGGAGCAGGGCTCCGGGGTGTACAACATCGGCACCGGCGTGGCCACCGACACCCTGGGCCTGTGGCAGGCGGTGCAGCGGGCGGCGGGCAAGGAGCTGGGCCACCAGTTCGGCCCGGTGCGCCAGGGCGACATCCGCTACAGCGCCCTGGACTGCGCCCACGCCAAACAGGGCCTGGGCTGGGCGCCCCAATACGACCTGGACGCGGGCCTGGCCGAGACCTGGGCCTGGCGCACCGGCCAATAGGCATCGGGCCGCCCCGGCACGGAGCGATATTTATACCCCCCTGCGAAACATCCGCCTCGCGGATGTTTCGCGCGGAGTTCTTTGGAAGGGGGTCAGGGGGAAACCTTTTTTGCAAGAAAGGTTTTCCTCAGCGACCAAACAAAGGAGCCCATCATGGCGATGGTGAAATTAAAGGCAGTGGACAACCGCTTCCAGGCCGACGTGTGGGAGCAGGCGCTGAGCGCCGAGGGCATCGACCACCGGCTGCGCACCTTTGCCGACACCGCCTATGACGGTCTCTACGTGAGCCAAAAGGGCTTCGGCGTTTTCTACGTGGAGGAGGCCGAGCTGGAGCGGGCCAAGATGCTGGTGGAGGCCCTGGGCACCCCGGCGGCCGACCCCCTGCAAGGGGCCGAGGCCCTGGCCGGGGTGATCGAGCACACCCTGCTGGACCCCGAGGCCGGCGAGGCCGAGCTGGAGACCCACCTGGCCCAGTGCCGCGAGATGGGCTGCGTGGCCGCCTGCGTCTCGCCCTGGATGGCGCCTGCGGCCGTGGCCGGGCTGGAGGGCTCGGGCGTGGCGGTGTGCTCGGTGGTGGGTTTTCCCCTGGGCACCCCCAGCGGCCGCACCAAGCTGCAAGAGGCCATCGAGCTGGCCGGCGAGGGAGCCACCGAGCTGGACATGGTGCTCAACCGGGGCCTGGCCAAGGGCGGCCGCATGGCCCAGGCGGTGGACGAGGCGGCCGAGCTGGCCGAGGCCATCTCCCCGGCGAGGCTCAAGGTGATCCTGGAGACCAGCCAACTGGGCCCCGAGCTGAGCGCCCAGGCCGCGCAGGCCCTGGCCCACAGCGGGGCGGCCTTTTTGAAGACCGGCTCCGGCTACTTCGGCCCGGCCACGGTGGGCGACGTGGAGCTGCTAGCCGAGCATGGCGGCGGCCTGGCGGTCAAGGCGGCCGGGGGCATCCGCGACCTGGACGGGGCCCTGGAGCTGATCGAGGCCGGGGCCTCCCGACTGGGCACCAGCAACGGATACGCCATCTGGCAGGAGGCCGTGCGGCGCTGGGCCGCGCAAGACTAGCCTGGATTTTTCATGAAGGCCGCGCGTCCGGCTGCGCCAGCCAGCGTGCCGCTGGCCCCAGAGCGGGTCCAGCGGGTCGGTGCCTTGGCCAGACATCATTGCTCCCGACGCACCCTCCCTTGGCGGCCCAAGCCTTGGGCCGGCATACGGTGTTGTTGGCCGCGCTCGGGCCTGGGTGCAAACTGCGCCTGGATTAGGTGAGAGCCTTTTTCATAATTGCTCCATTCATATTTGGTTCGTTGTTTAATGCCGACCAACCCTCATGAAATATCCAGACTGATCTTTCTCGGCCTGGACGGGGTGGGGCTGGACCTGGCTTCCCATCTGGCCGGGCGCGGGATCATGCCCCGCCTGGGCTGGCTCATGGAGCGGGCCGGGGCCTGGTCCACGGCCTCGCCCCTGCCCGAGGTCTCGCCGGTGTGCTGGACCAGCATGTTCTCCGGCCTGGGGCCGGGCGGCCACGGCGTCTTCGGGTTCGCCGAGCCCCGCGAGCATGCCTATGGCATCGTCCCGGCCGACTCCAGCATGGTGCGGGCGCCTCGTTTGTGGGACCTGGCCAGCGCGGCCGGGCTCACTTCGACGGTCTTGAACGTCCCCCTCACCTATCCCCCCACCCCCATCCAGGGCAGCATGGTCTCGGGCTTCGTGTGCCCGGACCTGGCCGGCGGGGTGCACCCGCCCGGGCTGCTGCCGCGCCTCCAGGCCATGGGCTACCGCCCCGAGGCCGAGTTGGAGACCGGGCGCGAGGATCCGGCCGCCCTGCTGGCCGACGTGGCGCGGGCCCTGGCGGTGCGTTTGGAGCTCTTTGGGCAGATGCTGGCCCAGGACCACCACCTGTTCGTGGGGGTGGTCAGCGACACCGACCGGGTGAACCATTTCGCCTGGCCCGCCCTGTGGGAGCCGGAGCATCCCCTGGCCCCGGCGGCCCTGGGCGTTTACCAACAGGTGGATGCATTCATCGGCGCGCTGCTGGAGCGCCACGGCGAGGATATCGAGCGCGGCGGCACCGCCCTGATGATCGCGGCGGATCATTCCTTCGGCCCCATTGTCAGCGAGGTGTACCTCAACCAGTGGCTCAAGCAGGAGGGCTATCTGCTGGTGGAGGGCGAGCCGCCCGGCGAGCGCATCCTGCCCGCCACCCGGGCCCTGGCCCTGGACCCGGGGCGCATCTACCTGCACACCGACCGCTTCCCCGGCGGCACGGTGAGCCCCGGCCCCGAGGCCGAGGCCCTGGCCGCCGAGATCGCGGCCAAGCTTAGCGCGCTGAGCTTCTCGCGGGTGGCCCAGGGCGCGGACGGTCCGGAGATAAGCCTGGAGCGCCCGGTTGCGCGGGTGCACCAGGGCCGCGATATTTACCAGGGGCCCTGCTTGCCGGCCGCCCCGGAGCTGGTGGCCGAGGCCGCGCCGGGCTACAGCCTGCGCGGTGGTCTGGACCGGGCCGGGGTCTTCGGCCTGAGCCACCTGAGCGGCACCCACCGCCCTCGGGGAGCCCTGGCCCTGATGCTGCCCGAGCCGGAGGGCAAGCCGGAGCATATGCAGGGATTGTTCGGGCTCATGACCGAGTCTCTGGGCCTGAAAAGCGGCTTACCGGGATAATCCACCGCCCGGGGGATGCGGCCCGCCCCCGGTTGCGGCATGATTAACCCTAAGCCAAGCGACCACAACCGACGCAGAGGTTTAATTGCCAGGCACCATCCCCGACAACCAAGGGCAAGCCGCGCCCAAGAGCCTGGCCAGCTCCAACCAGGTGATCGCCGCCTCGACCGGGCACATGGTGCACGACATCTTCACCGCCTTCTTGCCCCCTTTGCTGCCCCTGATCATCGCCGAGTTTTCGCTCAGCATGTTCGAGGCCGGGGTGCTCAACGTCTTCGCGGTGCTGGCCTTTTACTTCAATCCCCTGCTGGGCATGCTGGTGGACCGGGTGAACATGCGCCTGCTGTTCGTGGCCGCGCCCGGCCTGGTGGCGGTGTGCATGAGCCTCATCGGCGCGGCCCCATCTTATTGGGCGGTGTGCCTGCTGCTGTTGTTCACCGGCATCGGCTCGGCCGCCTACCACACCATCGGGCCGGTGTTCATCACCCGGGCCTCGGGCAGCCGGCTCGGCCGGGGCATGAGCTTTTTCATGGTGGGCGGCGAGGCGGCCCGCTCCCTGGGGCCCCTGGCCGCGGTGGGCGCGCTCACCTGGCTGGGCTTCGGCCAGATGTGGCCCCTGATGGTGGTGGGCCTGGCCTGCTCGGCCTATCTGTGGCTGGTGTTCCGCAATGCCACCACGGTGGGGGGCACCGGCCGCGACCCCGAATCGCTGATCAAGGTGTGGCGCGCCCTCAGGGGCCTGCTTTTGCCCCTGCTGGGCCTGGTGGCCTGCCGCAGCTTCGTGCTGTGGAGCCTGATGATCTATCTGCCGGTGTATCTGGTGGGGCGGGGCTACAGCGTGGCCCTGGGCGGCGCCGGGCTGGCGGTGTTGGAGCTGGCCGGGGTGGGCGGCGCTTTCTTGGGGGGCTGGCTCTCGGACCGGTGGGGCCGCCGGCCGGTATTGCTGGCGGTGATGATCACCGCACCCCTGACCATGCTGGCCTTCAACTACAGCTCCGGCTGGCTGCTCTGGCCGCTCTTGGCCCTGCTGGGACTGTGCGTCTTCGCCTCCAACCCGGTGATCCTGGCCCTGGTGCAGGACCACAGCGCCGGCCGCCGGGGCGCGGCCAACGGCCTGTACATGGGCATGGCCTTTGCCACCAGCTCCGGGGTGCTGGTGCTGGTGGGCTGGCTGGTGGACATGCTGGGCTTTCAGACCGCCTTTGCCATCGCCGCCTGCGTGGGCCTGGCGGGCGCGCCCTTTGCCCTGCGCCTGCCTTTAGCCTCAGACAGGTAAAAAAGTAAATGAAGCTATCAGAGTAATTTACAAAAAGCTTCTCCTAGCTTGTTAGGGAAAAATACGGTGTTATTATGTTTTTCACTACCATCAACTTCCTCATCTGGTGCAGTTAACATCATTTGGTTAGCAACGGAACCAATAGTCAGCAAACCACTCATAGCAAGGTTTTGATTGATTGTTCTACCAAAAGCAGTATTTGTTATCGTAGGTTCGTCACTATAAAAACTTCTCAAATATCCAATATTAATAACGTCAATTTTATCTATCGCATTCCACAAACGTAACAGTGTTTCTATATCTATCTCCTCTTTGATAAACAATCTAATCGCCCTGGCCATTAACTTGGGCTTTTCCATGTGGTTCATCCGGTCAATTAATATAAGCAATGTGTCTCCCACGCGTTTTTCATAGGGATCTTTTTTCATTTTTAATATAAACTTTTCTCTTTCTTTTGCAGTAGTGCCTGTTAATTCTGTTAAAAATACTATAATTTTCCTAATTAATATTTCATCTCTAAATGCCAAACCAAATTTGGTAATTGCGATAAATGATTTTGCGAATGGAATTTCTTTTGCTGGTCCATCTACGAATGATTTAATGCCCAAATCGGCATAATCAATCAGCAGGCGTTCCATATCAGGCGACGAAATAGTCTTTTCTAACGATCTTGAGAGTTCAAGGTCATATCCAATTTGTTCTTCTTTCATCACTTTTTCCTCCTCACATTTTTGTATATTAACCTAATTTAATAACTAATCGCTTTTCTTTCATTATGCAATTTTGCAAACGTCCCAATTCGAGAAAACTATGGTTTTTACTAATAGGCAACCATTTTGTCTTGTGATAATATGGCCTTATCTATTAATTTGCCGTTTAATTCTTATGAATTTGCGAGTAACCCCATGTTCTCCGACGAGTATCGACGCAAGCTGGTGACCCCTTATGAAGCCGCCGCCGCCCTGCCCCAGGACGCGGTGATCATCCCCGGCCTGACCATGGCCGAACCCCCGGCCCTTTTGCAGGCCGTGGCCGACCGGGTCTCGGCCGGCGAGCTGGAGGGGCTCACCGTCTATTCCCTGCTGCCCACCTCCACCTCCTGCTCCACGGTGCTGGCCCCGGAGCTGTCGGAGATGGTCACGGTGCACACCTGGTTCGTCAGCGCCTGCGAGCGCGAGCTGGTGGACAAGGGCCGCGAGGATTTCATCCCCTGCCACTTCCACCAGGTGCCCCGCCTGATCCTGGACGGCCCGCCGGTGGACGCCTGTTTGACCACCGTTTCGCCCATGGACGCCAACGGCTTTTTCAGCTTCGGCACGGCCAACGACTACACCTCCACCGCCGCGCGCAAGGCCGAGCTGCTCATGGTGGAGGTGAACCGGAACATGCCCCGGGTCTTCGGCCAGGGCTTGGTGCATATCTCCGAGGTGAGCCACGTGGTGGAGAACCACGTGCCCATGCTGCCCTATCTGGAGCACCCCCTCAAGCCGGAGGACTGCGAGATCGGCCGCCGGGTGGCCGAGCTGGTGCCCGACGGGGCCTGCCTCCAGTTCGGCGTGGGCAGCCTGCCCGGCGCGGTGTCCGACTACCTGGGCGACCACAAGGACCTGGGGGTGCACACCGAGGTGTTCGGCCCGGCCATGGTCAAGCTGATCAAGCAGGGGGTCATCACCGGGCGGCGCAAGAACCTGCACCCCTGCCTGCATGTGTACACCGTGGCCCAGGGCGGCGAGGAAATGCTTTCGTTCATGAACGACAACCCCTCCATGGCCTCCCACCCGGTGGACTACGTCAACGACCCGGCCGTGATCGCCGCCAACGAGCGCATGGTCTCCATCAACAGCCTTATTCAGGTGGACCTCACCGGCCAGTGCAACGCCGAGTTTCTGGCCGGGCACCAGATCAGCGGCACCGGGGGTCAGCTTGATTTCGTGCGGGGGGCCTACGACTCGCCGGGCGGGCGCTCCATCCTGGCCTTCCGCTCCACGGCCAAGGGCGGCGCGGTGAGCCGGGTGGTTCCGCGCCTGGAGTTCGGGGCGGCGGTGACCACCCCGCGCATGGACGCGCACTGGCTGGTCACCGAGTACGGGGCGGTGAACTTGAAGGGCAAGTCAACCAAGCAGCGGGCCAAAGCCGTGATCGGCCTGGCCCACCCCGACCACCGGGAGGAGTTGGAGCGGGCCGCCCGGGAGCAGCATCTAGCCTAGCGCCTCCAGGGCCTTTCCCAGCTCGCTCAGGCGGAAGGGCTTGGTGATGAAGCCGGCCGCGCCCATGCCGTCCAGCTCCCGGGAAACCTCGGAACCGGCATAGCCGCTGGCCACCAGCACCTTTGCCTGGGGGTCGAACTTTGTCAGGCGCTCCAGGCAGGCCTTGCCGCCCATGCCGGGCATGGACAGATCCAGCACCACCGCGTCCACCTCCTGCTGGTGGGCGGCATAGACCTCCAGGGCCTGTTCGCCGCTGTCAGCCTCGAACACCTGGTGGCCCAGGTGGCTCAGATACTCCACCACCGACTCGCGGATTCCCTTCTCGTCATCCACCACCAACACCCCGCCCCTGGCCTTGGGCGCGGGCGTGGCCAGGGCCGGAGCCGGGGCGGGCTTGGCCGCCTGGGCGCTGTCGGCCGGCAGGTAGATGGTGAAGCGGGTCCCCTCTCCCGGCGCGCTGTCGCAGACGATCAGCCCCTGGTGGGCCTCCACGATGCCGTAGACCGTGGAAAGCCCCAGGCCGGTGCCCTTGCCCACCTCCTTGGTGGTGAAGAAGGGATCGTAGCAACGTTGCAGGGCGGTGGCGTCCATGCCCTGGCCGGTGTCGGCCACGCTGAGCACCACGTAGTGCCCCGGCGGCAGGGGCGGTCCGCCCGGCGAGCGGGCCGCGCCCAAGCGCAGATTGGCCGTGCCCAGGGTTAGGCGTCCGCCGCCGGGCATGGCGTCGCGGGCGTTGGAGGCCAGGTTTAAAAGCAGCTGCTCCAGCTGGCCGGGGTCGCCCTTGATGGGCCGCAGGTTGGGGGCCAGCTCCAGGCCGATGGCGATCATGCGGGGCAGGGTGCTCTCCAGAATTCCCACCACCAGGCGCACCTCGTGGTTCAGGTCCACCGGCACCACCCGGGCGGTGAGCTTGCGCCCCACGGTGAGCAGGCGCTGCACCAGGTCGCGGGCCCGCTCCAGGGAGGAGATCATGTTGTCCAGGCCGGGGCGCAGGTCCGGGGGCAGGCGGGGGTGTTGCTTCATCAGCTCGGACTGGCCCAAGAGCACCTGCAGGATGTTGTTGAAGTCGTGGGCCACTCCTCCGGCCAGGGTGCCGATGGCCTCCATCTTCTGGGACTGGCGCATGGACTGGGCCATGCGGCGGTAGCGCAGCAAGGTGAAGCCCATGCCCGCCGACAAAAAGCCCAAGAAGCCGAACTCCATCAAATAGATGGTGGGCGGGATCCACGCCATGGTGATCAGGAAGTCGTGGGCGGCCAGCACCAGCCACAGGGCGAAGGCGGCCATGAAGTAACGGTACTCCCGCCGGTGCTTGCGGCGTTGCTGGAACCACAGGACGTAGATCCCCAGGGAGGCGGCCAGCAGGTAGAGCAGCAGCCAGGGCCCCAGGGGGCCGGGCCGGGGCTCCACGTAGGGCACCGACAGCAGGAGGAAATCGTGGGTCACGAACTGGTCGCTGATCACCCAGGGGGTCAGCCAGATGACCGCGATGAGCACCGCGTGCAGGGGCAGGGCGAAGTAGTGGTAGCGCTTATAGGGCAGGGAGAAGTAGCTGAAGGTGAAACCGAACAGACAGGGTATCAGGGCCACCAGGCAGGAGTATTCGATCTTCTCCGCCACCATGCCGGCCGGCACCGCCCCCAGGTTGTAGTCGAATACCACCGCCGCGGCATAGATCCCTATGCCCAGGGAGATGGCCGCCTCCCACAGGTTCCAGTTCTGGCCCAGGCGCCAGAAGTACATCCATAGCTGAAAAAGGCAGAAAAGCAGAGCGGCCGTGGCCAGCATCAAGGGCGCGGCCGAACCCAGAACTATATAGTTGGCATGCATCGCGTTTCGAGCCGTTTCGCTCGTTGGGGCAGGATCCGGCTCGGCCTACCAGCCAGGACCCGTTTAAAATGGCGCGCCTCTCCGGTCTCGCGCCGGACCGTCATAGCTGTAAATTCAGATTACAATTTTCCTTGGCCCTGGACAAGCTTGACTCGTCACGGCTGCCGCCTTGGGGCGCGATTGGCGGCCCTTTTCCCTCTCCACGGCCGCGGGGCGAATCCGGAGGGATTTTTGCTCCACTTGGCCGGTGGGCCTTGTTTGACTCACCCCGCACCCGCACAATAGTTATTAGGAATAGACCAGCCATAATAGCATCGGCCTTATCGATCATTGGCCTACCCACGGATGTCCACCCAGGGAATAGGAGGCAAGAGCTTGGAAGAGAGCAAGCTGAAGAAATTGCTGGCCGGCCTGTGCCTTACCGGCCTGGTGGCCGGATCGGGCCTCAGCGCGGGCCCGACTCTGGCGGGCAGCGGCTGAGGAGGCAAGGGCAGCGCCGGGAGCGCTGACAAGCCCAAACAGGAGCAGACCCAGCAGGAGCAGGGCGACAAATCCGCCATGGATCAGAAGAAGCCCGCCCCCAGCGGCTGAAGCGGCTCCTCCGGCGCCGGGAGCGTCGAGGAAAAGCCCAAGCCCGAACCCGCCAAGCCCAAAAGCGGCTGAAGCTAGCCCCAGGGGCGCGGTTCGCGCCCCGGCGACCATCACCCGTCCCCGGGCCCGGCCCGCGGGCGGGTTTTTTTTGAGGCTACGCTCTTGATCTACCCTCCGTGCCGAGTACAAAATGACAAGTCAAGCCGGCGCCGGGGATGGGCCTCCGCCCGCCTCCCGGCGCGGCCCGTCTGTCTCAGCCGTCATTCAGGACTAGAAGGAGACCCCTGGCATGGAAAGCAAGCAACTGAAAAAGATTCTGGCCGGCCTGTGCATCACCGGGCTGGTCAGCGGCGTGGGCCTCATGGGCTGCGGGGGCGCCGCTGCCTGCGCGGGCATCCCCCCCACCAAGGAAGAGAAGCCCAAAACCAGCAGCCACAGCGGCGCCACCAGCGTGGCCGCCAAGCCGATCAAGGCCAGCGGCAGCTAGGCCCGGTGCCCCGCCCCACCCAGGCGCGCGCCGCCTGTCCGGGCTAGGATTATTCCCATGACCGGCGATCAGCCCTATCAAGCGGACGCGGACCGCCTGGCGCGGGCCCGGGACCTGGCCCAGGCGGCCGAGGCCCCGGCCCCCGGCGCCGACGGCTATGGGCTCAACCCCAGCCTGGTGGTGGAGCCGGTGGCCTGGAGCGGCCTGCCCGCCCTGCTGGCCGGGGAGGAAAACGAGCCCCGGCCCGGCGAGGAGCCGCTCTTGGCCGCGGCCTGGAAAACCCCGGCCGGAGGGGTGGAGCTGGCCGAGCTGAGCCAGGCCGAGCTGCTGGCCCTCAAGGTGGTGGCCGAGGAGATGGACCCGGCCGAGGCCGCCCGCCAGGGCGGGGTTTTGCCCGGGGTGGTGCTGGACGCCCTGGACCAGGCGGTGGAGCGGGGCCTGCTGCTCAGGCCGCCTTCCCTGCTCACCCGGACCGCGCCCCAGGCCGGCCCCCACGCGCCGCCCGAGTTTCTGGCCAGCGACTGGTTCACCCTGCAATGGCACATCACCCAGTCCTGCGACCTGAGCTGCCGCCACTGCTACGACCGCTCGGACCGCCCGCCGGTGAGCCTGGAGCAGGGCCTGGAGGTCATCGAGCAGATGGCCGCCTTCTGCGGCCAGCGCCGGGTGCGGGGCCAGATATCCTTCACCGGGGGCAACCCTCTGCTGCACCCGGACTTTTCGGCCCTGTACCAGGCAGCGGCCCAAAAGGGCCTGGCCGTGGCCCTGCTGGCCAACCCCTGCGGCCGGGACCAGTTGGAACATATCCTGGCCATGGCCCAGCCCACCTTTTTCCAGGTGAGCCTGGAGGGCCTGGAGGCGCACAACGACTACATCCGGGGGCCGGGCCATTATCAGCGCACCATGAAGTTCCTGGACCTGCTGCAAGAGCTTGGGGTCTACTCCATGGTCATGCTCACCCTGAGCCGGGACAACCAGGACCAGGTGATTCCCCTGGCCCGCCGGCTGGAGGGCAAGGTGGACCAGTTCAACTTCAACCGCCTGACCCTGGTGGGCCAGGGGGCCTCCCTGACCATGGCCGGGGAGAACAGCTTCCGGGATTTCCTGCAAGAATACGCCGCCGAGGCCGGGCGGCATCCCCACATGTTCCTCAAGGACAACCTGCTCAACCTGCTGGCCCACGAGCAGGGCGGGGAGCTTTTCGGCGGGTGCACCGGCTATGGCTGCGGGGCGGCCTTCAACTTCCTGGCCGTGCTGCCAGAGGGCGAGGTGCACGCCTGCCGCAAGTTCCCCTCCCCCCTGGGCAACCTCTTCGACACCCCGCTGGCCGAGCTGTATGACGGCGAGAGCGCCCGGCGCTACCGGGCCGGGCCGGCGGCCTGCGGCTCCTGCCGCCTGCGCGCGGTGTGCGGCGGCTGCCTGGCCGTGGCCCATGGCGCAGGCCTGGACGTTTTTGCCGAGCGCGACCCCTTCTGCTGGCTGGAAGCCCCACTAGCCTAGTTCCCTATTTATTTTCGCCCCCATCCAACGGTCTGTTTTAACTGGCTTCTATTTCGGACGGACCGCTCAAGCCTAAAAATATCGCTGATTTAGCTGGCCAACCCCCAGGGAGGGCCTTAGTATTATTAATAATAGTATTCATTCCCCTAAATGCCGGTTGCCGCCCTCTGCCGTGGCCGCCGGGAAGAGGATGCGCCATGAGCAAGGACGACAAGCTGCAAAAGCTCACCAGCCTGGACCCCAGGGACCAAACCATCTGTGAATCCACCCAGAAGATGCTGGCCAAGGCCCGCAAGGACGGGGTGGAGACCGCCTTTGACCGGGCCCTGACCATGAAGCCCTGCCCCATCGGCGAAAAAAGCGCCTGCTGCAAGAACTGCTTCATGGGCCCCTGCCGCCTGAACGCCAAGGACCCCTACGGCAAGGTGGGCGTATGCGGGGCCACCATCGACACCATCCAGTCGCGTAACTTCGGCCGGGCGGTGGCCACCGGCACCTCCTCCCACACTGACCACGGCTTCGAGATGCTCAAGCTGTTCAAGGGAGTGATCACCGGCGAGCTTCCCGACTACCAGATCAACGACCCGGAAAAGCTGTTGCAGGTGGCCGAGGAGCTGGGCATCCGCACCGAGGAGCGCGAGTTCCACGACGTGGCCATGGACCTCTATTACGAGCTGGAAAAGACCTACATCCAGACCGAGGGCGAGATCCCCTTTATCAAGCGGGCCCCGGCCAAGACCCAGGAGACCTGGCGCGAGGAGGGGGTGGTTCCCCGCGGGGCCATGCGCGAGATCATGGAGCTGATGAACCGCACCCACATGGGCATGGACCAGGACTACGACAACCTCTCCAAGCAGATCAGCCGTTGCGCCCTGTCCGACGGTTGGGGCGGCTCCATGGTGGCCACCGAGATCGGCGACATGCTCTTCGGCACCCCCTACCCGGTCACCGGCGAAGTGAACATGGGCGTATTGAAGGCCGACCAGGTGAACGTCATCATCCACGGCCACGAGCCCAATCTCTTTGACTCCATGCTGACCTCGGTCAGCGATCCCGAGCTCATCGCCAAGGCCGAGGCGGCCGGGGCGGCGGGCATCAACCTGGTGGGCATGTGCTGCTCGGGCCTGGAGATGCTCTCGCGCAAGGGCGTGCCCCACGCGGGCAACTTCATGAGCACCGAGGCGGTGCTGGTCACCGGCGCGGTGGACGCCATGGCCGTGGACGTGCAGTGCATCAAGCAGGGCCTGGCCAAGGTGGCCGAGTGCTACGGCACCAAGCTGTTCACCACCAACCCCCGGACCCACATCGAGGGGGTGATGCACGTGGAGTTCGAGGAGGCCTACCCCCGCGAGTGCACCGACACGGTGGTGGACATGGCCATCAAGCGCTACGCCAGCCGCACCGCGCCCATCGACATCCCCCAGCGCAAGGACAAGGGCGTGTTCGGCTTCTCGGACGAGTACATCAACTACATGCTGGGCGGCTCCTTCCGCGGCTCCTACACCCCGCTCAACGACAACATCATCAACGGACGCATCCGCGGCGTGGCCGGGGTGGTGGGCTGCACCAACCCCCGGGTCAAGCAGGACTGGGTGCATGTGGAGCTGGTCAAGGAGCTGATCAAGAACGACGTGCTGGTGGTTATGACCGGCTGCGCCCAGGTGGCCCTGGCCAAGGCCGGGCTGCTCACCCCCGAGGCGGCCCACCTGGCCGGACCGGGCCTGCAAGAGGTCTGCGAGACGGTGGGCATCCCGCCGGTGTTGGGCCTGGGCTCCTGCGTGGACAACACCCGCATCCTCACCGCCTGCTGCAACATGGTGGCCGCCGGCGGGCTGGGTGACGCCATCGCCGATCTGCCCGTGGCCGGCGCGGCCCCGGAATACATGAGCGAGAAGGCCATCGCCATCGGGCAATACTTCGTGGCCTCGGGCGTTTACACCATCTTCGGGGTCACCTTCCCCATGGTGGAGGGCACCAAGTTCCATGATCTGATGTTCGAGGGCCTGGAGGATCGCGGCATGGGCAAGTGGGACTTCACGCCCGACCCGCACGACATGGCCCAGCGCATGCTGGCCCACATCGAGAAGAAGCGCCAAGCCCTGGGCCTGGACAAGAGCACCGAGCGCGTGCTGGTGGACATGGACGCGCGCCGCGCCCTATCCGCCTGATAATCCATACCGAAACCGCCAAGGCGGGGCCCCGGGGGGCCCCGCCTTTTTTTGGGCGGCGCGGCCCGGGTTTGGGATGCGGGGGCGCATGTGCTATATATGGCCTAGGGCGAGACGCACCAAGCCAAAGAGCTTCATCGGCCCGCCAACCCTTTAAGCGCATTCGGAAGCCATGCTGGACCCATCCAATCCCCAAGCCCTCGACCTGACCGATTTTGCCACCTATATCAATTCGTGCTTGATGCTGGCCAAAAAGCGGCTGAAAAAGTACGCCTCCCTGGAGGAGGTGGCGGCGGCGGAAAATGACATCAACGCATACCCCCGCCTGAAGAATCTGCATGAACCCCGGGACATCTTCGTGCTGGACGAAGACAGCATCAGCGCCCGGGACATCGGCGAGGCCACCAGCTCCCTGCTGGCCGGCAAGGTGCTCCTGGAGCACACCTGCGCCGGGGAGGCCACCCGCCTGGGCCTGGGCACCAAATATCTGATCAACCCCCGCCTGGACCTGACCTGCGAGGTGATGCAGCGGCTCACCGGGCAAAAGCAATGGCCCGTGGACCCCATGGAGCTCAAATCCATGAGCTTGGGCCGCCGCCACATGTTGCAGTTGGCCTGGGACCTGAGCAACCTGGCCGAGGACAACGGGCGCGATCCGGCCAAGGTGTTGCAAAGCCAGACCTTGCTGGTCATCGTCAACGAGGCCACCGTGACCAGCGTGGAGATGGACTTCCACGAGGCCGGTTTCTATGGTTTCGACCCGTCCAAGGTGCTGTTCATGGTGCAGAAGTCCTTCCACGGCTTCAGCCTGGAGGGCGGCAACTGGTTCTACGACACCTCCTCGCCCCTACGGCTGCACAACCACGGCCAGATGCTCATGCAGACCACCATGGACAACCAGGTCTACCGCAACGAGGACGGCAACAAGGAGCGCCTGCCCTGGCCCACCTTCCGCAGCATCCTGGAGGGCTTCGATGACAAAATTTCTTTTAACATCGAAGACCTGGACTATCTGAACCAAGCCCTGGACATCACCGGCCTGGCCGCGGCCCTCAAGCTGGGGGCCGATGGCGCCCGCATGGTGATGGAGGTGGTGACCAACAACCCGGACAACCCCCAAAAGGGCGGGGCCTGCTTCTGGGAGCCCAAGCTGGAACGCAACGTGATTATCGAGTCCTTCCAGCTCGGTTCCATCGACAACAGCGAGATCACCTTTCTCAACAAGAACATAAACCACTATCCCTACCCGGCCACCGCCCTGAGCATGGCCCATGACCAGGGGCTTTCCATGCCCATGGCCGTGAAAAACGGCTGTCTCTACTTTCAGCCGGTGCAGGGGGATCTTAACTTCCTGCTGCCCACGGCCTATGTGCGCCGCGCCAACCTGAAGCCCATTCATTCCTGGAAATCCGGAACGACCACCATCCCGGCCCTGGAAGCCATGGCCGCCCAGGAGAAGCGCCCCGGCTTCCTGGAGTGGGCCAGCGAGCTTACCGGGCTCAAGCTATAGACTTGCCGCCGCGCCTGGACGTGGCCCTGGCCGCCCCTCTGTGGCGTCCCCTGAGCTACGCCGTGGCCCCGGAGCTGGCCCCCATCATCCGCCCCCTCACCCGTTTGCTGGTGCCGGTGCGGGGCAAGCCGCGCCTGGCCTTTGCCCTGGGAGCGCCACAAGAAGGCGACACCGAGGGCCTCAAGCCGGTGTCCGACGTGCTGGACGAGGCGGGGGCTCCCCAACTCATACCTTCGGAGCTGCTGGGCTTTTTCACCAGAGCTGCGGCCTATTACCAGGCCCCGCTGGGCCAGGCCCTGGCCTGGTCCCTGCCCGGCGGGTTGGGCGGCATCGAGCCGGGGGCCATCAAGGCCCCGGGCCGGGCCCAGGCCGCCTGGGCCGCCTGGCGCGACGGCGATCCGGACCAGGCTCCCCGCCCCGGCACCCAGGGGGCCAAGGTATTAGAGCTTTTACTTGAACAAAGCCCCCGGTCCCTGGACGCCCTGCGGCCCGATTTCCCGGGCATCACCGCCATCGCCCGCCGCCTGGAGGCTGGCGGCTGGCTCAGCCTGACTCACAAGCCGGTGGTCAAGGACCTGATCGGGCGGCCCATCCTGCCCGAACCCGAGCCAGAGGCCTACAGCGACGAGCAGGCCGCCGCCCTGGCCCAAATCGAACCAGCCATAAAAGATCATACGTTCCGCCCGTTTCTGCTATACGGCATCACCGGGAGCGGCAAGACCGAGGTCTATGTGGCCTCCTGCGCCGTTGCCCTGGCCACGGGCCGCCAAGCCCTGGTCCTGGCCCCGGAGATCGGCCTTTGCCTAAGGTTAGAGGGATTACTCAAAGAGCGCTTCGGGCCGGACAAGGTGGCGGTGCTGCATTCCGGGCTCTCCCCGGCGGTGCGCCGGGGCCAATGGCTGGCCATCGCCCGGGGCGAGACCCCCATCGTGGTGGGGGCCCGCTCAGCGGTTTTCGCGCCCCTGGCCAATCTGGGGGTCATCTGCCTGGACGAGGAGCAGGACGAATCATACAAGCAAAACGATCGCTTGCGCTACCACGCCCGCGACATGGCCCTCTTGCGGGCCCAGGAGCAGGCCTGCCCGGTGGTGCTGGGCACCGCCACCCCGGCGGTGACCACCTATGAGCGGGCCCGCCAGGGCGGCCTGGAGACCCTGCGCCTGACCAAGCGCATCAAGCAGGCGGTGCTGCCCCTCATGGAGGTGGTGGACCTCAAAAGCGCGGGCAAACTGGCCGGCGGTTTTCTCAGCCTCCGCTTAAAGCAAGCAATCGAACAAACCGTGGCCCAGGGCCGCCAGGTCATCCTGTTCCTCAACCGGCGCGGCTTTGCCCCGGCCCTTATCTGCCCGTCCTGCGGCCAGCGGGTGGGCTGCCCGGCCTGCTCGCTCAGCCTGACCCTGCACAAAAAGAAAAACGCCATGGTCTGCCACACCTGTGGGCACAACGCCCCGATTCCCGCCGCCTGCCCCTCTTGCGGGCAGGGCGAGGCCGGGCTCAAGCCCCTGGGCCTGGGCACCGAGCAGGTGAGCGAGACCTTGCAGCAATTACTGCCGGACATGCGCCTGGGCCGTTTGGACCGCGACGCGGCCTCCAGCCCGGCCCAGCTAAGGCAGGTGCTCAGCGCGGTGGCCAAGCGGGAGCTGGACGTGATCGTGGGCACCCAGATGCTCACCAAGGGCCACCACCTGCCGGGCATCGGCCTGGTGGGCATCCTGCTGGCCGACCAGGCCCTGAGCCTGCCCGACTTCCGGGCGGCAGAGCGGGCCTACATCCTGCTGACCCAGGCCGCCGGAAGGGCCGGGCGCGAAGGCGAGGCCGGCCGGGTCATCGTGCAGACCTTCGATCCCCACCACCACGCGGTCACCGCCGCCCTGGCCCACGACCCGGAGGCCTTTTACGCCGAGGAGTTGGACGAGCGCCGCGCCCTGGGCTATCCCCCCTTCGCCCGGCTGGTGGGCCTGCGCCTGGAGGGCGCCAGCGAGGCGGCCACCGCCCGCGCCTCCCACGCCCTGGCCCGCGCCCTGGAGCAGGCCCGGGCCAAGATAGAGCCCCGGGCCGCGGTGTTGGGCCCGGCCCCGGCCCCCATCGCCCGCGCGGCCGGTCGCTGGCGCTGGCTCATCCTGCTCAAGAGCCCCACCTCCTCCGCCGCGGCCGAGATATTGCGCCTGGGCCGCCACCGCGCCGGTCCGCCGCCGTCCGGGGTGCGCCTGCTGGTGGACGTGGATCCGCTCAGCCTCATCTGAGTTTGCCGTTGTTTTTGGCCGGACATCGTTGTTTGGCCGGACCTTGTGCGCTTATTATGGATAAAAGGTCTGGTTTTGGGCTTGCTTCCCGGAACCAAAGCCTTATAGTTGTAGTAATCATTATCGTAGATAATCAGTCGTCCCCATCGCCACGCCGCACACCAGCCGTACACCTCTCGCCTGGGCGTGGAGCACACTAAAGGAGAAGTTTAATGGCCAAGGTACTGATCGCTTACGCCAGCCGGGCAGGGCACACCGAGAAAATCGCCAACTACGTCGCCGAGGGCGTCCGCTTCACGGGCAACGATGTCGAGCTGAAAAAAATCGGTGACGTCAAGGACGCCGAGGATCTCAAGGGCTACGACGCCTACATCTTCGGTTCGCCCACCTACCACCGCAACATGACCGGCGGCATGCAGCAGTTCCTGTTCAAGGCCGAGCAGGCCGGGCTGGCCGGCAAGCTGGCCGGGGCCTTCGGCTCCTACACCCACAGCGGCGACGCGCCGGGCATCATCTTCGACACCATGCAGTACGTGTTCAAGATGAAGCCCTCCGAGCTGGGCTCCATGAACCTGGTGGAGGACCAGATCGAGACTCCGGACGGCATCAAGGCCGGCCAGGACTACGGCAAGGCCGTGGCCGAGGAATTATAGGCCGGCTGCGTCAGCCACCGCCATACGGCGTTGCCGGCATCGCTCCAGCCTCGACGTAGCTTTAGCTACGCCTCCGGCTGTCGCTCGCCGGACGCCTTGTCTGCCGGCGGCTGACTGTGCCGGAAGCAAGCAAATCAATAAAGCCCCTGGCCCGGTTACTCCGGGCGGGGGCGTTCTTTTTATATTTAATCTGTTGGCCCCGACAACTTGTTGGCAGGCGTTGCCTGGCATAGCGAGGCGGCAGGAAATCCGGCAAAGCCAATAAGTCCGTCTAGCCGCCCTTGACCGCCCCCGAGGCCAGCCTCTTGATCACCCCCCCACCACATGGCCGGGATGGCCGCGAACAGGGCCAGGCCCAGCAGCAGCAGCAGGGCCCCGTGGCAGCGGGCCAGCCAGGCCAAAACCGGGCGCTCGCTGGCCGCCCCGCCCTGGGCTCTGAGCAGCCAGCCCAACAGGTACAGGGCCGTCAGGCTGCCGCACACCGCCCAGGCGGGCAGGTGAAAGCCCACCAGGCCCCACTGGTTGATCACCCCGGCGGCGACAGCCCCCAGGCCGATCATGGACAAGAGCCCGGCGATGAAGCTGCTCATTGCCCTCATTTGCTCCCGTTGATATTGACGTTATCTGTTGAACCATCTCTTAAAAAAATGATTTCTTTCGGTACCCTTTCACACTGAACAGTTCTTATTAGGGCGCTATTCTTAATGTTTTCAATCGTTTTTTGAGTTTTATTCCTCATATGCCACATTAACAAATTCAAAGAAATCCAAAAAATAATAATCAATACTGTCGACAAACATTGTGGCGCACTTCTAGTAGAAAAAAGTAAAACAAATAGAATCCACCCAAACATACTTAACCAAGAACCAACGGTTGTAATACCGTGACCGTTTGCAATATTTAACAGTCGATCAGTGACATCCTCAACCTTTTGTAATGCCTCGAGTTTTTGCTTTTCAACGTGCCATATCGTGTTAAACAATTCCCATCTTTCCCTATAATCCAGATCTTTTAGTTTTGGAAAAAAGTGATAGTTAAATTTATCTTCTAGGCAATGTAATGGAGAAGCGTGTTTATAGAACCATCGCGGACACGACGAGACAATGGAATAATAAATAACTGAAAATAGGTATCCTAGAGCTCCTGAGCCAAAGAAGGCACCGATCGCAACGCCCAAACCATCCCATTGAATTGAGGTAATAAAGGTTTTGGTTTCGCAAGGAAAGACTATTAAGAGGGCTAAAAAGAATTCTGTAACACAGACCACGCCGGGCAAGACGTAGCGCATGAATCTTCGTACTTCCCCCATTGCCAGCTACCCCCTTCTTAACTGCTTTTCTCCTTTTGCATCTAACCCAGCAGATCCCGCAGCGCCCCTTCCAACTCGGGGAACTGGAAGCTGAATCCCGCCCTGAGCAAAGCCTGGGGCAGCACCCGCTGGCCGGTGAGCACCATGGAGCCCATCTCGCCCATGGCCAGCTTGATGGCGAAGCCGGGGGCAGGCAAAAAGGCCGGCCGGTGCAAGACCCGCCCCAGGCTGGCGGCCAGCTCCCGGTTGGTCACCGGCGCGGGCGCACAGCAGTTGGCCGGGCCGCTCATGTCCTTTTCCAGGCAGAAGATGAGCGCCCCCACCAGATCCTGCTGGTGAATCCAGGAGAACCACTGCTGGCCGCTGCCCAGGGGGCCGCCCAGGCCCAGCCGGAACAGGGGCAGCATCTGGCCCAGGGCCCCGCCGCCAGTGCCCAGCACGATGCCGAAGCGGGCGCACACCACCCGCGCGCCCAGGTCCCGGGCCTGGAGGGCCTCGCCCTCCCAGTCCATGCACACCGAGGCCAAAAAGTCGCTGCCCGGCTGGTCGTCCTCGCTCAGCTCCTCGTCGCCCCGGGGGCCGTAATAGCCCACCGCCGAGGCCGAGACCAGCACCGCGGGCGCGCTGCCCTCGGGCCGGCGTCCCATGGCCTGAACCAGGTTGCGGGTGGTCAATATCCGGCTGGAGCGGATCAGGGCCTTGTATTCCATGGACCAGCGGTTGAAGATGCTGGCCCCGGCCAGGTTCACAAAGGCGTCGTGCGCGGCGGCCTGATCCTGCCAGGGCCCCTGCGCCGTGGGGTCGCCCAGCAGGGGGGCCACGCCCTGGGGCAGGCGTTCGGCCCCTTTTTGGCTGCGGGTGAGCACGCTCACCTCGTGCCCGGCCTCCAGCAGGCGGGCGCACAGGGTGGTGCCCACGAATCCGCTGCCCCCGGTGACCAACACCTTCATGTCATGGTCCTTTCTCTTATAGGCCGGCCCCCGCCTTGTAGCCCGAGCGGATGGCGGCCAGGGCGTCGGCCCCGCCCCCGGCGTCGCCCACGGCCAGCACCTCGATCCCCCGGGCCTCCAGCTCGGCGGCCAGGCCGTCTTGCGGCTTGGTGCCGGTGGCCAGGATCACCGTGTCGGCCTGGAGCTCCTGCTCTTGGCCGTCGATCACCGCGGTCACCGTGCCCTGGCCGATGGCCTTGACCTCAACCTTGGTGTGCACCGTGACCCCAAAGCGCTTGATCAGCCCGAAGGTGATCCAGCGGGTGGAGCGGCCGATGCCCGCCCCGATCTTGGGCAGGGCCTCCAACACGGTCACCGGGTGGCTGCCCTGGGCCACCAGGCGGGCGGTCACCTCCGGGGTCTCGGCCCCGAACAGCTCGATGAAGTAGGTCTGCTCCGGGGTCAGGGCCCCCTGGCGGGCCACGTACAGGGCGGTCTCCAGGCCCACCGCTCCGCCGCCGATGACCACCACCCGCCCTTGGCAAAGGGCCTGGCCCGAGATCACCTCCCAGGCGGTGAACACCCGCTCCCCGTCCGCGCCGGGGATGGGCGGCCTGGCCGGGGCGCTGCCCGTGGCCAGCACCACCGCGTCGGGCCCCAGCCCGGCCACCGTCTCGGCCGTGGCCTCGGCGCCCAGTTGCACCTCCACCTCCAGGTCCTCCAGGGTGGCCGCCTGCCAGGCGGGGATGGAGCCGAAGTCGTTTTTCATCAAGGGCTCATTCCACCAGGCGATCTGCCCGCCCAGGCTCTCGGCCTTTTCCATGAGCACCACCCGGTGCCCCCGTCCGGCCGCGGTGATGGCCGCCTGACAGCCCGCCGGGCCGCCGCCGATGACCACCACCTTCTTGGGCGCGGCCGCCGGCTCGGGCCCGGGGTCCTTGGCCTCGCGCCCGGCCCGGGGGTTGACCATGCAGCCCACCGGCTTCATCTGGGGGATGGCGTCAAAGCAGCCCTGGTTGCAGGCCACGCAGCGCCGGATCAGCTTGGACAGGCCCGCCTGGGCCTTCATGGGCAGCTCGGGGTCGGCCAGCATGGGCCGCCCCAGGCACACCAGGTCCGCATCGCCCCGGGCCAGGATGCCCTCGGCCAGATCCGGGCTGTGGATGCGGTTGCTGGCGGCCACGGGCACCTTGTCCACCGCCCACTTGACCCCCCGGGCCAGATAGCTGAACCCGCCCGGAGGCAGCTCCTGGGTGATCTGGGGCACCCGGGTCTCGTGCCACCCGCCGGTGACGTTGATCAGGTCCACCCCGGCCTCTTCGCAGGCCCGGGCGAACATGGCCGCCTCCTCGTTGGTGTGGCTGCCGGGCACGAAGTCGTTGCCCGCGATGCGGATGCCCACGCAGAAGTCGCCGCCCACCGCGGCCCGCACCTTGGCGATGGTCTCCAGACCGAAGCGCATGCGGTTTTCCACCGAGCCGCCGTACTCGTCCTCGCGCTGGTTGATGGCCGGCGAGAGGAACTGACAGATCAGGTACCCCGCCGAGCCCAAAATCTCCACCATGTCCAGGCCCGCTTCCTGGGCCCGCCGGGCGGCGGCCGCGAAGTCGTCCTGCACCTGGTCTATCTCCTCCAGGCTCATGGCCCGGCAGTCTTCCTTGGTGTAGCGCGAGGTGTGGGCGCTGGCGCTTATGGCCTCGCCCCCTATGAGCATGGCGTGGGAGTAGGCCCCGGCCATGTAGAGCTGGGCCCCCACCTTGGCCCCGTGCTCGTGGCCCGCCGAGGCCAGGCGCTCGAAACCGGGGATGTCCTCGTCCTTCATCAGGCTCACGAAGATGGGCCCGCCCGCTTTCTCGTTGATCACGCAGCCGCCCACGATCATCAATCCGGCCCCGCCGGCGGCCCGCTCCCGGTAAAAGGCCACCAGCTGGTCGCTCACCGCCCCGCCGGGAGTGCAGTTCAGGTGCATGGCCGGCACCACGATGCGGTTGCGCAGTTCCAGCTGGTTCAGGGTGATGGGCTCGAACAAGAGGGGGTAGCTGTCCATGTCTGGCTCCTGGGATGGGGTGGCGTGCGGCGCCTGTATCTAGTCTACCCTAGGTATCGCGGGACAGGGGCCCAGGGCAAGGGGAAAGGAGAGGAGGGGAAGTTGGGAGGTAAAATTGACCACCCCGCATAGCCTCACCTACACCATATATAGTGAAATAAATTATTTGCACACAAGATGTTGACAAAAAACAACCCCACAATAAAATAGGGATTAGCAACCTATTTGGAGCATTGGTATGGTTTATGTAAAAGGTCATTTCAGGAGGGACGGGACCTGGGTGCCCCCGCACCACAGGAGCAAACCTGACGGTAACGTTTGGAACAACTACAGCACGACTGGCAACACTAATCCCTACACAGGCAAAGAAGGCACCGTTGATCCTTTCGATGCCATGCTTAAAAAGCGGAGGCCGAAGTTCCGCCTTTATTAAAAGCCCTTGCCTATGAACGATAGTCTACTTTTTTTAAGGTAGCGGCCCCTCAGCAGCGAGCCGGAGCCTTGCTCTACGCGCTAGCGCGACAGAACAACTGCGCACTTCTTCACGATACGCCCAGTGCTAAGGTAAATGCTTTGCTCTAGACCACACCCTTGCTGAAAAGCCTCCTCCTTTTTCATTTCAAAACCATGGGTTAAAGCCCGCCCCGCAACATATCTATATTTTACGTACTACTTGTCCTTTATCACCACCTCACCAGCTGTTTTGCCCCGCCCCTGCCGGTTGTTCTTCCCTTGGGCCCCGCCCCCCATTAATATGAACTCATGGAAGGCGTGCTCTTAAAAGACATCGTGATCATCTACGCCCTGGCCGCCGGGGTGGTCTACTTGTTCCACCGCATCAAGCTGCCGCCGGTGGTGGGCTTTTTGCTCACCGGCGTCTTGGCCGGGCCGCACGGCTTCGGGCTCATCTCCTCGGTGCACGAGGTGGAGACCCTGGCCGAAATCGGCATCATCCTGCTCTTGTTCACCATCGGCCTGGAGTTCTCCACCACCCAGCTGAAGCAGATGCGCCGTCCCGCCCTGTTGGGCGGCGCGCTCCAGGTGGGGCTCACCGTGGCCGTCAGCGCGGGAGTGGCCCTGGCCCTGGGCGAGCGCACCGGCCAGGCGGTGTTCGCCGGTTTCATCCTGGCCCTGTCCTCCACGGCCATCGTGCTCAAGCTGTTGCAGGACAAGGCGGCCCTGGACGGCCCCACCGGGCGCACCTCCCTGGGCATCCTCCTGTTCCAGGACGTCGCGGTGGTGGCCATGCTCCTGGCCATGCCCTTTTTGGCCGCCACCCCGGCCGGGGCCAAGCCCCCGGGCGAGATGGGCTGGGAGCTTCTGGCCAAGGGCCTGGCCGCGGTGGCCATCATCCTGGTGGGGGCCCGCTGGGTCTTCCCCCACCTGATGCACCGCATGGCCGCCACCCGCAACCGCGAGCTGTTCATCATCGCGGTGGTGGTGGTGCTCCTGGGCGTGACCTGGCTCACCTCCTGGGCCGGGCTTTCCCTGGCCCTGGGGGCCTTTTTGGCCGGGCTCATCCTGGCCGGCTCGCGCTATTCCCACCAGGCCATCGGCAGCGTCATCCCCATGCGGGACCTGTTCACCAGCCTGTTCTTCGTGTCCATCGGCATGCTCATGGACCTGAGCTTCCTGCTGGCCCATCCCGGCTGGGTGGCCCTGGGCACCGGCCTGGTGCTGCTGGGCAAGAGCCTGTTGGCCGGGGGCGCGGCCCTGGCGCTGCGCCTGCCGCTCAGGGTGGCTTTGGGGGTGGGGCTCACCCTGTCCCAGGTGGGCGAGTTCTCCTTCGTGCTGGCCCGGGGGGGCATCAAGCTGGGCCTGCTGAGCCAAAACGCCTACCAGCTCATGCTGGATGTGGCTGTCTTGACCATGGCCCTGACCCCGGCCCTGGTCTGGGCGGGCCAGCGCCTGGCCCGGAGCAGCCCCCTGCTCACCCGCCTCCGGCACGGCGGCCGGGCCGGAGACATGGCCCAGGAGCACGGGGTGCAGCACATGATGGGCCACGTGATGGTGGTGGGCTACGGCATCAACGGCCAAAACGTGACCCGGGCGGCCAAGTCGGCGGGCATCCCCTACGTGGTGGTGGAGATGAACTCCTCCACGGTGAACCGGGAGGCGGCCAAGGGCGAGCCCATCATCTTTGGCGACGCCATGAACCCGGCGGTGCTGGAGCACGCGGGGCTGTCCAAGGCCCGGGTGCTGGTGGTGGCCATCGCCGACCCGGTGGCCGCCCGCCACATCGTGGCCACGGCCAAGGACTTGAACCCAGCCCTGTACGTGATCGCGCGCACCCGCTTTTTGCAGGAGATGCCCGCGCTCTACGACTTGGGGGCCGACGAGGTGGTGCCCGAGGAATACGAGACCGCGGTGGAGATCTTCGCCCGGGTGCTCAGGCGCTTTCTGGTGCCCCAGGGCGAGATCGAGCGCCAGGTGGCCGCGCTTCGGGCCGAGGGCTACGAGATGCTCCGGGGCCTGGCCGCGCCCAGCGGCGGGCAGCAGGAGATCTGCCGCATGATCCCGGACGTGAACATCGCCACCCTACAGGTGCATCCGGGCGCGGTGAGCGTGGGCAAGACCATCGCCGAGTTGGGCCTGCGCAAGAAGCACGGAGTCACCGCCCTGGCCGTAAGCCGGGGCGACAAGACCACTCCCAACCCCGGCGCGGACACGATACTCAACCAGGGCGACTACCTGGTCATCCTGGCCGAACCCGAGGCCATGGAGGGGGTGCGGGCGCTGTTCAGGTAGGGGAATTGTTGGGTTTCGCTTCGCTCTACCCAACCTACGCTATCGCTCGAAACTTCTTAGTCGCGATTTCTTATTTCTTTTCCCTCAACCACCCCACCGCCGGGGTCGCCTCGGGGCCGGCATTTCCGCGCATCGCCTTGACCTCACTCCAACAAGCCTTGTTGGGTTTCCACGGCCCTTCTCCGCGTCTCCGGCACTGCGTCTCCGCCCCGCCTACGAGCCCCACTCTAAGGCAACAACCCTTATGCCGGCCCAGGGTGACCCCGGCAAAAAACGCCTTTTCTTTTTTTATCCCCCTCTTCTCTCTTCGGAGCCGCCCGGGGTCCGGGCCGGAGACGAGACCAAGGAACGTAGAGGCTGGAGCGCGGTGCGTAATGCAGTATAGGCGCGCCTGGGGGCGCGGCCTTCTAAACCATGCCTAACCTGGCCGCTGTCGCCGCCGCGGTCACTCTGTCTTCCACACCTAATTTTTCAAAAATATGCGTGACGTGGGTCTTGATGGTGTGGGGGCTCAGGCCCAGCACCCGGGCGATCTCGGGGTTACTGAAGCCCTGGGCCAGCAGGGAAAGCACCTGGCGCTGGCGGGAGGTGAGGCCCTCGGCGGGCAGGGGGGGCATGGACTCGCCCACCGCGTTTTCCAAGCGGCCCAGATAGCGCTCCAGCCGGGCCTGGTCCTGCTTTTGGCCGGTGATGGCGAACCCCAGCTTGACCACGTAGCGGACGCGGCCGTCCGGCCCGGTGATGGGCCAGGAGTGCACCCGCCGCCACTCGTGGCCCCCCTCGGGCAAGGGGATCATCTTCTCGCGCACCGCGGGGCGGTTGTTGGCGAAGGTCTGCTTGATGGGGCAGTCCGGGCAGGGGGTGGAGCGGCCGAAGAAGGCGCGGTGACAGACCTGGCCCACCAACTCCTCGGGCCGCCAGGTGCGGGTCTGATTGCCGAAGGAGTTGCACCACACCACCCGAAAGCCCCGGTCGATCACCTGCACCGGGTCGTCGATGCTCTCCAGGATGGCCTGGGTGAAGCCGTTCACCGAAAAGTCGCTCTTTCCGGACATGTGCCACCTCCGCTCCGGCCGGCCCCGTCACGCGGGGTCGAGTTACATATTCTCACGCCCATGGCCCGTGTCAAGCCCGCTGGCGGCCCGCCCCGGCCCGGTGCACTCCCACCGGGGCCGCCCGGATATGGCCCCAGGGGCGAAATCAGGGCAAATACTACAAAATATAGTGGTCTCCACCGATTGACTTGTGCTATGTAGGGTGAGAGGGCGTGCCCCCCGCTGGTGGAATTGTATGGTCCGAGTGCACTGGCGGGGCTAGCCGCGCCCCTTGGGAGGAACCGGCATGGCCAAGAAAATCCTTCTGCTAGCCCTGGCTCTGCTGCTCGCGGGCGCGGCACCGGCCGCCGCCGCCGAGATGGGCAGCTCCTTTTACTTCATCAAAAAGGGCATGTTCGAGATCGGGGTTCAGGGCAGCTATGTCAATGACACCAAGATGAAGGACACCAGCCTCAACTCCAACGGCACCGGGGGCAACATCATCGCCCCCAAGACCAACGTGGAGATCAAGCAGGACACCACCGCGGCCGCGATCATCACCTACGGCATCATCGACCGCCTCAACGTGTGGGCCGAGCTGGGCGCCACGGTGGACGGCCGCCTGGCCGGCGACGTGAAAGTCTCCGGCTTCGGCACCTACAGCGTGGAGAGCAGCCTGGGCACGGTCTTCTCCTGGGCCTTCGGCATCAAGGGCCAGATCTATCAGCAGCACAAGAAAAAGGGCTTCGGCATCGCGGCCAGCCTGCGCTACTACCGCTACGACGACCGCCCGGCCGACTCCTGGACCGTCACCGGCGGCAGCGTGAGCACCAAGGGCCTGGAAACCGACACCACCTTCAGCTACTGGCAGGCCGACGCCACCATCAGCGCCTACTGGAAGTTCAAGCGCTGGGTGCCCTACATCGGCGCCAAGTACATGTATGCCGACGGCAGCCTGACCGGCAACTGGAACATTTCCGGGGTGGGCCGGGGCAGCGTGGACACCGACTACGAGCCCGAGATGCAGCTTGGCTTCTTCGCGGGCATCGACTTCTTCCTGAGCAAGCGCTGGCGCCTCAACGTGCAGGGCAACTTCTACAACACCACCGCCCTGCTGGTCAGCGGCAGCTACGCCTTCTAACATTCCGGCGTGACATGAAGCCTGAACCACCGGCGCGGCCGGGCCCCATATCGCCATCCATTCTGGCCCGCTGGCCGTGGCGGCACTGGTCATGCCCGACGTAGTTCTCATCAACCCGGCGTGGGAGGGCGCGGTCAGCCGCAAGGGCAAGCGCCACAACCGCCGCTGGCCTCCCCTGGATCTTTTGAACCTGGCCGCCCTGCTGCGGGCCCAAGGGGCCACGGTGGAGCTGGTCGACGCGCGGGCGGTGCCCACCTCGCCCTCGGTGATCAAGGCCCTGGCCTCCCGGGCCGACACCGCCGTCATCACCTCCAGCCCCCTGGACCGCTGGCAATGCCCCAACCTGGAGCTGGCCGCCTTTGGCGAGCTGGCCCGAGGGCTGGAGCATCCCGGCCTGGTGGTGCTGGGGGTGCACGGCACGGTGGACCCGGCCGAGGTGCTCCGGCTCACCGGGGCCCGGGCCCTGGTGCGGGGCGAGCCCGAGCTGGCCGCCGCCGCCCTGGCTGGGGGGCAAGCGCGCGCGGCCGTCCCCGGCGCGGCCTGGCTGGCCGGCGGCGAGCTCATGCTGGGCCCGGAGCCCCGGCCGGTGGACCTGGCCGGCTTGCCTCTGCCCGCCTTTGACCTGGCCCCGCCCCATCTCTACGAGTACGAGGTGCTGGGGCCGGACTTCGCCCTCATCGAGACCAGCCGGGGCTGCCCCTTTGCCTGCCGCTTCTGCCTAAAGGCCATGTACGGGACCGGGGTGCGCTACAAGCCCCTGGAGCGGGTGCTGGCCGAGGTGGAGGCCGTGGCCCGCCTGGGGGCCAAAAATTTCTACTTCATGGACCTGGAGTTCACGGCCAACCGGGAGCGCGTCCTGGAGCTGTGCGCCGCCCTCGAGGAGATGAACCCCGGCCTGGCCTGGTGCTGCCAGACCCGGGTGGACACCGTGGACCCGGAGCTGCTCTCGGCCCTGGCCGGGGCGGGCTGCCACTTGGTGCACTATGGGGTGGAGTCGGGCTCCCCGGCGGTGCTGGAGCGCCTGGGCAAACAGATCACGCCAGACCAGGCGCGCGCCGCGGTGGCCCATACCGTGGAGGCCGGGATGCAGGCGGCCTGCTTTTTCATGCTGGGCTTTCCCGGCGAGAGCGACCAGGACCGGGCCGCCACCCTGGACCTGGCCAAGTCCCTGCCCGCTGGCCTGGCCTCTTTTCACCTGGCCACCCCCTACCCGGCCACCGGACTGGCCGCCGACTGCCCCGAAGCGGAGCCCTGGGCCGAGTTCGACGGCGAGCACTTCTCCCGCGAGGAGCTGGAGGCCTGGCGACGCCGGGCCTATCTGGGCTTTTACCTCAACCCCCGCCGCGTGGCCGGGCTGCTCAAACACGGCGGCCCGCGGCTCATCAAGCGGGGGGCCAAGCTTTTAGCCGGCTTTCTGCGCTAAGTCTTTATTTCGCTTCTCAGGGAACTCTGATTAGAACGTAGACCTTGAGCTCGCCCGCCTGCTTGAGGATGTCGCCGCGCACCAGGGCCTTGGTCTTGGTGCTGAAGGGGCCGATCAGCAGGCGGTGCCACAGGCCGCTTTTGGGCGAGCGCCAGGCCCAGACGCGGGCATCGTGCCCCTTGGCCGCCCAGGAGTCGCGGGCCTTGATGGCCAGGGACGCCTTGCGGTTGGAGGCCAGCTGCAGATACCAGCCCCGGGGCGGGCGGCCCATGTCCCGCGCGGAAGCCTTGGCCTTGGGCGCGGCCTTGGCCGCTGGTTGGGGTTTGGGCGCTGGCACCGGCTTGGGGGCTGGCACGGGGACCAATTTAGGCACAGGCTTGGGAGCTGGCGCGGGCACAGGCTTGGGAGCTGGCGCGGGCACAGGCCTGGGAGCTGGCGCGGGCTTGGGTGCCGGCACCGGCTTGGGCACTGGCACGGGCACAGGCCTGGGAGCTGGCGCTGGCTTGGGCGCTGGCTTTGGCACCGGCTTGGGAGCTGGCGCGGGCTTGGGCCTGGCCTTGACCTTGGGCGCGGGCTTGGGCTCTGGGGCCGGGGCCGGGGCCGGGGCCGCGCTGTTGGCGGCCAGGCGATCCACCTGCCCGGACTTGAGGGCCAAAAGGCTGCCCAGCATGCGCTCCTGCACTGGCTGGGACTTGGGATCCAGGCGGGCGGCGTGGTGAAAGCTCACCACCGCGGCGGCGTTGTCGCCCTTGGCCTGCTGCACCTGGCCCAGGGTGTCCCACACCGCCGGGTTGTCCGGGGCCAGGCGGACCGCCTCTTGGGCCAGGGCCAGGGCCTCGTTCAGATCGCGCTTTTGGTGCACCAGGGCCCAGGCCAGGTTGTTCATGAACACCGGATCGTCGGGCTTGGCGGCCAGGGCCCTGCGATAGAGCACCACCGCCTGGTCGCCCTGGCCGGCCTGGGCCAACAGGGTGGCCTTGTCGTTTAGCACCGCCGGGTCGTTCGGAGTCAACTCCAGGGCGTGGTCATAGTCCTTCATGGCCGCGGCCTTGTCGCCCAGGGCCAAGTGGCACAGGGCCATGAGGTGCCAGGAGGCCGCCGCCGCCGGGTGCAGGTCCAAATCCAGCTTGAGCTGCTCGATGGCCTCTTTGTACTTGCCCTGCCCGTAGAACTCCTTGGCCTGGCGGCGGAAGGCGTCGCTGGTCAGCATGGCCAGGGCCTGGCCGCTGTTCAGGGGGAAGGGCTTGGACACCTGGCCCAGCTTCAGGTCTTTCACCGCCGCGTCCATGGCCGGGGGCAGCTGGGCCCGGGAGAGGCAGTCGGCCTGGGTGGTGGCGTAGCCCTTGTTGTCGCGGGCCATGGTCAGGGCGATGGTCTGGAAGGGTTGCCCCTGCTGGAGCAGGGCCTGGGCCTCTTTCATCAGGGTGCTGTTGTCGGTCCAGAACACCCACAAACAGACGCGCCCGGCCGGTCCGGGCGGGGTGGCGGGCAGGGGCCCGGAGACCGGAACCTTGGGCGCGGGCGCGGCGGCCGGTTCCTGTTCCGGAGGGGCCGAGGCGCAGGCCGCGGCCAGGAGCAGGCCCAGGGCCAGGCCGAAAACGGCTATGCGAAAGAGCATGCGCATTAGGGAATTATAGGACCGGGGGACCGCCGGACGCAACGGCCCAGCTTGCTATCAGGCGGCCAGGCGTTCGTGCTCCAGGCTGTCGGAGAGCACCTGGTGCACCTCGGCCATGAGCTTCCTGGAGCTTTTCTTCACCGCCGGGTCGTCCACCACCGGCAGCACCCGCACGGTGATATGGCCGGGATGTATCTGGAAGCTCTTGGGGGCCAGCACCGAGGCCGCGCCCTCTATGGCGATGGGCAACACGTCCGCCCCGGCCTGGGAAGCCAGCACAAAGGCCCCCCGCTTGAACTCGCCCAAGCGGCCGTCGGCCGAACGGGTGCCCTCGGCGAAAAACAGCACCGCGCTGCCCCCCTTGATGCGCTCCACCGCCTGGCGCATCAAGACCCCGGCCTGTCCGCCGCTGCCCCGCTGCACGAAGATGTAGCCCGCCTTTTTCATGGCGTAGCCCCACAGGGGCACCTTGCCCAGCTCGGCCTTGACCACGAACTTGAAGTCCACCGGCAGGCGCGCCAGCAGGGCCAGGATGTCGAACATGCTGGTGTGGTTGCACACCAGCACCAGGGGCTCGGTGCGGTCCGGGGAGGGCAGGTTTTCCATCCCCTCCAGTTCCGCTTTCACCCGGCAGCCCCACAGAAGCACCCGGGCCCAGGGCTGGGCCCCGTAAAAATGGGTGGCCCGGCCGCTGGAGTCGAACAGGAACAGCATGATGGACCAGGTGGAGAAGATGGCGGTCATGAGCAAAACGTAGATGTGCACAAAGGTCAGCCACACCCGGTAGGCCAGCGCTTTCAAGGGTCGGCTCACAGCTGGCAGCTCCACTCGACCAAGGAGGCGCCCCAGGTTAGGCCCGCGCCGAAGGTGACCATAAGAAGCTTGTCGCAGGGGGCCAGGCATCCCTGGCGGGCCGCCTCGGCCAGGGCCATGGGGATGGAGGCCGAAGAGGTGTTGCCGTACTTTTCGATGGTGGTGTAGACCTTGTCCTGGGCCAGGCCCAGGCGCTGGGCCAGGGCGTTGATGATGCGGATGTTGGCCTGGTGGGGAACCATCAGGGCCAGCTCGCTCACCTCCACGCCGGCCTTATCCAGGGTCCAGCGGGTGATCTCCTCCAGGCACTCCACCGCCTTTTTGAACAGCTTCTGCCCGTCCATGACCAGGTAGTAGGGCTTCAAGTCGCTCACCCCGGGCAAAATCTCCAGACCGGAGCGCACATCGGACTGGTCCACCGAGTAGAGCAGGTTGCCGAAGGAGCCGTCGGAGCGCAGATGGATGGAGCGGATGCCGGTGTCCTTGTCGGTGCGGCTGAGCACCACCGCCCCGGCCCCGTCGCCCAAGAGCACGCAGGTGCCCCGGTCGTCCCAGTTGGTCACCGAGGAAAGCACCTCCGAGCCCACCACCAGGGCGTGCTCGGCCTCGCCGCAGCGTATGGCATTGTTGGCCACGCTAAGGGCGTAGATAAAGCCCGAGCAGCCGGCCGATACGTCCATGCTGGCCGCCCGCTTGGCCCCTATCTTCTCTTGCAGCGCACAGGCGCAGGAGGGGAACTGGCGGTCCGGGGTCACCGTGCCCACCACCACCAGGTCCAGGTCGCCGGGGTCCACCCCGGCCGCCTCCAGGGCCTGGCGGGCGGCGCGGGCCCCCATCTCGCTGGTCTTGAGACCATTGGTGGCGATGCGCCGCTCCTTGATGCCGGTGCGGCGGGTGATCCAGTCGTCGCTGGTGTCCACCACCTTTTCCAGGTCTTGATTGGTCAATATGGCCTCGGGAGTGAAAGACCCGGTGCCCTTTACTTCGGCGTTGTACATAGTCGTGGCCTCGGGTCTTTTCCCTGGCGGGATAAGCCTCGTTGTGATCCATGGGCCGCCCGGCCTCGCGCCGCCCGCCGGCGTCGCTGTCAATCCGGCCGAGGCGTCTTGGGAGAGGTAGAAGCGAGTCGGGGCAGGCGGAGACGCAATACATTACACCCTTCAAAACCCCTAGGTTTTTCTTGGGTAGACAATACTACCATTCTTGGGGGAAAAAGCCCACTTTCCTTTTGGGCCAAACCCCCGCTTGATGCGGGTGAATGCGGTTCATGCCCCGGTTGACTGGCCGCCGCCCTTGCCGCAAAATTTGCAGTTGGAAATCTCCAACCAGGGCAAGCTGGGGGTGAGCGTGGAGGTGAGGGGCGAGACCTACTATGATGTGAAGGCTATTAGCGCGGGCGGCCAAACCTCCTTCGACAACCGGGACACGGCCTGGTTCCTGAGGCCCGCCAACCATAACTACGACTTCACGGTCTACAACCAAAAAGATCATTCCGTGCTCTGCGAGGGCTTGGCTCAGGTGCGCAACTACTGGGACTTCGGACCCAAGATTCTGGCTTGCCGGGCCACCACCTGGCACGGCAACTGTAGTGTATCCCAGCAGCAACACAGCGATGGCAACTGCCAGATCAAGATCAGCATTGCCGAATAAGACCCCTGGCGCAAGACGCCGCCCCGCTTTTGTGCCATAATTTGGGCGTAACCTTCCGCGGTCCGCGGAAAGAGCATGTGCGGTGCGCTACCTGCCCCTGTTGTGCCTGGCCTGCCTGCTGGCCCTGCCGGCCCCCCTGGCCGCGTCCGATCAGTTCGGCTCCTTTTCCCTAACGCTTGAAAACGACTCCGCCGCCACGGTGGCCTTCCGGGTGAACCAAGGCCGCGCCGTGGAGTTGCCTCCGGGCCGGTCCGACACCTGGTCCCGGGGCTTCGACGCCGACTCCCTGGCGGCCAGCCCCACCTACGCCTTCCGGGTGAACCTGGCCGAGGCGGGCGGCGGGCCCTCCTGCGCGGCCCGGCTGGTGGTGGAGATCACCGCCTGGGGCGACGACTATCTGTTCTCCTGCCGCCCCCGCCGCGAGGTGCTGGGCCCCTGCCTGATCACCTGCGACTATGACAACGTGGGCCCGGACACCAGCGCCAAGATCGTCTTCCGTCCCGGCCCCTAGGCCGCGCAGACCCTTGCCTATGCGGCCTTTTGGAGCTATCCTCGGATAATCCTTATTCCGAGGAGGATGCTTGCATTTCCCCGTCTCCGGCGTCGACTGCCCCCTGTGGCTGCCCCCCCTGGTGGCCTTTGTCATCAGCCTGTTCACCTCCATGGGCGGGGTGAGCGGGGCCTTCCTCTTGCTGCCCTTTCAGATGAGCTTTTTGGGCTTCACCTCCCCGGCGGTCAGCCCCACCAACCTGGTGTTCAACATCGTGGCCATCCCGGCCGGGGTGTGGCGCTATATCCGCGAGGGCCGCATGGTCTGGCCGCTCACCTGGGTGGTGGTGGCCGGCACCCTGCCCGGGGTGATAGCCGGGGGCTTCATCCGTCTGAAATGGCTGCCCGACCCCGGGCCTTTCAAGGTCTTCGTGGGCTGCGTGCTGCTCTATATCGGGGCCCGCTTGTTCTGGGATCTCGTCGCCCAGCGCCGCAAGGCCCGCGCGGCCCAGCGGGAAAAAAGCCCCCTGCTGGAAGGCCAGCCCGCCGCCTTCGTGGTGGAGGCCTGCCGGCTCTCCTGGCGGCGGCTCTCCTTCACCTTCGCGGGCCAGGACTACGCCTGCTCCACCCCGGGCATCTTCGGCCTGTCGCTGGCCGTGGGCATGGTGGGCGGGGTCTACGGCATCGGGGGCGGGGCCATCGTGGCCCCCTTCTTCGTGGCCGTGTTCGGCCTGCCGGTGCACGCCGTGGCCGGCGCGGCGCTCATGGGCACCTTTGTCACCAGCATCGTGGGGGTGGCCTTTTACCAGGCCATCGCCCCCTGGTACGCCGGTCAGATGGCCGTGGCCCCGGACTGGCTCCTGGGCGCGCTGTTCGGGCTGGGCGGGGTGGCGGGCATGTACTGCGGGGCCCGGCTGCAACGCCTGGTCAAGCCGAGCTGGCTCAAGCTAATGCTGGGAATTATCTTGCTGGTGGTGGCCGTCAAGTACGTGGGCGGCTATCTGCTGAACTGATTTCCCGTGGCAAGGGCTGGCCTATTTCTCCTCGGCAAAGCAAAGGGCGATGCCGAAAGCGATCAAGACCGCGCCTGATATGCGCTGGCTGACCTTTCTGAAGCGATCCGATTTGAACAGCCCGGCCGCCAGATTGCCGGCATAGGCATAGACCGTCTCGACCAAGAACGCGACCACCACGAAAGCCACGCAAAGGATAACCATCTGAGGGATCAGCGGGGCCTCGGGGTTCAAAAACTGCGGGAAAAAGGCGCCCGCGAACAAAAGTCCCTTGGGATTGGTGGCCGAGACCAAAAATCCTCTCATGAACAGCTTGCGGTTGCCTGCCTGGGGCAAATCCACCGGCCCCGCCGGCTTGCCGGAAGAGCGGATCTGCATTATTCCCAGATAGAGCAGATAGCACACGCCCACCCATTTGACGGCCAGGAACAGCCAGGAAAACCAAGTCAATAGCGCGGTAAGCCCTATCATGGACAGGCCGACCAGCAACAGGGTGCCCGCCTTGATGCCCAAAATGGTTAAAAATCCCTTTTTGAACCCAACGTTGATGCTGTCGTTCACCACCAGCATTACGTTGGGGCCCGGCACCACCACTATGATCGCCACCGAGATCATATATGTCATTAATAGCTCAAAAGACATGATCCCCCCGGTTTGGTGCGGCAAGTCGAAATTCTAATGGAAAATAGTAACCCACTCGAGGCTGTCCTGCCAAATTATCCGGGGAAGCCACGCTGGTCCGCCGGATCCGATGGCATGAAAAAGGAGTCGTCGCGCTCTTCATGCCCGGCGGTCATCCGGCACATATCCTCAATCATAATTTTCGCGATTATTCGGTCTTGGTTTTTCCGAAAAACACCCCGGTCAGCCAGTCGACGCCCAGGCTCAGCAGGGCCTCGTCATCGGCCAGGGCCTCGGCCAGGCGCTCCTGGCTGAAGCCGAACTTCTCGCCAAAGCCCGGCGAGGCCGCCAAGGGCCGGAAGGCCTCCAGATTGTACAGGGCGCTGATAAAGGCGTGGGTCTGCTGGTCGTTGAGGCTCACCTCGCCCTGGCGGGCCGGGTGCATGAACAGCCCCATGGCCTGGTTGTTGGCCGCCTGATAGGGAGCCAAGCCCTGGTCCAGGGTCCAGGCGGCGATGGTCAGCTCCTCGGGCTGGTCCCAGCCCAGGCAACCGGGGGTGTCTTGGCGCAAAAAGACCTCCCGGGGCGGCCGGCCTCCCTTGCCGGGGCGCACCGCCCTGGCCAGGGGGTAGATGCGGCAGCAGGTGGGGCGGTCGAGGTAGACCGCGCAGCCCTGCTCGCTCACAAAGGGACAGGCGCCTTCGGGGGTCAGCTTGATCCTCAGGGCGGGCCAGCCGGATACCGGGTCGGCCTCCAGCTCCACGTGGCGGGACAGCACCTCGGCCGCGGGCAGGTCCAGGGCCTGTCGGAGGCGCAGGAAGTCATAGGGCAACAGCGGCAGGCGCTTGCCCGTGCAGCAGGAGTTGAAGCAGGCCAGGCCCGGGCGGCAGGCAAAGCAAAAGCTCTGGTCCGGGGCCAGGGGACGGCCCTGTAGCTCGCCGCTCGTTTCGATCATTACCGGGCCCCTTCCTCCTCCAGCCACTCCATGATCATCACCGCCGCGGCCACGGAGGTCGCCCACTTGCCGTCCTTGGGGCCCACCGAGGTCTGGGTGATCTCGCTGGTCTTGACGATCTTGCCGGACATGCGGAAGACCTGCTTCTTCTCGTCCCAGCTCTGGTCCACGTCAAAGTCGATGCCCAGGGTGGAGGCCAGCATCTCGGCGGCCAGGTCCTCGGCATACTCGCCCGAGGTCTTGGCGCTCTGGCCGTAGCCCTTGTGCTCGCTCAGATAGCCGTGCAGCTTGCGATCGGTGGGCAGGGCCAGGCCGATTGAGGAGGAGATGAGCCGGTGGGGCTCGTTGGTCTCGTTGCGGGCCATGACGCAAAAGAGGATCTGGCCGGGCACCAGCATGCTCTCGCCCTTTTGGCGGCTTATTAGTTTGCAGTCCGGCGGGAAGATGGAGGAGACGTGCACCAGGTTCTGGCTGGCGATGCCCGCCGACCTGAGAGCCAGCTCGAAGCTGGCCAGCTTCTCCTTGTGCACCCCTTTGCCCTTGGTCAGGTAAATGTATTTGGGCACCAGCACGGCAGTCTCCTCTGAAAGTGGGCCGATTGCATTATTGATAAGGCTACACTTATGGCCGCGAGGGGGTGTTTCGTCAATACCTTCCCTGCATTTTTGTATGCCCGCCGCGTCTGGCGCCCGGGGCGCGGGCTGCTATACTGCAAGCAACCTGCTGGCTAGCCCGGCCATTTCATGAGAGCCGGGTGGCGCCAGGCAACGATTCGGCATTCAGAGGGCCGCCATGAAAAAAACTCTTGCATGGTCAAGTTGTGGTTCGCATCCTGCCCCGGCACAGCCAGCCGGACCCACGGCCCTCATGAAATTTCCAGGCTAGGAGAGTCCCGTGGAGCACAGACGATGTAAGGTGCTCACCTTCGGCGGCATCGACCGGCCGGAGATCGAGCAGTGCCGGGCGGCCATAATCCCCGCCCCCCTGGAGGTCACCGTGACCTACGGCGAGGGCGCGGCCCAGGGTCCCCTGGCCGTGATCAGCGCCTCGGCCAACATGGAGCTCTATGACGAGGTGCTCGATTCGGTGCCCATGAACCACGGCATCTACACCCACTCCCGGGTGGAGACCTCGGGCAGCCTGGACATCTCCCTGGCCCGGGTCAAAGAAGCGGTGACCGACGAGCTGGACAACGGCCGTTTGCCGGTGGTGTTGGGCGGCGAGCACACCGTCACCCTGGGGGCGCTCCGGGCCCTGGTGGATCATTACGGCCCCGGGTTCACGGTGCTGGTGCTGGACGCCCACCTGGACCTGCGCGACCAATACGAGGGGGCCAAGCTGAGCCACGCCACGGTGAGCCGCCGGGCCATGGAGATGGGGCTCGAGGTCCGCTGGGTGGGGGCCCGCTCCTGCTCCCAGGAAGAGGCGGAGTTCGTCAAGGAGCACGGCCTCGAGCCCATGTGGGCCCACCAGATCCACGCCGATCCCCTGTGGATCGACCGGGCCCTGGAGGGCCTGAGCGGGCCGGTTTACATCAGCCTGGACGTGGACGGACTGGACGCGGCCCTGATGCCCGCCACCGGCACCCCCGAGCCGGGAGGACTGAGCTTCACCCAGGCGAGCAACTGGCTGGAGGCGGTTTGCGCCCGCCACCAGGTGCTGGGCCTGGACATGGTGGAGCTGGCCCCCCTGGCCGGCCAGACCGCCCCGGACTTCACCGCCGCCCGCCTGCTCTACCGGGCCCTGGGCCTGGTTCTGCGAGGAAAGCCATGAAGCACCGACTGGCCGGGCCGGCCATAGCGCCCGCCCCCCTGGACAAGGGCCTGTCCACGGTTCAGCTGGTGGACAACTATTTTTTGGCCTACAACGCCGCCCGCCTGCGCGAGGCCTGCCAGCTCTGGGCCCGGCGCATGGCCGCCCCGGAGGTGACCGTGGGGCTCACCCTCACCGGGGCCCTGACCCCGGCCGGCCTGGGGCCCTCCTGCCTGGTGCCCCTGGTGCGGCGCGGCCTGGTGGACTTCATCGTGAGCACCGGGGCCAACCTCTATCACGACGCCCACTTCGCCCTGGGCCTGTCCCTGCACCGCTCCAGCCCATTCGCCGACGACACCGCCCTGCGCGAAAAGGGCCTGGTGCGCATCTACGACATCGTGATGGACTACACGGTGCTTTTGAAAACCGACAGCTTTTTCCGGGAGATGATGCAGGCGCCCGAGTTCCAGCGGCCCCTGGGCAGCGCCGAGTTCCACTATTTGGCCGGCAAGTACCTGGCCGAGCGCCAGCGCATCCTGGGCGGGGGCGACGCCAGCCTTCTGGCCGCCTGCTTTGACATGGAGGTGCCGGTGTACGCGGCCAGCCCGGGCGACAGCAGCATCGGCATGAACGCGGCCGCCCTGGCCCTCGAGGGCTCGGCATTCGCCTGGGACGTGAACCGCGACGTGAACGAGACCGCCGGCCTGGTCTTGATGGCCAAGCGGGGCGGGGGCAAGACCGGGGTGGCCATCCTGGGCGGAGGCGCGCCCAAGAACTTCATGCTCCAGACCGAGCCCCACATCCAGGAGGTGCTGGGCATCGACGAGAAGGGGCACGACTACTTCTTGCAGATAACCGACGCCCGGCCCGACACCGGCGGCCTGTCCGGTGCCACCCCCTCGGAGGCGGTTTCCTGGGGCAAGGTGGACCCCGAGGGCCTGCCCGGCACCGTGGTCTGCTACACCGACAGCACCATCGCCCTGCCCATCATCACCAGCTATTTGACCGAGGCGGTGGGCTCCCGTGAGCCCAAGCGCCTCTACGCCCGCAGAGATGAGGCCCTGGAGCTGCTCCGCAAAGAGGCCAAGAGCTAGGCAACGACCCGCCGGGACACCCAGTCCTGCTGCCGGGAGGCCGCGCGATGGAAGGCGGCCCAGGGGAGTTCGCCCGGGTCGCCCAGCCAAACGTAAGCCGGCTCGGGGATGGCGGGATCGTCCTCGCTCTCCCCGTCCCTGAAGCCGTCGTACTGCTCGATGGCCTGATGCCGCCAAGTCAAAGAGTCATAACCCCACCAACCTTCCAGGCTGTCGCCAAAGGCCGCTTCCCAGGCCCCGCACCGCTCCTCGAGGTCCTCGGAGTCCACGGCCAGCAAGCGCGCCACCGGCCCGGCCAGCTCCTCCCAGGCCTGTCCCTGGCCTTGGGATATCTGGCTCAGCACCTGGTGGATGCGACGGCAGGCGGTGAGGAACTCGGCCTGGTTGTCCCGCCGCACCTCCTGGCCGTGGCCGTTGACATATTGCCAACGCAAGTAGGGCAGGTCCGGGTTGGACTTGGCCTGGATGTGCCCCACGGCTCTCAGACCCAGGCCGCGCAAGGCCCGGCCCAAGCCGCCGTTTTCCTCCAGTTCGAACATCTCCAATACTTCGTTGAGCTCGTGCACCCACCCGCTGAACCCCTGATGGGCCCAGGTGTCGGCAAAGGTGTGCAGGGCCACTCCCAGGCCCACCAGGTGCTCGAGCCGGTCCGGCTGACCGGCGGCCATGGCCACCAACTCCCTGGCCAGGGACGAGTCCGGCCGGGTTATGAACTGGTCCGGGGCGGCGGGGCCGGCCGCTGGCGGAAGAAAATGGAAGGGCAGGTAAACCACCTCGCAGGTCTCGCGGGCAAAGGACTTGAAACCGAAGTGCGCGGTCAACTGGGGACGAAACACCTCCTGGTCCTGCATGACCAATGGCGCGTTGTCTTGCGAGTCGTCCACGAACTGGCTGGCATAGGCGATGGTCTGGGCGTCCTCAGCGGAAAAGCCCGCGCCCCGGGCCAGCGCCGCGATGGCGCAGTAGTGAAAGTCCCTTTGCATGGCAAACCTCCCTGCCTGGCGAGCTTGTCACCCGCGGGCCTGGCGGTGGTCAAGGACAACGGCTCCCGGCAAGGCATCCGTCCGCCGCGGCAGGCCGCCCCGGCAAAAAACCCTTGTTTTCGTGGTCTTGCACCTATCCATTGGCTCCCCCCAAACTCAAAAACCCGGCCGCGATTTTACTCATCGCAGCCGGGCGGTCTTGGCCCGTGGGGCAGGCTCTTCGGTTGAATTGCCTCTATTCACCTGGACTATAGGATGATTAATCCGGAGAGGTCAACAATAATCTTGCCCGCTCCGGGGACCCTGTGTTACAGATGAGCCCGCTGCACGACATTTCGTATAGACTCTGGTGCGCCAGGGTCGGAGCCGGCCCATGTATCTCATCAACGAGGTCTCCCGCAAGGTGGACCTGAGCCAGAAACGCATCCGCGAGTACGAGAAGGAAGGCTTCATCCGCCCCGAGCGGGAAGCCAACACCAACAACCGCCTCTACAGCGACTTCGAGGTCAGCCAAATCCAGCGGATCAACTTTTTGATCCACGAGCGGGGCTTCACCCTGGCCTGTCTGCGCAACCTCATGGTCCTGGCCCCCTGCTGGAACATCTTCGCCTGCGTGGACAAGACCTCCTGCGCGGCCTATGAGGAGCCCCACAAGCCCTGCTGGCGGACCCGCCAGAGGCGCGAGACCCTGTGCCCCGGCCCCTGCCAGCGCTGCGCGGTGTTCCTGAACCGGGACTACACGGCCGGCCGGGTGCTGGAGCCCGCGGGCAACCAGCCCATGGCCGCGGAGGAATAATGCGGGCCACGCTCACCGGCGCGGTCTTGGCCGGCGGGCCGGGCCGCCGCCTGGGGGGCGGCAAGCCCTGGCGCCGGGTGGCCGGCCGCCGCCTCATAGACATCGCCCTGGACCGGGCCCAAGAGCTCTGCCCCCAAACCCTGGTGGTGGCCGCCGACGCGGCCGAGTTCGCGGAGCTGGAGTGCGCCGTCCTGGCCGACCGCTGGCCGGGGCAAGGGCCCCTGGCCGCCCTGGCCACCATCTTCCTGGACACCCCGGCCACCTCGGTGCTCCTGTTGCCCGTGGACGCCCCCATGATGCGCCCCGCCCTGCTCAAACGGGTGCTGGAGCTCAGCCAGGGGCAGAAGGCGGTGGCCCCCCAGGGCCCCGGCGGGGTGGAGGCCCTGATGTCCTGGTACGGCCGGGACTGCCTGGAGCCGGCCCGCCTGATGCTCCGCCAGGGCGAGCGCCGCCTGCGTTTGCTCTTGAACCGGGTGGGGGCCCGGATCATGACCCGCCAGGAGGTGGCGGCGGTGGACCCGGACGACCTGAGCTTTGTCAACGTCAACTTTCCCGAGGACCTGGAGCGGGCGGAGCGGGAAATCCTCCAGCGTGGGCTGTTTGACACACCCTAGGGCCTTTGGTGTGGGTCCAAACGCCCACATGACCGAAAATAAAAACTATTCCTTGTTTCCGGCTAGTCCGGGCTGATTTATCGATGGTCATTTAAAACAGTTAGTTAAGCTTAAACTTTTACTCTTGCCCCATTTTTTCCGAGCCTGGCACGCCCCTTGCGTATATCCTGCCCCAGAGATATGTCCGCATTAGGAGCCAACCGAATGAACCGACACCAGCGCACTTTGATGCGCCCTGTTTCATGCACCGGGATCGGATTGCACAGCGGAAAGACCGTCAACCTCTGCCTGCGCCCGGCCGAACCGGACACGGGCGTGATGTTCAAACGCACCGACCTGCCCGCTTCCCCCCTCATCCCCGCCGGGGTCAACAACGTGGTGGGCACCGACCTGTCCACCACCGTGGGCGTGGACGAAGTCCGCGTCTCCACCGTGGAACACCTTCTCTCGGCCCTGTCGGGCCTGGGAGTGGACAACGTGCTGGTGGAGGTGGACGCCCCCGAAATACCCATCATGGACGGCTCGGCCGCGCCCTTCGTGTTCCTCATGCGGGGAGCCGGCTTCGTGTCCCAGGGAAGGCCCCGCCAGTACTACAAGGTCAAGCGCGAGGTCGAGGTCAAGGTAAACGGCAAGAGCGTCAAGGTGACCCCCAGCGACAAGCTGCAGGTGGCCTTCACCATCGAGTTCGACCATCCGCTCATCAACCGCCAGGAGATGGGCTTCGTCCTGGACGAGAAGGCCTACGACAAGGAGATCAGCCGGGCGCGCACCTTCGGCTTCCTCAAGGACATGCGCTACTTGCACGAGAACGGCCTGGCCCTGGGCGGCAGCCTGGACAATGCGGTGGTCCTGGACGACTACCGGGTGCTCAACGACGACGGCCTGCGCTTCAACGACGAGTTCGTGCGCCACAAGGTGCTGGACTTCCTGGGCGATCTGGCCATGGTCGGCCGGCCCATCGTGGGCAGCTTCACGGCCCACAAGTCGGGGCACGAGCTCAACAACCAGCTTTTCAAGAAGTTCCTGGCCGACCCCACCGCCTGGCAGCTGGTCACCCCCGAGCCGGCCCGCATCAAGGAGCCGGTCCTGGAGCCCATGCCCCTGTTCGAGGGAGCGGTCCAGGCCACGGCCTAGCCGCCCAAACTAAACATACTCAGCGCCCCGGCCTCTTGGCTGGGGCGCTTTTTTGTGGGCCCGAGCTTGTGAGACGCCTTCCTGGGCCGCAACCGCTTGTTGCGCTCTAATTACCCCAGCGAACCACTGCTGGGAGACGCGCCATGTTCACGGGCCAAGGCAAGGTTGTGATAGGCTACAAGTGGGTGACCTTCGGGGGGAGCAAAGCCTGCAAAGCATGCCGGGAAATGAACGGCCGGGAGTTTTACTTCAACCCCGGGCCGGGGCAGGAATCCACCACCCACATGCCCGAACCCCCTTTGCACCCTAACTGCGGCTGCAAGCTGCAAGAGATTATCGACGTTGCCCGGGCGGCCAGCCAACCCGAGGATTGGGACAAGGACGATGGAAGCGCTGGCGGCGAGGCCCTACCACAGGAGGAGGAGCCAGCAGAAACCGGCCAACGGGAAGACCCCGAACTGTTCAAGGACCGTTACGTGGGCCTGACCTGGCGCAGGGGGCGCATTTTAAACGGCCCGGTGCATGGCAATTTTTGTGGAGAATACTGGACCCACGGGCAGGATACGAGAGACAAAAATTACACAAAAGATAATAGTATTAAACCGACCAATGATATGGATGCCGCTTGTAGGATTCACGATACCGAGTATGTAGGCGACAACAAAGACCAGGCAAACCGAAAACTGGTGGCAGCCCTGCAGGCTTTGCCGGAAGACCCCAACAAGTGGGAAAACAAACCACCGAGCCGGAAAATCGAGGAGGCCAGAAAATACCGCAAATGGGCCCTGTGGTATTTTGAGAACGAAATTGCCAGAGTGGAGCAGGAAGCCAGGGACAGGTACGAGTGGGGCTACGACGCCGAGGGGGGGCGGCCATGATTATTAAAAAGCAGTTTTTAATCATGGCGATAGTGCTGCTCGTTTTAACCGGCGCGCTGCTCTCCGGTTGTGTGGATCACTACCTCCCCCCCCAAACCCGGCCCAAGGCACCCTGGGTGAGAGACGCGGTCTTTGCCCCGGATGGAAAGACCATCTATTTCACCCTCTGTGGCAAGCGCCTCTCCGGCTTGTTCGTCATGGACCTTGAAGGCAAAGTCAAGGCCTGGCTGCTCAAGGACCGCTTCAATTGCGCGCTATTCGACCCCGCCGTGTCGCCGGATGGCCGCCATGTGGCCTTTGCGGCCTGGAAAGGCGATGACCGGGGCGACCTTTATCTGCTGGATATTACCAGCGGCGGAATCCGGCAACTGACCGATGTATCGGATTACGACAGGAGCCCACGCTTTTCCCACGACGGCAAACGCATCTTTTTTCTCCGTCATGACTCCTGGGGTGAATTCCCCTCCTTTGACGTACCCGGAGGCTGGGACAGTGATGTCTTTTCCCTAAATGTGGCCACGGGGAAAGTGGAGCAAATCACCCGTCAAAAATTCCATCGCCTGAGGAACCTTTCCGTTTTTCCGCATGATCGCTACATCTTAATTTCGACGCCTAAATTCATAGAGACCGGCAATCTCCTTTTTAAATTGGACCTCATTGACCCGCGTTTAATGTGGCCCATCGTCCCTGATTTATATAAATTCGCCAAAGATCCCCTGCATAGACTATTCGATGGCCACGGTTTTCTTCTCTTAAAGGATTCGTTTCTTTCCCGCGACGGCCATTATTTGGTTTTTGCCTGGCAAGACCCTCGGCATAGGGACTTATCCCGGTGGGTGGGCCAGCAGATTTTTTTCTGCTCTATGCGAGACATGCAGGCCCATAAAATTACCCACTTTCAGAATGGTGTGACCCCCCTGGATATCTCGCCGGACAACCAGTGGGTGCTCTTTCGGGGGCATTCGGACGACCAGCCCATGAGCGGCGGGGTGCTGCCCCGGACCAACCTGTACATGATCCGGCGCGACGGCGGCGGGATGAAACACTTCAGCCTGGACTTTTCGGCCGTTCTGAGCCAACCACCGGCGAACGCCAAGCTGCCCTAGGGGGAACTCATGAAAGACAACCAGGTAGCCACTTTTCTCAACCAAAGCATCGCCGCGTCTTTGCAAAGCCAGAACCTGCGCTTCCGGGAATACTGGGAGCCCCGGGTGATTGCCGCCCTGACTCCAGCGGCCGGGCAATGCATGGACCGCATCCGGGAGGGCCTGGCCACTCAGCGCCGCCTGCCCTGGTCCCGCCGCAACCCGGCGGCCCTGCGCCTGGCCCTGGGGGCAAGTTGCGCCCGCATTGTGGCCGAGCGCGTCGCCGATGCCGCCAGCCTCCTGCAAAGGATGGTGGAGAGCGAAAGCGCCGTGGCCGGAGAGGCCTTGAGCCTGGGCGGCCTGCTGGGCTCGTCGCTTCCCCCGGCCCAGCGCCATCCCGACCCCCAGAGCGAGACCCGCCGCCTGGCCGCCGTGGCCGCCCTGGAGCGGGTGGTGGAGCGCGGCCATGGCCAGTTCATGCGGCGGGTGTGGGCCGAGCTGGAGTTGGCCGGGCCCGCGCCCGAGGACTGGGCGCGCCTTGAACAGTCCTTGCAACGTTTGGCGGATGCCTGGCAAAGCCGCCTGGCCACCATTGCCCGCACCGTGACCCACGCCGCGGCCACCTGCCTGAGGCTGGCCCTGCCCTGAGCCCCCTCCTCCGCTTGCCTCTGCTTCGCACCTCGCGTAACATAGCCTTGACTTTGCATTAATCCCGTCAAGCCACACGAGGGGCCATGGTCAGCGACACCACCGCCCAGGCCGAACGCGCCAAGGAGCTCAAGCGCCGCAAGCGCGAGCGCATCATCATCGTGGTCACCCTTTTCCTGGTGGCCATCATCACCTATGTGGAGACCCAGGTGGTGGACATGGCCCAAGGCCAACCCCTGGGCTCCTCGGTGCTGGTCTTCGCCCTGATCAACCTGAACGCCCTGCTTTTGCTGCTGGTCATCTTCCTGGTGTTCAGGAACCTGGTGAAGATGACCATGGAGCGGCGCAAGGGCGTGTGGGGCGCGCGCCTGCGCACCAAGCTGGTGGCCACCTTCGTGCTGCTGTCCCTGGCGCCCACGGTGCTGTTGTTGTTCGCGGCCATCCAGTTCGTGGGCGCCTCCATGGAATACTGGTTCAGCGCCCAGGTGGAAAAGAGCCTGTTCGACGCCATGGAGGTCTCCGACGCCTACAACCAGCAGTTGGCCTCGGAATCCAGCCACTTCGCCGGGGTGCTGGCCACGGAGCTGCAACGGCGGGGCTACCGTCTGTCCAAGCCCGACGAAAAGCTCACCGAGCTGCTGGAAAAGCGGCGCGAGCTTTTTGACCTGGCCGGGGCCAAGGTGTTTTCCGACGAGCTCAAGCTGTTGGCCGAGGCCACCCAGAGCGGCACCCACCCGGCCCATCTGCACGGCCTGCCCATGGAGATGGTCAGCCGCTCGGTGTCCACCGGCCTGCCGCTCACCCACTTGCAGCCCGTCCCCACCGGCGATTTCGCCGCGGCCATCCAGCCGGTGCTCAAGGCCCGCAAGGGCATGAAGGCCAAGGTGGTGGGCGCGGTGGTGGCTTATCAGCTCTTGCCGCCCGGCTCCCTGGCCCGCAGCCAGCAGGTGCGAAAAGGCCTGGAAGGCTACCGCCAACTCAAGGCCTTCAAGGAGCCCATCCGCACCAACCTGTTCATCACCCTGAGCATCGTCACCATCCTCATCGTGTTCGTGGCCACCTGGCTGGGCTTCCGCCTGGCCAAGACCATCACCGAGCCCTTGCGCGAGGTGGCCGAAGGCACCCAGCGGGTGGCCGGCGGGGACTACGCCTTCCACATCGAGGCCGAGGCCCCGGACGAGATCGGCACCCTGATCAACGCCTTCAACCGCATGACCGCCGACCTGAGAACCTCCAAGGCCCGCCTGGACGAGGCCCAGACCGAGATGCGCCGCACCAACCTGGAGCTGGACCGGCGGCGGCGCTACATGGAGATCGTGCTCAGGAGCGTGGCCGCCGGGGTCATCACCGTGGACGCGCAGGGCAAGGCGACCACCATCAACCCCTCGGCCGAGCGCCTGCTGGGCATCCAGGCCGGCACGGCGGTGGGCCGCCCCTGGGCCGAGCTGGTCAACCAGGATAACCGCGAGGTCATCCAAGGCCTCATCGCGGGCCTGCCTCCGGGCGGGGCCGGCACCGTGGACCACCAGGTGCGCCTGACCATCGGCGGGGAGCCCCTGTCGCTCATGGTCCACCTGGGCCTGCTCCGGGACGAGTCGGGCAGCAACCTGGGCATGGTGGTGGTGTTCGAGGACCTCAGCGAGCTGGAAAAGGCCCAGCGCATGGCCGCCTGGCGCGAGGTGGCCCGGCGCATCGCCCATGAGGTGAAGAACCCTCTGACTCCCATCAAGCTCAGCGCCCAGCGCCTTATGCGGCGCTACGGCGACCAGGTGCCCGAGGGCGACACCGTGTTCGACGAGTGCACCCGCACCATCGTGCACCAGGTGGAGGAGCTGCGGACCCTGGTCAACGAGTTTTCCACCTTCGCCCGCCTGCCCAGCGCCAGCCCGGCCCCGGCCGACCTGAGCGCCATCGCGGTCGACGCGGTGAGCCTTTACAAGCAGGCCCATCCCGAGGTGTCCCTGGAGCTGGAGGTGGAGGGCCGCATCCCCATCTTCGAGCTGGACCGCGAGCAGATGTCGCGCGTGTTGATAAACCTCTTGGACAACGCCGTGGCCGCGGTGGAAAAAAGCGAGCCCCCCCGCCAGGTGGTGGTGCGCCTGAGCTATGATGAGATATTGAACATGGTGCGCCTGGAGGTGGAGGACAGCGGCCCCGGGGTTTCGCCGGAAGACAAGATCCGCCTGTTCGAGCCCTACTTCTCCACCAAGAAGGGCGGCACCGGCCTGGGGCTCACCATCGTCAGCACCATCGTCACCGACCACAACGGTTACGTGCGGGTGCAGGACAACCAGCCCAACGGGGCCCGCCTGATCGTGGAGTTGCCCGCCCGCGGGGCCAAGAGTTAGGAAGCGTTGTGCAAGGCCAAGTTTGCATAGTCGACGACGAAGCCTCCATCCGGGCCACCTTGGGCGGCATCCTGGCCGACGAGGGCTACGAGGTGCTGGAGGCGGCCGACGGGGAGAGCGTCCTGAGCCTGCTGGAGCGGGAGTCGCCGGACCTGGTCCTGTTGGACGTGTGGCTGCCGGGCATGGACGGCCTGGAGGTCTTGGAGCGCATCAAGAAGCGCTCCCTGGGCCTGCCGGTGATAATGATCTCGGGCCACGGCACGGTGGAGACCGCGGTCAAGGCCACCCGCCTGGGGGCCTTCGACTTCATCGAGAAGCCGCTGGACATGGACAAGATCCTGCTCAGCGTGCGCAACGCCATCACCATGAGCCGCCTGGCCGAGGAAAACCTGCTGCTCAGGTCCAAGGCCGAACCCCCCTCGCTCACCGGCTCCAGCCAGGCCATCGCCAAGGTGCGCTCGGCCATCGAGCGGGTGGCCCCCACCGACTCCTGGGTCTTGATCACCGGGAACAACGGCACCGGCAAGGAGCTGGTGGCCCACGCCATCCACCGCCTGAGCCCCCGGACCGACCAGCCCTTCGTGGACGTGAACTGCGCGGCCATCCCCGAGGAGCTCATCGAGAGCGAGCTGTTCGGCCACGAGAAGGGGGCCTTCACCGGGGCCACCGGCAAGAAGCGGGGCAAGTTCGACCTGGCCCACCAGGGCACCATCTTCCTGGACGAGATCGCGGACATGAGCCTGAAGACCCAGGCCAAGATTCTGCGCATCCTGCAGGAGCAGCGCTTCGAGCGGGTGGGCGGCACCAAGACCATCGCGGTGGACGTGCGGGTGCTGGCCGCCACCAACAAGGACCTGCAGGCCGAGATCGCGGCCGGCCGCTTCCGCGAGGACCTGTTCTACCGACTCAACGTGATCCCCATCCACGTGCCGCCCCTCAGGGAGCGCACCGGGGACATCCCCGAGCTGGTGGCCGACTTTTTGGAGCACCTGGCCGTGAAGCACAACCAGCCGGTCAAGCGCTTCACTCCCCAGGCCCTGGAGGTGCTGGCCGCCCAGCCCTGGCCGGGCAACGTGCGCGAGCTCAAGAACCTGGTGGAGCGGCTGTGGATCCTCTGCCCCCAGGAGGAGATCGGGATGGAGGACCTGCCGGTGGAGATGGGCGGCGCCCCCGCGCCGGGCCCGAAGCAGGCCCAGCTTTTCTCCGGCGACTTCAAGCAGGCCCGCACCGCCTTTGAAAAGGCCTATCTGGAGGCCAGGCTGGCCGAGAACGAGGGCAATGTGTCGCGCACCGCCGAGGAGGTGGGCCTGGAGCGCAGTCACCTGCACAAAAAACTGAAGACGCTAGGTATTAAAACCAGCAACGGTGATTGATTGCGCGCGGGTGCCTATTGCTGCCTGCGTCGGGCGCTTCGCAACTCGTCTCGCTCAGCGTATGGTTTATACGCCTCGCTCGCCGAGTTACTCCAGCATCCCGACTCGGCTGCGTATTTGGAGCCGCGCTAACTCTCTAGCCCCCACAAAACAAAGCCTTGACCTGCCGCTACGCCGTGAACTTTGCGGAGGAGGAAGCGCCTCTCCGCGCGGGGGCCTAGTGCGTCGGCGAGGCGCGTGGTTGCAGCGATTTGCCGACCGAGGCGTATATGTCCATACGTCGAGGGAGTCAAATCGCGAAACAAGCGCCGCAGCCAGCAATAGGCCCCCGCCAAACCAAAAGCCCGCTCCCCGGTGGGGAAGCGGGCGTCGTATTTTTTTGCGGGCCCGATCAGGCGGTCTTGGGCTTGGCCTTCCTGCGGCGGCGCAGATAGCCCACCGTGCCCAGCAGGGCGCTGCCCATCAAGAGCATGCTGCCCGGCTCCGGGGCGGCGGCTCCGCCCGGGGTGGCGATCAGCACGTCCTGGTGCCTGCCGCTGGTGGCGTACTCGAAGTCGTTCTTGAACTTGTAGGTGGAAAAGTCCACCTTCGACGCGGCGCTCATCATCTCGTGGTACAGGGAGAATACGTAGTTGCGCTCCGAGTAGGAGCCCGACACCCCGGTCAGCTTGAAGTCGTCGAACAGGGTCCACAGGGAGGCCTGCACCGCGGTGGCGACGTACTTGGAATAGGCGTCGTCCACCGAGACCAGGGTGGGCGAGTAGTTCTCCATGATCCAGGCGGCCTGGTAGAGATTCTCGTACTGATCGTAGTCAAAGTTGGTCAGGGACTGCACGTCGTAGCGGCCGCCCACCCCGGAGGTGAGCAGGTCGGCGCAATAGGCGGCCAGGGTCTCCTGCTCGTTCCAGGTCACGTTGAACTGGCCGGTTTGGCCGGACACCCGGCTCCAGCCCACATAGCCCTCCACCCTTAGGCCGGGGATATCCATGCCCTTGTAGGCGATGGTGTCGGCCAGGGCGGCCGAGGGCAGCAGCACCAGGGCCAGGAACATGACGGCGATTATTTTCTTCATGGTTGTGTCCTTCCCGTCCGGCGCCCTGGGGCTGCGGCCCGCGCGAAGCTCGGCGCGTTGGGCGGTGGGCTCGCCGCCTCTGTTGATGCATCTCGCGGCGGCATATTCTTATGGATAAGTAGAGGGGTATTTACAAGGGTGACAGTTTTGGCCCCATGAGGCAAGTCCGCATGATCAGGCGGCCCGGCGGTTGGGCACCAGCAGCATCAGCGCCAGGGCGGCCAGGGCCATGCCCACGTCGATGCCGAAGCTGATGCCGTAGCCCCCGGTGTAATCGCGCAGCATACCGGCCACCCAGTGCACGCATATGGAGCCCAGCCCGTTGAACACGGTCCAGGCCCCGATCACCGTGGCCATTATCTGGCGGGGGAAGTAGTCGCCCGAGCAGGCCCCGTAGATGGGGAAGTTGGCTCCGAAGAAAAAGGCCAGCAGCCCCACCAGCACACACAGGGCCGGCCAGCTTCCGCCCCAGAGCAAAATGCCTAATATGGCCAGGGCCAGGCAGGAGTTGGAGATGAGTATGGTGTTGCGCCGGCCCAGCTTGTCCGACAGGGGCAGCACCACCATCACCCCGGCCATCTGGGACAGGCCGTGGATGGTGGCCAGATGGGAGGCCGAGGCCAGGGGCACCCCCAGGGAATGCTGGGCGTAGTCCACCATGAAGGTGGTCACCCCGTAGATGGCGTAGACGATGCAGAAATAGGACAGGCCGATGATCCAGAACAGGCGCTGGCCCAGGACCTGTTTGAGCAGGCCCGCCTCCCAGACCGAGGCGGTGGACGGCTGGGCGGCCTGCTCCCCGGTCTCGCCCCAGGGCCGCATCCCCGCCTTCTCGGGGCTGCTTTTCAAAAGCAGGCCGTTGGCCAGCACCATGAACAGGGCCGCCCCGCCCAGCATCCACCAGGCCCAGCGCCAGTTGAGCACGGCCACCACCAGGGGGAACAGGGCCCCCATGCAGGCCAGGCCCAGGCCGTAGCCGGTGGAGAAGATGCCCAAGGCCAGGCCCCGCCGCTGGGGCGCGAACCAGCGCTGGGTCAGGGCCATGAGCGGGGCCCACATGCCCGTGGCCCCCAGCCCGGCCAGCCCGAAGGCGGCCGACGCCCACCCCAGGCCGGTGGCCCAGCCCATGCCCATGAGCCCCAGGCCCAGCACCAGGGCGCACAGGGTCACCACGATGCGCCCCCCGAAGCGGTCGTTCAGATAGCCCACCACCGGGGTGAAGATCAGGTACACGAAAAGATAGGCGTTGTAGATGGTGCCCCCGCCGGTGCGGGAGATGTCCAGCGGCTCCAGCATGGAAGGCAGCACCACGCCGAAGCCCAGACGGGCCGAAAAGTTGATGAACAGGTTTACGAAGCATACGGCCAGGATGACCCAGGCCCAATGGATGGCTGATCGCGGCATGGGTCAGCCGGCCCTCCACAGGCAGGAAGAATGGTCGGGGCGCCCGGATTTGAACCGGGGACCCCCTGCGCCCAAGGCAGGTGCGCTGCCCGACTGCGCTACGCCCCGACCTGAAATGCCTATGTCCGCCCCCCCAGAAATTCTCCCAGCCCCTGGGCAAGCTCCCTAAGGGCCTGCCCCCGGTGGCTGATGGCGTTTTTGCGGCCCGGCTCCAACTGGGCCACGGTGATCCCCGGCTCCGGCAGCCAAAACACCGGGTCGTAGCCAAAGCCCCCCTGGCCCGCGGGCTGGTTGGCGATGCGCCCCTCCAGGCGCCCGGAGGCGATAAGCTCGGCCCCGTCCGGCCGGCGGCAGAGCATCACGCACACAAAGGCCGCGCCCCGCTCCTCCGGCGCAACGTCTTTGAGCGCGTCCAGCAGCTTGGCGTTGTTGGCCGCGTCGTCCGCCTGCTCCCCGGCAAAGCGCGCGCTGTGCACCCCGGGCGCGCCGTCCAGGGCGGCCACCACCAGGCCCGAGTCGTCGGCCAGGGCGGGCCGCCCCAGGGCTTGGCTCACCGCCACCGCCTTGAGCCGGGCGTTGTCCTCGAAGGTATCGCCGGTCTCGGCCACGTCTTCGGTGAAGCCCAGCGACGCGGCGGTGACCACCTCGATGCCCATCGGCGCGCACAGGGCCTTTATCTCGGCCAGCTTGCCGGGATTGCCCGAGGCCAGCACCAGCTCCAAGGTCAGCCCGCAAATCCCATGAAGACTAAGCGTCCGGCCGCGCCAGCCACCGGCATACGGTGTTGCTGGCCGCGCTCGGGTCTCGACGTAGCTTTTGCTACGCCTGCGGCCCTCGCTTGCCAGACGCCTTGTCTGCCGGCGGCTGGCTGTGCCGGGCCATAGCACGAGCGGTACATCGATATTGCCAATGGGTTATTCATAAAAGATCCATAAGAGTCATACCGTGGTTCAATGCCACTCAATCTTCATGCAATTCGCGGGCTAGGCCTCGTCCAGGGCGGCGCGCTGGGCCGCGAAAATCTCTTGCCCCGCCGCCTCGCCCGCCTGGACCAGGGCGGCCAGCTCGGCCGGGGAGAACACGCCGTTTTCGCCGGTGCCCTGCACCTCCACCAGCCCCTCGGGGGTCAGCACCAGGTTCAGGTCCAGCTCGGCGGAGGAGTCCTCCTGGTAGCACAGGTCCACCCTCAGCTCGCCCTCCACCCGTCCCAGGCTGATGGCTCCCACCTGGAGGGCGGGCGCGACGCCCAGCCCCTTGAGGGCCGCGGCCAGGGCCACCCAGCCGCCGCAGATGGAGGCGCAGCGGGTGCCGCCGTCGGCCACCAGCACGTCGCAGTCCACCTTGACCGTGTAGCCCTCCAGGCTTTCCAGCTCCACCGCCGCCCGAAGGCTGCGCCCGATGAGCCGGCTGATCTCCTGGGCCCGTCCTCCCGTGCGATGGTCGCGGCCGGTGCGGGTGTGGGTGGCCCGGGGCAGCATGGCGTACTCGGCGGTCACCCAGCCGCGCCCGCTGCCCTCCAGCCAGCCCTTGACCCCCTTTTCCACCGAAGCGGTGCAGTGCACCTTGGTGGCGCCCAGCTCGGCCAGGCAGCTTCCCTCGGCATAGGGGTTCACCCCCGGCGTAAAGCGGATGGGACGCATCTGCATGGGCTGGCGGCCGTCGGATCGCACGGTTTCTCCTTTATGGCGGGAGGCTAGGTGGCTAAATCTAGCCTAGGCCCCTGGGGGTGTCAACCTGGCGGGGCGGCTGCACAAACGCCGCGCCCGCCCGCGAAGGGCCAGAAGGTTGACGCCCGCCGAGGCTTGGCTTATGGTTGGTGGCGGCTTGGGGAGCGTGGTGGAATTGGTATACACGCTGGCCTTAGGAGCCAGTGCCGCAAGGCATGGGGGTTCGAGTCCCCCCGCTCCCACCATCTTTTGACGCGGCCTCCACCAGCCCGGTCCGCAACTCCCTGACCCTCTCCAACCCCTGCTCCACCTCTTTCTTTTCTTCCTCGCCCCACTCCCGCATCCTGGCCTTCTGCTCGGGGCAGAGGTACCAGGTGCAGACCCAGGGTCGGCTGGCCCGGGGCAGGTGGCAGCCCTTGGCTCCCAGATAGCGGCAGGCCTCGCCGCGCCCGGCCCGGAGCTGGGCCAGGGGCAAGGCCTGGCCGGACAGGTGCATGAACAAGAGGTCTGGGAAGTCCAGCCACACCCGCGCCCGCAAACAGCAGGGCTCCAGGCAGCGGGGGCAAGTGGCCGCGCAGAGCCGCTCCATGGCCGGGTCCAGGGCCTCTAGGGCCTCGGCCAGCTGGTGGGCGAGCTCACGGGCGCGGGCCATGCCCTCCCCGTCGCACAAACGCAGCAGGGCGGCGTTGGCCTCGGCCCACAGCACGGGCGTGGTCCAGGGAGGACCGGCGTATGACGGCTGCTTGGGCATTATGGCCGCATTATAGCAGGGCTGGCGTGGATACGGCGGTAAGCGGCACCCGCCCCACCCCCGGCACAGCCAGGCGTGGCCAGGCAAGGCGCGGGCAAGCGACAGCCGGAGGCGTAGCAAAAGTTACGTCGAGGCTGGAGCGCAGCCCGCAACGCAGCATAGCCGCGTCTGGCGAAGCCGGCTTGTTTTAATGAATGACCAGGGGTTTGTCGGGCGCGCCCGGCGGCGGCGCAATCAGCTTCTCGCCGGGGTTGGCCGTTTCCCAGTGGGCGGCCAGGCCCAGGGCGCGCTCGCGGTTGGGGCCGCCCAGCTTGGAGCCTTCGAAAACCAGCCAGCTCACGGTGGCCCGGGTGGGCAGCTCGGACTGTTCCACCGTCTCCAAAACCTGAGCGGGGGGGAATTCCAGGAACATCTCCATGGCGGCCATGCAGGTGGCGGCCATGACCTCCCAGTCGCCCTCGCGGGCTTCCAGGGCCTTGACGGCGTGGTAGAGGTTTTCCCAGGCGGTGGCGATCTCCACGAGTCTTCTCCGGGCGGTCTATTAGCGTTGGGCCGAGGCCTGGGCCTGGGTGGTGGCGATAAGCTGGCCGATGGGCTGGCGCTCATGCCAGAGCAGGGGCAGGCTGAACAGGACCATGGCCGCCAGGCTCAGGGCCAAAATGGTGTTGATCGACCGGGTGTTTATCATGCTGTTTCTCCAGGGCCGTGGCCGGGCCGATGAGACCCGAGCCTTGCTTGTTCCACAGGGTACAAAGCTACCCCCCCGCCGGAGAGGCGTCAAGTTCGGCCGCACCGGCGGGGGGCGCTTCTAATGAAACACCAGGTGATGGTCCGGCAGGACCGGGGGCGGGGCGATGAGCCTCTGGCCCAGGTTGGCCGCCTCCCAGTGCAGGGCCAGGACGGCGGCCTGCTGGCCGCTGGCCCCGCCCAGCTTGTTGCCCTCGTACACCAGCCAGCTGATCATGGCCCGGGTGGGCAGGTCCGAGTGCTCCACCATGGCCACCACCAGGCCCGGTGGCCGCGTCGATCTCCCAGTCGCCCTGGCGGGCCTCCAGGGCCTTGACCGCGTGATACAGGTTTTCCCAGGCGGCCGATATTTCCATGCCACTCTCCTCCTTTGGCTGAAGGTTCATGGCTGCACCAAAACCCGGGCCAGGGGCCCCGGGCCGAAACCGGGCGCGCCTTGGGCCAGGCCCCAGATCAGGGCCAGGGAGCTGACCAGCATCAGCCACAGGCAGCACCACAAAATCGTGTCTATCCACCTTCTGTCCAACAACTCCACCCTCCTTGCCGGAGCCGGAGGGCCCAATAGAAAAGCCCCCCGGACCATTAAGATGATCGGGGGGCTGCACCCAGTTTGCTTGACCGCCCAAAAAGCGGAGCCCGCGCGGGGCGCCGCCATGGCGCGGCCCGCCGCCGGTCCGGGCCGGCTTTTCGGGTTCCTGGCAGAACGGCAGGTCTTCTGGCTTCCGGTTCTTCCTAATCCCCGCGCCTTCCCACCACGCTGATTGCGCGGCAGTGGCATTTTCGCGGGTTTCGTCCCCGGTTACAGCGGCGGGACCGCGACGGATTCACACCGTCTTCCCTATTAAATCAATGTGATACCCGTTCTGCTATTTGGCGTATTTTAGAACGGACGCCGGGCGGGGTCAAGAAAAGACATGCCGCCTCAGTCGGGCAGGGTGCGGCGGGCCACCACGGCGGCGGCCAGGATGAGCAGACAAAGGACCCCGGCCCCCAAGGCCAGACGGGGCTGGCCCGCGGCCCACAACCCCACCGCCCCCACCAGGCCCTGCACCAGGATGCCCACCCGCACCGTCCAACGGGCCGTGGCTTTGCGTCGGCGCATGGCCGGGTCCATCTCCTCCTCCCAGCGGCGGCGGGTGGCGGCCAGGGCGCGGTTGATCTGCTCCAGGGATTGGGGGGCTTCCGGGTCCATTAGGGGCGGCGTCCTCCTAGACCCATTTAGCTACATCCAGGGCCGGGCGGTCAAGCGTGTCACGCCAAGGTCATGGACACCCCACCCGCGCCTGTGCTAATCAGAAAGGCAGGCTGCCCAATTGTCCTTTCATAGGCGCGACCCGTATACCAGGCGGCCGGATTTTTTGGTGCGGCGGCCCCGGGGCCGCAAGGGGGCGCAGCCATGGGCTCCCCCCGGAGGGGAAGGGACGGCCATGGGGCGGGAAAACAGCTACATCCAGGTAAAACCGGTGTTCGGGGTCACCTATGAGCCCGGCCTGGTGGGCTTTTCGCGGGTGGCCGGCAACTTCGTCTCCGACGGCATAAGCATCGTCACCGGCGACGAGGCCATCAGCGGGGTCAACGTGTCCCACGCCTTTTTGGTGGAGGACGCCAAGTACTGCATCGAGGCCACCGGCCAGGGGGTGGTGCGCAACTACCTGGACGAGTACTTCGACGGCAAGCACCTGGTCTACTTCCGGCGGCCCCAGGGCCTGGACCAGGCCAAGGCCTCCCTGCTGCTGGACGCGGCCCGGGCCAAGATGGGCCAGGGCTACTCCTACGGCGGCATCGTGGGCATGCTCATGGACAAGATCTGCCGCCTGGGCGCCCACGTGCCGGGCATCAACCGCTGCCGCAACCCCTTCAACAGCCGCTCCACCTGGTTCTGCTCGGAGCTGGTCTCCTTTGCCCTGCACTGCCTGCCCGAATACCGGGGCTCGTCCTTGCTGAGCACCTACCACCCCTCGCGCATCAGCCCCCAGCGCCTGTTCGAGAGCGACCTGCTGGAGCCCTGGTCCCTGCGCAGCCCCCGGCAGGTTAAGGACCGCTACCAAGAGCTTGTAATCGGCCAGACACCCATCACCGCCTGAGGCCAAGACCGCCCCATGACCCAGCCAGCCCCCCCCAAAAGCGATCAAGCCGAGTTTCAGCGCCATTACATGGAGATGCTGCGCTCGCGGCTCAACATAGGATTTTTGACCGGCATGGTGCTGGTGCCCGCCTTCGCGGTGGTGGACTGGTTCCAGGTGCCGGCCTACTTCGAGCCGTTCTTGAAAATGCGCCTTTGGGCCGCCGCCCTGCTGGCGGTGATGTACCTGCTAAACCGGGTGTACGCCGCCCAGGTCTGGCAAGAGGGCCTCACCGTGACCGCCGCCCTGGCCGTGGCGGCCATGCTGGAGGTGATGCTGATCCAAATGGGCATGGAAGGGGCCCGCTACTACGCGGGTCTGGGCCTGGTGCTCATCGCCGCCCTGGTGCTCATCCCGGTGCGCCTGCCGGTGGCGGCCATCATCGGAGCGGGGGTGTTGGCGGTGTATTTGCTGCCCCAGGTGTTGCGCCAGCCGCCCCCGACCCCGCCGGTCATCCTCTTGCACCACGGCGGCACCCTGACGGCCGCGGTGCTGCTGCTCTTGTTGGCCAACGGCATGCACCGCCGCGCCCTGGTGCAGCAGATATGGAACCGCCTGGCGGTGCAGCGCCGCGAGGAGGAGCTGGCCCAGCTCAACGCCTCCCTGGAGGAGTTGGTGGCCCAGCGCACCGCCGACCTGGCCAGCTCCGAGGCCCGCTACCGCTCCCTGGTGGAGAGCAACCCCCAGTTCATCTATTCCCTGGACATCCATGGGGCCTTCACCTTCGTGGGCCCCAAGGTCAAGGAGCTCATGGGAGTGGAGGCCTCCCAGGCCGAAAACCGCCATTTCATCGATTTCGTGCACCCCGACGACCACGCCCACTGCATCCGGGCCTTCAAGTCCCTGCGCAACCAGGGCAAGATGGTCACCGACGTGGAGTTCCGCGCCCTCAGGGCCGACGGCGTGGAGCGCATCTTCGTGTCCTACAACAGCCCGCTCACCGACGCCGAGGGCGTGGTGGTGGGGGTGATCGGCACGGCGGTGGACGTCACCCGCCAGCGGCGCACCACCGCCGAGCGCGAGCAGTACCGCCGGGAGCTGAACCAGACCCTGGAGCAGCTGGAGCAGGCGGCCATGGAGGTGGTGATGGGCCTGGCCGGGGCGGTGGAGGCCAAGGACCCCTACACCCGGGGCCATGCCGACCGGGTGCGCCTGATCTCCATGGCCATGGCTAGCGAGGCCGGCCTGGAGGCCGAGGAGCTTACCAAGCTGGAGTTCGCGGCCGAGCTGCACGATGTGGGCAAGATCGGGGTCAAGGGCGAGATCCTCAACAAGCGCACCCCCCTGACCCCCGAGGAGTACGAGCACATCAAAAAGCACCCGGTCACCGCCGAGGTGATCCTAAAGGACGTGGGCGTCTTGTCCCGGGTGCGCCCCCTAATCCGGGCCCACCACGAGCGCTGGGACGGGGGCGGCTATCCCGACCGCCTGGCCGGGACCGACATCCCCTTCCTGGCCCGCATAATGGCCGTGGCCGACAGCGTGGACGCCATGCGCACCCAGCGGCCCTACCGCCCTCCCCTGAGCATGGCCCAGACCCTGGCCGAGCTCAAGCTGGGCGCGGGCAGCCAGTTCGACCCGGAGTGCGTGGCCCTGTTCGAGCGGGTGCTCAACAAGGGCGACCTGCCCGAGCTTTAGTCCGGCTGCGCCAGCCACCGGCAACAACCCCGGCAACCAAAGGACCTATTTTCCAGGGATTCGGACGCGGTTTACGCCGCGGGCGTTAGCGGCAGGCGCAGGATGAAGGCCGCGCCCGAGGGGGCGTTGTCGCCCACCTCCAGGTTGCCACCGTGGGCCTCGGCTATCTTGCAGACCACGGGCAGGCCCAGGCCGGTGCCGCCCTTTTTGGTGGTGTAGAAGAGGGTCAGGATGGCCTCGCGCTCGGCCGGGGGGCACCCCGGAGCCCTGGTCGGTCACGGTAAGCACCACCGCGCCTTCCTCGCACCGGGCACTCAGGCGCACCTCGCCCTCCTGGGGCGAGGCCTGGGCCGCGTTGCCCACCAGGTTGATCAGGGCCTGCTGCAAACGGTCGGCGTCGGCCTCCACCAGGGGCAGGTCGGGCGGCAGATCGCTGGTCAGGCGCACCCGGTTCTCGCTGGCCAGGGGCGCGGCCACCTCCAGGGTGGCGGCCACCAGGGGCGCCAGATCCACCTCCCGGCTGTGCAGCTCCAGGGGCCGCGAGAAGTCCAGCATCTCCTTGACCATGGACTCCAAACGGGCGGTCTGCTCCACCACCACGTCCAGCTTGTGGGCCTCGCTGCTCTCCGGGGGCAGCTTGCGCCGCACCTGGGCCGAGAAGCCGCCGATGGCCATGAGCGGAGTCTTCATGTCATGGGCCACGCTGGCCACCGCCCGGCCCACGGCGGCCAGGTTCTCCGCCTTTTGGGCCGCGCTCAAAAAGCTTTTCTCCCGGCGGCGCAGCCAGCCCACCACCAGCCCCACCACCGCGAACAAGAGCATCTGGGTGATGCCCGCGGTGATCAGTGGCGGGCTGAGCTGGTGCACCAGCAGGATGAAGGGTAAATATAGGCCGCTGGCCACCGCCGCAATGATCAGGCCCCACCAGGGCCCCCACCAGAAGCCGGCCAGGAGGATGGGCAGGAAGTAGAAGTCCTGCAGATAAACGTGGGCCACCGCCTGTTCGGGCCCCAGGCGCAGATGTAGGTAGGTGATAACCATGAGCATGGTCACCACCACCGGCAAGCGGAATCGGGTGTAACGGGCCTGAGATCTCATGGCCCTCATTATGCCTTGCTTGGCCACCCTAGGCCAGCGCGCAAATTGCGGCAGGCCGGGCAATATAGGGCAATTCTGAATTCACGGGGCTTATAACCCCTCCATGCCGCCGGACGGCCTCAGCTGGACAGCTCCCGCTTGATGGCCAGATATTGCTCCCGGCTTATGTCGCCCCGGGCGTAACGCTCGCGCAGCAGGGCCAGGGAGCGGTCGGCGGCCAGGAGCACGGGGCTCCGCCGCAGGGCCCGGGTCAGGACTCCAGTTGTTGCCTCATGGCCGCGAACTCCTCCTGGCTTATCTCGCCCTTGGCGTAGCGCTCCCGGAGGATGGCCAGGGCGCGGTCCGGCGATTGGCCCAGGCCGGGACCGGCCTCTTTCTTGCTGGAGGCGAACAGCCACTTGACCAGGCCCACCCCGGCCACGATGAGCAGAATCCAGATGATGATCATGAAGGGGCCTCCCAGCCAGCCCATGCCGTACATCATGTGCCCGCCCCAGCCGCCGCCCGGCCCGTACTGGGCCGCCGGGGCAACGAGGGATCCCAGGCCGCTGGCGATAAAGTTCATGCTTTTTCTCCCGAAGGGGGCGCGGCCGGGCCGTAGGCCACCAGGTTAGCCATGCCCGCCTCCATGTGATAGAGGTTGTGACAGTGATGGAACCACTGGCCGGGGTTGTCGGCCACGAACTCCACGTCCAGCCGCCGCATGGGCTCCACCAGGGCGGTGTCCTTGACCAGCCAGCGCTCCGGCTCCAGCCGGGGGTTCACGATCCTGAAAAAGTGCCCGTGCAGATGCATGGGGTGGGGCATCATGGAGCGGTTGAAGTAGCTCAGGCGCACCTTGTCGCCCGGCTCCACCCGCAGGCGTTCGCTGTCCGGGTGCACCCGGCCATTGATGCTCCACCAGCCCGAGTGCATGCCCCCGCTCAATACCTGGCGGTACCAGCGCCCCGGCTCGCCCGGGGGATGGGCCACCGGTTCGGCCGCAGCCAGGTCCCAGTAGGTGGCCAGGCGCATGTCCCGCCGCCAGGCCGGGGCCCGGGGGGCGCGGTTGGCGCCGTGCGCGTAGACCACCGGCACGGCCAGGCCGCTTTCGCCCCGGCCGGTGTCGTGGGCCGCCAGCAGCCAGGAGCCGGGGTTGTTGGCCACGAACTCCACGTCGGCCCGCTCGCCCATGGACAGGCGCACCACGTCAAAGGCGCGGGGGCTCACCGGCTGGCCGTCCAGGGCGATCACCGTTAGCCGGTGCCCGGCCAGGGCCAGGTCATAGCTGGTGGCCGAGGAGGCGTTGATGAGCCTCAGGCGCACCCGGTCGCCGCGTTTAACCTGGATGGGCTCGCCGGCCGGATAGACCCGGCCGTTTACCGCGTAGCCGGAGTAATAGGGCTCGCCCGGGGGTTGTCCCGCCCTGGCGCGGCCCATCCCGCCCCGGCCCATCCTGCCGCCCATCATGCCGCCGGACGGGCGGCGCCGGGGCGAGGCCGGGCCCGCTCCGTCGGCCATGACCCAGTCGGAGAGCAGCAGCACCTCTTCCCGGTCCCAGCCGCCCTGGGGGCGGGCCGGGTCCACGATCAGGGCGCCGTAGAGCCCCTGGTCCAGCTGGTAGCCGAAGTGGGAGTGATAGAAGTAAGTGCCCGCCGGACGGGCGGTAAATTGGTAGGTGAATCGCCCGCCCGGCGGCACTGCGGCCTGGGTCAAACCGGGAACCCCGTCCATGGGATTGGGCACGGGGAGGCCGTGCCAATGGATAGTCGTGGGGTGAGGTAGGCTGTTTTTTAGGGACACCCGAAGGCTTTGCCCCTCCCGCACCCGTAGGACCGGTCCCGGTGACTGGCCGTTAAAACTGTAGGCCTTGAACTCCGGCCCCTGCCCCAGGTTGACCAGGCTTTCCCGGGCAGTCAGGGAAAAATCCACCACTTCCGAGGCCCGCGACGCCAGGGGCCACAGACCGGCCGAGGCCCCGGCCAGGGCGGTCAGCGAAGTCTGCAAGAAGCGTCGTCGGGTCAAGTCCATGGGGCTCTCCGGGGGGCAAGAATACAAACCGTGGCCCACAGTTTTTGCACCAGCCGTGCCAGGCGGCGCCGGAGAGAGACTAAAGCTGATTATCGTTGTTATTGCGAGAAGATAAACTCGGTGGTCCGGCGCGGGGAGCGCAAGGGGCGGGCCGGCGGGCGGATAATTTTTACCCACCCGTCGGCGCGGGCGAGTAATCCTTTTTCGCTAGGACTGGTCCAGCTGCTCCAGCTCGGCCTGGGCCGAGGCCACCGCCTCCTCGGCGGCCTCCAGACGCTCGAACTGCCAGGGCCGCACCGAATGGGCGGGCATGGCCGCCTGGGCCTGGGCCAGCTCCTCGCGGGCCGAGGCCAGCTTTTGTTCCAGTTCTTGCCGCCGGTTGTCGCTCATGCCTCTCCCCTGGTCGCTAGTTCCATTGTGAAGGCCGGGCACGTGCCAAGCAAGGGCCGCTCAGCCCAAATAAGAGGCCACTGCCTGCACGAACACCGCCACCCCCACGGCCAGAACCTTCTCGTCCAGGTCGAAGCTGCTGGCGTGCAGGGGGGTGTCGTCCCCGGCCGGGGAGCAGCCCAGGCGGATCATGGCCCCGGGCGCGGCCGCGCTGAAAAAGGCGAAGTCCTCGGAGCCGGTGACCGGCGAGGCCTGGTACACGTTTTCCGGCCCCACCACCGCCTCGGCCGCGGCTTGCATGAAGGCGGCCACCTCGGGGTCGTTGTGGCAGGCCGGGAAGACCTCTCTGATATCCAGCTCGCTGGTCACCCCGAAGGCCGCCGCGTTGCCCTCCACCAGCTCGCGCAGGCGGCGCTGCAACAGCTCCTGGGCCGGGCGGTTCATGGCCCGGATGCAGCCCTCCAGCTCGGCATGGTCCGGGATGACGTTGCTGGCCGAACCGGCGGCCAGGCGGCCCACGGTGATCACCCCCGCCTCCAGGGGGTTGAGGTTGCGGGCCACCACTGATTGCAGGGCGGCCACCAGGTTGGCCGAGGCCACGATGGGGTCCACCCCCTCCTGGGGCCGGGCCCCGTGGGCGCCCTTGCCGGAGATGCGCAGGGAAAAGATGTCGTTGGAGGCGTGGCTCTGGCCCACGGTGAAGCCCACCTGTCCGGCCGGTCGCTTGGGGGCCACGTGGGCGGCCAGCACCCGGTCCACCTTGGGCTGGTCCATCACCCCGCGCTCCACCATCATGCGGGCCCCCTGGCCTATCTCCTCGGCCGGCTGGAACAACAGCTTGAGGCTGCCCTTCATCTTGGCCGCCAGGCCCGAGGACACCACCTCGCGGGCCACGCCCAACAGGATGGCGGTGTGGGCGTCGTGGCCGCAGGCGTGCATCACCCCGGGGTTTTGCGACTTGTAGGGTGCCTCGCCCTGCTCACTGATGGGCAGGGCGTCGATGTCCGCCCGGATGGCCAGGCAGGGGCCCTCGGCATTGCCCGGGATCAGGCCCACCGCGCCGGTCATGCCCTCCAGGCCGTGGGCCTCCACCCCCATCTCGTAGAGCAGGTCCAGGATGCGCCCGGTGGTGCGCTCCTCCTTGAGGGACAGCTCGGGGTCCTGGTGCAGCTCGCGCCGCACCTGGCTCAGCCAGTCGCGGGTGTCCGGGGAAAGCTCCATGGGTCTCTCCTAATCCACCGGGAAAGGCGGGAAACCGGCTCCCGCGCCGGGCTGAAGCGGGGACCGGCCCTATCGATCAGCCGTCCACCCGGTCCAAGGCGTTCCAGAAGGTGAGCTGGGCGGGGCCGCCCACCAGATCCTGAGCGCTCTCGTGCAGGGCCTGCATGTGGGCGGACTGCGCATGGGCCTTGAGCGCCTCGGGGCTTTCCCATATCTCGTAGAAAAGGAACTCGTTGCCCTCTTTGCTTTCCCGGTGCAGATCATAGCGCAGGCATCCCTGCTCCTGGCGCACCGTGGGCACCACGGCCAAAAACTCCTTTTCCAACTGGTCGGCCTGGCCCTGCTTGGCCACGAACCTGGCGGTCAGATGCACTTTGCTCATACCTTGGCTCCTTTCTGTGCGGGAGGCCGCCGGCCGCTTCGCCGGCCTGCCCTCGAAACTGTCTGGGGGCGGATGGGATGTCTTCCGGCCCGGCCCGGCTCAGTCCACCGCCAGGATGATCTTGCCGGTGTTGAGGTTGGCCTCCATGCGCTCGTGGGCCGAGGCCGCCTGGTCCCAGGGTATCACGCTGTCGATGACCGGCCGAAGCTTACCCTGGGTGAACAGGGGCAGCCAGCGCTGGGAGAGGTCGGCGGTCAGCTCGGCCCGGTAGGCCAGGGTGCGCGAGCGCAGGGTGGAGCCCATCACCTTTAGCCGCTTGCCCAGGATCAGGCGCAGGTTCACCTTTTCGGCCTCGCCTCCGCCGATGGTGGCCAGCATGACCATGCGCCCGTCCAGGGCCAGGGTCTCCAGGTTGCGCTGGAAGTAATCCCCGCCGATGAAGTCGATGATCACCGCCGGCCCCGCATCGTTGGTGGCCTTTTTGGCCGCGGCCACGAAGTCCTGTTGCTTGTAGTTGATGCCCACCCGGGCTCCCAGCGCCTGGCAGGCGGCCAGCTTGGCCTCCGAGCCGGCGGTGACCATCACCTTGGCCCCGGCGGCCCGGGCCAACTGGGTGGCGGCGGTGCCCACTCCCGAGGCCCCGGCGTGGATGAGCGCCCACTCCCCGGCCTCCAGCCCGCACAGCCAGAACAGGGCCTGGTGGGCGGTGAGGAACACCTCGGCCATGCCCGCGGCCTGGCTGAACTCCAGACCCTCGGGGATGGGCATGGCCAGGCTCTCGTCAATGGCGCAGAGCTCGGCATAGCCCCCGCCGGAGACGATGCCGAAGACCTTGTCGCCCACCTGGCTCCGGGTGCAGCCCGGCCCCAGGGCCACCACTTCGCCGGCCACCTCCAGGCCCATGATCTCGCTCTCGCCCGGAGGCGGGGGATAGAGACCCTTGCGTTGCAGGGTGTCGGCCCGGTTCACTCCGGCCGCCTTCACCTTTACCAGCACCTCGCGCTCCTTGAGCACGGGCTCCGGGGCCTCGCCCAGGTACATCTGTTCCGGTCCGCCGAACTCCCTAAGCAAGATCGCCTGCATGTTCCTCTCCCCCGGCGCGCCACCGCGGCCGTTATGCGATAAAAAGGATGAGGCTATATATTAGGCTATTGTTGGCCCTGTGGCACGAACTCATAGGCCACCCGCCCATCGGGCAGGCTCACCGCCCGGGTGGTCACCGGGCAGCCGGGCTCGATTTCAGGCCCGAAATGGCTCAGGCGGCCGAAGAGCTTGTAGTCGCCGTAGTCGGCCACGGCGATGGCATAGGGCAGGTCCTGCTCAAAGCCCTGGGGCGCGTAGCGCAGCACGCTGTAGGTGGCCAGCTTGCCCTCTCCCTCCACCTGGAACCACTCCATGGGCCCGGCGCCGGAGCAGTCGGGGCAGTCGGCCCGGGGCGGAAAAAAGCGCTGCCCGCAGCCGGGGCACTTGGTGCCGCAGACCTGGCCGGCCTCCAGGCGGTCGATGAAGTCGTTGACCTTGGTGGTGGCGGTGAAGCCCTTGGTGCCGAAGCGCTCGAAGCGCAGGTCCTTTTCAGGTTTGTTCTTAGCCACGCATCACCTCCCCATCACCAGCACGTTGGCGTAGAGCCCCACGCCGCCCACGTTGTGCACCAGGCCCACGGCCGGGTCCTTCACCTGCATCGCCCCGGCCTCGCCCCTGAGCTGCAAGACGATGGTGCGCACCTGGCTGCCGCCGGTGGCCCCGATGGGATGGCCCTTGGACAATAGGCCTCCGTCCACGTTCACCGGGATGGAGCCATCCTTGTAGGTCTCCTTGGCCCGGATAAGCTCCGGGCCGCCGCCGGGCTCGGCGAAGCCCAGGTTCTCATAAGCCATCATTTCGGCGATGGTGAAGCAGTCGTGCACCTCGGCCACGTCGATGTCCTTGGGGCCCACCCCGGCCATGCCGTAGGCCTGGCTTGCCGCCTGGCGGGCCACGTCGAAGCCGCTGAACTCGTCGCGCAGGGCCAGGTTCACCGGGGCCGAGGCCGAGCCCAGGCCCATGAGCCACACCGGCTTTTCGATGCCCAGCTCGCGCACCTTTTCCTCGCTGGCCAATATCAGGGCGCTGGAGCCGTCGGCGTTGGCGCAGCAGTCAAAGACCTTGAGCGGGTCGGCCACCGGATCGGCGATCATGCACTGCTCCAGGCTCACCGGCTTGCGGTAGACCGCCTTCTCGTTGATCTGGCCGTAGGTGGCCGCCTTCACCCGGATGCGGGCCAGATCTTCCTCGCTGGCCCCGTAGCGGTGCAAAAAGCCCCGGGCGAACATGGCGTAGTAGGCGGGCATCATGGTGCCGAAGGGGCTTTCCCACTGGATGTCCGCGCCCCGGCCCATGCGCTCCTGGGTCTCGGCGCTGGTGATCTCGCTCATCTTCTGGAAGCCCAGCACCATCATGCAATCGTGCAGGCCGCCGGTGATCATGCCGTAGGCCATGCGCACCCCGGTGGTGGAGGAGCAGCACAGCGACTCCACATAGGCGGTGGGCTGGGGGTTCAGGCCGCAGTATTCGGCGATGACCCCGGCCGGGGATCGCTGGCGGTCGTACTCCGGGGCCGAGCAGATCAGCGAGCCCTGGATGTCTCCCCGCTGCAGGCCCGCGTCGTCCATGGCCTCGCGAAAGGCCTCGAAGGCCAGTTCCTTGATGGAGCCGGGGTAGCCGCGCACAAAGGCCGACTGCCCCACTCCGATGATGGCTACTCTACCCATGCTGCATATCCTCCGTGAATGGCGCGGCGGCGCTCATCCCTGTTTTTTGAGAAGCTCCTTCTTGATGCGGCCGATGGCGCTCTTTTCGAACTGATCGCGGAACTCGATGAAGGCCGGGATCTTGAACTCGGCCAGCTCGGCGGCGCACCAGTCGCGCACCTGCTCCTCGCTCAGGGAGGCGCCTTCGGTCAGCTTGATGAAGGCCTTGACCTCCTCCTCGCCGGTGCCCAGCTCCGAGGGCACCCCGATCACCGCCGACTCCTCGATGAGCTCGTGCTTGTTCAAGACCGCCTCGATCTGGGTGGGGCTGATCAGCTCGCCCCGGCGGCGGATGACCTCCTTTTGGCGGCCCACGAAGTAGATGTAGCCCTCCGCGTCGCGGTAGCCCACATCGCCGGTGTGGATCCAGCCGTCCCGCTTGGCCTCGGCGGTCTTTTCCGGATCGCGGTAATACTCCAGCATCACCGCCGGGTTCTTGATGGTGATCTCGCCGCGCTCCTCGGGGCCGCACTCCTTGCCCGCGGGGTCCACGATGCGCACCTGGTTGTTCACCGCCGGATCGGGGTGCTCCATGGGCACCCCGATGGTGCCGGGCTTGCGGGGCATGGTTCCCTCGCGGGGGCCCATCACCGCCATGGTGGATTCGGTGAGCGAGTAGATGGTCTGAATCTTGAGGCAGAAGCGCTCTTCGAACTTCTGGTAGATATCCACCGGCACGCTGCCCGCCACCATGGTGCGCAGCGTGTGGCCGCAGTCGATCTCCATGGGCTCGCGGGCCCACACCCAGGGGGTCACCGCCTGCACCAGCACCATGATGGTGGCGCCGTACTGCACCGCCTTCTCCAGGATCTGGGAGCCGCTGAAGCGCTCCAGCAGGATCAGGCTGGCCCCGGCGTTGAGGGTGGACATGGTGGAGTAGGCCTGGGCGTTGGCGTGGAACAGGGGGTTGGGGGTCATCACCCGGTCCTCGGCCTTGATGCCCACGGTGTACACGTAGGACTGCCCGGTGGTCACCCAGCCGTAGTGGCTGTTCAACACGCCCTTGGGCATGCTGGTGGTGCCCGAGGTGTAGATGCACACGCAGGGCGCCTGCTCGTCCACCTCGATGTCCAGGGGAGAGCCGTCGCCGCTGATAAGCTGGTTGAAGCTCTCGTTGCCCTCGGCCAGGGCCGGGTCGCCGGTGACCAGAATCTTCTCCAGGCCCTCCTTGGCCTTTTGGTCCACCTTGGCCAGCACCGGCAAGAACTTGGGCTCCAGGATCATGGCCTTGGACCCGGAGTGGCCCAGGATGTAGCCCATCTCCGCCTCGGTGAACACCGGGTTGATGGGCACCGCCACCGCGCCCAGCATGTTCAGGCCGAACCAGGCGTAGAGGAACTCCGGGGCGTTGGTCTGCATGATGGCCGCGAAGTCGCCCTTGCCGATGCCCAGCGCGGCCAGGCCCCGGGCGGTCTGGTTGATGCGCTCATACATCTGGGCGTAGGTGATCTCATCATCGTTGAAATATAAAAAGACCTTGTCGGGCTGCTCCGTGGCCCGCTGTTGCCAAAGCTGGGGAATGTTCATGATCAGTCTCCGGTAATCTCGCGGGAGCGCTCCACCAGCTCGGTGAGCACGTTGTGGGTGTCGGCGGGCACCAGGAACACGATGCGCGAGTCGTCACCCCCGGGCCTGGGCTCGCTGTCGCGGATGCCCACCCCGGCGGCCTCGCAGGCGGCCATGGCCTGTTCGATGTTCTCCACCCGGTAGGCGATGTGGTGGAAGCCGGGGCCCTTTTCATCCAGGAACTGGCCGATGCGCCCCGCGCCCGGCGCGGTGGGCTGCAGCAGCTCCATGAGCACCTCGCCCAGAGGCAAAAAGGCGATGCGCACGTGGATGTCTTCCAGGGTCTCTATCTTCACCGGTTCGAGGCCGTATACCTTTTGGTACAGCTCCAGGGCGGGCTCCAGCTCGTGCACCGCTATTCCGATATGGTCGATTTTTTGCAGCATGTCTCTATCCCCCGTTTGCCGGCGGAAGGTGTTGTTCCAGGGCCGCCACGATGGCCGGCAGGCTGGTCCCCGGTCCGAAAATCTCCTTGACCCCCATCTTCTTCAGCTTGATCGCGTCGTCCGGGGGGATGATGCCCCCGCCGAACACCGGGATGTCCCCGGCCCCCTGCTCGGAGAGCAGGTCCAGGGTCTTGCCGAACAGGGTCATGTGGGCCCCCGAGAGGATGCTCAGACCGATGAGGTCCACATCCTCCTGGATGGCGGCGGATACTATCTGGGCGGGGGTCACCCGCCGTCCGGTGTAGATGACCTCGTAGCCCGCGTCCCTCAAGCCCATGGAGACGATGCGCGCCCCCCGGTCGTGGCCGTCCAGGCCCGGCTTGGCCATCAACACCCTGCGTTTGCGTGCCATTATTCGTCTCCTCCCCCTACAGTCCGCTTTCCCGGTACAGGCCGAAGACCTGGGCCATGGTGCCGCATATCTCGCCGATGGTGGCATAGGCCTCCACCGCCTCCACCATGGCCGGGATGGTGTTGCTTCCCTCGCGGGCCGCCGCGGCCACCTTGTTCAGGGCGGCCTCCACCAGGTCCGGGTCCCGCGAGGCGCGCAGGGTCTTGAGCTTGTTTATCTGGCGCTGCTGGGCCTCCACCGGGGGCCGGAAAATCTCGATGGCCGGCTCGACGTCCTCGGTGAAGGCGTTGACCCCCACCACCACCTGCTCGCCCGCGTCCACCTTTTTCTGCCACTCGTAGGCGCTCTCGTCGATCTGGCGGCGGAACCACTGGTTTTCGATGCACTTGACCGCCCCGCCCTGCTTTTCCGTCTCGTCCAACAGCTCGCGCACCTTGGCCTCGATCTGCTCGGTGAGGCTCTCCAGGAAGTAGGAGCCGCCCAGGGGATCGATGGTGTCGGCCAGGCCGCTCTCGTGGGCGATTATCTGCTGGGTGCGAAGGGCCAGCTTCACCGACTCCTCGGTGGGGGTGCAGAAGGCCTCGTCATAGGAGCAGGGGAACAGGCTCTGGCAGCCGCCCAACACCCCGGCCAGGCACTCGATGGCCACCCGCACCACGTTGTTCATGGGCTGCTGGGCGGTCAGGCTGCTGCCGGCGGTGAAGTTCACCAGGGCCAGGCCCAGCTTGTCCGGGTCCTTTACCCCGTAGCGCTCCTTGGCCAGGCGGGCCCAGAGCCGGCGCATCACCCGGAACTTGGCGATCTCCTCCATGAAGTTCATGTTCACGCTCATGAAGGCCGAGAGCTGGGGCAGCACCTTTTCCAGATCCACCCCCCGCTCGGCCACCTCGTCCAGGTAGGCCAGGCCGTCGGCCAGGCTGATGGCCACCTCCTGCACCGCGTCCGAGCCCGCTTCGCGCAGGTGGTAGCCGCACAGGGTCAGGGGCAGCCAGTTGGGGTGGTTGCGCGCGCAGTATTCGATGAGGTCGCAGCTCAGGCGCAGCGAGGGCCCGGGCGGGTAGATGTAGGTGCCCCGGGAGATGAACTCCTTGAGGATGTCGTTCTGAATGCGCAGGGTTATCTTGGCCGGATCCACCCCCTGCTTCTTGGCCAGGGCAACGAACATGGCCAGGCCCACCGAGGACATGGCGTTGGCCACCAGGGAAATCTGGCGGGGCTGGTCCAGGGGGATGCCGTCGAACACCGTCTCCAGGTCCTGCAGCGAGTCCAGGGCCACCCCGATGCGCCCCACCTCGCCGTCGGCCAGGGGGTCGTCCGAGTCCAGGCCCAGCTGGGTGGGCAGGTCCAGGGCGATGGAGATGCCGGTGCCGCCGTGGGCCAGCAGATAGCGATAGCGCTTGTTGGCCTCGGCCGCGTCGCCGAAACCGGCGTATTGCATGAACAGCCAGTGGTTGGCCCGGTAGCCCAGGGGGTCCTTGCCCCGGGTGAAGGGGAACTGGCCCGGATAGCCCAGGTCGCGGTTATAGTCCTGCCCCGCCTGTTCCAGGTCCAGGGGCGTGTAGAGCCGTTTGACCTCGATGCCCGATGGCGTGGCGAAGCTTTCCTTGCGCTCGCCCCGGGCCTGGAGCTCCCGCTCCATGGGCCCCTGCTCCCACAGACTGAGCTGTTTGGCTATTTGTTGCTCTGACATTTTTTTCCTTCATCTGTCGTGGCCCCCGCGGGCGGGGCCGGTTTTCCCGGGCGGGCGAAGCCAGGCCGGCCGCCTCCGGCCTGGCGCCCGTGAGATTATAGCCTTGGGCCGTCCGCCAAGAACAGCCCGTCTCCCCGGTTTAGTCGTCCAGCCAGGGCATGGGCGGCAGCTGCACCTCCAGGCCGTATTCGAACAAGACCTTGATCGCCACCGGGGCCACCACGGCCAGGGGCACGATCAGCTTGGGGTTGCGCTCGCCCAGCAAGTAGCAGAAGCCCAGGATGCCCGCCACCGAGGAGATCATGAAGCCCAACATGTCCAGGGCCAACAGATAAAGGCCCATGCCCCCCACGTAGGCCAGCACCCGCTTGGCCGAGTTGAGCTTGATCTGCGCATAACCCATGCTCCCCCGCTGCCGCCACTGGTTGACGGCCAGCAGCACGCAGAGCACCGAGCCCAGCAGGAGCAGGGTGTTGGGGAACAACACCGCCGACACCCCGAAGCCGCCGGGGGTCTCGATCCAGGTGGGGAACAGATAGAAGTAGCACCAGCCCAACACGGCCAGGATAGTCAGGCTGCCCCCCATCTGCAGGGCCGCTTGCGGCACCAGCACGTGGCCGCCCAGGCGCTCCGGCCGCACCGGCTCCAGATGCTCCACCTCGCAGGCCTCGGCCTCGGACTCGGCCTGGCGCTCCCGCTGCCGGAAACGGCTGTAGAGGATGGTGCCCACCGACAGGACGGTGAAGATCCACAGCCCGATGGACAGCGGGCTTTCGAACAAAAAGCCGTAGTGCCCCTCGCTGATCACCATGGCCCGCCGGAAGTTGTCTTCCAAAAGCGGCCCCAGGATGAAGCCGATGAGGAAGGTGGCCCGGGGGTAGTTGAGCTTGTTCAGGGCGTAGCCGATGAGCCCGAAGGTGAAGGCCACCCCCACGTCGAACAGGCTCTGGTTGAAGGCATAAGAGCCCACCGCGCACAGCACCAGCATCAGGGGGAAGATCACCGTGACCCGCAGCGAGGCCGCCCGGGTGAACATGGGCAGCAGGCCCCGGGCGATGCAGTAGAGCAGCATGTTGGCCATGAGCAGGCCGGCGTACACCCCGTAGACCACCTGGGGGGCCTCCTGGAAGATCAGGGGGCCGGGGGTCAGGTCGTGGATCAAGAAGGCGCCCACCAGGATGGCCGCCTCCACGTCGCCGGGCACGCCCAGGCCCAACAGGGGCACCAGGTTGGCCCCGCTCACCGCGTTGTTGCCCGACTCGGCCCCGGCGATGCCCTCCACCGAGCCCTTGCCGAACTGCTCGCGGTGCTTGGACTGCCGCCAGGCCGCGTCGTAGCCCATGAAGGCGCCCAGGGTGGGGCCCAGGCCGGGCACGATGCCGATGCAGGTGCCCATCAGGGAGCCCGAAACCATGGGGCGCACCATCATCTTCCAGTCACGCCTGGTGATGCGGGTGTCGTCCTTGCAGGTGGGCGGCGGAATGTGGGCCGTCACCTGGCGCACCCGCTGCTCGTACTGGGCCATGATCTCGGGAATGGTGAGCAGGCCGATGAGCATGGGGATCAGGGAGATGCCGTCCACCAGCTCGTTGAGGTCGAAGGTGAGCCGGGGAAGCGAGGTGCCCGGGTCCAGGCCGATCAGGGCGATCAACAGGCCGAGGATGGCGGTGATCAGTCCCTTCAAGAGGCTCTTGCCCGAGGCCGGCCCCACGATGGTCAGGGCCATGACCGCCACGGCGGTGAACTCGCCGGGGCCGAACTGCAAGGCCACCCGGGCCAGGTTGACCGCCAGCAGGATCAGGATGATGTCGCTGAAGGTGTCGCCGATCACCGAGGCGGTCAGGGAAATTTTCAGTGCCTTGATGGCCTTGCCCGCTTTGGCCAGGGCATGGCCGTCGGCTACAGTGGCCGCAGCCGCCGAGGTTCCCGGCGCACACAGCAATATGGCCGATATGGAGCCGCCGAAGATGCCGCCCTTGTAGGCGCCCATGAGCATCATCAGGCTGGGGATGGGGGGCAGGGTCAGGGTCAATGGAATGACCATGGCGATGCCCATGGTGGCGGTGAGCCCCGGTATGGAGCCCAGCATGATGCCCGCCGCCACCCCGCAAACCAGATAGATCAGGTTGCCGGGAGCCAGCACGTCGGCGAATCCGTTGAGCAGTAGTTCAAGCATGGCTATCTCGCGGACCCCGGAGGGGTCTGATGGCGGGCGCTAACGATGATGGGCCTGAAAAAGGGTGATCCCTTGCCTGGTGACCCAGGGAGGGGGCTCGGCCCTGCCGCCGGCCAGGGGGGCGGCCGGTGGCTGCGGGCCGAGCGATTTTTTGTGCTTTGCTTCAGCGGCAAAGGATCACCCACACATACTTGGCGCCGAGGTACTTACTTCTTCTTCTTTTTGCTCAGGCCCAGAGCCTTCAGGTCGCGGCCCATATCCTTGTAGCCCTTGAGGCAGAACTTCTCGTACTCGGGGCCGGTCATGAACATGGGGGCCATGCCCAGGTCCACCATCTTCTTCTGGATGACCTTGTCGGCCACCGCGGCCTTGAAGGCGGCCTGCAGCTTGGCGCGGCGGGCCTCCTTGATGCCGGCAGGAGCGGCGAAGCCCAGCCAGGAGTCGATGTCGGTCTTGTAGCCCAGCTCCCGCAGGGTGGGAACGTCAGGCAGCAGCGGCCAACGCACCGGCGAGGCCGAGGCCAGCATGCGCATCTGGCCGGTCTTGACCTGGGGCGCTATGTCCATGGGGTTGCCCACGATCAGGTCCACGTGACCGCCCAGCAGGGCCACGGTGGTCTCCTTGCCGGACTTGTAGCGGACCCAGATCACGTTATCCATCTTCTTGCCGGTGGCCGCGGCCAGGCGGGGGAAGATGATGTACTGCACCGGGCTGGGGGTGGCCATGGTGATGCGCTTGCCGCCTTCAATGGCCTTCATCAGGTCGCCGAAGGTCTTGTAGGGGCTGTCGGCCTTTACCGCGATGCCGTAGAGGTAGCGGCACACGCCGGCGATGAAGGCGAAGTCCTTGATCTTGTAGTTGACCTTCATCAGGTGGGGAGCCACGCCCATGGGCGAGAAGCTGGTCACGCCGATGGTGTAGCCGTTGGGTTTGCGGGTGGCCAGATAGGTGGGGCCCACCGTGCCGCCGCCGCCTGCCTTGTTGACCACGGAGATGGGCTGGCCCAGGGGCTTTTCGGCCACCGAGCAGAGCAGCCGGCTGGTCAGGTCGGTGGTTCCGCCCGCGCCATAGTTGACGATAAAGGTGATGGGTTTGTCAGGGTATTCGGCCAGGGCCGCACCGCTGCTGAGCGACAGCATCAGAACTGCTGCCAATGCCATGATGGTTGCCAATCTGAAACTCCGCATTACTCTCTCCTTTGTCATGCGGTTGCACCAACCTGCCTTATATCAAGGCGTTTACACTCTTTCTCTTGAGGGCCGGAACCTCCGGCCCGTTTCACTTCGGGCGTTTTTTCTCCAGATAGAACCCGAGGCCCCGCATGATCCCGAGCAGATGGCGGCGGCCGGGCCCAGGGCGCCCAGGGCGATCACCGCGACGGGTTTTTGCTGCTCAAGCTTCATGCCACCGCTCTCCGGGCAGGGGCTCTGGTGATAATCAAGATGTCCGGCGGCTGGGCTGTTTTCCCTATGGCCGCGCTCCCGCCATGGAGGCGAACGGGCCTGGTTTTTCTCCGCCGGTCAAGCCTTGCCGCAAACGTTTGCAGCATCCTGCAAAAAATTTTTCGCTTCACAAGGGCGCGCCTATGGCTCCGCACTTTCCGTTCAGGCCGCCAGGGGCTTCCACGCGCCGGTGGATTCCCGTATCACCAACGACGAGGGGATGACCACGTGCTTTTGCTGGCAGTGGCCTTGTTCAATGATTTCTATAAGATTCACCGCCGCGGCCCGTCCGACCTCCACCACGGGCACCTTGATGGAGGTCAGGGGCGGGTCGGTAAGCTCCAGCAGGTCCGAGCAGCCGATGGCCATCACCGAGATGTCATGGGGGATCTTCAGGCCCCGGCTGTGAATCTGGTGCAGGGCGCCGGGGGTGACCGCGTCGTTGATGCAGATCACCGCGCTGGGCGGCGGGTCCATATCCAGGAGATCGCCCATCAGGCGAAAGCCGTCGGTCTTGGAGAAGTCGCTCTCCTTGATGTAATTTTCATTGAATTCCAAGTTGTTGTCCTCAAAGGCCGCCTTGTAGGCCGTGAGGCGCTCAATGGAGTACTTGGAGTTCATGAAGCCAAGGATGAAGCCGATGCGCCGGTGGCCCAGGCTGATCAGGTAGTTGACTCCCCGGTACACGTCCTTGATGTTTTCCGAGCTGGCGCTGGAGATGTCCATCTCCTGGCCGGCCGGGAAGCCGGGGATCACCACGGCCGGAACCTTGTGTTCGATGAGATACGGGACGTACTCGTCGTCCATGCGGTTGGCCACCACCACGATGCCGTCCACCAGGCGGCGGTGATAGAGCGAGGCGTAGTTGTCCTGGGGGTTGATGTTGAGCATCAGGTGGTAGCCCCCCTGGTCCGCCACCGAGCTCAGCCCAAGTAATATATGGGAATAATAAGGATTCTGGAAGGCGAACTCGCTGGCGCGCAGGATGACAACCCCGATGACCCCGATGCGGTTCTGCACCAGGGCCTTGGCCATGGAGTGGGGATGGTAGTTGAGCTCGCGGGCCAGTTTGAGGATCTTCTCGCGGACTTCCGGGCGCACCCCGGGCTGGCCATTAAGGGCCCGGGACACCGAGGAAAAGGACACGCCGGCCCTTTTGGCGATTTGTTTTATCGTGGCCATGCCGCGCTAAAATACTACCTTTTAATAGGATTGAACATCCATACCGCAAACGTTTGCATTAAGTCAAGATTAAAAGTGAGAGCAACCTGACAAGGAAGGATTATCGTTTTTCGCCCTGTGACCCCTGGCGGACCATCCATCGGATGGTACAATGGAACAAGTGGTCCCCTTTCACACACCCCGATCCGCGAGTAGAGGCCAACGTGCAAATAAACATCAGTTCCGAAGCACGCGACTGGCTGGCCGCCCACGGCGGCAAGCTCACCATCGACCCTCCCGGCCCCTCCGGGGGCTGAGCTCCGGCCACTGGGGCGCGGTTCGCGCCCACGGTTCCCCGGTCCGGCACCGAGCGCCACTATGCCCGCCACCAGGTGGATGGCATAGAGATCTACCTGCACCACAACCTGATGCTGACCGCGCCCCAGCTAACGGTGCGCCTGGGCGGCATCTGGCGCTGGCGCTGGCTCAAGGTCGAGGGAGTGGCTCCCCTGGCCGCCTGCGCGGTCTAAGCCTGAAAATTTCAGCCCGGCCGCCGCGAAAAACCGAAAATTTCCGCGCCGCCTATTTCTTTTTTGCGATTAGTTTGCTGTCGGGAATGAACAGGTAGGCCGCGCCGGACACCCCCAGGCCCAGGGCCATGAACACCCACACCGGCCAGTAGCCGGCCACCCCGTGCATGGCGGCGGGCTCGCCCTCCACCAACAGCCCGGCCAGCTGCATGACCCCGGCCGCCCCCAACATGGTGTAGAGGTTTATGCCGGTCAGGCCCCGCGCGGTCAGGTGATCGGGCAGGAGCTCCTTGATGTGGGGGTACATGATCTGCCCCGGCGCGGTGGCGAAACCCAGGCCGAAGAACAGCAGGTCGATCAGCCACAGGGGAGCCCCCTGCATGACCCCCAGGGTCAGGGTGAGCACCGCCGAGCCCCACAGCGAGGGCATCACCACCCACTTGCGCGAGGCCAGCACCGAGTCGCTCACCCGCCCCCAAAAGGGCAGGCCCAGCATGTAGCCCACCGGGATGAACAGCAGGGCGTTGCCCGCCTCCACCGCGCTCAGCCCCAGGCCGTAGATCAGATAAGGCCCGGCCCACAGCCCCTGCAGGGCGTTGATGCAGCCGTAGCGGAAAAAGGTGGCAAAGCTGATCACCCAGTAGAAGGGCCGCTTGAGCAGGCCCCCCCAGCCCTTGAGGGGGTTGCCCTTGGCCGCGGCCGGGGGCTCCACCCCGGGCGGGGCGTCGCGCACCACCAGCCACAGGAACATCCCCTGCACCGCGTTGATGGCCGCCATCAGCCCGAAGGCCCCCCGCCAGCCCAAGGCCTGGGACAAGAGCACCAGGGGGGTGGCCGCCAGGAGCTGGCCGGTCATGCCCACCCCCACCAGGATCCCGGTGATGGTGGCGAAACGGTTGGCCGGGAACCAGGCGCCCACCAGGACCATGGTGCCGATCATGTTGCAGCTCATGCCCAGGCCCATGAACACGCGGCCCAGGGTGAGGGTGGCCAGGGAGCCGGCCATGGCGAAGATGATCGAGCCGGCCACCCCGCAGGCGGCCAGCACGGTCATCACCCGGCGCGAGCCCCAACGGTCCAGCACCAGGCCCAGGGGAATCTGGCTCACCGCGAAGGCGTAGAAAAAGGCGGCCGAGGCGTCGCTGAGCTGGTTCACGCTGAGGCTGAGGTCGCGGGAAAGCTCGGGCAGGATGACCGTGACCGAGACGCGGTAAAAGGTGGAGAAGAGGAAGCCCCACAGGCACACCACCAGGATGGCCCAGGCGCGGCGGTCGTGGCGGGTGGTTGGCGCGGGGGGCGGCGCGGCGATGCTGGCGGGCTCCATGATTAGAGCATTCTACTCGCCCGGCCCCCTGTAATCATCCCTTTATATGGGGCCCGGCGGCGGGCGGCGCAGCGGGGGGCTGGCCCGGCGAAGACAGGCCACCCAGTTCGCCGGGCTCCCAGTCGCCCACCGTGCCCCAGAACTCGCCCCCGCAGCCGGCCGCCAAAAAGGCGCTCAGCAAGACCAGGCCCAGCCAGGGCCAAACACGCTTTTGCTTGCCAGGAGCCGCCAATTTATCTATAAACTCCCAATGGTCCGCTTACTTTACCAGGAGAGCCGCATGTCTTTTCGTTCCGCCCGCCTGCTCGCGGCCTGCTGGCTGCTCCTGTGCTGCCTGTTCCTGGTCCCGGCCTGCAGCGGCGGAGGCGGAGGCGTGGGCGAGGCGGCCAACGATGCGGTGGACGATGCGGTGCAGGACGCGGTGGACATTGCCGACCGCCAGGTGAACACCGTGGTGGACCAGAACATCGACGACATCACCAACAACGTAAAAGACGAACTGAGCCAGGCCCGCAACTAAGCCTTAGATCCTCCGACCGGCGGGCCCTCTCGGCTCCACATCCCCTTTAGATCATTTCTTGGCCTGGGGCCCGGCTATGAGCAGCGCCTGGTGGGCCGGGTTCAAGTACTTGGCCACCGCCTGCTCCACCTGGGCGGCGCTGACCGCCTTCACCTTGGCCGGCACCGTGGTGTAGAACAGCCAGCCCATGCCGTCCAGCTCGCCGGCGGTCAGGGCCATGGCCTGGGCCGCGTAGCTCTGCAGGGCGATGGCGTGCTGGCCCAGGTAATAGGCCTTGGCCCGGGCCATCTCCTTGGGGGCCGGCGCCTGGGAGCGCATGGCGCTCAAATGCTCGCCCAGGCCCCCCAGGGCGGCGGGCTCCTTGCCCGGACCCACTCCCATATAAAAGCCGAACACGCCGCCGCCCAGGCCGGGGCTGTAGAAGGGCTGCACCGAGTAGGCCAGGGAGCGCTTGTCCCGAAGGTCGGAGAAGAGCCGCCCGCCCATGCCCCCCAGCACCGCGTCGGCCAGCTCCAGGGGCCAGCGCTCCGGGCTGGCCACGCCCGGGGCCACGAAGCCCATGAGGATCTGGCTCTGGCGGGCCTGGGGCTCGTCTATGGTCTCCTTCTTGGGCTTGGCCGGCGGCGCGATGGGCGGCACCTTGACCGCCGCCGCCTTGCCGTCCAGCCCGCCCAGTTGACGCTTGACCTCGGCCACGACCTCGGCCGGGTCCACGTCGCCCACCACGGCCAGCACGCAGCCGCCCGGCCCCTTGATGCGGGCCATGGCCTGCTTCAGCGCGGCCCGGTCCAGCTTGGCCAGGCTCTTTGGCGTGCCCAGCGGGTCGCTGCCATAGGGATGGTCGCCGTAGACCAGACGCCGGAAGCGCTTGAAGGCCCGGGCGATGGGCGAGTTCATCTGGGAGCGCAGGGCGGCCAGTTGCTCGGCCTTGGCCTTGGCCACCTGCTCCGGCGGAAAGCTGGCCTGGGTCCACACCTTGGTCAAAAGCTCCAGGCCCCGCTGCCAGTCGATGGCCAGAAAGCTGCCCCTGAGCCCCGCGCTGCTCTTGCCCGAAAAGCCGCTGAGGCCGGCGGCCATGTCCTCCAGCTCGCGGGTCAGGGCCTCGTAGGTCATGTCTCCCGCTCCCCGGGTGACCGAACCGGCCCACAGGGAATAGAGCCCGGCCTGGCCGGGGGCCTCGGCCGCCTGGCCGCCGGGCGCGGCCAAGAGGTAGGAGACCAGGGGCACGGCGTGGGCCGGCTTGATCAGCAGGGTCAGGCCGTTGGCCAGCACCACCCGCCGGGGTTGGTCAACAGCCGCGGCCTGGGCCACGGGCGCGTTGAAGGCCGCGTTGGCCGCTTTTTGGAGCGCGGCCAGATCCGGGGCCGGGGCGCCCTCGGGCAGCTGGATCACCACCGACAGCCGGGCCGGCTGCATCCATTGGCGGGAGGCGGCGGCCACCGCGGCCGCATCCACCGAGTTGAAACGCTGGGTGTAGGTGTCGATCTTTTCGAAGCCGCCCCGGAACATCTCGAAGTAGCCCAGCTCGCGGGCCTGGCCCTGCATGGTCTGGCGGCCGCGCACGAAGCTGGCCGCCAGGTTGACCCGGGCCCGCTTGAGCTCGGCCCCGCTGGGCGGCTGTTGCCACAGGCTCATGGCCTCGCTGATAAGCGCGGGCCAGGCGGCGGCCACCTTGTCCGGGGCCAGGGAGGCCTCCACCTCGAACAGGCCGATGGCCTCCGGGGTGTAGGCCCCGGCGTCGGCCGAGTCCACCAGGCCCTTGTTTTCCTTGAGCCGCGACCACAGGCGGCTGGTCTCGCCGTCGCCCAGGACGGTGGCGGCCATGTCCAGGGGATAAACCACCGGGTCGGGCAGGCCGGGGGTGGTCCAGGTAAGGCTGATGGTGGCCTGCTTGACCTTGTCGCGCATCACGCTGAGGCGCGGGCCGGCCGGGCGCGGGTCCTGGGGCAGGGTGAACTCGGGGGCCGGCTGCTTGCTCAGGGGCGCGAAGGCCTTTTGGATCAGGGGCAATATCTCGGCGGTCTTGAAGTCGCCGACGGCCACCAGGAGCATGTTGGGGGCGCGGTACCAGCGGGCCTTGTAGTCCAGGATGTCCTGGCGGCTCATGTTTTTGACCGAGGCGATGCTGCCGATGATGGGCCGGCCGTAGGGGGTGTCGCCGAAGGCCTGGGAAAACACCCGCCAGCCCATGCGCCGGTTGGGGTTGTTCAGGTTCATGCGGATCTCTTCGATCACCACCTCTTTTTCCTTGGCCAGCTCTCCGGCGTCGAAGGAGGCGTTGACCACCGCGTCGGCCAGGATGTCCAGGGCCTGGGGGGCCGAGGCGCTGGCCGCCACCACGTAGTAGTTGGTGTGGTCAAAGGTGGTGTAGGCGTTGACCTCGCCGCCCAGGGCCTCGATGGCCCCGGCCATCTGGCCGGCCGGGCGGCGGGGGGTGCCCTTGAAGATCATGTGCTCGATGAGGTGGGTGATGCCGTACTCGCCCTTTTTCTCGTATATGGAGCCGGCCCGCACCCATACCTGGAAGGCGGCCACCGGGGCCTCGTGGTTCTCGGCCACGATCACGGTGAGGCCGTTGGACAGCTTGTGGCGGGTGGGCGCGGCCCAGGCCAGGGCGGGCAACACGAACATGAGGGTCAGGGCTAGGGCGATACTCGGCCAGCGGCGCATTTAACTCTCCCAGGTCCGGCGGGAAGCCGGGTGATGAATAACCTATTTACTAAATCTAAGCCTCCCAGGCCCCGGCTTCAAGCTATGCCGGTCAGTCTTTTTGCTTGTCACTAAGATGGCCCTTCAACCCCGGCCGCCCCTGGACTATAATGGGGCCTCAAACCCAAGCGAAGCCGTCCGGGAGACGAGCATGGAGTTCAAGCTGAAGTTCCTTTGGCTGGGCAAGCTGTCCCTGCTGGCCCTGTCCCTGCTGCTGGCCAGCGACCTGCTGTTGTTCTGCAGCTTCCCCATGCACCTCTATGCCATGTACCTGGGTCTGGCCCTGTGCCTGGTGATCCCCTATTTCACTGTCCGCCACCGTCAGGCCCGGGCCGAGGAGCGCCGCACCGCGCCCCACGTGTTCCGCCTCCTGCTGGCCACCCTCACCGGCTTTATCCTGTCCCTGTCCTGGTCCATGGCCTACTTCAACTACGAAGGGGCCTTCGCCGGCCTGTCCCCCGAGATGATCGGCCCCCGTTTCCTGGGGGTGTTCGTGTCCAACTACGCCATCAAGTCGGTGCTCTTGGTCATGACCCTGATCTGCCTGGCCGACGCCCTGCAGCGGGGCAAGGGCAGCGGAGGCAAGGCCGAGCCCTGCGAGATGCCGGAGGAGCCCCAGGAATAAGGCGGGGATTACGGTAGGGGAACCAGACTATCTTCCGCCTCTGCCTCTTTTCAGAAATAGACGGTCATCGCGAGGCGCGGCGGCTGGGAGAGTTGTCGAAGCAAGGCGGGCTCTCCCGCCGTGCCGTGGCGATCTTCCCTGAAATTGTCATGCGGCGGCCAAGGGCAAGAGTTTCTTGCCGCGCCGCTGGCGCGGCCCCGAGAGGCAAGCTCTCGGGGGCAGCAGGGAAAGGAATCCGTGAACAACAAGGGTGTCGTTGCGAGCGGAGCGAAGCAATCTCTGCTTGGCAAGGGATGGCCGCGTTCAAATGACGTTGCCTCGCCGAACCGAGCCGCCTGCCTGACCTCTTGTTGCCCCGCCAGAGCGAGGCAACCCCGACAGCAAGCTGTCGGGGCCACCCGGAAAAGGGGATTGTCGGGTTTCGTTGCGCTCTACCCGGCCCACACTGATCCAGAAGATTTCCGGCCAACCGCCCACCTCGGGCACAGTGGCGAAGCCAGCCGCTAGTCCTGTCCGTTTTCCTCGATATTGAAGATGCGCCTGACCAGGGCGAGCTGCTCCCGCCGGGTGTCGTCGCTCTTGTCGTGGCTGGCGTGCTTGACGAACATGATGGGGTCGTGGATCAGCTTCTTGACCAGGGCCTGGGTCAGGCGGTCCAGGGCGGCGGCCTGCTCCGGGTCGCTGATGCCCAGGTCCTTGAGGGTGCGGTTGAGCTCTGCGGTGCGTATATGCTCGGCCTTGACGCTCAGGGCGCTGATGGTGGGCACCGCCTCCAGGCCCTTGAGCCAGGCCATGAACTTGACCACCTCCTCGGCCACGATGCGCTCGGCCTCCTCGGCGGCCTCGGCCCGGGAGGCCTTGCCCGCCTCCACCACCGAGCTCAGGTCGTCGATGTCGTAGAGATAGCAGCCGTCCAGCTCCCCAACCTCCTGGGCCACGTCGCGGGGCACCGCGATGTCGATGAAAAACAGGGGGCGGCCCCGCCGTTTCTTGAGGGCCTGGCGGGCCATCTCCAGGCTGATCACCGGCAGCATGGCTCCGGTGGAGGTGATCACGATGTCCACCGAGCCCAGCACCCGGGGCAGCTCCCCCAGCTCCAGGGCCTCGCCGCCAAAGGGCCGGGCCAGCTCCACCGCCCTGTCCAGGGTGCGATTGGCCACCAGCACCCGGCTCACCCCCTGGCCCACCAGGTGCTCCAGGGCCAGCTCGGCCATCTCCCCGGCCCCCACCACCATGGCGGTGAGGCCCTCCAGGGAGTCGAAAATCTTCTTGGCCAGCTCCACCGCCGCGAAGGAGATGGACACCGCCGCCCCGCCGATGTTGGTCTCCGAGCGCACCCGTTTGGCCACCTGGAAGGTCTTGTGCAGCAGGCGGTTGAGCACCGCGCGGCTGGTGCCGGCCTCGGTGGCCGCGCGGTAGGCCTCCTTGATCTGCCCCAAAATCTGGGGCTCGCCCACCACCAGCGAATCCAGGCTGGAGGCCACCCGGTAGAGATGGCGCACCGCGTCCAGGTCCTGGTGGGCGTAGAGATGGGGCTCGATCTGATCGGGGCCCACTCCCCGGTCGGCGGCCAGCCAGCCGGTAACCACGCCGGGGTCGGCCTGGTCGTCCAGCACGGCCAGGGCCTCCACCCGGTTGCAGGTGGAGACCAAAAAGGCCTCGCGCACCCCGGGCAGGGCCGCGCAGCGTTCCAGCTCCCCGCCCACCGCCTCGGGCGGCGGGGCCAGACACTCGCGCACGGCCAGGGGCGCGGTTTTGTGGCTCAGGCCCACCAGGACAAGCTTCACGGGGTGGCCCCTCCGAAGCCGGCCAGGGAGGCGAAGCTGTGGTAGCCGGGGAACAACAGGCCCGCGCCCAGGAAGGTGAACACCAGCACCGCGAAGGCGGCCAAAGCCAGCCAGGCGCCCCGGCGGCCCCGCCATCCCTGCACCAGGCGGGTGTGCAGCAGGGCGGCGTAGAGCAGCCAGGTGATCAGGGCCCAGACCTCCTTGGGATCCCAGCGCCAGTAGGAGCCCAGGGTCATCTGGGCATAGACCGCACCGGTGATAAGGCCGATGGTCATGAGCAGAAAGCCGGCCACCAGGCTGGTGTGGCTAAGCGAGTCCAGGCGGCCCAGGCTGGGCAGGCGTTGGAAAACCGGGCCCAGCTTCTTGGCCCGGAGGGCGTGGTCCTGGAGAAGATAGAGCACCCCGCCCAAAAAGGTGAGGGCCAGCAGGCCGTAGCCGGCCATGATGGCCAGCACGTGGGCCACGATCCACAGGCTCTTGAAGGCCGGGCTGGTGACTCCCTGCACCTTGGGCAGCACCGAGGCGGCCAGGAGCATCAGGGCGCAGAGCGGCCCGGCCACCGCGCCCATGATCTTCAGGTCCAGGCGCAGGTTGACCACCAGGGCCGCGCCCATGATGGCCCAGGAGAACAGGTCCAGGGATTGGCGCAGGTTGGCCGCGGGCAGCATGCCGTCCTGGGCCCAGGCCGCGGCCAGGGCCGCGCTGTGCAGGCCGAAACCCACCCAGAGCACGGCCAGCCCCATGCGGTAGAGGCCCGCGCGCTGCTTGCCCAGATAGGCGATGGAGACCAGGCCCCCCGCCACGTAGGCGATGAGGGTGGCCCAATGCAAAACGGTGCTCACTTGGGCGGCCTCCCTTCCGGGGCCAGGTCGCCGGCGGACAGGCCCAGCTCGGCCAGGGAGAAGCCGGGCCCCAGCTCCCGGGCCAGCACCGCCTCCACCCCGGCCGCGTCGGATGCGGCCACCCGCTCGAACAGCTCCGAGTCCACCAGCTGGTAGAACACCGGCCGGTTCTCGGCCGCCGGGCGGCCCAGGGCGGTGAGCCGGGCGCGGGCGGCCCGCAGCACGGCCAAATAGGGGCCCCACTCGGGCCCGAACTCATCGTCGAGCCTTTGGCGCAGGCGGCGGGCCGCGGCGGGCGAGGCCCCGCCGGTGCTCACCGCCACGGTCAGCTCGCCCCGGCGCACCACCGCCGGCACGATGAACGAGCACAAGGGCGGCACGTCCACCACGTTTACGAAAACCCCGGCCTGCTCGCCGGCGGCGGCCACCGCCCGGTTGAGCGCCTCGTCGCTGGTGGCGCAGACCACCAGCCAGGCCCCCTCCAGGTCGGCGGGCTCGAAGCCGCGCGAAAAAAGCTCCACCTTGGGGTCCCCGGTCAGCTCCCGGGTCTCGGGGGCCAGCTCCGGGGAAACCAGGCGCACCCGGGCTCCGGCGGCCAGCAGCGAGGCCAGCTTGCGCGAGGCCACGCGCCCGCCGCCCACCAGCAGCACCAGGCGGTCCTTGAGATCGAGCAAGGCGGGATAAAAGGTCAAAAGGCTCCTCCCCAACAGGGTGTCCAAGCAAGCATAACACCAGATGGGCGCGGGGAAAAGCCGCGCCCGGCCGTGGAGGGCAACGCAAAGGGGCCTCCCGCATGGGAAGACCCCTGTTTAAATCGGGAAATGGGCCGGGCTACAGGGCGGCCTTGAGGATCCCCAAGGCCTTGTCGAACTCGAAATCCAGAGCCCCGGCGTTGAGCACCAGCTTGTAGGCCGTGGCATCGTCCCAGGCGCGCTTGAAGTAGTGCTTGATGTAGCTGGAGCTGATGCGGTCCTGGCGCTCGCACTCGCTCTGGGCGTCGCGCGAGTCGCAACGGTCCAGGGAGGCGCAACGGCGGGCCCGCTCCTCCAGAGGGGCCACCACCCGGAGGTGATGGGTTTCCGGCTGGCCGGCCAGGAGGTATTGTCCGCCCCAGCCCACGATGACCGCGTCGCCTTGGTCGGCCACGCCCTGGATCAGTTCCTTGACCGCCTTGAAGTAGGCGTGGTCGTCCAGGGCCGACTCCGGCTTTTGGGCGATGCGCCGGACGGTGTGCAAAAACACCTCGTCGAGCATCTTGAACAGGCTGTTGTCCTCGCCCCGCCTGAGCAGCTCGGCCTCGCCCTCGGAGAGGTCCAGGCGCGCGGCCAGCTCGGCCAGCACCTTGCGCCCCACCAGGCGGTAGCCAAGTTCCTCGGCCAGCCGCTGGGCCAGAATTTGGCCCCCGGAGGCGAACTCCTTGCTAATGGTGATGATGGCCATGGCTTAGCTCTTGGCTGCGTGGGCGTTGGCGGTGAACTCGTCGAGCAGGCGGGTCTGGTCGGCGGTCTGCACCGCCTCCTTGAGCTTCTCCTCGGCCAGCTCCGCGGCCAGGCCCACGATCTCCTTGGCCAGGTCGCGCTTGGCCTCGGCCAGGTTCATCTCGGCCTGCAGCTTGGCCCGCTCCACCACCATCTCCGACTCGGAGGCGGCCTCTTCCAGCAGGCGCTTGCGCTCGCGCTCGGCGCTCATGGCCATGATGTTTTCGAACTCCTCCAGCTCGGCGGCCAGTCCGGCGGTCCGCTCCTCGATGGCCTTGAGCTCGGCCTCGGCCGCGGCCTTGACCTTGTTCATCTCCTCCAGCTCGGCGGCCACCTGGGCCTTTTGGCTGGTGAAGAAGTCCTTGAGGGGCTTCTTGGCCATTTTGACGATCAGGAAGGCCAGGACCAGGAAGTTGAGTATTTTCCAGCCCCAGTTCCAATAGACCCTCCAGGCCGGCTCCGCGGCCGCTTCGGCGGCCAGGGCAGGCCCGGCGGCCAGCAACAGCGCCGCCAACAGTGCCAGGGCTGTCAGATGGATGGCTTTCACGAGACCTCCCTGCCCAGCACGCGGCTGGCCATGGTTCTGGCCACTTCCTCGGCTTGGGCGCGTATCTCGCCTTGAGCCTGGGCCATCTGGCCCTGGATTTCGGCCACCAGCTTGTCCGATTCGGTCCGGGCCTGAGCCTGGGCCTTGTCGACGATTTGGCGAGCCTCGTCCTCGGCCTGGCGGCGCACCTGTTCCAGGCGGTCGCGCACCTGTTGACGGCCTTGGCCTAGCTGCCGCTGGTACTGGGTCTGGTTCTCGGCCGCCTTGTCCTTAAGGGCCACCGCCTCGGCGATGCCGCCCTTGATGGTGGCCGAGCGCTCGTTGATCATCTTTGCCAGCGGCTTATACATTATCTTGTTAAGGATAAAGATAAGCACCAGCAGATTGACGATCTGCACCAGCAGCGTGGCGTTGATACTGATCATGGGCCCGACCTCCGGCCTAGACCACGAAGATCAACAGCAGCGCCACCACCAGGGAGTAGATGCCGGTGGACTCGGACACTGCCTGACCTACCAGCATGGTGCGGGTCAGAAGGCCCGCTTCCTTGGGGTTGCGGCCGATGGCCTCGCAGGCCTTGCCCGCCGCGAAACCCTCGCCCACTCCGGGGCCGATGGCGCCCAGGCCCATGGCCAGGCCAGCACCCATCAAGGCTGCCGCTCTCACCAGATCCGCGCCTTCAATGGCCATTTCCTATTCCTCCAATGATGAACAAATCCCAGGGGCCCTTGGGGGCCCGAGTGTTTAAATCACAAACAAAAGCAACAATGCGACGATGAGCGAGTAGATTCCCGTGGACTCGCTGACCGCCTGGCCCACCAGCATCACCCGGGTAAGGAGCACGCTGACTCCCTCCGCGTTGCGCGCGATGCGGTTGACCGTATAGGCCGCGGCCAGACCCTCGCCCACCCCCGGGCCGATGCCGCCGAAGCCCATGCAGATGCCGGCGGACAGGGGAGCCACCCAGGCCACCATGGCCTCGGACGCCTCGCGGGGGATGAACAGCAGGATCAGGCTGACCAAGAAACCGTAGATGACCGTGGACTGGGCCACCGTCTGGCCGATGAGCATGGTGGTGGTCACCGGGCCCGAGGACTCCGGCACCCGCGCGATGCCCATGGAGGCCTCCTGGGCGGTGAAGCCGTTGCCGATGCCCGGGCCGATGGCGCTCAGGCCGGTGGAGAGCCCGGCGCCCAAAAGGGCGGCCCAGGTGGGCCAGGGCGGAGCGCTCGACCAGTCCACGAACATGAGCATGAAGGCCACCACCATGCCGAAGATGGCCGGGGTCTGGCTGACCGCCGAGCCGATGAGCATGTTGGTGCGGATGGCCGTGGCCGCGCCGGGCTGGCGGGCCATGCCCGCGGTGGCGCTGCCGGCGGGCATGCCCGAGCCCACGCCCGAGCCGATGGCCGCCAGGCCCACCGAGAGGCCCGCGCCCAACACCGCCGCCCAGCCGGGCCACAGGGGCTGGCTGGACCAGTCGATGAACATGAGCATGAAGGCCACCACCATGCCGAAGATGGCCGGGGTCTGGCTGACCGCCGAGCCGATGAGCATGTTGGTGGTCAGGGCCCCCTGGGTGGGGGGGTTGTCGGCGATGCCCAGGCAGGCTTCCGCCGCCGGGAAGCCGCCGCCGGCCCCGGAGCCGATGGCGCTCAGGCCCATGGCCAGCCCGGAGCCCAGCAGGGCCCAGGCCTCGATCATGGGGGCGCCCTCGACATTGAGGAAGGCCAGGAGCATGGCGATGACCAGGGCGAAGATGCCCGCGCTTTCGGCCACCGCCTGGCCGATGAGCATGTTCTTGAGGATGGGCCCGCTCATGGCGGGGTTCTTGCCGATCGCCCGGGAGGCGTTGCCCGCGGCGTAGCCCTCGCCCAGGGCGGCGCCGATGGCGCCGAAGCCCACCGCGAATCCGGCCCCCAAGAAGGCCGCGGCCTGTACCCAAGTTTCCGTGCTAAAGGCCATTAAGCGATTCCTACTTGGTCTGAACCGAAATGTAGACCAGGGTCAGCATGGTGAACACGAAGGCCTGAATCGTCCCCACGAACAGCCCGAAGAAGGCGTTCAAGGCCGGGGGCAGCACCAGGCCGTAGACCAGGTCGCTGACCACCAGGATGATGATCGATCCGCCCATGATGTTGCCGTAGAGACGGAAAGAGATGGACACCACCTTGGACAGCTCGCCGATGATGTTCAACGGAGCCATGAAGAACATCGGCTGAACGTACTCGTTGAGATAGGCCTTGAGGCCCTTGGTCTTTATGCCGGCGTAGTGGGCGATGAAAAAGCCCAGGATGCCGTAGGCCAAGGGGGTGTTGAGGTCCTTGGTGGGCTCGCTAAGCCCCGGGATCACCCCCAGCATGTTGCTCAACCAGATGAACAGGAACACGGTGATGATCAGGGGGAAGTAGTGCCGGTTGTTCTCGTCCAAGGCGTCGTCGACCAGGCCCCGGAAGGCGCTGACCATAACCTCGCCCAGGGTCTGCCAGGGACCGGGCAGGAAGGCCAGCTTGCGGGTGGACATGACGCCGAAGGCTATGATCACGGCCATGACTATCCAGGACATGATCAAGGTCTCGGAGTTGAACTCCAGGCGGTAGCCGCCCAGGGTCAGGTACCAATGCGGTATGTTGGTCAGCTCGTTCACGGCGCTATTTGCTCTCGCTAGGGGAACCCACCAGACGCCCGCCCATGAAGCGGTCGCTGAGAAGGGTGAACTGAACCATGAAAAGCCCCGCCGCGACGGCCAGGGGGGCCACCCGGGCGGGCATGGACAAGGCCACGGCCAGGGCCGCGGCCATCAAGGCGAAGCGCAGGACCACCGAGACCACGGTGAAGGCCTGGCCCCTGCGCCGGGCCGGATCCAGAGCGCGGGGAAGCAGCCAGGCCATTACCAGGAAGTTGGCCACCGAGGCGATGGCGCCCAGGGCCACGCCCCGGGCCCAGTCGGACTGGCCGGTCAGGGTGAGGATGAGGGCGGCGGCCACGGCGAACAGCAGAGCCCGGGTGATCACCTGCTTTACGAAAGCGCCGGTGGGACCCTCAGTGTTTCTCGCCGTTGCGTCCAACTTCGTCGTCCTCGGGGTCTAACCCCAACTCCGATATTTGACGGTAGACCGTGTAGCCACCGCCCGCGATGCCCAGCAAGATGAACACCACTATGAAGATCGCCTTGCCGCCCAACCATTCGCCCAGCCAGTAGCCGATGAACAGGCAAAAAAGCACTGATCCGGCGAAGGTCAGGCCCACCTGCATCACCAGAGCCAGGTGGTCCCATACGGCTTTTGGCGGCTTGCTGAACATTCCTGCCCGCTCCGGAGTTTCCATAATAAATCGGTTTAGCGGGCTGACTAGGCGTTTATAGACCCGGTGCAGTTGAGTGTCAAGAACAAAGTGCAATCTGGCACAAACGGGCGCGGGCCTCCCGGCCCCGTGGCCAGGCGGCCAAAAACATTTCACCTTGTCCGTGCTTTTAACGATATGATAGCCTGACCTGGGTTAGTGGCGCGGCTGGATCAGACCCGGCCCGCGGGGCCCGACTCCTGACTGAAGAAAAACATTATTGCGTGTTCAGTTGAGTGAACTTTTCCGCGAGAGGGAGGTTATTCATGGGTGAGAAACGTGTTGCGCGGGTAACCGAGATCGTGGCCGCCAGCCCGGTGGGCTTTGACGACGCCATCAAGGTGGGCTTTGAGCGGGCCTCCCGCACCCTTCGGGGCATCACCGGCATGAAGGTCATCGAACAGCGCGTATCGGTGGCGGAAAACCAGATCTCCGAGTACCGGGTGCGCCTGGAAGTGATCTTCGTCCTGGAGGCCTAGCCGCCCCGGGGCGCACGGACCCAATCGGCTTATAATATAGTAGGGGCTTCCCGGGGGAGCCGGGGGGCCCCTATTGCCCGTAGGCGTCCTTGCCCATGTCACGCCCGCCTTACGATCAACTATACATATACGAGCTGACCGGCGACGCCCGCCACCTGGCCTCCGGCCTGGGGCCCGGCTACCTGGGCCTGTGGCAGGAGGACGAGACCAGCTTTCTGTTCTTTTCGGCCCCGGCCGACAAGCAGGTGGAATCCCTGCTCAAAAACGGCGAGCTGGCCCTCAGGCAGCTCCACCGCCTCAGCTACGACGAGTGGCAGGGGGGCCTGGAGCTGGAGCCCATGCTGGTGGGCGACCTCTACTTCTGCCCGGCCTGGGCCCCGGCCCCGCCCCCGCCCGGGGCGCGGCGCCTGCTGGTGGACCCGGGCCTGGTCTTCGGCTCGGGCCTGCACCCCACCACCCGCCACTGCCTGGAGCTGCTGCGCCTGCGCCGGAGCCAGGGCCCCCTGGGCCGGGTCTTGGACCTGGGCTGCGGCACCGGCATCCTGGCCCTGGCCGCCGTGGCCTGGGGGGCGCAAGAGGTTCTGGCCGTGGACCTGAACCCCCTGTGCGTGACCACCACCAAAAACAACGCCGATATCAACGGCTTGGACATGGAGGTGGCCGAAGGGCCGGCCGGGGGATTCCTGGACCGGCCCGCGGGGATGGTTTTGGCCAACCTGCCCTGGGCGGTGCAACGGGAGCTCTGGTCCCCGCCCCGGGACCTGGACGGCTTTCCCGAACTGATCGTCTCGGGGGTAATGCGCTCCCAGGTGGGGCCGCTGAGCGACCTGTTGTTCAGTCGAGGATACAAAATCCTCAAGCGCCGCGAGGCGGAGTTCACCTGGTTCAGCCTGTGGGCCAAGCGGGGCTGAGGCCCGGCGCCGCCCGCCGGCGCCCCTACTTTTTGGGGAAAAATTTTATTTTGGCCCGACGCGATGAACATGTGCGCCCAAACCGGCCAATATGTTCAGTTTGCGGCGGTTCCAGCCCCCGAAACTGAACAACCGCTCGGGCAAATTTTTAGTAACTATGCCGTTACAGGCGCAAAAAAGCCCGCCTTAACGTTGACAAGCCCCCTGGGTGGTGGTAGAGCCTTTATATTCCGAATTCACCGGAGGACCAGCCATGAGGCGAAAAAACCAACCCAGTATGACGCGTAAGCCCGCGTCCCACGCTCCCTTCCGCTCCGCCTCCCTGCTCAGCGCCATCCTCGGCGTACTCTTGTTGGTACCCTCGGTAATTATCCTGCCCCTCTAGGGGCCGCAAACTCTCTCAGCTCACAACCTGATTGCAAGACAGCGGCCCCGGGGCCGCGCAGACGATTTTTTGTCGCGCGCATCCCCGGCCGCCTCACCTCCCGAGCCCGCCGCTTTTGGCCGGCCGGAGGCCGCCAAGGAAAGAAAAGCAAGATGAAGCACCGCAGCGACCAAGTGACCAAAGGCGCCTCCCGCGCGCCCCAGCGCTCCCTTCTCCGGGCCCTGGGCCTCAAGGACGCGGACATGGAGCGCCCCCTGGTGGGCATCGCCAACTCCTACAACACCGTGGTGCCCGGCCACATGCACCTGGACCGGCTGGCCAAGCTGGCCGCCGACGGGGTGCGCGCCGCCGGGGGAACCCCCATGGAGTTCAACACCATCGGCATCTGCGACGGCCTGGCCATGGGCCACGCGGGCATGCACGCGTCCCTTCCCAGCCGAGAGGTGGTGGCCGACAGCGTGGAGCTGATGGCCAACGCCCACGGCTTCGACGCCCTGGTGCTCATCGCCTCCTGCGATAAGATCGTGCCCGGCATGCTCATGGCGGCGGCCCGCCTGAACCTGCCCGCGGTGATGCTCACCGGTGGGCCCATGGCCGCGGGCAAGCACGAGGGCGGCCTGGTGGACCTGATCAGCGTGTTCGAGGGCGTGGCCCGGGTGCAGTCCGGCCAGTGGAGCACCGAGCAGCTCACCGCCCTGGAGTGCGCCGCCTGTCCCGGCCCCGGCTCCTGCGCGGGCATGTTCACCGCCAACACCATGGCCTGCCTCTGCGAGGCCCTGGGCCTGGCCCTGCCGGGAGGCGCCACCGCCCTGGCCCAGAGCCCCCGCCGGGCCGAGCTGGCCGAGGCCAGCGGCCGGGCGGCGGTGGAGGTGCTCCGGCGGGGCCTGAAGCCCCTGGACATCCTCACGGAAGCGGCTTTCGCCAACGCCTGCCGGGTGGACCTGGCCCTGGGCGGCAGCACCAACACCTGCCTGCACCTGCCGGCCATCGCCCACGAGGCGCGGGCCGGCTTCGGCCTGGCCGACTTCGACCGCTTGAGCAAACAGACCCCCCACTTGTGCAAGCTCTCCCCGGCGGGAGAGCACCGCTTGGAGCATCTGGACGCGGCCGGCGGGGTGGGCGCGGTGATGAAGGCCCTGGAGCCCCTGCTGGACACCACCTGTCCGGCGGTGGGCGGTCAGAGCATCGCCGACTACCTGAGCCAGGGGCTCTCGGAGCACGAGGCCCTGGGACGCCGGGTGATCAACACCCTGGAGTCTCCCCTGAGCCAAGAGGGCGGCATCGCGGTGCTCAGCGGCAACCTGGCCCCGGACGGCTGCGTGGTCAAGGCGGCGGCGGTGGCCGAGGAGATGAAGGTCTTCTCCGGCCCGGCCCGCTGCTTCGATTGCGAGGAAGACGCGGTGGCCGCCTACGGGGCCGAGGCCATAGAGCCCGGCGAGGTGATCGTGGTGCGCTACGAGGGGCCGGCCGGCGGCCCGGGCATGCGCGAGATGTTGGCCTTGACCGCCCTCATCTCCGGCGGCCCCTTGGACGGCAAGGTGGCCCTGGTGACCGACGGCCGCTTTTCCGGCGGCAGCCGGGGCGCGGCCATCGGCCACGTATCCCCGGAGGCCGTATCGGGCGGCGTCTTGGGCCTGGTGCAAGACGGCGACGTAATCGCCCTGGACATCCCGGCCCGCAGTATCGAACTGAAAGTGGACCAGGCCGAGTTGGACGCCCGCCAAAAGAACTGGCAGCGTCCCCAGCCCAAGTTCACCCGCGGCGCCCTGGCCCGCTACGCAGCCCTGGTGGGCAGCGCCGCGGCCGGGGCAGTGCTCAAAGGCAACTAGAGGTTAATCATGACTCCGTTAAAGCAAGCAACCGTCCTGGCGGCGGACAATCAACTCACCCGCATGCTCAACCAGCAGATGAGCGCGGCGCCGGGCGCCCAGCCCGCCGCCCCATCGGGAGATGACGCCATGAACACACCGACCAAGCCCGCAAGCCCCCAGACCTACACCGGCGCCGACGCGGTGGTGGCCTGTCTCAAGCATCAGGGCGTGGAGGTTATCTTCGGCATGACCGGCGGCTCGATCATGCCGGTCTACGACGCCTTGTTCCGCGACGGCGAGATCAAGCACATCATCGTGGGCCACGAGCAGGGCGCGGCCCACATGGCCGAGGGCTACGCCCGGGCCACGGGCAAGGTGGGGGTGGTGATGACCACCTCCGGCCCCGGGGCCACCAACCTGGTCACCGGCCTGGCCGACGCCTTCATGGACTCCACCCCCATGGTGGCCATCACCGGCCAGGTGACCAGCAACCTGCTGGGCAACGACGCCTTCCAGGAGGCGGACATGCGCGGCATCACCATGCCCATCACCAAGCACAACTACCAGGTGTCCAGCGTGGAAGAGCTGCCCACCGTGTTTGCCGAGGCCTTTTTCGTGGCCCTGTCCGGCCGCCCCGGCCCGGTCTTGATCGACGTGCCCAAGGACGTGATGACCCAGCCCTGCGGCCAGCTCCTGGCCGCGCCCAGCGCGCCCACCGGGTACAAGCCTCCTTACCGGGGCCACCCCCAGCAGATCATCCGGGCCCTCAAGGTGCTCCGGGAGGCCAAGCAGCCGGTGATCCTGGCCGGCGGCGGCATCATCACCGCCGGGGCCGAGGCCGAGCTGAAAGAGCTGGCCGAGGCGGCCGGGGTGCCGGTGACCACCAGCCTCATGGGCCTGGGGGCCTTCCCGGCCGATCACGAGCTTTGCCTGGGCATGCCCGGCATGCACGGCACCGGCTACGCCAACCTGGCGCTCAACCGGGCCGACCTGATCCTGTGCGTGGGCAGCCGCCTGGACGACCGCATCACCGGCAAGCTGGACCAGTTCGCCCCGGGCGCATCGTTCATCCACGTGGACGTGGACGCATCCGAGATCGGCAAGAACCTGCCCTGCCTGGTGCCCATCGTGGGCGACGCCAAGCCGGTGCTCCGGGAGATGGCCAAGGGCGCGGCCGAGTGGGACGCCAAGCCCGACTACAGCGCCTGGCGCCAGCAGATCGACCAGTGGAAGGAGCGCTACGCCATGTGCTTCGCCACCAAGAGCGAGGCCATAGCTCCCCAGGCGGTAGTCCAGACCCTGGGCCAGATGCTGCCCGAGGACGCGGTGATCGTCACCGGGGTGGGCCAGCACCAGATGTACACCGCCCAGTTCTATCCCTTCAAGAAGCCCCGCACCCTGATCACCAGCGGCGGCCTGGGCACCATGGGCTACGGCCTGCCCGCCGCCATGGGGGCCAAGGTGGGCCGACCCGAAGCCGAGGTGATCCTGATCGACGGCGACGGCTCGTTCCTGATGAACATCCAGGAGCTGGCCACGGCGGTGCGCTACCGGGTGGGCGTGGTGGCCATCATCCTGAACAACAACTTCCTGGGCATGGTGCGCCAGTGGCAGGAGCTGTTCCTGGACAAGCGCCAGGCCGAGACCGAGCTCAAGCCCCCGCCCTACGCCGACGTGGCCACCGCCTTCGGCGGCCTGGGCCGCGCGGTCACCAGCGCCGAGGAGCTGGCGCCGGCCATCGAGTGGGCCCGCAAGGAGGCGGCGGAGAAGAAGCTGCCGGTGGTGCTGGACGTGGCCGTGGAGCGCGAGGCCCTGGTGCTGCCCATGGTGCCGGGCGGCGCCGCCAACGTGGACTTCATCCCCTGCCCCGGGCAGACCAAAGAGGATTAGAGCCATGCAGAACCTTAGCCCCATATCGGTTTTAGTGCGCAACGAGCCCGGCGTCCTCTCGCGGGTCTCGGGGCTGTTCGCCCGGCGCGGTTTCAACATCCACTCCCTGGCCGTGGGCGAGACCGACGACCCCAAGGTCAGCCGCATCTCGGTGGTGGTGGCCGGCGAGGCCCCCATCATCGAACAGGTGGTCAAACAGCTTCGCCGCCTGGTGAGCGTGGTCAAGATCAGCGACCTGACCGAGCGCCCCAGGGTGGAGCGCGGCCTGGCCCTGATAAAGGTCAAGGCCGACCCCGAGGAGCGCGCCGAGCTGCTGCAACTGGTCAACGTCTTCCGGGCCCGGGTGGACCACGTGGACAACGACAGCCTCATCGTCGAGGTGACCGGCAACCGCGAGAAGCTGGAGGCCTTCATCAACATAATGCGCCCCCACGGCATCGTGGAGATGGCCCGCACCGGCCAGATCGCCATGGCCCGCTCCCAGGGGCCCATGGCCGACGCCTGGGCCACCATGGGCCAAGACATGGACCAGCCCGAGGGCACCTATAACATCAGCCGGGCCGCGTCGCGCCTGGCCGAAGAATTACCCACCGAATAGTCATCAACCGTTTTTAGCCATATACGGAGAAATCAATCATGAGCGTAAACATCTTCTACGAGAGCGACACCAACCCCAAGCTTTTGGCCGACAAACGCATCTGCGTGTTGGGCTACGGCAGCCAGGGCCGGGCCCACGCCCGCAACCTGGCCGACTCCGGCCTCAACGTGGTGGTGGGCCTGCGCGAGGGCTCCTGGTCCTGGGACGTGGTCAAGGGCGACGGCCTGGAGCCGGCCGAGGTGAGCGAGGCGGTCAAGGACGCGGACATCATCTGCTTCCTGCTGCCCGACCCGGTGCAGCCCGCGGTGTATGAGCAACATGTGGCCCCCAACATGAAAAAGGACGCCACCCTCTTGTTCGCCCACGGCTTCAACCTGCACTTCGGCCAGATCAGCCCCCCGGCGGACAACGACGTGATCATGGCCGCGCCCAAGGGCCCGGGCAAGCTGGTCCGGGACCTGTACGAGCAGGGCCAGGGCGTGCCCTGCCTGGTGGCCGTGGCCCAGGACGCCTCCGGCTCGGCCATGCAGACCGCCCTGGCCTATGCCTGGGGCATCGGCGGGGCCCGCGCCGGGGTCATCGAGACCAGCTTCGCCGAGGAAACCGAGACCGACCTGTTCGGCGAGCAGGCTGTGTTGTGCGGCGGCCTGGCCTCCCTGATGAAGGCCGGCTTCGAGACCCTGGTGGAGGCGGGCTACGCTCCGGAGATGGCCTACTTCGAGTGCATCCACGAGACCAAGCTGATCATCGACCTGATCTACCAGGGCGGCCTCAAGAAGATGCGCCGTTTCATCTCCGACACCGCCAAATACGGCGACATCACCCGCGGCCCCCGCGTGGTGCCCGCCGAGGCCAAGGCCGAGATGAAGCGCATCCTGGGCGAGATCCAGGACGGCACCTTCGCCCGGGAGTGGATCCTGGAGAACCAGTGCAACCGCCCCCGCTACAACGCCCTGCTGCGCAAGGACGAGGGGCACCAGATGGAAGAGGTGGGCGCCAAGCTGCGCGGCATGATGAAGTGGTTGGACTGAGCAGCGGCCCGCGTTTCGCCAATCGCCGCCCTTGACGCACGCTTTTGGTGCGCCTCGGGGCGGCGATTGGCTGCACTATCCTGCCCTCGCGCCGGAATAGCGCCCCGCCGGGCAAGCCGTCTTAGCCGCTTTGGTTTAACGGCTGCCGTGCTATATTGACCCGTGTCTTTATAAAATCGAACAGCGGGGCCACCCCGTAAGGCAAAGGATTTCCCGTGCCAACCCTGCTTGATAAAATCTGGGACAACCATCTGGTGCGCCGCGAAAGCGGCCGGCCGGACCTGATCTACATCGACCGCCACCTGGTGCACGAGGTCACCTCGCCCCAGGCCTTCGCCGCCCTTAGGCGCGACGGCCGCAAGGTGCGGCGGCCCGACCTGACCTATGCGGTCTGCGACCACGTGACCCCCACCAACAGCACGGCGCGGCCCCTGGCCGACGAGATCGCCGAGAACCAGCTGGCCTCCCTGGAGGCCAACACCGCCGAGTTCGGGGTGCCCTACTTCGGATGGGGAAAGGCGGGCAACGGGGTGATCCACGTGACCATGCCCGAGCAGGGCCTGGTGTTGCCGGGGACCACCGTGGTGGCCGGCGACAGCCACACCGCCACCCACGGGGCCTTGGGGGCCCTGGCCTTTGGCATCGGCACCAGCGAGGTGGAGCACGTCTTGGCCACCCAGACCCTGCCCCAGGACAAGCCGCCCTGCCTGGCCATGCGGGCCGAGGGCGCCCTGCCCGCCGGCTGCGGAGCCAAGGACCTGATCCTATACATCATCGGCCACCTGGGCGCGGCCGGGGCCACCGGCTTCGCCATAGAGTATCAGGGCGAGGCGGTGCGCGGCCTGTCCATGGAAGGTCGCATGACCATGTGCAACATGTCCATCGAAGCGGGCGCCCGCTCGGGCATGGTGGCCCCGGACGAGACCACCTTCGCCTGGCTCGAGGGCCGCCCCCACGCCCCCCGGGGCCAGGACTGGGATAAGGCCGTGGCCTATTGGCGCACCCTGCCCAGCGACCCGGACGCCAAGTTCAAGCGGACCGAGACCGTGGACCTGGCCGGCCTGGAACCCATGGTCACCTGGGGCACCAACCCGGGACAGGTGGCGGGCATCAGCCAGACGGCGCCCGACCCGGCCGGCTTCCAAGGCGAGGCGGCCAAGGCCGCGGCCGAGGCCCTGGCCTACCAGGGGCTCAAGCCCGGCGACAAACTGAACCAGGTGCCCATCGACTACGCCTTCATCGGCTCCTGCACCAACGGCCGCCTGGAAGACCTGCGCGCCGCCGCGGCCGTGGTCAAGGGCAAGAAGGTGGCCGATGGCGTCACCGCCCTGGTGGTGCCCGGCTCCGAGCGGGTCAAGGCCGAGGCCGAGGCCGAGGGCCTGGACAAGGTCTTCAGCGAGGCGGGCTTCCAGTGGCGCCTGCCCGGCTGCTCCATGTGCCTGGCCATGAACCCGGACGTGCTGCCCGCGGGCAAGCGCTGCGCCTCCACCAGCAACCGCAACTTCAAGGACCGCCAGGGTCACGGCGGCCGCACCCACCTGGTGGGCCCGGCCATGGCCGCGGCCAGCGCCATCAACGGCCGCCTGAGCGATCCGAGAGAGTTTATGTAGGAGAGGACGGGGGGAGGCTTTTTGAAAAAAGCCTCCCCCCGCGCCCCCCTCAAAAAACTTTGCGGGATGTGGCGCGCTTCGCGCCACATCCCAGGGTTTAAAAACAAAGGTCAACCCGGTTCCCACCCCCTTGCTCGAAAATCGCCGGCGCGCAGGCCGGCTCCGGCCGGACCAGGGGCGGCGATTTTCGGCGAAGTTTTTGGGGAGGGGGACGGGGGGAACCCTTTTTTTCAAAAAAGGGTTCCCCCGAAACGAGAGCGACATGCACAAATTCAACAAGTTCACCGGCGTGGTGGTTCCCTTGGACATGGCCCATGTGGACACGGACCAACTGGTTCCCAAGCAGTTTTTGAAGCGCACCGAGCGGGAGGGTTTCGGCGAGGTGCTTATGTATCACCACCGGTTCGACGAGGCGGGCAACGAGGTGGACGAGTTCGTCATGAACCGGCCGCACTACAAGGAAGCAAATATTCTGCTGGCCCGCGAGAACTTCGGCTCCGGCTCCAGCCGGGAGCACGCCCCCTGGGCCTTGCAGGACTACGGCTTCCGGGTGCTCCTCGCGCCCAGCTTCGCCGACATCTTCAAGAACAACTGCTACAAGATCGGCCTGCTGCCCATCGAGCTGGAGACGCCCCTGGTGGACGACCTGTTCAAGCGGGTGGAGGCCAACCTGGGCTACAGGCTCACGGTGGACCTGAAGGAGCAGACCCTCAGCGGGCCGGGCGAGTTCGCCTGCTTCTTTGCGGTGGACCCCTTCCGCAAGCAGTGCCTGCTGGAGGGCCTGGACGACATCGGGCTGACCCTGACCCACGAGCAGGAGATCGCCGAATACGAGAAAGAGCACGCCGCCCCCTGGCAGGCGGCGGTGAGCGGAGGACAGCAATGAGCAAGCAGCACGAGATCGCGGTAATCGGCGGCGACGGGGTGGGCCCCGAGGTGGTGGAGGCCGAGCTGGCGGTGTTGGACGCCACCGGGGCTCCCTTTGCCTACAAGCACTACGACGCGGGCGACGACTGCCTGGAGCGCACCGGGCAGGCCATGCCCGAGGAGACCCTGGCCGGGGCCAAGGCGGCCGAGGCGGTGATCTTCGGGGCGGTGGGGGCCAGCGCGGCCGAGGTTATCCTGCGCCTGCGCAAGGAGCTGGGCGCCTGGGCCAACCTCAGGCCCTCCAAGGCCTACGCGGGCGTGGACTGCCTGCGCCCCGAGACCGACATGATGATCGTGCGCGAAAACAGCGAAGGGCTCTACATCGGCGAGGAGGGCGAGCGCGGCCCGGGCGTGGCCACGGCCACCCGGGTGATCAGCGACGCGGCCTCTTACCGCATCGCGCGCCATGCCTTTGAGTTTGCCCGGCAAGCCGGCTACGGCAAGGTGACCGCGGTTCACAAGGTCAACGTGCTCAAGAAAACCGACACCGTGTTTTTGGAGGCCTGCCGCCGGGCGGCGGCGGAGTTCGACGGCGTGGAGTACGAGGAGGCCCTGGTGGACTCGGTGGCCATGCGCATGATCCTCAAGCCCAGCGACTTCCAGGTGATGGTGACCACCAACCTCTTCGGCGACATCCTCTCCGACCTGGCCGCCGGGCTCATCGGCGGGCTGGGCATGTGCCCCAGCGCCAACCTGGGCGACGGGCCGGGCCTGTTCGAGCCGGTGCACGGCAGCGCCCCGGACATCGCGGGCCAGGGAAAGGCCAACCCCAGCGCGGCCATCCTCTGCGGGGCCATGCTGCTCAGGAGCCTGGGCTACGGCGACGAGGCCGACCGGGTGGAGGCGGCCCTGGCCGGGTGCCTGGCCGCCGGCGAGACCACCCAGGATCTGGGCGGCTCCCTGAGCACCATGGGCATGGCCTCGGCGGTCGTGGCCCGGATGGAGGGCTGAGCCCACCTATTTCACGGGGACCGAGCGGCAGGGATTTTGGTTTAAGCATTTATGGGGTTGGTATGAATAGAGCCATTTTATTAAAGGAAATGCACCCGGCGGCTGGCGCAGCCGGAAGCACGGGACTCGTGAAATATGTGGGCTAAAATGAAGCCGCGCGCCTGGCTGATCGCCCTGGCCCTGGTGTTGGCCTTGGCCGGCCCGGCCGCGGCCCGGGACGGCGAGGCCCTGTATCAGGTGTCGCTGTTGGACGCCCTGCTGGCCGGGGACTACCAAGGCTCGGTCAAGGTGGGCGAGCTGACCCGCCACGGCGATTTGGGCCTGGGCACCTTCGACGCCCTGGACGGCGAGATGGTGGTCAGCGGCGGCACGGTATACCGGGTGGACATGCAGGGGGTGCCCCGCCGCGTGCCCCCCAGCGCCACCACGCCTTTCGCCCAGGTGACCACTTTCAAGGCCGACCTCAGCTATTCCCTGACCGAGCCCCTGGACTACGCGAGCTTCCAAAAGTGGGTGCAGGCCCGCCTGCCCAGCGCCAACTATTTTTATGCGATCAGAGTCACCGGGGCGTTCGACTACGTGAAGGCCCGCTCGGTGCCCCGCCAGAAGGAGCCCTATCCGCCCCTGGCCCAGGCGGCGAAAAAGCAGGCCGTGTTCGAGTGGAAAAACCTGCAGGGCGAACTCATCGGCTTCCTCTCGCCGGCCTACATGAAGGGCATCGGCGCGCCGGGCTGGCATCTGCACTTTCTGGGCGCGGCCAAAAAACGCGGCGGCCACCTGCTGGCCGTGAAGATCCGCGACGCGGTGGTGGAGGTGGACCTGACTCCGCGCTTCATGCTGGTCCTGCCCAAAAACAAGCGCTTCATGCAGATGGACCTTGAGCGCGACCGGGCCAAGGCCCTGAAGGCGGTGGAGCAGGGCAAGCACTAGAGCCCGGACCATGCGACGCAAAACGGCCAACCCCCGCAAGGGGGTTGGCCGTTCGATTTTTTTGGGGGGGGCTACTTTTTATTCAGCTTGCTCTTGAGCCGCCAGATCTCCGAGGCATAGGCCGCGGCCACCACGATCACCGCCAGCACCAGGAAGGTCCACCAGGGCGTGGTCTCGCGGAAGAACAGACGCCACAGGATGAAGCCGCCCAGCAGGCCGGCCCCGGCCCGGATAAGGAACACGGTCATTTTGCTCATGGGGCCCTCCTTTGCCGCTCTTTTTAGCACGAAGCCGGGCGCGGCGCAAAAAGGATCGTCAGGGAGCAGCCAGGGGGCGCCTTTCAGGGATCGTGTAGGTTGGGTAGAGGGGCTCCCGCCCCGAAACCCAACAGTAACCTTTAGCCGAAATTATCCCCAGGCACCGGCACAGCCAGGCGTGGCTAGGCAAGGCGTCGGGCAAGCGAGCCCCGCAGGCGTATATGCCGATACGCCGAGGAAGCGAGCGCACCCCGCAACGCAGCATAGCCGCACCTGGCGAAGCCGGCAGCCTCAGGCGAAAAGCAGCACCACCAGGGACAGGGAAAAGAACCCCAGCAGGGTGGAGAGCACGATGGCCGCCCCGGCCAGGTCCGCGTCGGAGTTCATCTGGGTGGAGAGCACGTAGGCGCTGGTGGCGGTGGGCAGGGACAAAAAGACCATGGCCACGGCCAGGCCCAGGCCGCTCACCCCGGCCAGGCTTAGCAGGGCCCAGCCCACCAGGGGCAGGGCGCCCAGCTTGAGCACGCAGGAAACGAAGCTCAGGCCCAGGCGTCCCTTGAGCTTGTCCAGGGCCAGGGAGTTGCCGATGGACAACAGGGCCAAGGGCAGGCTGAGCGCGGCGGACAGGGCGAAGGAGCGCTGGACGAACACCGGGAAGGCGAGGCCCGAGTGGGCCCAGGCGATGCCCGCCAAACAGGCCAGGATCAGGGGATTGACCAGGATGGCCTTGATGACCAGCTTGCCCTTTTGCATGCCGCTGAACTCGGCCTGGGAAAACCAGACCAGGGTGCCCACGGCCAGCAGGTTGATGAAGGGGATGGCCACCGAGATGATCACCCCGAAAACGCCGATGCCCTCCTCGCCAAAGGCCGAGAGCACCACGGCCATGCCGATGTAGGTGTTGAAGCGGTAGGAGACCTGGCTGAAGGTGCCGGCCTGATAGGGGCTCACCCCGGCCAGGCGGCAGTAGAGCAGGCTTAAGCCCCAGACCGCGGTGACCGACAGCAGCACCGCGCCCACCAGGCCCAGGGGCAAGACCAGCTCGCTGCCCGCCGCGCCTATCTTCCAGAACAACAGGGCCGGGAAGAACACGAAGTAGACCAGGCGGTCCGAGGCGGTGAAAAAGGCCTGGGGCGCCCACCCCTTTAGGGCAAGGAGCTTGCCCAGGGCGATGAGCACGAAAACCGGCAGCACATTGTCCACGATCTGCGACAAATACAAGGCCCTTTCCGCGCAGGCGTTATGTTCTTGATTATCCTGCCCGGCCCCGGCGGACGCAACCCCCGCTCTTGACCCCCGGGCCACGCGGGGCGAAGATAGGGGGTGTCATGCACGGGAAGCGAGGAAAATGGTGCAACCCCCCAAGGATCTGATTAAAGACCGTCCGCTCGAAGAAGGCTTCGATACCAGCCGTGAGCTGTGGGACCGCCTGGTGGACGACATCGCCGAAAACGGCAGGCCCTGCATGGAGACGGTGGAGCGCCTGGTGGACCAGGCCTGCCATCTGCCGGCCAACCCGGACAAGCCCGAGAAGGACCAGGCTTGACCTGGACCGGGCACTATCGCTCCCGCCTGATGAGCGCGGAGCAGGCCCTGGCCGAGCTGCGCTCGGGCAGCGGGGTGCTCATCGGTTCGGGCTGCGGCGAGCCTTGCCATCTGGTGAGCGAGCTGGCCCGCCTGGCCCTGAGGTTCCGCGACATCCAGATCATCCAGGCCATCAGCGTATCGGTGGAGGAGTACAGCGAAGAGGCCTTTGCCGGGGCCTTCACGGCCAAGCGCTTTTTCGTGGCCGCCGGGGCCCGCCAGGCGGTCAGCCAGGGCGCGGCCGACTACGTGCCCCTGTATCTGTCCGACCTGCCCGACCTGATCGCCTCCGGCCGCCTGGGGGTGGACGCGGTGCTCATCCAGGTGAGCCCGCCCGATGAGCACGGCTGGTGCTCCCTGGGAGTGGCGGTGGACGTGGTGCGCGAGGCGGTGGAGCAGGCCCGCCTGGTCATCGCCCAGGTGAACCCGGCCATGCCCCGCACCCTGGGCGACAGCTTCGTGCCGGTGAGCCGCCTGGACTGCATCGTGGAGCACGAGGAGCCCCTGCTCAGCTTCAGCCAGCCCGCGCCCGACGAGGTGGCCCTCAAGGCGGCCCGCCAGGTGGCCCGGCTCATTCCCGACGGAGCCACCATCCACGTGGGCCTGGGCACCATGGCCCAGGCGGTGCTGGCCGAGCTGAGCGGCCGCAAGAACCTGGGGGTGCACACCGACGCCCTGACCGACGGCTATCTGCCGCTGATCGATAGCGGGGTCATCACCGGGGCGGCCAAGTCGCTCTATCCCCACAAGGTGGTGGCCTCCTTCTGCCTGGGCGGAGAGAAGCTGGCCCGCTTCGTGGACAACAACCCCCAGGTGATGATGCTCTCCACCCGCGAAACCAACGACCCCGCGGTGATCGCGGCCAACCACCGCATGATCTCGGTGCACGAGGTCTTGGAGGTGGACCTGACCGGCCAGGTCTGCTCGGCCGACCGGGGAGGCAAGGTCTACGCCGGGGTGGGCGGTTTGGTGGACTTTTTGCGCGGCGCCTCGGCCAGCCCCGGCGGCCTGGGGGTGGTGATGCTGCCCTCGCTGGGAACCGGCGGAGCCAGCCGCATCGTGCCCCGCCTGAGCGCCGGGGCCGGGGTGGCCATGACCCGGGCCGGGGTGCGCTCGGTGGCCACCGAGTACGGCGCGGCCTATCTGCACGGCCTGTCGCTCCGGGAGCGGGCCGTGGCCCTGATCGACATCGCCCATCCCAACCACCGCGACGCCTTGTTGACCGCCGCCCGCGAGGAGGGGCTGATCAGCGAGCGCCAGATCCTGGCCCCCTTGTTCACCGGGGTCTACCCCGAGCGCTACGAGCAGGCCGCCGAGCTGAAGGACGGCTCCCACGTGCTCATCCGGCCGGTGAAGCCCACCGACGAGCGCATGGTGCAGGAGTTCTTCTACTCCATGAGCGACCGCGAGGTGTACTACCGCTTTTTGCACGCCACCAAGGTCTTCCCCAAGAAGGACATGCAGAAGATGGTCAACATCGACTATCACCGCGAGATGTCCCTGGTGGCCCTGACCGGCGAGTTCGGCTCCGAGCGCATGGTGGGGGTGGCCCGCTACGTGCTGGGCGACGAGGGCACCCCCGAGGTGGACTTCGCGGTGGCCACCGAGGCCCAGGGCAAGGGCCTGGGCCGGGCCTTGATGGGCGCGGTGCTGGTGGTGGCCAAGCACCGGGGTTACGAGGTGGTCACCGCCTACGTGATGCCCGAGAACGCGGCCAGCCTGAACATCCTCAAGACCCTGGGCTACGCGGTCACCGGCCTGGTGAGCCAGGGGGTCATCGAGCTGAAGCTGCACCTGGACCAGCCGGTGGCCGAGCCCCAGGTGGAGCTGAAGTACGACGAGCGCTTCAGCGCCGTGGTGAGCGGCAAGCCCCTGGGAGAGGACGAGCCCCTCAGCCGGATCTGAGGCGGTTAGCCGCCTACCTGCTTTTCCATCGATAGCATTTGCTTATTAAACTACGGGCCCAGCCGGCGCCCCGGGCTCACACCCGAGCGGAGAGCAGGCGGTAAAGCGAGCCCACCGCCAGGCCGTCGGAGCGGCCGGCAAAGTAGCGGGCGTTTATCTCCTCCGGGCTCAGGTCGTCCACCCGGCCGAAGCCCAGGGCGCGCAGCTGACGGCCCAGGGCCAGGGGATCGAAGGTGGAGAGCCAGGGCTCGCCGGCATCGGCCGACCAGCCGGAGAGGATGTCGAAGACCGTGCGGCCCCGCTGGTCCAGCAGCTCGGGCGAAACGGCGTAGTCCAGCACCACCCCGCTGCCCGCTGGGCAGGCGGCGATGAAGCCCAGGGTGTCCTGGACGGCCTGGCCGCTGAGATAGGGGGTCACCCCCAGCCAGGCGAAGAGGCTGGGCACGGCGGGGTCCCAGCCCGCCCCGGCCAGGCCCTCGCCCAGGGTTTGCTCATGAAAGTCCAGGGGCGCGTAGCTCAGCTCCGGGGGCGCGGCGATCTTGGCCCCGGCCAGGCGGCCCCGCTTCCAGGCCTGGGTGGCGGGATGGTCCACCTCGAACACCCGGAGCGCGGCGGGCGGGTGGGGGTTGCGGTAGGCGAAGGTGTCCAGGCCCGCGCCCAGGAGCACGTATTGCCCCACCCCGCTCCCCAGGGAGGCGGCCAGCTCGTCCTCGGCAAAGCGGCTGCGCGCGGCGGTGAAGGCCCGGAGGCGCGGCGATATGGGCGTGGCGTTGGCGCTCTGGGGGTCGGCCTCCAGGGCGGCGGCCGCGTCCGGGCCCAGCAGGGCCAGGGCCAGGGGGTCGTCCAATACTTTGGGATCGTCCAAGAGCTGATGGGCCGCGCGGTGGGTGGCCACGCGCTGGGCGGTGCGGCTGGCCTGGCCTTTTCGCATCAATACCTCCCCCTGGCTGGTGGAACGGTTCGCCTTTGAATCAAGGGCCTAAATTAAAGTCTATCCCCCCGGCCCGGCACATACAGCGGCGAAAATTCTGGCCCGAATTGGTAAAATAATAGGCAAGCAATGAGGCCCCCCGCCACCCTGGCGGGGGTTTTAGTTTTTAGGCCCGCCTTTTTTCCTGAGCAGCACATGCTCCATGATCAGGGCCAGCACCAGGCCCACCACGAATCCGTTGCCCAGGATGGGGCGCAGGTAGGGGTGGATGTTGGCCTTGATCTCCGGGGGCATGAAGCTGACCACGATGCCCGCGATCAGGGCCACCCCCAGGATGGAGCCGCTGGTCCAGGAGGGGGCGCTGCCCTGGGGCAGGAGCACGTGCAGGGAGGCGTAGACGCTCTGGGCCATGAGGGTGAGTAGCACCGCGCCCACCACCGGCTCGGGCACCAGGCCGAACAGGGCCAGGCCGCCGGGCCACAGGGCCAGCACCAGGGTGGCCGCCGCGGCGGGCAAGAGGGTGTAGCGGCTGGCGCTCTTGGTGCTGACCACCACCGCCGGGCTCACCGAATAGGTCACCGGCCCCAGGGAGCCCATGATCCCGGCCGCCACCCCGCCCAGGCCCGAGACCGCCACTCCCCGGTTGGCCCGCGCGGCCATCTTGTCCGCCCCTATGAGCCGCCCGGTGCTCTCGATGGTGGCCAGCTCGTTGCTGATCAGGGCCAGGTAGCACAGCAGAAAGGCCACGATCACCCCGGGCTCGAACGCCAGGCCCCCGGGCAGCAGGGAGGGCGGCCCGCTCAGGGCCCCGGCCCGCCACACCGGCCAGGGCTCCAGGCCCAGGGCGTAGTAGACCAGGCTGCCCGCCACCAGGCCCATGAGCACCGCGGCCGAGGACCACAGGCCCTTGAGGCGGAACTGGGCCAGGAGCATCAACAGCACCAGCCCAATGCCGAACAAAAAGGAGCCCGAGATCGCCTGCCCCTCGGCCGGGGCGTGGTAGAGCAAATCGCGCATGGTGGGGGTGAGGCTGACCGCCACCAGCAGCAGGCTGGAGGCCAGCACCGGCGGGGTGTAGAGGCGGCCCAGGCGGGCGGCCAGGCCGAAGATCCCGGCCAGGGCGGTGAGCCCGCCGCCCACGGCCATGGCCCCGGCCACCGAGCCGGGCCCGCTGGCGATGGTGGCCAGCACCCCGACTATGAGCACCGCCGAGGGGCCCACCAGGCCGGGCAGGCGGTGGCCCCAGAGCACCTGCACCGCCTGGGTGATCGCGGTGACCAGCAGAAGGCGCTGCATGAACTCGATGCGCCCGGCGTCGTCCAGGCCCCAGGCCAGGCCCACCACCTGGCCCAGCACCAGCAGGCCGGGCACCAGGATGACCAGCCATTGGGCGGCCAGCACCATCGAAGTGCCCGCGTCGGGCCAGCGGTCCAGGGGATGGAGTATCTCCAGGCTCTCTTCTTCGGGGGCGCGCTGGCCGGATATTTCACCAGAGCCGGACGGCATTGTTCCACCTAATCATGTTCAGGGTGTGGTCGTTTCCGGAGGCCCTCAAATCGTGGCTAAGGTTCGTTTGCGGTCCGGCACAGCCAGGCGGCGGCAGGCAAGGCGTCCGGCAAGCGACAGCCACGGGCGTAGCCGGAGCGCTACGCCGAGGCTGGAGCGCAGCCGGTAACGCGGCATCCCGCCGTCTGGCAAAGCCGGACGCCCGGCTCTCGTGGATTTTCCGGCCAAAAGGCATGGCCCTATTATCGGCCAGGCGGGCGGGCTTTGCCAGGGTATTGGCGCGGCCTTGTACGCTTACCGGCGGGGGGATAACATTGGGTGATGATCTCTCGGGCGACTTAGCTCCGGGCAGAGGTTTTCTTTAGCCGCAGGCAATCGATGATCGAGTTTATACAGACCCTCCCCCATTGGGTGATATACGCCGGGGCCATGCTCTTGGGCATCCTTCTGGCCGTGGGCGGAGGGCTGCTTTTTGCCCTTTGGATCAAGAAGCTGGCCGCCAAGCTCCCCGAGCGGGAGTGAGCCTTGCCAGGTGCCCAGGGGCTTGTTAAGATGATGTTTTCCCTGCACGAGGCAGGATTGATCCCCAGCGAGGACGCATGGCTAAACGCCTGGAGATAGGGCTCAAGCCCCAGCTCAACGACCCGGCGGGCAGCGGGCTGTACGCCAAGGCCCGCGCCTATCTGGGCCTGGCCCTGGAACAGGTCCGGGTGCTACGGGTGCTCACCTTTGACACCAAGCTCGACGACACGGAGTTGGAGCGGGTCAGGAGCGAGATCTTCACCAACCCGGTGACCGAGATGAGCTCCTTCGAGCCCCTGGCCGACAAGGCCCTGCCCGGCTTTGACTGGGCCCTGTGGGTGGGCTACAAGCCCGGGGTCAAGGACAACGAGGGGGCCACGGCCATCGAGGCCATGGCCGACGCCCTGGGCCACCGGTTCGGAGAGGACGAGGCGGTCTATTCCAGCCGCCTGTACCTCATCAAGGCCCCCAAGCTGACCCGGGAGGGGGCCGAGGCCATCTCCCGCGAGCTTCTGGCCAACGATTTGATCCAGCTCTGGCGGGTCATCCCGGCCGAGGACTGGGACCCGGACCAGGGCATCGGGGTGGTGATACCCCGGGTGGAGCTGGCCCACACCCCCAGCGTCAAGAGCCTGGCCATCGGCTCCGACGTGGAGCTCTTGGCCTTGTCGGCCCAGCGGGACCTGTTCCTCAACCCGGCCGACGTGCCGGTTATCCGGGCCTATTTCAACGACCCCGAGGTGCGGGCCCAGCGCCAAAAAGTGGGCTTGGGCGACCCCACCGACGTGGAGCTGGAGTACGTAAGCCAGGCCCGCAGCGACCATTGCAATCACAACACCTTTGGCGGCCGCTTTCACTATCAAGACCTGGTGAGCGGCGAGCGCAAGGTGGTGGCCAACCTGTTCAAGGAGACCATCAAGGAGCCCACCGAGAAGCTGGCCGCGGCCAAGGACTGGGTGGTGAGCGTCTTGTGGGACAACGCCGGGGTGGCCAAGCTGGACGACACGCACAACTACGTGATCACCGGCGAGACCCACAACAGCCCCAGCAACATGGAGGCCTACGGCGGAGCCATCACCGGCATCGTGGGGGTCTACCGCGACCCCATGGGCACCGGCAAGGGCTCCAAGCTGGTGGCCGGGCTGTGGGGCTATTGCGTGGCCCCCCGCGACTACGACGGCGAGCTGACCCCGGCCCTGCACCCCCGCCGCCTGCTGGACGGCATCATCGAGGGGGTGCGCGACGGGGGCAACAAGAGCGGCATCCCCACGGCCAGCGGCCTGCTGCATTTCGATCCCCAATATCTGGGCAAGTGCCTGGTGTTCGTGAGCGCGGTGGGGGTGATACCCGCCGAGATAAACGGCGAGCCCACCGAGGACAAGACCACCGAGCCGGGACAGCTGGTGATCATGTGCGGCGGCCGGGTGGGGGCCGACGGCATCCACGGGGTGACCGCCTCCAGCGCGGGCTACAGCGAGAACACCCCGGCCGGCCACGTGCAGATCGGCGACCCCTACACCCAGAAGAAGATGCACGATTTTCTCCTGGAGGCCCGCGACGCCGGGCTGGTGCCCTACCTCACCGACAACGGCGGGGGCGGCCTGTCCAGCTCGGTGGGCGAGAGCGCCCGCTTCAGCCCCGGCGCGGAGGTGGACCTGAAAAAGGTGCCGCTGAAGTACGAGGGCCTGGACCCCTGGCAGATCTGGGTTTCCGAGAGCCAGGAGCGCATGACCGTGGCCGTGGAGCCGGATGACGAGGCCGCCTTCATGGACCTGGCCGACAAGCACCAGGTGGAGGCCACGGTGATCGGGCGCTTCACCGGCGACGGCAAGCTCCGGCTGGATCACGGCGACGAGGTCTGCTGCTACGTGGACGTGGAGTTTTTGGAAGAGGGCTTCCCCCAGTGGGAGTTCGAGGCCCTGTGGACCCCGCCCGAGGCGCGGGGCCTGTCCGAGCCGGTGATCAGCCCGCCCAAGGATTTCAACGGCCTGGTGCTGGACCTCTTGGACTCGCCCAACCTCTGCTCCAGGGAGTGGATCAACCGGCAGTACGACCACGAGGTGCAGGGCACCAGCCTGCTAAAGCCCTTCTGCGGCCGCGGCCAGGACACCCCGGCCGAGGCCTCGGTGATTTTGCCGGTGTTGACCAGCCCGGTGGGCCTGGCCATGGCCCAGGTCATCGCCCCGGAATACGGGATCATCGACACCAAGGCCATGGTGCAGGCCAGCATCGACGAGGCCTACCGCCGTCTGGTGGCCGTGGGCGGCGACCCGGAGCAGGTGGGCGGGGTGGACAACTTCTGCTGGCCCAGCATCATTTACCATCCGGTTAACAACCCGGACGGCCGTTACAAGGCGGCCCAGCTGGTGCGGGCCTGCTGGGGGCTCAAGGAGGCCTGCGAGGCCCTGGAGATCCCCCTGCTCTCGGGCAAGGACTCCATGTACGTGGACGGCACCCTGGCCGCGCGCTACGGCGCCTCCCAGCGGGTGAGCGGCCCTTGCACCATGATGTTCACCGCCACCGCGCCGGTGCCCGACCTGGGGGCCTTGCAGAGCCTGGAGCCCAAGCTGGCCGGCGACTACGTTTATTGCCTGGGCGTAACCAGCAACGAGCTGGGCGGCAGCGCCCTGTACGGCCTGTGGGACCAGGTGGGGCTCAACGCGCCCCTGGCCGACTTCGCGGCCACCCGGGCCCTGGGCGCGGCGGTGCACCAGGGGCTCAAGGGCGGCATGGTGGCCTCGGCCGCGGTGGTGAGCCGGGGCGGCCTGGCCATCACCCTGGCCCGCATGGTCCTGGCCTCCCGCTTGGGCCTGGAGGTGGATCTGGACTGCCTGGAAGTGGGCGGCCAGGTCAGCGGAATGCAAAGACTTTTCAGCGAGTCCCAGGGCCGGATGCTGGTCACGGTGCCCTCCAAGCGCTGCAACGAGTTCGAGGATTTGCTCGAAGATGTGCCCTGGGCCCGCATGGGCCGGGTGGTGCGGGGGCGGGAGCTCACGGTGGGCTATGAGGGACGCCAGGTTCTGGAGCTTGGCGAAACCCAGATGCGCCGCGCCTGGCAACGGCGCTTCGGGAGGATGGTGTGATGCCGTCTGACAGCAAGGTCAAGGCCCTGGTCCTCACCGGCTTCGGGCTCAACTGCGACGTGGAGACCGCCCACACCCTCAGCCTGGCCGGGGCCGAGGCCCACCGGGTGCACATCAGCGACCTGACCGGCACCCGCCAGCGCAAGGCCACGGAAACTCTGGACGATTACCAGATACTCGTGTTCGACGGCGGTTTTGCCTGGGGCGATGACCACGGGGCGGGGGTGCTTTTGGCCACCCGCTTGGGCAACCACCTGGGCGATCAGCTCCGGGCCTTTTTGGACCGCGGCGGCCTGGTCATGGGCATCTGCAACGGCTTCCAGGCCCTGGTGAACCTGGGCCTGCTGCCCATGCTGGACGGCTGGAAGCGCCAGGTGGCCCTGGCGGCCAACGACTGCGGCAACTTCCAGGACCGCTGGGTGGAGCTTTTAGTCGAACCAACCAGCGCCTGCCTTTTCACCCAGGGCATGAGCCGCCTGGATCTGCCCGTGCGCCACGGCGAGGGCAAACTTGTTTGTGATGACGCCACCTTGGCCGAGCTGGAGAGCCGGGGCATGGTGGCGGTGCGCTACGGCAACGGCCGGGGCAAGCCCGCCAAGGGCAAGTGGCCGGCCAACCCCAACGGCTCGCTCAACGACATCGCGGGCATCTGCGACCCCACGGGCCGGGTCTTCGGGCTCATGCCCCACCCGGAGGGCTATTACCGCGCCTCCCAGCACCCGGACTGGACCCTGATCCGGGAGCGGGCCCGCCGCAAGGGCGCCGAGCCCGACCCCCTGGGACCAGGGGCGGGGCTGTCCATGTTCACCAACGCGGTGGCCGCCGCGCGGGGGGGCCTGGCGTGACCCCCGCCGGACCGGCTATCAACGGCTTGCAGCCCGGCACGGAGTTGGCCGGTAGCTACCTCCTGCTGCGCTGCTCCCTGGGCGCCACCAAAAACGGCAAGCCTTACGGGATGTTGCGCCTGGGAGACCGCACCGGGGAGGTGGCGGCCAAGCTCTGGGACCGGGCCGAGGAGCTGCTGGACGGCCTGGAAGCAGGCATGGTGGTCAAGCTCAGCGGCAAGGTGGACTCCTATCAGGGACGCACCCAGGTGGTGCTCAACAGCCTGACCCACGACCCCGAGCTGAAGCCCGCCGAGTTTTTGCCCGCCAGCCCGGTGCCCCTGGAAACCCTCCAGGCCGGGTTGGCCGAGTCCCTGGCCGCGGTGAGCCAGCCGGACTTAAAGCAACTACTCGAATCTATCTTCGTTCATGACCGCGAGTTCGCGGCCGCCTTTGAGCGCGCCCCGGCCGCCAAGGGGGCCCACCACGCCTATGTGCACGGACTCCTTGAGCATACCGTGGCCTGCGCCAAGGCGGCCCGGGCCCTGGCCGCGCTCTACCCCGAGGAGCTGGAGGCCCAGGTGCTCATGGCCGGGGCCCTTTTGCACGACATCGGCAAGGTGACCGAGATGACCATCGGCCCGCCCATCGACTACACCGACGAAGGGCGCATGGAGGGGCATTTGGCCTTGGGGCTCAGGATGCTCGAGGTCAAGATGGCGGGAATCAAGGACTTTCCTCCCCGCCTGGCCGAGCATCTAAGGCACATGATCCTGAGCCATCACGGGGCCTATGAGTTCGGCAGCCCGCGCAAGCCCAAGACCGCCGAGGCCCTGGCCCTGAACTTCGTGGACGACATGGACGCCAAGATGAACATGGCCGCCAAGGCACGCCGCGAGGCCGGGCCGGGTCATTGGAGCGAGTACCACCGCCTGCTGGAACGCTTTTTATACGTGGGCCCCGGTCCCCTGGAGGGCCTGGAGCCGGGCGAGGCCATCCAAGAGCCCGCCCCGGCACCCCCGGTGGAGGAGGCCCCCCGCCCCAAGCGCAAGAAACGCAGCGAGCCCGAGGCTCCGGCCGCGCCGGACCTGTTCGGCGGGGCCGGGGAGCGGAGCTAGGGCATGGACAACGGCGCGAGCGACACCTGGGCCCCCTTCATCAGCCTGGAGGGCGGCGAGGGGGCGGGCAAGAGCACCCAGCAGCGCATGTTGGTGCGCCGGGTGCGCGGCCTGGGGCTCAAGGTGCTGGGCACCCGGGAGCCCGGGGCCACCGCCCTGGGCGCGGCGGTGCGCGATGTGCTCACCATCCCGGGGCAGGACCATCCCCGCGAGCGGGCCGAGCTGTTTTTGTATCTGGCCGACCGGGCCCAGCACGTGCACCAGGTCATCGCCCCGGCCCTGTCCGGCGGGCAGGTGGTGGTGTGCGACCGCTTCGGCGACTCCAGCGAGGTCTATCAGGGCCGCGCCCGGGGCCTGGGGGCCGAGTGGGTGCGCACCCTCAACCGCTGGGCCTGTGGCCAGGTGTGGCCCGGCCTGACCGTGCTGTTGGACCTGGAGCCGGGCCTGGGCCTCAAGCGGGTGCGGGAGCGCCAGTTCCAGCTGGGCCTGGCCACCGACCGCATGGAAAACGAGGGCCTGGAGTTTCACCAGCAGGTGCGACAGGGTTTTCTGGACCAGGCGGCGGCCGAGCCGGAGCGCATCAAGGTGGTGGACGCATCCCAGCCTCCGGAAGATGTGGCCGCGGCCATCTGGGCCATTGCCGAGCCGGTGCTCAAGGAGTGGAAGAAGCTTGCGGCTTAGCCGCATGTCTGGCCGGGGCCGGCCGAATTGCCGGGCGCAAATAGTTGGCAGGTATAATTTGCTTCAAATGGTCGATACATTAAATGGCATCGCGCAACCGTCACCGGCACAGGCAGGCGACGGAAGCCAAGGCGACCGGCGAGCCGGCTTCGCAGGCGTAGCGGCGGCTACGTCGAGAAGGCGTCGAAACCGGCAACGCAGGATGCCGCTGCCTGGCGCAGCCGGGCGGCAGGGCCTCGCGAGACATGCGGCTTAGCGGAGTCATAGGACAGCCAAGGGCGGTGGCCCAGCTCGAGGACGAGCTGGAGGCCGGACGCCTGGCCCATGCCTATCTCTTTGCCGGGCCCCGGGGAGTGGGCCGGACCACCACCGCCCTGGCCCTGTTCGCGGCGGCCAACTGCGAGCAGCCCGAGGGCGGCCAGGCCTGCGCCGGCTGCGGCTCCTGCCGCCGCATCGCGGCCGGGACCCACGAGGATCTCATCGTTTTGGAGCCGCCCAGCGCGGCCCGCTCCAGCCAGATAAAGGTGGAGGCGGTGCGCGAGGCCATCCGGGCCACCGGCTTTGCGCCCTTTGCCGGGGGAGTGCGGCTCATCCTGATTAAGCAGGCGGGCCACCTGAACCCGGCCAGCGCCAACGCGCTCTTAAAAACCCTGGAAGAGCCGCCGCCGAACAACATCCTGGTGCTCACGGTGAGCGACCCCAAGGAGCTGTTGCCCACCCTGGTGAGCCGCTGCCGCAAGGTGAATTTCATGCCCCTGACCCCGGAGCAGATCCAGGCCGAGCTGGAGCGCCGGGGCGAGGCGCCCGAGGAAGCCCGCCTCAAGGCGGGGCTGGCCGGGGGCAGCCTGGGGCGGGCCCTGGAGCTGGACACCGCCGTCCTCCGGCACGACCTGGAGCGCCTGTTGGGGCGCCTGCACGGGGGCGGCGCCCTGGAGGACTGGTCCTTTGCCGACAAGTTGGTGGGCGACCACCGGGGGTCGGGAGGCATCGACCGCGAGGGCATCAGCCAGGCCTTGGACCTGCTGGCCCTGCATTTCCGGGACGCGGCGGTAAGCGCCGCCGGACGCCCGGAGCTGGCCTGCCTGCCCGCAGCCGGACCAGCCCACGACATCTCCGCCGCATGCGCCGCCTTTGCCAGGGTGCGCCGGGCCCAGGGACAGATCCTGGGAAACGCCGCGCCCGAGCTGGCTTTGGTGGTGCTCTTGGGCGAGCTTAAGGAGGCCGCGGTCCATGGGTAAGGTAGTTGGAATCCGCTTTTCCCGCGGCAGCAAGATATACGACTTCGACGCGGGGCACTTCGTGCTCAAGCCCGGCGACAGCGTCATCGTGGACACCGAGTACGGCCTGGCCCTGGGCGAGGTGGTGCGCGGGCCCCGGCCCATGCCCCAGGCCTCGGAGGACGAGGAGGCCCTGGAGTTCAAGCAGGTGTTCCGCCTGGCCACCGAGGAAGACCTGGAGCAGCAGGCCACCAACGAGACCCTGGAAAAAGAGGCTTACCGCTTCTGCCAGGAGCGCATAAGCGCGCGCAAGCTGGACATGAACCTGGTCAAGGTGGAGTGCCTGTTCGACCGCTCCAAGGTGGTGTTCTTCTTCACCGCCGAGGGCCGGCTGGACTTCCGCGAGCTGGTCAAGGACCTGGTGGGCCGCCTCCGCACCCGGGTGGAGATGCGCCAGATCGGGGTGCGCCACGAGGCCAAGCTGCTGGGCGGCCTGGGCTCCTGCGGCCGCGAGGTCTGCTGCGCCACCTTCCTTAGGGACTTCGAGCCGGTGAGCGTGAAGATGGCCAAGGAGCAGAACCTCAGCCTGAACCCCACCAAGATCAGCGGGCTCTGCGGGCGGCTCATGTGCTGCCTCACCTATGAATTCGAAACCTACCGGGCGCTGAAAAAAGACCTGCCCAAGCTGGGCAAGCGCCTGACCCTGGCCGACGGCCGCGACGCCAAGGTAATCCGCCAGAACGTGCTCGAAAAAAGGGTCACCTTCTACATCCCCGGCGAGGGGGAGCTGACCGCGGGGCCCGAGGAGCTGGACAAGCTCTTGGGACGGGGAGCGGAGGCCGCGCCGGGTTCCGGCCAGGCCCAGCCCTCCAACCGGGAGCAGGGCGGAGGGGCCAAGCAGGGCCAGGGCGGAGCCAAAAAGCCCGCCGCGGCGCAGCAGGGCCAGGAGCAGGGCTCGCGGCAAGACGGCCGGGATCAGGGCAAGGGGGGCAAACCCGGCTCCTCCCGCCGGCGGCGGCCGCGCCGCCGGGGCAAGAAGGGACCCAAGAACTCATGAGCCGACCTTTTTACATAACCACGCCAATCTACTACGTGAACGCGGAGCCCCACCTGGGCCACGCCTACACCACCATCGTGGCGGACGTGGCCGCCCGTTATCACCGCCTGGCCGGCGACCAGGTGCGCTTCCAGACCGGCACCGACGAGCACGGCGACAAGATCGCCCAGGCGGCCGAGACCCGGGGAGTGACCCCCCAGCAGTACGCCGACGACATCAGCGGGATGTTTCGGCACCTGTGGCCCGAGCTGCACATAACCAACGACTACTTCATCCGCACCACGGACCCGGACCACATCGAGGTGGTGCAGGCCATCCTGCAGAAGGTCTTCAACGCGGGCGACATATACAAGGACTCCTACGGCGGCAACTACTGCGTGGGCTGCGAGCGCTTTCTCACCGACAAGGAGCTGGTGGACGGCAAGTGCCCGGAGCACGACCAGGAGCCGGTGTTCATCGAGGAAGAGAACTACTTCTTCCGCATGAGCAAGTATCAGGCGGCCCTCAAGGAGCACATCGAGGCCAACCCGGACTTCATCCGGCCCGAGCGCTACAAGAACGAGGTGCTGGCCATGCTGTCCGAGCCCCTGGAGGACCTGTGCATCTCCCGGCCCAAGAGCCGCCTGACCTGGGGCATCACCCTGCCCTTTGATCACGAGTTCGTCACCTACGTGTGGTTCGACGCCCTGATCAACTACCTAACCGGCCTGGGCTGGCCCAGCGGCGACAACTTCGCGACCTTCTGGCCCGCGGCCCAGCACTTGATCGCCAAGGACATCCTCAAGCCCCACGCCATCTTCTGGCCCACCATGCTCATGGCCCTGGCCGCCGCCGAGGAGAGACCGGCCACGGACTACCTCTACCAGCACCTGAACGTGCACGGTTACTGGAACGTGGACCAGGCCAAGATGTCCAAGAGCCTGGGCAACGTGGTGCGGCCCCTGGAGCTGGCCGAGATCTACGGGGTGGAGCCCTTCCGCTACTTCGTGATGCGGGAGATGTCCTTCGGCCTGGACTCCAGCTTCAGCGAAGAGCTCTTGGTGGAGCGCTACAACTCCGACCTGGCCAACGACCTGGGCAACCTCTTTTCCCGGGTGCTGAACATGCTGCACAAGTACCGGGAGGGCAAGGTGCCCGCCCCCGGCCCCGAGCAGCCAGAGGACACCGCCCTGAACCGCCTGGTGGAGGCGGTGGCGAGGGAGTATCAGCGGGAGAACAATCAGTTCGCCTTCCACAAGGCCCTGGCCTCGGTGTGGAGCCTGATGGGAGCGGGCAACAAGTACGTGGTGGCCAACGAGCCCTGGGCCCTGGCCAAGGACCCCGAGGGCGGCCCCCGCCTGGACCGGGTGCTCCACACCCTGTGTCAGCTATTGGCCTCGGTGGCGGTCTTGATCTGGCCGGTGATGCCCCTGACCGCCGAGAAGATGGCCGGGGTGCTGGGCCTGGGGCGCATAAGCGACGGCATGCTGGCCTCGGTGGCCGAGGGCGGCCTGCTGGCCCCGGACACCCAGACCCACCAGCCGCCGGCCCTGTTCCCGCGCATCGACACCGCCAAGGTGAAGGCCAAGGCGGCCAAGGCCGAGCAAAAGGCCCAGCCGGCCAAGCCCAAGAAGACCAAGAAGCAGGCGGCCGCCGAGCCCCCGGCCGAGATCTCCATCGACGAGTTCGCCAAGGTGCGGCTCAAGGTGGCCACCGTCTTGGCCGCCGAGCCGGTGCCCAAGACCGACAAGCTGATGAAGCTGAGCCTGGACGCGGGCGAGGCCGAGCCCCGCACCGTGGTGGCCGGGGTGGCCCAGCACTACGGACCCGAGGAGCTGGTGGGCAAGCAGGTGGTGATCGTGGCCAACCTCAAGCCGGCCAAGCTTCGGGGCGTGACCAGCCAGGGCATGGTGCTGGCCGCGGTGGACGGCGATCAGCTCTGCGTGGTGACGCCCAGCAAGCCGAGCAAGCCGGGCAGTCAGGTGCGATAGCATGAAAAAGGCGCTGATAACTTGCCTTGCCGCGGCCTTGCTGCTGGCCCTGGCCCTGCCCGCCCTGGCCGAGAAGGAGCATCCCGGGGCGGACAAGGCGGCCCGGGCCTGGCTGGCCCTGCTGGACAACCACAAGTACGCCACCGCCTGGGACCAGGCCGGGGCCATGATGCAAAAGGGCATCCCCAAGGCTGAATGGGAAAAACGCCTGGCCAAGGTGGCCGAGACCACCGGCCCTTCCACCGACCGCAAGCTGCTGCGTAGCGTGGAGCTGGACGGCCCGCCCAACGCCCCGCCGGGCAAGTATCTGATTCTGATCTACGGCCCCTTGTTCCTCAACAAGCCCAAGCTGGTGGAGCAGTTGGCCATGATCCAGGACGCCAAGGGAAAGTGGCAGGTGGTGGGCTACTACCTCAAGTAGCCGCTCTACTCAAAAAAACTTCAGGGCCCCGCCTTTCGGCGAGGCCCTTTTTCTTTTCCTAATCGCCCAACCTCCGGCACAGCCGGCCGCCGGTTAACAAGGCGTCCGGCGAGCGCACGCCTCGGGCGTAACCGATGCGGGCAACGAAGTTTCCCGGTGGTTGGCGAAGCCGGCCGGTATTAGCTACGAACGAAGGCCCAGGCCTGGTCCATGTCCCCCACGTCGAAGTATTTCTCGATGAGGCCTTCCTCGGGCTTGCCCAGGATCAGGTTGTCCAGCTTTACCAGGGGGGCCATCAGGCTGCTGTCGCCCACGATGGCCAAATGGCGCATGCTGTTTTTGAACTTGAGGGCGTAGCGGGCGTCCTCGATAAAGGCGTCCAGCTTTACCTTGGTCCAGGGAAGCTGGTCCATCTTCACCAGGATGTTGACCTGTCCCCCAGACGCGGCCAGGGCCTCCTCGAAGGCCTCCTTGAACTTCTCCACATCGGCCTTGGTGTACTCCTGGCTGATCTCCACTCCCAGCACGTCTCCCGCGCTTCCATCCAACACCTTGAACATGGTCTCCTCCCTTTTGGGGCCACTGGCATGGGGCAGGTATTGCCCAGCCGCCGTATTTAACAGCATTTTATTTCGGGCCCCTTGCTGTCAAGCACCATTTATGGGGCGGAAAGACAAAGAAAAGCCCCCGGTCCGCGCGGAACCGGGGGCTTGGGCCGGTCTGATGCCGGGGCTTACATGACCCCGGCGATGGCCTGGGCGATGCCCTGCCTCAGGGCGGGGTAGGCCTCGGGCCACTCCAGGTTGGTCTTGCGCGCCGTGGAGATGATGCGGGTCTGATACTTCTTCATGCTGGAGGTGCTGGCCGACTGCTGGCTGATCCGGGTCTGGCCGGTGCCCTGCTTCAGGCTGGAGTCGAAGCGCTGCGAGGTGGGGGCCGCGCTCCGCTCGGAGAGCTGCAAGTCGGTCACCACCGCGTAGGTGTTCACCTTGACCATGGCCCCGGAGATCAGCTCGGCCGCGCCGCCGGCCACCGCGCCGATGGCCGCGCCGGCCCCGGCCTGGCTGCCGCCCAGCACCGCGCCGATGGCGCCCCCGGCGATGGGTCCGCCGAAGCCGGCCACCTTGGCCTTTTCCAGGGCCGATTCGTCGGTGAGCCCCACGGAGAGCACGTTGGCCTGTAGCCAGAAATGGGCCTGGTTGGGATCGTCCACCACCTTGAAGCCCTTGGCGGTCAGGGCGCCCACGATGTCCGATTGCAGGTTAAAGGCCATGTCGCTGGTGTTCCTGACCTGCACGAACACGGTTCGCTGGGCCGGAGCCACCGGGTCCAGGAAGATGGAAGCGCTCATCTTGTTTTCCACCTTCAGGTCGGCATAGCGGATGCCGGTGTAGGTGGCCGCGCAGCCCGAGAGCAGGGCCAAGGTGGCCAGGCCGGCGATCAGGAGCATCAGTTTGGATTTTCTGCCAGTCATAATAGGTTACCTCCTGTCGAAGCATGGGTAGGTCCGGACGGCACCTACCCACCATCCGGCCATTTGGGCGGACCCAGCTTGCGCGGAGCCTCGGGCCGGCCCGGCCCAGACTCCTGATTTCGTCCCTTATTATGGCCCACCCGGCCTGGCTTGCAAAGGACAATGGCGGGGCCTGGCACGATTATTTTGAGCGTATGCCCAAAATAATCCTTGACTGTCCCGGGCTCCGGCCCTACATTATGGGCGTAAGCTCATAACTCTCAAGGAGGACCAAATGCCCCGACCCCGCCGATGCCGCCGCGTGCAAGCCGAACCCCCGGCCCGGCGTTTTGGGCCCTATGACCAGCCGCCGGCGGGAGAGCTGCTTTTGCCGGTGGAGGGCCTGGAGGCCCTGCGCCTGTCCGAGGTGGAAGGCCTGGACCAGGAAGCGGCCGCAGCCCAGATGGGGGTGAGCCGCCAGACCTTTGGGCGGGTGTTGGCCTCGGCCCGGCGGGCGGTGGCCACCGCCTTGGCCGGGGGCATGGTTTTGAGCATATCCGGCGGCGATTACGAGCTGGCCCCCAGCGGGCCGGCGCGCGGCCGGGGCATGGGACGCCGCCGAAGGGGCGGCGGGCCCGGCAGACGATCCTGATCAAAGTAAAGGAGGCAGATCATGCCTAGAATGAATGGAACGGGACCCATGGGACAAGGACAGATGACCGGCCGTGGCCGGGGAAGATGCACCGGCAACGCGGCCAATGGCAGCGGCCGGGGCGCAGGCGCCGGCGCAGGCCGGGACGGCGGCCGCGGGAGGGGCATGGGCCCCTGCGGCGGCGGCATGGCCCGGGGACGCGGCCAAAGGGGCGGCATGGGCGGCGGCGCTGGGTACGGCGCAGGCCCCAACCTGGAGGCCGAGGCCGAGATGCTGCGCCAGCGCCTGGCCCGACTGGAGCAGGCCATGGCCAGCCAGCCGGGATCCGGCGACCAGGAATGAACCATTTTCAAACTCAAGGAAGGGAGGTGAGCATTATGCCTTTTAGAGACGGAACCGGACCCCGGGGACAAGGCCGGGGCAGCGGCCGGGGCCAAGGCCCCTGCGGCAGCGGCCAAAAGCGGCCCGCCGGACGTGGAGCCGGGCAGAGCGGCCAGGGCCAGCGACCCCGCGACGGGCGCGGCCAGGGCCAGGGCAATGGCAACGGCCAAGGACGGGGACGCGGCCGCCAGCGGCCCTGACCCCCTGAACTGAAAACCAGCGACCGATGCGGCCGGCGGGGCGAGAGGGCCTTGCCGGCCATCGGCCCCGCAAAATGGTGAGAGAGATGCACGCCACCACCAGCCGGGAAACGGCAACGCCCCATCCGCGCGGACCCAGCAGCTACGCCATGCAGGACGCCGCCCGCTTGTGGCGGCTTTTAGACCTCGAGCCTGGCCAGACCGTGGCCGACCTGGGCTGCGGCCCGGGCGACTACGCCCTGGAGGCCGCCCGCGGGGTGGGGCCACGGGGCCGGGTTTGGGCCCTGGACCAGGACCGCCGCCTGCTGGCCGGGGTGCAGGCCAAGGCCCATGACCAGGGCCTGAGGCAGCTTTGCACCGTGCGGGCCGACCTGTGCTCTCCCCTGCCCCTGCAAGGCGGCTCGGTGGACCTGTGCCTGCTGGCCACGGTGCTGCACGTGATCAAGTTCACCCTGGCCGAGGGCAGCCTGCTGGGCGAGATCCGGCGCGTGCTGCGCCCCGGCGGACGCCTGGCGGTGCTCAACTGTTCGCTAAAGGACCTGTCCTTCGGCCCCCCGGAGCATCTGCGCATTCCGGCCCGGGAGATGGACCAGCTCCTCAAGCCCCACGGCTTCGCGCCCACCCATCTGGAAGACTTCGGCTTCAACTACCTGGCTCTGTATCGCCGGGCCTAGACCCGGCCACGCCGAAGCCCAATAGCGGTTCATGGGACGCCGCCCGTCGAAGGGTAGCCAATATGGGGGCCGCCGCTGTCATAGTTTTGGGGAAAGGCGCAGGCCGTGGGGTCGGGAACATTGCAACCGCAATTGGTGCGATACCAGGACTCACACTCCCAGATCCCCGACACCGGCAAGGGGGCGCCCGGAGCCGCCTTGGTCACCTGGGCGAACTTGCCGTCCCCATAGTGACCGGTGACGTAGTACTGGCAGATCATCATCCCCTTTTGATAAAGGGCCCCAAAAAAGCTTTCTATCTTTGCCGAGCTGGTGGGGTCCAGCCCGCCGTCCTGGCTCCAGCCGCCGGGCCCGGCCCATTGGCCGTCCTGGTTGCTCACTTGGTTGGCCTGGGGGCAGGTGAGCCTCGCCTGGGCGGGGGCGGCCGCCAAGGCCAGGCCCAGTATGAGGGACAGCGCGAATAACGCCTTGGTGCAAGTCATATCAGCCGCTCCGCAAAGGTGGGTTCCTTGGGTGCTTACTTCGCCTGACTTATATCATACCCGATAAGTAGTCTTGGGAGGCTTGCCAAAAAAATGACCGGTGGATGGGGGTTAACCATCCACCGGTCCGGGTCCCTTGGGAGGGAGGGGCGTTTGAGCGCCCCTGGGAGGGATCGTCCGCGGCCGGATTGCTCCGGCCGGCTGATGTCTTACTTGCCCAGAGTCACGCCATTTCCGCGGGCGCGCCAACGCAGCAAGGTCTTTTCGATGTACTCGGCGTCGGGTCCGGCCACGCCGGCAGGCCGCGGCTCGCCGTACTCTTCGTTCTTCTTCTTCTTCTTGCGGCGGCGGCGGGGAGGCTTGGCCTCGGCCTTGGCCTCGGGCTTGACCTCGATGGTCTCCTGCTTGGGCTCGGGCTCGGGCTCGGGGGCCGCCTCGGGCTCGGCGCCACCACCCTGCTCCTTTTCATAAGCCTCGGCGAACGCTTCCATCTCCTCGGGAGTGGAGCCGCCGTCGATCTGGAACCAGGAGTCGGAGTAGAGGATCTTGCCCAGGATTGCCAGGGAGCCGGCCACGTAAGTGCGGCCGATGCCCGGGTCCACCTCGTTGGGATCATTGATCTGGCCGTCCATGACTCCGTGCACGATGTCCACCAGGTTCTGGTGGTGGCCCTGGGCGATCTGCATGATCAGCTTGTCCTCGTAGTCCACGATGGAGCTGGTCATGCCTCTGCGCTCCATCATGATCATGAAGATATGGTTCAGGGGCTCGCGCCAGGGGGTGCCGTTGGAGATGTTGGAAAGGCCGTTGGTGCTCTCTGCGCCGGGGCAGATGTCCTGGAGCATCTCGCAGAACTCCAGGTTGTTCATGAGCTGTTCCTGCTGAATGTTCAGCGGGGTCACGATGGGGTCGACGAACAGCTTCTCGTTGGGAATGCCCAGCTCGTTGGCCGCGTAGCACAGCTCCACGCACAGGGCGGAGCGCTCGTTGGCGTCACGGGGCAGACCGTCGGGGCCCCAGAGCAGGGCCACGGCCTCGGCCTCGTACTTGGCCACGATGGGCCACATCACGGTGTAGCGCTCGGGACGGGCCATGACCGAGTTGACCAGGGCGGTGCCTTTGTGCACCTCCAGGCCGGCCTCGATGGCTTCGATGTTGGAAGTGTCCAGGGCCAGGGGCACGTCGGGCACCACTTCCTGCACGGTCTGGACCACCCACTGCATCAGCTCGGGGCCGCCCTTGCGTGCCGGTCCCAGGTTGATGTCGATATAAGTAACCCCGGCGGCCTTCTCGGCCAGGGCCAACTTCTGGATGGGCTCGGGGTTGCGGTCCTTGAAGGCCTGCCCGCACTCTTTTTTAATTACGTTTAGGTTTTCACCTATGGTCTTCATGGGTTCCCCTCTTCAATTCGGCAAGGAGCCGATGCCTACTTGTCAGGCGTCCACTCCTTGAGGAACTTGGTCAGGTGCGCTGCCTCGCGGGGGCCCACCTGGATGTTCCAACCGGGCAGCTCCTCCTCCACGTCACCGGCGATGGCCGCGGCGTAGCCGGGAATCACCAGGGACTTGTGGCTTACCTTTTCTTCCACCCCGATCTTCTTGACGAACATGCCCACATCGTCGCCGGAGAACTTGCCGGCGGCCCAGGCGGTCATGACGCTCAGACCCTCGGTGTCCTTGATCAGCAGCCAGGACGGGACCCGGGAGCCCTCGATCTCGCCGCTGACGATGAAGTAGGTCAGCGAGAAGTTGGTGGTGATCAACAGCGGGCTGTCGGCGTTGGGACCGCCGACTTCGTAGATGCCCTCGGTCACGGTCATGGGGCGCTGGGGGTCGGTGTAGATGTTGAGGCGCTCCAGCAGCAGCGGGAAAACCACCTCGGAGGTCAGGTCGTCCAGCACGATGATGCCGGCGTACTTGGCCACCAGCATGGCCGCGGCCGCCACCTGCTCGTCCAGGGTCTCGCCCATGGCGTTGGCAAAGCAGATGGTGGGGAAGCCCAGGGTGCGGTTCTGCTCCAACAGGGCCGAACGCCGGAGGGCGATCTGGTCCTGGAAAGCACCGGCCAGGTCGCGGGCGCCGCTGTCGATTACCAGGTCCTTGTGCCCGGCATCGGTCAGCTCGTCGCTGAGCTCGATGGCCTCGTCGATGTCGACCGCGCGGATGGCCAGGGGCAGACCGTGCTCGCCGGCGATGGCGCTCATCTTGTCCGCGTTGGCGCCGGTGGCGGCGTAGAGCAGAGGGTTCTTGTCTTTAAAGGCGGCGGCCACCGGGGCCATGACCTCGGGGTCCTCGCAACAAAGGATCAGCGACAGGTCGCTGTTGTCCACCACGGCCTTGACCGCGGCTTCGAACTTGCCGGCGTCGCCGCTGACGCACTCCACAAAGACCAGCTCGGGACGCAGGTTCAGACCCACGCGCTCGTACTGGAACTCGGTCCACTTCTTCACCTTGCCGGCGATGTCGGCGTCGTCGTCAGCGACGCGGCCGGCGATGCCCGGAGGATTGAAGAAGGTTTTCTCATGACGGAACAAGACCGTTTCTCCGCCGATCTTGACCGCCGTGTCGCCAACACCCACGGTCAGCGGCCGGATGGGGGGCGCGCTGGCCTCGGCCAACTGCTCACGGGCCTCTTCGGACACGTAAGGGCACGCGTCCAGCTCCGCCTTGCCTGCCGCCAAGTTCATGGCAAAGGCCAGGCAGGTGGGCACCCCGCACTCCCCGCAGTTGGTTTTGGGGAGAAGTTTGAATATCTGAATGCCGGTTAGGGCCATGGTTCTCTCCTTCCCGAGAAACCTGCTTGTGTGCCAAGTGGGTTTATCGCGGGGGCTCCGGAGAGCCCCCGCGTCGGGTTCGCTTGTTTAGCCGGTGATGGGATCCATCTCCACGGCGGGGTGACCCACCTTCTGGAGATACTCCAGAACCGTGGCTTCGTCGATGCCCACCGTCTCGTCGGCGATCTTGTCGATCAGATCCGGCACGCCCATCTCTTCACCGCGGCGCTTGAGGCCCTCTTCCAGCTCGTCCTTCAGGCTCTTGGGCATCCACACCATCCTGAGCAGGCCGCCGTCGCCGGCGACGTACTTGCGCTGGATGATGTTGTACTTGGAGTGCCCCACGAAGCCCGGGCTGCTCTGCCCGCCGCCCATGACGCCGGCCAGGGTGGTGAACTTCATGCCGCAGGGAGTCTCGCCGGTGTAGTCGCGATGCACGGTCATGATGCCGTTGCAGGCGGGCAACACCGCAGCGATGCACTCGCAGCAACCGCAGGTGGTCATGGGCTCGTTGATGATGCTGTAGAAGTTGTAGCTTTCCACCGCGCCGCGCGAGGCCTTGGACACGAACTCATTGACGCCCTTCCAGTTGCCCAGCACCGCGTCGGTGCATTCGCCCTTTTCGATGGGCTGGTTGGGACCGGTGGGGTTGATTTCGTAGGAGGCCTTGCAGTCGAACCAGTTGTAGGCGCCGCAGAGGCCGGTGCGCTCGGGGCTGACCACGCAGACGTGGGTGGGGGCGAAGGACTGGCACAGGGTGCAGGAGTAGTAGGTCTCCACGCCCTCGTCAGTCATGTTTTCCACGCGCTCGTCGCGGGTCTTGTAGGCCGCGCGAGCCTTCTTGGTGAACTCTTCGACTTCCTTTTCCTCGGTGAGGATGGTCACCTCGACCTTGTCCAGGATGCTGCCGAAGTCCTTGTGGAACATGTCGTGGATGATCTGGCCGACGTGCTTGAGCTCGAAGCCCTTTTCCACCGCCGGACGGCCCAGGCGCACCCAGGAGATGTCGCGCTGTCCGATGTGCATCACGCCCTGGGCGTAGTTGATCAGGTGGTGAATCTGGCGCTCCAGGATGGGCTCGAAGTCGCTCTGCATCTTGCGCCCGGCCACCTTGACCGAGATACCCATGGGCAAACGGCCGCCCTCGTCGCCGAGGTCGGTGATGTCCTTGCCGACCACGGTGATCTTGCCGTCGTCGATCTCGTCCATCTCGGCCATTTCCACCAGCTCGGTCATCTGGGTCTTGCCGCCGCCGAACTCCACGAACAGGTCGTCTTTGCGGATGCGCTCGCCCTCGAAGGCCGCGCCGTAGCTCAGCGGGATGTCGACCTTGGTGATGACCGTCTTGAGGCCGCGCACCTCCACCGACTTCTGAACCATGTCCGCGTGACCCACGTTGGCCACCACGTGCTCGTAGGTGCACACGCCGGTGGGCAGGATCTCGGGGATGTCGGTGTCGGCGATGGTGGGGAAGCCCCAGTTCACGCAGCCGGCCGCGTTGGCCGCCCACTCCGCGTTGACCTCGCCCAGTGCGTTGACAAAGGCGAAGACGCGGTCCTTGTTGTACATGAGGATGCGGCGATAGTCGCCGGGAGTTACGCCACCAAAGGCCATGGCCGCGCGGTTGGCGAAGCCAAGCGCGAAGACCGCGGCGCTGATGTCGGGCCCGAAGGGCACCAAGCGGGTGCCCCAGCCCACCTGCACGTCGGCCTCGCAGAGCTGCTCGGTGACGGTGGTGCCGTTCTGGTTGGCGGCCATGAACACGTAGAGGTTGCGGCGCTGGTACTCTTCGCAGATGTCCTTGGCGACCTCCTTGGAAGGAGCCGAGCCAACGATGGCCGCGAAGCCAGGAGCCGAACCGTCCACGAACTCAACGCCGCGCTTACGCATGATGGTGTCGTCGGCCGCGCCCAACCAGATCTTGGACTTGGCCCAATCCACCTTGCCCTCGGCGTCCTTGACCACTTCGCAGTCCTCGCCGAGGGTGTAGAAGTCCGGGTCATCCACGTAGCGGATGGACTCGGCGATTTCCTCGGCGAACAGAGTGGCCATGCCCGCGTCCAGCAAGGGCCCGAGGTAGGGCAGGTGCGTGGCGCGCTGCACGTGGCTCGGCAGCAGCGAACGGGCGATTTCCAGAGGCCGCTTGGCGCTGGCCAGATCCTTAACCGGGATGCCCAGCAAGGAGTAGATGATGGGAAGGTAGTAAGCGGTGTTGGGGAACTCGAGCTTCTGCTCGGGCCCATACTGCTCCAGGGCCCGCTCGTAGAGACCCTCCACCTTGGCAACGATATTGTACGCGCCTTGGATAGCGGCGAATGCTACTAGTTTGGACATTTCCTATTGTCCCCTTTCTCCCTGACGGGCCTACGCCGCGTCCAGCTTCTGCCGGTCGGCCATGTCCATCAGCACGCGCTCCTTCTGCTTGTCCAGGCCCAGGGCGGCGCGCTTCTTGTCAATATGGGCGATCATCTTGCGGGCGTGCTCGTAGGGATCCACTTCCAGATCCCACTTGCCGCCGTAGATGTCCTCCAGCTCCTCGAACAGGTACTTCTGGAAGCGCGGCGCGCCGGTGACCGGCAGGCCCACGCCGAACACGGTGTAGACACCGCTGGCCACGAAGTAGTGCCCGATGCTGATGGCCTTCTCGCTCATCCACTCGGGGGCGGAACCGGCCGCGGGCAGATCGCTGATGTCCTTGCCCAGGCCGCCAGCCTTGACCACCTCGGTGGCCGCGGTGAGGATGCGGCTGTTGTCCACGCAGGAGCCCAGGTGCAGCACCGGCGGGATGCCCACCGTCTCGCAGACCTCGGCCAAGCCGGCGCCGCAGTAGACCGCTGCCGACTCGGGGGAGAGCAGGCCGGCCTTGCCGCAAGCCATGGCGTTACAACCGGTGGTCAGCACGATGACGTCGTTCTTGAGCAGCTCGCGGACGATGATCAGGTGCGAGCTGTCGTGCACGGTGCGGGCGTTGTTGCAACCCACCACGCCGGCGATGCCCCGGATGCGGCCGTTGATGATGTTGTCGTTCAGAGGCACGTAGGAACCGCGGAAGGTGCCACCCAGGTGGTACTTGATGGACTCGTCGCTGAAGCCGGCGACCATCTTTTCCTTGGCGTTGGGGATCAGGGGCTCGGCATGACGGTTGGGGAAGTTGTCAATGGCTTCCTTGACGATCTTCTTGGCGTCTTCCAGAGCGTGGTGCTCGTCGAACTCGATGTGCACCGTGTGGCCCGATTCCATCATGGCCCGCGGGTTGGTGGTGATGACCTTGGTGTGGTAGCAGTCGGCCACGTTGGCGATGTTTTCCATGATGCACTGCACGTCGACCACCATGGCGTCGACGGCGCCGGTGACGATGGCCAGTTCCTGCTGCAGGTAGTTACCCGCGATGGGCAGGCCGTGACGCATCAGGATCTCGTTGGCGGTGCAGCACATGCCGGCCAGGGTGATGCCGTGGGCGCCCTTGGACTCGGCGTAGGAGAGCATCTCCGGGTCCTGGCTGGCCACCACGATCATCTCCGAGAGCAGCGGCTCGTGGCCGTGCACGATGATGTTGACGTGTTCGGCCTTCAGGACGCCCAGGTTGATCTCGCCCTGGGTGGGATAAGGAGTGCCGAACATGATGTCCTGCAGGTCGGTGGCGATCATGGAACCGCCCCAACCGTCGCCCAGGGCGGCCCGGGAGCACTGCTTGATGATGTTCTTGTAGTCCTGGTCCACGCCCATGTGGGTGCGGTGCATGATCTCCACGATCTCGCGGTCGATGCCGCGCGGGACCACGTCCAGCTCTTTCCACAGCTCGTAACGGGCCTCGGGGGCGCGCTTGGCGTAGTAGATCTCGCCTTCCTGCCTGCCCCACTCGCCCAGGGCCTTGACGGCCACTTCCTCGGCGATGTCGTAGATGTCGCGGTCCTGCTCCACCTTTTCGCCGGCTTCGTTTTCCACCAGGACGGTGGTGCCAACGTTGAACAGGGGCGCGACGTGCAGCAACTTTTCGATGTCCACGATGCCGTAGTCATCGGTGTCGCGGCGGGCGGCGGCCACGAAAACCTCGGCCACGCCGCGGCCATGGTCGGAGTGGGCGGCGGCGCCGGCGGCCACCATGCGCGCGAAGTTGCGAGCGGCAATGGTTTCGGGGGTGGCGCCACACAGGCCCTTGCGGGTGTCGACGCCTTCGATGCCCTTCTTGGGCAGAGGCAGGCGGCAGGGGCCCTGGGAGCAATTCTTGCAGCAGGTGCCCTGCTCGCCGATGTTGCAGGGTTTCATGGTAATGGCGCGGTCGAAAATGGTCTCGACCTCGTCAGCATGGGCTTTGGCCAGCATTTGAATGGTAGCCGGGTCTACGCTGACTTCCTTGGGATTGGCCACTTTTGCCTTCTTGGGTGCGGCCTTCTTAATCTCGTCTGCGGACATCAGAGGTTCCTCCTCTTCTTTCTCATAGGGTTGGCTTGCGCCCCCTCTCTTTAGAACCTGTCCTTTTTTCGTTTAGCGCCAGCCCTCCCAATTGCCGGCGCGTGCTATATGGCTCAAAAGCCGGGCCCCCGGGGGAGGCCCGCTTTGTTACTTGCGCATAACCCCGTCGCCGCGGGCGCGCCAGCGAAGCAGGGACTTTTCGATGAACACGGCATCGGGGCCAGCCACGCCGGCGGGCCTGGGGTCGCCGTATTCCACGTCTTCCTCGTCCTCGTACTCGTCCAGGTCGTAGTCGGCCTGGTGCGCCATGCGCTCCTCGCGCCGCTTGGCCCTGAGGGCCTGCAGCTCGGCCAGCTCCTGGTCCTTGGCCGCCTGACGGTCGGCTTCTTCCTTGAGCTTTTTGTCCAGCTCGGCCTTCTTGGCGGCCTCGGCGGCGGCCTCGGCGGCGGCGGCTTCGGCCTTCTTGGCGGCTTCGGCGTCGGCCTTGCCCTTGGCGGCGGCTTCGGCCTTGGCCTTGGCATCGGCCTCGGCGTCGGCGGCCGGAGCGGCGGGGGCCGCCGCGGCGGCGGGCTTGGCGTCGGCGGCGGGCGCGGCGGCCGGAGCAGCCGGAGCGGC
>JAIPEN010000010.1 GCA_021737145.1 Desulfarculaceae bacterium | reverse complement strand
CTTCCCACCTGACAGGGCTTTACGACCCGAAGGCCTTCTTCACCCACGCGGCGTGGCTGCGTCAGGGTTTCCCCCATTGCGCAAGATTCCTCACTGCTGCCTCCCGTAGGAGTCTGGGCCGTGTTCCAGTCCCAGTGTGACTGATCATCCTCTCAGACCAGCTACCCATCGCGGCCTTGGTAAGCCGTTACCTTACCAACAAGCTAATGGGACGCGAACTCGTCTATGGGCGGAAGCTTCCATGGAGAGGCCCCCTTTTACCAATGTGACCGCAGTCACTGTGGTCTTATCCGGTATTAGCACACCTTTCGGTGCGTTATCCCAAACCCACAGGTGGATTATTCACGTGTTACTCACCCGTGCGCCACTGTACTAGCCCCAGCAAGCTGGGACGTTCTCGTGCGACTTGCATGTGTTAGGCCCGCCGCCAGCGTTCGTTCTGAGCCAGGATCAAACTCTCCAATTAATTGGAAAACCGTGCTCAAGGCACGGATTTAATCGGAATGACTTAACCCGTCTCGACGTCTACTGTTTTTAACCCGCTATTCAGTTTTCAGAGATCAACAGGCGCAAGGATCAATATACCCACCCCGTCAGCCGTTGTCAAGACCAACGAAAATCACCGTTGGGGTGAACCCGGTCCTTGCATCCCTTTTTCAGAGAACCACCGGCTGCCTCTGCCTTCCGGCTCTCGCCGGCCCCGACAGGGTCCGTCCGGCAGCAAGGGGGATACTACCAGAAGTGACCGGGCCTGCAAGCGAAAAAACACATTTCCGTGAAAAAAGTGCAGGCATTTATCGGACAGGGGCAAGTTGGCACTGCGCCTGGGGGCCGCAAGCGAACTACCACCATATATGGGGGATCAGGCAAAAACATGATCTGTAGGTATTTTGTCCTAAAAGGCCGGGAGAGTCAGTTGCTATACTATGTTAGGCTGCATTTCAGGCTGAAAATGCCACGAACCGCGGCCTGATCATATCTAAGGTTTGACTAGATAGTTATATAGTAGCTATTATGTAACTATGTTGAGGGCGGCTCCAGGGCCGCCGGAAAGCGCGACGAGCAATGAAGTCTTTTATTACCGCACTTTTACTCCTTACGGCCCTTGTGGTGTGGGCGCCCCCGGCCTCGGCCTGGGTGATCCACAACCATACGGACTACGAACTTGGCCTCAAGAAAAGCTGGTCCTTCGGCTTCAACAAATTCAAGGTTCCGCCCAAGGGCACCCTAAACGGCGATGCCAATGAAGCGCTGGTGAACATCAACGTAACCTACGTGGCCCAGGGCGACTATTACCAAAGCTACTCGCTGAGCATACCGGCCAAGGGATTCGCGGCGGTCTACCAGGGAAAGGTGGAGGTCTATTCAGGCGACCACAAGCTGATCAAGACCGTGAACATGGAGAGCTACAACTGGCGCTGATCGGGCCGCGCCGGGGCGCTCCAACCAAGGGGGAGGTTTAGGAGCATGGAATACAATCCGGATTTCGCGGCCCCATGCGGGCTCTACTGCGGGGTGTGCGCCATTCACATGGCAGGGCGGGACCAAAACCGCAAGCTCCAGGAAAAGTTGGTGAACCTTTACAAGGGCGGAACCCCGGGCAAGGGCTCCATACCCAATGCCGACCAACTGACCGTGGAGGGTATGCGCTGCGAGGGCTGCCTCTCGGCCGAGCCCTTCTTTTTCTGCAAGACCTGCGACATCAAGTCCTGCACCGCCGAAAAGGGCTACGAGGGCTGTCACCAGTGCGATGACTTCCCCTGCGAGCTCATCGACAACTTCTCCATGGCCGTGGGCAAGAAGGTGATCCTCCGGGCCATCCCTCATTGGCGCGAGGTGGGCACGGCCCAGTGGATCGCCGACGAGGAGGCCCGCTACCACTGCCCCGAGTGCGGCAACAAGCTGTTCCGGGGGGCCATGCGGTGCAATCAGTGCAAGACTGAAGTCAGTCTGGATTAACTCGGGCCGGCTGTTCCGGGGGGGCGGACGGGGTGCGGCCGCGGCCAAAGCGGGTCGAGATACCGCTTGGTTCCGGCCAACGCCCGCCGCGCCTGTTGCAATCGTCTGGCGGCCCAAGCCTTGGGCCCGCATACGGCGTTGCGGGCGGCGCTCGCCTCCTCGGCGTATTGCCATATACGCCTGCGGGTCTCGCTTGCCAGCGCCTTGTCTGCCAAGCCGAGGCTGTGCCGGGGGTGGGGCGGGCGGCGCTCCTTAAAGAAGAGCCGGTGCTGTTGGGTTTCGCTTGGCTCTACCCAACCTACGCTAATTTAAAAAAATATTAATCAAACGGCCTGAACCGTACGAAGACCTCCGGGCCGCCGAGGCGCGCCACCGCCCGGGCGGCCAGGCGGTTCACCGTCGGGCTTGGCGCGGTGGGGTCGGGCAGGGTGTCCACCTCGCCCAGCTCGTCGGGGTCCAGGGGGTCGAAGAGAAAGGCCTGGCCGTCCACCTCCTCGGCCGCGCGGCCGGCCGGGGTGAGGCCGTACTGGGTCACCCCGTGGCGGCTGACCACGAACCAGGCGATCTCGCCCTGGGGATGCTCTATCCAGAAGCGGCGGCTCAAGAGCTCGGCCGCGTTGATGTCCTCCAGGGAGGGCAGGGCCTCTTCCACCGTTTTCATCAGGCGCTTGTCCGCGTGGTAGTTCTCTCGAATAAAGGCCGTCTTGGGATGGATGTGGTAGATGGCGATGCGCGAATGCTTCTTGAGCAGCCGGTATACGTAGACCTCTATACCTACATAGTTGCCGTTGCGGGTGGCGCGCTCGCAGCAGCCCAACTCTATCCAGAGCTTCTCATCGGGCACATAGGCCCATATCTCTTCATAAGAGGGAGCGGCGCAGAGCTCCCGGAGCTGGGCCTCGCCCTGCGCCCGGCCGGCCCGCACCACGGCGCGCAGGGCAGGGGAGGGGTTAACCCTCAGGCGGGGCTCCAGCTTCCAGGGCCGGGGCTCGGGCTCCCCGGCCGGGGCGGCCAGGCTGCACAACAACAGCGCGGCCAGGAGCGGCAGGGCCATGGCAACAAGGCGCTTCATGCCCACAAAGTTATCCGCCCGTGGACAGCCGATCAAGCGAAGCTCTGGTTACGGGCGGGAAGCGCGGCCCGGAAAAAGGGGTTTGTTATAGATAAGGGCACGGACTTTGTTGGGATAGTTAAATGCGCTTCAGGCATTAATTGTACGGCCTGATTGTAATATGGCGGCCCGTCTTTTGGCGGTCAATTATATCGTCCGACCCTCCAAAAAACAGGGCCCCGCTTGCGCGGAGCCCCGGAGGATTCTTCGGCTGGAAGCTGCCCGTTTACTCGGGCACCACCCGGTGGTGTTTCTTCTTGCCGGCCCGTAGCCAGATGGCCCCGTCCTCGCCGGCCATGTCCAGGGTGATGAGGGTGTCGAAGGCCTCCACCCGGTTCTCGCCCACATAGGCCCCGCCCTGGGTGATCAGCCGCCGGGCCTCGGAGGAGCTCTTGCACAGGCCCACCTCGTTGAACAGCACGAAGGCGGCCACGCCCTCGGCCAGGCGGTCCTTGGCCATGCCGCTGGCGGGCACGCCGTCGGCCGCGTCGCCCTGGCCAAAGGCGGCCTGGGCCGCCTGCCGGGCGCCCTTGGCCTCGGCCTCGCCGTGCACGATCTTGGTCACCTCATAGGCCAGCACCTGCTTGGCCTGGTTGATGGCCGAGCCTTCCAAACGGGCCAGCTCGTCCACCTGGTCCAGGGGCAGGAAGGTGAACAGCTTCAAGAAGCGCTCCACGTCCTCGTCGGTGACGTTCACCCAGTATTGATAAAAGTCGTAGGGGCTGGTGCGCTCCGGGTCCAGCCACACGGTGCCCGCGTGGGTCTTGCCCATCTTTTGGCCGGTGCTGGTGGTGATCAGGGGGAAGGTGAGGCCGTAGACGGTCTGGCCCACCATGCGCCGGGTGAGGTCCACCCCGGCCACGATGTTGCCCCACTGGTCGTTGCCGCCCATCTGGAGGCGGCAGCCGTGGTGCTTGCACAGGTGCATGAAGTCGTAGGCCTGCAGGATCATGTAGTTGAACTCGATGAAGCTCAGCCCGGTCTCCAGGCGCAGCTTCACGCTCTCGGCGGCCAGCATGCGGTTCACCGAAAAGTGGCGGCCCACGTCCCTGAGCATCTCGATGTAGTTCAGCGAGGCCAGCCAGTCGGCGTTGTTGACCATGACCGCCTTGTCGTCGCCGAACTCCAGGAAGGGGGTGAGCTGCTCCTTGATGGCCTCGGCGTTGGCGGCCAGCTCCTCCAGGGAGAGGATCTTGCGCATCTCGGTCTTGCCCGAGGGGTCGCCCACCATGCCGGTGCCCCCGCCCACCAGGACGATGGGGCGGTGGCCGGCCCGCTGCAAGTGCACCAGGGAGAGGATGGGTATGAGGCTGCCCACGTGCAGGGAGGTGGCGGTGGGGTCGAAGCCGATGTAGCCCAGCACGGTCTCGCTGTTGAATAGCTTGCCCAGCTCCACCTCGTCGGTGCACTGGGCCACGTAGCCGCGCTCCAGGAAAGTGTCGTACACGCTCACGTCAAACGCCTCTTTTTCTTTGGCAAGTTATGGCCGGCCCCCGGGGCCGTCCCAGGAGATATAACCCGCATGGCGGGCCTTGTCGAGGGTAATCAGGGTATGGGTATTCAGCGTCTCGGGGCGGAGCCCCGATAGTGGCGGGCCTGGGAATAGTTGCGGGCGTTACTGGTCATGACAGGAGGCATTATAGCGGGGGCCCGGGCGAGTGGGCAATGGCCATTAACCGGTTGGGACTTACCTTGTATACTAGTAACAGGCGAAGGCCGCTTTTGGCCTCGCCCAAAGAGGGAGAGGATCATGCATCAGCGACCTTGGGCAGTGACGGCCGTGGCGCTTGTTTGCCTGGTCTTGCTGGCGGCTCCGGCCATGGCCCAGCCCGCGGCCCGGGGCAATCTGGTGGTGCAGGTGGTGAGCCAAAAGGGCGAGCCGGTGTCCGGCGCCCAGGTGCGGCTCATGGGCCCCTTTCGCGAACGCGACCACACCACGGCCTATGACGGGATCGCCCGCTTCCCCCTGCTCAAGGACGGGGTGTACGAGTTGCAGGTGGTGGCCAAGGGCCTGGAGCGCCTGATCCATCCGGACATCACCATCCGGGGCGGCCAGACCCTGGAGCTGCGCCTGGTGATGCGCGGCCAAATCCCGTAGCCAAGCGGCCCGGCAATGCCGCTGGCAAGGATAATCAAGGCCTTATCGCCCCGGAACCCGCCCAAGGCGGGGCGGCAGGGCGCGTGAAGATCATGATAATCATGGGTAAATGTTGTTTTAACCTATCAGGGTGCTTATAATTTAGTTACTGCCCCCAAAGAATATGCATAAGGAGATGATAAAGTGGCGCGGTTAGCTAAATTACTCGTAACGGCGCTTCTGCTGTTGGGTCTGGCCCTGCCGGCGGGGGCGGACATAATCCAGGTCCAATCCTTCGGACCGGTTACACCACGGTATTTCCCGAACCTCACCTTTGACCAGTACAGCGGCAACGTGGCCGACCTCACCGGCATCACCATCGCCCTGACCCTTTCCACCAGCGGTGGCCTGGGCCAGGTGGACAACGAGAGCAACACCACGGCCACGGTGAACGTGGACTTCGGCACCAGCGGCTGGCTGATCTCCGGCGGGACGGTTTTGCCTTCCGTGCTGAGCAGCCCGTCCACCCAGGTGACCGCCGTGACCAGCGGCTCGTTCACCCTGGGGCCCAATGACGGCGACGGGCTGGGCGTGCAGAGCGGGGGCTCGGACTACGCCTCCCTGGTGGGCGGAACCGCCACCAACAGCCTGAGCGGCTCGGTGCCCACCGTGGGCTGGAGCGGCTACATCGGCACCGGCACCTTCAACATCATCGGCTACATCGACACCTATCTAAAGGTGACCGGGGCCAGCGGAATCTCCCAGGGCTCCACCCCGCCCACCGTGACCGGCGACGTGACCGTGACCTATCAAACCTCCGGAGGCAGCGCCTCCACCCCCGAGCCGGGCAGCCTGCTGCTGCTGGCCAGCAGCCTGGGCAGCTTGGGCGGCCTGGCCGGTTGGCGCTATCGCCGCCGCCGCAAGCAAGACTGAGCCGTGTAGCAGAAGCTGATTAAAAAATCGTAGCGCCCCGGTCCCCGCGAGGGATCGGGGCTTTGCTTTGGGGGCCGGGCCGTTAGGACGGCTCGCAACAAAAAAAATCCCGCCTCGCCTAGGCGAAGCGGGATCTTTTTTAGCCGGCCCCCGGAGGGGCTAGCTTCGCGGGCAGTTATCTACCAGCGGTTGTCCTGGCGGGGCTCGCGAGGCTTGGCCTCGTTCACCTTGATGTTACGGCCCTCGAACTCCTTGCCGTCCAAGGCCGAGATGGCCTCGCTGGCGCCGGAGCTCATCTCGACAAAGCCGAAGCCACGGGAGCGGCCGGTCTCGCGGTCGCTGATGACCCGGGCGGACTCGACTTCGCCGTGCTGCTCGAACAAGCCGCGCAGGGACTGGTCGTTGGTGTCAAAGGAAAGATTGCCCACGTAAAGATTCTTGCTCATTAAACAAAACTCCAAAAAAAGATATAAAACCGCTCCGCCAACATCGGCGGGGCTTCGGACCAACGAGCCCAAGTTTTTTGCTAGGTGTGCGGCCGAGGGGCCGGTTTGACCAGCGGTGGTCTTTGGCTGGGTGGTAGCTGAGTGAAAGATACTCCCTAATTCCCCGGTGTCAACTAATATTTTTGGGCCGCGCCCCTGGCCGCAAAAAAATCCCGCCTCGCTATTTGCGAAGCGGGATCTTTTTCAGCCGGCCAAGGGGGCCCGGCTTCGCGGGCAGTCGCCTACCAGCGGGGACCGCGGGGCTCGCGGGGCTTGGCCTCGTTGACCTTGATGTTACGGCCCTCGAACTCCTTGCCGTCCAGGGCGGAAATGGCCTCGTCGCCGCCGCTGCTCATCTCCACGAAACCGAATCCGCGGGAGCGGCCGGTCATGCGGTCGCTGATGACCTTGACGGAGTCCACCTCACCGTGCTGCTCGAACAGGGCGCGCAGGGTTTCGTCGGTGGTGTCGAAGGAAAGATTGCCCACGTAAAGATTCTTGCTCATTACCTGACTGTCTCCAAAAAAAGAAATATGGTCGCCTCGCCACCCTTGGCGGGGCATCAGACCAACAAGCCCAAGTTTTTAAGCTGAGTGTACGGCGCTCGGGCCGGCATGACCAGCGGTAGCCTGTGGCTGGATGGTAGGTCTAACGTGTAGCTTATGCCCAAATACCCGGGTGTCAACTAATATTTTAATAAGAGCCTAGCCCAGCTTTTCGTGGATGATCTCGATGGCCGTGGCCTTGCCCGTGGCTTCGTCCACCGTGACCAGGGTGGCGTCCATGGCCGCGGGGCCGGAGGCCACCTTGAAGGGCAGGGGACGGAACTCGCGCAAACGGGCGGTGGCGGTCTTGGGGTCCATGCCGATCACCGACTCGTAAGGCCCGGTGAGCCCCACGTCGGACTGATAGGCGGTGCCGCCCCCGAGGATGCGCGTGTCGGCCGTGGCCACATGGGTGTGGGTGCCCAGCACCGCGCTCACCCGGCCGTCCAGGTAGCGGCCCAAAGCCTGCTTCTCGCTGGTGGCCTCGCCGTGCATGTCCACCAAAATCACCTTGAGCTGCTTTAGCGGCCCGGCCAAAATCTCGTCGGCCGCGCGGAAAGGATCCTCCAGGGGGTTCATGAACACCCGGCCCTCCAGGTTGATCACCCCCACCCGCCGGCCGTTCTTGGTCGAGGCCACGGTCCAGCCCTTGCCGGGCGCGTCGCCGGGATAATTGGCCGGGCGGATGAGCCGAGGGTCCTGGTCCAACAAAGGCCGCAGATCCTTGTAGCGCCACACGTGGTTGCCCGTGGTGATCACCCCCACTCCGTGGGTGAAGATCTCCTCGGCCACCGAGGCGCTGAGCCCCAAGCCGCCAGAGGCGTTCTCGCCATTGGCCACCACCAGGTCCACCGCCAAACGCTGGCGCAATCCGGGCAACACGCTCTTTAAACAACGCCGCCCCGGCGAGCCGAACACGTCGCCGATCATCAGGATCTTAAGCATGGCCGGTGGTCCTTGGTTGTTGGGGAAACCCTTTTTTGGAAAAAAAGGTTTCCCCAAACCCCTTCCCAAAAAACTTTGCGTAAAAATGCCGTGCTGGCCTGGCCGGGGCGGCCAGCCTGTGCACGGCATTTTTACAGGCAAGGATTGGAAGGGTCATGTGGCCTCTTGCCGATTGCATCGGTTGCTTGGGCCGCCTTGCGGGCCAGGCAACCGGCGAAATTCTTGGAAGGGGGGTGCGGGGGGAGACTTTCTTTCAAGAAAGTTTCCCCCCGGTTGTCCCAAATCTACTTGGCGTAATCCACGGCGCGGGTTTCGCGGATGACCGTGACCTTGATTTGGCCGGGGTACATCAGCTCTTCCTCGATTTTGCGAGCCACGTCATGGGAGAGCATGAGGGCCAGGTCGTCGCTGGTTTTCTCTGCTTCCAGGACGATGCGCAGTTCGCGGCCGGCCTGGATGGCGTAGGCATTGGACACGCCCTCGTGCACCGTGGCGATGCGTTCCAGGTCTTCCAGGCGCTTGACGTAGGATTCGAGCATTTCGCGGCGGGCGCCGGGCCGGGCTCCGCTGAGGGCGTCGGAGGCCTGCACCAGCACATCCAGCACGCTTTCCGGGGTCACGTCCTCGTGGTGGGCGGCCAGGGCGTGGACGATATGGGGCTTTTCGCCGTATCGCCTGGCCAGGTCCGCGCCGATGACCGCGTGGGGGCCTTCGATTTCGTGGTCCACGGCCTTTCCGATGTCGTGCAGCAGTCCGGCCCGCTTGGCGGCCTGGGGGTCCAGGCCCAGTTCCGAGGCCATGATGCCGCAGAGGAAGGCCACCTCCAGGGAGTGGACCAGCACGTTTTGCGCGTAGGAGGAGCGGTACTTCAAGCGTCCGATGAGCTTGACGATTTCCGGATGGATTCCGTGCACGCCCACGTCGAAGGTGGCTTGTTCGCCGGCTTCCTTGACGCTTCCCTCCACCTCGGTCTCGATCTTCTTGACCACCTCTTCGATGCGCGCCGGGTGGATGCGCCCGTCGGAGATGAGCCGCTCCAGGGACCGGCGGGCCACCTCGCGGCGCAAGGGGTTGAAGCCGCTGATGATAACCGCCTCGGGGGTGTCGTCGATGATCAGGTCGATGCCCGTGGCCGCCTCGATGGCCCGGATGTTGCGGCCTTCGCGGCCGATGATGCGGCCCTTCATCTCGTCATTAGGCAGCGCCACCACGCTCACGGTCTTTTCCACCGCATAATCGCCGGCATAGCGCTTACAGGCCAGGGCCAGGATTTCCTGGGCCTTCTTTTTGGAGATCTCCTTGGTCTCGGCCTCGATGCGCACCAGGGTCTTGGCGCTTTCGTGGCGGGCCTGGGATTCGATGGTGGCGGTTAGCTCGGCCTTGGCCTGGTCCTGGGTCATGGCCGCGATGCGCTCCAGGTTGGCCTTTTCCTCGGCCACCATCTTTTCGTACTCGCTCAGGCGCTCGGCGGCCTCGCGGCGCATCTTGTCCTGCTCGGTCTCGCGCTTGTGCAGCTCTTCATCGCGCTCGTCCAGGTGGGAGCCCTTGCGCTCCAGGCTCTCTTCCTTTTTTTCCAGGCGCTTTTCCAGCGAGGCCAGCTCGCCGCGCCGTTCCTTCGTCTCGGCCTCCAGCTCCAGCTTCATCTGATAAAGCTGGTCCTTGGCCTGCAACAGGGCTTCTTTTTTCAGGGTTTCGGATTCGCGGCGGGCGTCGTCCACCATCTTTTGGCTAAGGGCCTCCACCGACTCCAGCCGGCTGGCCGCTTGCCGCAAGCGGATGATGTAACCGAGCGCCACCCCCAATAGGAGGGCCAGAAGGATCCCGACCAGAGCAAGGGGGGTAGACATAGGGCCTCCTTATTATAAGGAGACCGAGGCTTTGACCGGGGCCCTATCCCTTTTTCCCTCGCCTTTCACTAGGGCGCATGCCCTGAGGGTCTCCTCCTAACCTGGTGGCCGGACCTGGCGTGAGGCGCAGCGCGCACTTCCCCTGAAGGGCGGAATGGGCAGGCTGCCGGGAAAAAGCTTAGGGCTCATGATCATTTATCGGCTTGGCGCCACCTGGGGCGGTAAAAGGTCCCCCGCCACTGCCGTGGGGCGGTCACTTTTTGAACCTGTCGGAACAGGTGGGCCGGGCGTGAATCCAGTTCGGGCTGCCCCTTGGGGTGCCGCCGCCGGGTATCAGTGGCATTCGGCCCGTTATCTTGAGTGTTGGCTCAAAATGACTGTCCCGCCTTTACACGTACAGGGCAGGGGCGCCTAAGCCTTTTGCTCCTCAATCATCTTGAGAAGCCTTTCGGTTTTTGCCTCGATCTCCTGAGACAGTTTCTCCTGCTGATCCTGTAGTTGCAGGAGCTCGTGAGTTATGTTCAAGGCAGCCAGAACCGCGGCCGCCAGGGTAGAGGAGGTGTTGGTGGTCGCCAACACTTCGTTGAGCCGGTCGTTGAGCAGGGCCGCCACTTCGCGCACCCTTTCCTCGCCCGCATCGGAGCGTAGCACGTACTCGTTGCCGAGTATCTCCACGGTAACCGCCTTGGGCAATTTTTTACATCCGGCCCCGGACTATAAAGTCTCCAGTTTGGCCAAGAGCTGCTCCACCCGCGCCCGAACCTGGTCCCTCTCGGCTTCACCTTCGGTCAGGCGTTGGTTCATCTCGGCCAGTTCCTTATCTTTTTCTTCCAGACGGCCGCGTAGCTCGGTGTTTTCTCCACTAAGTTCGCCCAGGCGGCCCAGAAGCTCCTCTATCTTTTTCTCCAATAGGGTGAAGGCATTGAGGTCCATGGATTAGTTTACCTTTTCTGCCATATCCAAATCTAGGGGATGAATGGTGTTAGCGCAAGGAGATAATTGGTACAAGCTCACCAAATTGTCACTCCACGGTGACGCTTTTGGCCAGGTTGCGCGGCTGGTCCACGTCGGTTCCCCGGATCACGGCCACGTGATAGGCCAAAAGCTGCAAGGGCACGGTGAGCACCACCGGAGCCAACAGAGGCGGGCTATGCGGCACTCCGATGACCGCGTCGGCCAGGGAGCGGGCCGCCTGGTTGTCGGATTCGGTGAGCGCGATGAGCCGCCCTTGGCGGGCCCGCACCTCCTGCATGTTGGAGAGCACCTTCTCCAATACGTCGTTTTTGTTTGCTAAAACCACTACCGGCATCTCGTGGTCGATCAGGGCGATGGGCCCGTGCTTCATCTCGCCGGCCGGATAGCCCTCGGCGTGGATGTAGCTGATTTCCTTTAGCTTGAGCGCCCCTTCCAGGGCGATGGGGTAGCACAGGCCCCGTCCCAGATACAAGAAGTCCTGGGCCTCGGCATAGGCGGCGGCCACCTCCATTACCTCTTGTTCGTTCTCCAGGGTCTGTTGCAGCAGGCCGGGCAGGGCCACCAGATCGTTGATAAGCTTTTGACCCTGCTGGGAATCCAGGGTGCCGCGCACCCGGCCCAGATGCAGGGCCAGCATGTAGAGCACCACCAGTTGGGTGGTGAAGGCCTTGGTGGAGGCCACCCCGATCTCGGGCCCGGCGTGGGTGTAGATCACCCCCTGGGCCTCGCGGGTCAGGGTGCTGCCCACCACGTTGCAAACGGCCACCGCCTTGGCGCCCTTGGAAGTGGCCTCGCGCAGGGCGGCCAGGGTGTCGGCGGTCTCGCCGGACTGGCTGATGGCCACCACCAGGTCGCCGGGACCCACCAGGGGGGAGCGGTAGCGGAACTCGCTGCCCAGGTCCACCTCGGCCGGCACCCGGGACAGGCCCTCGATCCAAAACTTGCCCACCAGGGCGGCGTGCCAGGAGGTGCCGCAGGCCAGCAGCACCAGGCGCTTGATATCCTTGAGCTCCTCGTCGCTTATTCCCAGGTCGGGCAGGAACACGTCGTCCTCGCCCGCCTTGGCCCGGCCGCCGATGGTGTCCACCAGGGCCCGGGGCTGCTCGAAGATCTCCTTTTGCATGAAGTGCTTGTACCCGGCCTTTTCGGCCATGGCCGGGGACCAGGAGATGGTGTCCACCGGCCGCTCCTGCCGGTCGCCGGCCAGGTCGCTGATGGTGTAGCCGCCGCCGCGCACCACCACGAAGTCGCCGTCGTGCAAAAAGACCACCCGGTTGGAGTGGGCCAAAAAGGCGGGCACGTCCGAGGCCAGGAAAAACTCGCCCGGCTCGCCCAGGCCCAGCACCAAGGGGGAGTCCTTGCGGGCCCCGATGATCATGTCGGGCTGGGTGCGGTCCAGGATGACCAGGGCGTAGGAGCCCCGGATGCGGCCCAAGGCCCGGCGCACCGCCCCCTCCAGGCCGCCGCCCTTGCCGCGCTCCTCGGCGATGAGCACCGCCGCGATCTCGGTGTCGGTCTCGGAGGTGAAGCTGTGCCCGGCCGCGACGAGCTCTTGCTTGAGCTCCAAATAGTTTTCAATGATGCCGTTGTGCACCACGGCCACGTCGCCGTGCAGGTGCGGGTGGGCGTTGGTTTCCGAGGGTCGGCCGTGGGTGGCCCAGCGGGTGTGGCCCATGCCCAGGTGGCCGCTCACCGGCTCCTGGGCCAGCTTGGCGGCCAGGCGGCTTAGCTTGCCCTCGGCCCGGCGCACCGCGAAGCCGCCCTCAGGGGTGACCACGGCCAGGCCGGCGCTGTCATAGCCCCGGTACTCCAGACGGGCCAGGCCGTCCATGATGACTTCCGGCGCCTCGCCGGGGCCCAGATAGCCGATTATTCCGCACATATTAGCCCCCCCCTTCCACGAGGGTTAAGCGTCCGGCTGCGCCACAACCCCCTTGGCTGCGTTGCTGGCTTTGCTTGCGCCTCGGCGTAGGCTCTGCTACGCCTGCGGCACTCGCTCGCCGGACGCCTTGCCAGCGGGTCTGTGGCTGTGCCGGTTGAGAAAGCAATGCTCAAGCTCCAGGCAAGGGTTCACGCGATATTTGAGCGAAAGAGTTAAATTAAATCCCCTGCCGCTCAACCCCCATGCAAGGGGAGGGCTTTGCCTCGCGCTTGAGGCGAGCCCTAGTCCTCTTTGCCCCCGGTGGAGGCCCAGCGGCCCTCCATCCAGGCCAGCTCGTCCTGGGAGTTTATGCCCTGCAGCTCGCCCGGGTCCGGGGCCACATGATAGCCCACCCGGAGGCCGCGGCCATGAAAAATCTCGGCCAGGTCGGTGAGGTAATACTCGTTTTGATCGTTGTCCGTGGTGAGCAGGGGCAGGCACTCCAACAACGGCGGGCAGGAAAACACGAAGATGCCCGAGCTGACCAGGGTGATCTTCTTTTCCTCCGGCGTGGCGTCGCGCTCCTCCACGATGCGGGTGAGGCGGTCATCGCCGTCCAGGATCAGGCGGCCATAGGCCGGGGGCGGGTCGCGGTCAATGGCCAGGGCGGTCATGTCATTGCCCTGGGACCGGTGCTGGTCGATGAGCCGCTGGGCCGTGGAGCGCCGGAGGCCCGGCACGTCGCCGTAGAGCACGATCACCTCGCCGCCGAAGTTCATCAGGCCGGGCGCGGCGGCCATGACCGCATGGCCGGTGCCCAGTTGGGGCTCCTGCAGGGCGAACAACAGATCCCGGCGGCCGGCCAGATGGGCCTTGACCTGCTCCGCGCCGTGCCCCACCACCACCACGGTTCGCATGGCCCCCAGGTCCTCGGCCAGGTCCACCACCCAGCCGATCATGGGCTTGCCAGCCAAGGGATGGAGAACCTTGGGCAAATCCGACTTCATCCTGGTGCCCTTGCCCGCGGCCAGCACCACCACCGCCAACTGAGGAAGATTAGTGTTCATAAGGCCATATGGTATTGGTTAAGCGGTCGATAAGCAAGGGGGCAGGGCGGCTGATGCGGCAATGTAAAAAACCCCGAATCGCCATTTAAAGGCAACAACGGGGCGGAGAAACCGCTGCCCGAGCAGCGGCCTCCGCCCACGCGGTTCATTCATAAATTGAAGGGGCTAAGCGCTGACCCCGAAAAACTCCGGCTCCTTGCGGGCGGCGCAGTTCTCGCTGAGCCAGGTGGCGATCTTGCCCAGCATCTCGTTCTGCCATACCCGCGCGCCGGTGGGACAGTTCTTCACGCAGGCGGTGCAGCGGATGCACAGCTCCACCTTGGTCTCCACGCTGTCCTCCACGGTGATGGCCGAGGTGGGGCACACGCTGGCGCAGGTTCCGCACAGGATGCAGGCCTCGGGGTTGGTGATCGGCGAGGCGTCCAGGGCCTTGGGGCCGCCCTCATAGGGGAAGCGGCCCGGGATCTCCGGGTCGGCCAGATCTGCGGCAGAGGCCAGGCCGGTCACCTTTTCCATTACCTTGGCCCCGAATTCCCTGGCCTTTTTCAGGTCCTGGTCGTCCGGGCGGCCGTTGGCAACGGGCAGGGCCTCGGTGGCAAAGGAGTGCTCGCCGATAAAGGCGGCCCCGGCCACCGGCTTGAAGCCCAGCTCGGCGGCCAGGTTCTTCAGCTCCAAGAGGGAGTCCTCGAACTCGCGGTTGCCGTAGAGCACCACCGGCACGCACAGGGAGCCATTGCCCTGGAGCTTTTTCAGGCGCTCGATGGCCGTGGCCGGCACCCGGCCGCCGTACACCGGCACGCCCAGGATGACCAGCTCGTCCGCGAAGGGCTCCACGTTCTGCTTGGCCCCGTCGGGCAGGGTGAGGTTTATGTTGCGCACGTCGTCCACGCCCATGCCCTTGGCCATGGCCTGCAAGACCTTCTGGGTGGTTCCGGTGGGCGAGAAATATACCAGCTTAACCTGCTTGATTTCCATTGCTTATCTCCTTCTGTCCGCAATCGGGGCAGTTTGGGTCCACAGGGCTCCATGGTAGGTGGATAAAGGTAGATACGCAAGGGGGATTGGGGGCGGCTGGGTGAGAAAACTAATGGGCGAAATTAGGCAGGCCTGCCTTCAGCTATAGTAACTTGCCAAAAACCACTTTCGCCAGAATTTATAACAAAAAACCAATAAACCGGAAGTTAATATACTTCCGATGGCGAACCACATGACTAAGCTTGCATCTTCTACTAAATCCGGCCTCGCAATGATGCTTGCAATAATAGTTGCTGAAAGCGCGTAGAAAATATGCCTACTGTTGATTGTGCTTGCTTCCTTGTGTTTTAAATTTGTTGTTTTCTCCTCTGTTAACATTTGTATATTTTTAAACGTTCCTAGACCGCGCTCGCACGCCTCAAAATACCTTGCGTCCAGGCCTGCATGACGGCATAATGCCTGCCCATAATACAATTCCCCTATACCCGCTGCACAGATTTGCAAAACATATTGCCATTTATCCGGATCCGCAGCTTCCATCTTAAAAAACATTTTGCGGAGTTTCTGCTTCAACTCAACAATTATTCTCTCCCCATAATAGCGCTCCCAAATAAGTCGGAACGCCTCAATATCATCGTCGGACTCAACTGGAAACAGTGCGAAATCACTATGAGTCCAGACGTGTTGGTGATACAAATTTCTTAGGAAAGCATATAGGTGCTTTGGCATCCAGACATAGTATCTTACCGGGGTCTTCCGAACTCCACAAAATAAAGGCTTCAGGGAGAGAAGATTCGTTAAATAAAAAAGTTACTGGGAAAGATCTGATGGAATTGGTGTCGTCCGGGCGCGCTCTTACCTGAAATATGCGCCAATCGTCGTTAATCTTTCCTCCACCTACGATTTTTTCGAATGCATATATCAGCAAAGGATATGAGGCATCGTTTTCACGTGCCACTCTCTGAAGGCCAGTGAGTTCTGGTGGCAAGTGCGTAAGTTTACTGTTTATTGTTGGAATCCAGGCGTACCACATTATGATTAAGAAATGTTCGCAGCTATTGCATACAAAAGTTCGGACTTACCCTGACGAGCTCTTTTTTCCCGTATAAGGGCACTGCGCCCCTGGGGAGTGGGCTCAACCGTCTCTCCCAAGGTATGGTTTGGCTTCTCTGTAAAGCCGAGGCGCATCAACTGGTCAAGCACTAGTTTGTAAACTAGAGGCTTGTCCGCAATGTCAATCTCTCTAGGCTTTTCATACTTACGAAGGATGCGGTACTCTGCATCGGTAAGCATCCAATTTTTGCTCTTCTTGCCCACTATGCAAATCTCCCCCGAGGATCAACGTTGACGAGCATCTAGCTTATCGCATCCGCCAAAGTACCGCAACTTAGCGGTGTTTCTTATCAACGATTCCAATTATAGAGATTAAGTTCCGTACATGCAAGCGCACAAATGAGGTCTATTCATTAAGGGCACCACTTTTTGTCTTAAAAAAATCTAAACCCGGGTTGCCCCGGGTTTAGAAGAAGAGGAGTCGTTAGCCGATGCCGCCCACGCGCTCGGCCGTGCGCAAACGGAGCATGGCCCTTTGCAGAGCCGCCTCGGCCCGGGCGTAGTCCATTTCCTCGGCGCGGGTCTTTTCCATGCGTTGCTGGGCGCGTTCACGGGCGCGCTGGGCGCGGTCGATGTCGATCTCGCGGGCCAGCTCGGCCGCCTCGGCCAGTATGGTCACCTTCTCGCCGGTCACTTCGGCGAAGCCGCCGGCGATGGCCGCATATTCGGTTTCGTTGCCTTCCCTGAAGCGCATCTCGCCGACGGCCAACGAGGCCAGGAAGGGCACGTGGCCATGCAGCACGCCGAACTCGCCGTCCACTCCGGTGGCCACCACCACCTCTACTTCCTTGGAAAGCAGCAGCTGGTCCGGGGTGACCACTTCCAGCAGTATCTTGTTGGCCATGGGTATTTACGTCCCCTCGCTAGGCTACTAGTCTTCGTCGTCGCCCTTGAGCTGACGGGCGCGCTCCTCGGCCTCTTCGATGCCGCCGACCATATAGAAGGCCTGCTCGGGCAGCTCGTCGTGCTTGCCTTCCACGATCTCCTTGAAGCCGCGGATGGTCTCTTCCAGCTTGACGTACTTGCCGGGGGTGCCGGTGAAGGTCTCGGCCACGTGGAAGGGCTGGCTCAGGAAGCGCTGGATGCGCCGGGCGCGGGCCACGGTCAGCTTGTCCTCTTCCGAGAGCTCGTCCATGCCCAGGATGGCGATGATGTCCTGCAGGTCTTTGTATTTCTGCAGGATCATCTGCACCTGGCGGGCGGTGTTGTAGTGCTCGTCGCCCAGGTAGTTGGGGTCGAGGATGCGGCTGGTCGAGTCCAGCGGGTCCACCGCGGGGTAGATGCCGAGCTCGGCGATCTGACGGCTGAGCACCACGGTTCCGTCCAAGTGGGCGAAGGTGGTGGCCGGCGCGGGGTCGGTCAGGTCGTCCGCGGGCACGTACACGCACTGCACCGAGGTGATGGAACCCTTGGTGGTGGAGGTGATGCGCTCCTGCAGCTCGCCAAGGTCGGTGCCCAGGGTGGGCTGATAACCCACCGCGGAAGGCATGCGGCCCAGCAGCGCCGAGACCTCGGAGCCCGCCTGGGTGAAGCGGAAGATGTTGTCGATGAACAGGAGCACGTCCTGGCCCTGCTCGTCGCGGTAGTACTCGGCCGCGGTGAGGGCGGAGATGGCCACGCGGGCGCGGGCGCCCGGAGGCTCGGTCATCTGGCCGTAGATCAGAGCGGCCTTGTCGATAACCCCGGAGTCCTTCATCTCGTGATAAAGGTCGTTGCCCTCACGGGTGCGCTCGCCCACACCGGCGAACACCGAGATGCCGCCGTGCTGCATGGCGATGTTGTGAATCATCTCCATCATGATGACGGTCTTGCCCACGCCGGCGCCGCCGAACATGCCCATCTTGCCGCCACGGGGGAAGGGAACCAGCAGGTCGATGACCTTGACGCCGGTTTCCAGCACGTTGACCGTGGTGTCCTGGTCGACCAGGGAAGGGGCGGGACGGTGAATGGGGTAGAACTCGGTGGCTTCCACCGGGCCCAGACCGTCCACCGGACGGCCCACCACGTTCAAGACGCGGCCCAGGGTGGGGTTGCCCACGGGCATCATGATCGGCTCGCCGGTGTTCTTGACCGGCAGGCCGCGGGTGAGGCCCTCGGTGACGTCCATGGCGATGCAACGCACCACGTTGTCGCCCAGGTGCTGGGAGACCTCCACAACCAGGTTGTCTTCCTCGTCGCTGATACCCGGGTTGGAGATCCAAAGGGCCGAGAGAATCCCGGGCAGTTGGCCGTCGGCGAACTCAACGTCCACCACCGGCCCAATTACCTGAGTGATCTTTCCAGTGTTCACTATTTCCATGACCAACCGGCCTCCTAGAGAGAAGCGTTAGCTATATAAATCCTTGGACCAGATACCTAACCGGACTTCAAAGCCTCGGCGCCGCCCACGATGTCCATCAGCTCCGCGGTGATGGCCGCCTGGCGGGCCTTGTTGAAGGCCTGGGTCAGGTTCTGGATCAGTTCCTTGCAGTTTTTGGTGGCGTTGTCCATGGCCGCCATGCGGGCCCCGTTCTCGCTGGTGGAGGTCTCCAGCAAGCCGCTGTACACCCGCACGTTGAGGTAGCGGGGCAGCAGGTCCACCAGGATTTCCTCGGCCGAAGGCTCGGTGAGGTACTCCAGGGCGGGACCGTCGTCGACCTCGTCGCCCATCTGCTCTGGGGAGATGGGCAGAAGCCTCTCCACGGTGGGGACCATGGAGATAAGGGACTCGAAGCGCGAGTAGATCATGTAGACCTCTTGCACCTCGCCGGACAAAAAGGCGTTGAGCCCCAGGCGGGCGACCTGGGTGGCCAGGTCGAAGTCCACCACGTTCATGGCCCCGGGCATCTGCTCGGCGAAGGTGACCTTGCGCCGCCGGAAGTAGTCGATGCCTCTGCGTCCCACACCGTAGACGGCAACTTCCTTGCCTTCGCTCTTTTTCTCGGTGAGGAACTTCTGGGCCTTGAGGATCAGGTTCATGTTAAACGAGCCGCAAAGCCCGCGGTCGGCGGTGATGAGGATCAGACCAACCCGTTCCACGGTCTCGGGCTGAGCCAAAAGCGGGTGGGCTTCGGAGTCGATGCCCTCGCTCAGGCTGCCCAGGACCTCGGCGAACTTTTCGGCGTAGGGCCGGAAGCGCTCTGTGCGTTCCTGCACCTGGCGCAGCCTGGCCGCGGCCACCATGTTCATGGCCCGGGTGATCTGACGGGTCTTCTTAACCGCCGAGATCTTGTTTTGTATGTCGCGAAGTGCCGCCATATCAGCCGCCCCTCGTTTACTGCTGAGCCTGGAAGATACCGGCAAACTCCTCTAGGGCCGCTTTCATCTTGGCCTCGAGGTCGTCGTCGATCTCCTTCTTGGACTCCAGGTCCGCGAAGACGGCCGGGTGCTTGCTCTCGATGAACTCGAACAGCTGCTGCTCGTAGTCGGCCAGCACGCCCACTTCGTACTTGTCGCAGTAGCCGCGGGTGCCCGCGAACAGGATGGTCACCTGCTTGGCCATGGACAGCGGCTGGTACTGGGGCTGCTTGAGAATCTCCACCAGGCGGAAGCCTCGGTTGAGCTGGGCCTGGGTGGACTTGTCCAGGTCGCTGCCGAACTGGGCGAAAGCCTCCAGCTCGCGGAACTGGGCCAGGTCCAGACGCATGGTGCCCGCCACCTGCCGCATGGCCTTCACCTGGGCCGAACCGCCCACGCGCGAAACCGACAGACCCACGTCGATGGCCGGACGCACGCCGGAGTAGAACAGGCCCGGCTCCAGGTAGATCTGGCCGTCGGTGATGGAGATCACGTTGGTGGGGATGTAGGCGCTCACGTCGCCGGCCTGCGTCTCGATGATCGGCAGGGCGGTCAGGGAGCCGGCGCCCAGCTCGTCGTTGAGCTTGGCCGCGCGCTCCAGCAGGCGCGAGTGGTTGTAGAAAATGTCGCCCGGGTAGGCCTCGCGTCCCGGCGGCCGCCTGAGCAGCAGCGAAATCTGGCGGTAGGCCACCGCCTGCTTGCTCAGGTCGTCGTAGCAGATCAGGGAGTGTCCGGCCCGGTCGCGGTAGTACTCACCGATGGTGCAGCCGGAGTAGGGCGCGATGTACTGCAGGGTGGCGGGGTCGGAGGCGCAGGCGCTGACCACGCAGGTGTACTCCATGGCCCCGTGCCGGGTCAGGGTGTCGATCACCTGGGCCACGGTGGATTTCTTCTGACCCACCGCGACGTAGATGCATTTGACGTCCTGGCCCTTCTGGTTGATGATCGAGTCCACCAAGATGGCTGTCTTGCCGATCTGGCGGTCGCCGATGACCAGCTCGCGCTGGCCGCGGCCGACCGGGGTCATGGCGTCGATCGCCTTGAGGCCGGTGTACATCGGCTCGTGCACGCTCTTACGGGCGATGACGCCGGGCGCCACCACCTCGATGCGGCCGCGCTCATCGGTGTCGATGGGCCCCTTGCCGTCGAGCGGGTTGCCCACCGGGTCGATGACCCGGCCGATGACCGCGTCGCCCACGGGCACGTCGGCGATGCGACCGGTGCGCTTGACCGCGTCGCCCTCCTTGATGTGCTCCACGTCGCCCATGATGGCCACGCCGACGTTGTCCTCTTCGAGGTTGAGCACCATGCCCAGAACGCCGCCGCCGAACTCCAGGAGCTCACCGGCCATGGCCTTCTCGACGCCGTACACACGGGCGATGCCGTCACCAACGCTCAGAACGGTGCCGGTCTCGCTGACCTCTACCTTTTTGTCGTAATCCTTGATCTGCTCGCGGATTACCTGACTGATCTCTTCGGCTCTGATCTGCATTAGGCGTAATCACCCCTTCTCAAAGAATCCTTCAAAGTTTCCAGCTGGGTCTTGATGGTTCCGTCCAAGACCAGGTCTCCGATCTTGGCCCTCACTCCACCAATCAGGCTGGAATCCTCCTTGATTTCCACGATAACCTCGCTGCCGGCCATCTCGGCGAGCACCTCTTTGAGGCGCGTCACCTCTCCCTCGCCCAAAGGCGCGGCCGATACGACCTCGGCCCGGGTGATGCCCTTTTCCTCGTCCAGCAGGCGGGCGTAGACCGCGCTGATGTCGCGGGCCGAGGCTATGCGGCCACGGTCCATGAGCAGACGGAAGAAGTTGTTGACGATGGGACTGAGCTGCAGCTTGTCCAGGAAGGTGTCCAGCAGCCGGCTGCGGTCCTCGAACCCGATGGCCGGGTTGGCAAGCACTTGCTCCAACTCGGCCGATTCGGCGAACAAGCCGGCCACCGAGGCCAGCTCCTGCCCGTACTTTTCCATATTCCCGTCATCCTTGCCGATCTCCAGCAAGGCACGGGCATAGCGTTTGGCTACGATCAGGCTGGTCACTGTACCTCCCGCGAAACCTTGGCCAGGTACTCATCCACCAGGCGAGTCTGGTCCTCGGGGTTAATCTTTTCCTTGAGCAGGTCCTCGGCCACCGAGGCGCTCATCTCGGCCACTTCACGGCGAAGTTCGGCCTTGGCCGCCGCGGTCTCCTGCTCGATGGTGAAATTGGCCTGTTCCTTGATGCGCTGGGCGGTGGTTTCGGCGCCGGCGACGATGTCGGCCTTTTCCTTCTCGCCCATGGCCCGGAAGTCGGCCAAAACTTTGTCGCGTTCGCCGGCGGCGTCGGCCAGGCGCTGTTCCATGAGGGCGTAGGCCCGCTTGGCTTCCTCGCGCTTGGCCTCCAGCTCCTCCAGCTCGCTCTTGATCTGGTCCACCCGCGCGCCCAGGCCGCTCTTGAGGGGCTTGCGCAGCACGATGATCAGCACCGCCAGCAGGACGGCGAAGTTCATTACGCGGAACAGGAAGTTGGTCCACTGGCTGTCGCCGCCTCCGTGGCCGCCCTCTCCTCCTCCGGAGGCCAGGGCCAGCCCGGCGGTCAGGGCCACCATGGCCAGGGCGGGCAGGAGAGCTTTGGCTAGACGGGCTAGTCTCATTGCAGGCTCCTCCCCAAAATCTTTTGGGCCAGCTCCTGACCGAAGGTCTGGACCTGACCCTTTAGTTCGTCGCGCGCCGAGCCGATCTCGTTCTCGATCTCGGCGCGGACCTTGGCCACCGCGGCTTCCATTTCGGCGGTGGCGGCATCGACGATCTCTCGCTCGGTGCCGTGGGCATCGCCTTTCATTTCCTCGCGGATTTCGGCCCCCTCGCGGCGGGCGGAGGCCAGCTCGGCCTCCATCTCGGCCTCTTTGGCCTTGGCCCCCTCCTCGGAGGTGGTGATGTCGCTGCCCAACTGGGCCATCTTCTCGGCCCGCTGCTTGATGATGCCCCGGATGGGACGGTAAAGCAGATAGTTCAGCGCCACCAGCAACACCAGGAAGTTGCCGATCTGCCAGAATAGCGAACTGTCTATGTCAATACTGACCATACGACCTTATTGCTCCCGCAACTAGGCGGGGATGCGCTTCGCGCTCCCCTCGGATTGTGTTCCACGCCCTGCTTGCGAAATTAAGCACTTGAAAACAGCCCGGATTTGGCCGGTGCCCCTCTCCAGGGGGAGTAACGGGCACCTGTTACCAAAAACACAAGCTGCGAGTTTCTACAATTTTTGAAAAGAATTGTCAAAACTTTTTTTGTACCCATGGGGCTTTATGCCACCCTCAAGCCCCTGGCGCCGGCCCTCCGCCCAACAGCTTCAGCCGGCCGGCCTCTTCCTTGTCTTGGTCCAGGGCCATGTGGCAGTGCCCCTCGAACCTGACCCCTTCCTCCATCATCACCAGGGGAGCGGTTACGTCTCCGATGAGATTACCGGGCTTTTTCAGCTCGATGCGCTCGGTGGCCTCCACGTTGCCGGTGACCCGGCCGCTGATGACCACCCGGTCGGCCCTGATCTTGGCCTCCACCATGGCGCTGGAGCCCACCAGGACCAGTCCTTCTCCCTGGATTTCTCCCTTGAACTCCCCGTCCACCCGGGCCTGACCCTTGAAGGTCAAGAGCCCTTCTTGCCGGATGCCCTGTCCCAAGTAAAAATTGACATGGGACTCGCGGCCTTTTCTACCCACGAAAACCTCCTCCTCCGAAGGTGGCTGCGCCTCGGCGGCCCAGTTTAGCGATGTTGTGCTTGCGAACTTGCGGACCTATCCCCGGCGCACGGGTACCGGCGATCTGAGTGAACATAAATTCACTAACACGCCGCACCGGGCAGGGGCAAGCCAAAAGCGGCCGCCGGGCCCCGGCGGGCGGAAGTTAACCCTAATTTAACCTGGCCGGAGCGCCCCGGCCCAGCCCCTAGGGCTTGGGCGCGGCGGGTTTGGCCTGGGGAGCCGTGGCCTCGGGGGGCTTGGCTGCGGAAGGTTTGACCTCGGGCGGCTTGTCCTCGGAGGCATTGTCCTGCCCCTCCTTGCCCTGGACCTTCTTCTTGGGCATGGGCTCGCGGTAGGGCTGCTTTTTGGCATAGAGCTTCAGGCGGCGCTCCATGCCCGGCGGGGGTTCCTCGTCGTCGCCATAGGGGCCGCGCAGGATGGCCAGGGCCTGCTGCTCGATGCGCACCGCGGCCAGGAACTTTTTGTTCTCGGCCAGGGCCGCGGCCAGGGTGTCCAGGGTGTTGGGATCGCGGGAGATGGACACCGCCTGGCTGGCCAGGTCCACGGCCTGGGGGCCGTTGCGCAGGCTGGCCAGGGGGCAGGTGGCCAAGAGCCAGGCCTTGGCGGTCAGGGCCTGCACGTCGCCCTGGTCCAGCTCCAGGGCCCGGTTGTAGTCGTCCAGGGCCCGGTGGTACTGGCCCCAGCGCTGATAGGTCAGGCCCCGGTTGGTGTAGAAAAGCGGGTTGGTGGCTTGCAGGTCCTGGGCCAGCTCATAGTCCTTCAGGGCCGGCTTGAGCTTGCCCAGGTCGGCCCACAGGGCGGCCCGGTTGTTGTAGGCCATGGCCAGGCTGCCGATGTTGAGCTCGCCCGAGTCGATGGCCCGGTTGTAGAGCTTCATGGCCAGCTCGTACTCGCCCTCGCGGTGGGCCTCCAGGGCCTTGTTGACCAGAGAGGCCGCGTTGGCCCAGGCCAGGGAGGCGGCCAGCAGCAGGCAGAGCAGGGCCCCCAGCAGCGGGACCAGGTGTTTTTTATGGGCCAAAGGCATCAAACCCCCAGGGAAACGGCGTATGTATGAAATCTAGCATGGCGGGGTGATTGGGTAAAGGCGGCCTACCTCCGGTTGTGGAATACGAAGCGCCGCATGGCCACCCCCTGGATCAGCCCCAGGGCGGCCATGGTGGTGATAAGGCTGGAGCCGCCGTAGCTGATAAAGGGCAGGGGGATGCCCACCACCGGGAACAGCCCCAGCACCATGCCCACGTTGATGATGGCCGGCCAGAAGATCATGGCCGTGGCCCCCACCACGATCAACAGCCCCTGGCGGTCCTTGGTCCGGTAGGCGGTGGACAGGCCCCGGTAGATGAGCCCGGCCATCAACAATAGCAGCAACATGGCCCCGATGAAGCCCCACTCCTCGGCCAGCACCGAAAAGGCGAAGTCCGTGTGCTGCTCGGGCAAAAAATGCAGCTGGGTCTGGGTGCCGGCCATGAAGCCCTTGCCCGTGAACTGGCCCGAACCCACCGCGATCTTTGACTGGATCAGGTGGTAGGCCGAGCCCAGAGGGTCGCTCTCCGGGTCCAGGAAGCTGAAGATGCGCCGCTTCTGGTAGTCCTTCATGAAGCGCCAGGCCACGGGCAGAACCAATATCAGCCCACCCCCGGCGATGGCCAGGTCCCTGAGCTTGACCCCGTTGACCAGGATCACGCTGGTGGCCACGATGAGCACCAGCAAACAGGTGCCCAGGTCCGGCTCCTTGAGGATGAGCAGGGCGGGCACCAGGGCCAGGCCCAGGGGGGCGAAAAGCTGGTGCAAGCGGTAGGGCTCGGCCTGGTCGCGCCGCTGGAAATAGGCGGCCAGCACCAGCACCACCGCCAGGCGGGCCAGCTCCGAGGGCTGCAACACCACCGGCCCCAGCACCAGCCAGCGCTGGCTGCCGCCGATGACCTTGCCCCAGAACAGCACCGCGATAAGAAGCACCACCACCAGGCCGTAGAGGGGATAGGCGATGGTGGTCAGGCGCTGGGGCCCGACCATGGCCACGGCGATCATCACCCCCAGGCCCAGGCCGAACCAATAGGTCTGCTTGAGGAACACCGGGGTGCCCGCGCCGTGGAAGGAGCTGGCCGCGGAGTAGAGATTGGCCACCCCGCAGGCCCCCAGGGCCAGCACCAGGGCCAAGAGCAGCCAGTCGAAGTTTGACACCAGGCGGCGGTCGATCATGCTCCCGCCCCCGGTTTCTTCTTGGCTTTATCCTTGGGCTTGTCCTGGCTCTTTTCCGGCTCGGGCCGGAGGGAGGGAGGCAGGGCCTGGGGCGGGAAGGTGGGCACCGGTCCGGGCGGCAGGCCGAACCAGGAGCGCATCACCGCCGTGGCCACCGGGGCGGCGTCCGAGCCGCCATGGCCGCCGTGCTCCACCACCACTCCCACCGCGATGGAGGGATCCTCCACCGGGGCGAAGGCCACGAACAGGGCGTGGGAGCGGTACTTCCAGGGGACCTTGGACTCCTTGCCAAAGGACTTTTCGAACTTGAGGCTCACCACCTGGGCGGTGCCGGTCTTGCCGCCCACCGTGATCCCGGGCAGGCGGGCCCGGCGGGCGGTTCCGTGGGGCTCGTTGACCACCGCCTCCAGGCCCTTGGCCACCACCTGCATATACTCGGCCTTGATGGGCACCCGGGTGGTGACCGGCTCGGCCTCGGGCACCGGGTCGCCGCCGGGCGGGGTGACCGCCTTGACCAGGGTGGGGGTCAGCAGGCGCCCGCCGTTGGCCACCGCGGCGGTCATGCGGGCCAATTGCAGGGGCGTGACCAGGGTGAAGCTCTGGCCGATGGACAGCGACAGGGTTTCGCCGTCCTGCCAGGGCTCCTTGAAGCGCTTTTTCTTCCAGGCGTTGTCCGGCACCAGGCCCGGGGACTCGTGGGGCAGGCTGATGCCGGTGGGCCGGCCCAGGCCAAAGGCCCGGGCCCACTTGGCCAGGCGCTCCACCCCCAGCCGGAGGCCGGTCTTGTAAAAGAACACGTCGCAGGACTCGCGGATGGCCTTGTGCAGATCGGTGTGGCCGTGGCCGCCCTTTTTGATGGCCCAGCACTTGTAGTAGCGCCGGCCGAAGGGGATCTGCCCGGCGCAGAAGAAGCGGGTGGACAGGTTGATGGCCTTTTCGGCCAGGCCGGCCGCGCTGGTGATGATCTTGTAGGTGGAGCCGGGCGGGTACATGCCGCTGATGGCCCGGTCCTTGAGCGGGTGCAGGGGGTTCTTGACCAGGTGCTTCCACTGCTTTTGGGTCATGCCGGTGATGAAGTCGTTGGGGTCGAAGGCCGGGCTGGAGTACAGGGCCAGCACCTGGCCGTTGCGCGGGTCGATGGCCGCCACCGCGCCCACCCGTCCGGCCATGGCCCGGGCCGCGGCCCGCTGCAGGTCCAGGTCGATGCTCAGGGTGAGGTCCGCCCCCCGGCTGGCCGGGGCCTCCTTGAGCACCTTGATCTCCCGGCCCATGGCGTCCACTTCCACCTGGCGGGCCCCGCGCCGGCCGTGCAGCACCGACTCGCGGCTCTGCTCCAGGCCGTAGCGGCCCACCCAGTCGCCCATGCGGTACTTGGCCCGGCTGGCCCGTTGCAGCTCCCGCTTGTTGATCTCGCCCAGGTAGCCGATTACATGGGAGGTGACCTTGGGGGCCAGGTAGGCCCGCTGGTAGCGCACCAGCACCTTGACCCCGGGCAGCTCGTAGCGGAAGGTCTCCAGCAGGGCCAGCTGGTGGCGGTCCAGGTGGGAGCGCAGCACGATGGGCTTGAAGGGCGGGGCGCCCCGGGCGGCGCGGCGCGCCTTTTTGAGCTCCTCGGGGCTGAAGCCCACCAGGTTGTTCAGGCGGACGGCCAACTGCTTCCAGTCAGACACGTCCTCGGGCACCACGGCCAGGGTGAAGGCGGGGCGGTTGTCGGCCAGCAGGCGGCCCTCGGCGTCGAAGATCAGGCCCCGGCTGGGCGGCAGGTCCACCAGGCGGATGCGGTTGGTCTCCGAGAGCTTGCGGAAGTGCTCGCCCCTTAGAAGCTGCAAGTACCACAAGCGGCCCAGCAGGATCACGAAGGCCAGGGCCACCACCACCGCCGCGGCGGTGAGGGCGTGGCGCACCAGGGGGTTCTCGGCCGGCTCCAGGCCGCGGCCGCCGCTCAGGCTGGCCGCCTTGGGCGCATGGGCCAGGCTCACGGGGTCACCTTGCGTTCCTGGGGCCAGAAGTGGGCCAGCAGGCTGACCAGCCCCTCGGTGAGCCCGAAGAACAGGGGGGCGATAAAGGCGCTGATCAGGCCCTGGGCCAAAAGCAGCAGGGGAAGGTTGCCCGAGGGAGTGTAGGCGTCGATGGTCAGGGTGAGGCCCGAGGCCATGAGCAGATGGGCCAAAATGGTCATCAGTCCCACCGAGAGCATCTGAAAGGGCCAGGAGTCGATGTTGAGCTTGCGCTGGGCCAGCTGGCAGATCACGTAGACCAGCGAGAAGATAACCACGTTGAGCCCCAGCACCCCGCCGGCGATCAGGTCGGTGAGATAGGCCAGGGCCCAGACCACCACGAAGCCCAGGATCAGGGGCAGGCGGTAGCCGGCCGAGACCACCAAGACGATCATGGGCTCCAGGCGCAGGGGCCCCAAGGACCACCAGGAGAACACGGTGGTGCTGAGCACGGCGAAGAAGAAGCCCAGGATCAGGGTGGCCGCCGCCCTGGGCCAACGGGAAGTGTTGCGCCTCATCGGGCCTCTGCCCCCCGGCAAGCCGCCGGCAGCGTCGGGCTTATGGCAATTGCACCGTCTATCTTGTTACTCCTCACCGGCTCATACGCTCTATATAGTAATGTAGCGTCCCGGGACGGCCAAGAACAGGCCGCGCGCTGCAATGAAGTTTAAAGGCATCGACCAATAACCCAGCAATTGAGACGCCATTTTGCGGCACAGCCAGCCGCCGGCAGACAAGGCGTCTGGCGAGCGAGGGCCGCAGGCGTGGCCCAAGTCACGTCGAGGCCCGAGCCAGGCCAGCAACACCGTATGCCGGTGGCTGGCGAAGCCGCCTCACCCATCCAGGTTTCTGCGGTGCAGGATGATCAGCACCTCTTCCAAACGGCCGAAGTCCACCGCCGGGGAGACCTCCACCCGCTGGAAGGCGCCGTCCTTTTCCTTGTGCACCGCGCTCACCGTGCCCACCAGCACCCCCTTGGGGAACACCCCGGCCGCGCCCGAGGTGATGAGCTTGTCGCCCACGGCCACATCGGCGGTGTGGATCACGTACTTCAGGCGCAGCACCCCGCCGCCGCCGCCCTCCACGATGCCCCGGGCCCGGTTGCGCTGCACCAAGACGTCCACCGCGCTGTTGGCGTCGATGAGCAGCAGCAGCTTGGCGTAGTGGGGGCTGGCCCAGATGACCCGGCCCACCACCCCCTCGGCGTTGACCACCGGCATCAGGGGCTCCACCCCCGCGGCGGAGCCCTTGTTGACGATCACCGTCTGGAAGCGGCCCGAGGGGTCGTCGCCCATCACCTCGGCCGCGGCCATGGGATAGTCCAGGCCCTTTTGGAAATTGAGAAGCTTGTTCAGGCGCCGGTTGGCCAGCTCCAGCTCGTCGCGGTCCACCACCCGCTGGCCCAGGGCGGCCAACTGCTTGCGCAGGCGCTCGTTTTCCTCGGCCGCCTGCACCAGGGCGAAGTAGCGCCGCCAGATGGAGTTGAACCACTGGCCCACCCCGGTGACCCCGCGCTGCGCCGGGCCCACCAGCTCCATGACGTAGCGGCCGCCGGGCACCCGGTCGATGCCCTTGCCCGCGCTAAAGGAAAAATAGGCCAATGCCCCTAGCAGGAACAGGGCCACGATGATGGGGAAGCGGTACTTGTGGAAAAAGTTCACGGCGCCTACGTATTTGTTGCCGGCCGCACCTGGGCGCCGCGCGGACCAGGCCCGGCGGCGTCTACTTGATCATCACCTCTTTGAGGAGGTCCAACTCGTCCAGGGCCTTGCCCGAACCCAGCACCACCGTGGACAGGGGGTCCTCGGTGATGGTGATGGGCAGGCCCGTCTCCCGGGCCAGGAGGGTGTCCAGGCCCTTGAGCAGGGCCCCGCCGCCGGTGAGCACGATGCCGTTGTCCACGATGTCCGCGGCCAGCTCGGGAGGGGTCTGCTCCAGAGCGATCTTCACCGTCTCCACGATGGTGTCGATCTGCTCGGTGATGGAGTGGCGAACCTCCTCGGCGGTGATCTCCATGGTCTTGGGGATGCCGGTGATCAGGTCGCGGCCCTTGACCTCTATGGCCGAGGGGAGCCCCTCGCCCTCGGGGGCGTGCTCCTCGGGCTCCGTGCCGCCGGGATATGCGTTGCCGATGGTGGTTTTGATCATTTCAGCGGTGCGTTCGCCGATGAGCAGGTTGTGCTTGCGCTTGATGTACTGCAGGATGGCCTCGTCCATCTTGTCGCCGCCCACGCGCACGCTTTTGGCGTAGACCACCCCGGCCAGGGAGATGACCGCGACTTCGGTGGTGCCGCCGCCGATGTCCACCACCATGTTGCTGGTGGGGTCGGTGATGGGCAGGCCGGCTCCGATGGCCGCGGCCATGGGCTCCTCGACCAGGTATACCTCGCGGGCCCCGGCGCTCTCGGCGCTCTCCCTGACCGCGCGTTTTTCCACCTGGGTGATGCCGCTGGGCACGCTGATGATGATGCGGGGCCGAACCAGGGTGCGGCGCGCGTGCACCTTGCGGATGAAGTGCCTGAGCATGGCCTCGGTCACCTCGAAGTCGGCGATGACGCCGTCCTTCATGGGGCGGATGGCCCGGATGTTGCCCGGGGTGCGCCCCAGCATCATCTTGGCCTCCTTGCCCACCGCCAAGACCCGGTTGCTGCCCCGCGCGTCCTGGCGCACCGCCACCACGCTGGGCTCCGACAGCACGATGCCCTTGCCCTTGACGTAGACCAGGGTGTTGGCCGTGCCGAGGTCAATGGCCATGTCGCTGCTGAACAAGCCAAGCAGTGGATCTAGGAACATGGTGGCTCCAAGAAGCAAAATCGCTTATATAATGGTTGCGGCATCAAAGGGGAGCCTACCAGAGTGAACCTTGGCTAGCAAGCCTTTTGAGGTCAAATCTTGGTGACTTGCGCCCCCCCGCCGCCCCGCGCCCGCGGCCCTGGCCGGGGCGGGGGCATTTGACAATAACCGTTCCTTGTGATTAACTTTGTCCCTTGTCCGGGCCGCCCGTGAGCCTGGCCGCCTTTAGCGGGGCGGTCCAGGTGTGCAGGGCGCGCCCTTTTGCGCGGCTTCCGGCCAGGCACCCCAGGGGCCGGGGGTCCTAAATCTGGCTTAATGAAAAAGGGTGAGCGAGATGAAACGCACATTCCAACCCAGCAACACCAAGCGTAAACGCACCCACGGTTTTCTGGTGCGCAGCCGCACCCGAGGCGGCCGCGCCGTGATTGCGCGCCGCAGGTCCAAGGGGCGCAAGCGGCTGGCGGTGTGAGCCACCGGGGGCTCGATGCCCACAGCGGATTTCGGCTTCCCCAAGACGGCGCGCCTGTTGAAGCGCTGGCAGTACCTGGCGGTGCAATCCCGGCCGGGCCGTCTGCATGGCCGGCGCATGCTGCTTTTGTACCGGCCCAACGGCCTGGACCTGAGCCGCATGGGGATCACCGCAACCCGCCGGGTGGCCGGCGCGGTGGGACGCAACCGCTTCAAGCGCCTGGTGCGCGAGGCCTTTCGTCTGCGCCGAAGCCAAGTGCCCCCGGGATGGGACCTGGTGGTCATCGCCAGGAACGGAGCCCCGGCCATGAGCTGGCCGCAACTGAGCCAAGAACTGTGGGAGATGCTCGAGAGGCTGCCGGAGGCTCCGGCCGCCTGAGCCCGGCCGTTTTCGCGGCCCGGGCGCTGGTGCGCCTGTACCAGCTCACCTTGGGACCCTACCTGGGCGGCCAGTGCCGCTTCACCCCGACCTGTTCCAATTATGCTATGGACGCCCTGGCCAAGTACGGCCTGTGGCGGGGGCTGGGCAAGAGCCTTTGGCGCTTGGCCCGCTGCCATCCCTTCTCCGCCGGGGGCCACGACCCGGCCTGAGCCGGGGCTCCCGTTTTTTAGGAAGCGATCATGGATCAGAAACGCATGTTGTTGGCCCTGGCCCTTAGCGTGGGGCTCATGTGGCTGTGGATCATGTTTTTCGGCGATAAGCCCCAGGAGCAGCCGGTCACCAGCACCACCGCTCCCCAGAGCCAGGCGTCCAAGGCCCCGGCGGCGGCGGGCACGCCCCAGGTTTCGGCTCCGGCCTCGCCCAGCGCGGCGGCGCCCGCCGTTCCCACGGCATCGCCGGCCGGCGCCGAGACCCTGGTGGAGGTGAGGACCCCGCTCTACACCGCGGTGTTCACCAGCCGGGGCGGCGGGGTAAAGACCGTTATCCTGCAGGACTACTACAACCAGCCGGAGCAAAAGGGCGGCCACTTCGCGGTGCTCGACCTGGGCGAGAACGATCCCGCCTCCCTGGCGGTGAACCTGACCAAGCTGGACCCCAAGCTCTCGGCCCGCAACTTCACCCCCTCGGCCGACAAGCTGGAGGTGAGCAGCGGCTCCAAGCAGCTGGTGTTCACCACCACCGTGGCCGGGGTCAAGGTGGACAAGGTCTACACCTTCAAGGCCGGCTCCTATGCCTGGGAGCTGAACCTGCGCCTGACCAACCAGAGCGGCAAAAAGCTGGAGTTGCAGCCCTCCATCGCCCTGGTGGAGATGAAAAAGCGGGCCGAGTCCGCGGCCTACGCCTTCACCGGCATCCAGTATTCCAAGGCCGGGCGTTATGAGGAAATGAGCGCCGGGGACCTGGACGACAACCCCAAGGACACCGGCGACATCAGCTATCTGGGCCTGTCCATCCCCTACTTCCTGGGCGCGGTGGCTCCCCTGGAGCCCCAGGGCCAGGCCCCGCCCAAGCGTTTCGTGGTGGGCGGCGAAAAGGGCGAGCTAATGCTGGCCACCCTGGTGGAGCCGCTCATGGCCCTGGAGCCCGGCGCCACCCGCGAGACCGGCTACATGATCTTCTACGGCCCCAAGGACCTGAAGGTCCTGGAGCCCTTGGGCCACAATCTGGACCAGTCGGTGGATTTCGGTTGGTTCGATGTGATCGCCAAGCCGTTCTTGATCGCCATGAACCTGATCTTCGACTTCATTGGCAACTACGGCATCGCCATCATCATCGTCACCCTGATCACCAAGCTGATCTTCTGGCCCCTGACCCGCAAGAGCTACAAGTCCATGAAGGAGATGCAGAAGCTTCAGCCCCATGTGAAGCGCCTCCGCGAGAAGTTCAAGGACGACAAGCAGCGCATGAATCAAGAGATCATGCAGCTATACAAGACATACAAGGTAAACCCAGCCGGGGGCTGTTTGCCCATGCTTGTGCAGATCCCGGTGTTCATCGCCTTTTACAAGGTCTTGGGCAACGCCATCGAGCTTCGGCACGCGCCCTTCATGCTGTGGATCAACGACCTCTCGGCCCCGGACCGCCTGAGCATCGGCATACAGATCCCCTACGTGGGCGACGGCATCCCGGTGCTGACCCTGCTCATGGGCGCGTCCATGTTCCTGCAGCAGAAGATGACCCCCACCACCGGCGACCCGACCCAGGCCAAGATGATGATGATGATGCCGGTGGTGTTCACGGTGATGTTCATCAACTTCCCCTCGGGGTTGGTGCTTTACTGGCTGGTCAACAACCTCATGAGCATCGGCCAGCAGTACTATACCAACCGCAGCAAGTCGTGATATAGCATGGAAGCGGTTGAGTTTACTGCTAAAACAACCGAAGAGGCCATGCTGGCCGCGCAGGGGCACTTCGGGCTGAGCCTGGACGAGCTCGAGGTGGAGGTGATCAGCGCCGGGGGCGGCGGATTTTTGGGCATCGGCTCAAAAAAGGCGGTGATCAAGGCCAAGCCCCGGGGCAAGAGCCAGGCCGACGAGGTGGCCGAGCTGGTGGCCGCGATGACCGACAACAGCGGCGGCTCCCTGGGCCTGGGCAAGAAGAAGCCCGAGCCCAAGCCAGAGGTGAAGGCCAAGCCCGCGCCTCCGGTCAAGGCCCCGCCCAAGCCGCCCGCGCCTGTCAAGCAAGAGGCCAAGCCCCGGCCCAAGCCGGAGCCCAGACCCGAGCCCAAGCCTCCGGCCCCGCCGCGAAGCGAGCCCCAACCGCCCCAACCGCAAGCCCCGGCCGAGACCAAGCCCGTGGAGGCCAAGCCTCCCGAGGCGGCCCCGGCCCCGCCTCCCCGCCGCGAGCCGCGCCCCGAGCGCGAGGATGAAGGCCCCGAGGTGGTGTCCTATGCCGGCGAGGTGCTCACCCGCCTGGCCACCTCCCTGGATTCCAAGGCCGCGGTGGAGAGCGCCCGAGGCGAGCAGGGCATCGAGCTGAACATCGTGGGCGGCGAGCCCGGGGTGCTCATCGGCCGGCGCGGCCAGACCCTGGACGCCCTGCAATACCTGACCACCCGCATCGTCAGCCACAAGTACGGCCGGGCGGTGCATCTGAGCGTGGACGCCGGCGGCTACCGGGTCAGGCGGCGCGCGGCTCTGGAAGATTCGGCCCGCAAGGCGGCCGACCGGGCCAAGACCACCCGCAAGGCCCAGAGCCTGGGCCCGCTCAGCGCCCAGGAGCGCCGGGTGGTGCATTTGGTGCTCAGGAGCCATAAGGCCATCAGCACCATGAGCCGGGGCAAGGGCGAGATGAAGAAGGTGGTCATCACCCCGCGCTAGGTGTGAAGCGAAATAGCTAGGCAGCAAGGGCCTCCCGAGTGGGGAGGCCCTTTTTCGTGGCCGAGGGAGGCGGCGCGGCTCAGTACAGCCGCACGCCGGTTTTGTGGATTTCGAAGGCGCGCTCGGCGATGATCTCGCCGTCCTTCCCCCGCACCCGCACCAGGCGGGGGCCGTAGCAGCGGGAGGCGTTCCACTGGGAGCGCTTCATCACCGAGCTGGGGAACAGGGCCGACCAGAACTTGCCCATTTTGGCGGGGGAGGACCAGCAGCTGTATTCCGCCATGGGATGGGGCTGGCCCGCGAACCTGCGCACCGTGCGGGTCACGGGTTTGGCAAAGGCCCGCCAAGGGCTGCCGTGGAGCCACTCGAAAACCACCTCGCGCCCTTCGTAGGTTCCCGAGCGGTCGATGAGCACCGCATGGAATTCGGTGCGCCGGTCTATCTCCACCCCTTGGCCCACGTCCGGGAGCTTGAGCGACAAGGGAGGCGACCACACCCCGTTTTCCCCGGCCACCCGTTCCTGTTGGGCGGCATTCAAGGCCACCACCCGCAACTCCACCCCGCCGGGGGGCGCGGCCGGGGCCGGGCCCGCCAAGAACAGGCTCAGCAGAAGCACCAGGGTGAAAACACGCATGGAGACGACCTCCGGGAGCGGCCCGCTCCGCCGGGCGCGGGGCGGGTCGCCGGGTTCGCTATCATTTGGTCAGGGCGATGTTCTCTGTGATGCCCCCGGAGTAGTTGCCCTTCTTGGTGCCGCTGAGGGTGGTGCAATTGCCGTCCACCGGGGTGAGCGACAGGGTGTACAGGTAGGTCTTACCGTTGTTGCATTTGACGGTGTAGTTGACCTTGATGGGATAGTCACTGAAGTTGCTGCTGCTCACGCCCGGCACCAGAGCGAAGCCGGGGCAGGCGCCGCTTTGGGTGATCCCGGACACCTCGCCCTGCCGGTTGAAGGTCAGGGTTCCGTTCGAGGTGCTCCCCGCGAATTTCCAGGCGCCGACCACATCTTTGGCGCAGGGAACCGTGTAGTCGCTGCCCCCGCCGCTGCCGGAGCTGCATCCGGCGCCCGAGGTAAGCCACATCAGGGCCACCACCGTGGTCAGCGCCAAAACTATCTTGAGCTTGCTCATGGTTACTCCTAAAATGATGAACTGCTTTTCAAGTAGCCCGAGCCTCGCCGCGTTGGATAAGGCGCGTGACCAAGGTTGACGGCTGCCAGTACAACACATTCCCGGCAGGCCAACCATAGGGCAAACGCCCCATGGGGCGGCAAGCCGCCGCGAGGAGGGGAATCCATTACGGTGCTGGATAAGGATATGGGCCGCTTCGTCGGCCAGCTCATCGAGTTGGGCCACCGGGCCCCGGTGGGGGATTTCAAGGACGCGGCCATGGAGCTGTTGGCCGAGCTGATTCCCTTTGACATGGCCCTGTGGGCCAGCGGCTACACCCAGGGCCTGCGGGTGCACAACGTGTATCTACGCGGCTTGCCCGAAGAGATGATGGAGAACTGGGAGCGCTTCAAGCACCAGGACCGGCTTTTGGCCAACATCATCGCCACGCCGGGCGTCACCTTCGATGTGTACGAGTTCTACGCCCGGCAGGAGCGCCAGGCCCTGGAGATATACCGCCAGCACTCCCACGTCTACGGCATCGAGTCGGCCATCTCCACCGCCCTGGCCGTGCCCCGCAGCGGCCTGCTGGACGTGATGAGCCTGTACCGCAACGGCTCCCGTCCCGCCTTCACCCCCGAGGAGCGCGCTGCCAAGCAATTCGTCTTTCCCCTGCTCACCCAGGCCTGGCAGCACAACCAGATCGAGTACGTGCGCAGCCGCTCCAAGAGCCAGACCGGCGGCCCCGCCGCGGTCTGCGACCGGGAGGGCTGGCTGCGCCAGGCCAGCGACCAGTTTTTGGAGCTGGTGCAGGCCGAATGGCCCGAGTGGAGCGGTCCGGCCCTGCCCGATCCCCCGCGCCGCTGGCTCAAGAGCGAGTGGGCCAAGCCCTTTCGGGGCAAGGGCGTGGGCATGAAGGCCGACCCCATGGACGACCTATTCCTCTTGGCGGCCCACCCCCGCCAGGCGGCGGCCATGCTCTCCCCCCGGGAGGAGGAAATCGCCGAGTCCTTTGCCGCCGGCCTTACCTACAAGGACATATCCCGGGAGTTCAACCTGTCGCCCTCCACGGTTCGCCGCCACTTGGAAGCCATTTATAAAAAATTGGGAGTTTCCAATAAAATCGAGTTGTATCAGGCGCTTAACCCGGGCTAAGGGGGCGCGGCCGGGGGGGTGAGAATTGAGGCGTGGCGTGGAGGGGCTCCCGGGAGGGGGCCTTTTTTGTTGGGGGGTGGGGGAGGAATTGGGAGAAAGAGAAAAGAAAAATACGGAGAAAGAGGAAGAGAAGAAGGGGAAAAGGAGAAGAAAAGCGTTTTTTTGCCGAGGCCGCTCGGGGCCGGCATATGGGCTGGGGGAAATTGAAGGGCTCGTTGGCGGGGCGTGGTCGCGGACCTGGGCACGCGGAGGGGGGTACGCTTAATTTTTGGCAGGCTCGCCAGAGGCAGGCTGGGGTAGGGCGTGGGAATGCCGGCGCGGTGGCGACCCCGGCGGGGTGCGGTTGGGGGAGAAGATAAAGAGAATAAGGAAGAGGGGGAGGCAAATGCCGGCCAGCAAAGGGGCAGAAAGCAGCGCCACCCCCGGCAAGGCCCCTTAAAACAAGGCCAACGCGGGGGTATTATGCCGGCCAACCAAGTGGACAGGGCGCGGGGAGGGGCTATAGACTTGCCCTAATCATCACGGGGCGAGACATGCATTCAGACGGCTACATTCAGGGCGACACCATCGCGGCCATTGCCACGGCCTCCGGGCCAGGCGGCATCGGCATATTGCGGGTGTCCGGTCCCGGGGCCCGCGCGGCGGCGGCGCGCTTGTTCCGGCCGCTCGATGGCGGCGTGTCGCCCGGCGATCTGCCGCCCCGCCGCCTGGTGCTGGGCCGGGCCTTGGACGCGGCCGGCCGCGAGCTGGACCAGGTGTTGGCCGTGTTTTTCGCGGCTCCCCATTCCTACACCACCGAGGACGTCGTAGAGATTCAGAGCCACGGCGGGCCTGCCGTGCTCAAGGAGCTGCTCCAGGCGGCCCTGGGCGCGGGCTGCCGCCTGGCCGGACCGGGCGAGTTCACCTTGCGGGCCTATCTGGGCGGACGCCTGGAACTAAGCCAGGCCGAGGCCGTGGCCCAGCTGATCAACGCCAACTCCGGGGCCGAGGCCCGTTTGGCCCTGGCCGGGCTGGCCGGTGGGCTGGCCCAGCGCCTGGCCCCGGTGCGCGACGCCCTTACCAAGGCGGCCGCGGCGGTGGAGGCGGCCATCGACTTCCCCGAGGAGGCCGGGGAGATCGCCGGGCCTCCGGTGGCCGATTCGTTGCGCTCAGTGGTTATCGGCCCTCTGGAGAAGCTGGTGGCTGAGCGGGCCGCCCGGCGGGTGTGGCGCGAGGGCGCCCTGGTGGTGCTCTGCGGACGGCCCAATGTGGGCAAAAGCTCCCTGTTCAACGCCCTGCTGGGCCAGGAGCGGGCCATCGTGACCAGCATCGCGGGCACCACCCGCGACGCCATCGAGGAAGCGGCCCTGTTGGGAGGGGTGGTATGCCGACTCACCGACACCGCCGGCCTGGGCCTGGAGCCGGGCGAGTTGGAGGAGCTGGGGCGCGCCGCGGCCCGCGAGCGCCTGGGCTCGGCCGATCTGGCCCTGGTGGTGCTGGACGGCGGGGCCGAGCTGAGCGATGAAGACCGGGCCGTTCTGGCCGCCACCAGCGGGGTGGCCCGGGTGATCGCGGCCAACAAAAGCGACCTGGACCCTGCCTGGACGCTGAACCAGGCAGGGGAGGGGGCTTTGCGGGTCAGCGCCAAGACCGGCGCGGGGCTGGCCGAGCTGGCCGCGGCCATAGGCGCGGCCCTCACCCAGGGGCAGGCCGAGCCCGCGCCCGGCGAGGCGGTGGCCAGCCAGCGCCAGGCCGAGGCCCTGGGTGCCTGCGCTCAGGCGGCGGCCCGCGCCATGAACGGGATGGAAGCGGAAAATCCGGCCATGGAGCTGATTTCGGTGGATTTGGCCGAGGCTTTGGCCAATTTGGGCCTTGTGGACGGCATTGACGCGCCCGAGGCGGTGATAGAGGCTATTTTCGACGAATTTTGCGTGGGGAAGTAAATGGAGCACATTGCCAAACGCCTGGCCGGGCGTGCCCTGCCCAACCGCCTGGGGTGTGACTGGGACTCTCTCAGCGAGCTGCTGCTCAAGTGGAACCAGACCCACAACCTGACCGGACACAGCGACCCCATCTCGGCCAAGGAAGACCTTTTCCTGGACTCCCTGGCCCTGGTGCCCCAGGTGCGCGGCGGCACCCTGCTGGACATCGGCTCGGGCGCGGGCTTTCCGGGCCTGGTGCTGGCCCTGGCCCTGCCCGAGTTGCAGGTGACCCTTTTGGAGCCCCGCGCCAAGCGCATTTCCTTTCAAAAGCACGCGGTGCGCACCCTGGGTCTGGAGGGCCGGGTTCGGCCGGTGCAGGGCCGGGCGGGCGAGGCGCTTTTGGACCAGCGGTTCGACACCATCACTCTGCGCGCGGTCACTGACATTCCCGGCTCCCTGGATCTGGCCAGGCCCTATCTCGCCCAAGGCGGGGCGGTGCTCCTGCCCAGGGGCAAAAAAGACGCCGCCCAGGCTCGCGAACTTGGCCTTGAGGTGGTTGAGTACACTCTGGGGGACAAATCAGAGCCCCGCATTATCGCTATATATTTTAAATAAGGGCGATTAGCCAAGGTTTCACGTGAAACATCGGTCCGGTTTGGTGCATCGAAAAGGTGCGCATTCGGATTGTTTCACGTGAAACTTATAGCTGTGTCGCGTGAAAGGCCTTGAGGCGGTGTTTCTGGCGCCGGCGCAGCCAGCCGCTGGCAGACAAGGCGACCCAAGGCTTGGGCCGGCAAAGGTTCTCACCGGGAGCCACGGTGGCTGGTTGGGGTGCCAGCGTACTCGACCCGCTTTGGCTCCAGCGGCACGCTGGCTGGCCAAGCCGGAAAGATCAGGCTTCGTTTACGGGAAGGATAATGGTGAAGGTGCAGCCCTGGCCGGGCGCGGTGTCCACCTTGACCCGCCCGCCGTGCTGCTGGATTATGCCGTGGCTGATGGCCAGGCCCAGGCCGGTGCCCCGGCCGCGGGGCTTGGTGGTGTAAAAGGGCTCGAAGATGCGCCGAACCACTTCCTCGTCCATGCCCGGGCCGTCGTCCTTGAACACCACCCTCAGCTCCTGGGCAGGCTCGTCGTGGGCGGTGGAGATCTCCAGCTTGCCCTCGCCGTCCATGGCCTCGGCCGCGTTGATGAGCATGTTCAGAAACACCTGCTCCAGCTTGGCCCGCTGGCCCCAGAACACGGGCAGGCCGTGCTGCCAGTCCTGGCTTATCTCCACCCGCCGCAGGATCATGTGCCCCTCCATGAGCGAGAGCACCTCCAACAGCACCCGGTTCAAGTCCATGGGCTCTTTTTCCGGGGTGTCCTGGCGGGCGAAGTCCAGCAGGCCGCGCACGATGATCTTGCAGCGGTTGGTCAGCTTGATGATCTTGTCCACGGTGGGGGCCAGCTCGTCCTGGCCCTTCAGGTCCTCGCCCAGCAGGTGGGCGTAGGTGAGGATGCCGCCCAGGGGGTTGTTCACCTCGTGGGCGATGTCAAAGGCCAGCTTGCCGGTGGCGGCCAGGCGCTCGGAGCGGATTAGCTGCTCCTCCATGGATTTGCGCATGGTCACGTCGCGGATGGTGAACAGGACGGCGCTGGAGCCCCGGTAGGGGCAGGGGGTGGCGGTGACTTCCAGGTCGAACAGGCCGTCCGGGCGGATGCCCTGGCCCTCGAAGACCTGGGCCGCGTCGCCCAGCTCCACCGAGCGCATCCATTCCAGATATTGCCGGCGGCAGGAGTCGGCCAACAACTCCAAAAAGTCGCTGCCCGCCTGCTCCAGGCGCTCCAGGCCGAAGCACTCCAAAAAGCTCTGGTTGGCGAAGACGAAGCTCTCGTAGTCGTGCAGCACGATGCCCTCGCGGTTGGACTCGACCAAAGTGCGGTAAAGCGCCTCGCTCTCGGCCAGCTTGCGCTGCAGCTCCTTGATCTCGGTGGTGTCCAGGATGGCCTCCACCGCGCCGGTGACCTTGCCGTCCTGGTCGCGCAGCGGCGCGGCGGTGAAAAACAGCTCGCGGGGCTTGCCGCCCAGGGACTCGAAGAACTTCTCCGCCTCCCAGGCCTCGGGGGCCAGGGGCGAGCGCCGGAGGTTTTCCTTGCCATAGATGCTTTGGAGCCGTTTGGGGTCGTCCTCCACCACCACGTCGGCCAGGGAAACCCCCTTGGGCCGGTAAAACACCCGCCACACCTGGTCGGTGCCCAGGATGTCCTCCCGGTTCCAGCCGGTGAGTTCCTCGCAGGCCTTGTTCCAGTGGATAACCTCGTGGTCGCGGTCCACCACGAAGATGGCCACGGGCATCACCTCCAGGATGGAGGCCACCAGCCGGTGCTCGGCCTCGGCCTGGGCTTGGGCCCGCTTGCTGGCGGTGATATCCTTGATTATGCCCTCGTAGCCGACCACCGAACCGTTGCGCCGGCGCACCGAGGCGGTGATGGCCACCTCGATGGGCGTGCCGTCCTTTTTCTTGAAGGCGACCTCGTAGTCCTTTACAAAGCCGTCTTTTTCGATGGCGGTCTGAAAGGCCTGGCGGTCTTGCGGGTTGAGATAGGCTTTTTGGGCGCTGTCCGGGGTGGACAGAAGCTGCTCGGCCGAGTCGTAGCCCAGCATCTCCACGCCCGCCGGGTTCACGTCCACCCAGGAGCCGTCCCGGGTGGAGAGATAGATCATGTCCCGGCTGTTGGCAAAGATGCGGCTGTAGTCGCCCTGGCGGTGGGAGACCTGGCTTTGCAACAGCGCGTTGTCAATGGCCGCGGCCAAGGCGTTGGAGCAGGAGTGGCCGAAGTCCGCGCCCCAGGCCGGATTTTCCTTGAAGCGCATAATGGCCATGCCGCTGCCCCAGATGCGGGCCAAAGGCCAAAGGGCCACGTATTGGCGAATGGCCAAATCGCCCAGGAGCTTTTCCAGCACCGGCCAGCCGCTGCCGGCCACCGAGCCGCCGGGGGGGATGATCACCCAGCCGATGCGGCCCAGGGGCTCGCCCGGGCAGGCCGGGGGGGATTGACTGAGCGAGCGCAAACGGCGGGCCCCGGCCGGCGGCAGGCCCCAGGTGGCGGACAAGGTGAGCTGGCCGCCGCGCTCCCAGGCGCAGACCGAACCCCCGCTGGCCCCCAGCAGACCGCCCACCGTGGCGATAAGGGCCCGGCCCTGGCGGTTGGGCGGCATGCGCCGGGCCAGGATGGGCCGGAATTCCTCGAAAATCCGGTTCAGGTCAACCAGGGGTCTAGCCACGGGGCTCTCCAGGGAGGCAAAGGGGATACAGAGATTGTATAATTGTGCGGGGAAAACTGTAAAGTAATAAGAACAAGCAGACAAACTGCGCCAAATAAATGGATAGGAAACAGGGCCAAGGGGATTCCGGCGGCTCAGATCCGGCGATAAAAGGCGCCAGAGCGCGCCAGGGCCGCCATAACCGCACTTAGTAGTGGGGTTGAGGGTTGGCCCGGAGGCATAAACGGCCACGTGAAACCTCTGAGACTCCCAAAAAGCCGAAAAGTAGTGGCCGCGATAAAAGTGCCAAATAAAAAGAAAAATAACCGTAAAATGCGGGCATGGTTGGTAATGAGGCCAGCGGGCCCCCAAACCGGGACGAATTTGATGCCTGCAAAGGCAAAAACCGGCCCCCTGGAGGCCGTCCGTTGGGCGGCGGCGGGGCGCGGAACGTTGGAAAGGTGACGTAAGGGCATGGCGCAAGAGCTTTTGGTGATCGGGGGAGGGCTGGCCGGCTGCGAGGCGGCCCTGGCCGCGGCCCGTTTCGGGGCCAAGGTGACCCTGGTGGAGATGAAACCCGCTGAATTCACCCCGGCCCATCACTCGCCGCGCCTGGGCGAGCTGGTCTGCTCCAACTCCCTGCGCTCGGCCCAGGTCACCAGCGCGGTGGGCCTGCTCAAGGCCGAGATGGCCATCATGGGCTCGGCCATGATAAAAGCGGCCCGGGCCACCGCGGTGGGCGCGGGAAAGGCCCTGGCCGTGGATCGGGAGCGCTTTGCCCAACATATGGAGGCCCAGATCGAGGCCGAGCCCAACATATCGCGCGAGACCCGCCGGGTGGACCAGCTGCCCACCACGCCCGCCATTTTGGCCACCGGCCCCTTGACCACCGAGGGCCTCGCGGAGGTGCTTGGCAAGGCAACTAGCAGTGATCACTTACATTTTTACGATGCCATCGCCCCGATAGTGACCCTGGACACGGTGGATATGTCCTCGGCCTACTGGGGGGACCGCTACGGCGAGCCAGGGGAGGGCGATTACCTCAATTGTCCATTAAGCAAGGGTGAATATGAGCGTTTTTATGCCGCGCTCACCTCTGGGGCCCAGGTGCCGCTAAAGGATTTCGAAAACCCCCGCTTCTTCGAGGGCTGCCTGCCCATCGAGGTCATGGCGGCGCGAGGTGAAAAAACCTTGCTTTTCGGTCCCATGAAGCCGGTGGGCCTGGACGATCCCCGCACCGGGCGCTGGCCGCACGCCGTGGTGCAGCTCAGGAAGGAAAACCGGGACGGCACCATGCTCAACCTGGTTGGCTTTCAGACCAAACTGACCTATGAGGCGCAAAACCAGGTATTGCGCCTTATCCCGGCCCTGGCCTCGGCCGAGTTCGTGCGCTGGGGATCCATCCACCGCAACACCTTTTTGGACGCGCCCAGGGTTTTGGACCCTAATCAACGCTTGTTGGCATATCCACACCTATTCGTGGCCGGACAACTGTCCGGCGTGGAGGGGTATGTCGAGTCGGCCGCCATGGGGATGCTATGTGGAATCAACGCGACACGCCTGATGCACAAAGAAGCTTTACTGACCCCACCGCCGACAACCGCACTGGGAGGTTTGGTTACGCATTTGCAAAATAAAGCCACCAAAGACTTCCAGCCATCAAATGTGAACTTCGGTTTGCTGCCTCCCCTGGAGGAAAAGGTCTATAAAAAGCAGCGTGGGGCGGCCCAGGCACGCCGCGCCCTGGCCGATTTGATGGCCTGGCTCAAAACCGAGGGTTTGTCCCCTCAGGAGCCTCCGCCGCCGATTCCTGAGGTAAGCTACAGTAAAAACAAGAAAAAGAGCTAATGTTTCACGGTAGTTTATGGTAAAAAGGAGCCTATGAAGCCCCTGGCGTCAAAAACTTGCCACGGTTGGTTTGGGGTCGGCCTGTTCGCTTTTGCCCTGGCCGGCTCCCTGGCCGGGGTGGAGTGGATCCGGGTCTGGTTCTACCAGATGGCCTGGTGGGGCTACATCTTCCTGGCCGACGCCCTGGTGCGGCGAAAAGCGAAAAACAGCCTGATTATAGATAGGTTCCCCACCTTTTTGCTCATGTGCCTGGCCAGCGCCGCCTTCTGGTTCGGCTGGGAAATGATCAACCTGAGGCTTCAGGACTGGTTCTACGTGGGGGTTCCGCCCCGTTTGGCCGAGCGCTGGGCGGGCGCATTCATCGCCTACGCCACGGTGCTGCCCGGTATTTTGGAGACCTACGAGCTGCTGCGGGTCCATGGATTCCGCTGGGGCGCCAAGGTCCGCCCCATTCCCGCCACTCGGGCCTGGTATCCGTACTTTGTTGGTGCCGGCGCATTAATGCTAATATTACCTATGGTTTGGCCAAAGGTGTTTTTCCCGCTGGTTTGGGGTGCCCTGGTGTTTTTGTTGGAGCCTTTGAACCATTTTTATGGTGTCCCCAGCCTTATGCGCCGTTGGGAGCGGGGAGACTTGTCGCCTTTCCTGGGTCTGCTGATGGCCGGGCTCATCTGCGGGGCGTTCTGGGAGTCCTGGAACTGGCTGGCCGGGGCCCGCTGGGTCTACAACATCCCTTATCTGGCCGAACCCAAGATTTTCGAGATGCCCCTGGCCGGTTATCTGGGCTTTCCCCCCTTTGCGGTGGAGTGCTATGTTTTCTTTGCCTCGCTCGGCATCCTGCGCGGCGGGCGCGGCTGGGAAGCGCATGATTACGCGCGCCGCCTGTTCAAGCCCGCTCCGGCCTGGTTGGGCTGGCTGCTGGCTTTGGGCGCGGTGGCCTTTGGCCTGTGGATGTGCGCCATGATCGACGCCCACCTGGTGAAGGGATGGACCAACTGAGCGGCTCCTACTATCTGGTCAACCTGGGCTGCGCCAAGAACCTGGTGGAGGGCGAGCACCTGGCCGGGCTCCTGCTGCAAGCCGGGTGGAGCGCCACCAGCGACCCGGCCCAGGCGGACCTGCTGCTGGTAAACACCTGCGGCTTTATCCAGCCAGCGGTGGAGGAGGCGGTGGAGGCCGCCCTGGAACTGGCCGAGACCAAGGGCGAGCATCAGCGGCTGGTGGTGGCCGGATGCCTGGTGGGGCGCTACGGCAAGAAGCTGGCCGCCAGCCTGCCCGAGGCGGATCTATTCATAGCCCCCGGCGAGGCCCCCCGCCTGCTGGAGCACCTGGCCGCGCCGCCAAAGGGGCGCCTGGCCATCAGCCCGCCCATCGCCCTGTTCGGCGCGTCCGATCCCCGGGCGCTCAGCACCGGGCCGGGCTGGGCCTATCTGCGGGTGGCCGACGGCTGCCTGCACTCCTGCGCCTTTTGCACCATCCCCAAGATCCGGGGCCGCCTGCGCTCCCGCCCCCTGGACGACGTGGTGGCCGAGGCCCGGGCCCTGGCCGCGCAAGGGGTCAAGGAGCTCAACCTGGTGGCCCAGGACCTGACCTCCTATGGCCGCGACCTGGGCGGGCCGGGCCTGGCCGAGCTGCTGGCCGCTTTGTCGGAGGTGGAGGGCGTCGCCTGGCTGCGCCCCCATTATCTGCATCCCGACCTGCTGGACCGCGCCCTGATTAAGGCCATGACCGCCACGCCCAAGGTGGTGCCATACTTTGACCTGCCCTTGCAGCACATCGCCGACCCGGTGCTCCAGGCCATGGGCCGCAACAAAAGCGGGGCGCAGCTAAAGGACCTGCTGGCCGAGGTGCGCGCTCTCTGCCCCGAGGCCATCCTGCGCACCACCCTGCTGGTGGGCCACCCCGGCGAGGGCGAGGCCGAGTTCGCCGCTTTGGAGAGCTTCGTGGCCCAGACCGGCTTCGACCGCTTGGGGGTGTTCGCCTTTTCGCCCGAGGCCGGCACGCGCTCGGCCCGCCTGCCCGCCCCGCCGCCCGAGCTGGCCCTTGAGCGCCAGGAGCGCATCATGGAGTTGCAGCGGGGAATCAGCCGCGAGCGCCTGGCCCGGCACAAAGACGCGGAGCTGCCCATCCTGGTGCTGGGCCCCCACCCGGACAGCGACCTGGTCTGGGCCGGGCGCATCGCCGCCCAGGCCCCGGAGGTGGACGGCCTGGTCATCATCACCGAGGGCTCGGCCCAGCCCGGCGCCATGGCCGCCTGCCGCATTACCGCCACCCATGATTACGACCTGGAAGGCGTACTGATTTAACCGCATTGCCGCCCGCCCCGCTCGGACATCGCGCCCCGCCATGCTATATACTTGGTCTTGAAGGGGGAGGAACCGTCTTTTGCGCAAACCTACGCTGCCATACGAAAACCTGGGCGAGGGCGCCTTGGATGCCTTTGGCGGCCTGCTGACCTGGGTTTTCCTCAGCGGGATCGCGCTGGTCCTGCTGGTGGTCTTCATCTGGATTGCGCTCAAGGTCTTTGCACAGCTGGGATGGTACAAGCCCACCGGCCCCCTGGACGATCGCATGGGCCGCCTGCTGGTGCTCTGCGTCCTGGGGGTGACCATGGGCGGCACCCTGGCCCTGATTTTCTATTGGTTTACGGTGGATCCTAGCCCCGAATGGCCTCCGCGGTAATAGGCCGGCTTCGCCAGCCACCGCCATACCGCGTTGCTGGGATCGCTTGGGCCTCGACGTAGCTCGGGCTACGCCTCCGGCCCTCGCTCCCCAGACGCCTTGTCTGGCGGCGGCTGGCTGTGCCGCCAAGCCTGCATTGCCAGCACTTACCCCCGCGCCTTGCCTAGCCACGCCTGGCTGTGCCGCTAGGCCTTCATTGCCAGCCCTTACCCCCGCGCCTTGCCTAGCCACGCCTGGCTGTGCCGCCAAGTTTAGCTATCTCGCTTAGCCCCGCCAGGCTTCTAGATTAGTGTAGGTCGGCTAGAGCGCAGCCAAAGTTCCTGTAGGTTGGGTAGAGCGAAGCGAAACCCAACAGTCCCTTCATATCCAGCATAGAAGGTCATTGCGAGGACCGCCGCTAAGTGAGGTTGCCTGGAAAATGCCTTACCTTGCGGCGGGCCGTGGCAATCTTCCTTGGTTTCTGATGTTGCCGAACTAAAGAAAAGCGGAATCTAGAACAGTGTAGGTTGGGTAGAGCGAAGCGAAACCCAACAGCACCCCTATCAGGGTCCGCCGCTCAGGAGCCTCTATATAGAATAGATGTCTACTCGCCGGATCCCGGCTTGCCCAGTCGCTCGATCTGCTGCCCCAGCAGATGCAGCCGCTCGGCGATCAGCGGCTCCTCGTCCAAGACGTTCAGATGCCCCCACCTGGCCATGGCCAGCACCAGGCCCTCGGGTTCCAGGTCGATCAGGGCCAGGCCCTCGGGTTCGCCCACCAGAAAGGGATACACCCCCCGGCCGCTGGCCTCCTCGGGCGCGCCGGCCATCATCTGCCGCCGCTGGGCCGGGGTGGCCAGCCAGGGCCGCACCGTGTCCGCCTCGTCCAGGGGAGCCAAGGACAGCAGCTCGATAGCCTCGCTCTGGCTCAAACCGTCCATGATGGCCAGGGCCACCGGGGCCTGGGGACGGGTGATCAGATACAGGCGCAGGCGTTTGGCTTGTTGCAGGCGCTCCAGCTCGGCGGTGAAGTGGGCCGGGGTGTAGGCCACCTCGGCCGGGCGGAAAAGACTCTGCCACTGCTCGGCAAAGGCCGCGATGCGCCCCAGCTCGGCCTCGGGATCAAAGCTGACCGCTTGTTTCAGCCGCACGTGCCTTCCTCTCCTCCCGCTCCTTGGTGCGCTCCAGAAAACGGCACACCGTGCAGGTCTCGGCAAAGGTGGGCATGCCGCAACTCGGGCATTGGTTGAAATCCTTGGGCGCGGCGGGCGGCCCGTCCTTTTGCTCCAGATAGCCCATGTAGAAGTTCAGGCCCGTGCCGGGCATGCGCTCCTCGAGCATGCGCACCGCCTCGGTGTAATAGGGCAGGGTGGCTCCCTTGGAGCGGGGGCACTCCCCCCGGGCCACGGGCAGGCCGTGCGCCTTGGCGTAAGATTTCACCTCCGCCCCGCGCAGCCGGCACAGGGGCTTTATCTTTTTGGCGAATGCCCCGGGCACCCCGGGCAGGGTGGGCCACTGGCTCTCAAGGTATTGCGTGTGCCGCCGCACCAGGTTGCCCAGCAGGCGGGCCGCCTCGTCGTCCAGATGATGGCCGGTGGCGATCACGTCGCAGTCCAGGTCCAGGGCCAGCTTGTTCAGGTGGTAGCGCTTGAGCGTGCCGCACACCGAGCAAAAGGAGCGCTTGTTGGCCCAGGCGATCTCCTGCACCGAAAAGCCGGCCAGCTTGGCCATGTTGAATACGTGCAGCGGCGCGCCCAAACGCTGGGCCATCTCCTGGCTCGAGGCCAGCGATGCCTCGCCGAACTTGCCGTCGCCCAGCTCCAGGGCCACATGCACCCCCTCGGCCGGGTAGCCCATCTCGGTCAGCACCTGCCACAGGGCCAGGGAGTCCTTGCCCCCGCTGACCGCCACCAGCACCCGCTGGCCAAACTGAAGCATGTCGAACTGCTTGATGGCCTTTTCCACCTGCCGCTTGAAGAACACCTCCAGGCAGTGGTCGCAAAAGCGGGCGTTGTGGCTGGGCAGCCGGTGCCGCGCCGGGCCCCGGCAGCGCGAGCATTTCATGCCCACGTCCGAGCGGGGCAGGCCGCCGGGGCCGGTATGGTCGGTTGGGTGATCCATGAACCCAACTATATACAAGGGAGCGGGTAGGAGCCAGCAAGGAAGAAGGCGGGCCGGCGTCCAGAGTAAAGACTACAGCCGGCGCTGGCCTTGCTTATTCTTCATCAGCCATTTTTTTAAAAAACTGACCCCACGGCTCTCCTTCTTGGGTACGCGCGATGATGCCGAGATAGGGGTATACGTAGCAGACGATTTCGATGGTGAAGCCAGGTCCCAACTGGATTTTACCGACCAATGGTATTTCCTTGCCGTCGACAAGAAGCTTTTCCGCGTCCGGCACTATCTCATAAAAAACCTTCTCATTGAAAAGCCTGTCCCAAACCTTGAGCTTAACCTTCCCGTTGTCTCGATATATTTTCAGGGCGAGGTTTTCCACCTCTGGCCCGGCATAGCCGAGAATGTAGTATTCCCCTGGCTGAAAGGCCGAGGGCAAGCCGGCAACCGGCGAGGGGCCCAGCTTGGTGTAGTCAAAAAGAGACCAGTAACGCTTTCCGTCGATAACCACCCCTTCCCGGGTCTCTTTCTCAAGCCTGGCCGTGCCCATTTGGGCGAACTTTTTCTTTAGCCCCTGTTCCCTTCCGGACGCGGCGGCCACGTGCACGGGATCGACGATGCGGAACGGTATTTCCTTAACTAATTTGTTGTTAACGAACACTCTGACCAAATAGCTGCCCAGAGGCGTGTTGTCTGCCGGGTCAAAGAGATAATAGACCCAACGGTAGTCGCCGGCCGGGTTCTGGAAGTCTCCGATGGGGGCATCCAGGGTTGCGGATCGGAAGGTATTGGCGGAGCCTTTTACCCTGGAAAAACCATTGAACTCGAAATTGCCGGGAGCCGGTGGGGTGACCACCTCGCAGTAGGTGATGGTAGGGTGCGCGGGGCTGGTCGATTGGATGGTGAAGCCGTACCTGAAGTTGGACGAGTCCAGTTCCTTGGGGATGATGTTGGTCTCCTGGGAAACCACATATCCCCCGCCGTCCTCGACATCCTCCATGGCCATACTCATGACCCCGAATTTGATTATGTAGTCAGCGGCATGGCCAGGAGTTGCCGCCAAGGCGAAAACCAAAACCGCCACCACAACCAAAGGCGGTAATAACCAATTTAGGCCGTCGAGCCGCAGCTTCATCGTGATTCCCCCCCGGGTAGGATTTGGCTGGCGTATTTTAGCACACCAAGCCCATGGCCCGCGTGGGAAGCCGGCAACGCCTCTTGGCGAAGTTTATTTGGCCGCCCCTTCGGCTAGGCCCCGGCCGGATGCGCTCGTTTCCTCGAAAAGGCTTTTTCTTCCTTCTCCCTTTTTCTTTTACCGACCAACCTACACTTTTTCCTGTTCTCTCTTCTCTCCCCCAACCACCCTCCGCCGGGGTCGCTCCTGGGCCGGCATTTCCCCGCCAAACCCGGGCCCGTCTTTATTGGTCTTACCTAGATTAGAACGTGCATCTCTCCGCGTCCCCAGCTCCGCGACCCCGCCCGGCCAACGAGCCCATCAATTTTGCCCCAGCCCTTATGCCGGCCCTGGGTGACCCCGACAAAAAAACGCTTTTTTCTTTTCTTTTTTTTCTTCCTCTTCTTCTTCCCCTTTTTCTTCTCTTCCTTGCTCCCGTGGTTCTCCGCCTGCCGCCGCCGCCCCCAGGCCCCGGCCGGATGCGCTCGTTTCCTCGAAAAGGCTTTTTCTTCCTTCTCCCTTTTTCTTTTACCGACTAACCTACACTTTTTCCTGTTCTCTCTTCTCTCCCCAACCACCCCCCGTCGGGGTCGCAACCGGGCCGGCATCTCTTCGCCCAACCCCGGCCTGTCTTTATTGGTCTTACCTAGATTAGAACGTGCATCTCTCCGCGCTCCCAGCTCCGTGACCCCGCCCGGCTAACGAGCCCCTCAATTTTGCCCCAGCCCTTATGCCGGCCCTGGGTGACCCCGGCAAAAAAGACTCTCTTTTTCTTTTCTTTGCCTTCTTCTCTTCTTTTCTCTTTCTTCCTTCTATATAGGTGCTGTTGGGTTTCACTTGGCTCTACCCAACCTACACTTTTTCTCTAATACCCTAGGCTCCGGCCGCCAGGCTGGGCGCGGCGCTCCATCCCAAAGGCGCGCCAGCCACCTGCTCCACCACCCGGGAGCTCTGCTTGCACAGCAGGCCCACCAAAAACTCGATGGCCTTGACCGAGGCGATGGGCGCGTAGGAGTGAACCCAGGCCGCCTGCTCTTGGCAGATGTCCGATTGGGGCTCGCCCGAGGCCAGGCGCTCGATGAGCCTGGCGTGATACTCCATGGTCGCGCCGAGGGCCTGCTCCAAAAAGGGCCGGGCGCCCAGGTCCACCGCCCCGTTGTGGCTCAGCACCGCCAGCCGCGCGGGCAAAATGGCCAGCTTCTGGATGCTCAGGCAATAGTCCTGCAAGCCCGAGAAGTAGTTGGGCCAGATGATCTCTCGGCCAGGGTCGAAGTAGCCGGCCATGTCGCCCAGGGCCAAGACCTGCTCCTTGGACTCGTAGTACGAGGTGTGGCAGGCCGAGTGCCCCGGGGTGAGCAGCACGTGCCACTCGATGCCCGAGCCCAGGCCGATGCGCGCCCCTTCCTCCAGCACCACGTCCACCGAAAAGTCGTAGTTCTCCAGCACCGGGGGAAGCTCGTCGATCACCCCCATGCCCACCAATATCTTGCTGATCATGCGGTCGGCCGGCAAAAACTGCTCCAGATGGCGGGGGTGGGCCAGGGCGGCGGCCGCCTTGGGGCTGGCCATGACCTTCAGGTGGGGCCAGAGCTGGCGCAGGCGCGGCACCGCGCCGATGTGGTCGGCGTGGGTGTGGGTCAGGGCCATGTAGGCGATGCGCTCCGGCTCGATGCCCAGCATCTTCACCTGCGCGGCGATCAACTCGGCGGTGCCGCCGGTGCCGCCCTCGATGAGCATGCCCTGGGCTCCCAGGGAGAGGTACACCGGGTAAAAGGGGGTGCCCAGCTGGTACAGGTGGTCGCTGATCTTGATGGGCGCCGGGGTGGGGGAGGACATGGCTTTTATCTCCGTTGTGAATCCACGGTCAGTAAAAAAACAAAAGAAAAGGGCCGTGAGCAGCTTGTGCCCACGGCCCTGAAGGTCTATTTCGACCCGATCAGCCCATGGGCGCACCTATAAAGCCGCTAAAGACGAAATAGGTAAACACTGCACGGGACTGATGGGTAATCATGGCTATCTCGGATCGCTCCTTAAAGTCGAATTTCCAGGAAGGGTATTCTCAAAGCCCATTGCTGTCAACGGCTTTTTGGGTGGTCCTTCTCGGCGGCCTCCTTGGCCCGCAGCTCGGCGCAGACCTCGGGATAGTGCTCCTCCATGCAGGTGGGGCACAGGCCGTGGGACACCTCGGCGTCGGCGTGCAGGCTCAGGTACTCCTCCAGGCGGGCCCAATAGCCCTGGTCGTCGCGCACCCGCTTGCAGATGGAGCAGATGGGCAGCAGGCCCTTGAGGGTCTTGACCTCCTTGAGGGTCTTGCGCAGCTCGGCGATCAGCCTTTCCTGCTCCTGGGCGTAGCGGTCCCTCTGCTCCAGGGCCTGGCTGTTGCGCAGGGCGATGGCGGCCAGCTCCCCGAAGTGGGTGGCCATCATCGCGTCGCGGCCGGTGAAGCCGCCCGCCTTGTTGGCCAGGCCCATGATGCCCACGGTGCGCGACTCCAGGTTGAGCGGCGCGAAGAGCACGTTTTCCAGCACCACGTGCCCCGAAGGCATGAACTTGACCCAGGGGCCGTTCATGAAGTCGTTGTCATACACCGCGGCGCCGTCGCGGTAGGCCTCGGCCCTGAGTCCCCGGATGGGCATGGGCAGCTCGGGGTCCACGGTGCAGGGCAGGCCGCCCGCTTCCAAAAACAGCAGCTCGTTCTCCGCCCCGTCCTCGCTGAGCAGGGCCACGTAGCCCGAGGTGGCGCCGATCAGATCCTTGCAATAGTCGAAGATGCTGCGCGCCGCCTTGGCAAAGCCCTGCCACTCCAACACCGCGCGGGCGCCCTTGGCCAGGGCGTCGAACTCGCGGGTTTTTAGCTCCAGCTCTTTGGGCAGGGAAAGCGGGGGGGATGTGCCGATAGGGGATGAGGGGGGCATAGGCTCCTCACGGACCAGCGCCGCCGGGCAGGCGGACGGTTGCAGTGCCTATCAGGATGCCGGGCTGAGGCCTTCTATAATGATATACAGCAAGACAATGTTAACAAACCGAGACTAACCGGTAAAGGTTGTTGCTTCCGCCGGCCGGCCCGGCCGGATTTGCCCGGCGATGACTGTTGCAGATTCGTGCCCGCCTGTTTTCACAATCTCTCTTTTTTTTCTTGACATTAATTCACTAATACCGCAAACTCTCTTTTTGCAGGAAGCCAAGCCCCTTCCCTATGAGGGAAGGGGTATGCTTTTAACTATAAAGGGCTGTTTTAACAGGCGAAACAATGGCTGGCCCCGCACAGGACGCCTTTGAGCTATTGGCCGAAAACCTTGATCAGGCTCCCCTGGGAGCCCCTCAGGGCCCGGAACTCATGGCCATTCTGCGCGAATTGTTCAGCGAGCCCGAGGCCGGGCTGGCCGCGACCATGGCCTTCCGGCCGGTCAAGGCAGCCAAGATCGCCGAACAGGCCGGCCTGAGCCTGGAGCAGGCTCAAGACCTGCTGGAGGCCATGGCCCAAAAGGGCCTGGTCTATAGGCGGCGCACCCCACGGGCCAGCTATTACAGTTTGTTGCCCATGGTGCCGGGAATGGCCGAGGCCCAGTTTTGGGCCTCCACCGCCGGCGGGGCCAAACGCCGCATGGCCGAGCTGTTCGAGGCCTATTACGAGCCCGGGGTCGGCAAGGCCTTCTCCGAGGCGCCCACCCCCTACTCCCGGGTCATCCCCGTGGGGCGGGCGGTGGACAACAGCCAGGAAATACTGCCCTTTGAGCAGGCGGAAGAGCTCATCCGCCAGCACGAGCACCTGGCGCTCACTGATTGTTACTGCCGCCAGCAGGCCCATGAGCTGGGCCAGGGCTGCGATGCTCCCCTGGACGTGTGCATGATCTTCGGGTCATTCGCCGAGTTCGCGGTGGAGCAGGGCTGGGCCAAAAAGGCCAGCCCCGGGCAGATGCTGGAGGCCCTGGCCAGGGCCGAAGAGGCCGGGCTGGTGCATGTGGTCGATAACGTTGCGCAAAACGTAAATTTTTTGTGCAACTGCTGCGGCGATTGCTGCATGTTTCTACAGACCATCACCCGGCTAAATAAGCCGGGGGGCATCAGCCAGGCGGCCTATCTGGCCGAGGTGGACCCCGAGGCCTGCGTGGCCTGCGGAGAGTGCGAGGCCATCTGCCAGGTGGCCGCGGTGAAGGTGGACGACGAAACGGCGGAGGTGGATCAGGAGCTTTGTTTGGGTTGCGGCCTGTGTGTTACGGCCTGCCCCAACGACGCCCTGGTCATGCGCCGCCGGACGGCCCGGCCGGTGCCGGCCCATCATGGGGAGTTAATTGCTTCCCTGGCAGCCCGGCGAGAGGCAAAATAATAAATAGGGATGAGGGTTTGACTTTGGCCCTCGAATGCTTAGCTTAACTTTTAGATGATCGCGCCCTTAACCCGGTGAACCTAAGGACGCGGCGAGCCTGAACAGAGAGAAAAACCCCGCGCCGCTGGCAGCCCAAAGCGCTGGACGATGCGGGGCCCTGTTGGGAAGAGGTGAATTACCATGGCCGATAGCCGTCAATACAAAGGGTCTGATTTCAGCCTGGACACTCCGGTCACCTATTTCAAGGAGGTCGAGGGGCGGGATCTGCTGACCCCCGAGCGCGAACTGGAGCTGGGCAAGACCATCCAGGACGGGCGCGACGAGATATTGTCCAAGTCGCTGGATATCATCAAGAGTGACAAGGACGCCGCCAACTCCTGCGTGCGCATCGAGGCCTGGCTGGCCGACAGCCACAAGTCCCCCATGTCGGTGGAGGACGTGATGGCCGACACCTTCGAGCTGCTCAAGCGGGCCGCGGCCAAGAAAAAGCAGACCAAGAAGCTGGCCAAGACCCTGGTTGAGATCGAGGACGCCCGCCTGCAAGTCGAGGTCGCGGTGCAGGAGATGGTGGAGGCCAACCTGCGCCTGGCCGTGTCCATCGCCAAGAAGTACACCTTCCGGGGCCTGAGCTTCGCCGACCTGATCCAGGAAGGCAACATCGGCCTGATGAAGGCGGTGAACCGCTACGACTACAAGACCGGCTACCGCTTCAGCACCTTTGCCTCCTGGTGGATCCGCCAGACCATCAGCCGGGCCATCTACGACCAGGCCCGCACCATCCGGATCCCCATCCACCTGCTGGAGCTCAGGTCCAAGTACTTCCGGGTCTACTACGGCCTGCTCAAGGAGTTGGGCCGCGAGCCTTTGCCCAAGGAAGTGGCCGAGAAGGTGGGCATCGACGAGGACAAGGTCAAGGAGATCGTCAACCTGACCCTGGACTCCACCAGCCTGGAGACCCCGGTGGGCGAGGACGGCGACGAGCTGGGCGACTTCATCGAGAACAAGGAAGCCGAGAACGCCTTTGAAAAGGTGGGCGAGGGCGAGATGCACGTCCACCTGGGCGAGGCCCTGCAATCGTTGGACGACCGCGAGAAGCGCATCCTCCAGATGCGGTTCGGCCTGGGCGACGAGGACGAGCACACCCTGGAGCAGGTGGGTCAGGTCTTCGGCCTGAGCCGCGAGCGGGTGCGCCAAATCGAGAAAAAGGCCCTGCAGCGCCTGCGTCATCCCCAATGGCGCGCCGTGCTGGAGGACCACGTCTAGACCGAGCGCCCTATAGTAATAGATAAGCAAGGCCCCGCCGGTTTTCGGCGGGGCCTTTTTTATGATTCCGGCCAGGGGCGCCGGGCCATTGCCCGGTTGCTGGAGGTTGCCCTTTTCGGCAGGCCCAGTTTTTTTTACTTGGCCCGGTCCAGGGTCAAGGCGGGGTATTGCGACGGGTCGATATTGCGCGCCTGCAACTCCTCTAGAATCATCTTTCTCTTTTGGATCAGGCCGTATCCCTCTTTGCCGGGTGAAAACGGCGTGCTGTATATATTGTGCTTTTGGTCATAGGGATATGCGTCTGGATTCCGATCCATGCCATGCCCGATCTGTTTTATCCTCGCGTTTATCCCCGCATAATAATATAAGAGTTCGCTGTCGGACATGCCTTGGATTTTGTTCTGGAATTGGACGGCATCCCCTTTGGCGCAGCCAAGATGAAAACACAGGGAAGCCAGGACAAGGCCAAGGCCGAAACAAGTGAAGATTATCCGTAAAGATTTATTAACCGCCAACATGGCCAACCGCCTCCTTGCGCATGGCCTTTTAAGACTGAAATTATAGCAAAAGCGTTGCAATCACCAACCCCCTTCTCTCAGCCTGCCCGCCTGGGCCATAATTATCCCTAGCGCCCGCCCGTCCCTGCACCCAACCCAAGGGGGAGCCACCATGTCTTTTCGCCCGCTCATGATCGCCGCGGCCTTGGCCGTGGCCCTGTTGCTTTGCCTGAGCGCCGCCCCGGCCCGGGCCTGCTGCGTCTACAACGACGCCTCGCTGCCTCTTTTGGCCCAGAGCCAGCTCCAGGGCATGACCAAGTGGGTGCTCCCGCCCGGAGAGCACCGCTGCACCGAGGGCACCGGCGGCAAGAAGGTGGACCTCTGGCTCCTGGGCCCGGACGCGCAGGACCCGGTGAGCACCATGGGCACCCTGTTGGTGTCCCCGGAGGGATGGATCAGGGTGGGGGCCAAAAAGGACGGCAAGTGGAAGGCCGTGAGCCACACCGGCGAGGGCAAGCCGGGGGCCACGGTGCAGCTGCTGCCCCGGGGCGGCCTGTCCGGTGGGCAGGCGAAATAACAGGGCGCCCGGGTCTCCCCGGACGCCCCTGGTTGTCGCCTTGGGCGCTTACTTGCCCGAGGGCTTGAGACCCTTCTTGCGGTAGTCCACCGCCTTTTCCAGGCTAAAGCCGTTTTTCTTCCAGTTGCCCGCGTCCGGGGGCTGGAAGCCCTGGGCCTGCCAGGCCTTGGCCTCTTGGGTGGAGAAGCCCAGGCCGCTCCACTGCTTGGAGTCCAAAGGCCCGAAACCGGCCTTGTGCCAGGTCTGGGCCAGCTTGGGATCGGCGAATCCGTTGTCGCTCCACTGCCGGGCCTGATGGGCGTTGAGGCCGGTGGCCGCCACCCAGGCCTGGGTCTGCTGCAGGCTGAAGTTGTTCTGCTTCCACTGCCCCGCGTCCTTGGGGCTGAAGCGGGCGCCGCGCCAGTCCTTGGCCTCGCCCGGCCCGAAGCCGGCCTTGTTCCAGGCCACGATGTCCGAGGCCTCGCTGAACCCGGCGTTGCTCCAGGCCTTGGACTGGGCCGGGGTGATGCCCGCCCCGCGCAGGGTGTCGGCATACTGCGGCGAAGCGCCCACCGCCTGCCAGGCCCCCTTGTCGGTCTCGGAGAAGCCCTCCCAGTTGCCGGTGGTGGCGCAGGCGGCCACCAGGGCCAGGGCCGCGACCACCAACATAAAGTATTTGGTTTTCCGCCTCACGTTCTCCTCCTGTTTGGTTTTCTCGGAAGCTTTGCGGCCATTCAATAGCGGCACATCACCTCCACCAGCACATGGTCGGGCCAGGGCTGCTCGCCGGCCTCCATGACCACCGTGAACTGGGTGTCTCCGAAAAAGTCGGTTTGCAGGGTCAGGTCCAGGCCCTGCTCGGCCTTTTGGCCGGAGAACTTGATCTTGCTGCCATGGCTGGTGCTCACCTGGCCGGAGTAGCGGTTGTCCGGGTCCATGATCCGGGCAACGCAGTCCAGGGTGTGGCCGAAGCAATAGGCGCTGGCCGTTTCCCGGCCCTTGCCTTTTTTCATGGGCAGCTTGAAGCGCACCGTCTTGGACGAGCCCAGGGGGGCCTTGGCCACGGCCTGGTCCGGGATGCCCTGGGCCCGGCGCTGGGCCTGGATGTCCGCCGCCAGGGCCTTGGCCGCGTGGTGCAGGTCCTTGACCTGGTCGGCCGGCGCGGCGGGAGGCGCTGCCATTGCCAGGGCCAAGGTCAACAGAAACGCGCATATAAACCGCATGAAACCTCCTGGACGCTGCATCTATATATATTAATTTGCCTCAGGCGGGCCCTGATGGCAATGCCTGGCCAAGCCTTTACTATGCCCCCCTCCTTGAGTATGCTTGAGCCCACGAAGGTTCTTCTAGCAGAGGACAGTCATGAGTCTCCCTGTGAACAACATCTTGGAGCTGGTGGGCGGCACCCCCATGGTGCGCATCAACCGGCTCAATCACAACCCCGGCGTAACCGTATACGCCAAGCTGGAGTTCATGAATCCCGGCGGCTCGGTCAAGGACCGGCCGGCCCTGAACATGATCGAGGAAGCCGAGCGGCGGGGCGAGCTGAGCAAGGACAAGGTTCTGCTGGAGGCCACCAGCGGCAACACCGGCATCGGCCTGGCCATGGCCTGCGCGGTCAAGGGCTATAAGATGCTCTTCACCATGGCCGAGTCCGCCTCCATGGAGCGGCGCAAGATACTCAAGGCCTACGGCGCGGACATCCTGCTCACCCCGGCCCACCTTTCCACCGACGGGGCCATCGAGGAGGCCTACCGCCTGGCCCGCGAAGAGCCTGACCGCTACTTTTTGGTGGACCAGTTCAACAACGAGGACAACTGGAGGGCCCACGCCCAGGAGGGGGCCACGGCCGACGAGATCTACGCCGACACCGAGGGCAAGGTGGACCTGGTGGTGGCCACCCTGGGCACCTCGGGCACGGTGATGGGCCTCTCCCGCCGCTTCCACCAGATAGACCCCTCGGTCAAGGTGGTGGCGGTGGAGCCCTATCAGGGCCACAAGATCCAGGGCCTCAAGAACATGAAAGAGTCCTATCCTCCGGGCATCTTCCAGCCCGCCGAGGTGGACATCCTGGTCAACGTGGACGATGACAGCGCCTACGAGATGAGCCGCCGCCTGGCCCGCGAGGAAGGCATCTTCGTGGGCATGAGCGCCGGGGCGGCCATGAAGGTGGCCCTGGACCAGGCCGCCACCCTGCCCGACGGGTCGGTGGTGGTGGCCCTGATGCCCGACGGCGGGGAGCGCTATCTTTCCACCCCCCTGTTCACCAGCGAAAAGGTGGCCATCCCCCTTCGCTTCTACAACACCCTCAGCCGCCAGGTGGAGGACTTGGTGCCCACCCAGCCCGGCCGCGTGGGCATCTACGCCTGCGGCCCCTCCCTGGACGGCCCGCCGGACCTGGGCCTGGGCCGCCGCATGATCTTCGCGGACCTGGCGCGGCGCTATCTGGAGTTCCGGGGCTTCGAGGTCAAGCTGGTCATCAACATCGCCGACGTGGACGACCGCACCATCAACCAGTGCCTGGCCGAGGGGGCGGACTGGAAGCAGTTCACCGCCAAGTGGGAGCAGGCCTTTTTCCAGGACATGGCCGCCCTGGGCATGCTGCCCGCCCTGGACTATCCCAAGGCCTCCGAGCACGTGAGCGAGATCGTGGAGACCGCCCGCGACCTGCTGGACAAGGGCCTGGCCTACGAGAAGCTCAGAAGCATCTACTTCAACATCAGCCGCTTCGAAAATTACGGCAAGCTCTCCGGGGTGGACATCGCGGCCACCCAGTGCGACAAGCACACCGACTACGACTATTACGAGAAGGAGAACCCGCGCGACTTCACCATCTTCAAGCGGGCCTCCCTGGCCGATCTCAAGGCGGGCATCTACTGGCAGACCCCCTGGGGCAACGTGCGCCCCGGCTGGCACGTTGAGTGCGCCACCATGTCCTCCAAGCACCTGGGCCAGCCGTTCGACATCCACCTGGCCTCCACCGACCTGATCTTCCCCCACGGCGAAAACGAGATCGCCGTGGCCGAGGGCCTCACCGGCAAGCCCCTGGCCAATTTGTGGATGCACTCCGAGGTGGTCGTGGTGGACGGCAAAAAGGCCTCCCGGGTGGCGGGCAACGACGTGACCATCCGCGAGGTGCTGGAGCAGGGCTACAGCCCGGCCACGGTGCGCCTCTGGCTGCTGGGCCAGCACTACCGCCGCCCGCTCACCTACGACCACGAGCAGCTGGACCAGGCCGCCAAGTCGGTGGAGCGCTTCAACGACTTCGTGGCCCGCCTTAGCTTCATGAGCCCCTGCTCCCACGCCCCGGACCTGGACCAATACCTCTACGAGGTCAGGAGCGGCATTCAGCAGTCCATGGACAACGACCTCAACGTGCCCAAGGCCATGGGCCACCTCTTCGCCTTCATCCGGCGCATCAACCGCCTGATGAACAGCCAGCAGATGGACGCCTCCCAGGTGGAGAAGGTGCTGGGCTTCATGGAAGAGGCCAACCAGGTCCTGGGCATCATCGACCTGGAGCGCCCCTCGCGCGATCCCGAGATCGACGAGCTGCTCACCCGCCGCCAGGCCGCCCGCGATGCCGGCGACTACGCCCTGGCCGACCAGTTGCGCGACGAGCTGGCCGAGCGGGGCATCCAGGTGGCCGACACTCCCACCGGCACCCGCTGGTGCAAGATGTAGGCTCGCTTCGTCCCTTGGCAGCGTCTTGAACCGCCTCGCCTGATCCAGGCGAGGCGGGTGCTATTCCAGAGACCGCATGGGTTGGGTGGAGGGCGCGGCCCGAAACCCAACAGTACCTATGTAGGCGGAAGGAAGCGGGAGAGAGAAGAAAGAAGAAGAAAGAAAAAGAAAAAGAAAGGTTTTTTTGCCGGGGTCACCCAGGGCCGGCATATGGACTGGAGCAAAATTGGGGGTTCGTTGGCCGAGCGGGGTCGGAGACCTGGGGACGCGGAGAGATGCAGGTTCTAATCTAGGTGCGACCAAAAAAAGTGGGACTGGGGTTTGGCGAAGAGATGCCGGCCCAGAAGCGACCTCGGTGGGGGTGGTTGGGGGAAATAAGAGAACAAAAAAATAGTGTAGGTTGGGTAGAGCGCAGCGAAACCCAACAGTACCCCCACCATCCCGCCCCCCGAAGGCCTTGCCCCCGGCCGCCGGATGGCGCAATATAGGCCAGTCGTTCACCTCTGCCCGGAGAGTGACCCATGGCCGCCAAGCGCGACAAGCTGGCCCTGCTCAGGGCCCTGGAAGACCTGGCCGACTACCCCGCCATGCTCTTGCCCGGCACGGGCGGCTGGGAGGTGATGTTCCCCAACCTGGCCGGACTCACCGCCTGGGGCCAGAGCAAGGAGATGGCCCGCCTCAACGGCGAGGAGGCCCTCACCTTCGAGCTGGGCCGCATCGTCGCCGGAGGCGACACCCCGCCCCCGCCCTCCGACCCCGAGCGCCTCATCCCCGACGAGGAGGAGCCCCCCGGCAGCGAGTTGGTAATGCTGTCCCCGGACAAGGCGATGCTGCGCGCCCGCCTGGGCCTGGGCAAAAAGGAAAAGGGCAACCCCCTGGGGGCCACCCTGGGACGCCTGGGCCGCAAATAGGCCCGCGCCATCATCCGCGCGCTGGGAGGAGATACGACGTGAAGGCAATCAAGCTGGCCGTCCCGGCCCTGCTGCTGGGGGCGATGCTGTGCCTGCCCGCCCTGGCCCGGGCCTACACCGTTTACAACCAGGTGGCCTATCAGGCCTGCGTCATCGACGCGGCGGACCCGGAATGCTGCTGCGCCTTCACCGTCCCGGCCAACGGCAAGTTCAACGCCTGGGACAGCGCCCCCCTGGTGGTGTGGTTCAACTACAACACCAAGCCCGGGGTGTGCTACCTGAGCGAGCAGGCCGTGACCATGACCGCCACCGGCTCGGCCAAGATGTACTCCGACAAGGTCCAGGTCTACGACGCCAAGGGCAAGCTGCTCAAGACGGTGGGCATGAGGCTCCAGACCTGCGGCAAGCGCACTCCCGCTTCAATCAAGTAGGCCGCCCCGCCACGTGGCGGCCCCCAAGGGGCGCTGTCCGGTCGGCGGCAGCCAGTACGCCCCCGCTCCGAGGGCTTTCTCTCCTGAATAAGAAATCTTCTTGATGCGTCGGCTCATACAACGAGCCTGCCCGGGGCACAGCCAGGGAGCGGCAGACAAGGCGTCCGGCGAGCGAGTTCCGGAGGCGTAGCTGAAACTACGTCGAGGAACGAGCGAAGCCGGCAACGCAGTATCCCGCCGTCCGGCTGCGCCCGCATCACCACTTGGTTTGCTTGGGCCCCCCCCACTTTCTCAGAAGTAGGTACATCGCCCCGGTCCCCCCGTCGATCCCCCGCGCGGTGCAAAAGGCCAGCACGCTCCGCTTGAAGCGCTTGGTCTTTAGCGCCGCGGCCAAGGACTGCTTCAAGACCGGCACCCCGCCCGGCGAGCCCTTGCCCTTGCCGTGCACGATCAGCACGTGCCTCAGTCCCCGGGCCACCGCCCCGGCGATGAAGTCCGCCGCCTCGGTCTCGGCCTGCTCCAGGCTCAACCCGTGCAGGTCCAGGTGGTCCTGGATGGGGAACTCGCCCCCGGCCAGCCGCTCCATCAGCTCCGGCCCCACCCCGGCCTGGGCCCCGCGCACGTACTGGTCGCTCATGCGCAGGTCGAAATCACCCGCCCCGCTCACCAGCTCGGCCAGATGGGCCATCACCTCCAGCTCCTCATCCACCGCCTCGTCGATCAGCGCCGGGTTGGGCGGCGCGTCCTTGGGCTCCGGGCCCCGCTCCAGGCGCTGCACCTCGGTCATGGCGTTGGCGAACAACGCCGCCTCGTCCTCGGGCGGGCGCTGGGGCTTGGCCTCGGCCGGCTTGGCCGGGGCCTCTTGGGGCGGTGGGCTTTTCTTCAGAGCCTTGCCCAGCCCGGCAAAGGGCGAGTTGAACCCCGTGTCCTTGGGCTTGGGCGGAGCCGCGCCCTTGCGTTTCTTCTTCTTGGCCATGGTTCAACTATAGAGCCTCCCCGCCCCAAACGCCAAACTGCCAAACGATCCTGCTATAATGGCGCGGCCTGCCATGCAACGTTTCGCCACGGGGGGAAAACCATGCCTGACCACACTGACATGACCAACGGTCGTTGGGTGCCCCTGCCGCCAGAGGAATGGACCGAGCCCGAGAGATGGGTTTGGGAGCAGGTGAGGACGGGGCAATGGGCTGACTTTAACGAACGCTACGGCAAGGTGCTTGATCCCAAGGATGAGTCGCTTTGGGTTGGGGAAGAAAAAGAGCGGCGCACCTTGCGTGCCGACTTCCTGCGCACCATCCTGCTTTGCAATCCCTGGCAGGGACTGATCACGAACGTGGGAGTGCCCATTTTAGGCGCGTATTTCCCTGAGGCTATTGACCTGGAGCGGGCCGAAGTTGCCTGCGAGCTTTGGCTCAATCAGTCGCGTTTAGAGGGAGGGCTTAACGCCTGGGCCGCGCGCTTTGCGTTCAATTTCAGCTTGGAGGGATCAATACTCGCAAGAGAACTGGTTTTGGATAGCGCCGGTATTAAGGCGAGCCTTTCCCTTCGCATAGGTCGCTTCGCCACCGCCAGCCTGCTAGGCGTGCATGTGGGCGGGCAACTAGCGATGGAGGAGGCTGCGTTTTCTGGAGAGCTTGCCGTGGACGGTGCCGAGATCAAGGGCGATCTTTTCATGCGCAAAGGTCGCTTCGCCACCGCTAGCCTGCTCGGCGTGCATGTGGGCGGGCAACTAGCCATGGAGGAGGCTGCGTTTTCCGGAGAGCTTACCGTGGACGGTGCCGAGATCAAGGCCAGCATGTTCATGCGCAAGGGTCGCTTCGCCACCGCTAGCCTGCTCGGCGTGCATGTGGGCGGACAACTAGCCATGGAGGAGGCTGCGTTTTCTGGAGAGCTTGCCATGGACCGCGCCGAGATCAAGGCCAGCCTGTTCATGCGCAAGGGTCGCTTCGCCACCGCTAGCCTGCTCGGCGTGCATGTGGGCGGGCAACTAGCCATGGAGGAGGCTGCGTTTTCTGGAGAGCTTGCCATGGACCGCGCCGAGATCAAGGCCAGCCTGTTCATGCGCAACGGTCACTTCGCCTCCGCCCGCCTGCTCGGCGTGCAAGTGGGGGGGCAACTAGCCATGGAGGAGGCTGCGTTTTCTGGAGAGCTTGCCATGGACCGCGCCGAGATCAAGGCCAGCCTGTTCATGCGCAACGGCCACTTCGCCTCCGCCCGCATGCTCGGGGTGCAAGTGGGCGGGCAGATTAATATGGAGGGTGCAGTATTCAGTGGCGAGTGGGCCATGAAAACGGGGGAGTTCGCCGGTGATTTGGAGATGAACCGCTCGTTGGTTAAGTAAACCCTGTTTTTGCGTGGCGCAACGTTCAAATGAACTGTTGGCCTGACCTTTCTTTCCATGGGCGGCAACCTGTAATTAGGAGAGGCTAAGTTCCAAAACATCGGCCTAACGGGAAGCAAAATAGGCCAAACGGTTATAGACGGCGGCATCGCTTGGCCCGAGAACCTGCAACTGGGAGGGGTCACTTACCATCACCTGGGTGGCATGGGCGAGCGTGTAGGCGGCGACTACATGACCGACCGCCCAGCCTCCTGGTTTACTGACTGGCTTGTCAAACAAAAGAAATACTCACCCCAACCCTACCGGCAATGCGCCAGGGTCCTGCGCGAGGCGGGCCAGTCCGAAAAGGCAAACGCGGTTCTGTTTGCCAACACGGACCGTGAGCGCGATGAGCCGGACGGCCGCTATGGCCGCTGGCTGTTCCTCAACCGCCTTATTCCCTTGGTGGACCTGCATCCCTCTTTTAAGATAGCCACGGACCTGGGCCTCGGGCCGTCGGCCTGGTTTATGTTCCAGACCTTGTGCGGCTGGTTCCTGGCGGCTCTGATCATCGCCGGCCTGGCCGGCGTGGGCAAGCCCGGCGGGCGCGACTAGCTCCCGGCTAACCCCGCCCTCGACATCCCCGGCCGCCTCGGCTACATTGAAGGCCAGCCTTCAACGAGCAACGGAGAGGTAGAGCATGGCCCGGGTGGACGATTATCAGAAAAGCTACGACCTGGCCGCCGAGGAGCTGGGCGCGCGCGACTATAAAACCATGCCCCAGATGGCCGGGGTCACCCTGGCCGACGACGCCTCCTACATGGAGCTGAACTACCTGGGCCGCCCGGTGCGGGTCAGCGCCCCGCCCATCACCGTGCAGGCCACAGACGACGGCCCGGAGATCCCCCTGGCCGAGCAGGCCCTGGTCCTGCACTACCTGGCCAAGGCCGACGGCACGCCCATGAGCGGCAAGTGGATCACCTACCGCGAGGTGGAGGCGGGCGAGTTCTACTGGAGCGCGTTCGTCAAGCGGGCCAAGGACCCCCTGGTGGGCTTCTTCGGCCACCAGCCCCAGCGTCTGGCCGAGCTGGCCCCCCTGGTTGGCGGCGAGGGCGAGGGCGAGACCGGCGACGTGTCGGTGATCGTGCGGGCCTTTCCCTTTGTGCCGGTCATGCTGGTGCTCTGGGAGGGCGACGACGAGTTCCCGCCCGACGGCAACCTGCTCTTTGACGAGAGCATCGGGCACTACCTCTCCACCGAGGACATCGCCCTCACCGCGGGCATGCCCATCTATAAGATGATGGCCCTGTCGCGCAAGTAGGGCGTGGTTTATAAAAGGGTATAGCCCGGCTCCGCTCCACGGGCCAGGCTCAGCCGGTCCTTTGAGCCCCGGAGGTCGCGGCCATTCGCATCAAGCCCATCCCCGCCATTGTCTGGCTGGCCGTGTGCGCGGCCCTGGCCGCGGGCGGGCTTTACTATTGGTGCGCCGCCCGCCATACCCGCGCCGCGCGGGTGGCCGGGGTGCTGGCCTCCCTGGACCAGAGCCGGCGCGGCCTGCTCTTGCTGGGGCCCCGCCGCGATCCCTCCCTGCCCGCCCGCCTGCTCCACACGCCTTTGTCGGTCGCCCCTTCCGGCGACCTGAGCGCCTGGCTCCCGGCCAAGACCCACTATCGCCGCGCCCTGCTGGGCGGCTTCTCCCTGGCCCGGGCCCAGACCCTGTGGCTCACGGTGGCCTCGGACGACGGCCTCAGGGTGCGCATCGACGGCTGCCTGGTCTACGACGCCTGGCACCAGCACCGGGAGCTGCGCCAGCGCCTGCCCCTGGAGCTGGCCGCCGGGCCCCATCTGGTCGAGGCCGACTACTTCCAGGCGGCGGGAACCGCGGCGCTCTCCCTGCGCCTGGCGCAAGGCGACGGCGCGGCCGTGGCCCTGCATCCGCCCGCGCCCGGCTGGAGCCCGGCGCGGTGGCAGGCCCTGCTCCACCACGCCAAGGAGCAGGGCTTCCGGGCCCTGGCCCTGGGCGGCCTGGCCCTGCTGTGCCTGGTGGCCGGGCTGGCCTGGGTGCTGGCCGGGCCCCTGCCCGCCAGCCTGCGCCGCCTGGCCGGGCGGCCGCGCCCCCGCGACCCGCCCGCGCCCTACACCGCCCGCGACTGGCTCGTCCCCACCCTGGGCTTCGCGGCCTTCGCCCTGCTGGTGCTGGCGGCCCTGGCCTGGAAAGGGGCCGACCTGCCCGTCACCATCCTCAAGGGCAAATGGGACGTGGCTTGGTACCACCGCCTCATCACCCAGGGCTACTATCTGGACCTGAACTTCCCCCTGTACGCCAAGGGCTCCATCTCCTGGTTCCCCCTGTTCTCCTGGCTGGCGAGGCCCTGGTGCCTGCTGCGCCTCACCGATCCCCAATGGGCCTCCCTGATCACCGCCTGGCTGGCCGCCCTGGCCGCCTTCCACATGCTCCACCGGGTGGCCCACGGGCTCTTCGGCCGCCGGGCCGCGGTGTGGGCCCTGGTCTTTTTGGCCGCCTATCCCTGCTCCTTCTACCTGCTCCTGGGTTTTCCCTACGGCCTTTGCCTGGCCCTGGGCCTGGCCTATTTCTGGTGCCTGTGGCAAGAGCGCTTCTGGCTGGCCGCCCTGTGGGGCCTGCTGGCCGGGCTCAGCTATCCCCTGGCCGTGGCCGGGGCGGTGCTGCCCCTGTTGGTGCTGGGGCCCCGCGCCCTCCGGGCCCGGGACCCCTGGCCCCTGGCCCGGGCCCTGGTGCTCACCAGCGCCGCGCCCATCGCGGGCATGTGCCTGCTGTTCATCCACCACTGGCTGGCCTATGGCGATTTCTTCGTGTACCTCAACTCCCAGCTCGATTGGGGGCGCCGGCCCGGCTGGCCCTGGAAAACCATCTACCAGCACCTGGCCCAATACCCTTGGCGAGAGCACCGCAGCCTGTCGCTTATCCTGTGGCTGGGCGGCCTGGCCCTGTTCGCCCACCGCTTCGTGCCCGCCCTGTGGGCCCTGCTGGCCGCCCTGTTCTGGCTCAACCACTCCTCGGGCAGCCTGCTTTCCAACTTCCGGCAATACCTGGCCGCCTGGCCCTGGTTCCTGCTGCTGGCCTCCTCCCCGCGCCCGGCCTGGCTCAAGGCGGCCTGGGCGGCGGTGATGCTCTGGTTCTTCTGGCGGCAGTTCCTGCCATCCTGGCTCACCAACAACCTCATGTGAGCCGGGCCCGGCTTGCAATCGCCGGATTAAGACCTACATTATTAGGGCGGCGCTGGTTACAGCGCCTGTTTATGTACAGACAGGGAGCACGGCATGTCCCATGATCATGGCCAGGAGAGCTGCGGCTGCGGCTGCGGATGCGGCGGAGGCACTATGATCGCCGAATCCGAGGCGGCCCGCTGGCGCGAGGCGCCGGACAGCCAGATGGTCTGCCCCTGCGCGGGGGTGGACAAGGCGGCGGTCAAGGCGGCCATCGCCCAGGGGGCCTTCACCGCGCCCCTGGTCAAGGCCATGACCGGAGTGGGCCGCGATTTCGGCTGTGGCCAGCGCCGGGAGTGCGAGGCCGACCTGGAGATACTGGTGGCGCTCTACGCCGAGTCCCCTTGCTAAGACAGTTTTTTCTCACGCGAACAGAGGTGATCAATGAAGATAGCGGTAAGCGGTAAAGGCGGGGTGGGCAAAACCACCTTCTCGGCCATGCTGGCCCGGGCCCTGGCGGCCAAGGGCCTCAACGTACTGGCCGTGGACGCCGATCCCGACGCCAACCTGGGCCAGGCCCTGGGCTTCCCGGACTACGACAAGCTGGTGCCGGTCAGCGACATGAAGCAGCTCATCGCCGAGCGCACCGACAGCGACGGCGAGAACTGGGGCACCTACTTCAAGCTCAACCCCACGGTCAACGACCTGCCCGACAAGCTCTCGGTGGAGCACGACGGGGTGCGGCTGATGGTCATGGGCACGGTGAAAAAGGGCGGCGGCGGCTGCATCTGCCCGGCCTCGTCCATGCTCAAGGCCCTTATGGCCCACCTGGTGCTGCTGCGCAAGGAGGTCTTGATCCTGGACATGGAGGCGGGCCTGGAGCACCTGGGCCGGGGCACCAGCCAGGGGGTGGACTTCCTCATCGTGGTGGTGGAGCCCGGCCGCCGCTCGGTGGACACGGCCGAGCACATCAAGCAACTGGCCGGCGACCTGGGCCTGACCAAGGTGCTCATCGTGGGCAACAAGATCCGCTCGCCCAAGGACCAGGAGTATCTGCAAAAGACCCTCAAGGACTTCGACTTCCTGGGCTTCATGTACTACGACGAGGGCATCATCGAGGCGGACATGGAGGCCAAGTGCCCCACCGACGTGTCGGTGAAGGCCAAGGAGACCATGGCCGGGATGGCCGACAAGCTGCTGGCCAAGCACGAAGGCAAATAGTTTCGGGCAGGCCGCCCGTGGCCGGCTGCAAGGCGCGCTGCACGATTCACCTCCCTGGGCGTACCAAATAAGTACGCCCCGGTCGGCTGAATCGCTCCAGCATCGCCTTTGGCCGAAGCCACGGACAGCCTTTAGCCGGTTGCTGCTCCCAACCAAGCCCTAAAAGGATTTTTTTGCGTGTAACTTATTAGTTGCCGGGAAAAAATATAGCGTGGGGGGCATGAAAAAAACTCTTGGGATTGCACTGACCGTCCTTTGCATCGTCTGCTTGCTGCTGATCGTCGGCGCCACGGTAGTAAAGCCGTTGATATTTACCTGGGGCTCCTCTGACAAGGAGCTGACCATGCCGATGCCCGGTGACCACCGGGCGCCATTTATCAGTTCAACCCGCGCTATCACCATCAATGCCCCGATTGCGCGGGTTTGGGAATGGCTGATTCAATTGGGCGCGGATCGAGGCGGTTTTTACAGCTATTGGTTTGTTGAACACTCGTTGGGATACAAATACCGGGCGCAAGACAGGGTCGAAGCGCAATTCAAGGATATGAAGGTCGGCCGGGTTGTCCCGACATCGTTAAATGAGCCTAACACGGCGATTAAATATAGCTTTCAAGTTGTGGAGGTGGATCCGGGAAGATATTTTGTTCTGAATAACTGGGGATGTTTTTTGCTGCGGGAAATAAATTCCCAACAAACCCGGCTGGTGATTAGAACTCATGGGCGGCCTCTGGCGACTTGGTCGGAGAGGCTGCGGTATTTCTTCGAGATGCCCCTGCATTACATCATGGAAAGACGAATGTTGATGGGCATCAAGGCCCGGGCGGAAGCCGGAGCGGGCAAGCCCTTCTCTTCAACCACGGATATCCTGTGGTTCCTGGGCATTTGTTTGTCGCCGATCGGCATCCTCGTAATGCTGCTGGTTGGCTCACGCCTGACCGTCCGATTATTCGCCGCGTTATACAGTCTTGTCTGGCTATGGGTCTTTTTAATCCTCGATCCGATTCCGATCTACGGTTGGCTCCTGTGCCTGATAATAGCCATCCACCTTGCCTGGCTGTTTAAAACACGAGCCAGGAGCGCGCCAAGATAAGCCTGCATTTTTTACGATGGCCCTCCGCCCCTTGGCGGGGGGCTGGTTTTTTGGGGCGGTTTGGGCTATAAATACAAAGATAACCGCCGGTTACTCTACAAAATTGTAGGCCGCGACCCATGCCCGAGCCAGAGATCATATTCCTCTACGGCACCCTGATGTGCCCCTTTCCCACCCAGGCGCGCCTTGGGGTGGAGCATATGCTCGAATATAAGGGCCCGGACGCCATGGCCGGACAGCTCCACGATATGGGGCCTTATCCCGCCCTGCGCCCCGGTCCGGGCCTGGTGCAGGGCCAGGTATTCGCCATCCTCGACCCGCAAGTGGTCGATATCCTGGACAGCTTCGAGGTGTACCGCCCCGGGGCTCCCGACGAGTCGGAGTATTTGCGCGAACGTTGGTCCCTGACCCAGCGGCCCGCCGAGGCCTGGGTGTACGTGTTCAACCGGCCGGTGGACGGCCTTCCCCTGATCCCCGGCGGCGACTGGGCCGCCTACCAGACCCGGGAAGGGGCCGCCCCCACTCCCTGGGATGACTTTTTCACCTCCCGCGAAGTACAATAGAGCCTATTCCCCGCTCCGGATAGGCTCATATGCTCAAAAAAATTCTGCTCACAATCTTGGCGGCCCTGGTCGGCCTGGCCCTCCTGTGGGTCCTGCTGGGCTGGTTGGGGGTGGCCCTGCCGGCCGGGGCGCTCAGCTCCTACGTGGAGCAGGAGCTCAGCGAAGATCTGGCCCCCATGCGCATCGCCCTGAAGGGCCCGCTCAGGATCGTGCCCGCCTGGGGCCTGGACCTCAGGGCCAGCGACATAGAGCTGATCAACCCCGAGGCCAAGGGCGGCAGCCGGACGGTGGCCCGGGTGGCCAGGCTGGATTTGCTCATGAGCCTGAGCCCCCTGCTGTGGGGCGAGGTGGATGTGCAGCGCGTCCGGGCCCGCCGCCTGGAGCTGGACCTGGTTCCCAACGGAACCGCCCTGACCTTTCCCCTGGTGGAGGGCGGGGTGACGTTCAGCGAACGGCTCATCCGCCTGACCGACATGCTCATCGAGCTGGGCGACAGCCGCCTGCAGGGCAACGCCTTGCTCGCCGCGGGCAAGCCGCCCCGCCTGGTGGTGCACCTGGACTCGCCCCGGGCCGATCTGGAGGATATCTACGCGGTGGTGGGCCTGGGCCGGCCCACCGGGGCCCAAGCCCTGGCCCAGAGCCGTGGCCAGCTCTTGAAATCCATCGACCAGGCGGTGCGCTCCGCCTTCGGGGCCATCGAGGGCGAGATAACCCTCACCGCCCGGGAGCTGCGCCTGCGCGGGGCGGTCTTGGGCAAGGCCCGCCTCAAGCTGAGCCTCAAGGGCGAGCGCCTGGTCCTGGACCCCCTGCTCATCGAGCTGCCCGGAGGCTCCATCCAGCTCAGCGACGAGGTGGTGCGGCAGGGGGATCGCCTGGCCTCGGAGTTGAACCTGTCGGTGCGCAACTTTTCTTACGGGATTTTGGCTCGCCACCACAAAAACGACCCCCGCGCGGGGGGCAAGATATCGCTTCGCATCGCGCTGACCTCGGCGGCCCCGAGCATGCCCCAGTTCATGGCCCACGCCAACGGCCTGATCCAGGTGGGCATCTGGCCCAAGGACCTGCATGAGGAGGCCTACTCCCTGTGGGCGGCCAACCTGGTCTTCGGCCTGTTGCGCTCCCTGGTCAGCCATTACGAATCCAAGGTCAACTGCGCCATCGCCGATTTGGTGCTCCAAAAGGGGGTGCTCAAGCAGCGCAAGCTGATCATCGACACCAGCAATATCCGGGTAAGCGGCGAGGCCAAGATCGACTTCACCAAAAAGACCATCGACGTGCACCTGACCCCCCGGGCCAAGACCCCCCAGTTCTTCAGCCTGGAGACGCCCATCACCATCGATGGCACCTTTGCCGACTTCTCGGCCGGGGTGGCTCCGGGCGGACTGGTGGGCTCGGTGATCAACTTCGCCACCAGCCCCATCTTCGCTCCCCTGCGCCGCCTGTTCGGCGACACCCTGCCCGAGGAGGGCAAGGACGTGTGCATGAACCCGGAGACCTGGCCCCCGCCCATCACCCAGGAAGGACAGGCCAAGACCGCCAAATAGGCCCCCGCCGCCAGGAAAGGCTCGCATCGGGCGCCGGTTATGCTAAGGTCAACCAGGAGATCACCATGCTTGGCCATAAGCTTGCCCAGCAATCCTGTCGCTTCTTACTGGTGCGTTGAGTGGAAGCCAATACTCTAGGACTGGACATACGCACCCTCTTCGCGGCGCTCACCCTGGTGGCGGCCTGCCTGGCTGTGGCCCTGTCCTTCACCGCCCTCACCCAAAAGACCTACCCCGGCTTCAAGCAGTGGACCCTGGCCGCCGTGGCCATGGCCGCGAGCTATTTCCTGTTGATGATACGGGGGACGGTCCCGCTGGGGGTGTCGGTCATTCTGGGCAACGGCTGCTTCGCGGCCGCCGCGGCCTTGTTCTTCGCGGGCACCCGCCGCTTCCTGGGCCTGGGGCCCATGCCCCGCTACCAGCTCGTGGTGCCCCTGGCCGCCATGGTGTTGCTGGCCTGGTTCTATTGGGGGCATGAATGGTTCGCCATGCGGGCCCTGGCCATCAGCCTGGGGATAGCCGCCCTGTTGCTGCCCGTGGCCTGGTGGCTGTTCCACCACGCCCCCCGCGGCCAGCGCCCGCTCTATGGCGGCACCGCCGGGGTCATCCTGCTGTTTTGCCTGGCCGTGCTGGGACGCTTGCTGGACACCTTGCTGCAGGGCACCCAGCTGGTCATATTCTCCCAGTCCATGGTCCAGGCGGGCTATTTCCTCTTGGCCATCCCCTTGCAGACGCTTTGGCTGGTGGGCTTTTTGATCATCAACCAGACCCGCCTGAGCGACGAGCTGACCCGCTCCAAGGCCGAGCTGGCCATCACCGCCGACAACCTGGAGCGCATCCTGGACTTCTTGCCCGACCCCACCTGGGTCGTGGACCAGGAGGGGCGGGTGCTGTTCTGGAACCGGGCGGTGGAGGAGCTCACCGGCATAAAGGCCCGGGACATGCTGGGCAAGGGCGGCTATGAGTATGCCTTGCCCTTTTACGGCGAGCGGCGCCCCATCCTCATCGACCTGGTGCGCGAGCGGGACGATTCCTGGGCCTCGGCATACCTGACCCTGAGCGAGAAGGACGGCAGGCTGATCTCATCCCGTTCCTTCCACCCCCTCCTGGGAGCGGGGGGCACCTACCTGGCGGGCACCGCCGCCTGCCTTTACGACGAGCAGGGCCGGGTCATCGGGGCCATCGAAACGGTGCGCGACATCAGCCAGGGCGAGCTGGACCGTCTGGAGCGCGAGGCGCTCATCGACCAGCTCCAGGAGGCCCTGAACAACGTCAAGACCCTCAAGGGCCTCATACCCATTTGTTCGCACTGCAAGAAAATTCGCCGCGACGAGGGCTATTGGGAAAGGCTGGAGGCCTACATCTCCGAGCACTCGGAGGCCGAGTTCAGCCACGGCATCTGCCCCGAGTGCCGGGAAAAGTATTACAACTACTAGGGCAAAAACGGCCGCCCCCCGGGGCGCGGGCCCCGTGCGCCGCGGCCGTTGCGGGCTGGGGCCTAGTTGCCCTTCTTGCCGTCCTCGTAGCCTTTTTGCAGGTCCTTGGTGCCGCTTTCCACGCCCTTGACCGTGTCGCCGGCCACCTTGCCGGTGGTGTAGCAGCCCGAGATCAGCCCGGAGCCCAGGAGGATCAGCGCAAACGTGGCGATGATTTTTTTCATGATGTCCCTAAGGAATGAGTGACGCCTGTCCGGCGCGGCCATGCGCCGGTTATGCCCCAGACAAGCACAATGCGCCGGGCCTGACAAGCCTGCGCGCCATTAAAAACGGCCGCCCCCGTGAAGAGCGGCCGGCGATCTGCTTACGTTCGGGGCCTATGGCCAGTCGTTGAAGGGGAGGGGGCAGTCAGAGGGCTCGGCCCAGTGCACGGCCTTGGTGTCGATGTGCTCGTCGTTGTGCTTGTAGATCTTGACCTCATGCTTGTAGATGCGGGCGTATCCCCCCTTGGGAATCTTGAAGTTCTGCGAGAGCCAGCATTTGCCCTCGCCCTTCCACTGCACGCAGTGGGTGCCCAGCCCCGAGCCGTGCGACCCGTTGTGGTGGCCGTTGGCGGAGATGGTGAAATTGCAAATAAGGAAAAATTCGGCTCCCGGGGTCTGCACGCAGACCTTGTGGTCCACGTGGTTGTAGATGGCATAGGCCTGGGCCGTGCCCGCCGCCATGATCAGGGCAGCCGCGCACAAGGCGGCGATCATGAATCGTTTCATAGTCTCCCCTCTCTGGAAATGGTCGGGTTGCCGGACCTCCCAACAATTACCGGCAACTAGGTTCAACTTAAGCCCCACACACCTGTATTGCAACAAGGGATATGGCGGAACGGTGCGCGGAATGGCCCGCCAACCGGCTGCGCCCGGCCCGCCGCGCCAAGCCCTTCAGCCAAAAAACCATCTTTTTCCGGGTGGCCCCGACAACTTGCTGTCGGGGCTGCGTAGCCTTGGCGCAGCAGCAAGAGGTTTGGTACAGCGCACCGCCTGACGACACCGCACCGCTTACACCCTCGCCACCCCGCACCACCAATTATCCAGCAATAGCCGTCATTGCGAGGCGCGGCGGGCCCAGAGAGCAAGTAATGAAAAAGGCTGCGCTCCCGCCGCGCCGTGGCAATCTTCGTTTGTTTTGTCGTGCGCCCGGATCGGCGATGGCCCAAAGGCTTTGTTGGGTTTCGGGCCAGGAGCCCCTCTACCCAACCTACAATATATCTAGACCACTCCGCCCCGCCTTCATTTAGCCAATAGCGTAGGTTGGGTAGAGCGCAGCGAAACCCAACAATTCCTAAAATCTCTCCGGGTGGCCCCGACAGCTTGCTGTCGGGGCTGCGGAGCCTTGGCGCAGCAGCAAGAGGTTTGGTACAGCGCACCGCCTGACGACACCGCACCGCTTACACCCTCGCCACCCCCGCACCGCCCCCGCACCGCCAACTATCCAGCAACAGCCGTCATTGCGAGGCGCGGCGGGCCCAGAGAGCAAGTAATGAAAAAGGCCGCTCCCCCGCCAAGCCGTGGCAATCTAGGTCAGACCTACTTGGTTGGTTTTATGGTTTTGCTGGTACGAATTGTCTGGACCACTTCATACACTCTGTCTATGATATTTCGATATTCTTCCTTGTCGGTTTGTGATTCTTCAAAAGAATCAAATGTAGAAAACAAATCATTTCCACAAATTTCATAGGCAGCGGAAATAATGCGTAAGATAAAGGTAACTTTGACATCAGAAAAAAAGCCAAGCAATATGGCATTGCACCAAGCCTCTGAGTCATTAATAGACAGAATAGATGCAATGAGAAAGGCGTTAAACGCATCATTTGAATGGTTTTGTTTGCTCAAACTAACACCAAGATTAAACCAAGCGGTGCTATTTAATGCGTCTAAGTTTAACGCATGATTAATGACATCGATTGCCTGTTCTTCTTTGAAGCTATTATTAAAAAATTTATTTAAGATGTGACGGCATGAGGCTTCTTCTCTTTGCTGACTTTCAAAGCTTGTGGCTTTTATAATTTGGCTTAAACAGTATTCTTTGAGATGCCAGTATGTCTGCCAAGAATCATTGTCAAAACTGAGGTTGGCAAACAATTCTTGGGCTTCTTTATAGCGACCTGTGTACATCAATGAGTCAGCCTGTAAAAGTAATAGGTCTTCATCGTTTGATAAATTATAGGCACACGAATAAGCTTTGTATGAATGGCTAAATTTATGAAGTTCGAACAGTAATCCCCCAATATCCCGCCAAAAATAGTCGCGGTTTGTATAGTCTGGTTCAATTTTTCTAGCAACAGAATAGTGCTTAAGGGCTTGCTTAAGGTTAATTTTACGCAGCATATTGCCAATACTATAATGCAATGCAGCGAGGCGAACACCATCGCCATGTTTCTTTGCGACTCCCAGTACGGCATACATGGCATCACGCCAATTGTTTTTTTGCTCAGAGGACATATTGTCGAAATATAAAATTAAAAAAATAGAGGCTACTTCTGAATCTACTGCCATGTCTTCTCTTGTAGCGCACGATTTAATAAAATCAATTAAAACATCAAACCGATTACGCGCTGCGAGACAATGCGCTCCATCAAAAAACCAACTTACTTCCGATATCGTGGAAGTTGTTTTCAAGCTATTTTCAATGAACTGGCAGGCTATCTCGTGGTGTCCTGCTCTAATAAAAGCCTTCCCAATGGCAAATAGTATATCACTAATAAAAATTTCTACTTTGTCAGGAGGGGCGATGTTTTTCTGCGGCACTTTTACTAAGTGTATCCCTGCAAGCAATATATCTAAATTGTTTTCGTCAAAAATTATGTTTACTAAATCAACATTATTAATCTCAGTCGCGGGATTTATATATATGTTGTTAAATTTTAACAAGCTTGGAAAATCACGAAGATGTGTCTCAAGTGTGACTGCTATCGATCTTGGGTTTTTGCCGAATACCGTCGACCCCGTAAAATGTAATGAGGCCGGTAGGGGGGTGCTAATATTGGCCGATTTAATTTTTCGAAATAAATCAATAGATTCAATGATTGTGTTGCTGCTGGATTCACTCCATATGTCGTCTTGGGAAAAAACTTCCGTAACATATTTATTTGCTTCGATTCGCGATATATCTTGCACATGATGAAACCATTTTACATATATGGTTTTTGTGGGCGAACAATACCCCACCAAAAGAACGGGCAAATCAAGAGACATAAAATATCTGCAAGTATCTGTCTTTAACTTAATCTTTAATTCGGGATCATCGCCTCCGAAGTCCGTCGCCTTTATTTGGATGTTGAATTTTTTTCCTGTCGCCGTGCCTTCTTCGGAAAAAACCTCAACCTCTCCGTCGGTTCCGTAGTCTGGAGCGTGCCGACGGAACACCCAATTAGAGGGTAATAGACGCTCAAATTCTCTTATTGATTCGTCTTCTAGTGAATGCTGTCTTGGGCGTTTTGGAAGATCCATCGCGTTGCCTGTTTTTTCGACTGTTTCGGGCCGCCCGGCCCCTCGCGGAGCCGGGCGGTGTCGTTCCCGTCTATTAGCTCCAGCCCCTACCTCTTATCAAACACGATCTTCCCGCCTTCGACATCCGCCACGATGGTGTCGCCGTCGCCGAAGCTGCCGTCGAGCATCTTCACGGCCAGCGGGTCCATGATCTGGGTCTGGATGGCCCGCTTGAGGGGCCGCGCGCCGAACACCGGATCAAAGCCCACCCCGGCCAAATGCCCCTGGGCCGCGTCGCTGATCTCCAGGCTGATGCCCCGCTGACTGAGCAGCTTGTTGATGCGCCGGGCCTGGATGCCCACGATGCTCTTGATCTGGGCCAGGGTCAGGGCGTGGAAGATCACCACGTTGTCCACCCGGTTGAGGAACTCGGGCTTGAAGGCCGAGCGCAGCGCGCCCATGACCGCCTCTTCCATCTGCTCGCGCTGGTTGTCGCCGCTTAGCCCCTGGATGTACTGGGAGCCGATGTTGGAGGTCATGATGATTATGCTGTTGGTGAAGTCCACGGTGCGGCCCTGCCCGTCGGTCAGGCGGCCGTCGTCGAGTATCTGCAACAGCGCGTTGAACACGTCGGGGTGGGCCTTTTCGATCTCGTCGAACAAGACCACGCTGTAGGGCCGGCGGCGCACCGCCTCGGTGAGGTAGCCGCCCTCTTCATAGCCCACGTAGCCCGGAGGCGCGCCGATCAGGCGGCTGACCGCGTGCTTTTCCATGAACTCGCTCATGTCCAGGCGCACCATGGCCTGCTCGTCGTCGAACAAAAACTCGGCCAGGGCCCGGGCCAGCTCGGTCTTGCCCACTCCCGTGGGGCCCATGAAGATGAACGAGCCGATGGGCCGGTTGGGGTCTTGCAGGCCCGAGCGCGAGCGCCGCACCGCGTTGCTGACGGCCACGATGGCCTCGGTCTGGCCCACCACCCGGTTGGCGATGCGGTCCTCCATGGACAGAAGCTTCTCGCGCTCGCCCTCCAGGAGCTTGCTCACCGGGATGTTGGTCCAGCGGGCCACCACCTCGGCCACGTCCTCGGCGTCGACCTCCTCCTTGACCATGGCCCCCTGGCCTTCCAGCTCCTGCTGGCGCTCGAGAAGCATCTGCTCCATCTGGGGCAGCTGGCCATAGCGAATCTCGGCCACCCGGTTCAGGTCGCCGTTACGCTCGGCCCGGGCCATCTCGGCGCCCAGCTCGTCGATCTGCGCCTTGGCCTGGCGCACGCCCTCGATGCGGTCCTTGTCCGCCTGCCACTGGGCCCTGAGCCCGTCGCGCTCCAGGCTCAGGTCGGCTATCTCGCTTTTGACCGCCTCCAAACGGCGCTTGGACGCGTCGTCCTTTTCCTTCTTGAGCGCCTCGGCCTCCACGCTCAGCTGCACCAGCTTGCGCTCCAGCACGTCCAGCTCCTCGGGCAGGGAGTCGATGTCTATGCGCAGCTTGCTGGCCGACTCGTCGATCAGGTCGATGGCCTTGTCCGGCAAAAAACGGTCGGTGATGTAGCGGTCGCTCAGGGTGGCCGCGGCCACCAGGGCCCCGTCGGTGATGCGCACCCCGTGGTGAACCTCGTACTTCTCCTTGAGCCCCCTGAGGATGGCGATGGTGTCCTCCACGCTGGGCTCGCCCACCTGCACCGGGGCGAAACGCCGCTCCAGGGCCGCGTCCTTCTCGATGTTCTGGCGGTACTCCTTGATGGTGGTGGCGCCCACGCACCTGAGCTCGCCTCGGGCCAAGGCCGGCTTGAGCATGTTGCCCGCGTCCATGGCGCCCTCGGCCTTGCCCGCGCCCACCAGGGTGTGCATCTCGTCGATGAACAGAATAATGGTCCCGGCCGCCTCTTCCACCGCCTTGAGCACCGCCTTGAGCCGGTCCTCGAACTCGCCGCGATACTTGGCCCCGGCGATGAGGCTGCCCATGTCCAGGCTCACGATCTTCTTGTCCTTGAGCCCCTCGGGCACGTCGCCGGCCACGATGCGCTGGGCCAGGCCCTCCACGATGGCGGTCTTGCCCACGCCCGGCTCGCCGATCAGCACCGGGTTGTTCTTGGTACGGCGGCTCAGAATCTGGATGATGCGGCGCACTTCCTCGTCGCGCCCGATCACCGGGTCCAGGGTGCCCTTGGCGGCCAGCTCGGTCAGGTCGCGGGAAAAGCGCTTGAGCGCCTCGTACTTGTCCTCCGGGTTCTGGTCGGTCACGCTCTGGGTGCCCCGGATGTCCTTGAGCACGCTGTAGATGCCGTCGGTGGTCACGCCCTGGCCCCTGAGGATCTCCCCGGCCTTGGCGTCGCTCTCGGCCAGGGCGATCAGCAAATGCTCCACCGAGACATACTCGTCGTGCATGTTCTCGGCGATCTCCTGGGCCTTGTTCAGGGTCTGGGTGGCCGCGGGCGAAAGATGCGCCTGGGCCGTGGCCCCGGAGGCCTGGGGCAGCTTGTTCACCGCCTCGGTCACCTCGGACAGCACCGCGTTGGCGTTGGCCCCCAGCTTGCCCAGCACCGGGCGGGCGATCTCCTCGGACACCTCCAGCAGCGTGGCCAACAAATGCAACGGCTCGATCTGGGGGTTGCCCCGCTTGTCGGCCAGGGCCATGGCCCCTTGCAAAATCTCCTGGCTCTTCAACGTAAACTTATCGAATCGCATATATAGAAAACCTCGACTTTCATGAGGGATTAGGCAAATACCTACTTTAAGGTAAGCATTGCCTGGGCCATGTCAACCCCCCGGCCAGCCTTACGATTAACAAAATCTTATTTTTTCTCGCCACGCCGGGCAGCGGCCCCGCTCCTAATTAAAAATTGTGGGACAGAGGGAGAAGGGAAGCAAGGGGGAGAGGAAGTGGTTATGGGTAAAGGATTGGGGAGCTGAAAGAGGGATTAGCGAGGCATAGGCTGCCTGGTAACCTATGCCTCGCTAGTGCTTACTTGCTCTTTTTGATGGTTTCGACGACGGTGGTGGACGGGTGCTTCTTTGCCTTTTTGACCGGGATGAACTGCCCGTTCTTGGCATCGCGCCCAATTTTGAAAGACTTCTTCTTAGCCATGATGGTCTCCTTTGGCAGCCGAGTTAAATATTGCGCCAAGGGGACCAAGCATGTTAGACCTAAGTCCCAAGGATGGGTGTCTACCCAGGCAATGCCTTGTCTGTGTTGGCGCCCGCGACCATGACTGCCTAGTATGGTCGCGTTGAAAAGCCACTCGTCGCACCGGGTGGCTTTTCTTTTATTACTCAAACAGCTTCCTGACTTCTCCATGCCCAACGTGCTTGGCCAGCAAGCGGTAATTTCCTCTTTTATAACGTATTCTTCCTGCTACAATCGCGGGGTTAACATCAGCTTGTCTTGCCAAAGCTCTCACGTCTTTTATCTTTGCAGTATCCTTGGCAGGATGTTCGTCCCAAAGCTCCCGGGGGATCAATGCCGCTTCTGCGGTTTCATCGGCCTCGTTTTCCGTTTTATCCAAAGCGGTATGCAGGTCAAGATCGTCAATAATGCATTTGTCCTGTGCCTGATCTACATGGCCGCAAGCGAGATGCGCCAATTCATGAATAAGTGTAAACCAAAAGTTGTCTGTGCGGTTATAACGTAGACTCAGACCAATGACGGGGCTGCCGTCTTTGTTAATAAGCACCGCTCCATCAAGATAGGTTTTCTTAAAATGGCGAACTACTACAAGCTTTATGCCTTTTCGTGACAGATATTCTGCAGCTTGGACCGGACCATCAGAAAGCACGCTTAAGTGTGCTACTTTTCTTAAAAACTCAAGTTCTATCTCGTCCTCATGGTACTCACCCAGTAAATCCATTTCGTTTGCCTTTAACAAAACTCCCAGTATCCACGCCTGTAAAGCATAGGGATCGTCTTTATGACTCCTACGCGTGCCCTGCCTCAAGCAAGCTGAATTGGAATATAAATAGTCATCCGCATTAGCCTGGGTAGCTAAATGCCGCATAATTTCTTCGGGCTGAGTTTTGTGGTCGAATCCGGCAACCCAACCGCGGTCAACGATTTCTTTGACGGGAAACTTGCTCCAGTCTATTGCTTTGCCTTCTTCAGGCAATTGCGAGTCGTCTTGAATCAAAATTTCAGCCGGAAGGCCTAGCCCGGAGGAAAGACTACGGATCATGGAAAGAGTTAGAGGCCTCTTTCCACTTAATACCTCCGAGACTCTAGGGCGGCTGCCGAAATACGGGACTAAATCCGTTTGGGTGAGCCCTTTCTGTTCCATCACGAACTTAATCGCTGCTACGGGCGATGGAGGTGGAACTGGATGATGCTCGTCTTCGTAGGCTTCGACGAGGGTAAGCCAAACGTCCAGTTCATCACCGGCGGGAGTGCCGAGTTCTGCTCCCCACAGCTCCTCGATGCGCGAAAGGGCGGCCTCGTAGTCCTTTTCGTTTTTAACAGGGTGGATATTCATACTTCACCTCCGCTGGTTTAATTTTGTCGTATTCCTTATGTGTTCCAAACCATTTGATGAATACCCTTTGCCTAACAAAATCAATCCCGCATACTAAACGGTAATTGTTCCCTTTTATTTTTTTGAAGACATATATGTCGCCTTTGATTAGCTCGACGTGGAAGTTGGCCCGAAGGTCGGCTAGATTCAGATATTCCCTCGATTCTATTAATCTTTTCCATGACTTCAGGGGTTCGTCAGCGCCGGGATAACACCCCCTGTATGCGTTGATGGTTTTGGTGGCGATGACCCTCATGTCCCAATATTATAGTTACCAAACTGGTAATGTCAACAGTGTTACCAATTTTATTGTTATTGTATTGCCCAGACAGCTCTGCTGTCTGGGTGCCGCAGGCACAAGAGGTTCAGCAGGCCGCCCCGCCTAACCTGACCCTCTTCTCTTCCATTACACCCGCCCCGCCCAACCTCTTGTTGCTCCGCTTCGCTCCACGCCGCTTGACCACGGGTTGGCGAGGCCACCCGGTGGTTTTTTCTCTTTCCAGCCGCCCCGCCGCCCCTTCTTTCGTCCGGCCAGCCCCGCTATCCTAGGAATTAGAAGCCCTGCTCCTCCACAACTTGGCGCTCATCAGCCTGCACCCGGCATCCAAGGCGCGCCTTCTGCCTTTAGAGAGGGGAATCCATGTCATCCAAGTTGGTAATCTACGCAATGGTGTTGCTGCTTGCGGGGCTGCTCCTGGCCCCGGCCGCGCCGGCCTCGGCCTTTTGCATCTACAACCAGACCGGCGCGCAGGTAACCGTGGTCCAGGAATCGGGCGGCCGCTTTTCCCGTGGTTTCAAAGCCAAAATGGGGGCAGAGAGCAAAGCTTGCTGCAACTGGAAAAACAAGGACTGCAACAAGCACGGCCACAAGGACTCCACCCTCACCTTCACCGTGTTCAAGTGGGTCGGGGCCCAGGAGGTGGAGTTATGCCATAAGGTGCGGATCAAGGCCGGCGGCTGGCTGGACATCGATTGGGTGGAGGGCAATTATCGTTGCACCGCCCATTACTAGGCCCCATCGCCCCAAAATAAAACGCCCGCCCGGCTCGCTGCCGGACGGGCGCTGCTCGTTTAGTGCTCGGGCCTACAAATAAAACACATACGTCATCGCCACCAACACCACGATATAAACAAAGCTCAGCCCCCCGCCGATCCTGATGTAGTCCTTGGTGCGGTACTCGCCCGGCCCCATGTACAGGGCGTTGACCTGGTGCGTGGGCAACAGGAAGCTGTTGGACACCCCCAGCCCCACCACGATGGCGCACACCCTCGGGTCCATGCCTATCTGCTGGGCAATGGATATGCCCAGCGGCACCAGCAGGGTGGCCGCGCCCACGTTGCTTATCACCAGGGTGAAGGCCGCGCTCAGCAGGGCCAGCACAGCCAAGAGCAGGGCCGGGGACATCAGGCTGCCCAGCCCGGCCACGATGCCCTCGGCGATCCAGTTGGCCGTGCCGGTCTGGTCCACGGCCATGCCTAAGGGGATCAGCCCGCCCAACAAAAACACGGTGCGCCAGTCCACCGCGTGGTAGGCCTCGCTGATGGTGATGACCTTGCACAGCACCATGCCCACCGCGCCCACCATCAGGCACACTGACAGGGGAATGGGGTTGTAGGCCAGGTTTTGGAAATAGAAGCTCGACAGCACCATCATGGCCAGGGCCACCAAAAAGCAGATGCCCGCCCACTTGGCCTTTTCCGGCTTGTGGAACTCCTGCTCAAACGGCGTGATGATGATGAAGTTCTGGTGCAGCTCCTGTAGGGCCTGGAAGCGCTCCCAGGTGCCGTGCAACAGGATGGTGTCGCCCGATTGCAGGGGCAGGTCGGCCAGCTCCTGGTAATAGGTGTGGTCGCCCTGGTGCACCGCCAGGGGGTTCACCCCAAAGGTCTCGCGAAAGCGTATCTCCTTGATGGTCTGGCCGATGAGGCTGGAGCGGGGCAGCACCACCCCCTCCACGATGCCCGCCAGGGAGGGGTTGAACATGGTGTCCTTGAACACCTTGGGTTGCTCCTGCATCTCCAGCCCGTATTCCCGGGCAAAGGACCGGACGCTCTTTTCCGGACCATAGGCGCACAGGCAGTAGCCGGGTTGCAGGCTGGTGGAGGGCAGGGGCGAGAAGTCCAGCGCCCCGCCGGCCTTGCTCACGGCCACGATGTTCACCAGAAAGCGCCGCCGTATCTCCACCAGCTCCTGGGGCCCGCCATTGGGGCGGTAGCCGGCGGGAACCTCCAGCTCATAGGGCCCCTTGATCTCGGGGTAGGAGGCCAAAAAGCCCTCCTGGCGGCCGCCGTGGTCGGTTTGGTAGTCCGGCTGGCTCATGGGCAGCTTGGCCAGCATCTTCATGCCCGCGGTGGACAGATAGGCGATGCCCCCGATGGCGATGGCCGCGCCGATGGGGGTCAGCTCGAGGAAACCGAACTTGGGCATGCCGGGCGGCAGGATGTCGTTCAACAGGATCAGGGGGCTGGTGCCGATCATGGTCAGGGTGCCGCCCAGGATGGCCGCCATGCCTATGGGCATGAGCACCCGGGAGATGGGCACCTTGAGCCGCTGGAAGGTCACCGAGCGGATGGCGGGCAAAAACAGCACCGCCGCCCCGGTGTTCTGCATCACCCCGGAGATGCCCGCGATGAGGCCGGAGAAGGTCACCACCAGCCGGTTGGGGCTTTTGCTCACAAAGCCCAGGATCGGCTGGATGATGCGGTGCACCAGCCCGGCCCGATTTAGCCCGTAGCTTATGATCATCACCCCGATGATGGCCACCACCGCGTTGCTGCTCAGGCCGCGGAAGGTGTCCGTGGCGTTCAACAGGCCCAGCTCGGGCAGCAGCACCATCATCACGATGGCCACCACGTCCACCCGCACCCACTCCACGATGAACAAAAACACCGCCGCCGCCACCACCGCCAGCATAAGCAGCTTGGTGCGCAGATGGGTGTCCACCGCAAAGGGCAGGCGCAGGGCCCCGGTGTCGTGCACCGCCTGGCCCTCCGGCCCCTTGAGCTCGGCGAAGATGTCCAGCCAGAAGCTGTGCTTGCCCGCCTTGGCGCGGCTGGTCACGGTGTAGTTCACCTTGGCGCTCAGCGGCTGGGCCAGGTTGGCGGCCGGGCGCTGAAAGCGCACCAGGATGTGGTGGCGCGGCCGCTGGGGATGGGCCGGGTCGATGAAGGCGATGCCGCTCTTGGCCGGGGTGGCGATCCACAGGGTCACCGGCTCGCTGACCGTGGGGTCCCAGGCCAGGTTCTCTCCGGCGGGCAAACCCGCCTCCAGCTTGAGGCTGCCCGTCTCGCCGGCCACCAGGGCCCGGCCGCCGAGGTCCAGGCGGATGCCCACGTGGTCCGGGGCGCGGGAGGATTTGGGCGGGGGGCCGTTGTGGTGGCTGGGGCCGGGGTCGGGTCCGGCCGCCAGGCCGCTGGCCGCCAGCAATAGGGACAACAGGGCCAGGATCATCACCAGGGGCAAACGGACGCGGAGCTTCATGGCAGCGGCACCTCGGGGCGGGAGTTGGCAAAAGTAAAATGGTGCGTGCTCTGGCGGGGGCATGTTCAGGTTACGCTTGAGCCGGGCCTTCGTCAAACCGCCTGTCCATCCCCCGGCCGGGGGATGGACAGCCATGCGGGACGCGCTATATTTGAACCAACATCACGGGAGAGTCTTCATGAGCGAACTGCGGCCGGTTTTCGGCGAGATATTGGAGGACTACCAGCGCCAGATGGGGGAGCGCTGGGAAGATATAGACCTCGCCGCCCTGGGGGTGGAGCGCCGGAGCGGGGACATCCTGGTGCCTCTGTTCGGCCGGGAGTGCCGGGTGAGCCCCACGGGCATTGACAGCGGCCGCGACGGCCTGCTGGGCCACTCCATGGGGGTGCTGCTGAGCCGCTATCTGCTGGGCCCCTACGGCGAGCCCGGACCCGAGGACGCGAGCTGGGTCTCCTTTCGGGATTTTCCCGGCTCGGCCCCTTTTCAGCAGGGATTCAGCAACACCGTGGAGCGGCGCATCGCCGCCAAGCGGGGCGAGGATCCGGAGGGCCTACGGGCCGCGGCCCTGGAGCTGGGCGCAAAGGAGGCGGGCGGCGAGTTCTCCTATGACCTGAGCCTGGTCTTGCCCGCCCTGCCCAAGCTGCCCCTGCTCCTGCTGTTCAACCAGGCCGACGAGGGCTTCCCCGCCTCCTGCACCGTCTTGTTCAGGCCGGACGCGGAGTCCTATCTGGATATGGAGTGCATCGCCATAGCGGGCATGCTCCTGGCCTCGCTCACCGATCCGGCCGGAGGCTGGTAAGCCCCATCCCCCGGATGGGGGATGCCCGGGGCGCGCGCCGCTGTTAGGCTTGCAGGCAAGAAAAAAGTTTCACCCGGAGCCAGCGAAATGCCAGAGCTAAAGACCCCCCTGGACATACTCAAGGTGCTGCCCCAGACCAATTGCCGCGACTGCGGCTCGCCCACCTGCATGGTCTTCGCGGTGGCGGTGAGCCAGGGCAAGCAGACCCTGGACGCCTGCCCCCACCTGGACCCCGAGGTGGCCGGGGCGGTCTCGGTGGCCGCCAACGCGCCGTCCGATCCCATTGCCGAATTACAGGCCGCCCTGGGCCCCTTGCAGGAAAAGATCAAGTCCCTGGACCTGGAGCCCCTGGCCGAGCCCTTGGGCGCCCGCTTCAAGGACGGCAAGCTGTTGGTCAACTGCTTGGGCCGGGATTTCTCGGTGGACGCGGAGGGCCGGCTACATTCCGGCTGCCACGTGAACGGCTGGGTTGCCTCGCCCATCTTGAACTACGTGGTCAAGGGCGGCGGGCCCGAGCCCAAGGGCGAGTGGGTGCCCCTCAGGGAGCTGCCCGGCGGCAAGGACTGGGGACGCTTTTTTGAACACCAGTGCGACAAGCGACTCAAGAAGCTCATGGACGATCACACCGAGTTGATGGAAAACCTGGTGGATCTGTGGGCCGCCCGCCCGGCCCCGGACAGCTTTGACTCGGACATCGCGGTGCTCATCCACCCCTTGCCCAAGCTGCCCATGCTCCTGTGCTACTGGAAGCCCGAGGACGGCATGGCTTCCGAGTTCCATGTGTTCTTTGACGTGACCGCCGAGGACAACCTGCCCGTCGAGTCCATCTACAGCCTGGGCGCCGGCCTGGCGGTGATGTTCGAAAAGGTCACCCAGACCCACACCAAGTAGGCCCGGCAGCCTCCCAACTCAGCCGATCCTAGGGCCTGTGCCGCGCCAGGAACTCCTTGGCCGCGGCCTGGGCCTTTTCCGCGTTGGGGCTCAGCCAGAAGCCCAGATGCGAGCCCTCCTCGATCCAGAAGCGCTCCGAACCCGCGATGTGCTCGTGGGCGTAGACCCCGTCGTATAGCTTCACGTCCGCGTCGTGGGTGCCGTGCACCACCAGGGTGGGGCAGGCGATGCCGTCCATGGGCACATGGGTCAGCTCGCGGTAGAGGGCCATGTCGTTGTCCGTGCCCGGCTTGCGCGGGTTGTAGGGGTTCATGGTGTTCATGAAGGCCCGCATGAACTCCACCGCCTGGGGGTCGCCCAGGGCATGGGCGATGTGCGCCTTGATCTGGTCCTTGGTGAAGTAGGCCTCGGCCGAGAATATCTCCTGCAAGAACCACTCGGGCTTTTTCTCGCCGATCTTTTGCAGGAGCTTCTGGCCCCACTGGGAGGTGAAGATGGCCTGGGCGATGGGCCCGGCGGTCTCGGGGATTTCGTAATACCCGCTCACGCTGTCGATGGGCATGAAGGCCCACGCCCGCTCGGGATATTTGCGCACAAAGCTGTAGGCCGGCGGCCCCCCGGCCGAGACCGAGATCACGGCCGCCCGCTCCACCCCCAGCTCGTCCAAAAGCGCGGCGAACAGATCGGCCTGATCCTCCAGGCCGGGGCCGCTGGATAGGGGGGTGTTGAGAAAGCCGGGCCGCGAGGGGCAGATCAGGCGGTACTCCTTGGGGTCCAGCCAGGCCACCACGCAGCGGGCCTGGTCCACCCCGCCGATGCCGCCGTGGGACACCAGCACCGCGGGCAGCTCTCCCCCGGTGTCGTCCACCTCGACGGGTCCGCGCGCGGTCTGAACAATGCGGGGCTCGATGAACACCCCGGGCATCAGCTCCTGTGGCTCAGCCATGATTCCCTCCCAAGCAGGGCCGACCGGGCGGACCTCCGGCGGCGGGTTTAGGCGGCGCGGGCAGGCTAGGGCAATACCGCCTCAAGATAATACAAAAGCCGGGGATTGCTCAAGCGGGGAGGAAAGGGCCTACTTCTTCGCTTCGTGCTCTTGGATCCGCCCGGCCGCCCAGAGCATCTGTCGGGCGATGCCCCGCATGGCCCGCACCTCGCGGCTGGAGGGCCGCCCCCGCTCGATGACGTTCTTGATGGGCCGGTAGAAGTGCTCGGGGTTGTCCTCTTTGAGGGTGCCGATGGCCACCAGGCCGTCGATGAGGTGGCGGTGCAGGCCCATCATCTCGCCGTGGCTGGCCGGGCTGGGTCCGGACGCCGGGGCGCTGCCCGCCTCCAGGGCCGTCTGCCTCAGCTCGTAGGCCATCACCATCACCGCCTGGGCCAGGTTGAGGCTGGAGGCCTGGTCCGTGGGTATGCACACCGAGAGCTGGCAGCGGTCAAGCTGGCTGGTGGTCAGGCCCCGGTCCTCGGGGCCGAAGACGATGGCCGCCTTGCCGCCCTGGGCCCAGCCCAACAGCTCGGGAGCGGCCCGGCGGGGGCTGGTCAGCTCGCCGCGCTTGTAGCCCACCCGGGCGGTGGTGGCCGCCGCGCCCACCGTGTCGGCCAGGGCCGCCCGCAGGCTGGGGTAGCTCTCCATGCTGGCCAGCACCTTGCGGCCGCAGGTGGAGGCCAGGCGTTTCATGGGCTCGTCCCAGGGGCGCTCGGGCTCCACCACCCGCAGGCCGCCCAGGCCCATGTTGGCCACCACCCGGGCGGCGGCTCCTATGTTTTCCGGAAAGCGGGGGCGCACCAGCACCACCACCACCGGGGTCAGGTCTATTTTCTTGGATCGCGGCATGGGCCCAGCATAACAGAGCCGGGGCCGGGCCTCCAGAAATCCCGTGGGCCCATCGCCGGCATTGGGGGGCTGATTTGTGGCACCATATAAAAACAACCCCAAAACACCCGGGGGCGACCCCGGAAATGGAGATAAGCTCATGGCCGCTTTTGACGAAGAATTCGTAGCCACCATAAACCTGCCCGGCCGGGTGGGCGTACTGGCCACCGCCAGCCCGGACGGCAAGCCCAACGCCGCCTATTTCGGCAGCCCCCGCCTGGACGTGGAAGGCAAGCTGATAATGGGCATGATGGAAAACCGCAGCCTCAAGAACCTGGAGGCCAATCCCTACGCGGTGTTCTTCACCGTGAAGGAGTCGCCGGTGGGCTTCACCACTCCGGGCTGGCGGCTGTATCTGGAGTGCAAGCAGATCGACCGCGAGGGCGAGGCGCTCAAGCAGGTGAAAAGCGCCATAGCCCAGGCGGCGGGCGAGCAGGCGGCCGCCGGCATCAAGGCGGCGGTGATCTTCGAGGTGAGCGAGGTCAGGCCCCTGGTGGACATGGGCTAGGCCGCCGGCCGCGCCAGCCGCCGCGATGCTTCGTCGCCGGCTTGGCGCCAGTCTCGGCCTATTGCCGCGCACGGCTCCGGCCGCCGCCCGCCGGACACCTTGTCTCGCGGCGACTGGCTGCGCCGGGAACAACCAAGGGCCTCGCCAATGGCGGGGCCCTTGTTCTGGTTCCAGGCGGGCGGCTGGCCCGGGGCTAGTTCAGCAGCCCCGGCTCGGTGGGCCGGTAATTGGGGTCGATGCGCAGGCCTTCCTTCACGTTGATCACGAAGTTCAGGGTCTTGTTTTGACCCGAGGCCAGCTTGGTCTTTTCGACGGCCACGCTGGCCTTGCGTCCCGCGCTGGCCTCCAGCTTGTAGTCGCCTGCCGACAGGTTGGTGATGACGTAGGTGCCCTTGCCGTCGGTGAGGGACTCCACCACGAAGCCTTCTTGCAAATGCTCGGCCCGCACCGCCGCGCCCTTGATGGGCTCGCCGTAGCGGTTGACCACCGCCCCGCTGATGGAGCCGGCGGTTTCGGCCTGGGCCGGGAAGGCGGCCGGCAAAATGAGGACGGCCAGAAGAAGCAGCGATATCAGGGCGCGGTGCAAGGCGGCTCTCCAGTTTGCGGGTTGGCTTTGTCAGGCCAATCTACCAAAACCCGGGCTCCGGGGCCAGAGCGCTCGCTCTACTTCTTTTGGATCACGTGGGGGGAGAGTTGGAAGTCCAGTTGAAGGGTCTGGCCCCGGCGCAGATTGATGTTCTGGCGGATTTGGGTGTTGAACCCCTCCAGCGAAGCGACGACCCTATAGGGACCGCCCGCCGGCAGGTCTTGAATGGTGTAGTGGCCCTGACTGTTGGTGACCTGGTAGAGCTCGAAGCCGGTGGATTGGTTCTCCGCCTTGATGACCGCCCCGGGCAGGTCCGTGCCGTCAGAAAGGGTGACCGTGCCCGTAATAGTGGCGAAGATGTCGCTTTGGGCCGGGGCCACGCCGGGCAGCAGCAGAACGGCTAGCAGCAGGACGGCCAGGCTCCAGATTTTGGCTTGCGGCATGATTCTCCCCTTTCAAAAAAACTCCCAAGACTCCACCAGTCTAGGCGCATCCAGGCCCGCGCGGCAATAGGGCCGGCCCACCTCCCGGTTGCCCGGCCGCGCCTGATTGGCTCATAATCGGGTAGGTAAAAGGGGTCCGCTCCGGGAGCTCTCCCGGTCTTGCCATGACCATGCGGAGGATTGAAGCATGCGTCCTCTTATGCGCCTGTCGGTCCTGTTGTGCGTCCTGCTGCTCGCCGTCCCGGCTCTGGCCGAGCCGCCCACGGCCTGCGGCCTGCTCACCCCGGCCCAAGTGGGCTCGGCCCTGGGCCTGGCCGTGAACCCGGGCAAGCCCAACGGCCCCAATCCCATGGGCCAGTCCATGTGCTTTTTCGCGGGAAAGGGCACCCGGGTGGCGGGCTACGCCCAGCTCACCCTGACCCTGCCTCCGCCCAAGCTCAGAAAAAACCTGCCCGCCTCGCGCCTGTTCGCCGGGGCCCGCTCCCACACCCCCGAGGCCCAGCCGGTCGGCGGCTTGGGCGATCAGGCCTTCTGGGGCGGCACCGGGGCCAAGATGGGGGCCGGCCTGCACGTGCTCACCGGCGACTATTATCTGATCGTGGACACCGCCACCGGCGACAAGGCCAAGGACCTGGCCGCGGCCAAGCAGTTGGCCGGGTTGGCGCTCAAGAAGCTCAAGTAGGGGAGGGGCCCCGCCGCTCAGAGGCCCTGGGAGCAGTCGCGGCCCTTGCCGGCCAGGGTGTCGATCCACTGGGCCGTGGTGAGCACCCGCGCGAAGCGCATGGCCTGGGTCACCAGCACCGCCCGGTGCAGCTCCTCGGCCGTCACCTTGCCCGCCTGGTTGGCGATATCCAAAGTGCCGGTGGCATCGGAGAGGAACTCCACCCCCAGGCCGCGATGAAAGGCCTGGCGGGAGGTGGTGTCGCAGCACATCTGGCTCATGTAGCCGCAGATGGCCACGGTGTCCGCGCCCAGCGACTCCAGCCAGGGGCCCAGCCCGGTGCCGGTGAAGGAGCCGGGCAGCTTTTTGGCGATGAGGATGTCGCGGGGCCGCCGGGCCACCTCGGGAACCAGCTCCCAGCCCGGCGAGTTCAGGCCAAAGGCCGGGGCCTGGGGGTCGGCCGCGGCGTGCTGGACCACGGCGACGGGCACGCGGTATCGGGCCGCCGCGTCCATGGCCTCCAAGACCCGCGCCAGGCTGTCCGGGGGATGGCTCACCGGCAGCGCGCCGGTGAAATATTCGTTTTGCACGTCTATGACCAACAGGGCCCGCATGATCCACCGCCTTCCCGGATGATGCCCCCAGCATAGCACGGCCCAGCCCCCGGGGAGCCCATTGCCAAGGGCGCACAATGCACTACAATTAATAGGCCATTGACCATTCGACCGGAAAGGCGCCGGCGCCCCAAGCCACCGGAGGTTGACCCCATGAAAAAGCCCCTGACTCAGTTGAACCCCTCGGCCGGGGGAAAGCAGCACTGCTGCGCCGGAGGGCCCACCCCGCGTCCCTCCCTGGCCGGGCGTCCCCGTGAACGGCAACTGCTGGAGGAGCTGGCGGCCGGCCTGGGGCCGGACCCGGCTCCGGTGATGGAGCTGGCCTTGGGGCGGCGTTTTCTGGGAGTGGCCACCGGCCAGGGAGTGGGGCTGGCCTCCACCCTGGGGGCCGCGCCCGGGCCGGGCGAGGAGGAACAGGCCCGCGAGCTGAAGGGCGCGCCCCTGAGCCGGGCGGCCGGGTTGCTTCTGGGCGAATCGCCCTGGCTGGCCAGCCTGGGCCTGGCCGCCCTGAACGCGGCCCATGCCGCCCCGGCCGAGGCCGGCGCCCAGGGGGCGGAGGAGCTGCTCCTGCGCCTGGCTCCGGGCAAGCGGGTGGTGGTCATGGGCGACTTCCCCTTCACCCAAACCCTGGCCGCCCAGGCCGGCACCCTGCACCTGCTGGAGCTCAAGCCCGAGGCCGACACCCCGCCGGCCGGGCAATGGGAGGATATCCTGGCCTCCTGCCAGGTGGCGGCCCTCACCGCCACCGCCCTGATGACCCGCTCCCTGGCCTGGGCCCTGGACACCGCCCGCGACGCGGTCAAGGTGGTGGTGGGCCCCTCCACCCCCTGGTCGCCGGTGCTGTTTTCCTGGGGGGCCGACGTGCTGGCCGGCTCCCGGGTGGCCGCGCCCGGGCCGGTGATGGAGGCGGTGGGCCAGGGCCTGCCCTTCCGGCAGATCAAAAGGCGCGGGGTGGAGGCCCGTATCTGGGCCCGCCCCGGCCTGGAGCTTTAGCCCGCCCTACTTTTTGCAGCCCTTGTGGTAGTAGTGGTCGCAGTCGTGATTTTTCAGGATGCACTTGCACACCCACTTGCGGCACACGCTCACCGCACCGCAGAAGCCGTGCTTGACCAGGCAGTCCTCGCAGGGGGTCTTCTTGAACTCGATGCAGGGCTTGATGCAGTAGCGGATCAAATCCCAGGCCAGCTCGTATCCGCAGGTCTTGGGCAGCTCATAGGCGCATTTGATGCTGACCCCCTCGATGCCCAGCTTCTTCAGCTTTTGGCAGTTCTGGATGCATTGATCCCGGGCCTCGGCGCCGGTGAGCCCCTCGGAGCTCAAAAACTGGTCGCAGCTGCTGGCGCATTCCTGGGCCAGGGCCCCGGCCGGGGCCAAAACGGCAAGCAGCGCGGCCATGAGCAGCGCGGCCAGACAACGGGTCAGGTGCGGACCGGACATAACCCTCTCCTGTTTTTGGATGACGTTTATAAACGCTGGGGTGATGGCGGCCGGGCGCGGCCCGGGCAGGCTGCGGAATTCAATCCCCGGAAGATGACCTAGGTTAAGGCAAAGTCCGGCGCCGGGTCAATGCTTGCGCCGGGCAATCCGCCCGTTGCCTGAAACCGGCCGCCTGCCTTATGCTGTCTGGACCCGCCCTCCAATCTCGGGAAGGGAGCGCAACCATGCCGCGCGGCCAGTCCAGCCCCAGCCGGGGACACATGCTCGGCCACGGTTTTTACAACCGTCACTCCCAGGAGCAGGGCCTGGCCAACCAGTTGGCCCTGCCCCTGCTCATGCGGGCGGTGGACGCCCTGGAGCGGGCGCCGGTGGGCCCCGAGCTCCGGGTGGCCGATCTCGGCTCGTCCCAGGGGCGCAACTCCCTGCTGCCCCTGGCCAGCGTGGTGGGGCGCATCCAGAGGCGCTGGAGCCGGGTGCCGGCCATCAGCGTGATCCACACCGACCTGCCGGGCAACGACTGGACCAGCCTGTTCAACACGGTGCTCACCTCCCCGGATAGCTACCTGGCCGGGCGGGAGGGCGTCTTTTCCCTGGCCAGCGCGGCCTCGGTCTATGGGCCCATCTTCCCGGCCGGGAGCATCGCCCTGGGCTACTCGGCGGTGGTGGAGCACTGGCTCAGCCGCGTGCCCGGACCCGTCACCGGGCACCTATGGTCGCCCCGGGCCGGGGAGCGGGAGCGCGCCGCCTGGGCCGACCAGGCCCGCAAGGACTGGCGGGTTTTCCTGACCGAGCGCGGCCGGGAGCTGATCCAGGGGGGGCGCATGGTGCTGGTGCTCTCCGGGGCCGACGAGCAGGGCCTCTCCGGAGCCGAGGGGCTCATGGACCTGGTGAACCGGGTGCTGGGAGATATGATCCTGGCCGGCGAGCTAACCGCCGGGGAGTACGCGGCCATGGCCATCCCCACCTACTACCGCACCCGGGCCGAGTGGCTGGCCCCCTGGAACTCGTCCTCCTGGGCCCGCGGCACCGGGCTGAGCGTGGAGCATCTGGAGGAGTTCGTCCTGGACGACGTTTATTTGGAGCAGTGCCAGAACGGCGGCGACGCCGGGGCTTTTGCAGAGGACTATGCCGCCTTTTTCGAGGCCGCCTTCCAGCCCGCCCTGTTCGGGGCCCTGGACCCGAAGCGCGGCGAAGAGGACCGCCGGCAGGTGCGCGAGCTCTTTGCCAAGCGCCTGCGCGAAGGCCTTGCCCAGGATCCGGCCGCCTGCTCGGCCCGCTGGTGGATGGCCATCATGTCTCTGGTCAAAAGCTGAGCCCGCGCCTTTTGCCTGGGCCCGCGCCCGCGCCCGGGTTTATAGTAGATGCCAACCCGCCGGAATACCCCGGCCTCATCTTGATAGGAGACGTCATGGCCCTCACCCTCGATCACGTGCACATGCGCTGCCAAGACCTGCAAGCAACCGAGGATTTCTACGTAAACATGTTCGGCGGCGAGGTGGTGGCCCGCCTACAGGTGCGGGGCAACACTCTGGTGCGCGTAAAGGTGGGGGACATGTTCCTGGCCCTGTCGCCCAAGCGGGCCGACGAGCCCGAGCCCAATGAGTCCGGCATCCACTGGGGCGCCTATGAGCTGGGCTTTTTGGTGGAGGACGTGGACCAGGCCTTTGAGGAGCTAAGCGCCAAGGGAGCCCAGTTCCTGGGCCCGCCCATGGAGGTGCGCGCCGGGGTGAAGATCGCCTTCCTGCAGGCTCCGGACGGCGTGAAGATAGAGATCCTGCACCGCGACTAAAACCGACAGGCATCGCCGGGCAACGGCATGCGGCCTTGGCCGCCGCCCCCTTCCCCGGCTGCCGCCCCAGACAGCTTCGCTATCGGGCGTGGGGAACCCTTGTTCCCGGCGGCCGCGCATCAATCCTCGTCGCGGGTGGGGATGATGGCTCCCCTGGCAGCCGAGGCGGCCAGGCGGGAGTACAGGGCCAGGTAGCCGCGGGCGATCTTGGGCGCGGGCCGTTTCCACTGGGCCAGGCGGGCGGCGATCTCCTGGTCGCTCAGCTCCAGGTCCACCCGGCGCTTGGCAATGTCCACGGTGATGCGGTCGCCGTCGCGCACCGCTGCCAAGGGCCCGCCCTCGGCCGCCTCGGGCGAAATGTGCCCCACGAAACATCCGTTGTTGGTGCCCGAAAAGCGGCCGTCGGTGATCAGGGCGGTCTGCTTGGCCAGGCCCTGGCCGTAGAGCATCTTCATGGCCATGGCCATCTCGGGCATGCCCGGCCCGCCCTTGGGCCCCTCGTAGCGGATCACCACCACCTCGCCCGGTTTGATCCGTTGGTCCATGATGGCCTGGTTGGCCTCGTCCTCGGAGTCGAAGCAGTGGGCCGTGCCGGTGAAGCGGTGCATGGCCGGGTCGATGGCCGCGGGCTTGGTCACCGCCGTGGCCGGGGCCAGGTTGCCCCGGAGCACGGCCAGGCCGCCCTGGCTGGACCAGGGGTCGTCCAGGCTCCTGATGATCTCGTCGCCGGTCTTGGTGGCGTTGGCCACGTTTTCGGCCACGCTTTGGCCGCTCACCGTGGGGTTGCCGCCGTTGAGCAGGGGCAGCAGCTCGCGCTGCAGGGCGGGCACCCCGCCCGCGGCGTGGAAGTCGGGCACGTTGGCCGCGGCCGACGGGTAGATCTTGGCCAGGTGCGGCGTGGTCTGGGACAGCTCCTCGAATATCTCCACCCCCATGTCCACCTCGGCCTCGTAGGCCACGGCCAAAAGGTGCAGCACCAGGTTGGTGGAGCCGCCCATGGCCAGGCCCAGGCGCACCGCGTTCTCCAGGCCCGCCCGGTTGATGATCTTGCGGGCGTTCAAGTCCTCGTCCACCATGGCCACGATGCGCCTGCCCGCCGCCTGGGCCGCGATGAGCCGGGCCGAGTGCACCGCCGGTATGGTGGCCGTGCCCGGTAGGCACAGCCCCAGGCCCTCGGCCGCGCAGCCCATGGAGTTGGCCGTGCCCAAAAAGGAGCAGGACCCGCAGGTGGGCATCACCGCGTTTTCCAATGCGGCGAACTCCTGTTCGGTTATCTTGCCAGCGGCCAGCATGCCCACCCCCTCGGTCAGGGAGGTGATGTCCGAGGGGCGCCCGTCAAAGCTGCACCCGCCCAGGGAGGGCCCGCCGTTTACCAAGATGGCCGGCAGGTCCAGGCGGGCCGCGGCCATCAAGAGCCCCGGCACGATCTTGTCGCAGGAGCCCAACAACACCACCGCGTCCAGGCGGTGGGCCTGGGCCGCCACCTCCACCGAGCCCGCGATCACCTCCCGCGAGGGCAATATGTAGCGCATGCCCAGATGGCCGTTGGCCACCCCGTCGCAGCAGCCCACCACCCCGAACTCCATGGGCGTGCCCCCGGCCTGGTAAATGCCCTGCTTCACCGACTCGGCCACCTGCTTCAGGTTGAAGTGGCCGGGCACCATGTTGCTGTAGGTGTTGGCCACCCCGATGATGGGGCGCTCCAGGTCGTAGTCGCTGTGGCCCATGGACTTCATCAGGGCCCGCACCTTGGCCCAGCGGGGGCCTTCCAGAATGTCCTTGTTGCGGCGGGTCATGCGTGCTTCTCCGGTGTGGGGGATGGGATGCCCCAAAGATATATGCCGCCAACGGGCCGCTTGTCCAGGGGCCAGGGGTTTGACCCGGCCCGCCCGGCGATAATATGATCAAGTCTGGCAGTTTCAGGGGGAGGGGAGCCCATGCAAGCCACCGCGCAAAAGCTGATCAACCGGGTGGAGCGCTACACCGTGCTGGCCCTGCTGGTGATGATGCTCCTGGTGATCGTCATCTCCACCGTGGAACTGGGCATCATGCTGGCCACGGATTTGATCAACCCGCCGTTCATGCTGTTCAGGATCAACGAGCTGTTGGACCTGTTCGGTTTCTTCTTCGTCATCCTCATCGGCCTGGAGTTGGTCGAGACCATCAAGATGTATTTGGACCAGAGCAAGATTCACGTGGAGGTGGTCTTTTTGGTGGCCATGATCGCGGTGGCCCGCAAGGTGATCATCTTGGACGCCAAGAGCAACGAGCCCATGGTGCTCATCGCCGTGGCCGCGGTCATCCTGGCCCTGTCGGCCGGCTACTATCTGGTAAAGAGGTCGCATAAGCAGGAGAAGAAAGAAGCGGCCTGAGGGGGCGGAGGCAGGCAGGGAGGGGGAACACAGCTACATAGCGGGGGACAGCCAAACCAACTCCAGTTCAAGAATAAAGGTTAGCGAAAAATAACCTTAAATTTAGCGGGAGGTGTGTGTTGACACATAAGGAGTGGGAAAAATCTCAATGTTTTGGAAAGACCATAGCACAAACGCTAATGATAATAGCGCCTTTTGTTGTTATCTATTTTATCGTTTATTTTTTAGGCGTAGGGGATTGGGTAAGAAATAATGCGAGTTGGATAATATTTTTCATTCTTTGTGTGCAGTTTATTTTTATGAATAATTTGTGTGAATGGGTTGTTAATATAGCAAAGGATAGTGCAATAAATGATAAAGAGGAAATATTAGAAAAACTGTGTGAACTGGAGCTTGAAGTTGATCGCCTTAGGTTAAAGGTGAGTAAAGGAGAGTTAGAAACTGGGTAATGTATAATGGGTAATCATGAAAACAGGAAGTCATCGATAATGGCGGTCAAGAATTCTGCATTTGGAGCGCACAATGGGTAATCAAATGAATTTTATTGATTATCTTGGAGTCGAGGAACAAAATCTTTTGGCCAGCCTAGTAAACTTTCGGGAAGAGTTTGACCTTTTTCACCAATTAGATGATGTCTACCAGGCACCTTTAAACAGGTTTCAAGGCAAGGAAGGAGAGGAAATAGTACCGACATTGTTTTTGTTTGTCCATTTTCATTTATATTTCACTGCCTCGTGTTTGCTGCGTTCCCACTTATCAGAAGCCCTATCATCCTTGAGAAAAGCGATTGATGCTGGTTTGACAGCATATGTTCTTGTATTAGAACCGGCCAAATCCGAGGCTTACATCAATAGAGACAAATTTTTTAGGTTCATCAAAAGAAATATCCAGGATGCAATTAATAAGGACAAGAATTCATATCCGCTAGCACGCGACTTAATAAAAATACACGATATGTGTAGTGAACTTGGTTCTCATGCTGACATTAGCTCCTTCCTCCATAGATTTGAAACGAAGGAAAGGGATGATAGTAAACAGTATGAACTATTTGTGCATTACTTTCAGTTCCCTAAGGACAATCCAAAAATATATAGTTTTTATCTTCTGTCCGTTTTGTATGCTTTTTACATGCTTTTTCTAATTTTTAAGGTTTTCTTCGATCAAAATTTGAGAATTATTGATCCAACATGGGAACGAAATATCTTAAAATTGGGGCCTCAATTAGCCAAGAAACGGAACGTATTGGACCAGGAAATTTCCGCGCAAAATCAATGAAATATGCTGAAAATAATCAAGGTGTCGGGTCTGCTAGGTGGAAAAACGTTTTGAATTGCCATTTGTAAGGTATCCCCCCCCCACATTTCTCTTGACACTTCTCACATAGCGCTGGTATACGGTATACAGTATTCAACGGAGAGCGTGATGAGCAACCTGATCCCGGTGCGTGACAACCATCTCTGGTGGCGCTGGCAGCCGCCGAGCAGGGGCCCGTCCGCGCTCAAGTAGCACTCAGCTAGCAGCGCCGCCGCGGGCCCCAGGGCCCGCGGCTCTTTTTAGGCTATATACAAGCGAAACCGACCCGTTAGGAGCAAGAGGAGAGACAGTCATGGAGCAGGTCAAGGTCTTACTCGACGAGACGGAGATGCCCAAGCGGTGGTACAACGTGCAGGCCGACCTGCCCACCCCGCTGGCCCCGCCCTTCCATCCGGCCACCATGGACATCGCCACCCCGGAGCAGATGAACGTCATCTTCCCCATGGCCCTGCTGGAGCAGGAGATGAGCCCCCAGCCCTTCTTCGACATCCCCGAGGAAGTGATGCAGGTGCTGGCCCTGTGGCGTCCCACCCCCCTGATGCGGGCCCAAAACCTGGAAAAGCTTCTGGACACCCCGGCCAAGATCTACTTTAAGAACGAGTCGGTCTCCCCGGCGGGCTCCCACAAGCCCAACACCGCGATTCCCCAGGCTTATTACAACAAGAAAGAGGGCATCGAGCGCATCGCCACCGAGACCGGAGCCGGTCAGTGGGGCAGCGCCATGAGCCTGGCCTGCAACATGTTCGGCCTGGACTGCAGCGTGTACATGGTGCGTGTCTCCTACAACCAGAAGCCCTACCGCAAGTCCATGATCAACACCTGGGGGGCCGAGATCTTCGCCAGCCCCAGCGAGCAGACCGAGTCCGGCCGCGCGGCCCTGGCCGAAAACCCGGACCATCCCGGCTCCCTGGGCCTGGCCATCTCCGAGGCGGTGGAAGACGCCGTAACCCACGAAAACACCAACTACTCCCTGGGCTCGGTGCTCAACCACGTGTGCCTGCACCAGACCGTAATCGGCGAGGAGGCCATCAGGCAGATGGCCAAGATCGGCGAAAAGCCCGACGTGGTCATCGGCTGCATCGGGGGCGGCTCCAACTTCGCGGGCCTGTCCTTCCCCTATGTGCGCGAAAAGATCGGCGGCATGGACGTGCGCATCCTGGCGGTGGAGCCCGCCTCCTGCCCCACGGTGACCAAGGGAACCTATGCCTATGATTACGGCGACATGGCCCACCTGGCCCCCATCGTGATGATGCACACGTTGGGCCACACCTTCGTGCCCCCGGGCATCCACGCCGGCGGGCTGAGGTACCACGGCATGAGCCCCCTGGTCAGCCGCCTGGTGGAAGACAACCTCATCGAGGCCATCGCGGTGCCCCAGTTGGAGTGCTTCGAGGCGGGGCTCATGTTCGCCCGTTCCGAGGGCATCATCCCCGCGCCCGAGTCCACCCACGCCATACGCGGCGCGGTGATCGAGGCCCTCAAGGCCAAGGAAGAGGGCAAGGAGCGGGTGATCCTGTTCAACCTCTCGGGTCACGGCCACTTCGACATGAGCGCCTACGACGCCTACCTGGCCGGCCAGCTGAGCAACTACGAGTATCCCCAGAAGATGGTGGACGAGGCCCTGGGCAAGCTGCCCAAGGTGGAGCTGCCCTCTTAACCCGTCACCCCGCCGGCCGGGGCGCGCCAACCCATCGCCCCGGCGGGCATGACCCATATCCCTTTCCCTAGCGCTGGTCCGGCCCCGGCTCTCCCGCCGGGGCCGGACCTTTTTTGGCGGCTGTGCGTGCCTCTTAAAATTCCTTTGTGCTATATTGTTTCGTCTCGTGATTCGATAATCCCTTTTTAACGCCGGCGTCTGCCCACGCGGTGCTGCCGGGGAAAGGCGAAACGTGACGGCCAATTCCGAGGGAAACCAGATGCTCAACAGCCAAGATTTCATGAACCGGCTGGTGGGCTCCTGCCCAGACGGCATCATCGGAGTGAACCGGGAGGGCAAGGTAATCATCTTCAACCAGGCGGCCGAAAAGCTCACCGGCCTGCCCGCCTCCCAGGTGCTGGGCCAGCTCTCCATCACCCAGGTCTACAATCCCCCCGAACTGGCCCGCGAGGTCAAGAAGGCGCTCTACGGCCAGGAAAACGGCGGCCGGGGCCGGTTGGACGGCATGGAGGTGGAGGTGGTGGACGCCTCGGGCCGGATCATCCCCATACGCCTGTCGGCCTCCCTGCTGGTGCAAAACGGCCAGGAGGTGGGCAGCGTGGGCTTTTTCCACGACATGAGCGAGAGCAAGACCCTGGAGGACGAGCTGCGCCGCCGCTCCATCACCGACAGCCTCACCGGCCTGTACAACCGCCGCCATTTCCACAACATCCTGAGCCAGGAGGTGGACCGCTCGCGGCGTTATGGCCGCCCCCTGACCCTGGCCTTTTTGGACCTGGACCGTTTCAAGCCGTTCAACGACACCTACGGCCATCAGGAGGGCGACGGCATCCTGCGCATGGTCAGCCAGGTCATGACCGAGTCCCTACGCACCATGGATCAGGCCTTCCGCCTGGGGGGCGACGAGTTCAGCTTCATTCTGGTGGAGACCACCGCCGAGCAGGGGCTGCTGGCCATGGAGCGCTTCCGCCATACCTTCAACCGCCAATGGGAGAGCAAAATGGCCTACTTGGAAGGCGATCTCCCTCCGGTGACCATGAGCATCGGCCTGGCCCAACTGGCCCCGGATGAAAAGGCGGACCAGTTCATCCGGCGGGCCGACCTGGCCATGTACGAGGCCAAAAAAGACGGGGGCGACCGCTCGCTGCAGGCCCGCCCCGAGATAAAAATATAGTTATATCCAGATGCTTGGGCCCATCGTTGCGTCTTGATTCCGCGCTTATTCAGTTTTATTCGATCCGTCCGCTATGGAATAATAGTAGTGGACGGGTTCCGCCGCTTGCGTCGAGGGCGGGACCAGCTCACCGGCGCCGCCGGGACCGGCCACAAGGCATGCCTTAGTTTGGATCAACAGGCGTGCCGGCCGGGGAGAGAGGGGCCTCGCCGTTTTGTATTCCCGCATGAAAATTTCATCGCGCTTGGGATGGGGATTCGGCATCCTGCTGATCCTGTTAATGGTGGTGGGGCTCCTGGGCCTGTTCGAAGTCAACCGGATCAGCCAGATCAACCGCGCCCTTTACGAACACCCCTTCACGGTCAGCAACGCCACCCAGCGCCTGGAGACCAACGCGGTGCGCATGCAGGTGGCTTTGGAACGCATGCTGCTGGCCGGCGAGCTCAAGGACCTGCAAAAACAGATCGAGCTCCTGAAGGAGACTCACCGCCAGGTGGCGGCGGACCTGGAAACGGTCAACCGGCAATACCTGGGGCCCCGCCGGGACGTGGCCCGGGCCCGCACCTCGTTCGACCGCTGGATGGGGCTGCACCGCCAGGTGGCCGGGCTGCTGGCCGCCGGCGACCGCCGGCAGGCGGTGGTGCTGCTGGACCAGTTCAACCAGAGCCAAGCCGAAAAATCCCAGCGCGCCGCCGAGGTGCTGCGCGCCTACGCCTACAACAAGGCCGAAGAGTATCTGGAGCAGTCCCAGGAGTCCCTGACCGTGGCCAAGATGGTCTTGGCCGCGGCGGTGGTCGCGGCGGTGCTCATAGCCGGGCTGCTCACCTTTTGGCTCATACGCTCCATCATGCGCCCCCTGGGCCAGGTGGCCGCCCTGGCCGAGAACATGGCCGAGGGCCGCCCGGCCGCGCCGGTGCAATACCTGGCCCGCGACGAGCTGGGCCGCCTGGCCGCCAGCCTGCGGGCCCTGCTCAGCGGCCTGGTGGGCGAGTCCCGCTCGCTCCGGGAGCACATCCCGGCGGTGCTGTGGATGGCCGACCGGGAGCTTCGCCTCACCTTTCTCAATCCCCAGGCCGTGCAGCTGGCCTCCGCCCTCACCGGCCTGCCCCCGGACCAGATCGAAGGGCGGCTCAGCGTGGAGCAGGCCCTCCCGGACCGGGAGGACCTCACCTCTCTGCTGGCCCTCGACGCCATGGAGCACGGCCTGGAGCGCGAGGCCGAGGTGGACTATCTTCTCAACGGCCGCGAGCTGCACCTGCAGCAGGTCATCTCGCCCCTGCGCGACCTGGACGGGCGCGTCACCGGGGTGATGGGGGTGGGCCTGGACATCAGCCACCGCCGCGAGATGGAGCGGGCCTTGGCCGAGAGCGAGTCCCAGTTCCGCCGGGCCATCATGGCCGCGCCCCAGCCCATCATGATCTACGCCGAGGGCGGCAAGGTGATCCAGGTGAACCAGGCCTGGACCCGCATCAGCGGTTACCCGGCCCGGCAGCTGGACACCGTGGAGCACTGGACCAGCCTGGCCTACGACAAGGACGGGCCACGGGTGTCCCGGGAGGTGGGCGAGCTGTTCGGCACCCTTGATGGCCCCCAGAACCAGGGCGAATACACGGTGCGCGCCGCCGACGGCCGCGAGCTGGTCTGGGAGTTCTCCTCCGCCCCCCTGGGCAGCCTGCCCGACGGCCGCCGCCTGATGCTCTCCATTGCCAGCGACGTGACCCAGCGCAAAAAGGCCGAGGCGGCCATCGGCGCGGCCGAGGAGCGCTTCCGCACCCTGGTGGAAAACGTGCCCGGCGCGGTCTACCGCTGCTCCCACGACGACCAGTGGACCATGGTCTTTGTCAGCGAGGCCATCGAGGAAATCACCGGCCACCCGGCAAGCGACTTCATCCACAACCGGGTGCGCTCCTTTGAATCGGTGGTCCATCCCGACGACCGGGAGGCGGTGCGGGCCGAAGTGGAAGAGGCCCTGGCCCAGGACCGGCCCTTCACCATGGAGTACCGGGCGCTCCACGCGGGCGGAGGGCTGCGCTGGATCTTCGAGAAGGGTTCGGCGGTGCGTGATGAGCAGGGCGGCTTCCTGTGCCTGGACGGGGTGATGCTGGACATCACCGAGCAGAAGCTGGCCGAGCAGGCACGCCAGCGCTCCGAGGCCCTCTACACCACCCTTTTCGAGCGGGCCGGGGACGGCATCTTCCTCATGGAAGCCGAGGGCGAGCAGACAGGCCGCATTTTCTCGGCCAACCGGTCGGCGGAGCGCTCCCACGGCTACGGGCCGGGCGAGATGGAGGGCCTGAACATCCGCGAGCTGGTGGTGAAGAACGTGCCCGGCCGCCTGAAGCAGGCCCTGGCCGGGGAGTGGCTCCATTTCGAGGTGGATCACTTCCGCCGCGACGGCTCCATCTTCCCCCTGGAGGTGAGCGTGGGCCTGGTGGAGCTGGGCGGCGAGCGCTTCCTGGTGGCCATGGACCGCGACATCAGCGAACGCCGCCGGGCCGAAAACGAGCGCCGCGAGCGCGATATCCGCTTTGGCGAGGTGTTCAACAACATGAGCTCCGGGGTGGCCATCTACCGGCCTTCGCCCGACGGCCAAAAGTTTATCTTCCAGGACATCAACCCCGCCGGCCTGCGCATGACCGGACGAAGCCTGGATGAGGTGGTCGGGGCCGAGGTGCGCGAGGTCTTTCCCAGCGTGGAGGACATGGGCCTGCTGGATGTGTTCAAGCGGGTGTGGGCCAGCGGGGAGCCGGAGCACATGCCCGTGACCCTGTACCAGGACCAGGCCGTATCCTTGTGGGTGGAAAACTACGTGTGCAAGCTGCCCGGCGGCGAGGTGGTGGCCATCTACGACGACCTGACCCAGGTCAAGAACGAAGAGCAGGAGCGCAGCCGCCTGGAGAACCAGCTCCGCCAGACCCAGAAGCTGGAGGCCCTGGGCACCCTGGCCGGGGGCATTGCCCACGACTTCAACAACATCCTGGCCGCCGTCATGGGCTATGCCGAGCTGGCCCGCGACGGGGTGCCCGCGTCCAGCCCGGCCCGGGACGACATCGAGCAGGTCATGGTGGCCAGCGAGCGGGCCCGCAACCTGGTGCGCCAGATATTGTCCTTTGCCCGCCGCAGCCAGGAGCCGCGTTCGCCCATGTCCCTGACCCCGGTGGTCAAGGAGACCTTCAAGCTGCTTCGGGCCACGGTGCCCAGCACGGTGGAGATGAAGCTGTCGGAGAATCTGGCCGCGGATCAGGTGGACGCCGACCCGGTGCAGATGCACCAGATGATCATGAACCTGTGCACCAACGCGGCCCAGGCCATGGAAGGGCGGGGCGGCAATCTGACCCTGTCCATGGACCGGCTGGAGCTGGACCCGGAGACCGCGGCCAGCTATGCCGACCTGGAGCCCGGGGCCTATATGCTCCTAAGCGTGGCCGACGACGGCCCGGGCATCCCGGCCGAGATCATGGGCCGCATCTTCGAGCCCTTCTTCACCACCAAGGAGCCCGACCAGGGCACCGGCATGGGCCTGGCCGTGGTGCACGGCATCGTGCAGGCCCACGGCGGGGCGGTGACCGTGTACAGCGAGCCGGGCCAGGGGACCACCTTCCATGTCTACCTGCCGGTCTACACCGGGGCCACGGGAAGGACCCGGGTGGAGGCCGTGCCCGAGGCGCTCAAGGGTTCGGAGCGGGTGCTGTTCGTGGACGACGAGCCGGCCCTGGCCGAGCTGGGGCGGCGCATCCTGGGCGGCCTGGGCTACCAGGTGGAGGAGTTCACCTCGCCCCGGGAGGCCTGGAAGGCCTTTGCCGCCAGGCCGGAGGATTTCGACCTGGTGGTCAGCGACTACACCATGCCCAAGATGACCGGGCGGGACCTGGCCGCCAAGATCACCAATCTCAGCCCCGGCACCCCGGTTATCATCTGCAGCGGCTTCAACCCCCAGATCGACCAGGAGTGGCTGACCCGCCTGGGGGTGAGCTCGTTGCTCAACAAGCCCCTGGTGGCCCGGGAGCTGGCCGAGGCCATCCGCCGGGCCCTGGACCAGGCCGGGCCGGAAGAATAGCCCGCCCGGCGGCGCTCCGGAGCCGCCCCTAGCCGGAGGCGCCCTGGGGCTTGGCCGCCGCCTTGGCGTTCCGCTGCCTCCACAACAGGCCGGCCAGCAAGGCCAGCCCGGCGATGGTCAGGATGCTGGCTCCCAGCATGACCACCCCGTAACCCCAGGCGTCCGACAGCCAGCCCGCGGCCAGTGCCCCCAGCACCGAGCCCACCGCGGTGGCGGAGTTGTACACCCCCAGGGCGTTGCCCTCGGGCATGGTGGCCAGTTGGGCGGTGTAGGAGGTGCCGGCCACTATCAGGGGCGACCAGGCCACGGGCATGAACAGAAACGCCGCCTGGCTGAGCAACCAGTTGTCGCCGGTGTGCACGTAGGCCAGGAGGGTCATGCCCACCATGGACACCAGGGTCATGAGGATGCCGACGACCAGCACCGGCCCGTCGCCTATCTTTTCGGCCAGCACCCCGGAAGGGGCGTAAGCGAAGATGCCCAGGGTGGCGGCGATGGCGTAGGCCAGGGAGCTCATGCCCGCGTCCACCCCGTAGAGATCCTTCATCAGCAGGGGATAGAGGTTGTAGACCATCCAGGTGCCCAGCATGGTCAGCAGCCAACTGAAGATGAACAGGCCGAAGGGGCCGTCCCACTCCCGGACCATTCCCTTGATGCCCTGGACGCAGAGGCCCTGGCTGCGGTGGAGCTGGCTGTAGGCGTGGCGGGGCGGGCGCAGGGCGTGGGCCTGGAAGGTGGCGGTGTCGGATTTGCGGCGGTCTTGGTCCCGGGGCAGGCCCCGGCGGCCCAGGATGAATCCCGGCACCATCAGGGCGGCGGCCAGCCCCATGCCCCACAGGGGGGCCATTTGCAAGGCGGCGGCCAGCCCCAGGCCCAGGGCCTGGCCGGTGCCGTAAAAGGTCTGCAGCCAGCCGATGCGCGGATCCCACTGCTCCTTGGGCTTGAACTCCACGATGAACATGGCGGCCACGGTGTTGGTGGCCGCGGCGCCGGCGCCCTGCACAAAGGCCAGGCCCAGCCAGAAGGCCAGCTCGTGCACCATGGCGAAGGCCCCCATGCCCACGGCAAGCAAGAGGTAGCCCAGGGAGTAGATGAGGCGGAACTTGTCCAGACGGTCGGTGAGCCAGCCCCACAGGGGGGCGGTGAGCTGTCCCAGATAAAAGGCGGCCACCACCGCCCCGGCGGCGGAGTTGCTGCCCAGCTTGGCCACGATGAGGGGGATGAGAATGGGGGCCACGCCCAGCACGGAGGCTCCCTGAAAGGCGTAGCCGCTGTACCAGCGGTCAGTGTAGGTCTTGATTCCCGAGAGCAAGTCGTCCTCCCCGCCGTCCCTAAGATTAAACAGGGCGGCACCTTCCCCGAAGGTAAGGCGCCTGTCTGCGCTCCAGCCTGCCACGGGGCCGGCGACGGGGGCAAGGGAGCCCGGCCTTTTTTTTGGCCCGGCATGGCGGGGGAGCGCGGCTTTTCGTACAATGAATAAACTTCGCCACGGAGGCCCATGATGCAGAGCATAAACGTAAAGACCCAGGCCCATTCCCAGGGAGTGGACATCACCGGCCAGGTGCAAAAGGCCGTGGCCGCCTCGGGGGTGGATCAGGGATGGTGCGAGGTTTTCGTGCCCCATACCACCGCCGCGGTCATGGTCAACGAGGCGGCCGACCTCTCGGTTCTCGGCGACATTTTAAACACCCTGGACAAGTTGGTGCCCTGGGACAACGGTTATCAGCACCTGGAAGGCAACTCCGCCGCCCATCTAAAGAGCGTGTTGCTGGGTGCGACCGTGCGCCTGCCGGTGCAGGGAGGCCGCCTGGCCCTGGGCACCTGGCAGGGCGTTTTTTTCATGGAATTCGACGGGCCGCGCAGCCGCAAGGCCTGGGTGGATGTCCGCTGATTCGCGCCCGGTTGGCGGCTCCGGTCCCGGTTATTGTTACGGCGGGATCCGGCGCCCAGTGGCGGGGTCTTATAGCTAAGCGGTTGTTTTTTGTGGGCCCCTGATGAAGGGCCATCCTGACAACCATCTGTAATTACGTCACAATAAAATTACGCTAACCGCCAAGAGACCGTGCGGAAGAGGTTTTTCCTCCGAGTAATCCACCGGTAAAAGACGGCTTTTTAATTCAGCAACCAGCTTTTATAACGGAGAAGGTTAATTTGGCTCTCCCTGGCTTGTTGCCATTTAACTAGACACATATATCGTTGTATTAACGAATAATGATTGTCAAAAACCCTTGCGCGTAAAAATTATTCAGGTGTTGTTTTTTTAGCTTGACTATTGCTTAAATGGTGATTTTTCAATATACTGCATATTATTATATGGTTCGCAATTTTTTGGCCCCTCTCACAAAGAAGGAGAAAACATTGGCTAGGAAGTCCAAATGGAGTCCCGAGGATAGAAAGAAGCTTTTAAAGATGGTGGGCGACGGCGTCTCCGAGCAGGAGATCCGCGAAAAGCTGGCCTTTAAAAACAAGGCCATGACTTCGGTTGAATTCGCCCAGCAGCTAAAGATGGCCATGGTTGAGTCCGGCAAGATCAAGCAGGAAACCACCAGCGTCAAGCAGGCCGCCAAGCCCGAGGTGTATAAAGTCACCTCCACCGGCCGCCTCACGGTCACCGACTTCGGCGACAAGACCGGCGCCAAGGCCGGCGCCAAGTTCACCCTGGAAAAGCCCCGCGGCCGCTCCAAAGCCTGGCGACTGGTGCCCGTGGACTAAGCTTCTCTCCTTTGGTTCGCTCATCGCCACCTGCTCCCCGCCCCCTGCCTTGGGCGGGGACAGGTGGGTTTCGTTTTTTGGACCGCGCGCGGCCAGGGGGAGGACAGCCGGGTCCGGCCCCTTTATAATAGAGGCCCAACGGCTCACCCCCAGCCAACCTCGAGGAGGCCCCATGACCGCTTCCCCCCGTCCCTGGTTTTGTGCCGCCCTGGTCCTGCTGCTCTGCCTGTGCCTGGCCGCGCCCGCTCTGGCCGGGGGCAAGGATGAGATAACCGCCGGCAACCGCGCCGCGGCCGCCGGCAAGTTCAAGACCGCCATCAGCCACTACGGCAAGGCCATCGAGGCCGGCGATTTGAGCCCGGCCAACATGGCCGTGGCCTACAACAACCGGGGCAGCGCCAACGACGACCTGGGACGGCGCAAGGCGGCCCTGGCCGACTTCGCCCGGGCCATCAAGTTGCAGCCTGATTACGCGGAGACCTATTACAACCGCAGCTTCACCTACGAGAAGATGGGGCAGTACAAAAAGGCCCTGGCCGACGCCAAAAAGGCGGTGGCCCTGCGGCCCAAGGACCAGACTTATCTTCAGCGGGAATACTACCTGGCCACCAAACAAAAGTAGGTAAAGCGGGCGGGCTTCGGCAGCCACTGGAATACTTCGTTATTGGCTGCGCCCCAGCCTCGACGTATTGGGCAATACGCATCGGCTGCCGCTCGCCAAAGGCCTCGTCTTTCAGCGGCTGACTGTGCCCTTAGCCGTTAAGGCGAAAAGAGAAAGCAGGCGTTCCCGTTTATGGGAGCCTGCTTTTTTCTTTCGATCAAACTAGGCGGTCACCGGCACAGCCGGGGAGGGTTGGGCAAGGCGCGGTCAAGCGAGTTCCACAGGCGTATATGCCAATACGCCGAGGAAACGAGCGCAGGCCGCAACGCCGTATAATCCTTCCGGACGCAGCCGGCGTTTAATCCGCCTGGCGCAGCCGGCTAATAACCCATCGCGCAGCCGTCCTTGCGGCGGTCGCTAGCCCCCAGCCAGATGCCCTGCTCCTGGTCGCGCCACACGATCTGGCCGCCGCCCACCTGGTTGATGGGGTGGCCGGTCCAGTCGATCCGGTGCCCCCGGCGCTCCATCTCGGCCGGAACTCCCTCGGCGAAGCCCTCTTCCAGATACACCTTCTTGCCCTCTATGCAGCGCAAGCGCGGCGCGTCCAGGGCCTGTTGCAGGTTCAGGCCGTGGTCGATGATGTTGATCAGCACCTGGGCGTGGCCCTGGGGCTGCATGTCCCCGCCCATGACCCCGAAGGCGGCGGCCAGGCGGCCCTGGTCCAGGAGCATGCCCGGGATGATGGTGTGCATGGGCCGCTTGCCGGGCTCCAGGCAATTGGCCTTGGCCTGGTCCAGGGAGAAGGAGATGCCCCGGCAGTGCAGCAGGATGCCGGTGTCGGTGGGCACCAGGCCGCTGCCGAACTGAGTGTAGATGCTGCTGATCAGGCTGACCGCGTTGCCCTGCTCGTCCCCGGCGCAGAGGTAGACCGTGTCGCTGCCCAGGGGCGGCGCGGCCTCGCCCGGGGGCAGGGTGCTCTCGGGGTCGATGCGCTCCCGGCAGCGGGCGGCGTACTGGGGCGACAGGAGCTTTTCCACCGGCGCGCGCGAAAAGGCCGGGTCGGTGATGTAGCGGTTGCGGTCCTCAAAGGCGATCTTGATGGCCTCGGCCACCAGGTGGGCCTTGTCCGCGCCCAGCGGCTCCAGGGCGGCCAGCTCGTAGCCCTCCAGGATGGACAGGATCTCCAGGGCGGTGAGCCCCTGGCCGTTGGGGGGCAGCTCCAAGACGGTCCAGCCCCGGTAGTCCAGCATGATGGGGTCCACCCACTCGGAGCGGTGGGCGGCCAAGTCGTCCTGGCTCAGCCAGCCGCCGGCCGCCTGCACCGTGTTGGCGATGGCCTCGGCCAGCTCCCCCTCGTACAGGGCCCCGGGCCCCCGCTCCGCGATGAGCTTGAGGCTGCGCGCCAGGCCGGGGTTCACGAACATCTGACCCGGCCGGGGCGGACGCCCGTCCAACAGGTAGCTCCGGGCCGAGGAAGGGTCGGCGGCCAAATGCTCGCGGAAGGCTGCCCACTCCCCGGCGATGACCTCGCTGACCGGGAAGCCGTGGGCCGCGTAGTCGATGGCCGGGGCCAGCAGGGTGTCCAGGCCCATGGTGCCGTGGGCCTGGGCCAGATCGGCCCAGGCCGCCACCGCGCCGGGCACGGTGACCGCCGCGCCGTGGCGGATGGGGATTTTTTTGTGTCCCGCGGCCACCAGGGCCTCGCGGTCGGCCGAGGACGAGGCGCGGCCCGAGCCGTTGAGGCCCACGATGCGGCTGCCCCCGTCCAGGGCGCACAGGGCGAAGCAGTCGCCGCCGATGCCCACCGAATAGGGCTCGACCACGCTGAGCACCGCCACCATGGCCAGGGCCGCGTCCACCGCGTTGCCCCCGTTCTCCAGCACCCGCACCCCCGCGCGGGTGGCCAGGGGCTGGCTGGAGGCGGCCATGCCCCGGGGGGCCATGACCACCGAGCGCTGGGCCGGGGTGGCCCAGGGCCGCATGCCTGGGTAGGTGAAGCGCATGGTGACTCCTCTTCTAGTCGGCCGAGGCGAAGGCCAGCTCGGCCTTCAGCTCCGCGACCACCTCCGGGCTTGGCATGGCCAGGGGCATGCGGGCCACGCCGCCCTGGTAGCCCACCATGTCCATGGTGGCCTTGAGCCCGCCCACGCCGTGGATGCGCGTGACCATGGCCGCCAGCTTGGCGATGCGCCATTGCAGGTGCTTGGCCCGGTCGTGGTCTCCGGCCTTGGCCGCCTCGAACAGCTCCACACAGCGCTGGGGCAACACGTTGCACACCCCCAGGATGCCGCCGTCCACCCCCAGGGTGGCCGCGGAGTAGATCACCTCCGCGCTGCCCACGAAGACCTTGAAGTCCTCGTCCTTGGTCTGGCGCAGGATCTCGCTGAGCTGGGACACGTTGCCCGAGGAGTCCTTGATGCCCACGATGTTGGGATGGCCGCACAGGGAGACCACGGTGTCGGGCTCCATGTTCACCCCGGTGGCCTGGGGCACGTTGTACAAGAGCACCGGGATCTTGGCCGCCTCGGCCACCTTCAGGTAGTGGGCCTTGAGCCGCTCGGGCTTCATCTGGCCCTTGAAGTAATGGGGAGTGACCACCAGGGCGCAGTGGGCCCCCACCCCGGCCGCGCGGTTGGTGGCGGCGATGGTCTCGCGGGTGGACTCGCGGCCGGTGCCGGCCATGACCAGCTTGTCCTCGGCCGCGGCCTCGGCGGTGGCGGCCACCACCTGGTCCTGCTCCTTGGCGCTCATGTACACCGACTCGCCGTTAGAGCCCACGGCCAAGTAGCCGCCCAGGCCGGTCTGGTTCCAGGCGGTGATGTTGGCCTTGAGCGCGGCCAGGTCCAGCTCTTCGTCGGCCGTGAACGGGGTGGCCATGGGGGGCAGGATGCCCTGCATCTTGGGAGCCATGGTTATTTACCTCCTTGCCGGCAAATTTCATGAAGGCCGTGCGTCCGGCTGCGCCAGCCACCGGCATACGGTGTTGCTGGCTGCGCTCGGGCCTGGACGTAGCTAACGGCTACGCCCGCGGTCCTCGCTGGCCAGACGCCTTGTCTACCGGCGGCCGGCTGTGCCGGGCCTGGGTGCAAAGCGTACCCAGATAATGCCGGCGCCTTCCTAAACTAGGGGCCTTATGAAAACCAAGCCGTTGTTATATACCGCCCAACCCTCATGAAATATGCGGGCTATGCGAAGTCTTGCAGGGCCCTGAGCAGCACGGCCACCTTTTGCACGCAGGCGTTCTCGCCCATCAGGCCGATGCGCCAGATCTTGCCGGCCACCGGCCCCAGGCCGCCGCCCAGCTCGATGTCGTAGTCGGCCAGCAGCTGCTTGCGGATGCCTTCCACGTCCCAGCCCTCGGGCGGGAACACGCTGGTCAGCGGCGGCAGGCGGTAGCCCTCGGCCGCCCAGAAGCCAAAGCCCATGTCCGCCAGGCCGTCGCGCAGGTGGCCGGCCGCGGCGGCGTGGCGCTCGATGCGGTTTTGCAGGCCCTCCTCCTGGATGACCCTCAGGCCCTCGCGCAGGGCGTAGATCATGGAGATGGGCGCGGTGTGGTGGTACAAGCGCTCGCTGCCCCAGTACTTCATGAGCATGGTCAGGTCCAGATACCAGCTCTGCACCTTGCTCTGGCGGGTCTTCAACACCTCCATGGCCTTGGGCCCGAAGCTCACCGGGGCCAGGCCCGGCGGCACGGCCAGGCACTTCTGGGTGCCGCTGTAGCAGGCGTCGATGCCCCAGGCGTCCACCTGGAGGTCCACCCCGCCCAGGGCGGTGACCGCGTCCACGAGGAACAGGGTGTCCTTGTCTTTGAGATAGGCCCCGATCTCCTGGATGGGCTGCAGCACGCCGGTGGAGGTCTCGGCGTAGACGATGGCGCAGAGCTTGGCCTCGGGGTGCTGTTTCAGGGTGTCGATGATCAACTGCTGATCCAGGGGTCCGCCCCACTCGGCCTCCACCCTGATCACCTTGGCTCCGCAGCGCTCGGCCACGTCGGCCATGCGGGTGCCGAACACGCCGTTGATGCACACCACCGCGGTGTCGCCGGGCTCCAGCAGGTTCACGAAGCAGGCCTCCATGCCCGCGCTGCCCGTGCCGCTTACCGGGAAGGTCATCTGGTTGCCGGTCTGGAAGGTGTCGCGCAGCGCGGCGCACACCTCGTCCATCATCTGCATGAACAGGGGGTCCAGGTGGCCCACCAGGGGGGTGGACATGGCCCGGAGCACCCGGTAGGGGACGTTGCAGGGGCCGGGGCCGAGAAGTAGTCTTTGCGGTGGTTTCAATTCGTCCATGATGTCCTCTCTCAAGATATCGGGCCGGCTTCGCCGGTCACCGGCAATCCGCCTTGGCGGCGGCCGGTCGCGCCGGAGTTTGGAGCCGACTAATTACACATCAAATGCCCATGATACGGCGGTCAAACTTTATCATAACAGGCTGATATTTCCTGCTGGCTTTGATTTTTGGACAAGCCCTCAGCACCACAGCCAGAGCACCACCCCCACCAGCAGCGAGGCGCCCACCCCCAGGGGGATGGTAAGGCGCAGGATGGCCCCCTCCTGGCCCAGGGCCCCGCACATGGGCGCGGCGATGGCGATCTTGAACGGCGAGGAGATGGAGCCCAGGGAGGCGCCCACTGCCAGGCCCGAGGCCAGCCACACCGGGCTGATGCCCAGCAGCTCGGCCCCCTGCACCTGGAGCTGGCCGAAGAGCATCAGCGAGGCCACCCCGTAGCCGGTGAGGAAGGTGCCCACCCAGCCCAACAGCGGCGCGAAGATGGGGTAGAGGCTCTGGGTGTAGGTGATCAGCCCCTGGGCCATGACCCAGGGGATGTTGTCCGGGTTGCTCAGCTCGGTGAAGCCCGGGGCGTAGCCCGAGTAGGCGATCATCTGGCCCATGGCCCCGAACAGCAGCATGGCCGCCGAGGCCACCAGGGCCTTCCTGCTGCCGGTGACCAGCACCTGCTTGAGCTCCTGTCCCCGGATGCCCAGCAGCTTGATGGCCAGGGCCGCGGCCAGGAAGAGATACAGATAGGCCGAGAACAGGGGCCTGAGGGTGATGGTGTGCACCGGGATCACGCTCACCTGGAGGCTCAGGCGCTTGAAGGTCAGCTCCTTGAGCGGGCCGATGGCGTTGAGGCACAACAGCACCGCCAGGATGAACAGGAAGGGGGCCAGGTCCTTTAGTATCTCCTTGTTCAGGGGCAGGCGGCCGGTGCCGATTAGCACCAGCCCGGCGATCAGGGCCAGGCCGCCCACCATGCCCGAGATGGACACGGCCAGCCAGGCGGCGGCGGCCAGGGCCGCGAAGCCCACCAACGCCCCGCAGGCCAGCACCAGCAGCCAGCGCTGGAGGCCGGGCAGGGGCCGGGGCAAAAACAGCGGCACCACCGCGGCCATGGCCAGGGTGGCGGGAATGGACAGCCAGCCCGAGGCGATGCCGAGCTCGCTCAGGGGCAGGCCGGTGATCAGGGCCAGCACGGTGATGAAGATGCCGGCCATCTCCAGGGTCATGAGCCCGGCGTAGCCCACGATGGACAGCGCGGCGGCTCCGGCCGGGGCCACCCCGGCGGCCGACAGCATGGGCGCCACCACCGGCTCGGCGATGACCCCCGCGCCCTCCATGAAGTTGCCCACCCCCATGGTGATCAAAAGGCTGCGGTGAAAGCCGTCGCGCACCCCGCCCATGAACCAGTCCACGATGCGCTTCAAGGCCCCGGTGGCCATGAGCAGGCTGGAGAGCAGGATGCCCGCGAAGATCACCAGCACCAGGGGCAGGGTGGTCACCAGGCCGTCCACCCCGGCCAACAGGGCCACCCCCAGGGGGGTGTCGTAGCCCCAGATAACCAGCAGCAGGGTGAACAGGGTGCCGTAGATGGAAAGGTCCAGGGCGGGCCGCCGGAAGAACACGGCCAGCACGGTGAGCAGAAGCACCGGGGACCAGCCCAGCAGGAAGCTCCAAAGATCCATGTTGGTCGTCCTCCCCGCCCGCTGGGCGGACGCGGGGCAAGGTGGTTAGCGGGTTAATGGATATTAAGTTAGGGCTTGGGCGGGTGTCAAACCCCGGCGCGTTTGAGCCGGGGCAAGAGGGGCCGGCGCCGGCCGCCCGGAGGGGAAGGCACCCTAGAACTTCTCGGGCAGGATCTCCTGGAGTTTGCGGCGCAGCCCGGAGGGAGTGTAGGGCTTTTGGATGAAGCCGGCCAGGCCCTTGCCCGCGAAGCGGTTGGTGGTCTCGGCCTCGTTGTAGCCGCTGGTCAACAGCACCCGCACCCCTGGATCCAGCCGCCGGAGCTGGGCGAAGACCTCTTCGCCGGAGAGCCGGGGCATGGTCAGGTCCAGGATCACCAGGTCCACCTCGGACTGTTGCTCCTGGAAGGTCTCCACCCCTTCCACGCCGTCGTGGGCCTCGATGACCCGGCAGCCCAGCCTCTCCAGGGCCAGGCGGGTGACCGCGCGCACCATCTCGTCGTCGTCCACGATCAGCACCAGGGCGGGGGCGGTCATGGATTCGGTCTCGGCCGAGGGCCTCTGCTCAACCTGGATCTGCTTGTCCGTGGCCGGCAGGAGCACCTTGATCGAGGTGCCCTGGCCCGGCTCGCTGTAGATCTTGATGGCCCCCTTGTGCCCCCGGATGATGCCCAGCACCGCGGCCAGGCCCAGGCCCCGCCCCGCGAACTTGGTGGTGAAGAAGGGGTCGAATATCTTGGCCTGGGTGGCCTTGTCCATGCCCACGCCGGTGTCCGACACCTCCAGGTGCACATAGGCCCCCGGGGGCAGCTCCTCTTCGATGAAGGTATCGGCCAGATAGGCGCGGTCCACCTCGGTGACCCCGGTGGAGATGGTGATGGTGCCGGAGCGCTCCTCCAGGGCGTCGGAGGCGTTGGTGATCAGGTTCATGATCAGCTGACGCATCTGGGTTATGTCGGCCTCCACCGCGGGCAGATCATCCTGGGTCTGCAGGCGCATGACCGCCTGTTTGCTCACCACGGTCTTTAAAAGCTCGTTGATCTCGCCGATCAGGCGGGAGAGGTTGACGGTCTTGATGACGAAGCGCCCCCGCCCGGAGTAGGCCAAAAGCTGGTTGGTCAGATCGGCCAGGCGCTTGGCCGCGGTCTCGATCTGCTCCAGGTAATGCCTCAGGGGCGACTCGCCGGCCAGGTCCAGGCGGGCCAGCTCGGCGTTGCCCAGGATGCCCATGAGCATGTTGTTGAAGTCGTGGGCGATGCCCCCGGCCATCACCCCCAGGCTCTCCAGCTTCTGCACCTGCTGGAGCTGCTTTTCGATCTGCAAACGGTCCGACTGGGCCCGCTTGATGGCGCTGATGTCCTGGCTCACCGAGACCAGGCACTGCCGGCCCTCCAGCTCCAGGGGCTCGCCGGAGTACAGGGTGGAGATGATGTCGCCTTGCCGGTCGAGGCGGTTCACCTCCAGGTTGCGCACCGAGCCCTCCTGGCGGATGCTCTCAATGGCCCGCGACCGGTCGTCCAGGTCTTGCCAGGTGCCCAGCTCCAGGCTGCTGTTGCCCAGCACCTCCTCCGGGGCATAGCCGGTGGCCTTCAAAAAGGCGTCGTTGACCTCCAGGTACTCGCCGGTGTGCAAATCGCTGATCACCACCCACACCGGGCTGTGCATGAAGGCCTTGGCGAACTTTTCCTGGCTGGCCTTGAGGGCTCTTTGGGAGCGCCAGCGCTCGATGGCGAAGCGCACCGCCAGCCCCAGGGTGCGGGGGCCGATCTCGTTTTTCAGCAGAAAGTCCTGCCCCCCTCCCGCAGGCTCTCCATGGCCAGGCCGGTGTCGTCCATCCCGGTGAGGATGATCACCGGGGTGTCCAGGGCCACCTCGGTGAGCTGGTGGAAGGTGGCGATGCCCTGGCTGTCGGGCAGGCCCAGGTCGGCCAGGATCAGGTCGAATTCCTTCCGGTCCAGGGCGCTGAGGCCGTCGGCCAGGGAGTCGGCGGTCTGCACTTCACAGCGCAGGTCGTCGGACTCGGTCAGATATTCCTGGACCAGCCGTGCGTCGCCAGGGTTGTCTTCCACCAACAGGATGCGGCAGCGCATGTCACTCATATGCCAAGGTCCTCGCCTGAATTTCGCCGGCTCAGCTAGGCCGCGGAGCCCATTGTTTGATTGTTACTTTTGAGGAGGCAGCTTTACAATGCTCAGCCAAAATTCCTCTATCTGCTTGACCACATCCATGAAGCGGTCCAGGTCCAGGGGCTTGGTGATGTAGCAGTTGGCGTGCAGGTCGTAGCTTTTGAGGATGTCCTCCTCGGCCTCGCTGACGGTGAGCACCACCACCGGGATGCTCTTGAGCACCTCGTCGGCCTTTATCTCGGCCAGCACCTCGCGCCCGTCCATGAGGGGCAGGTTCAGGTCCAAGAGCACCACGTCGGGCCGGGGCGCATCGGGATACTCCCCCTGGCAGCGCAAAAACTGGACCGCCTTGACCCCGTTGTCCACCCAATAAAGCTCGTTGGCCACCTTGGCCTCCTTGAGCGCCTCCTGGGCCAGGCGGGCGTCGCCCGGGTTGTCCTCCACCAAAAGGATCTTTATCGGTTGCGCGGCTTCGAAATTCACGGCTTTCCCCTTTGCTCGGGAATGGTGAAATAAAAGATGGAACCCTGGCCGGAGGCGGAATCCACCCAGATCCGGCCGCCGTGGCGTCCACGATTTTCTTGACCAAGGCCAGGCCGATGCCGGTGCCCCCCAGGTCGGCCCTGGAGGCCAGGCGCTGGTAGATGATGAAGATTCGGTCGAAGTATTGTGGTTCGATGCCCACCCCGTTGTCCTGCACCGCGAAGCGCCATTGCCCGTCAATGTTTTCGGCCTCCACCGAGATTCGGGGCGGCTCGGGCCCGCGGAACTTGACCGCGTTTTGCACCAGGTTTTGGAAGACCTGGGTGAGCTGGCCGGAGTCGGCCATCACCTGGGGCAGGGGGCCGTGGCTCACCTCGGCCCCGTTCTCCTCCAGCAGGGCGCCGAGGTTCTTCAAGGCATGGTCCAGGGAGGCCCCGCTGTCGACGGGCGCTATCTCCCCGCCCTGGGTGGTCACCCGGGAAAAAGCCAGCAGGTCCTGGATCAGCACCTTCATGCGCGATGCGCCGTCCACCGCGAAACCGATGAAGTCATTGGCGTCCTGGTCCAGCTTGTCCTGGTAGCGCCGCTGCAACATCTGCACATAAGAGATGACCATGCGCAGGGGTTCTTGCAGGTCGTGGCTGGCCACGTAGGCGAACTGCTGCAGCTCCAGGTTGGAGCGCTCCAGTTCGTCCATGGTCCTTTTCAGTTTTTCATTGACTAGTTCCGTCTGGCGGCGGGCCTCCTCAGCCTCCTGCATCCTGGTTTGGGCCGCCAACTGAGCCGCTTTCAAATCCCGGGTGCGATCTTTGACCCGGTCTTCCAACTCGTGCATGATCTCGATGAGTTTGATTCTATTCAGCCCAGCCTCGGCGAGGAAAACGGCGAGTGCTCCCAAATAGTCCAACTTTTGCTGAACTTCTTCTCCCGACAGGATGGGAACCTTGGAAAGAGCCCGGAGATATTCCTTTTCATCAAATTCATATGCGCGGGCTTGCTGGCGGAAAAACTCGATATCCGGTTGTTCCGACAGAAACTGGCCGATGAAAAGATTGGCATAATGAGCGCCTTGAATGTTAATGGGGATAGCCACATCCACCATGCCGTTCAGGCAATGGTAAACGTTGTATGGTTCACCTTCCTGCAACATGTTGGCCAGCTTAACGTCAGACTCAAGGCACCGCTTGCACGTCCCGGGATGAACCCGGTGGAATTTTGTGCAGATATCCTGCCACCCGGTGGCCACGAGTACATTCCCTTCGAGATCAAGCACTGCCGTGGCGGTGGCGGTGGCCGCGGTGAATTTTTCCATGAGCGCCTGAAGGCGCTCCATATTTATCAACTCTGAAATATGGTATGTACCCGGCAAATTACTACAACCTCCGGAAGGTTTCACGGTGGGAAGTTCCCCTGTCCAACAATAATGTAGGTGGGATTTGTCTGGCTCTCATAGGTTGGCAGGCGGCTCCTTTGTTAATCGTCAGCCCATTTGGCATGCTCGCTATGGGCGCCGCAAAAATTTTTTCAGTTTGTATATTTGTTTGTGAGCTTTCCGCGATTATGGGTTTGTTTGCATATGGCCTTGATAATATTAGTCCATTTAGGGCTGCGAGGTCAACCTTGGCAACCCCGGGGCAGTGGGGCTGAGCGCCCTGATAAAACCCGTGTATACCGCCGTGCTCATAAACCTAGGCAGGGGATCTGGTTTGAGGCTTTGGGAAGAAGAGAAGGGATCATAAAGGCTCGGTCGAAGGCGCGCAAAACCTTTTCGATAAGACCTCGGCCCCATGCGCAAACCTGGACAAGGCGGGCCGCCTGGGAGACAATGGGGCCCTGAGAGAGGAGAGCGACCTTGAAAGTGAATCTGACCGACGCCTTGGAGGATTTGCAGGAGGCCCGCCTGATCGACTCGGACGAGAGGGTGGCCAACGCCCTGTTCAAGGTGGCGGTGGGCTATCTGCAAAAGGACAACCTAGACGCGGCGGCCGAGGCCCTGGACGAGGCCCTGCACCTGTGCGTGCACCTGGAAAACCCGACCGGGGAGGCCCATGTGCGCCTGCGCCTGGCCGAGCTGTCCGCGGCCCGGCAGGACCAGGCCGGGGCCATGCAACACCTGGCCCGGGCCGAGGAGTGCTTCCGGGGCCTGGGCGACATCAGCGGCCTGGCCTCGGTGTTGGAGCGCCGGGGCAACCTGCTGGAGGCCGGGGGCGACCTGGCCGGAGCGGCCGCCGCCCTGGAAGAGGCCCTGGGCCTGGCCCGGGAGGGGGACGACGATCTGAGCCAACTGCTTCTCTATCAGTATCTGGCCCCGCTCTACCGCAAGGACGGCCAGATGGAGCAGGCCCTGGAGGCCTACCGCCGCCTGGGGGCGCTAAGCCAGAAGCTCAACGATCCCCAGCGGGAGGCCTTGGCCCTGGTGGGGGTGGGCGCCCTGCTGGCCCAGCAGGACGAGGTGGAAGAGGCCGACCGGGCCCTGGCCGGGGCCCAGGAGCTGTTTCACCGCATGGCCTTGCCCGAGCAGGCCCGCCAGGTGGCCGCCGAACGCAAGCGCCTGGCAGCCCAAAAATGATCAAACCCGGCCGCGCCCCTGGCGGCCGCTCAACACGGGAAGAAAGCATGAAGTTGACTCGCATGGCGTTGACGGGCCTGATGGTTCTGGTCCTCATCGCCGCCGCGGCCCCGGCCGGGGCCACCGACAAGCTGGAGGCCGAGCTGAAGGTGCAGCAGGCCCGCATATCCTTCCTCAAGTTCATGGACTCGCCGGACGCGGGCACCCCCCGCTGGATGCTCAAGCGCTGCCGGGGAGTGGCCCTGTTCCCAGGCATGATCAAGGCCGGGTTCATCGTGGGCGGCAACTACGGCACCGGGGTGATCCTGAGCCGCAAGGCCGACGGCACCTGGTCCGGGCCTGCCTTTTTCGAGATCGGCGGGGCCTCCCTGGGCCTGCAGATCGGGGCCAGCTCCACCGACGTGTTCATGGTGATCATGACCGAGGTGGGCATGCAGGCCCTTTTGAAAAACCAGGTCAAGCTGGGGGCGGACGCCTCGGTCGCGGCCGGCCCGGTGGGGCGCGACACCTCGGCCGCCCTGACCGGGGGCAGCTTCAAGGCTGACGTGTACTCCTACTCGCGCAGCGCGGGCCTGTTCGCCGGGGCCATGCTCTCCGGCGCGGGCATAGAATACGACCGGGCCTTCACCAAGGCCTACTACGGGACCAGCCTGAACGTGGGCTCGATCTTCAAGGGCATCAAGGACCAGCCCAAGCTGCCCGAGAGCGCCCAGCAGCTCATCGACACCCTGAACAAGTACGATTGAGCCTTTGCCCGTTTATGGCCGGAGCGGCCCGCCCATCGGGGCGGGCCGTTTGTGATTAGACTGCCGGGTTTAATTTGAATGGAAAAATACCGCCCCGCTCAGCGGCACAGCCAGGCGGCGGCAGACAAGGCGCGGGCGAGCGACAACCGGAGGTGTAGGGAAGCCTACAGCGAGGTGGAGCGAATCCCCCAACGCAGTATCCCGCCGTCTGGCGAAGCCGCCCTAGCAGGTGCCGCAGCCCCTGGCCCGGTGGTCGTCATACCACCCTCTTACCAGGGCCTTGACCTCGGGCCGGTCGGCCCCCAACACCTGGCCGATCTGGGATTTGGTGAGGATGCCGGTGAAAAAGGCGAATTTACACAGGTAGATTAGGGAATCTAGACTGGCCGGCTGGGCTTTTTCGCTCAGCCATGCCTTGACCCCCTGGGCGATGATCGCCTGTTGTAAAACAGCGTGCTGCTTGGCGATTTCTGGGTCATTCCGGCTTCGCATGACAATTGCCTCGGTTTGGAATACAGTGGTGTGGCAAATTGTAGCCAAGGGGCCCGGCTGGGGCAAGTTGACTGTTTTTTGGTTGACATAGCCTAGCCGCCTTCCTATAATCGCGCCATTGTGAATATAGGGACTTGCGGTTCCCTCTTGGAAAAACGAAAAGTTAGCTCAACAGGCTAGCCGGCAATAACCCGCGTCCCAAGGGGGGCTTACGCTCTCTAGGTGGCGGGTCGTTCATATATATTGGTGCCAAGGCCGTGCAGGGTCTTGGCGGACTTTGACGCCTAACCAAGGCAAGACCACTCTCAGCAAATGATCACGGAGGTTTTTTCTCATGGCTAAACTGCATGACACTCCGATGCTGGACGAGCTGGAAAAGGGACCTTGGCCAAGCTTCGTTACCGACATCAAGAAATTGGCTGAAGCCGGTAATGAACCTTGTGCCGACCTTTTGGGTCAGCTCGAGCTCTCCTACAAAGACAAGGAGGGCCACTGGAAGCACGGCGGCATCGTGGGCGTTCTGGGTTACGGCGGCGGCGTTATCGGCCGTTACTCCGACGTACCTGAACTCTTCCCCGGCGTGGAGCATTTCCACACCTTGCGCGTGAACCAGCCCGCATCCAAGTTCTACAAGACCGAGCGCCTGCGCGAGGTCACGGAGATCTGGGACCGCCGCGGCTCCGGCATGCTCAACATGCACGGCTCCACCGGCGACATGGTGCTTCTGGGCGCCTTCACCGAGGAGCTGGAGCCCATCTTCGCCGAGCTGACCCAAAAGGGTTGGGACTTGGGCGGATCCGGTTCGGCTCTGCGTACCCCCTCTTGCTGCGTGGGCAAGGCCCGCTGCGAGTACGCCTGCATCGACACCCAGGACATCTGCTACAACTTGACCATGGAGTTCCAGGACGAGATGCACCGTCCGGCCTGGCCCTACAAGTTCAAGTTCAAGGTGGACGGCTGCCCCAACTGCTGCGTGGCCTCCCTGGCCCGCTCCGACTGTGCCATCATCGGCACCTGGCGCGATGACATCCGCATCGACCAGGAGAAGGTCGCCGCTTACGTGGCCGGCGACATCGCTGCCAACGGCGGCGGTCACGGCCTCGACGACAAGGTGGACATCAAGGCCGACGTCATCGACCTGTGCCCCACCGGCTGCATGTTCTACGAGGACGGCAAGCTGACCATCAACAACGCCGAGTGCACCCGCTGCATGCACTGCATCAACGTGATGCCGCAGGCGCTGCGCCCGGGCCTGGACAAGGGCGCCAGCATCCTCATCGGCGCCAAGGCCCCGATCCTCGACGGCGCCCAGATGGGTTCGCTGATCATCCCCTTCATCAAGATGGAAGAGCCCTACGACGAGTTCAAGGAGTTCGTCGAGAAGATGTGGGACTGGTGGGATGAGAACGGCAAGAACCGCGAGCGCATCGGTGAGTGCATCCAGCGCCTGGGTCTGTCGGCCTTCATCGAGGCCTGTGACCTTGATCCCATCCCGCAGATGGTCAAGGAGCCCCGCTCCAACCCCTACATCTTCTACAAGGAAGATGAAGTTCCGGGTGGCTTCGAGCGCGACATCTCTGACTACCGCAAGAAGCACGCTCGCTAGGCGGCTCAAAGGAGGTTTATATCATGGCCGAAATAGTAGCCAACAAATTGACCGACATTGGGCCCCCCAAGTACGACGAGATGTGGCCCGAGGTCATCAAAAAGAACTACGGCAAGTGGCTCTATCACGAGATTCTGGAGCCCGGCGTGCTGGTGCACGTGTCCGAGACCGGCGACAAGGTGTGGTCTCTGCGCTGCGCCGCCACCCGCCTGATGACCACCATGCACCTGGAGAACATCTGCAAGATCGCCGACCAGTTTGGCGGCGGCTTCTTCCGGTTCACCACGCGCAACAACGTTGAGTTCATCATCGACGACGAGTCCAAGCTGGAGCCCCTGAAGAAGGCCCTGGCCGACAACGGCCAGCTGCCCCTGGGCGGCACCGGCGCTTCGGTCACCAACATCGTGCACACCCAGGGTTGGGTGCACTGCCACACCCCGGCGATCGATGCCTCGGGCGTGGTCAAGGCGGTGATGGACGAGCTGTTCGATTACTTCAACTCGCACAAGCTGCCCGCGCAGGTGCGCATCTCCCTGGCCTGCTGCCTGAACATGTGCGGCGCCGTGCACTGCTCGGATATTTCCATCCTGGGCGTGCACCGCAAGCCTCCGGTGATCGAGCACAGCCACCTGGACAAGATGTGCGAAATCCCCACCACCATCGCTGCTTGCCCCACCGCCGCCATTAAGCCGGCCAAGGTGGACGACTTCAAGAGCGTGGCGGTGAACGCGGACCGCTGCATGTTCTGCGGCAACTGCTACACCATGTGCCCGGCCATGCCTTTGGCCGACGCCGAGGGTGACGGCATCGCCCTGTGGGTTGGCGGCAAGGTCTCCAACTCCAAGAGCATGCCCATGTTTAGTAAGCTGGCCGTGCCCTACATCCCCAACGAGCCTCCTCGCTGGCCCACCACGGTGGACACCATCAAGAAGATCGTCGAGGTCTACGCGGGCGACGCCATGAAGTACGAGCGCGTGGGCGAGTGGGCCCAGCGGATCGGGTGGGAGAAGTTCTTCGAGAAGACCGGTATCGAGTTCAGCCACCACCACATCGACGACTACCGCTTCGCCGCCACCACCTGGCGGACCTCGACCCAGTTCAAGTGGTAGACCGCTCGGCGCAATAGCGCCAACGCTGCAAAGCACAACCGCCCGGGGATTATTCCCCGGGCGGTTTTTTGCGGGCCGCACCGTGCTATCCTGTTTTCAAACGATAATCATTTTCAGACGGAGGCAAGGGCATGGAGCTGGAGCAGTATTTCGCGGAGGCCAAGGGCATGGGCGTATTGGCCACGGCTGACGGCCAGGGCAAGGTGGACGCGGCGGTGTACTCGCGGCCCCACTTCATGGGCCCGGACACCGTGGCCTTCATCATGCCCGACCGCCTGACCCACCACAATTTGCAGACCAACCCCCACGCGGCCTATCTCTTCTCCGAGGAGGGCTCCATGCGCAAGGGCAAGCGCCTGTTTCTCACCAAGCTCAAGGAGGAGACCGACCCGGAGCTGATCTCCCATCTAAGGCGCAAGCCCCACGGCCGGGAGGACACCCCGCGCTTCGCGGTGTTTTTCAAGATCGACAAGGTGCTGCCCCTGATCGGGGCCGGGGAAGAGGGCTAAGGCCCTAGAACTTGTAGCCCACCACGATGGACCAGCCGGAGATGTTGTCGCCCTGGATGATGGAGGCGCCCAGGCGCAGGGCGCTGAGCGGCCAGCCCAGTTGCCTTATGTCCAGGCCGATGCTGGCCCCCAGCTCGCCGTAATAGGTCCAGCCCAGGGCCTCCTGGTCCTGGCCGATGAAGTGCATGCCCCCCAAAAAGGCCTGCCAGATCATGGGGTAGGAGCCCAGGCTGACACCCAGGGGCCCGCCCACGGTCAGCCGCCCGGACACGGAGTCGATGTCGCTGTTGAACTCCTGGGCGTCGTTGTCGGTCTCGATGCTCTCTATGTAGGAGTGGGTGTACTTGCCCAGCACCTCCAGGTCCATGGAGCCCAGCTTGGTCGCATAGCCGGCGGCCAGGATGCCCGAGAGGGTGAGCGCGGTTACCGAAAAGTTGGTGGTCAGGCCGTCCAGCACCGGGCCCACCACCTCCTTGCTGAAGTCGTTGAGGAAAGTGGCGCTGTTGCGCAGCCGGGCCAGCCCGGCGGTGAGCCCGGGGGTGAGGTGGAAGCCGTGGCCCAGGTCAAAGCTCATCCCGCCTTCGAGCATGCCGGAATAGCCCTTCCAATCGGCGTTCCAGCGCATCTGCTCCCCAAAGGTGGGCGAAACGGTGTCCACTGATTCCTTGGCGTCCAGGTAGCCCAGCACCACCCCCAGATAGGGCGACCAGGAGCGGCCTTTTTTTCAAAGAAGTAGTAGAAGGGCAGCTTGGTGGTGGAAAAATCCACGTCAGGCTCGCCGGGCGATTGCACGGTGTACCAGGCCGAGGACAGGTCCGGGGACATGGTGACGTTGATCACCCCGGCGATGGTGTCGGCAAAGCTGGAGGATGCCTGCAAATTGCGGCGGGCCTGGTCGCGCATCTCGCGGATCTGTTCCGGGGTTATGTTGTAGGCCGAGGCGGCCAGGGGAGCCAGACAGAGCCCGGCGGACAGGAGCCAGACGAAGACCTTGGGCAGCAAAGCGTTCACCCCCTGCCGCCATGTCGGCGCGAGAGGAGCCCGCGCTCCGGGGACGGCGAGTTTACTTTAAAAAATGGAGGCGACGCTAGGCAAGGGCAAATCTTGCAATCAAGAGGGTGATTGCTCCTTTTGCTCCTGCATGGTCTCCAGGTTCATGCCCGCGGTCTCTATGCGCAAAAACCAGGTGAGCCCCGCCCCGGCCAGGCTGGTGGCCCCCAGCACGGTCAGCAGTACCGGCGCGCCCAAATCGCCCAGCACGATGGGGAACCAGAAGGCGGTGAGCACCGCCCCGATCTTGGCAAAGGAGGCGGCCAGGCCCGCGCCTTTGGCCCGCATTCGGGTGGGGAACACCTCGCCGGCGATGAGGTAGGTCATGGAGTTGGGCCCCAGGTTGGTCATGAGGCTGAAGAGCATGAACCCGGCGAAGAGAAAGCCCATGTGGGCCGGGCCCGCCCCGCTGGTGGCGTGGGCGGCCAAAAACAGGCCCAGGCCGCAGCCGATAAAGCCCATCACCTGTAGGCGGATGCGCCCCAGGCGGTCGGCCAGCAGCACCGCCCCCAAGATGCCCACGATAAGAAGCACGTCGATGAGCGCCGCTCCCTTGGCGGCCAGGATGTCGTTGTGGACGATGTCGGCCACGTTGCGCTCGTGCAGGGGAGAGGCCCCGATGGCCGTGGCCAGGATGGTGGGGGTGAAGATGCCGATGCCGTAGGTGCTCAGGTCCTGCAAAAACCAGGGCAGTGAGGCCAGCAGGGTGGCCCTGCGGGTCTTGTTGGCGAACAGCTCGCCATAGCCCAGGCCGTTGCTCTTGCCGCCCTGGACCGGGGCCAGGTTTATCTCCTTGGGATAGGGCGGCTCGCGGTGGAGCAGGCGGCGGGTGGCCCGCATCGCCTCGGGCAAACGGCCCTGGCACACCAGCCACTGGGGGCTTTGGGTAACGAAGAAGCGGCCCAGGGACACGGCCAGGGCCGGGATCACCGCGCTGCCGTACATCCAGCGCCATGCCCCCAGGGAGGGGTTTTTGTACAGGATCAGATAGCCCACCAGGGTGCCCACCAGGGCGCCAACCGCCTGGAAGCCGAAGGCCCCCAGCACCAGGCGTCCCCGGTCGTTGGTGGGGATGCTCTCGGAGATCATCACGTGGGCGGTGGGGTAGTCGCAGCCCAGGGCCAGGCCCATGCCGAACAAAAAGGTCAGCACCCAGGGGAAGCCGGGGCTGAACACCAGAAAGGCCAGGCACAGGGTGAACAGAAACATCTCGGCGATGAACATGGCCTTGCGGCCCAGGCGATCGGCCAGGCCGCCCAGGGCGGTGGCCCCCACCAGGATGCCCAGCAGCGGAGCCGAGCCCACCAGGCCCTTCTCGGCCGCGCTCAGGCCGAACTCCCGCACCATCAGGGGCAGGGCCACCCCGGTCATAAACACCACCAGCCCCTCGAAGAACTTGCCCGCCGTGGCCAGCCACCAGATTCGCCACTGCATCCGGGTCATGGGCGAGGCCGGGGCCTGGGTGCCGTCGGGCCAGCAAGGGGTCTCGTCAATGTACTCCTGCACCGTCTTGGCCCGGGAGGGCGCGGCTGGGCTGGGGGGCGCGGGCTGGTCGCTGGGCACGAGGGCCTCCGGGTGTGGGGTGGGGCCGAGGGAACCTATTATGACAGCCCCGGCCAGGGGAGCAAAGTGACGCTATGGTGGCGGGAGGGGCAGGCGCCTTGTATGAACCGATTTCATCTTCTAAGATACCCCAATCTCCGCCCGCACGGCCTTGCCGGGGAGAAAGGGCCATGCCCGAGCTGAATCTTGCCCAGGTCCGGGAACTGCTCAACAAAAACTGGATGACCCACGACGCCATGTGGTTTTTGCACAGCCTGCGGGAGTGCGGCATGGCCACGGCCAACAAGCTCAACCTGGCGGCCATCGACTCCATGTCGCGCATCGAGGCGGGGCGCTACGTGCGGGCCCTGGGCCTGGACAAGGTGGACACCCCGGAGGAGCTGCGCCGCTTCGTGGAGGGGGTCTTCAACCTGGCCAAGGCCGACTTCATGGATTTCAGCTACCAACTGAGCGATGACGGGGTGCTGAGCATGGAGATGGGCGAATGCTTCGCCTATCACGGCATCAAGCGCCTGGGAATGCTGGACCAGTACCAGTGCGGCATCTACCGCAGGGTGGAGGGCTGGCTGGACGCCCTGGACCTGAGCTGGGAGGCGGAGCCCCGGTTCGAGGGCTGCCTCAAGCACCAGAACGGCTGGTGCCGCCGCGCCTACAAGATCGCCTTCTAGATCCGCCCCGGGCGGTTAGTTTTTACCCGGCCGCTCCCATGGCCGCATAAATATGACCCGCCCCGGCGTGGCCTTGCCAGCGCCCGCATCTGCAACACACCGTAATCACTTCAAATAAACAGCCAGGCTCCCGCCCGGCACGATCATTGCTCTATACCTAGGCCAGCCGGCATTGCCCCGCAACCCGCGCCGGCCTAGGAGACGAGCCATGAACTCTCCCAGCAAGACATCCCGAGCGGCCTTGGTCCTGCTTTTGGCCGCCCTGTGCCTGCCCCTGGCCGCGCTGCCCGCCAGCGCCCAGTCCGGCAGGGGCGGCGGCCATGGCGGCGGCGGTGGACATGGGAGTGGCGGCCGGAGCAGCTACAACGGCCCCCGCCACTATGACCGCATGCCCCAGGGCTACCACCGCTACGACCACCGGGGCAAGCGTTGGTACGGCCACGGGGGCCGTTACTACCGGCCCTACCGGGGCGGCTTCGTGCTGGCCTTCCCGCCGGTGGGTCTTTTCGTGGGCGGCCTGCCCATGGGCTTCCGGGTGATCCTGGTGGGCGGCCTGCCCTACTATTTTTACGGGGGCGTGTATTACCGCCCCGCTCCGGGCGGCTACGTGGTGGTCTCCGCCCCGGTGGTGACCGGGACCGCGCCGGCCGCGCCCTCGGCTCCGGCCTCGGGCACGGTGGTGGTGCTGGCCGAGGCCCTGAATCTGCGCTCCGGGCCGGGCATGAACTACCCGGTGGTGGCGGTGCTCAGCCAGACCACGGTGCTGGATCTCCAGGGCCGCTCCAACGGTTGGCTCTACGTGCGCGCCCCCGGCGGCCAGAGGGGCTGGGTGGCCCGCCAGTTCACATCCGACAACAATCCGCCAGCCAGCGGTTAGACCCAAGACCTTTTCCTCCAACCTCCCTCCCTCCCACGCCGCTTCCTCGGCCCAGAAGGGCCGGGGGAGCGGCCCTCTTGCTTTCAGGGCCGAATGCGGTTAAATATCGGACAACCGATTTTTTTCCGGAAGCATGCGTCTGATGGCACCAGCCCGCCAAAACTCAGCCCCGCCCCGTGTGGTGGTGGCCGCCCTGAGGGGCGGCAGCGGCAAGACCACCCTCACCCTGGGCCTTATCCAGGCCCTGGCCGACCGGGGACTGGCCGTGGCGCCCTTCAAAAAGGGCCCGGACTACATCGACCCCTTCTGGCTCAGCGAGGCGGCCGGCGCCCCCTGCCGCAACCTGGACCCCTACCTCATGGGCCGGGACCAGGTGCGCCGCTCCTTTGCCTGGCACGCGGCGGGCTATGCCGCGGCGGTGATCGAGGGCAACCGGGGCCTGTTCGACGGCATGGACGCGGCCGGCTCCTATTCCAGCGCCGAGCTGGCCAAGATGCTCAGCGCCCCGGTGGTTTTGGCCCTGGACTGTTCCATGGCCAGCCGCACGGTGGCCGCGGTGGCCCTGGGCTGCCAGCGTTTCGACCCGGAGCTGAACCTGGCCGGCTTCATCCTCAACCCGGTGGGCAACCCCCGCCAGGAGGGGGTGGTGCGCGCGGCGGTGGAGCAGGCCACCGGCCTGCCGGTGCTGGGCGCGGTGCCGCGGCTCAAGCTGGACCTGCCCGAGCGCCACATGGGCCTGGTGCCCCCCCAGGAGCACGCCCGGGTGGCCGAGGCCCTGCACCAGGCGGCCCGCAGCGTGGCCGGCCACGTGGATCTGGACGCGGTGTGGTCCCTGATGAATCAGGCTCCGGCCTGGAGCGGCGAGGGCCCACCCGAGGGGCTCCTGCCCCCCGAGCCGCCCCAGGGGCCGCCCGTGCGCATCGCGGTGGTGCGGGACGCGGCGTTCGGCTTTTATTACGCCGAAAACCTGGAGGCGCTTACCAACTTCGGGGCCGAGCTGGTGTTTTGCTCGGCCCTGAGCGACCGCAAGCTGCCCCAGGCGGACGCCCTGTATCTGGGCGGCGGCTTTCCCGAGACCCACGCCCGCTCCCTGGCGGCCAACCAGTCCTTCCGGGACTCCCTGCGCCAGGCGGCGCGGGAGGGCCTGCCCATCTACGCCGAGTGCGGCGGGCTGATGTATCTGGGGCGCAACCTCATCGTGGACAACGAGCCCCACGCCATGGCCGGGGTGCTGCCCCTGGATTTCGCCATGAAGCGCCGCCCCCAGGGCCATGGCTACACCCAGTGCGAGGTGGATGGAGAAAATCCATTCTGGCCGGTGGGTTACCAGTTCAAGGCCCATGAGTTCCACTACTCGGAGCCCCGGCCCCTGCCCGATGCGGAGCTGTGCTTCGCCTACCGGGTGATCAGAGGCAAGGGGGTCACCGGAGACCGGGGCGGCCTGGTTTACCGCCGGGTTCTGGGGACCTACCACCATGTGCACGCCCTGGGTTCGCCGGGGTGGGCTCCGGGCCTGGTGGACACGGCCCGAAACCAGTAAATCCTTGACAGAACCATGGCCTACGGCTATGGTGTCCAATGTTGTGAAAATAGCCTCAATTCCTGGGAGGAATAGCGAATGGCCACCGATCAAGAGATCCGCGACCTGGTGCTCAAGGTCATGGAGAAGAAGCAAAAGCGCATGATGATGAAGGACCTGCTCAAGGAGGTCCAGAAGCTGGACGATAGCGTTGAGAAGCGGCCCCTGAAGAAGGTCACCACTTCCATGATCCAGGATCAGTCGCTGCAGTATTGGTCCAGCGGTTCCACCACTTACTTCGCCCTGCCCGGCGGCAAGCACGCCGAGGGTGAGGACTAGACCCCCGACCGACTCGGCCCCTCGGGGCCGTTAAGCATCCTCCGCCATTGACCGGGCCGTACGGTTCGTTCGCTGGCGGAGGTGTATTTTTTGGTCGTAAAAAACCAACAAGGCATCGGACCCATGAAGAAAATCGAGAATACCAGCGGCATCCCGGACGACGATTTCATGCGGGAGGGCCTGGTGGACCGCCTCAAGCAATACCTGGCCGCCGAACCGGGGGCCTGGCACGTGCGCTACAACCTGGGCGTGGCCCTGATGCAGTCCGGCGAGGTGGATGAGGCCCTCACCGAGTTTCGCCAGGTGATGGCCGAATCGCCCAAGCACATGGAGAGCATGGTCAACGTGGCGGCCATCCATCTGGGCAAGGGCGAGCCGGAAGAGGCCCTCAAGGTGCTCACAAACGCCCTTAAAGTATGGGACATTCCACTGGTGCGGGCCAATCTGGGGGTGGCTTATCTGCAGATGGACCGCCTGGACGAGGCGGCCGAGCAGCTCAAGACCGCCCTGAACTCCGCGCCCAACATGCCCGACGCCCTGACCAACCTGAGCACCATTTTCCTCAGGCAGGACAACCCGGACAAGGCGGCCGAGGCGGCCCGCGAGGCCCTAAAGTTCAATGAGAACTTCGCCATGGCCCACAACAACCTGGCGGTGGTGCTCAGCGAGCGGGGCGAAAAGGACCAGGCCCGCTTCCATGCCCTAAGGGCCCGGGAGCTGGGTTATGCCCTGCATCCGGACCTGGCCGGGCGCCTGGATTTGCCCTCCGAGTAAACCAAAGGGCTTTGAGGAAAATATTCACTTGACCAAACGGCCTCAGACCGTTATTGACAAGGGGTGCTTCAAGGCCGTGAACCAGACGCATCCCTTTCCCGGCCCCGGTCGGGGGGGATGTTTGGTGAGGCCGAACTGGCGAGGCCCCGGCATAGGGCCGCTTAAAAGCCGCGATTTATAACTTCGGGGACGCCCCGAGCTGTTTCGCCAATCAAGGAGGACAAGCTATGTTCGAGGTGGTGGTTGACGCTGAAAAATGCATCGGCGATGAAGAATGTGTGGAAGTCTGCCCGGTGGACGTTTATGAGATGCAGGATGGCAAAGCCGTTCCGGTTAACGCCGAGGAATGTCTCGGTTGCGAGAGCTGCATCGAGGTTTGCGAGCAGGACGCCATTACCGTGACCGAGGTCTAAATCAGACCACGGTTTCTCGGAAAATTTTAGCCGCGCCGGGGCCTTCCCGGCGCGGTTGCTTTTTGGGGCCCGCCCCCCCGGGCCCAGGCCCCGCCTCCCAACGAAAAAAGGCCCGCCCCCGGGGCCAGGCCCCGCCTCCCAACCAAAAAGGGCTCGCCCCCCCGGGCCCAGGCCCCGCCTCCCAATGAAAAAGGGCTCGCCCCCCCCGGGCTCAGGCACCGCCTCCCAACCAAAAAGGGCCGGCCCTTTCGGGCCGGCCCTTGATTCCCCTCTCTTGAAACCAGCCGCCTCGGGGGCGGCCTCACCCCGTTACTTCTTGGGGTGGCACTGATTGCACTTGGTCGGGCCCTTCTTGGCCTTCTTGTGGCAAGTGCGGCAGTTCTTGTGATAGGCGTTGTACAGGCTCAGCATCTTGCCCTGGTTCTTCTTGGGGCTGGTGTGGCACTTGGAGCACTTCTCTACCTTGTCACCGTCCTTAAAGACGTTCTTGCCGTCCTTGTAGACGTGGTGGCACTGGGTGCAGGCCAGCTTGAAGTCGACGCTGTGCTCCTTGTGGGTGAACTTCACCGGAGCTTTCTTGTACTTCTTGAAACCCGGGTCCTTGATGTCGAAGGTGTCTGGCACCTTGCCCGACTTGGTGTCCTGGGCGATGGCCATGGTGCCCATCAGGGCGGTCATGGCAAATGCCAGCACCACGAACACGGCGATGCTACACTTCTTCATGTCCCTGTTTCCTCCCCTGTCCTTATGGAAGCTTATCAGTAAGCGAAAGTCTTCACGATCTCTTTGTCCCCGTTATATGGCAGCAAGCCGGGGGTTGTCAAGAAAATTTACAGAAGATATCGAGGCGTAAGCCCTTGATAAAGCATGCCCCATTTTAGGAAACCCCACCATGGCCGGCGGATTTGGCCGCTTGCCACAGCTCCTCGCGCTCGGCCGGGCTCATCTGCTCCAGGGAGCGGCCCTGGGCCGCGGCGGCCGCCTCCATTTGCCGGAAGCGCTCTTGAAAACGGCGGTTGGCCGCGCGCAGGGCGGCCTCGGCCCCCAGGCCCTGGTGGCGGGCCCACTGCACCCAGGCGAAGAGCAGGTCGCCCAGCTCGTCCAGACGCTCCTGGTCGCCTTGGGCGGCGGCCAACTCGGCGGTTTCCTCGGCGATTTTGTCTTCCACCCCGGCTGGGCCGTCCCAGTCGAAGCCCACCTTGGCCGCCCGCGAGCCCAGGCGCTGGGCCCGGAGCAGGGCCGGGGCCCCCGCGGGCACGCTGTCCAGCAGGCCCTCCTGCTTGGCGCCGCGCTCCTGCTTTTTGATCTCGCTCCAGCGCACACGCACCTCGCCGGCGTCGCGGGCCCGGGCCTCGCCGAACACGTGGGGGTGGCGGCGGGTCATCTTGGCGTGCACCTGATCGATGATTCCGTTCAGGCCGCCCTGGCCGGCCTCGGCCAATAGCTGGGCCTGGAACACCACCTGAAACAGCAGGTCGCCCAACTCGCCCACCGTCTCGGCCGGGTCGCCGGTTTCGATGGCCTCCACCGCCTCGTAGGCCTCTTCCAATAGATAGGCGGCCGCGCTGGCCGGGGTCTGCTCCCGGTCCCAAGGGCAGCCGTCCGGTGCCCTGAGACGGGCCACCAGCTCCACCAGGCGCGCCAGGGCCGCGCCCGGGTCTTGCGCCCCGCTATCTCGGCTCATTGCTTGGTTTTTTCTTGGGGTTTCGCCGGGGCGTCCCCGGGCCCCAGCAGCCCGGCCCGCTCCTGGAGCTTGCGGGTGAGGTCCGAGGGCACCAGGTCCATCATGTAGCGGCCCGTGGCCACCACATAGGGCGCGATCACCGAGGTGCGCAGGGGGGCCACGGTGGAAAAGGGGTTGGCCAACAGCAGCAGGTTGACCAGCAGATAGCAGATCAGCGCTCCCTTGACCAGGCCCACCCCCGCGCCCAACAGGCGGTCCAGGCCCGAGAGCCCCCCGCCCAACAACAGGCGGCGGATCATGGCGCCCATCCACAAAAACACCGCGAAGACCACCAGCAGGATCAAGGCAAAGGCCACCGCCGGCCACCAGGTGGCCTGCACCCCGGACAGGCGCTCCAGCACGGCCCCCAGATCCTGGTAGAACATGGCGCTGACCACCACCGCGATCACCGCGCCCACCAGGCCGGCCAGCTCGCGCACGAATCCGCGCATCAGGGCCTTTACTAAAAAGAAGACCAGGATGATCAGGAAAATCAGATCCAGCAGGTTTGGCGTATTCTCCATCTTAATGCTCAGCAGTAGCACGGCCGGTGCAAAAAAGTCAAGAAGCTAGGCGTGGGCCTTTTTACGATAAAGTAATAAAACCGATAACTTGTGAACTTAGTCTCCGCCGGGGTCCCGGACGGGGCTTGTTGTCAGCCCCCGGGAGCCTATGGTAAAGGTTGAAGCGGAGATAAGCCCATGAAAATATACAGGCAAACCATCGAGCTGGCCGGTACGGCGGGCACCGACGTGCACGAGGTCACCGGCCAGGTGGCCCAGGTGGTGGCCGAGGCCGGGGTGAGCCAGGGCATGGTGCTGGTGTTCACCCCCGGCTCCACCGCCGCAGTGACCACCATCGAGCACGAGTCCGGCTGCCTTGCCGACCTTCGGCGGCTGCTGGACCGGCTGGCCCCGCCGGACGGCGAGTACGCCCACAACCTGCGCTGGGGGGACGGCAACGGCTACAGCCATTTGCGCGCCGCCCTGCTGGGGCCGTCGCTCACCGTGCCGGTGGTGGACCACGGGCTGGGCCTGGGCACCTGGCAGCAGATCGTGGTGCTGGACTTTGACAACCGCCCGCGCTCGCGGCGGGTGATCATAACCGTGCAGGGACAGTAAGGCGGCTTCATGAGCGGCGACACCCAGACCAGCCTGAGCTTCGAGGACCACGATGCCATGCGCGCCCTGTTGGGGGCGCGGGACGCCCATCTGCGCCTGCTGGCCCAGGCGGCCGGGGTGGCCGCCCGGGCCCGGGGCGACCAGATCAGCCTCAGCGGGCCGAAGGAGGCGGTGGAGCTGGCCTCCCTGGCCCTCAGCCAGCTCTACGGCCTGATCCAGCAGGGCTACCCGGTCTACGAGATGGACGTGGACTTCGCCTACCGCATCCTGGCCGGCGACCCCGGCGCCCAGCTCAAGGACATCTTCCTGGATCAGGTCTACCTAACCGGCAAGAACCGGATCATCAGCCCCAAGACCATGAACCAGAAGGCCTATCTGGAGGCCATGCGGGCCAAGGACATCGTGTTCGGCATCGGCCCGGCGGGCACCGGCAAGACCTACCTGGCCATGGCCATGGCCGTGGACGCCCTGCTCAAGGGCGAGGTGGACCGCATCGTGCTGGCCCGGCCCGCGGTGGAGGCCGGCGAGAAGCTGGGCTTTTTGCCCGGCGACCTGGCCGAGAAGGTCAACCCCTATCTGCGCCCGCTCTACGACGCCCTGCACGACATGATGGATTTCGACAAGGCCAGCCGCCTGATGAACAAGGGGGTGATCGAGGTGGCCCCCCTGGCCTTCATGCGGGGCCGCACCCTCAACAGCGCCTTTGTGGTGCTGGACGAGGCCCAGAACTCCACCAGCGAGCAGATGAAGATGTTTCTCACCCGCCTGGGGTTCGACTCCAAGGCGGTGATCACCGGCGACGTGACCCAGGTGGACCTGCCCGGCGGGGTGATTAGCGGCCTGGTGCGGGCCCGCCAGATTCTCTCCAACATCGAGGGTATCGGCTTCGTGGACTTTGACGAGCGCGACGTGGTGCGCCACCACCTGGTCAGGCAGATCATCCGGGCCTACGACGCCGTGGGCAACGGGGCCTAGGCGTGCCGGTGCTCTTGGACATGGACGATGGCCTGGCGCTCGATGCCCGGGCCATCGCCGCCCGGACGCAGCGGGTCCTGGCCGCCCTGGAGCTGGCCCCGGAGGCCGAGCTTTCGCTGGTCATCTGCGGCGACGAGGAGATCGCGGCCCTGAACCGGCAATGGCTGGGCCGGGAGGGCCCCACCAACGTCATCTCCTTTGCCCAGGGCGAAGGGGAGGGCGCCGATCTGACTCCGGAGCTCCTGGGCGACGTGGTGGTTAGCGCCCCCTATGCCGCCCGCGAGGCGGCCGACAACGGCCTGGACCCGGACCAGCACTTGATGCGCCTGATAATTCACGGCATATTGCATCTATTGGGACATGAACACGAGCAGGGCGGAGAGCCCGCCCGTCTGATGGAACAAAAGACCGAGGAGCTGCTGGCCGCCAGTGCGGCCTAGCGGGCCTAATGGCGTCCTCGGCCTTGCCGCAGTAAATTTTTTCCTGGCCCGGCACAGCCAGCCGCCGGTAGACAAGGCGCTGGCAAGCGAGGGCCGGAGGCGTAGCAAAGCCTACGCCGAGGCCAGAGCGAAGCCAGCAACGCCGTATCCCGGTGGCTGGCGAAGCCGGCGAAGAAAGGAGGGTGCCTGTGGCCCGTCTAAGTGTGAATGTTGACCACGTGGCCACCCTGCGCCAGGCCCGGGGCATCGACGAACCCGATCCGGTGTGGGCGTCCATCCTGGCCGAAAAGGCCGGGGCCGACGGCATCATCGTGCACCTGCGGGAGGACCGCCGCCACATCCAGGACCGCGACCTGGAGGTGCTCAGGCAGGTGGTCAAGGGCGACCTGAACATGGAGATGGCCGCCACCGACGAGATGATCGGCATCGCCGGGCGGGTGGGGCCGGACCTGTGCACCCTGGTGCCCGAAAAGCGCCAGGAGCTGACCACCGAGGGCGGCCTGGACGTGGCCGGCAACCTGGAGAGTATGCGGGCGGCGGTGGCCGCGCTCAGGCAGGCGGGCATCCGGGTGAGCCTGTTCATCGACCCCACCAGCGAGCAGATCAAGGCGGCCCACCAGGTGGAGGCCCAGATCGTGGAGCTGCACACCGGCTCCTATTGCAACGCCCCGGACGAGGAGAGCCGCCTGAAGCTCCTGGGCGCCCTGGAGGACTCGGCCCGCCTGGCCTCGCGCCTGGGGCTCAAGGTGGCCGCGGGCCACGGCCTGAACCTCCGCAACGTGCATCCCCTGCTGGCCATGCCCGAAATCGAGGAGTACTCCATCGGCCACTCCATCATCGCCCGGGCGGTGTTCGTGGGCCTGGAGCAGGCGGTGGGCGAGATGCTGGCCCTGGTGCGCACCGCGGCCAGCAACCGGCCCTCCGAGCCGGTGCAGCGGCGGCTGTAGCCCCGTGATCTACGGACTGGGCCTGGACCTGGCCAAGGTGGCGCGCATCGGCCGGGCCTTGGAGCGCCACGGCGCGCGCTTTCTGGAGCGCTGCTTCACGCCCTATGAGCGCGCCCTGTGCCTGAGCCGGCCCGACCGGGCCTCGGCCCTGGCCCTGCGCTTCGCGGCCAAGGAGGCCTTTTCCAAGGCGGCCGGCCTGGGCATGAACGGCCTGGGCCGCCGGGGCCTGGGCTGGACCGACATAGAGGTCAAACACGACCCCAGGGGCAAGCCCGAGCTCTCTCTGCACGGGCGGGCCAAGGCCTGGGCCGAGGACAACGGCATAGCTCACAGTTTCGTTAGCCTCACCGACGAGGGCGACTACGCCGCGGCGGTGGTGGTTCTGGAGAAGTCATGATCCTGCTTAGCGCCGAGCAAATGCAGTCTTGCGACCGCGAGACCATCGACAACATCGGCATCCCCGGCGCGGTGCTCATGGAAAACGCCGCCCAGGGCGCGGTCCAGGTGCTCACCGAGGCCATGGGCGAGGTGGAGGGCCTGAGCGTGGCCGTGTTGTGCGGCCGGGGCAACAACGGCGGCGACGGCCTGGCCATGGCCCGCATCCTGACCAACCAGGGGGCTCTGGCCACCTGCTACCTCATGGCCAACAAGGACCAGCTCACAGGCGACGCGGCCCTGAACCTCAAGGTGGCCCTGAACTGCGGGGTCGTGGTCAAGGAGTGCCCGGACTCCGAGAGCTTCGGCAAGCTGGCCGGCGAGATCGCGGGGCACGAGCTGTTCATCGACGCCCTGCTGGGCACCGGCCTGAGCAAGGAGGTGACCGGGCGCTATGGGGAGGCCATCGACCTGCTCAACGGGCTGGAGGCCCCGGTGATGGCGGTGGACATCCCCTCCGGGCTCTCGGCCGACACCGGGGCCCCCCTGGGCGCGGCGGTGGTGGCCGATTTCACCGCCACCTTCGGCCTGGTCAAGCAGGGCCTGGTGCTGGACGGCGGGGAGCACTGCGGCGAGCTGTTCCTCATCGACATCTCCATCCCGCCCAAGGTGATCGACGCCCTGGAGCCCGCCTGCTTCCTGCTGGACGAGGACCTGGCGGCCGCCCTTTTGAACCCCCGCCCGGCCGCGGGCCACAAGGGCACCTTCGGGCATCTGCTGGTGCTGGGGGGCAGCCCGGGCAAGAGCGGGGCGCCCTGCCTGGCGGCCATGGGCGGCCTCCGGGCCGGGGCCGGGCTGGTCACGGTGGGCCTGCCCGCCTCGCTCAACCCCATCGCCGAGGCCAAGCTGACCGCGCCCATGAGCCAGCCCCTGCCCGAAAGCGCCTCCGGCGGCCTGAGCGCCGAGGCCCTGGGCACGGTGCTGCCCATGTGCGCCGAGCGCTCGGCCGTGGTGCTGGGCCCGGGCCTGGGCCGCGAGGAGGGCTCCCTGGAGCTGGCCCGCGCCCTGTGGGCCCAGAACGAAACTTCCCTGGTGGTGGACGCGGACGGGCTCTTCGCCCTGGGCCAGGGCTTCGGCGAGGCGGGCCCCGGCGCGGCCGAGGCGGTTATAACCCCCCATCCCGGCGAGGCGGCCCGCTTGCTGGGCATATCCACCGATCAGGTGCAGGCCGACCGTTTGGCCGCCGCCCGCCGGCTGGCCGCCAAGGGCGACTGCGTGGCCGTGCTCAAGGGAGCCCGCACCGTGGTGGCCGAGCCCGAGGGCCGCGCCTGGGTGAACCCCACGGGCAACCCGCTTTTGGCCAGCGGGGGCAGCGGCGACGTGCTGGCCGGGGTGATCGGAGGGCTCATGGCCCAGGGCCTGGGAGCCCTGGCCGCGGCCCTGGCCGGGGTGTACGCGCACGGCCTGGCCGCCGACCTGGCCTCGGCCGAATACGGCCAGCGGGGCCTGGCCGCCGGGGAGCTGGCCGACTGGCTGCCCGAGGCCTTTGCCGCCCTGGAAGACCCCCTGGACGAGGGGGACGAGGGCCCGGACCCTTGCTAGGCGGCTAGGCCCATGGTAAAGGCAAAAGATGCCGGGCGGCCCCAGGTCCGCCTGGAGATGGTTTTACCCGGCGAGGCGGACACCGTGGCCCTGGGCGAGAGCCTGGGAGCCCGGCTGGGCCCCGGCGGGGTGGTTTTGCTGGTGGGCCGGCTGGGCGCGGGCAAGACGGTGCTGGCCCGGGGGCTGGCCCGGGGCCTGGGGGTGAGCGGGGACTACGCCATAGTCTCGCCCACCTTCACCCTGATGAACCACTACCCCGGCCGGGTGGACTTTTTCCATGCCGACCTCTACCGCCTGGAGGCGGGCGAGGCGGCCGAGCTGGAGATGCTCGAGGAAGCCGTGGCCGGGGTGCTGGCCGTGGAGTGGGCCGAACGGGCCCCCGGCCTCTGGCCGAACACGGCGGTCATGGTTGAGCTGACGCCCTTGGATGACGATACGCGCCGGGCGGTTCTCAGCGGGCCGCCGGAGATTATGGATTGGTTGCAGCAGGCGCTTGAAGCGCCGGGACTAGGCTGAAGTTATGGCCCTGATAGTGCAGAAATACGGCGGCACCTCGGTGGGCAGCATCGAGAAGATCCAGAACGTGGCGGCCAAGGTGAAGGCCCGGGCCGAGGCGGGCAACCAGATGGTGGTGGTGCTCTCGGCCATGAGCGGGGTCACCGACGGCCTGATCAAGCTGGCCCACGAGATAAGCCAGCGCCCCCGGGCCCGCGAGCTGGACGTGTTGATGGCCACCGGCGAGCAGCAGTCCGTGGCCCTGTTTTGCATGGCCGCGTCGGAGATGGGCCTGGAGGCCCGCTCCCTGCTGGGCTTTCAGGCGGCCATCCTCACCGACCGCATGTTCGGCAAGGCCCGCATCACCGACGTGGAGACCGCCCGCATTCAGGAGCTGTTGGAAAACGGCAAGGCGGTGGTGGTGGCCGGCTTCCAGGGCCTGGACTGGGACAGCGGCGACGTGACCACCCTGGGACGCGGGGGCAGCGACACCACCGCCGTGGCCCTGGCCGCCGCCCTGGGGGCCGATGTCTGCGAGATCTACACCGACGTGGAGGGCGTCTACACCACCGATCCCAACGTGGCGCCCGAGGCCCGCAAGCTGGGCTGCGTCTCCTACGAGGAGATGCTGGAGATGGCCTCCCTGGGGGCCAAGGTTTTGGACATCCGCGCGGTGGAGTTCGCCGCCAAGTTCGGGGTCAAGATTCACGTACGTTCCACCTTTACAGACCGGGAGGGCACCATGGTGGTACCCGAAGACCAGATTACCGAAAAGCTCATCATCTCCGGCGTGGCCTACAACAAGAACGAGGCCCGCATCACCATAAAGGGCGTGCCCGACACCCCCGGTATCGCCAGCAAGGTCTTCATCCCCGTTAGCGGGGCGGGCATCGTGGTGGACGTGATAATCCAGAACACCTCGGCCGACGGCAAGACCGACCTGACCTTCACCGTGCCCAAGACCGATTTCGACCAGGCCATGGACATCGTGAGCGCCACGGCCAGCAAGATAGGCGCGGCCGAGGTTTTGGGCGACACCGGCATAGCCAAGGTGAGCGTCATCGGCATAGGCATGCGCAATCACGCCGGCGTGGCCACCAAGATGTTCGGGGCCCTGGCCGATGAGAACATAAACATTCTCACCATCAACACCAGCGAGATCAAGATCTCCTGCGTCATAGAAGAGAAGTACACCGAGCTGGCCGTGCGCGCCTTGCACGACGCCTTTGGCCTGGCCGACGATCTCACACCCAAACCAGAAGACGTGGTCTAAATATGCCTGGTAACGCCCCGGTCATCGAACTTTACGACACCACTCTCCGGGACGGAACCCAGGCCGAAGGATTCGTCCTCACCCCCGAAGACAAGCTCAAGGTGGCCCGCCAGTTGGACCGCCTGGGGGTGGACTACATCGAGGGAGGTTGGCCCGGTTCCAATCCCCGCGATCAGGAATTCTTCGAGCGGGCCGGCGAGCTCCAGCTGGAAAACGCCGTCCTGGTGGCCTTTGGTTCCACCCACCACGCCAAACGCACCCCGGACAACGACCCCAACCTGGCCGCCCTGCTGGCCGCGCCGGCCCCGGTCTGCGCCCTGGTGGGCAAGTCCTGGTCCAAGCACGTAACCGCCCAGCTGGGCATCGAGCTGGAACGCAACCTGGAGATCATCGCGGCCAGCGTGGCCTACATGAAAGAGGCCGGCCGGCGGGTGTTTTTCGACGCGGAGCACTTCTTCGACGGTCTGGCCCGGGACGAGGACTACGCCCTGGCCGTATTGAAGGCCGCCGCCGAGGCCGGGGCCGAGGCCTTGGTGCTCTGCGACACCAACGGCGGCTCCCTGCCCTCCTGGATCTCCCAGGGCGTGGGCAAGGTGGCCGCCGCCCTGCCCGGCATCACCCTGGGCATCCACTGCCACAACGACGGCGACCTGGCCACGGCCAACACCCTGGCCGCCGTGGAGGCCGGGGCCCGCCAGGTGCAGGGCACCACCGGGGGCATGGGCGAGCGCTGCGGCAACGCGGACCTCTGCGCCATCGCCCCCACCCTGCAACTCAAGATGGGCTACACCTGCCTGTCCGAGGACCAGCTGCGCCGCCTCACCGACACCGCCCGTTTCATCCGCGAGCAGGCCAACCAGCCGCCCACCTCCTTTTCCCCCTACGTGGGCACCAGCGCCTTTTCCCACAAGGGCGGGCTGCACATCTCGGCGGTGGAAAAGGACCCGGCCCTGTACGAGCACGTCTCCCCCGAGCTGGTGGGCAACAACCGGCGCTATCTGCTCTCCGACCTGGCCGGGCGCGCCGCCCTGCTCAAGAAGCTGGCCGACTGGGGATTCGACATGGCCCCGGATGACCACCGCATCAAACAGATGCTGGACGAGCTCAAGGAGCGGGAGAACGAGGGCTACGCCTACGAGGCGGCCGAGGCCTCCCTGGAGCTGTTGGTCAACCGCCGCCTGGGCGGACGGCCCAGCCACTTCTTCGACCTCATGGGCTTCCGGGTGGCCGACTACAAGGAGTCCGAGGCCAAGCCGCCCTCGTCCGAGGCCACGGTGCGGGTGAAGGTGGAGGGCGTGGAGGAGCACACCGCCGCCATGGGCGACGGCCCGGTCAACGCCCTGGACCGCGCCATCAGAAAGGCCCTGTCGCGCTTTTATCCCGCGCTCAGCGCCATGACCCTGGTGGACTACAAGGTGCGGGTGCTGGCCGGATCGGCCGGCACCGAGGCCCGGGTGCGGGTGCTGGTGGAGTCCAGTGACGGCGAGAGCCGCTGGGGCACGGTGGGGGTGAGCTTCGACGTGCTGGAGGCCTCCTGGCAGGCCCTGGGCGACAGTATTCGGTATAAGTTGTTCAAGACCCTGCAAGGGGGGTAGGCCAGTCGCCCTGATCCGGGCTGCGGCGGCCGATTCCTGCCTGCGGCGCGGGTTTCGCCAATTGCCTCCTCGGCGTACTGACGTGTACGCCTGCGTCGGCAATTGGCTGCAACCTCGCGCCTCGGCGACGGACTCGGCCGCCTCGCTTTATGCGGATGGGCGGGGGCGGTTCACGCTGCTTTTTCCTTTTATCGCCGAGTAATCTCTTGGCCCTTGTCCCGGCCCCTGGGCGGCTTTTGTGTTAAATTAGGGTCACACTTGATCAAGAGCGGCGCGGGCAGCGCCGTTGGGCAAGGAGGACGGTCATGAACTCGGGCACCGGCACCACCATTACCAACCATATTCTCGACCAGCAGAGCGCCTCGGCCGGGGCCACCGGCGCCTTCACCCATCTGCTCAACGAGATCGTCATGGCCGCCAAGATCATCAGCAGCGAGGTCAACAAGGCCGGGCTGGTGGACATCCTGGGCAGCACCGGGCGGCGCAACGTGCAGGGCGAGACGGTCAAGAAGCTCGACGAGTTCTCCAACGGCCTGATGGTGGACCGCCTCTACCGCTCGGGCCACGTGGCCATGCTGGCCTCCGAGGAAGACGCCGACCCCATCGAGCCGCCCCGGGGCTGCACCCTGGGCGAATACATCGTGCTGTTCGATCCCCTGGACGGCAGCAGCAACATCGACGCCAACGTGTCCATCGGCACCATCTTCAGCATCCTCAAGCGCCGCACCACCGGGCCCGAGTGCGACCTGTCGGACTTTTTGCAGCCCGGCACCGAGCAGGTGGCCGCGGGCTACGTGCTCTACGGCTCCTCCACCATGCTGGTCTACTCCACGGGCAACGGGGTCTCCGGCTTCACCCTGGACCCCTCGGTGGGCGAGTTCTTGCTCAGCCATCCGGACATCCAGGTGCCGGAGCGGGGCAAGATCGTCTCGGCCAACATGGGCTATTGGGACTACTGGAGCGAGGAGCTCAAGAGCTACTTCCGCTATCTGCGCACCAAGACCGACGACAAGGCGGTCTACTCCCTGCGCTACATCGGCTCCATGGTGGCCGACATCCACCGCACCCTGCTCTACGGCGGGGTGTTCCTCTATCCGGCCGACTCCAAGGACCCCAAGAAGCCCTGGGGCAAGCTGCGCCTGCTCTATGAGTGCAACCCCATGGGCTACCTGATGGAGCAGGCCGGCGGCGCGGCCTCCACCGGCCAGGGCCGGGTGTTGGAGGTGGACCCCAGCGACTTGCACCAGCGGGTGCCCTTCATCGGGGGCAGCGCCCAGGACGTGGCCGAGGCCGTGGACTTCCTCAGTGGAAAACGCAGCCAATAATTCCGACCCGGGACGCCTGGTCCTGGGCATCGAGAGCTCCTGCGACGAGTCCGCCGCCGCGGTGGTGGCCGAGGGCCGCCGGGTGCTCAGTTCGGTGGTGGCCAGCCAGGTGAAGGACCACGCGCCCTTTGGCGGGGTGGTGCCCGAGCTGGCCAGCCGGCGGCATCTGGAAAACCTGGCCCCGGTGGTCAAGGCGGCCCTGAGCGAGGCCGGGGTCACCCTGGATGACCTCTCCGGCGTGGCGGTCACCCAGGGGCCGGGGCTCATCGGCGCCCTGTTGATCGGCCTGAACCTGGCCAAGGCCCTGGCCTGGAGCCGGGGCCTGCCCATGACCGGGGTCAGCCACCTGGAGGGCCACCTGGCCGCCCTGTCCCTGGGCGAGGAGCCTCCGCCCCATCCCTTCCTGGCCCTGCTGGTCAGCGGGGGGCACACCTCCATCTTCTTGGTGCGCGGCCCGGGAGAGCAGGAGGAGCTGGGCTCCACGGTGGACGACGCGGCGGGCGAGGCCTTTGACAAGGTGGCCAAGCTCTACGGCCTGGGCTACCCCGGCGGGGTGATCATCGACCGCATGGCCGCCCAAGGCGACCCCACGGCCATCGTGCTGCCCCGCCCCCGGATGCACGACGGCACCCTGGACTTCAGCTTTTCGGGCCTCAAGAGCGCGGTGGTGCGCTTCCGCGAGGCCAACCAGGGGGCGGACTACCGCATCGAGGACCTCTGCGCCGGATTCCAGGAGGCGGTGGTGGAGGTGCTGGTCAAAAAGACCCTGGCCGCGGCCAAGCAGCACGGGATAACCCACCTGGCCCTGGCCGGGGGGGTGGCGGCCAACCGGCGCCTGCGGGCCGCTCTCCAAGACGCCGCCGGCCAGGCCGGCCTGGGGGCCACCCTGCCGCCCCTGGAGCTGTGCACCGACAACGCGGCCATGATCGCGGCCGCCGGTTGCCACCATCTGCGGGCCGGACGCCGCCTGCCGCTCACGGCCGACGCCATCAGCCGCCTGCCCCGGGGCGGGGCCCTGCCTCCCGAGCCGGCCCCATGACCCATCCCGCGGGCATCCTCAAGGCCCACGGCCTGCACGCGGGCAAGAAGCGCGGCCAGAACTACCTTTGCCAACCAGCCACCGCCCGGGCCATCGCGGCCAGCGCGGGCATCGAGCCCGGCGACACGGTGCTGGAGATCGGGGCGGGCCTGGGAGCCCTCACCCTGCCCCTGGCCGGGCTGGCGGACCGGGTCATCGCCCTGGAGGTGGACCGGGGCATCTTCGCGGCCCTGGGCGAGGTGTTGGCCGAGGCCGGGGCCTCCAATGTGGAGCCCCGCCTGGCCGACGCTCTGCGCCTGGACTGGGAGGCCCTGGCCGCGGAAGTGGGCGGCCCCCTGCGCATCGTGGGCAACCTGCCCTACAGCATCTCCAGCCCGCTGTTGTTCGACCTGCTGGACCACCGCGCCCTGTGGCGGGGCGCCACCCTGATGCTGCAAAAGGAGCTGGCCCGCCGCCTATGCTCCGGGCCCGGCGGCAAGGACTGGGGACGCCTTTCGGTGCTGGTCCAGATGTGGTGCCAGGTGCGGCCGGGCATGGAGGTGGGGCCGGGCCAGTTTTTCCCCCGCCCGGCCGTGGCCAGCTCGGTGGTGCACCTGGCTCCCCGCCCGGCCCCGGCGGCCGAGCTGGGCCCCGAGGGCCAGGCGAGCTTGAGCCGCGCGGTCAAGGCGGCCTTCAGCCAGCGCCGCAAGACCCTGGCCAACAGCCTGGCCGGGGGCCTGAGCCTGCCCCGCGAGGCGGCCCTGTCCCTGCTGGCAACGGCGGGGGTCGAGCCCACCCGCCGGGCCGAAACCCTGTCGCTGGCCGAGTTTGCCGCCCTGGCCCGCGCCCTGGCCCAGGCGGGCCCCGCCTGATTTCCTTGTGTCATAATAATTAGGTAGGGGGATCAAGCTTCCAAGGAGGCGAGCCCGTGATGCCCAAAGCCCTGCTGGCCTTGTCGGCCCTGGCCCTGCTGCTCAGCGCCTGCGGTCCGCCCGTGGCCGATCCGGGGCCCAACCCGGCCAGGCTGGTGGTGGCGGTGCAGCGGAGCATCACCCCCGAGGCTCTGCAAAGCGGCCTGGAGCGGCGGGGGCCCTTTCCCAGCCGGGCGGTGCGCATGGACAGCTTCATGGGCCCCTTTTGGGATATCCGGGCCGAGGTGCGGGGCGAGGACGGGAGCTGGTTCCGCCTGCCCCTGGCCCCGGGGCAAAAGGAGCTGTTGGACGGCTACCACTTGGTGGACCGGCGGGTTTTTTTGGCCCCGCCCGGCCAGCACCAGCTCCGCCTGAGGCTGGAGGCCAGCCTGGACCGCTCCTGGCAGGAGCAGGAGGGCGACTCCTATATCTACCGCAAGGGCCCCGACGGCACGGTGTACCGCGACTACGACCCCCGCTGGCGCACCCGGAGCGAGGCCATCTATCTGCTGGACGAAAAGGCCACCCGCAACGTGACCCTGGAGGCGGGGCGGGAGACGGTGATCAGCCCCTTCAATCCATGAGCGGAGCGGCCCGGCCTAGTCCTGGGTGATCCTGATCAGCACGCAGCCCACCTGCCCGAAGTACTGTAGGTTGGTGGCGTGGTGATAGGTGTTCTTGTAGGTCCAGGGATCGCGGCCGGCGCACTCAAAGCCCTGGCCCCAGAGCCCGCCGCCCTGAGTGGCGATGACGTCCAGTGACCAGTTGACCTTGCTCTCGCCCTTTACGCAGGTGGCCGCGGTGTGGGTGTCCTTGTTGGGGTCCAGCCCGTTCACCCACAGGTTCTGGTCGCTGGGGCAGAGCTTGATCTCCTTGTAAAAGGCCTGGGCCGCCCCCAGGCTGGCGCCCGCCAGGGCCAGGGCGGCCAACAGGATCAGGGCCAAACGGACGAGACTTGGTTTTTTCACGGTCATTCCTCCTCAAGGCGGTCTTGGCCCTCCGGCCGCGGCCGGGGGTAACCGGGGCAATGCCCTGATATTTTGAGTTGATTGATTTTAACATTTTCTTCGGCCAGGGGATCAACCCCGGGGCGGGCCGGCCCCGCCAGGAAGCCGGGCAAAGATTGCCCTTGCAAGGCCGCCAAAAAGCTTTACCTTTCATTTGACAGGCCATGGGGCCTGTGTTAGCAATTATGCCGTTGGATTCCCAGGCCATCGCTTTTCCACGCGGCCGCTTGAGAGCCCCCGGGCTACGGGCAGGACCACCAGGCGCGGAACAGGGAAGGCCCCTTGGCTGCCACCGCTTGGATCGCAGGCGCGACCGGGACGGAAAAGCGTGTCTCACAATCTCACCGTAATACGCAACCCGCGGGATATGCGGGCCCACAGCGAGTCGGCGCGTGCCGCCGGCCGGCGCGTGGCCTTGGTGCCCACCATGGGCGCCCTGCACGCCGGGCACATGTCCCTGGTGGATTACGCACGCGCCAACTGCGACGAACTGGTGGTGAGCATCTTCGTCAACCCCCTGCAATTCGACCGCTCCGACGACCTGGAGGCCTACCCCCGCACCTGGGAGGAGGACAGCGCCTTGTGCGCCGGGCACGGGGTGGACGTTATCTACGCCCCCACCGCCCCGGCCATGTATCCTGAGGGCTTCTGTTCCAAGATCAGCGTGGCGGGCCTGAGCGAGGGGCTCTGCGGAGCCCACCGGCCGGGCCACTTCGACGGGGTGACCACGGTGGTGGCCAAGCTGTTCGGTGCGGTGGCGCCCCATTTGGCCGTGTTCGGCGAAAAGGACTATCAGCAGCTCAAGGTGATCCAGCGCATGGCCCGCGACCTGGACATGGGCCTGGAGGTGATCGGGCGGCCCACCCTGCGCGAGGCCGACGGCCTGGCCCTGAGCAGCCGCAACGTGCACCTGAGCCCCGAGGAGCGCGCCAACGCCCTGTGCCTGCGCCGCGCCCTGGACCAGGCCCGCGCCCTGGCCGCCGGAGGCGAGAGCGACGCGGCGGCCATAAAGGACGTGGCCGTCCAAGAGATAAACCAGACTCCGGGCGCGCGCCTGGAGTATGCCGAGGTGGTGGACGCCGAGGACCTGACTCCGCTGGCCAGCCTTGACGGTCCGGCCCGCATGGCCCTGGCCGTGTGGCTGGGCTCCACCCGTTTGATAGACAACGACGCATTGAACTAAAGACGCCCTGAATAGAGGACGATCATGCAACGCCATATGTTCAAATCCAAGCTGCACCGGGCCACGGTGACCGAAGCCGAGTTGCACTACGAGGGCAGCCTGTCGGTGGACCAGGACCTGATGGAAGCGGCCGAGATGATTCCCCACGAGATGATCTCGGTCTACAACATCAACAACGGGGAGCGCTTCGAGACCTACATCATCCCCGGCCCCCGGGGCAGCGGTGTCTTTTGCCTAAACGGGGCGGCCGCCCGCAAGGGCGAGGTGGGCGACAAGATCATCATCGTCACCTCCTGCTGGCTGGACGAGGCCGAGCTGGCCGCGCACCAGCCCCTGTCGGTGCTGTTGGACGATGACAACAAGATCGCCAAGATCACCCGCGAGGAAAAGCACGGCCTGAGGGTGGCCCAGTAAAAAAAATTCCGGCCGACCCGCCAGGGCCGCCGTCGCAATCAGGCGCCGCCCCCCGCCTTCGGGGGGGCGGTTTCGCCTTAGCCCCGCCCCGTCCCGCGCCCCCGGCGCAACTCTTGCCGCCGCCCCGTTCCTTGACATACCCGGGGGTGGAAGTTAAATTTCTACTCTTGTTGACAATAAGAGCCAAAAGGAGGCTTGCGGGATGGGTGACAACTACCTGTTCTCCAGCGAATCGGTGACCGAGGGCCATCCGGACAAGGTGGCGGACCAGATTTCCGACGCCATTTTGGATACCATGCTCAAGGACGACCCCGAAAGCCGGGTGGCCTGCGAGACCCTGGTGACCACCGGCATGGCCATGGTGGCCGGCGAGATAACCACCGAGACCTACGTGGACATACCCGAGGTGGTGCGCAACACCATCAAGGGCATCGGCTACACCAACTCCTCCATGGGTTTTGACTGGGAGACCTGCGCGGTGCTCACCAGCATCGACAAGCAGTCGCCCGACATCTCCCAGGGGGTCACCGCCGACACCAGCCTGTTCGGCGAGCAGGGGGCCGGCGACCAGGGGATCATGTTCGGCTATGCCTGCACCGAGACCCCGGAGCTGATGCCCGCGCCCATCCACTACGCCCATCTGCTGGCCCGCCGTTTGGCCAAGGTTCGCAAGAACGGCTCCCTGGGCTTCCTGCGCCCGGACGGCAAGAGCCAGGTGACCATGCAGTACGAAAACGGCCTGCCCAAGCGGGTGGAGGCGGTGGTCATCGCCAGCCAGCACAGCCCGGACGTGAAGTACGAGACCCTCAAGGAAGCCATCATCAACGAGGTGATCAAAAAGGTGCTGCCCGCCGAGTGGCTCGACGGCGACACCAAGATGTTCATCAACACCACCGGCCGTTTCGTGGTGGGCGGCCCCCACGGCGACTGCGGGGTCACCGGCCGCAAGATCATCGTGGACACCTACGGCGGCCAGGGCAGCCATGGCGGCGGATGCTTCAGCGGCAAGGACCCCTCCAAGGTGGACCGCTCCGGCTCCTACTACGCCCGCTACGCGGCCAAGAACCTGGTGGCCTCGGGCGTATGCGACAAGTGCGAGGTGCAGGTGGCCTACGCCATCGGGGTGCCCGAGCCGGTTTCCATTTTGGTCAACACCTTCGGCACCGGCAAGGTGGAGGAGGACAAGCTCTCCGCGGCCATGCCCAAGCTGTTCGACTTTAGGCCCGCGGCCATGATCCACCAGCTCAACCTCAAGCGTCCGGTGTACAAGCGCACCGCCGCCTACGGCCACTTCGGCCGCGAGGAGGAGGGCTTCACCTGGGAGCTGACCGACCGGGCCGACGCCATTCAGGAATACTTCAATCTCAAGGCCTCTTGCTGAGGCGGAGCCGTTACTTATGAAATGCGATATTGCCGACCACGGTCTGGCTGACAAGGGAAAACTGCGCATCGAGTGGGCCGGCCGCTCCATGCCCGTGCTGGGGCAGATCAGGGAGCGCTTTATAAAGGACAAGCCCCTGGAGGGGGTGACCCTGGCCGCCTGCCTGCACGTGACCACCGAGACCGCCAATCTCTGCGAGACCCTAAAGGCTGGCGGGGCCGAGGTGGTGATCTGCGCCTCCAATCCCCTGTCCACCCAGGACGACGTGGCCGCCAGCCTGGTGGAGCACGCCGGCATAAGCGTCTACGCCATCAAGGGCGAGGACACCGAGACCTATTACCAGCATCTGAACGCGGTGCTGGACGCGGCGCCCAACATCACCATGGACGACGGGGCCGACCTGGTCAGCCAGATTCATAGTGAGCGCAAGGACCTGATCAGCGGCATTATCGGCGGCACCGAGGAGACCACCACCGGGGTGATCCGGCTGAGGGCCATGGCCGCCGACGGGGTGTTGGCCTATCCCATCGTGGCGGTCAACGACGCCATGACCAAGCATCTGTTCGACAACCGCTACGGCACCGGCCAGAGCACCATCGACGGCATCATCCGGGCCACCAACCGCCTGATCTCGGGCTCCTACTTCGTGGTCTGCGGCTACGGCTGGTGCGGCCGCGGGGTGGCCATGCGGGCCAACGGTCTGGGGGCCAAGGTCATCGTCACCGAGGTGGACCCGCTCAGGGCCCTGGAGGCGGTGATGGACGGCTACCAGGTGATGCCCATCGCCGAGGCGGCCCAGATCGGCGACTTCTTCTGCACGGTCACCGGCGACATCGGGGTGATCCGCCAGGAGCACTTCCTGGCCATGAAGGACGGGGCCATCGTGGCCAACAGCGGCCACTTCAACGTGGAGCTGGACCTGGACGGCCTGGCCGAGGTGACCAAGGAAACCCGCGAGATCCGCGAGTACGTGGTGGAGCACACCATGAACAACGGCAAGCAGGTGTACGTGCTCGGCGAGGGCCGCCTGATCAACTTGGCCGCCGCCGAGGGCCATCCCTCCAGCGTGATGGACATGAGCTTCGCCAACCAGGCCCTGTGCGCCGCCTACATGAAGGCCAACGCGGCGGACCTGGAAAAGACGGTCTACCCGGTGCCCGAGTTCATCGACGCCGAGGTGGCCCAGCTCAAGCTGGCCGCGCTCAAGGTGGACATCGACGAGCTGACCGAGGAGCAGGAGAAATACCTCAACTCCTGGAACATGGGCACCTGAGACAGGGTTCACCCGCCAAGCAGGCATCGAGCCCGGGTCGCCATCTGGCCCGGGCTCTGATATAAAGGCTCAGAACTAAAAGCCGGCGTAGCTCAGGGGTAGAGCAGCTGATTCGTAATCAGCAGGTCGACGGTTCGAATCCGCCCGCCGGCTCCAATGATTTCAAGGGGTTAGTGCAAAGTCGCTACCCCTTTTTTGTCGCTTGGGTGTGGATTTGGG
>JAIPEN010000009.1 GCA_021737145.1 Desulfarculaceae bacterium | reverse complement strand
GCCGCCGCCGGGCGGTTAGGCCCGGCGGCGGCGCTCAGACGAAAGGGATCCTAGGACTTCCAGCCCGCGATCCACTCCTCGGTGCTCAGGCCGGCCGGTGCGTTCACCTGGAAGGAGGGGAACACCTCCAAACGGTCGGGATCGAGGATGGGGAAGGGGTAGTCCTTAGTCATTTTGGAAATGCCCACCAGGCAGTCCTCGCGGGCGTTGTGGTCCTTGTTGATCACGCAGTAGCCGCTGGGCGTCTCGAAGCTCAGGTTGCCCATGGCCTTGGCGGTCTGCTCGATGGTGGGCCAGCCGCCCACCAGGGAGGAGGCCTTTTCCACCGCGGTCTTGTAGGCGGTGATGGCCTGGAAAGCGTGATAGCTGGGATAGGTGGGGTACTTGTTGTAGCGCTTCTTGAACTCGGCCACGAACCACTTGTTCAGGGGCCACTTGTCCCAGGAGGGGTACAGGAAGTAGTGGGCCCCGGCGCAGCAGATGAACTGGCCTTCGGGGAACTCGGCGCCCAACTCCTGCGGGTACGGCTCGCCCCGGCTCAGGGCCATCTTGGCCTGCTTGAACAGCCCGGACGCCTTGGCCTGCTTCAGGAAGGTGACCGCGTCGCCGCCCCACATGGAGCTGTGGATGATCTCGGCGCCCGAGCCTTGCAGGGCGCTGATGTGGGCGGTGAAGTCGGTGGTGAAGATCTTGGGCCACAGGGTCTTGACGATCTCCACCTTGGGCAGGAGCTTCTTGATGGCCAGTTCGAAGATGTGCCAGGAGTCGCGGCCCCAGGCGTAGTCCTGGTTGATGCCCGCGATCTTTTTCACGTTGGGCATGTACTTCTTGATGGCCAGGGCCAGGGCGATGTTGTCCTGGCCCAGGTGGGCGCTGGTGCGGAAGCCCAGGTCGTACTTGGGGGTCTTGTAGGGGCTCTTCTTGCCCTCCATGAGCACGTGGGTGCCGCAGTCATAGGCCAGCATCAGCCCGCCCAGCTCGTCGGACAGGGGCATCACCGCCTTGCAGTCGCCGGAGGAGATGTAGCCCAGGATCACGTCGACTTTGTCTTCCAGGATCAGCTTGCGGGCCAGCTCCACCTGGGTCTTGGCCCCGCCGGCCTCGTCCAGGCTGACCAGGTCGATCTTGCGGCCCAGGATGCCGCCCTGCTTGTTGTAGATGTCGGCCATCATCTTGTAGGAGTTGTCGCCCGGGATGCCGAAGGGGCCGGCCGCCGGTCCGCTCAGGAAACTGATGGCAGCCACCTTGACCGGGGTCTTGGGGATGGACTTTTTGGCGGCCAGGGCCTTGGTGCCCATCAGGCTTGCCGCGCCCGCCCCCAGACCGGCGGCGCCGGCCATTTTCAAAAATTGCCTACGATTAGTCTTGTCAGCCATACTTCCCTCCATTTTGTTCGGTTGTGCCGACTAACCAAACAGACCTGCCGCGCACGGCATGCCCGGCCCCTGGCCGGTCCGTAAACGGCTTTATGCTCGTCCGGCCCTAATCCCCTCTAGCTTAAGCAAATTGCGTGCCGGAGGTGGTTGCGCCTAACGTGGTGTAATGACTGAAGATGCCGAACAGCGCCTTCCCGGGGATCCGGGCTGTTATTGCAAAAACGCAATACTATGAAGTACTTTACCCAAAAACTTCCTATAACTCGCTATTATAGCTAAACAATTCTGTTTATTGCACAATTGCAATATTAATGCAGTTGTGCATCTTCCCGCAGGCCGTACTTGACCATCTTGCGCCACAGGGTGGTGGGGTGAACCCCCAGGGCCTTGGCCGCCTGGGTCAGGGTCTGGTGGGTCTCCAGGGCCCCCTGGATGATGGAGGCCTCCGAGGCCTCCACCGCCTGCTTGAGCCCCAGCCCGCTGGCCAGTGTCCCGCCCGCGCCTTGGCGAAGCTCGGCGGGCAGGTCGGCCGCGCCGATGGTCTGGCCCTCGCTCATGATGGCCATGCGCTCCAGCACGTTCATCAGCTCGCGCACGTTGCCCGGGAAGGCGTAGCCCATCAGGGCGTCCACCACCTCCGGGGCCAGGCGCTTCTTGAGGCCCTGGGCCTTTTCCAGGCCCTCCAGGCAGCGCTTGCACAGCAGGGGGATGTCCTCGCGCCGCTGCCGCAGGGGCGGGATCTCGATGGGCACCACGTTGAGGCGGTAGAACAGGTCTTGCCGGAAGCGGCCCGCGGCCACCTCCTGCTTGAGCTGGCGGTTGGTGGCCGCTATGAGTCGCACGTCCACCTCGGTGGGGGTGGTGTCGCCCACCCGGGTGAAGACCCCCTCCTCGATCACCTGCAACAGCTTCACCTGCATGGCCGGGGTCAGCTCGGCCACCTCGTCCAGGAACACGGTGCCCTGGTGGGCCGCCTCCAGCAGCCCGGCCTTGCCCGCGGGGTCGGCCCCGGTGAAGGCCCCCTTGCGGTAGCCGAATAGCTCGCTTTCCATCAGCGAGGCGGGGATGGCCCCGCAGTTGATCTTGACCATGGGCCGGTCGCGGCGGTTGGACATGCGGTGGATGGTGCGGGCCAACAGCGTCTTGCCCACCCCGGACTCGCCGGTGATGAGCACCGCCGCGTCCACCGCGGCCACCTTCACCGCCTTGGCCAAGACCAGCTCCATGGCCGAGGACTTGACCACCATGTCGATGAGCGCGGCCTCGTACTGCTCCTGCTCCAGAAGCGACTGGTAATAGCGCGAGGAGAGCAGGCGGCTCTGCTCCAGTTGGCCCCGCAGGTTGTTCAGGCTGGTCATGTCGCGCACGTTGGTGACCACCAGGGCCACCTTGCCCTCGTCGTCCAGGACCGGGGTGCCGGTGACCATCACCTGCTTGGAGCCCTTGATGTTCTGCATGATGGTGACCGAGCGGCCCTTTTTGAGCACGTCCAGGGTCACCGAGTGGTCGAAGTACTTTTCCTGCACCAGATCGTGCATGTTGCGGCCCAAAAGGGTCCCGCGCTCGAGCCCGGTGATCTTCTCGTAGGCGCTGTTGACGCGCACGGTCACCGCGTTGCCGTCGGCGATGTAGAGCCCGTCGTGGGAGGTCTCGAAGATGGCCTCCAGTTGGCGGTGCAGCTCCTTGTAGCCCCTGAGCTCGCTGATCAGGGCCTCGTAGTGGGAGATGTCCTGGAAAACGCTGATCACCCCGGCCACCCGGCCTTCCAGGACGATGGGGTTGCGGTTGGCCACGATGGTGGCCGCGTAGATGTTCAGGCGGCGGCCGATCTGGGGCCCGCCCCCGGCCAGGATCTTTTGCATGTCCGGCCAGGCCTCGGGGCTCACTTCCTTGAAGGGCCGCCCCACCTGGTCGTGATCCCCGCGGCCCAGCAGGCGGCGCGCCGCCTGGTTGAACAGCACCACCGTGCCCGTGGCGTCGATGATCACCATGCCCGTGGAGGCGGCGTCCAGCACCGGCGCCAGAGGCGCCAATTTTTTCTTGAGGTCGCAGGGCGGGCGGTCGCTCATGCTTCTCCCGCGGCCGGCGTGGGAGCTGGCGGGGCAAACCATGGGCCAGCCGGTCAGTATGAATCGCTTGATGAAATCATTATGTTCAACATGCTGAAACTAGGCAAGCCCTTAGTTGGTTTCACTTGATTTTCAAGCGCCCCCCGATTATGTTCAATATATTGAACTTAGGAAAATGCTGGAAAGGAGCGGGGCATGGGATCACTAGGGGCGAAGCTCAGGGCGCTGCGCAAGGGCCAAAAGCTTTCTTTAAAACAGGCGTCCGAACGCATCGGCTGCGCCCCCTCCTATCTTTCCATGGTCGAAAACGACAAGGTTGACCCCTCCATCAGCCGCCTGAAAAAAATTGCCGAGGGTCTGGGCACCACCATCGTAAGGCTCTTTGACGACAACGTGGGTGAAGAGGTGGTGATGCGCAGGGCCAAGCGCCCCCGGGCCTCTTTCCAACGATCCAAGCTGCGCATCGAGGTGCTCATCCCCCGGGGCCCGGACCGGGCCATGGACGCCCGCCTGGCCATCGTGGGCCCGGGCGGGGGCAGCGTGGGCGATTACAAGCACGAGGGCGAGGAGTTCGGCCTGATCCTGGAAGGCTCCCTGGAGCTCAACGTGGACGGCGCCTCCTACACCCTGGGCCAGGGCGACAGCTTCTACTTCCACTCTCAGCAAGACCACAGCTTCAACAACCCCGGCGACAAGGACTGCCACATTCTGTGGGTCAACCATCCCCCTTCCTGGTAAAAGCGAGTCAACCATGCTAGCGGCGCGATTCTACGAGGTGGGCCGTCCCCTGGCCCTGGAGGAGATCCCCACCCCCACCCCGGGCCCCGGCGAGGTGCTCATCCGGGTGAGGGCCTGCGGGGTCTGCGGCTCCGACATCCACATCGCCTACGAGGGGGTCACCCCCACCGCCTTCACCCCCATCACCCTGGGCCACGAACCCAGCGGCGAGGTGGCCGAGCTGGGCCCGGGAGTGGAGGGTTTGGCCCTGGGAGACCGGGTGGTGGCCTGCTGCTTTTTCGTGTGCGGCTCCTGCCCCAACTGCCTGGGCGGCAACCAGCAGGTGTGCCTGGAGCGCCGCTGCATCGGCATCCAGGCCGAGGGCGCCATGGCCGAATATCTGCTGGTGCCCGCGGCCAACCTGGTGCCCCTGCCCGGGCAGGTGCCCTTCAGCCAGGGGGCCATCATCACCGACGCGGTGGCCACGCCCTTCCACGCCCTGACCGCGGTGGGCAAGCTGCGGCCCGGCGAAACGGTGGCCGTGTTCGGCTGCGGCGGCCTGGGCATCCACGGGGTGCAGCTGGCCCGCTTGGGCGGTGCGGCCAAGGTCATCGCGGTGGATATTCGCCCCGCCGTGCTGGAGCGGGCCCTGGCCTCGGGCGCCGATGTGGCCATAGACGCCTCGCGCCAGGAGGTGGCGCCGGCCATCTTGGAGGCCACCAACGGGCTGGGGGTGGACCTGGCCGTGGAGCTGGTGGGCGCCCAGGTCACCATCGCCCAGGCGGTGGACTGCCTGCGCGTCGGCGGCCGGGCCGCGGTGGCCGGCCTGGGGCCGGACCCCATCACCCTGCCCCCGCCCACCACCTTCGTGCGCCGCGAGAACTCCCTGCTGGGCTCCTACGGCTTCACCACCAGCGAGATCGGCACCCTGGTGGATTTGGTGGCCAGCGGCAAGCTGGACCTGTCCGGCTCCATCAGCCTTACCCTGCCCCTGACCCAGGTGAACCAGGCCATGGACATGCTGCACCAAAAAACCGGCGATCCGGTGCGCATCGTGGTGGAGCCCTAGCGGACCCGGCGTTCAGTTTATTGAATTAATCAGGGCGGGGTGTTTCCCCCGCCCTTTGGCTTGTTGATGACGCCGCCTGGCCCGGGCATGGATTGCCCCGCCCCGGCGGAAAGCCGCTCCACAAGAAAAGGGACGGGGTTTGACCCCGCCCCTCCTCGCAGTCCGGAGTTGGGCGCCTTTCGCTACTCCTCGACTTGGGCCAACTTGGCGGCCCACTTCTTTTTCATGTCCATCTTGGCCAGGCGGCCGTACATGACCTTCTGGGTCTGGGGCGAGCCCGCCCCGTGCATGGACTCCACCAGGGCGGTGCCGCCGGTCATGTTCTCGATGAGCCGCAGCACCCGCATGCGGTTCTCGGTGGTCACCCCGTGCACCCCGGAGAGGTACTTCTCCACGTACTTGCCGATCTCCGGGTGCCTCAGGTCGGCCTCGGAGGGCATGGTGGCCAGGATGCCGCCGGCCACGTCGTGGGCCAGGCGGGCGATCTCATACACGTGGCGGGTCACGTTGTGCTTGGTGCAGTTGGCCAGCAGCGGGTCGGGGTAGAAGGCCCCGGAGGCGGTCTTCTGGCCCATGGCCGAGCAGGAGACCGAACCGGCGTAGAGCGTCTCGGTAAGGTGCATCATCTCGGCCATCTTCTCCTTGACGTGGCTGGCCTTGGCGCTGCCCTGCATCTCGCTGGCCAGGGCGCAGGCCCCCACCAGCACATCGCTCACCCCGCCCTTGCAGCCGCCGTAGTTCTGGCGGTGCAGGGTGGCGAAGCGCTCCACCAGCAGGCCGGAGAACTCGGTCTCGCCGCACATGAACACCCGCTCCCAAGGCACGAACACGTCCTCGAACACGATGAGCGTCTCGCCGCCCACCAGGCCGTACTCCGCGTTGCCCGCGTCCAGGGGGCTGTGGATGCGGCGGTCGTCGTTGGTCTGGCGGCCGAAGATCTGCACCACGCCGGGGGAGTTGAGGGGGATGGCGCAGGTCAGGGCGAAGTCGGCGTCCTCCTCGCGCATGAACTGGGTGGGCATGATGAGTATCTCGTGGCTGTTGGCCCCGCCGGTCTGGTGGGCCTTGTTGCCCCGGATGATGATGCCGTCGTCGCGGCGCTCGGCCACGTGGGTGAACACGTCCCGGTCCTTCTGCTGGTGCGGGGGCAGGGAGCGGTCGCCCTTGGTGTCGGTCATGCCGCCCACCACCATCCTGTTGGTGGACTGGATATACTTGAGGTACTCCAAAAAGCGCGTGTGATAGTCGGTGCCGTGCTTTTGGTCGATCTCGTAGGTGGTCATGAAGGTGGCGTTGAGCGCGTCCCAGCCCACGCAGCGCTGGAAGCAGGAGCCGGTCTCGTGGGCGATGGCCCGGAGCAGCTGCACCTTTTTTATCAGGTCTTCCACCGACTGGTGGATGTGGGTGAAGCGGCTGATGCGCTCGCCGGTGAGGTGGCTGATGGCCGTGGCCAGATCCTCGTACTCGGGCATCAAGGCCATCTCATAGGTCTTGGCCGCCGCGTTAACGTGGGGCCTGAAGGCGGGGTGGCTGGTCACGTCCTCCACCCGCTCGCCGTTGAAGTAGACCAGGTGCCCCTGCTCGCGCAGGCTCTTCAGGTAATCATCCTTGGTGACGATACGCTCCATGTTTCAACTCTCCCGGCCCAGCAAACGGGCCGCCACCTCGGCCGGAGCCTGGCGGTCGTTGGTTATAACCAGCATAGGTTCGTCCGAAGGCAACTCTTGCAGGGGGCAGGCCGTGTCGCAGCCGCAGAGCACCAGCATGATCTGGTGCCCGCCCTGGTCCGGATGCTGCCAGGCGATGCTTTCCCCGGCCGCGTCGCGGATGGCCTCCCAATATTCCACGCGCTCGTAGGAAGGGTCGCACCCTCCGCAAAACTTGAGCGCCACTTTCATTGTAAGCCCCTAGCCCGCATATTCCATAAAAGCCGTGCGTCCGGCTGCGCCAGCCACCGGCACACGGTGTTGCTGGCCGCGCTCGGTATTAGGCGTAGCTTCAGCTACGCCCGCGGCCCTCGCTTGCCAGGCGCCTTGTCTTCCGGCGGCTGGCTGTGCCGGTTCTGGTTGCAAACCGAGCCTTGATGACGCGGCAACTTCTTTCATAATGGGGCCACGAATACTGCTTCGTTGTTTAATGCCACCCAGCCCTCATGAAATAGGCGAGCTAGCGCCTCGGCGGGTCGCCCGGGGGCACCTGCTCCTTGAGGGCGTTCTTTAGCACCTTGCCGCCCGGGTTGCGCGGCAGCTCGGCCACCAGGCTCACCGAGGCGGGCACCTTGTAGTCGGCGATGACCCCGGCGCAGTGGGTGATGATCTCGTCCTCGCTGGGCGCGGCCCCGGGGGCGCACACCACGAAGGCGTGCACCACCTCGCCGAAGATGCTGTGGGCCCGGGGCACCACCGCCGCCTCCAGCACTCCCGGATGGGTCACCAGGGCCGACTCCACCTCGATGGAGTAGACGTTCTCTCCGCCCCGGATGATCATGTCCTTCTTGCGGTCGGCGATGTAGACAAACCCCTCGGGATCGATGCGCGCGAAGTCGCCGGTGTGCAACCAGCCCTCCTTGAGCGCCGCCTCGGTGGCCTCGGGCTTGTTCCAATAGCCCTGCACCACCATGGGCCCTTTTATGAGCAGCTCGCCCACCGCGCCGGCCGGCAGCTCCTGGTCCTGATCGTCCACCACCTTGACCCGGTTGCCCGTGGTGGGCAGGCCGATGGAGCCCGCCTTTCTGAGCGCGTCGCAGGGCGGCAGGGCGGTGACCAGGCTGGTGGCCTCGGTGAGGCCGTAGGCGTTGATCAAATCCACCCCCAGGCGGTCCTGGAGCTGGGTGATGGTCTCCGGGGCCATGGGCGCCCCGCCGTAACAGGCCAGGCGCAGGGCGCTCAGGTCGTTGGCCGGCAGGGCCTGGTTGACCAGCATCAGGGTGTACATGGTGGGCACCTTGAAGGTCACCGTCACCCGGTGCCTGGCCATGAGCTCGATCATGGCGGCGGTGTTGTAGGCGCGCATGATCACGCAGGTGCCGCCCACGTAGGCAAAGGCCACCAGCTGGCTGTGCAGGCCGGTGACGTGGAACAGGGGCACCACGATCAAGGTGGTGTCGCCCTGCTTGTATTGCAGATGGGCCCCGCAGTTGCGCGCGTTGGCCGCCACGTTGCCGTGACTGAGGATGGCCCCCTTGGGCAGGCCGGTGGTGCCGGAGGTGTACATGATCGAGGCCGGGCTCATGGGGCCCAGATCGGGCTTGCCCGCTGGCGCGCCGCCCCCGGCCAGGATGCCGTCCAGGTGCTCCACGCCCTCGCGGGGCTGGCCGCCGGCCAGGATCACCCGGTCCGGCAGGGGGGCGATCTCGCCCATGGCCTGGGCCGCCTCCCAAAACTGCTCCTGCACGATCAGGGCCTTGGGCCCCGAGTCGCTGAGCACGTAGGCCAGCTCCTTGGGGGCCAGGCGGTTGTTCATGGGCACCACCACCGCGCCCAGCATCAGGACCCCGTAGTAGCACAGCACGAAATCGATGCTGTTGGCGAACAGCAGGGCCACCCGGTCGCCGGAGCCCACCCCGCCCTTTTGCAGGCTGGCCGCCACGGCCCGGGCCCCGGCCAGGGTGTCGGCGAAGCTCAGCACCCGGCCGTCCTCTATCAGATAGGGCTTGTCCGGCAGGCGGGAGGCGGAAAAAGCCAGTATCTCATGAATCAGCATGGCCCCCTCCCCTACCAGGCGGTCCAGCCGCCGTCGATGTAGATGGTCTGGCCGGTGATGAAGTCGGAACCCGGCGAGGCCAGGAAGATCACGATGCCTTCCAGCTCGGGCAGATAGCCCCAGCGGCCCATGGGGGTGCGCTCGTTGATAAAGGCGAAACGCTCGGGGTCCTCGCGTATCTGGGTGACCAGCTCGGTCTCGAAGTAGGTGGGCGCGATGGCGTTGACCCTGACCCCCTGCTGGGCCCACTCCAGGGCCATCACCTTGGTCATCTGGTTCACCCCGCCCTTGGAAGAGGCGTAGGCCAGCTGGTTCACCATGCCCACCCCCCCGAAGATGGAGGACATGTTGATCACCTTGCCGTAGCCCCGCTCCAGCATGCCCGGAGCCACCGCCTGGGCCACCAGGAAGTATCCCTTGAGGTTGGTGTTGATGACCCGGTCCCACTCCTCCTCGGGAAACTCCACCACCGGCACCCGGTAGTTGACCCCGGCGTCGTTAACCAGGATGTCCACGGGCCCCAGCTCGGCGGTTATCTTGGCCACCGCCCCGGTCACCTTGGCCTTGTCCAGCACGTCCAGCTCAAAGCCCCGGGACTCCACCCCCAGCTCGCGGAGCTTGCCGCTCACCCGTTCCAGGTCCGCCTGGCTGCGGCCGCACACCGCCACCTTGGCCCCGGCCTTGGCCAGAGCAGTGGCCGCCACCTCGCCCAAACCGCGGGTGGCGCCGGTGACCATGGCTGTCTTGCCGGAGAGGTCGAAATGCTCGAGCACCCTCTCGCTCATGTTGTTCTTTCTCCATCCCGGGCCCTAAAGGGCCAGGTATTTGTTCACCACGTCCTGGTTGTCCCAGATGTCCTCCATGTCCCCCTCATGGACGATCTGGCCTTTTTCGATGATGTAGCCCCGGTCGCTCACCCGGCGGCAGAACTTCAGGTTCTGGTCGGCCAGGAGAATGGTCATGCCGTGGGAGCGGATGGTCTCGATGGCCTCGGCCAGGGTGCGCACGATCAGCGGGGCCAGGCCCTCGCTGGGCTCGTCCAAAAGCACCACCGCCGGGTTGGACATCAGGGCCCGTCCCAGGGAGAGCATCTTTTTCTCCCCGCCGGACATGTTCAGGCCCTTCTGGTCCCGCCGCTCGGCCAGCACCGGGAACAGGCTCATGACCTTTTTCTTGTCCCAGAAGCCCTCGCGCTTGACCAGCTTGGCCGCGATGTCCAGGTTCTCCTCGCAGGTGAGGTCCGGGAAGATGCGCAGGTCGTCGGGCATGTAGGCCAGGCCCAGCTTGGCCTTGTTCCAGGGCGGATCGCCCTGCACCTCCTGGCCCTGGAACAGAATCCCCCCGCTGGCCGGCGGGGTCAGGCCCATGATGGTGCGCAGGGTGGTGGTCTTGCCCACCCCGTTGCGGCCCAACAGGGCCACCACCTCGCCCTGGCCCACGCCCAGGGAGATGTCCTGCAAAATGTGGGAGGTGCCGTAAAAGGTGTTAACGTCCACCAGGGAGAGAATCATGCCACCACCTCCTCGCCCAGGTAGCACTCGCGCACCTGCTTGTCGCCCTTCACGTGGTCCGGCCCGCCGTCGCAGATGATATCGCCCCGGTTGAGCACCATCACCCGGTCGGACAGGGAGAAGACGATGTCCATGTCGTGCTCCACGATGACGAAGGTGGTCTCGCCGCTGGCCGAAATGCGCCGGATATGCTTGAGGATGTCCACCCGCTCCACCGGGTTCATGCCCGCGGTGGGCTCGTCCAAAAAGAGCAGGCTGGGCTTGGCCGCCAGGGCGATGCCCACCTCCAAGAGGCGCTGGTCGCCGTGGCTCAGCGCGCTGGCGATCACCGCCGCCTCGCCGGCCAGGTTGGTGCGCTCCAGTATCTCCATGACCTGCTGGGCCACCGCCTTTTCCTTGACCACCGGCCGGAAGATGTGGCCCGCTTTTTTCATCTGGGCCAGCACCGGTATTTCCACGTTTTCAAAAACGCTCAGCTCGGGGAAGACGTTGACCACCTGGAAGGAGCGGCACAGCCCCCGGCGAACCCGCTGATAGGTGGGCAGGCCGGTGATGTCCTCGCCCTTGAACAAGATGTGCCCGCTGTCCAGGGGCAAGAGCCCGGTGAGCACGTTGATCAGGGTGGACTTGCCCGCTCCGTTGGGACCGATGATGCTGGTGAGCACCCCGGCCTCGATCTCGAAGTTAAGGTCCCGGGCTGTGACCACCTTGCCGAAGGCCTTGTTCAGGTCCTTGACCTTGAGCAATATCTCGCCCATTACTCACCCCCCTTCCGGGTGGCGGCCCTTTGCCTCAGGCGTTTTTCCAGGCCGCCCATGACCCCGCCGCGCAGGCCCATGATGATGGCCAAGAGGATTATGCCGAACCAGAGCATCCAGTTCTGGGTGTAGCGCTCGATGATCTCGCGGAGCACCACGAAGACCACGCTGCCGGCCAGGGGCCCGCTGAAGGTCTGCAACCCGCCGATGAGGCTGACCAGCACCGGCTCGGCCGAATGGCTCCAGTGGGCGGAGAAGGGATCGGTGTTGTATTGCAGCATGGCCCCCAGGCTGCCGGCCAGGCCGGCGAACATGCCGCTGACCACGAAGGCGGCCAAACGGTAGCGCTTCACCGGGATGCCCGCGAAGCTGGTGCGCTGGTGGTTTTCCCGGATGCCGGCCAAGACCAGGCCAAAGGCCGAGGAGCGGATGCGGTGCACCAGCCACAGGGTGAGGCCGAAGAAGAACAGCACCAGGAAGTAGAACTGCCCGTCTTTTACGATGGGCAGGCCGAATACGCTGCCCCGGCTGATGCCCACCAGGCCGTCGTCGCCGCCGGTGATCTCGCGCAGGTTCCAGATGAGCGAAAAGATCATCATGCCGAAGGCCAGGGTGAGCATGGCGAAGTAGATCTCGGTGTTGCGCACGCAGAAAAAGCCCACGATCAGCGAGAACAGGGCGGCCATGGCCACGCCGGCCAGGATGCCGAGGAGCGGATCCTGGGTCAGGTGCAGGTTCACCAGGGCCATGGAGTAGGAGCCGCAGGCGTACAGGGCGCCGTGGCCGAAGGACAACAGGCCGGTGCGCCCCAGCAGCAGGTTGTAGCCCAGGGCGAAGATGGCCAGGAGCATTACCCGCATGCCCATGTAGACCATGAAGCGGTCGCCCAACAGCCCCAGCGCGGCCAGGCCGGCGATGATGCCCAGATAGATGGCGTAGGTTGCCTTGGTGCTCATCGTGATGCCTCCCCAAAGAAGCCCTGGGGCCGCCACAGGAGGACCAGCGCCATCAGGATGAAGGTGAGGAACATGTCAAAGCTGGGCAAGAAGCGGGTGCCGAAGGAGCTGAGCAGGCCGATGATCAGCGCGCCAAAGAAGGCTCCCTTCAGGCTGCCCAGCCCGCCGATGACCGCCACCACGAAGGCCTCGATTACGATGGACTCGCCCATGCCCGGGGTCAGCAGGCCCACGTAGGGCACGGCCAGGCCGCCGCCCAGGGCCCCCAGCCACACCCCGAAGACGAACACCCCGGTGAAGATCCAGGGCACCTTGGCGCCCAGGGCCGCGGCCATCTCCCGGTCCGAGGAAGCGGCCCGGATGATGCGCCCGGCCCAGGTGCGCTCCAGGGCGGCCCACAGCCCCAGGGCCACCAGGGGCCCCACCGCGATGATGAACAGGCTGTAGGTGGGGAACATGCGCCCCATGATGGACACGCTGCCCCCCAGGCCCGGCACGGTGGGCGAGCTTATGGAGCCCGCTCCCCACACTATCTTGACCAGGTCGTCGAAGATGAGCACGAAGGCGAAGGTCAGAAGCAGTTGATAGGGCAGGTCCAGGTGGTAGACGTAGCGCAGGAAGTAGCGCTCCACCAAAAAACCCACCGCGCAGACGAACAGGGGGCCGAAGATCAGCCCCAGCCAGAAGTTGTCACCCAGGGCGGCCAGAACGGTGTAGCAGAAGTAGGCCCCTAACATGTAGAAGGCGCCGTGGGCGAAGTTCAGCACCCCCAACACCCCGAAAATAAGGGTCAATCCGCTGGCCACCAGCCAGATGAACATCCCCTGGCTCAGCCCGGCCAGGCAGACGTGTACTATGGACTCAAGCATTCAGGCGCTCCCGGCGCGCCGGGGGAGGCTCCGGCGCGGAAGAGGAAAAGACGGCCCCGGCCGCCAAGCATACGGGCGGCCGGGGCGCGGAGCGTTTACCCCTTGAAGGGAGGATGGGTGCCCGGGCCCTCGAAGGGCGGCCGGTTGAAGAACTCCACCGGCGGGATCACCACCTGCTTGCCCATGACCTTGAAGGGGTACTTGGGATTGCTGGCGGTCAGGCCCCAGGGCACCTCGTACATGGCCTGGTGGTCCTCCTTGCGGAAGACGCGCTCCCCGGCCGGGCTGCCCATCTTCATGCCTTCCAGCGCGCCGATGACCGCCTTGGCCTCCTTGGAGCCCGCGGCCTCCACCGCCTGCTTATAGGCGAACATGGCCGAGTAGCCGGTCTCGGAGACGTAGGCCGGGTAGTGGTTCCAGCGCTTGCGGAAGCGGGCCACCCAGTCGATGTTGCGCTGATCGTTGGGGAACATGAAGAAGTAGCGGCCGGAGATCCACACGCCGTCGGGCATCTCGGAGCCCAGGCCCTCCAAGACGTCCATGGCCGCGCCCACCGGCAGCATGATGTGCTTGATCTGCTTGAACAGGCCCGCCTGCTTGGCCTGCTTGATCATGGTGATCAGCTCGCCGGCCCACTCCACCGAGTACAGGCCGTCGGGCTTGGCGTCCATGATGGTGTTGATGTGGGGCCTGAAGTCGGTGGTGCCGAAGGGAGCCCAGGACTCGGCCACGAACTCGGTGCCGGGCTTGAGCTTGCCCAGGGTGCCCTTGAACATCTTCCAGCAGGTGTAGCCGTACTCGTACTTGGGGCTGATGGTGGCCCACTTCTTGGCCGGCAGGCCCTGGGCCACGAAGGCCGCGGCGTTGCCGTCCTGGTAGGTGGGGGTGCAGATCCGGAAGATTTCCTTGATGCCCTTTTTGAAAACCTCGATCTCGGTGAGCTTCTCGGTGGCCGCGTGGGTGACCATCAGGGGCTTGCCCAATTGGGCCATCACCGGGGCCAGGGCCAGGGCCTGTCCCGAGGAATCCACGCCGGCCAGGAAGTCGGCTCCCCAGGAGTCCACGAAGTAACGGGCGTTCTTGATCGCCTGAGGCTTTTTGAGGGTGGAGTCGCGGAACTCGACCTCCAGGGGCACTCCCGCGATGCCGCCGGCCTTGTTGATCTCCTCCATGGCCATGGTGGCGCCCATCTTGTGGAACTCGCCGTAGCCGGCCAGGGTGCCGGACATGATGGCCTGGTAGCCTACCTTCACCGGCCCCTTGATCTTGGCCGGAGCCGCCCACAGTCCGGTGGGTTTGAGCACACCCGCGCCCACGGCCGCGCCGGCGCTGGTGAGCAGACCGGCCTTGACGAACTGCCTTCTGGTAAATCCATTTTTGGACATCTTGTTTCCCCTCCTACTTGTGCTGTGGATTGAAGGTGACCGCCGCCCGACCGCAACGGGCGGCTTATATATGGTTCTGACTTTCAAAGCACGGCAAGAAATGATCCCGCATCATGGATCAGGATTCAAAATAGTAAATATATTGAACGTAGGTCAAGGTATATTTCTTAAATACTGAATTTTTAGTCTGGTTGACAACACCGCCACGGGGACGCAATCATGGCCCCTACACCGAATTCCGGGAGGAAGAGCATGGAGCCGGACCCTCGTTATCAGAAGATGGCCACCCACATCGGACTGGGGCAATCCCAGCGCATCGCCGACCTTTTCGCCATGGTGGCCGACTCGGACGAGGCGGACCTGCTCCTGGCCCTGCCCGCCGACGTGCCCGGCGCGGCGGCCAAGCTGGACCGGGAGCCCGACCAGGTGCAGGCCATGATCGACCGCCTGTTCATCAAGGGCCTGGTGTTTCCTTCGCGCAAAACCGACCCGCCCACCTGGCGCATGTGCCGCAACCTGGTGCAGTTCCACGACGCCACCCTGCTCTGGCCCGAGGCGCCCCAGGAATACTACGACCTTTGGCGCGAATTCATGGACGAGGAATGGTACGAGATCGCCAAGGAGTGGGGGGCCGAGGTCACCAAGCCCTTCACCCGGGTCATCCCGGTGGGGGTGTCCATCGAGGCCCGCACTTCCATACTGGATTTTGAATCCGTGGCCGAGATGATCTCCAAGGCCAGGAGCCTGGCGGTGACCAAGTGCACCTGCCGCCTGTCCATGCGCAAGTGCGACCGGCCCCTGGAGGTGTGTTTGCAGGTGGACAACGCGGCGGACTACAACCTGGCCCGGGGCACCGGCCGCTCCCTCAGCAAGCAGGAGGCCATGGATATCCTCAAAGAGGCCGAGGAGGCGGGCCTGGTGCATGTGACCATGAACCGCCACCAGGGCAACCACTTCATCTGCAACTGCTGCCCATGCTGCTGCCAGACCATGCCGGTTCTTATCGAGGGCGGCATCCGGGTGGTGGACCCCAGCCGCTTCGTGGCCACGGTGGAGGCCGAGGAGTGCATCAGTTGCGGGGTGTGCGCCGAGCGCTGCTATTTCTCGGCCATCAGCTTCCCGGAAGGCGAAGACGGCCCCAGCCTGGTGGACCCGGAGCGCTGCATGGGCTGCGGCCTGTGCCTGGTCACCTGCCCCACCGGAGCCATCACCCTCAGCGAGGCCCGGGAAAAGAGCTTCGTGCCCGGCGCGGCCTAGAAGCGGCCGGAAAAGGAGGCCCCGAGATGAACGGCGCACTGAACGGACTGAAGGTGCTGGACCTTTCCATGAACCTGCCCGGGCCCTATTTAACCTGGCTGCTGGCCAGCCTGGGGGCCGAGGTCTTGAAGCTGGAAAACCCGGCCGGCGGGGACTACGCCCGCGGCATCGGGGGCGGGCCGGAGGAGTCTCCTTATTTCGCGGCGGTGAACCGGGGCAAGAAGAGCCTGGCCCTGAACCTCAAGGAGCCGGACGGGGTGGAGGTGTTTTTCAAGCTGCTCAAGGACCACGACCTGCTGGTGGAGGGGTTCCGTCCCGGGGTGATGGACAGCCTGGGCCTGGGTTACGGCCGGCTAAGCCAGACCCAGCCCCGCTTGATCCAGGTGTCGATTTCCGGCTATGGCCAGCAGAGCCCCATGGGGGACCGGGCCGGGCACGACATCAACTACCTGGCCCTGGCCGGGGTGCTGGGCATGACCGGCGCCCGCGACGGGGATCTGGCCATACCCGGAGTGCAGATGGCCGACCTGGCCGGGGGCAGCCTGTTGGGCCTGGTGGGGCTCTTGGCCGCCCTGCACCAGAGGGAGCGCACCGGCCAGGGGCAGTTGGTGGACACCTCCATGTTCGACGGCTCCATCTCCCTGGCCACCATGATCTTCGCGGGCATGAGCGCGGGCCAGGACGATCCCCGCCCCGGCGGCATGACCCTAAACGGGCGCTATCCCTGCTACAATCTCTACCGCACCAAGGACAACGCCTGGTTCTCCCTGGGGGCCCTGGAGCCCAAGTTTTGGCAAAACTTCTGCGCCGCCCTGGAGCGGCCCGACCTGGTGGCCCGGCAGTTCGCCGGGTCCGAGGCGGTGGATGAGGTGGCGGCCATCTTCGCCAGCCGCACCCGGGCCCAGTGGGCCCGCTTTTGGAACGGCCACGACGCCTGCTGCGAGCCGGTGCTGAGCCTGCCCGAGGCGGCCCAGAGCCCCCTGGCCCGGGAGCGGGAGATGATCGCCGAGACCCCCGGCGGGCCCCAGCTGGCCTGCCCCCTGAAGCTCTCGGCCTCGCCGGACCAGGCCGGCGGCCCGGCTCCGGGCCTGGGCCAGCACACCCGCGAGGTGCTGGCCGCCCTGGGCTACGACCCCACTACTATAGAAGAGATGATCAACCGGGGAGTGGCCGCCTAGTCGCCTTGGGACGCGGGCGGGCTCGGGCTATCGGCCGGAGCCTCGGCCTGGCCCCCGGCTTTTGAATCGGGCTGGGCTTCGGCCTGGGCCTGAGCCTCGGCCTGGGCGCGGGCCTTGGCCCGGGCGCGGCGCTGGGCCCCGGAGGGGCGGCGGCGCTTGCGCTTTTTGGGCGCGGGCTGGCCCTCGCCCTGCTCGGGCGGAGCGCCATTGCCCTTCTCGGCGGGCTTGGGCTCGGCTTTCTTGGCCGGTTTGGCCTTGCGCTGCCTGGGCTTGGGCGGGGCGGCCTGTTCCTTGGGCTTGTCCGGCTCCTTGGGGGCCTCGGACTGGGCAGCGGCCTCGGCCTCGGCCGGAGGAGAAGGCTTCTTGCTCCGGCGGCGCTTTCGGCTGCTCTTCTTGGCCGGCTCGGGGGCGGGCTCTGGCGCCGGCGCCGGCGCGGTCTCGGCCGCGGGAGCGGGAGCAGGCGCGGGGGCGGGCGGAGCGGCCAGCTCCCAGGGCTCGCCGCAGGACTCGGTGACACAGGCCTCGGGGTCCAGCCCGTGCTCGGCCACCAACTCCAGGCACACCCCGCTGGACGCCTCCAGGCGGGCCAGCTCGCCGCGCTTGACGTTTTGCAGGTACTGGGCGGTCTCGGGCGACAGGCGCACCTGCAATCCCTTGCCGCCATAGCCCCTGAGCTTGAGCTCCAAATTCCTGAGCACCGAGCGGCCCACCGCCTCGGTGGTTCGCACCAGGCCCCGGCCGCCGCACATGGGGCAGGTGCGGGTGGCCCCGAAGTCGATGGCCGGGCGGATGCGCTGGCGGCTCATCTCCAGCAGGCCGAAGCGGCTGATGTAGCCCACCGTGGTCTTGGCCTTGTCGCCCTTGAGGGCGTCCACCAGGGCCTTTCTGACCTTGCGCTGGTTGCTCCGGTCGCGCATGTCGATGAAATCGATGACAATGAGCCCGCCCAGGTCCCGAAGGCGGAGCTGGCGGGCGATCTCGGCCGCGGCCTCGGTGTTCACCGCCAGGGCGGTGTCCTCCAGCTGCTTGCCCTTGGAGCTCTTGCCAGAGTTAACGTCCACCGAAACCAGGGCCTCGGTGGGCGAAATGACGATGCCTCCGCCGGAAGGCAGGCGCACCGAAGGCTGATACACGCTGGCGATCTGCTCTTCCAGCTGGTAGCGGGCGAAGATGGGGCGTTGCTGCTGATAGGGCTTGACGATTTTCTTGCGGCGGGGGCTCACCGTGCCCACGAAGCGCTCCAGGCGCTCGAAGACCACCGGGTCGTCCACCCATATCTCGGCCAGGTCCGAGGTGAACAGGTCGCGCACCGTGCGCACGGCCAGTTCCTCCTCCTTGTGGATCAGGCTGCGGGCCTTGGCGTTCTTGCCCCGCTTTTGAATGTCTTCCCACAGGCGTTGGAGCTGCTTGTAGTTGGTGGTCAGCTCGCGTTTGGAGCGTCCCTCGGCGGCGGTGCGGGCGATGACCCCCAGCCCGTCGGGGCGCTCCAGGGACTCCAGCACCTGCTTGATGCGGGAGCGCTCCTTGTCGTCGGCGATCTGGCGGGAGACCCCCACATGGGAGTGCCCCGGCGTCACCACCAAATACTGGCCGGGAATGGACAGGTGGGTGGTCAGGGCCGCGCCCTTGTTGCCGGTCTCTTCCTTGACCACCTGCACCAAAAACTGGCGGCCCTTCTTGAGCACGTCCTGCAGGGGGGGCAGGCCCTTGGCCGGGGCCTGGTGATCGCCCCAGAGGTCGTTGCGCAGATCGGCGATCTGCAAAAAGCCGTGCTTGGGCCGGCCGTAGTCCACAAAGGCGGCTTGCAACGAGGGCTCCACGTTGGCCACCGTGCCCTTGTAAATATTTCCCCGGGTCTGGGCCTGGGCGGCGGTCTCGACGTAAAAGGCCTCCAGGCGGCCGTCCTCCACCACCGCCACCCTGAGCTCTTCCGAACCGGTGGCGTTTATTAACATCTTTCGTGACATGCAGGCTAGCTTACCCGAATGCTTGTGCTTTTGCTACGCGGCTGGAAGATTTATTTGCACCAGGCGATATCTTCCGGCCAATAAAAAACCAAGGGCGCCCGCTCCGGGGCGGCGCGCCGCTTGGCAAGTTATGTTAGCTAGTTGAATCTTCCAGGTCAATCGGGCTGGTCTCCGCGGGATTCCTGGAACTGGCTGACCTGGTGCATGAAGGCCTCCAGGCGGATGCGGCTGCCGCTCTGTTCCTGGCCGTCCATGGCCATGGGCAGGAAGGGCAGATTGCCGTGGTCCTCGCGGAAGCGCTTCATCAGGGCGTTGACAATGGTGCCGGGCATGCAGGTGAAGGGAATCACGTTGATCACCCCGCAGGCCCCTCGGGAAAACATGTCGCGGCTCTTGCCCAGGGACAGGATGGCCTCGCCCTCGAAGCTGGGCTCCAGGTAGGGATGGGCCATCTTGAGCACCTCTTTCACCTCCGGCTCGTGCAGGGTCTTCAAACCCCCGTGCCAGGGACGGCCCAGGGTGCGCTCGTCCTTGTGCTGGAAATAATTCTCCAAAAGCGTCCCCATCAGGGCGCGGCGCTTTTTGAGCATCTTGGCCCTGAAGGCGCTGGTGTAGTTGGTGTAGAGCACCCATTCGCCGACGGTGGGGGTCCAGGCCTCGCCCCCCAGGGCCTCGATGGTGCGTACGATGTCCTCGTTGGCGAAGCGGTTGGCCCGGGTGTAGATCTCGCCCACCACCCCCACCAGGGGCCGGTGGTTGTGCCCGCTCCGGGGCACGTGGACAAACTCCCTGCGGGCCTCGGCCATCACCTTGGCCAAATCGCCCCTGGCCTTCATGGTGTCGCAGACCTTGTCCAATAGGCGATGGTACAGGGCGTCGGTCTCGCCGGGGTTGGCCTCGTAGGGCCGGGTCTCGTGGAGGGCCTTCATGAGCAGGTCCACCGCCACCAGGCCCTGCCAGCCCAGACGGGTGAAGTCGCTGCCTCCCACCAGGCCCAGCTCCTGATAAAACTTCTCGGACTGGTCCGGGGAGTAGATGCGCACCTGATCGAAACCCAGATCGTCCAGCACCAGGCGGTGATAGCGGTGGTACTGGCCGAAGCGGCAGGGGCCGGTGCCGCCGGGCATGAAAAAGGCGGTCTTGTCCGGGGGCGCCCCCTCGTCGATCAAGAGCTTGAGCAGGTCGCCGGTGGTCAGGGCGCAGGGGTAGCACTCCTTGCCCGAGGTGTGCCTCCGGCCCAGCTCCAGGGTGCGCTGGTCGCTGTCGGGCAGCACCTCGGCGTTGCCCCCGCAGGCCTGGAAGGCGGCGGCCACCGCCTTGGAGTGGTCGGTCATGGGCGGGATGTAGATAGTGCAGCCCGTTGCGTCGGTGTTGCGCCGGGGCACCGTCTTGGCCGCGGGAGGCTCGGTGGTCACGTTGCCGATGGAGTCCAGGAAGGCCTCCAGCCGGGTGATGGCCCCCACGTCGGCCGAGTGCTCGTCGATCTCGATCTCTAGGAAGGGCTTGCCCTGCATGATGCGCCGGAAGAAGTGGCCGATGAAGCTGTCCGGGCCGCAGCCGAAGTTGGTGATGTAGATGGCGTGCAGCCGTGGGTCCTCGCGGGCGATGAGCGCGGCGGCCAGGATCTTCTGGCCATAGCGCCAGTACATCTCCGACAGCTCGGGATGGCCCATTTGCTCGTCCAGCTCCAGAAAGTCCATGGGAATGGAGAACACGCCGAGTTGGCGCATCTTCTGGGGCAGGCCCAGGTTCAGGCCCGGGTCGGCCCCGTTGTAGGGACGGCTCACCACCACCATGGCCCGGTCGTCGGGGCCCATGGAGGCCAGCACCTCCTTGCCCCGCGCCTTGAGCTTGGCGTTGAAGTCGTTCTGGGCCGCCCAACCCGCGGCAATGGCCGCGTCCAGGCCCCGCGAGGAGCCGCCCAGGGCCGCGATCATGGCTTTGAGGTCCGAGCGCATGGTCTTGGGGTCGTAGCCGAAGCGCAGGGGGGTGTCCACCAGGCGGCTGTCCCCGAAATCCAGGGCGGCCGGGGCGGTGTAGCACAGGGTCTGGGCATAGGGGCAGACCTGGCCGTAGCCCAGCTCGTTGGCCGGCACCGGCACGTTGACCAGCGAGGGCAGCAGGATGGTCTCCGCCCCCCGGTCGATGAGCTCGGCCAGGTGGCCGTGGGCCACCTTCACCGGGAAGCAGGGCTCGTTGACCACCACCTCCACTCCCTTGTGGATCAGCTTTTTGGTGCTGGGCCCCGAGTAGAGCACCTCGTAGCCCATATGGTTCAACAGGGCGGTGAAAAAGGGCATCCACTCCCGGAAGAACATGGTGCGGGGTATGCCCACCGTGCCGCGAAAGCGCTTGTCGTCCACCGGCCGGGAGTAGGAGAGCATCAGCTCCTCGCGCTCGGCGAACAGGTCCGGGATGTCGGCGCGCACCTTGGTCTCGCGCTCCAGGTCGTACTTGTCGCAGCGCGAGCCGTAGAACAGGGGGCGCTCGAGGCCCTCCACCTTGACCTTGCGGATGGAGCAGGCGTTGGGGCAGCCCTTGCACTCGAAGGAGGAAATCTCGTACCCGGTCTGGCTGACCTCGAAGCCCTTGAAGGAGCTACGCTCCCAGGTGCGCTCCCGCATGGCCAACAGGGCCGCGCCGATGGCCCCGGTCACGTCGTGGTGGGGCGGCACGTGGATGGGCTTGCCGGTCACCGCCTCGAAGGCGGCCACGATGCCATGGTTGGCCGCGGTGGCCCCCTGGTAGAAAATCTTGTTGCCGACCTTGCGGTCCTCCACCACCTTGTTCAGGTAGTTGTAGACGATGGAGTAACTGAGCCCGGCCACCAGGTCGTCGATCTCGGCCCCGGCCGCCTGGTGGGACACCAGGTCGCTCTCCATGAACACGGTGCAGCGCTCGCCCATGCGCACCGGGCGGGGCGCGGTCAGGGCCTTGGCCCCGAACTCGCCCTTGATGGCGATGCCCAGCTTCTCGGCCTGCTCCTCCAAAAAGCTGCCCGTGCCCGCCGCGCAGACCTTGTTCATCATGAAGTCCACGATGGCCCCGTTCTCCAAGGAGATGTACTTGGAGTCCTGGCCCCCGATCTCGAAGATGGTGTCCACCTCGGGGTCGATGTGGGCCGCGGCCGTGGCCTGGGCGGTGATCTCGTTGCGCACGATGTCCGCCCCGATGAAGTCGGCGGTAAGGTAGCGCCCGCTGCCCGTGGTGCCCGCGCCCAGGATCTCCACCCGGCCGCCTATCTCCTCGCCCACCAGCTTGAGGCCCTCCTTGACCGCCTCCAGGGGGCGGCCCGCGGTGAGCAGATAGGCCTTGGCCAGCACCTCGCCCTGGGGGTCGATGACCACAACGTTGGTGGAGATGGAGCCCACGTCCACGCCCAAATAGCCGATGAGCGGCCCCTCGGGAACCTCGATGGCCTTGAGGTCCTTTTTGTGATGGAGCCCCAACTTGAGCACCGGCAGGCGCTTGGTCTCGCCGGCCGCCTCCTCGGCCCGCTGCCTGAGGGTGTCCAGCCCGGCCACCGGCAGGTCCAGCCCCTGGTCGCGGGCGAACAGGGCCGCGCCCAGGGCCCCCACGCAGCCGAAATCGTCGGGTATGAGCAGTTCGTCCGGCTCCAGGTCCAGGATCTCCCTCAGGGCGCGGTGCACCCCCTGGTTGGCCGCCACCCCGCCGATAAAGGCCACCGGCGGCACCATCTTCTTACCCTTGGCGATGTTGGACTTGAGATTGCGGGCCATGGCAAAGCACAGGCCGGCCACGATGTCGTAGTCCGGGGTGGCCTCCTGCTGCAGGTGGATCATGTCGCTCTTGGCGAACACGCTGCAACGCCCGGCCAAACGGGGCGGGTTTTCGCTCTGGAGGGCGATTTCGCTGAACTGCTCGATGGTCAGCTGCAAGCGGTGGGACTGTTGGTCCAGGAAGGACCCGGTGCCCGCCGCGCACATGGTGTTCATGGCGAAGTCCTCGATGCGCGAGGTGCCGTCCTCGCCCGGACTCACCAGGATCATCTTGGCGTCCTCGCCGCCCATGTCGATGATGGTGCGGGCGGTGGGCACCACCAATTGCACCCCCCGGGCGGCGGCGATGATCTCGTTGACCACCTCCCCTCCCAGCAGGGGGGCCAGGGTGGGAGCACCGGAGCCGGTCACCGCCACGGCGGCGAAACTCTGGCGGGGAAAGCGCTGGAAAATGCGCTCCAACACCTCGGCGGCCACGGCCAGGGGCCGCCCCTTGGTGCGGGTGTAGTCGGCCAGGAGGATCCGGCCGTCCGGGGCCAGGACCACGCTGTCCAGGCTCACCGAACCCACGTCCAGGCCGAGAAATAGTCCTTGCACGTCTTCCGGGGCGGCAGTGCTCATGCTTGTCTATCCTGTGCGGTTATCTTAGACGCCGCGGTAATAAGTCTCGCCGCTGTGCTCTTCGATCTCCAACTTTCCCTGGCGGGACAGTTCATGTAAAAGCCGCTGGGCCCCCTCCGAGTCCAGGCCCACGGCGGCGGCCACGTCGCTCAGGGTGCAGGGCCGGCGGCGGGTCATCTCCACCACCTGATCCCCGGCCTGGCCCCGGTCGAGGCCGGCCCGGGCGGTCGGCGGGGCGCTCACCTCGCAGGGCAGGCCCAGGCCCGCCGCGATGGCCTCCAGGCGCGTGGCGCCCAGGGCCTTGACCCCGGCCACGGCCGGGGGCCGGATGACCGTGTTGAGCTGCACCAGCTCCGGGCCGATGCCGCGGGCCGCCTCGCCCAGGGCCTCCAAATGCTCCGGGGAGTCGTTCACCCCCGCGGCCAGAAGTATCTCCAGCCAGAGGCGCCCCTGGAACCCGGCGGCGAAGGCCCTGAGCCCCTCGATTACATCGTCTATTATAAGCCCAGGAGCGGGGCGGTTGATGGCCTCGAAAACTTCCTGGGTTGCCGCGTCCAGGCTGGGGATGACCACCTGGGCCTCGGCCAGGTCGTCCCGCACCCGGGGGTCGCTCAAAAGCACCCCGTTGGTGAGCACCGCCACCCGGCCCACCCCCAGCTTGCGGAGCCCGGCGATGGCCCGGCCCAGCTCCAGGTGCAGGGTGGGCTCGCCGCTGCCGGCCAGGGTCAGAAAGTCCGGGGGCTCGGCCAGCTCGCCCAGGCGGCGCTCCACCTGGGCCAGCACCTGGTCCACGTCGCGGAACACCCCCCGCTGGGTGGTGTGCACCGTGGTGCGCCCCAGCTCGCAGTAGATGCAGTCCAGGGGACAGGTCTTGGGGTAGACCAGGTCCACCCCCAAGCTGAGGCCCAGCCGCCGGCTGGGCACCGGGCCAAAGACGGCCTGTTGGCCGCCGGAATAAGTCACAAGGCCACCTCCGGGAAGAATGAACAAAGATGCAACATAAATGTCCCTCCAAGGCGCCCCCCCTGTCAAGGCGCTGGGTAATGGCAATCAGTTTACAGCCTTGGCGGGCTCGGGTAGACTCGGGCCTATGCAACTGCTGGGCCTTACATTGCAATCCCCCTTCTTGGCCGCCCCGATGGCAGGGGTGAGCAGCCCGGCCTTTCGTCTCATGGCCCGCCGCTCCGGCGCGGCCCTGGTCTACAGCGAGATGATCAGCGCGGCCGGCCTGTTGCGCCGCCAGCCCCAGACCCTGCGCCTGTGCCGCCAGATACCCGGCGAGCGCCCTCTGGTATTGCAGCTTTTCGGCGGCGACCCCGAGGCCATGCACCAGGCGGCCAAGATCGCCAGCGCCGAGGAGGTGGACGCCCTGGACGTGAACATGGGCTGCCCGGTGAAAAAGGTGCGCCGCCAGGGGGCGGGCAGCGCCCTGCTCACCGACCCCGACCGGGCGGCCGAGGTGCTGGCCGCGGTGGTGGAGGGCTCCCGTTTGCCGGTGAGCGCCAAGATACGCCTGGGCCCTAGGAACGACATCACCGGGACTCTGGTGCCCAAGCTGGTCAAGGCCGGGGCGCGGGCCATAACCCTGCACGCCCGCACCACGGTGCAGCTTTTCGCGGGGCGGGCCGACTGGGAGGCCATCAAGCGCCTGGCCGCCTGGTGCCCGGTGCCCCTGATCGGCAATGGCGACGTTTTTTCCGGCCGGGACGCGGTGCGCATGCTGAGCGAAACCGGCTGCGCGGCGGTGATGATCGGACGGGGGGCCATGGGCGATCCCTGGATATTCTCCCGGGCCGCCGCCCGCCTGGCCGGGCGCGAGCCCCAGGCGGTGACCCCGGCCATGAAGCAGGAGGCCCTGTTGGAGCACCTGGAGCTGGCCCGCTCCCTGGGCGGGGAGGGTCACGCGGTGCACTTCGTGCGTCAGTTCATGATGTGGTACTCCCGGGGGCTGCCCGGCGCGTCCGCCTTCCGGCGCACCGCCGGCTCCTGCACCGGCCTGGACGAACTGTGGGCCGAGTGCGAGAGCTTCTTCGGGGCCCTGGAGCAGGCGGCATGAGGGTGCGTCTGGCCCGCCACGCCGGTTTTTGCATGGGGGTGCGCCGGGCCATGGAGCTGGTCTTGGCCCAGTCCCACCAGAGCGAGGACAAGGTCTACACCTACGGCCCCCTGATCCACAATCCCCAGGTGCTGGAGCTGTTGGCCGGCAAGGGCATCGAGGTGCTCCGGGAGATGCCGCCTCCGGGCAGCGTGGACGGGGGCATCGTGATCATCCGGGCCCACGGGGTGCCGCCCGAGGAAAAGGCCCGCCTGAGCGAGGCGGGCTTCAGCCGGGTGGTGGAGGGCACCTGCCCCCGGGTGATCCGGGTGCAGGCCATCATCGGCCGGGCGGCCAAAAAGGGCGCCGACGTGATCATCGTGGGCGACGCCAGCCATCCCGAGGTGGTGGGCCTGTTGGGCCACGCCAAGGGCCGGGGGCGGGTGGTGTCCAAACCCGAAGAGGTGGCCGCCCTGCCCTCCCTGGAGCGGGTGGTGGCGGTGGCCCAGACCACCCAGACCGGCGAGAATTTCGCGGCCGTGGTGCGCGAGCTCAACAAGCGCTTCGGCCAAGTGGAGGTGCACGAGACCATCTGCGCGGCCACCCATCGCCGCCAGGACGAGGTGCGCTCCCTGTCCCGGGAGGTGGACGGCATGGTGGTGGTGGGCGGCCGCGAAAGCGGCAACACCCGCCGCCTGGCCGAGGTGGCCGGCGAATCGGGCCGCCCGGTGTTTTTGGTGGAGACCGAGGAAGAGCTGCCCCGGGAGCGCCTGGCCGACCTGGGCGTGGTGGGGGTGACCGCCGGGGCCTCCACCCCCAACTGGCTCATCAAGCGGGTGCTCAGGGAGCTGGCTGCGGTGCGCTCGTCCCGCGAGGGCGGCCTGTCTTACGCGGTTCGCCGCACCTTCCGCTTCTTCGTGCGCTCCCAGCTATTGGTGGCCCTGGGCGCGGCGGGCGTGACCGGGGCGAGCTGCCTCTTGCAGGGCCTGGTGCCTCACCCGGCCCTGGCGGCACTGGCCTTCTTCTATATCTACGCCATGCACATCCTCAACCAGTTCCTGGACAAGGAAGCAGGCCAGTACAACGACCCGGACCGGGCCCAGTTTTTGATCAAGCACCGCTTCTTGCTGATCGGGGCGGGCATCTTCAGCGCCGCCGCCGCCCTGGTGCTGTGCCTGATGATAGGCGTCTTGCCCTTCATCGTGGTCAGCCTCCTGAGCCTTCTTGGCATCACCTATTCGCTGCCGGTGGTGCCCCCCTCCCTCCGGAAACGGCTGAATTTCGCCAGCCTCAAGGACATCCCGGGCTCCAAGACGGTGAGCGCCGCCGGGGCCTGGGCGGTGATGGCCGCGGTCTTGCCGGCCATGGCTTTCAATATCTGGCATCCGGTGTACCTGGCCCTGGCCTTTGTCTATGTGGCCACCCTGGTCTTTTGCCGCTGCGCCATCTTCGATGTGCTCGACGTGCAGGGCGACCTGGTGGTGGGCAAGGAGACCCTGCCCATCGTGCTGGGCGAGACCAAGACCCAGCGCCTGGTGTGGTGGCTTTTGGCCGGGCTGGGCGGGGTGATGCTCCTGGCGCCCTTGGCCGGGGCTCCGGCCGGGGAGAGCTGGTCGCTGTTGGCCCCCATCGCGGGCATGGCGGTGATGCAGCGGGTGCTGGTCCGGGGCGACATGCTGCCCGGCGCGCTCAGCGAAGGTCTGGTGGATCTGAACTTTTTGCTGGCCGGGGCCCTGGCTCTGGCCTGGTGGAGACTATAAGGAGAAAAGCATGGACACCCTGCAAGCCATCCTCAAGCGGCGCTCAGTGCGCAGTTTCGCCCAGGACCCCATCGACCCCGAGGTCTTGAAGGCCCTGATCAACGCGGCCCGCATCGCCCCCTCGGCGGCCAACCTGCAGCCCTTGGAGTTCGTGGTGGTCACCGAGCCCGAGCTGTGCGAACAGGTTTTCGAGTGCCTCAAGTGGGCCGCCTACACCACTCCCAGGGGCACCCCGGACGCCGGGCACCGCCCCACCGCCTACGTGGCCATGTGCGTGCGCCCGGAGTACGCCTCCCCGGTGGGCACCGACTACGACCTGGGCGCGGCCGCGGCCTCGCTGACCATCCTGGCCGTGGACCAGGGCCTGGGCTCCTGCTGGATCAAGAACATCAACTCTCCCAAGGTGAGCAAGCTGCTGAACCTGCCCGAGGGGCTCAAGCTGGACTCCATCCTGGCCTTGGGAGTTCCGGCCGAAGAACCGGTGCAGGTGGACCTGAAGCCCGAAGAGGCGGGCAAGGAAGTCATCAAGTACTGGCGGGACGAGGCCGAGCAGCAGTTCGTGCCCAAGCGTTCCCTGGAGACGGTGCTGCACTGGGAGCGCCACCGGGGCTAGCCTCTCCGCCAGGCAAGGGCTTCGCCCGCGGGATGTCCGGCACAGTCAGCCGCCAGCGTACAAGGCGGCCGGAGCGCGGCAGCCGGAGCTGTAGTGAAACCTACAGCCAGGCTGGGGCGCTTCGGGCGACACAGTATGGGGGCGGCTGGCCAAGCCGGGCCTAAAAGTCCACCCGGCCCCTGGCGCGCAACTCCCGCGCCCTCTGGTCAAAGCGCCGGGCCGCCTCCAGTTGGAAGGAGCGGCCCAACTGGCGCTTCTGCTCCTTGAAGCGGCGGCGGGTGCGCTCCCACAGCTCCTCCAGCTCGGGGAAGCTCTTGACCCGGGTCAGGCGGGCGTTGATGCGGTCCAGCCACTGGATGCGCAGGCGCTCGGCGTTCATCTCGAACAAATCGCGCAGGGCCCCCTGCCGGTCCGGGTTCAGGGGCAGCTCGATGCCCTCGTCCCAGGCCGCCTTGAACATCTCCTCCAGATGCTCCAGGTCGCTCTCCAGGGCCATGCGGCGGCGCATGCGGTCCAAGAACTGGGCGCCCAGGCGGTCCAGGTTATCCCGGAAGGCCTCTTCCAAACGCTGCTGATAATCCAGGCTGCCATGGGCGGTGAGGGACAGCTTCTTCAACTCCTGGTGGTAGAGCCGCTTGAGCTTGCCCGGGCTGGAGGCGCGGCGCACCGCCTCGATCTTGCGGTCCAGGCGCAGGGGGTCGGCCACCGACAGGCTGACCATGCGCTGCAAGGGCTCCAGGCTCAGGGACAGACCTTCGCTGGCCCCTTTGAGGGAGGCGGCCTGGCGGGGATTGTCCACCAGGGCCTCGTAGTCCAGGCCGCCCACCAGCTCGTTGACCATCTCGAACTTGCGGCCCATGACCCGGGCCAGGGGCGCGAAGCTCACGGTCACCGGGCCCTGGTTCGCCGCCGCGATGAGTTTGGCCGCGGCCAGGCCCAGGGTCAGCAGGCGGATCTGGTTGGGATAGGAAAGGCGCTCGGCCGCCTGGGAAAAGGAGGCCAGGCGGCAGGGACGGTCCTCGCGGGCCAGGGCGGGCAGGAGAAAGTGGCGCACCCGCTGGCTCAGCTGCTCCAGGCCCCGCAGCACCCGGCGTCCCTCGTAGAGGTCGCGCTCGAAGTGCAGCATGCCCACCGAGCGCAAGTTCTTGAGCCGGTAGATGTATTTCACCGGCACCTCGTTGTCGAGCATGAACAGGTCCGAGGCGTCCACCCGCACCAGGCCCCTGAGCATCAACAGCCGGTTTATGCCCACCAGCACCCGGCCCTGCTCCATCCAGGGCTCCCGCCCGCCCTGGGGCAGGCGGGTGTTCTCCAGCATGTGGCGCAGGCTGGCCGCCGGGGCCCCGGCCTCTTGCAGCTCCAGATAGCGCTCCAGGGCCAGGCGGCGGCGGGCGTTGTCCAGGATCAGCTCCTCCTGGGCCTGGCGGGCCGAGGACCCCGAAGCCGAGAGGCGGCGCACCAAATCCAGACGCGCGAAGTAGCGCTCCTGGAGGTCCTCGGTCATCAGGCCCTCGCGCCGGGCGGCCCCGCAGACCACGGCCAGCAGGAACAGGGCCTCCACCAGGGGCGGGTCCTGGCAGTCCAGCAGGGGCCTGAGGCCGGCCAGGCAGGCCTCGCCGAAGATCACCTGCCTGAACAGATCGTGGCTCTCCAAAAGGAAGGCCAGGTCCCGGGGCTGGTTGGGGCCCAGCTCCAGATAGCTGAGCAGGGGCGAGGAAGCCGCGGCCAGGGTGCCCTGGGGCCACTGCTCGTCATAGAGCAGCACAGCCAGCATGAGCAAACGGCCCAACTGGGGCTGGCGGTCCAAAAGCTGGGCCAGGGAGGCGGTGAGCCGCTGGAACTGCAAGGGGGTGACCCCCACGATGCCCGCCGCGGCGGCCCCGAACTCCTGGCGGGCCATCTCGTGGCTGAGCTGCATGTCCTGGAAGCCCTCCAGGCGGCGCTGCTCCAGGGCGCTGAGCTTGGAGGCGGCGGCCAGGCGGCGGCGGGTCATGGGGTGGTCGGCCGGCTGGGGCAGCAGGCGGGCCATCAGGTGGGGGCAGTGCCTGAGCAGGCGCTTTAGATGCTCGGCAAAGCGGGGCAGGTGGAACAGCTGCTCCACCAGATAGCGCTCCAAGCGGCCGCGCAGCCGCTCCAGGGTCTCGGCCATGGCCTTGAGGGCCTGGGCCATGGGCTGGGGCTGGGCCGCGAAGAAGCGGGCCAGCTCGTGACAACAGCTGTCCATCTGGGCCAGGCGGGCCGAGGGGCTGGCCGCCAGGGGCCCGGCCTCGGTCTCTTCCAGCAGGCTGTGCAGCCGGTTCAACTCCTGGTCCGGGTCGATGAACTGCGGGGTCAGGGCGCCGGTGGCCGGGTCCAGGCCCAGGTAGAGCCCCGAGTCGCCCAGATAGGCCTCCTTGCCCGCGGCCATGACCTTGCGCAGCTCCACCAGCTCCAGGGGGGGAAGCTCCGGGGGGGTGAAGGCCATCAGGGCCCGGCGCAGCTTGCTCAGGCGCTCGTCCAGGCCGCCCAGGTCGCCGCCGGTGAGCAGGGGGTTGAAGTTGATCAGGTGCTTCTCGCTAACATGCACGCAGATCCACAGCAGGGTGAAGCTGGCCGCGGTGCCCAAGCGGGGCAGCAGGCGCCCGGTGCCGTGCAGCTCGCAGCTGAGCAGGGCCCGGAAAAAGTAGGGCCGGGCCGATGCGTCGCGCTGGTAGAAGTGCTCCACGAAGCGGCGCTCCTGCTGCACCAGCTCGATCACCTGTCCGATGCGCTCCAGGCGGCCCGGGTCGAAGTCGGCCATGGCCTCCTTTCCCCGGGGGCCGGCCAGCTCCAGGCGGGGCCAGTCGTCCAGGTATTCGAACAGGTCGAACATCTTGAGCATCTTGCGGGTGGCCTTGGCCTGCACCCCGCCGGCCCGGCTGATCTGGGCGTCGAGGATGTCGGCCCAGCCGATATCCGGTTCGGTGAGCACCCGGATGGCCTTGTCGTAGAGCTCGAACATCTCCTTGGCCTGGCCGGGGCTCAGGCCCGCGGCGCTGGCCGCGGCGGCCTCGGCCACCGAGAGCAAACGGTAGAGCCGGATGGTGGCCAGGGCCTCTTCCATGTCCGCGTAGTTGTTCAGGTCGGTCAAGGGAGTGAGCGAGGTCTCGGGCAGCTTGCCAAAGGTGACCCGGGTCATGGTGGAGTGGCCCAGCACCATGAGATAGAGCTGCAACAGGGGCCCGGGCTCCAGGCCCATGAGAGAGAGCTGCTCCAGATTCTCCAGCACCGGGGTGCGCGGCCCCAGCACGTTCTGGGGGTTGAGGCGCTCTTCCAGGCGGGCCAGGCGGGGGGCCAGCTCCATGAGGCGGCGCACGTCCTTTAGCTGGCTCTGGTGGGCGCTGGTTTCGAAGGGCTTGCGCAGGCGGCTTAGCTCCAGGCCGGGAAGCTGGGTGTAGGCCCCCCGGCGCACCTGCTCCAGGATCTCCAGCACCCTGAGCACATAGGCGAAGGAGTCCTTGTAGGAGGCTAGGAGCTCGCGCTCGCAGCCCGCCACCCGCCGCCGCCGCACCCGGCCGGCCACCGCCTCGGCGGTCTCGGGCGGCTGGCGCCGCGCCCCCTGGAACAGGGCCAGGGTGGCCGGAAAGGCCCCCTCGATCTGGTAACGCGACTCCCACTCGGCCCGCTGCACCTCGGGCAGGGCGGTGGTCAGGCGCTCGGGGGCGAAAAAGGCCCCGAACCAGCGGCTCCATCCGGCCAGGAGGCGGTCTTCGCTGCCCCGGGGCAGGGGCAGGTCCTGGTGGTCCAGGCGGTCGATCTCCTCGGGCTCCAGGGAGGCCAGGCTGCGCCCCTCCAGCAGCCCCTCCACCGTCTCGTGGTACACCCCCAGGCCGCTGAGAAAGGAGTAGAAGTCGAAACGGTTGACCTCCATGGCCATGTCCCCGGCGCTCTGATAGCGGCGGCGGGTGCGGTACACGTGGCTGAACATCAAGAAGCGCTTGAAATCAAGCTGGCTCTTGAACTGCACCTCCATGGTGTCGTGGGTGGGGGCCAGGGGCCGGTCCGCCAAAATGAGCAGCTCGCCGCCCTCGCCCAGGAGTTGGTGCACCTGGCTGGCCGCGAAGTAGCCCAGGTCTTCCCGGGAGCGCCGGTCCCGGGGCAGGGCCGCCCCGGAGGCGTGCAGAAAGTCGCCGAAAAGCCCCCGGGGCTCCTGCACCAGCACCACCGCCTCCAGGGAGTAGGGCGGGTAGCTCACCGCCTCCAGGGAGTTGAGCACCACGAACTCCAGATGGGGCATGCGGCTGCTGAGCTCGGGCAACAGGAGCTCGCTCTCGCCGGTGAGCAGGCCCACCCTGAGGGTCTCCTTGAGCCGCCGGGCCATGAGCCCGCTCAAAAAGGTGATGATCTCGTCGGCCCGGGCCCGCACCTCCACCAGGAAGTGGGCCAGATATTGCCGGGGGATGAGGTAAAAGGGCGCCCCCTGGCGGCTGTAGCGGATCAGCATGCCGAGGCGCTTGAAAATGTCGTTCAGTTTGCGGTAGTTGGCCGATACGTCCGCCACGTTGTCCAGGTCGAGCTTGTCCACCAGGCCCGCCTCGGCCGGAGGCAGGGTGGCGTGCTCGAACAGGCCCAGGCCGTAGGCGTTGCCCCCCATCCGGTCGGGCAAAAAGGGCGGGTGGTCCTCGGCGGGGTAGGTGCCCAGGGGTACGTCCTCGGGATCAATGCCCAATTCGGAGAAGCGCTCGGGATCGATGATGCGGTAGAGTCCCGCCAAACGCCGCGCTTCGGGTGGCAGGGCCGCCTTGGAGCCGGTATGGGGCACAAGCGTCCTCGGGTGCAGAGGGTGAAAGGCATGTTAACTCCCCGGATTGTATGTGTCAACGCGGCTTGACCCCCGACCGGGGGCGGGCTAGGCTGGGAACAGACCAACCCAGCCCCCACAGGGAGAACAAAGCGCACCATGGACCAAGGCCAGGCACTGCTTAAGCACATCGAGAGCTACGCCCCCCAGATGATCGAGGCCCAGCGCGAGCTGGTGGCCATCCCCGCCCTGGGGCCCACCAACGGAGGCCAGGGCGAGCTGGCCAAGACCCTGCTGATCCAGGGCTGGCTGGAAGAGCTGGGCTTGGAGCTGACCCGGGTGGACGCCACGGACCAGCGGGTGGAAAGCGGCATCCGGCCCAACCTGCTGGCCGTGTTGCCCGGCGGAAAAGGCCCCCGGGCCTGGGTGTTGGGCCACACCGACGTGGTGCCCGAGGGCGAGCGCGAGCTGTGGTCCAGCGACCCCTGGCAGTTGAGGGTGGAGGGCGACCTCATCTACGGCCGGGGGGTGCAGGACAACCACTCGGCCATCGTGTCGTCCTTTTTCGCCCTGAAGGCCCTCAAGGAGCTAGGCGTGGCCCCGCCGGGCGACGCGGGGCTAATCGCGGTGGCCGACGAGGAAACCGGCTCGGCCCTGGGCCTGGACTACGTGCTCACCCAAAAGCCCGAGCTGTTCGCGCCGGACGACCTGATCATGGTGCCCGACGCGGGCGAGCCCGACGGCCTGTTCATCGAGGTGGCCGAAAAGTCGCTCCTGTGGCTCAAGGTCACCGTGGAGGGCAAGCAGGTGCACGGCTCCACCCCCCACAAGGGGGTGAACGCCCTGTACACCGCGGCCCGCATGATGGTGGCCACCCGGGAGCTGGCCACCAGGCTGGGGGGCGAAGACCCCCTGTTCGATCCCATGGTCACCACCTGCGAGCCCACCCGCAAGGAGGCCGGGGTGAGCAACATCAACACCGTGCCCGGCCGCGACGTGTTCTACGTGGACGGCCGCATTTTGCCCGGCATACCCCTGGAAGACGCCCTGGCCCTGTTCCGGGAGGAGTTCCAGGCCATCGCCGACCAGGAGGGGGCCACGGTGAGCATCGAGCCGGCCATGTACCTGCAAGCCCCCCCGGCCACCGACCCGCGGGCCCCGGTGGTCCGGGCTCTGTCCCGGGCCATCGCCCGGGTGCACGGGGCCGAGCCCCAGGTGGGCGGGGTGGGCGGCGGCACGGTGGCAGCCTTTTTCCGGCAGCGGGACCTGCCGGTGGCGGTGTGGAGCACCTGCGAGCACTCGGTGCACCAGCCCGACGAGTACGCCCGGGTGTCGTCCCTGATTGCCGACGCCAAGGTGTTCGCCCTGATCTACGCTGGCCTGGCCTAGGAGAGATGGAAATGCTCAAAAGACTATGCGCTCTGGCCGCCCTAGCCGCGGCCCTGCTCCTGGCCGCCGCTCCGGCCCTGGCCGGGCCGGTGTTGGACCGGGTGCTCAAGGAAAAGACCCTGGTGGTGGGCATCGCCACCGGCATGCCCCCCCTGAGCGCCAAGACCGCCAAGGGCGAGTTCATCGGTTTGGACGTGGACCTGGTCAAGGACCTGGCCGCCTCCCTGGGGGTGAAGATCCGGTTCGAGCCCATGGCCTTTGACAAGCTGATCCCGGCTGCGGCCGCCGGCGAGGTGGACGTGGCGGTGGGAGGCATCACCATAACCCCGCAGCGCAACGCCAGGGTCTTTTTCGCGGGGCCCTATTTCGTCTCCGGCCAGACCCTGCTGGCCACCCGCGAGGTGGGCGCGGGCATAAACGGCCTGGCCGACGTGAACCGCCCCGGCTTCAGCGTGGCCGTGGCCAAGGACACCACCAGCGAGGGGGCCGCCCGCTCGGTGATGCCCAAGGCCAAGTTCGTGTTGACCGAAAACAACGACGCCGCCCTGAAGCTGGTGCTGAGCGGCAAGGTCAAGGCCATGGTGGCCGATTATCCCTATTGCGCGGTGGCGGTGTTCCGCAACCCCGAGGCCAAGCTGGGCACCCTGCAAAAGCCCTTCACCTTCGAGCCCTTGGGCCTGGCCCTGCCGCCGGGCGACCCCCTGTGGGACAACCTGGTGACCAACTTCCTGTTCAACATGGAGGGAGGGGGCAAGATGAGCTATCTCAAGAACCGGTGGTTCCAGAACCCCTCTTGGATGCGCCTGTTGCCCAAATAGTCACCTGCCCGGTCGGCGCGGGCCGAGCGGTTTTTTTATCCCCCGCGCGCATTAGGTTCTTGCCCATCCGCCCCGGCTTGGCCCATTATTGGGCGATAACCACGCTTAACCCAATTAAGGAGATGCTCTAATGTTGAAGCGCGGAGTTGTTCTGTTCCTTTGTCTGGCCCTGGTGCTGGCTTTCGCGGCCACCGCCATTGCCGGTCCGGTGGTGGACCGAATCGTCAAGAACAAGGTCTTGGTGGTGGGCACCTCCGCCGACTATCCGCCCTTGAACTTCAAGGCCACCAACGGCAAGGCCATGGGCCTGGACATGGACCTGGCCACCATCTTGGCCAAGGCCCTGAAGGTTAAACTCAAAGTCAAGATCATGCCCTTTCCCAAGCTCATCGGCGCCCTGCAAGCGGGCAAGGTGGACATGGTGATCGCGGGCATGACCATGCTGCCCCTGCGCAACCTGAAGATCACCTTTGCCGGCCCCTACTTCGTCACCGGCCAGGGCGCGGTGCTCAAGGGCGAAATGATGACGAAGGTGCGTGGCTTGCAGGACCTCAACCAGCCCATGTACACCGTGGCCGTGTCCGAGGGCACCACCGGCGAGATCACCGCCAAGCAGCTCATGCCCAAGGCCAAGCTGCTGGTGGCCAAGGACATGGAGGGCGCCCTGCAGGCGGTGCTGACCGGCAAGGCCCAGGTCATGGTGACCGACTTCCCCTTCTGCGTGCTGGCCTCCTTCCGTCACCGCAAGGACAACCTGGCCGCCCTGGAAAAGCCCTTCACCTATGAGCCCCTGGGCGTGGCCGTGTCGGCCGACGATCCCCAGATGCTCAACCTGGTGAACAACTTCATCGGCACCATGGGCGCCTCCGGCGGCCTGGACCAGCTCAAGATCCGTTGGTTCAAGAAGTCTGGCTGGATGAAGAACCTGCCCGCCGACGAATAAGGCGCGCCGCTGAAAAATAAGAGGCCCCGCCCGGATGGGCGGGGCCTTTGCTATTGGGGCAGAGGTCCTAGTCCTGGTCGGTCTTGCACTCGGGGCAGGTGGCGCCGCCGCCCTTTTTCTCCACCACGAAGGGATGGCCGCAGGAGGTGCAGGGCGTGGGAATGGGCTTTTTCCAGGTGGCGTAGTCGCACTTGGGGTAGTTGTCGCAGCCGTAGAAGTTCTTGCCCCTGCGGGAGCGCTTCTCCACGATCTCGTGGCCGCACTTGGGGCAGTCCACCCCCACGGGCAGGCCCTTGCTGAAGCGGCACTTGGGGTAGTTGGAGCAGGAGATGAAGCGCCCCCCGGAGCGGGTGGGTTTGATCACCAACTGACCGCCGCACTTGGGGCACTTTTCGTCCAAAGGCTCCAGGGCCGGTTTTTCGGCGACCTGGCCGTCCTGGTCCAGGGGCAGCACGTGCTTGCACTTGGGATAGGCGGAGCAGGCCAGGAAGGGGCCGTAGCGGCCCTTTTTCACGGCCATGGGAGAGCCGCACTTTTCGCAGGCGATGCCCGGGTCCTCGGGGGGCGCCTCGGGCACGATATTGCCGTTTTCGTCCCGGGTGAAGTCAAAGGTGGTCTTGCACTCGGGGTAGCCGGAGCAGGCCAAAAACTCGCCGTGCTTGCCCAGCTTGATGGCCATCTTCTTGCCGCAGGTGGGGCAGTCCACATCGGTGGCCAGGCCCTTGCCCTTGACCTGGCGCATGCCGGTCTTGGCCTCTTCCAGGGCCTGGGCAAAGGGGCCGTAAAACTCGCCCAGGAGCTTGCGCCAGTCGCGCTTGCCCTCCTCCACCTGGTCCAGGCTCTGTTCCAGTTGGGCGGTGAAGTCCACCTCCATGATCTGGGGGAAGCTTTCCACCAACAGGTCCGAGACCACGTTGCCCATCTCGGTGGGGGCCAGTTGGCGCTTTAGCTTCTTCACGTACTTGCGGTCCACCAGGGTGGAGATGATCGAGCTGTAGGTGGAGGGGCGTCCGATGCCCTTTTCCTCCAGCTCCTTGACCAGGCTGGCCTCGCTGAAGCGCGGCGGCGGCTGGGTGAAGTGCTGCTTGGGGTCCACGCCCTCCAGCTTGAGCTCCTGGCCCTGGTCCAGGGGAGGCAGCATGCCCTCCTGCTCCGGCTCGTCGCCGCTGTCCTTGCCTTCCTCGTACACCGCGGTGAAGCCGGGGAAGGTCTTGATCTGGCCGTTGGCCCGCAGCAGGCCCGCGCCGGCGGCAATCTCGGCCTGGGTGCGGTCGAACAGGGCCGGGGCCATCTGGCTGGCGATAAAGCGCTGCCAGATGAGGCGGTAGAGCTTGAGCTCGTCGGCGCTCAGGTACTTGGACATGGCCTCGGGGGTGCGGGCCGCGCTGGTGGGGCGCACCGCCTCGTGGGCGTCCTGGGCCCCGGAGCGCGACTTGTACACGTTGGGCTTGGCGGGCAGGTAGTCCGCGCCGTAGCGGCCGCCTATGAGCTGGCGGGCCTCGTCCATGGCCGGCGGGGCCAGGCGGGTGGAGTCGGTTCGCATGTAGGTGATCAGACCCACCGCGCCCTCGTCGGTCTCCTTGCCCTCGTAGAGCCGCTGGGCCAGGCTCATGGTCTTTTTGGTGGTGAAGCCCAGCTTGCGGTAGGCCTCCTGCTGCAGGGTGGAGGTGATGAAGGGCGGGGCCGGGCGGCGCTTGACCTGGCGCTTTTTCACCTGGCTGACCACGAAGTCCTGGCCGCTGATGGCCGCCACCCCGGCCTCGGCCTCGGCCTGGTTGACCGGCGCGAACTTCTTGCCGTCCACCTTTATCAGCTTGGCGTCGAAGATGGGCGGGTTGCCGTCGCTCAGCTTGGCGGTGACGGTCCAGTACTCCTGGGGCTGGAAGGCCTGGATGGCCCTCTCGCGCTCCACGATGAGCCTCAGGGCCACCGACTGCACCCGGCCGGCGCTGAGGCCGCCGCGCACCTTATCCCAGAGCAGGGGCGATATCTGGTAGCCCACCAAACGGTCCAGCACCCGGCGGGCCTGCTGGCTGTCGTAGCGGTCGTGATTCAGGGCGGACGGCTGTTCCACCGCCTTGATGATGGCGTCCTTGGTCAGCTCGTGGAAAAGCACCCGGTGGTAGCTGTCCATGGGACGGCCCAGCTCCTGGGCAATGTGCATGGCGATGGCCTCGCCCTCGCGGTCCGGGTCGGGGGCCAGGAAGACATCGTCCGCCTGCTTGGCCGCCTTCTTGAGCTCCCGGACCACCTTTTCCTTGCCCGGTATCACCTGATACTCGGGGGTGAAGTCCCCGTCCAGGTCCACGCCCAGGCGTTTCTTGGGCAGGTCCACCACGTGCCCCACCGAGGCCTTCACCGCGAAGTCCTTGCCCAGGTACTTCTTGATGGTGCGGGCCTTGGCCGGCGATTCCACTATGAGCAGGTTCTTAGCCATATCTAAAGCTGTCGCTCTCCGGATGTCTGATTTTCTATAACGTCACTAGAGGCTAAGCACATAATGCTTGCCCGGCAACTCCAGCACTCTTTCGCCGAGCACCAGGTTGAGCAGCAGGGTGCTCAGCGCGCCATGGTCCAGGCCGCTGGCCCGGGCGATCACGTCGATGTGCTGCGGCTCGGGGCCCAGGTGCCCGAGCAGCTCGGCCTCGGCCGGGTTCAGCTCTCCCGGCTCATCGGGCCGGGGAGTGCCCGGCCCCGGACCCGGCGGCAGGGCTCCGGGCTCCAACAGGTCCCGGCTGGAGCTTAGCAGACGGGCTCCCTCTTTTATGAGTTGATTGCAGCCCGCGCTCAAGGGGGCGCCCACCGGGCCGGGCACCGCCAAGACCTCCCGCCCCTGCTCCAGGGCGTGGCGCGCGGTGATGAGCGAGCCGCTCTTGAGGCCCGCCTCCACCACCACCACCGCCCTGGCCAGCCCGCTGATCACCCGGTTGCGCACCGGGAAGTGGGCCGGGGCGGGCTGGGTGGCCAGGGGAAATTCGCTGATCACCGCCCCCTGGGCGGCCATCTTCTCTATAAGGGCCTTGTGTTCCCGGGGGTAGGCCACGTCCAGGCCGCAGCCCAGAACGCCCACCGTGTGCCCCCCGGCCTTCAGGGATCCCTCGTGGGCCGCCGCGTCCACCCCCCGGGCCAGCCCGGAGACCAGGCTCACCCCGCTCCGGGCCAGGTCGCGGCCCAGCTCTCCGGCCAGGCGGCGGCCATAGGGGCTCATGTTGCGGCTGCCCACCACGGCCACCCCGCCCCCGGCGCAGGGCCCCAGGGAGCCGCGCACGAACAGCAAGGGCGGCGGGGCATGGACCCCGGCCAACAGGGGGGGATACTCCGGTGATCCCAGGGCGACCACTCGGGCGCCCAGGGCCTCCAGGCCCTTGAGCTCGGCCTCGGGGTCCGCCGCCCAGGCCCGCCGGTGCACCGCCCGGGCCACCCCTTCGCGCAAACGGGGGATGGCCTTGAGTGCGCCCAGGGGAGCCCCCAGGGCCGCTCCCGGCGAGCCGAAGGCGGCCAGCAGACGGGCGTAGGTAACGCTGCCCACGCCCGGAATTAGCTTGAGCCCCAGCCAGTCCAAAAGCTCCTGGCGCTCCAGCGTCGGTGATTGGTCTCCCATGGGGAAAAGAAGCTAACCAGCCGGGCCCCCTCCGGTCAAGGGGTTTTTGTGACCGGGGCGGTCGTATTATAATGTCGTAAACCGCCTCCACCCACGCCGCCGGCCTTGGCGGAGAAGGTTATTATCATGCACGCCTTTAGTTTTTACCGCGCTTGGCTTGCCCTGGCCGGCCTGCTGGTGTCGGCCTTTGGCCTGGCCCTGGCCCTGGGCAGCCGGGGGGAGCTGTTCGCTTTTTTCACGAAACGGGTGGACCCCGTCTTCTGGGGTCCGGCCGGGCCTCCGGCGGCCGCGCTGGAGTTCCAAAGCTGGATCTACGGGGCCTCGGGGGCCACCGCGGCCGGCTGGGGCCTGATGATGGCCTTTTTGGCCTGGACCGCCTGGGGCCGCCGGGAGCCCTGGGCCCGCTACGCCATGGCGGTGCCCCTGGGGCTGTGGTTCGCGGTGGACACCTTTTATTCGCTCTATCACGGGGTGTGGATCAACGTGGGGCTCAACTGCCTGTTGCTGGTGGTCCTGGGCCTGCCCCAGGCGCTGGCCTGGAAAAGCTTCTCCAGGCCGGCCCCCTAGCCCCCCGCCCAGACCGGAGCGGGCGGAATTAAGACTGCAATCCGCCTGAAAACGCTCCACTATCATTGACAGCCGCCAGGGGGGTGGGTTAGTTTTTATCTCGCGCCCGCTACCGCACAGCTTGGCGGGGCCGTCACGGCCCCGGGAGGAGAACCATGGCCCAGGACCTTGGCGACCGCCCCTGGTACGGCGACTGGCCCCAGGGCGTGCCCAAGATGATCGACTTTCCCAACATCTCCTTGTCTGATCTTCTTAGGGACACCACCGGTCAATACCCCAACGAAAAAGCGATCGTGTTCTTGGACTCGGTGATGACCTACCGGGAGCTGGACGACGCCGTGGACCGCTTTGCCACGGCCCTGGCCAACTTGGGCCTGGTTAAGGGCGACGTGCTGGCCCTGATCCTGCCCAACTCCTTCCAGTTCGTCATCGCCTTTTACGCCGCCCAGCGCCTGGGCATGGCGGTCACGGCCATCAACCCCACCTACAAGGGCCTGGAGATCAAGCACCAGCTCAACGACTCCGGGGCCAAGGCCCTGGTGGTATTGGACTCGGTGTACGCCGAGGCGGGGCGCATCCTGGCCCAGACCGGGGTCAAGCATGTGATCGGCACCAACGTGGTGGACCTGGTCCAGATGAGCGGCCTGAAAAAATGGCTGGGCAAGAAGCTGGGCAAGATTCCCACCGGCCAGCTGCCCGCCAACGCCCTGAGCTTCAAGGACCTGATGGCCACCGCGCCCAACCCGCCCCAGGTGACCATCGACCCCATGAGCGACATCGCCGCCCTGCAGTACACCGGCGGCACCACCGGCACCCCCAAGGGGGCCATGCTCACCTCCTACAACCTGGTGACCAACGCCATCAGCGGCAAGGCCTGGATCGGCGACGACCTGCCCGCCGCCACCGGCTGGCTGGGCGTGCTGCCCCTGTTCCACGTGTTCGCCATGACCTGCTGCATGAACATCGCGGTGGCCACCGGCGGCTTCATGCTGCTGTTCCCCAAGCCGCCCGACACCATGCTGGAGTGGGCGGCCGAGGTGGAGAAGTGGGGCAAGGGAACCCAGATGTGCATGGCCGGCGTGGCGGTGTTGTTCAACAAGATCAACAACACCGAGGGTCTGGAAAAGTACGACCTGAGCGCGTTGACCACCTGTCTGAGCGGGGCCGGCCCCCTGCCCCGCGACGTGCAGCTCAAGTTCGAGGAAAAGACCGGCGCGCGGGTGGTGGAGGGCTACGGCCTGTCCGAATCCTCCCCGGTGGTCACGGCCAACCCCATCGTGGACCCGCCGGGCAAGGAGCGGGTGATGGGCTCCATCGGCCTGCCCTTCCCCAACACCGACTGCAAGATCATGGACATCGAGACCGGCGACAACCAGCTGGGCCTGGGCGAGGACCAGGTGGGCGAGCTGTGCGTCAAGGGGCCCCAGGTGATGAAGGGCTATCTGAACCGGCCCGAGGAGTCCGAGCGCACCCTGCGCGATGGCTGGCTCTACACCGGCGACATCGCCTACATGAACGAACGGGGCTGGATCTTCATCATGGACCGGGCCAAGGACCTGGTGAAGTTCAAGGGCTTCAGCGTGTTCCCCAAGGAGGTGGAGGACTACATGTTCAGCCACCCCGACATCCTGGAGGTGGCGGTCATCGGGCTGCCCCATCCCAAGGTGGGCGAGATCCTCAAGGCCTTCGTGGTGCTGCAACCCGAGAGCGAGGGCAAGGTCAGCGAAGAGGAGATCATCGCCTGGTGCAAGGAGAACATGACCCACTACAAGGTCCCCTCCCTCGTGGAGTTCCGCGACGAGCTGCCCAAGACCATGGTGGGCAAGGTGCTCAGGCGGGTGCTCAAGGAGGAAGAGCAGGCCAAGGCCAGCTAAGCGGCGCGGGGTATGGCGCGCTCTGGCCTGGGGCTTTATCTGCACCTGCCCTATTGCCCGGCCCGCTGCCCCTACTGCGACTTCAATGCCAAGCGATATGACCACGGCGAGGCCCGCCGCCTTCTGGCGGGCCTCGCCGTTCATTTGGAGCGCATCGTCCCCCTGGCCCAGGGCCGCCCCCTGGACACGGTGTACTTCGGCGGGGGCACCCCGGCCATGCTGCCCGCCACCGAGCTGGCCGCCCTGCTGGCCCGCATGCGGGGGCTGATGGGTTTCACGCCCCGGGCCGAGATATCCCTGGAGGCCAACCCCGGGGCCCTGAGCCGGGGCAAGCTGGCCGCCCTGCGCTCGGCCGGCTTCAACCGCCTGTCATTGGGGGCCCAGAGCTTCGATCCCGGCCTGCTGAAGGCCATCGGCCGTGGCCACACCCCGGACGACACCCGCCGCGCCGCGGCCCAGGCCAGGCAGGTGGGCTTCGGCGATTTGAACCTGGACCTCATCCACGGCCTGCCCGGCCAGAGCCCGGCCCAGGCCGCCGCCGACATCGCCGCCGCCCTGGAGCTGGAGCCCAAGCACCTGTCCTTGTACGAGCTGACCCTGGCGCCCGGAACGCCATTCGGCCGCCAGTACCGGCCGGGCCAGCCCCCCCTGCCCGGCGACGACGAGATGGCCGCCATGGAGCAGCACGCCTTGGCCGCCCTGGAGGCGGCCGGGCTGGAGCGCTACGAGGTGAGCAACTTCGCCCGGCCGGGCATGGAGTGCCGCCACAACCAAAACACCTGGGCGGGAGGCGACTACCTATCCCTGGGGCCGGGGGCCCACGGGCACCTGAGCGGGGTGCGTTGGGCCTGGCTGTCCGATCCGGCGGAGTATTGCGATGCAATGGAAAGGGGCGAGGAGCCCCATGCCTTCCGGGAGGAGCTGAGCCGGGAGCAGCGGGCTTTGGAGCTGATCATGCTGGGGCTCAGGACCACCCACGGGGTGGAGCTGGCCCCCCTGGCCGCCCTGCTGGGCACGGACCCGCGCCGAATGTACGGCCCCGCCATGGCTCAGCTACAGGCGCGGGGCTGGGCCCTGGTGCGCCAGGGCCGCCTTATACCCACCCCCGCCGGCCTGGCCATGGCCGACGCGGCGGCCGCCTTGTTCGCCTAAACCAACCGCGCCCCGACAAAAAAGGCCCCGGCGCCGAAACGCCGGGGCCGGACGTGAGTATCCCACAGGTTTACTGGCGGTTGAGGCGGAAGGAGCCGTTGCCCATGCCCTGGGACTCGAAGGTGCCCTCGAAGGTGTTGCCGTTCACCTTGCCCAGGAAGCCGATGCTGCCCGCGCTGGTGTCGATACGGCCGTTCAGGCCGCCCCGGTCCCAGGCCTGCAAGGGGCCCGAGATGGTGCCGGCCAAGGTGTTTTCCATGGTGAATTGACCACCATATTCACTGCCGTTCTTGGTGATGTTGCCGTGCATGGTGCCGCCGGTCTTTTCGCAGCCGGAGCCCGCGCAGGTCCAGGTGCCGGACCAGTTGCCCACATAGGGATCGTCATCGGCCATGGCGGCCGGGGCCGCGGCCAACATCAGGGCCAGGGCCAGTAACAAGCTAAACGGTAGTATGAACTTCTTCATGGTTTTTTCCTCTTTTTGTGTTGCCTGATTAACCCTCGAAGTTAACGTGCGCCGGGGCGGTTGGCCTTAGCGGCTGAGCTTGAGGCTGCCTGTGCTCATGCCCACCTGGGTGCCGTCGTAACGCCCCTGGATGGTGTCGCCACGGACCTCGCCCGACATCCAGAGGCTGTGGGAGCCGCACTGCAGTTCGGTGCCGAACTGGTGGTCGCTGGAAACCACGCCCGTGACCACGGTGCAGCGGAGAACGCCCTTGGGGCCGCCGTCCACCGTGTAGCTGCCCTTTAAATGACCCGAGCCGTCCTGCTCCATGTTGGCGCTCACTTTGCCGCCGGCCTTGGCGCAGGGTTGTTCGGTGCAGGTCCAGGTGCCGTGCCAGACGCCGCTGACGTCCGGCCGGGCCCAGGCCGGGGCCACGGCCAGAAGCAGGCCCAGGGCCAAGAGCAGGGCCATGATTGCTAGATACTTTTTCACGAAACATCTCCTTGGTTGCTCGTCGCTGACCAAAAAATCCGCATGCGCCGCGCGGGGCCGGCTGCCTCAGCGGGAGAGCGTGAAGTTGCCTATGCTCATGCCCACCGGCGTGCCGTCGTATTCCCCCACGATGGTATCGCCCACGACCTTGCCCATCATTCCGATGCTGTAGGAGCCGCACTTCAGGGTGGTGCCGAACTGGTCGTCGCTGGACACTATGCCCGTGGCCATGGTGCAGCGGAGCGAGCCTTTGGAGCTGCCGTCCACGGTGTAGGTGCCTTTTAGATGGCCTGTGTCGTCCTGCTGCATGTCGGCGAATATGTGGCCCGTGGTTTTGGGGCAGGGCTGTTTGGTGCAGGTCCAGGTGCCGCGCCAGACGCCGCTGACGTCCGGCCGGGCCCAGGCTGGGGCCACGGCCAGAAGCAGGCCCAGGGACAGTAAAAGAGCGGTTAACGATGCGAACCTTTTCATTGAGTTTCCCCTCTTAACGGTTATGGCCGGCGGAAACCCGCCGTAATGCCAGGGCCCAAGCGGCCCGGTTCAGCGGTTTATTCGGCCAGAACCGGCGAGGCGGCCAACACCAGGGCCACCGCCAGCATCACGGCGCACAGGAGCGGCTCTTTTCGCATGAGACTCTCCGGGTTTTTAGCTGATCTTTATGATCCTGTCATCAAGGGTGCGCGGCAGGGCGCCCAGGATAACACGGACCACCGCCTCTGCCAAGCCAAGGCCGGTGGGCAGGCGGGCCATGGACGCAAAAAAGCCCGGGGGGGGCACCCCCCGGGGCTTTGCTAATAGGGTTGTATGGCTACTGCTTGTTGGCGCTGGAGGGGCCGGTGGCCAGGGGGGCCAGGGACCCAAAAAAGCCCGGGGGGTCCCCCGCCCTGGCTTTTGCTAATAGGTTTGTATGCCTACTGCTTGTTGACGCTGAAGGTGCCGTTGCCCAGAGGCCCATTGAACGAGCCGTTGAGGGTGTTCCCCGAGATATTGCCTTGGAAGTTGATGGTGCCTTCGCTGTTGGAAATAGTCCCGTTGAACTGGTTGCCCTGGAGCGTGGCGTTGATGGTGCCGGTAAGCGTTCCAACCGTGGTGTTTTCCAGGGTGAAGCTGCCCCCGTAATTGCCGCCGTTCTGAGTGATGTTGCCGTGCATGGCGCCGCCCGGCTTCACGCAATCCGGAGGAGTGCATTTCCACTGACCGGAGTAGTTGCCGGTTATATCGGCCATGGCCGCCGGAGCAAAGCTTAACAGCAGGGCCGCGGCCAAGAGCAGTACGCCAAGGATCGAAGTTTTGCGCATTTTCCCCTCTCAGGAACTAGTGTGTTTTCTGCCTTACCCATTGTTCAGCAGATCTGGCAGGCAAAAAAAGGTAACACCGGATTGGGGGGTTCGCAAGCTGGGGAGGCCCTAAAAAAGCATTAAACAAGGGAGCCAGCCGGACGGCTGGCTCCCAGTGCTTGGTAATCAATGGCGGAGAGGGTGGGATTCGAACCCACGTGCCCCGGTTAAGGGACAACCCGATTTCGAGTCGGGCCCGTTACGACCGGACTTCGGTACCTCTCCGCTTTGGGCCGGTGATGGCCAAGGCCGAAGCTACCATAGGCCATGCGGCGCCGCAACCCTGCGCACTAGCGGCGCTGGGCGAAGAACTCCTTGAGCAGGGCGGCCGCCTCCACGGCCAGCAGCCCGCCTTCCACCAGGGGATGGTGGTTGAGGCTCTCCAGGGAGGCCAGGTCCAGGGCCGAGCCATAGGCCCCGGCCTTGGGGTCGCGGGCCGCGTAGACCACCCGGGCCAGGCGGGCCCAGACCACGGCTCCGGCGCACATGGGGCAGGGCTCCAGGGTCACGTAGAGGGTGCAGCCGGTGAGGCGGTAGTTGCCCTCGGCCCGGGAAGCGGCCCGCAGGCAGAGCATCTCGGCATGGGCGGTGGGGTCGTTGTGGCTGATGGAGCGGTTGCCAGCCTCGGCCAGCACCGCGCCCTCCTGGTCCACCAGCAGCGCGCCCACCGGCACCTCGCCCCGTTGGCCCGACCGGGCGGCCAGCTCCAGAGCCCGGGCCATGAACCCCCGGTCGGCTTGGCTGAAGGAGTCCTGGTCCATGGCGCTCAGGCCAGCTCGGCCGGGCGCACCCCGCCGGGACGGGCCTGGCCGTCCAGGGTGACCACGCCGTCTTCCATCAGTCCCAGGCGGCCCTGGGCGATGAGCTGAATGGTGGTGGGGAAGACCACCCAGTCGCCGGCCTCCTTGAGCCGCTCCTGGTTGTCGTCGGCCACCTGGCGCAGGCGTTGGGGATCGGCCTTTAGCTCCTCCAAGGGCGCGGGCAGCTCCACGGCGATGGGGTCCGAGACCATGAGCAAGGGGCCGGAGTCCACCCCCAGGTCGGTGAACAGGGTGGAGGAGCGCAGCTCGCCCCGCCCGGCCACGATGGCGTCCATGACCGCATCGTCGCCCACAAAGGTGCGCGAACCGTCGGCCTCCACCAGGCTGAGGTCGGCCGGGTGCACGTTCACCGCGCCGGTGAGGGTAAGGAAACTCATGTAGCCGCCCAGGGCGATGAGGTCCACCCCAAAGGCCTTGATGAGCTTGCCCGCCACTTGGTCGTACTCACGCCGGGCGGCCAGGCCCTCGGGGGTCTTTACGCTGCGCTTGAGGCCTCGCTTGTCGTGAAAGCGGCGGGTGTCATAGGCGAAGTAAGGCAAATCAAAGCGGCGGGCGATCTCCTGGCCCCGGCACTTGTCGCCAGCCGTGTCGCTGAAGATGAAGGCCACCTCAAAGGCGGGCTCGGGAGTTTCCAAAAGCTTGATCACGTTGGTGCCCGAGCCGGACATGAAGGCGGCCACCTTGAGGGGGCGTCCGGCTGCGGCGGGGTCGAAGATCAGACCGGGGGTCATGGCTTGCCTCCCAGGCAAAAGGGTCTCCCAAGTCTATAGGACGTGGCAAGGGGCGGGGTCAAGCGCGGCGGGACTTCTCGTGGCCGGAGGCGCTCAGACGGGGCGGCACGAGGCCGTTGTAGTGCTCGCTCTGGCAGTGGGGGCAAAGGCCGTGGGATATCTCGGCCTTCAGGGACCGGGCCAGGTAACGCTCGGAGGGCAGCCAGGCATCGTCCTTCCCGAAGTGGGCGCCGGTTTCCTTGACGGCGTGGCAATGCATGCACGTGGTGAGCATGCGCCGCCGCCCGGCCATCAGGGCCCGCAGGGCCAGGGCCCCGGCCACCGCGCCCAGGGCCAGGGACAACAGGGCGTTGAACCAGTCGTCGGGCCACTGGCTGTGCAGATGGCCATACAGGCTTACCAGGAGCCAGACCGCCGCGGTGCCGGCCAAGGCGCCGCAAAGAAACGGGCGGTATATTACGAATTTGCTCAAGGCGCTGGCCAGGCGTGGGACCATGACCCCCTCAACCAAGGCGGGAGGTTGCGGTTTTTTGGCGGGAACACCAGGGGCCAGGCCTATTCACAATAGCCTTCCCGGCTAGGAATGGTCAATAAATTATTAACGATACCAATTAGTAATAGCATTCATTTGCATTCGGGGCCGGCCTGACCCCCGGTAGGCGCCGCAGCGGGCCATCCTTGACAAGCCTGCGGGGCACCGACATAATTTTGCTTCCGGAGTAAGTAAATGCAACTTGAGGCCACTGACAAGAAGATCATCGCCCGCTTGCAGGGCGACCTCCCGCTGGAGTCCCGTCCCTTCGCCGCCTTGGCCCGAGAGCTGGGCCTGAGCGAGGCCGAGGTGGTGGCGCGCATCCAGGCATTGTCCGACCACAAGGTCATGCGCCGCTTCGGGGCCACCCTGCGGCACCAGCGTTCCGGCTTTGCCAGCAACGTGATGGTGGCCTGGCGGGTGCCGCCGGAGCGGGCCCGGGAGGTGGGCCGGGCCCTGTCCGCCTTCCGCCAGGTGAGCCACTGCTACTGGCGGGAGCCCTGCGACGACTTTCCCTACAACCTGTTTTCCATGGTGCACGGCCGCGACGAGGCCGAGTGCCGGGCAATGGTGGCCGAGATGGCCCAGACGGCCGAGGCCGAGGAATATGACTTGCTATTCTCGCTAGAGGAGCTAAAAAAGACCTCAATGCGCTATTTCGACCGAGAGGGTGAAATTCATGAAGGATGACCGGTCCCGCGAGCTGTGGCAGCGGGCTCAAAAAGTGATGCCCGGGGGGGTCAACAGTCCGGTGCGGGCCATGTCCGCGGTGGGCCGCGAGCCGATCTTCATACGCTCGGCCCGTGGCTGCCATATCGAGGACGTGGACGGCAACCGTTACATCGACTACGTGGGCTCCTGGGGCCCCATGATCCTGGGCCACGCCAACGAGGACGTGGTGGCGGCGGTGAAAAAAGCGGCCGAGCGGGGCACCAGCTTCGGGGCCCCCACCGAGGCCGAGGTGACCTTTGCCGAGATGCTGGGCCGGCTCATGCCCAACCTGGAGCAGGTGCGCCTGGTCTCCAGCGGCACCGAGGCCACCATGAGCGCCCTGCGCCTGGCCCGGGGCTACACCGGGCGCGACCTTATCGTGAAGTTCGACGGCTGTTACCACGGCCACGGCGACGGCCTGCTGGTGGCGGCCGGCTCGGGCCTGGCCACCCTGGGCATCCCCTCTTGCCCGGGGGTGCCCGACGAGATAGCCGAGCTTTCGGTGAGCCTGCCCTACAACGACCTGGCCGCGGTGGAAAAGCTGTTCCACGAAAAGGGCGAGCAGGTGGCCGCGGTGATCATCGAGCCGGTGGCCGGCAACATGGGCGTGGTGCCCCCGGCTCCGGGCTATCTGCAGGGGCTCAGGGACATCTGCGACGAGTACAACACCCTGTTGATCTTCGACGAGGTTATAACCGGCTTCCGGGTGGCCCTGGGCGGAGCCCAGTCCATATACGAGGTGACCCCGGACCTGACCACCCTGGGCAAGATCATCGGCGGCGGCCTGCCCCTGGGGGCCTATGGCGGCAAGACCGAGATAATGAGCAAGGTGGCCCCCTCCGGGCCGGTGTATCAGGCGGGCACCCTGTCGGGCAACCCCCTGGCCACCGCCGCGGGGCTCCGGGCCCTGGACCTGCTGGACGTGGCCGGGGTCTACGAGCGCCTGGAGGAGCTGGCGGCCCGCCTGTTCGACGGCCTGGGCCAGGTCTTCTCCGAGGCCAAGCTGCCCCACTGCGGCAACCGGGTGGGCTCCATGTTCTGCTACTTCTTCCAAAAGGGCCCGGTGACCGACTACGCCTCGGCCAGCCAGAGCGACAACCAGGCCTTCGCCCGCTGGCACAACGCCATGCTGGCCCGCGGCATCTACCTGGCCCCCAGCCAGTACGAGTGCACCTTCATGTCCCTGGCCCACGACGGCGACGCCATTGATCAGACGCTGAGCGCGGCAGCGGAAGCGGTCAAGGAGGTCTAGGGGCAAAGATATTGATATTATTAATCTAACTTACCCAGTTTGGCCTACAAGGCAATTCACTTGACGCGATAGCCACTTTTTGGTAATTTGATTTACGTTGTTTTGGCTACAGCAGGAGAGTGAGATGCCCAAAGAGTTCTTAGACGCCATCCGGAAGTCCTTCCCCCCCGACACTTGGCCGAAAATCGTCCAAGCTGCCAACAGCGGCATTATCTTGGCGGATGCCTTAATTGCCGACAACCCTTTCCTTAATTGGCCCGTTGGCAGAGACCAGAGAGGCGACCTGCGCAGGGTTGGAGTAATGTTCTCCCTGCGTGAGGCATGTAACTCCGGGGATCTGCCGTTTTTGTGTAAGGTGAGGCGCAACACTGTCCGAAACTGTCGGCACATTGAGCTTCACAGCAACAACATGTATCTCCACGTTACTCAAGTAGGAGGTCAACGTCAGTTCCCCAAAGACACGCCTCTACGTAACAAGGGCCGACGGTCAAACCAGTTTCTGCTGTTCGCGGACAACGCCCAGCCGGAATTTTCGAGCCGATGGTATGGGTGGCTGACGTTTGGAGCCAGCAATGATGGTGGCTTGGAATTCATCTGCATCGGCCTTCCGACAGAGAGCGGTCAACAGTGGTTGGACCGCATAAACCTCACCGCCGAGATCACCAAACAAGGCAGCAAAGCAACCATGGAAAAGGCTTCAGAGCCTTTGCTAAAACTCAAACACAAGTTTGAGAAGGAAGTGAAGTCCAAGTCCGGGTTGGATAGCTAACCAGCAAAGGTATACATATGCCCCTTCTTATTCCAAACAACTTGCGAGAGGCCAGAGAAGCCAGAGGATATAGCACTACCCAGTTGGCCAAAGCACTAGATGTTACCAGGCAAACTATATCCCAGTACGAAAACGGAGACATATCTCCTAGCGCAGAATCATTCACAAGAATTATTTCTCTACTCGAAATGCCAATAGATTTTTTCACAACTGAGCGAAAAAGAGCGCCTGCAGAGCTTAGAAAAATATTTTTCCGTAGTTTAAAGAGGGCACTAGGAACCGACAGAAACAAATTAAAAATACGTCTGGATTGGCTATCCGACATCTTATCTTTAGTTGACGAGTTCGTTGAACTGCCGAGTATAAATCTTCCAAAAGCATTTAATTATCGCCTTAGCGATTTAACAAATACTGATCTAATTGAGTTTCACGCAAACGAACTAAGGAGAACTTGGGGGCTCGGAATGGGCCCTATTGATAATATTATAAACTTGCTGGAAAGCAACGGAATCATTGTCTCCAGAGAACAAACAGACTCCGATGATTTAGACGCACTATCTGAATGGAATAATGGAAGGCCTCTGATATATTTGGCCTCGGATAAAAATGCTGCCGTACGTTCGCGCTTTGACGCGGCGCATGAACTTGCGCATTTATTTTTGCACAACAAAATTGATGTAACGTCAGATACTATCGATGAAATGGAAAAACAGGCCCACAGATTTTCCGGTGCATTTCTGCTACCCCGCGACAGCTTTTCGTCAGAAGTAGTCTCTACCTCTTTAAGTTTTTTCACGGAATTAAAAAAACGGTGGAAAGTCTCCATCCAGGCCATGGTATATCGATGCAAAGATTTAGATATTATTTCAGATAACCAGTATCGCTATTTGTGGAGACAAATAAACAAAACTAAAAATAAAAGGAGAGAAACATATGACGATATCATGCAACCGGAGACACCCTACGTACTACCGGAAGCAATTAAAATGATAGTCAACAATCAGTTATTAACAAGAAATGAAATTGCATTTCGCTTAAAGTTACTTCAGCAGGACATCGAAAGTTTATGTTGTTTGCCTCGCGGGTATTTGAGCCCTAAGGTCGTCAATATAAGTATTAAAAAACGAAAGTAGTTATCTATTGCATCATCGACTATACGATGAATCTTTGTTTTAGTATCGCGGCAAAGACCATCTACCCGGCCTGCATTTTTTTGAAATTATTTTAAGCCGCCGCCTGGGGCCCCTGGGCGGGGCAGACGCGGTTGCGGCCCACGCCCTTGGCCTGGTACAGGGCCTGGTCGGCCTGGGTGTAGAGCTCCTCGGCTCCGCTGGTGTCCTGGCGCAGGGGGGCCAGCCCGATGCTCACCGTGATATTCACCGGGCCCTTGTCAGTCTCGAACACCGACGCCTCCACCGCGGCCCGCAGCCGCTCGGCCACCATCATGGCCGTGTCCAGGCCGGTCTCGGGCAGCAGCAGGACGAACTCCTCGCCCCCCACCCGGGCCAGGGAATCCACGGACCGGAGCTGTCCCAGGCACACCCGGGCCAGCCCGGCCAGCACCTGGTCGCCGGCGGCATGGCCCTTGGTATCGTTGACATCCTTGAAAATGTCGATGTCCATCAGGCCCAGGGTCAGGGGAGAGCCGTAGCGCTGGGCCCGCTGAAACTCGCTGTTGGCCAGCTCCCAAAAGCGGCGGCGGTTGGGCAGGCTGGTCAGTTCGTCGGTGGTGGCCAAGAAGCGCAGGCGCTCCTCGCTCTGGCGAAGGGCCCTCTCGGCCTTCTTGCGCCGCTCGATCTCCAGTTGGGCCCGGGTGAGCTCCTGCTTCATCTGGGCGAACTGCCTGAGGATGGCCAGCACCGGCCGCTTGGTCATCTCGGTGTCCCAGACCCGGTTCTGCCAGGCCAGATAGGCCCAGAGGATGGGCGCGGCAAAGCAGGAGACGATGAACCGGCTGAAGGCGGTTCCCTGCATGATGGCCACATAGCCCGGCGAACCGCCAAAGGCCCCGGTGGTGAACAGGAAAACGTCCAGCCACATGACCCCCAGCAGGGTGAAGAAGGCCCGGATGCCCAGGGGGATCCACTGCAGGCGGTTGTTCATGAACTCCCAGGCGATGGCCAGAAACAGCAGGTCCATGAAGGTGGCCAGCACCGAGGCGGCGTTGATACGCAGGCTGGGGGAAGGCACGTAGCCCAGGGGGGGCATGCCCGCCAGGGTCATTTGCAGGTTGAGCACCACCGCGATGATGGGCACCATGATCGACACGCCGATCACCGTGGAGATGGCGATGCGGGTGGCCCGCACCCCGTCGAACACATAGACCACGAACACGGCCAGCAACAGCGAGGTGTAGAACACGGTGGAGCCCACCATGAAGCGCACCCCCGCCACCTGGACCAGCACGCCCGCGTCGGTGACCCAGGACATCACCGCGGTGAGCCCGCCGATGAGGGCGTAGAAGTGGGCCAAGCCCACCCGGTGGCGCAGGGAGTGGGCCCCCAGGACCAGCAGATAGACCACCACCGCTTCGGCGACGAGTATGGCCACTTCGTAGTTCAAAAACGCCTCGCTGAAATGATTGCGCGCCGCCAAATGCTCAAATATTTAGCCTACGGCATGAGGTGGGGACCGGTCAAATGATGAAACGTCTCAGCGGCCCGGCAAGGCCGCTGGGAGCGGTTTTTTTACAGGCCCCGGGGGCGGGAGCGGGCGGCCGGTGCGACAACGCCGCTCCACCCGGGCCAAGGGAATCAGCAAATTATTTGAACTCGGCGGCTGCTGTATAATTTATACCTAAACACTGGATGTTTATGCCCAAGAGGAGAATAGCATTGAAAATGATGCCTAAATTGCTGGGATGCCTGGCCCTGTTGCTTGCCTTGTCCGCCCCGGCCCTGGCCGACGACCTGGGCCAAAAGATAGCCGCGTGGTGCGGCGACCACGGCACCGGCAGCACCATGTCCCTCACCGCCGCCGAGGCCGCCACCTATGACCAGAAAACCTCCAAGGGCTACAACTTCGGGCAAGGGACCAGATTCGAGTTCACCAACGGCGAGGGCGTCTGCACCACCACCTACACCTCTGGTGGCGGAAGCGAGATATTAGCCACCGAGGACAGGGTGGTGCACAAAAGCGGCAACACCCTGACCCTGGGCAAACCCACATCCAAATAACCAGAAACCTGCCAACCGGAGGCCGCCCAAAAATTTGCCCCCGCCCAAGGGCGGGGGCTTTTCCCGTTGCGGACCGCGAGAGCCAGAGGGGCTAGGCGCGGGCGGAAACTATTTTTTTGCGGCGGCGCCAGGCGGCCAGGCCGCCCAGGGACGAGGCCACCAGAAGCAGGGTGCCGGGCTCCGGGGCGGCGGCCGGGGAGCCGCCCCCGCTGATGCTGCCGCTCATGGAGGCCCAAGTGGACTTGTGCTTGGACTGCAACACCGGGATGAACTCGCCCGAGGTCTTGCTGGCGTAGGACACGGTGAGCAGGAAATCCACCGTTTCCGAGCCCCGCAGGTCTTGCAGGATGGCCGAGCCGGTGGAGTCGTTGAAGGACAGGTCGGTGAGATAGCCCTTGAGGGTTATCTCATAGGGCGAGTCAAAGGTCACCGAGTCCAGCACCAGGCTGCCGGCCATCTCGTAGGAGTCGGGGATGTGTCTTTTGTCCGGGCCCTGCTTGCGGAAGTAGTCCGAGGTCACGTAGAAGTTGGGGTCTTTGACCGAGCGCTGGTCGCTGATGGAGTAGTTCAGGCCGGCGAAGCTGTCGCCCACCGAGACGTCGCTGGTGCCGATGGCATCGAACAGGTTGAAGCCGTACAGACCCACGTAGTAGTCGGTGACCAGGTCGCCGGTGCCCGACGAGCTGCCGGTGACTCCGGACTGGTAGGGATTGACCTTGCCCTTGCTCTGGACCTTGAAGGAGTTGTCGCCGCCAAAGGTGAACGACGAGGCCGAGGCGCCGAGGGGCGCAAGAACCAGCGCAACCAGCAGTGCCGCCAGCAGGGGGCGGATCGCTTTGTGAAGTAGACCCATGGAAACGCTCCCTAGAGCTTAAACAAATCCTACTAACCCCTTACTATATGAATAACCACTACCACCTAAAAAAGCAATAGATTATGAGACCATGTGCATCCGGGCCCAGATTGCACCTATTGGCACAAAAAAGAGTTGACTTGAAAATGTCAGCATGATAGCAAATCTTGACCGCCAAAACCGGCTGGGCGGGGCGAGGTGCGCCCCGAGACGGCTTTGGCGCGGACCCCTATTAGGGCGGCAAAACTAAACGTAAAAGCGCCCAGGGGGCGCAAGGCGGGCTACCGGTTTGGGCCGGTTCATCAGCGAGACCACCCGCGAGTATCTGATTATCCTGGCCCGGGTCAGCTCCATGGGCATCGCCATGGTGTTGGCCACGATAATGGGTCTGGGCGCGGGCTGGCTGGTGGACAAATACTTCGGCACTCATCCCTGGGGCTTTTTCGTGGGCCTGGGGTTGGGCATCGTGGCCGGTTTCCGCAACCTGTACATCCTGTACAAACGGTCGGAACGCGCCCAGGAGCGCATCGACCAGAAGGAAAAGGCGCAGAGGCGATAGTGGCGCATCAACCGCTGACCATGGCAACGCCCGAGGCGGCGATCATGAGGGGCCTGTGGTGGGCCAATCTGATCACCTTCGGGGTGCTCAGCGGCGGCGCCTTTATCCTGGTGAGTTGGCACAGCGCGCTGAGCGTGGTGGTGGGCGGGGCCATAGCCCTGATCAACTACCGCCTGTTGCAGCGCACCGTGTGCCGCGCCCTTTTGCCCAAGGAAAAAGAGGGCGTGCTCAAAAAAGTGCTGGCCAAATACTATCTGCGCTTTTTGGCCACCGCGGTTGTCCTATTTTTCCTGGTTCGCCAGGGAATGGTGGAGCCGCTGGGGCTTTTGGTGGGCCTGTCGGTTGTGGTGCTTACGATCTTCGCCTGGGGCATCCGCCAGGCTTTAAGGCTTCGCAAGGAGGCGTTTTAGAACATGGAACATCCACTGACGCTGTTGGGGTTGTTGTTCGACCACATGGGCCCGGGGCTCTCGGCCTGGTATCACCACAACCCCCACGTGGTCTATTCCTGGCTCATCATCCTGTTCCTGCTGGTGGCCGCCAAGCTGGCGGTGGGCGCGGTGAAGATGATCCCCTCCGGCGGGCAGAACTTCTTCGAGGTGCTCATCGGCGGTTTCGAGGACTTCAGCGTGGATGTCATGGGCGAGCACGGCCGGCCCTTCTATCCCCTGATCGCCACCCTGTTCATCTACATCCTGTGCATGAACTGGATCGGCCTGATCCCGGGCATGATGTCGCCCACCAGCAACATCAACACCCCGCTGTCCATGGCCCTGGTGGTGTTTGTCATCTACAACGTGGTGGGCATCAAGAGCCACGGCTTCTCCTACATCAAGCACTTCATGGGCCCCATCTGGTGGCTGGCTCCGTTGATGCTGCCCATCGAGCTCATCGGGCACTTCAGCCGCATCCTGAGCCTCACCTTCCGTCTGTTCGGCAACGTGCTGGGCGAGGACCTGGTGCTGGCCATCCTGTTCGTGTTGGCGGGCATGTTCTTCGCGCCCCTGCCCATGATGTTCCTGGCCATCTTCACCAGCTTCGTGCAGGCGTTCATCTTCAGCCTGCTGACCATGCTCTACATCGCCGGTTCGCTGGAAGAGGCCCACTAAGTATCGAGTTTAGCTTCCAAATAGGGAAGAAGGCACCCATATAAGGAAGAAGGCATAAACCGTCAATTGAGGAGCGAATCATGAAGAAGTTCTCTCTGATCGCGGGTCTGACCGGCCTGTTCACCTTGGGTCTGGCCGCAGTGGCCATGGCCGCCGACGCCGGCGCCATGGCTGAGGCCGCCAAGCTGTTCGCCGCCACCGTGACCGCCGCCGGCTTCGGCATCGGCATCGCGGCTTTCGGCACCGGCATCGGCCAGGGCATCGCCATCAAGGGCGCGGTGGAAGGCACCGCCCGCAACCCCGAGGCCAGCGGCAAGATCACCGTGACCATGCTCATCGGCTTGGCCATGGTCGAGTCGCTTTGTATTTACGCCTTGGTTATCAGCCTGATCCTGCTCTACGCCTACCCCATGGCCGCTCCCGTGGCCAAGTTCCTGGGTATGTCCTAGAGAACAATAGGGCCGGGCTCCGCAAGGGGCCCGGTCCTTTTTTTAGGGGCCCGCATGTGCCTCTAAGCACAAAAAGGTTGGCGTTTTGCAATGAAGTTCTTGAAGATTCCGGCAGCCACCATCACCCGCCTCTCGCTCTACACCCGCGCCCTGGAGGGCCTGGTGGTCGAGCAGGTGACCGTGGTGTCTTCCAAGAGGCTGGCCGAGCTCTGCGGGGTCAATCCGGCCCAGATACGCAAGGATCTGGCCTACTTCGGCCAGTTCGGCGTGCGGGGAGTCGGCTATTACGTAAAAGAGCTTCTGTTCGACATCAAGAAGATCCTGGGCCTGAACAAGGAATGGAACCTGGCCTTGGTGGGGGTGGGAAACCTGGGTTGCGCCCTGGTGGCCCACGAGAACTTCTCCAAGCAGGGCTACCGTTTCGTGGCCGCCTTTGACGCCGACCCCATGAAGATCGGGCGCAAGCTGGTCACCGGCCTGGTGATCCACCCGCCCAACGAGATGGCCAACATCTGCAAGGAAAAGCAGGTGGAGATGGGGGTCATCGCCGCGCCGCCCAACTTTGCCCAGGAGATCGCCAACCGCTTCATCGACGTGGGGGTCAAGGGCATCCTGAACTTTGCGCCCACCCAGATTCACGCCCCCGAGGGGGTGCGCGTGGAGAACGTGGACTTCACCGTGAAGCTGGACAACCTGGCGTACTACCTTACGGCGGGGTAGGTGGAGATACTACACAATATTTGAGAAAAAACTAAAAACCAAACGAGGCCGAAAACTATTTTAATTCTTGTCGAGCTTACGTTGTTAATAGCAAAGAGGTGTAATCTCGCCATTAACTTTCATCTTCATTAAGTATCTTCCTTATCTCTAATATATAAATAAATTCTTGTATACCATACCAGAACGCGATTGCCGCCAGTCCAATCGCTATAATAGCTAAAATATCTGTAACACCTACGAGCGCGCCTAGCAATTTAAAAACTGTTAGGTTCCAATACGAAAGTGAATCGTTGAGCAGACCATAGGCAAAGGAAAGAACAAAAGCACCAGACAAAAGCCATCTAATTTTTTTATGCGGTGTAAGTTCTCTTACGGGAGATGCAAGCTCTCTGTTTTCTGATGTGATTTTTAGTAAAAAACTGGTTGGCAATCCGGCGTCGTCATCCTGTCCAGGGTTTCTACCTATTGTGTCGATGAATTTTTTCGCCATTTTCTCAAGTCGTCTCCGGCGCGCTGCCTCTAGATCAGGTATTTGCGGATCCTCCCAAAAGTATAAGGTTGCCTGACCAATGAATAAGGATATAATCAGACTAATCAGTGTAAAATCCATCTGGTGTTTCTCCTATCTATTTTAAGTCCAAATCAAATTCACCAGATTTTACTCCTGCAATAAAAGCACTCCATTCTTTTTCTGTGAAGGACAAAACTGGCCCTTTACGGCTGGAATGTTTAACTAATATTTTCCCTGGTGTCATTGCAACCGCAACACACGACCTACCGCGTCTACTAAGAGAGCTTATCTTGAAAACTGGTTGGCAATTGCGCATAGTTCTTCACTCCTATCAACTGTAAAATGAATTGCGTTATTGCGAATTGGTCTTGGTGAAAGCTTTGTTCAAATTCTAGGAACAAAGCCAATTATAAATCCAGTGTCGAAAATGAAAACCCGGCCACCCCTGGCGGGGCAGGCCGGGCAATCATGACCCAAACTTTAGTGGGGTTCCCCCCACTGAGAACCTTTATCACCCTGCCATTATTGCAATCCCCCTGTCAACCCTGGGGCTTCCGGTCTATTTCTTTCCCTTACCATCCTTCTTCCTCCTCCTCTCCGCCACCCACTTATCAAACGGCACCACCTTCATGCGGTGGTTGGAGTCGTGGATCACCTGCTCCACCAGGCGCAGGGCGGCGCGGAGGTTGCCCGTGTCGCCGCTGCCCCACCAGCGCCCGGGCGAGCGCGGGGCCGGGCGGCTGAGCCAGGCCCACGCCGCCAGGGCCAGGCCCGCTCCCAGCACGATGCCCAGCCCCACGGCCCAGGGCCACCACAGGGCCTCGCTGCCGCTCACCGGCCCACCGGCCAAAACAGGCCCCGGAGCCCGCGCCCGGCCCACGGGCTGGGCCAGGCAGCCGGGCAATAGCCAGCCGCCCAGCCAGGCCAGGCTGATCGCTTTTAGCTGATAAAACCGCACACTTTCCCCCTGCCCCCGGCGGGGCAGGAGAAAAGCAATGCAAAGATGCCGCCGGCGGTGCTGAATCCTGCTTCATTTCCGGCAAGCTTATGATTGCGGGCACTTAGGGGGCAAGCCCGGCAAGGGCCGGGGCGCGGAGCGCGGGCGGTTTACCGTAAGCCGGGGCAGCGCATCCCGAAAAAGAGGCCGCCCGGCGTGGGGTGCGCCGGGCGGCCGGGGAGGCGAGTAGAGGGGCTTACTTGACCAGGCGGCCGGCCACCAGCTCGGTGATGTCCATGACCTTGACCTTGCCCAGCTTCTCCTTGCGGGCCCGGGCCGCGCCCTGGTTCAGGGAGTTCTTGCAGCTGGGGCAGGCGCTGACCACGGTGTCGGCCCCCACGTCGATGGCCTGCTTGATGCGGGCCAGAGCGATGTCCTGGTTCAGGTCGTTGGCGAACGCCTTGACCCCGCCGCCGCCGCCGCAGCACTTGGCAAGCTGGCGGTTCAGGGGGAACTCGATCAGCTCCACCCCGGGCAGGGCCTTTATCACCTCGCGGGGCTCCTCGTAGACCCCCAGGTGGCGGCCCAGGTCGCAGGGATCGTGATAGGCCACCTTGAGCGGCTTGGCGTCGTCCTTGAAGCTGAGCTTGCCGCCCTCGATGAGCTCCTTTAGCAAAAACACCACATGGTTGGGCTTGTACCCGTCGCCGTGGCCGTGCTTGGGATAGAGGTCCTCAAAGGTCTTGTAGCAACCGGCGCAGGTGGTGAGCAGCTGGTTGATGCCCTTGTCCTTGAAGATGGCCGCGTTGGCCGAGGCCACCTTGTCAAAGGTGGGCATGTCGCCCACCAGGTAGGCCAAATAGCCGCAGCAGTTCTCATCCTGGCCCAGGGTGGTGAAGTCGATGCCCGCCTTGTCCAGGATTTTCATCACCGCGGGGATGATCTTCACGTCCTGGTAGGAGGCCACGCAGCCCAGGTGCAAGAGGGTGTCGGCCTTGTCCTTGGCCTCGTAACCCACGGGATAGGAGTCGGTGCGGGTCTCGCGGGGCTGGGCAAAGGGGTTGCCCGCCTCGATCATGTCCACCATGAGCTTCTTGAATATCTCGGGCAGATAGCCCTGCTCCACCAGTCGCTGGCGGGCGGCCTGCACCACCACGGCCAGGTCCACCTGGGCCGGGCAGGTGTATTTGCAGTTCATGCACAGCATGCACTGATACAGGCGCTCGGCCATGTCGGCCGAGCCCTGCATGGCCCCGGTGAGCAGAGCGAAGGCCAGGGTTATGCGGCCCTTGGCGTTCATGGACTCCAGGTCGGTCTGGGCGTAGGTGGGGCAGCCCAGGCGGCAGAAGCCGCACTGGATGCAGGCCACGATCTCGTTGTCGGCCGCGCCCAGGCTGCTTACGTCCGGGTGGGCCATGCGCAGGGGGTCGAAGCCGCTGCGCTCGTAGATGTCCTCGATGGAGTCCTTGAGGCCCATCTTGGCCGGGTTGAGGATGCCCTTGGGGTCCATGGCGTCCTTGATGACCTGCATGGTCTGCTTGCCGGTGACCCCCAGCTCGGCCTCGATGATGGGGCTCTTGGCCATGCCCAGGCCGTGCTCGGCGCTCATGGTGCCTTCCATCGAGGCGGTGAGCTCCACGAACTCCAGGGCGATCTTTTTCACCGCGTCCCACTCGTCGGCGTTTTTCACGTCCATGATGAAGGTGGCGTGCAGGTTGCCGTCGCCGATGTGGCCGAAGGTGGCGATGGGGAAGCCGTGCTTTTTGCCGATGGCCTGAATCTGCCGGATGGTCTCCGGGATCTTGGTCATGGGCACCCCGAAGTCCTCCATCAGGGGCACCAGACGGTAGCCGGGCTTCAGGCGGCTCATGGCCGGCACCAGGCGGTGGCGCGCCTCCCACAGGGGGGCCTTTTCCAGGTCGTCGTCGGTCCACTTGGCGCCCACGATATTGTGCTTGCCGCAGATGGCGTCGACCTGCTTGACGTAGTCCTCCACCGCCGCCTTGTGGCCGTCCAGCTCCAGCATGATCATGCAGCCCACGCCGTCGTCCACCTCCAGGCTGATGGCCTTTTGCAGCACCTGGATGGACACGTCGTCCAAAATCTCGCAGGTGGCGATGGGCACGCCGGAGGTGAGCATCTCGGTGACCGCGTCGCCCGCGCTCTGGATGTCCGGGAACTCCAGGCGGGCGCTGATGGCATAGGGCGGGGCGGGCAGGATCTTAACCGTGGCCTCGGTGATCACCCCCAGGGTGCCCTCGGACGCGCAGAAGAGCTGGGTGAGGTTGTAGCCGCTGGAGCTCTTGGGGGCCTTGGAGCCGGTCTGAAGGATGCGGCCGTCGGCCAGCACCACGGTCAGGCCCATTACGTAGTCCTTGGTGGTGCCGTACTTCACCGCCCGGATGCCCGAGGCGTTGGTGTTGATCATGCCGCCGATGGTGGCGATGCCCGCGCTGCCCGGATCGGGCGGGAAGAAAAATCCCTGGGCCGCCACCGCCGCGTTTAGCGCCCCGCAGACCACCCCGGCCTGCGCCCGGGCGTAGTGGTCCGGCAGGTTTATCTCCAACACCTGGTTCATGCGGATAAGGTTGAGCACCACCCCGCCGTGGGGGGCCAGGGCCGCGCCAGTGACGCTGGTGCCGCCGCCCCGGGCGGTCACCGGCACCCCGGCCTGGTGACACGCGGCCATGACCTGGCTGACCTGCTCGGTGGTCTCGGCAAAGACCATGGCGTCGGGCAGGCCGATATGCACCGACATGTCCCGGGCATAGGCCAGGCAGTCGGCCTGGTTGGTGACGACGTTCTCCTCTCCCACGATCTCGGCAAGCTTTGCGTTGATCTCCATGATGCTCCCTCCCAGGCCCGGCGCTCCGGGCCACTACAAGCAGGCGGGGAGGACGCCGCTGCGCCCTCCCCGAAGATTCGCCCCTACTTCCGGCTAAAGACACGGGGCCAGGGGCCCCGCCCTCCTTCAGCCGGCCGGCAATATCGCATGGTCAGTGCGATGCTCATGCCCGGCTCCTAGCCCTGGTCCTGGTCCAGCTTGGCGATCTCGGCCTCCACCCACTTGGCGTAGGCCTCGCCTTGCATCAACTTGGACAGGTCTCCCTCCAGGTCGCCGGGCGTTATCTTGCAAATCCAACCCTCGCCGTAGCAGTCGGAGTTGATCAGCTCCGGCTCGTCCTCCAGCTCCTCGTTGCCCTCGGCAACCTCGCCGGAGACCACGGCATAGACCCGGCCCACCCATTTGCCGCTCTCGATGGAGCCGAAGGGCTTGCCCTGGGTCACCTCGTCGTCCTCTTCGGGCACGTCCACGAAGGTGATCTCGCCAGCCAGGCGCTGGGTCAGGTCGGTGGTGCCCATCACCACCACATCGCCCTCCACCCGGGCCCAGAAGTGGTTGGTGTCGTAGTACAGCTCATCGGGAAAATTGTAGCCTGAAACCTCCATGGGCCGACTCCTCCTCAAGCTCCCCGCTGGGGTTGGTTCATGTCTGTTTTGGACCGGGCGCGGGCCGCGCCCCCTGCTTGTTCCGCTAGCTATAGCATAGCAGCCAAGCAGCGCCAAATTGCTATTCCTTGAAGGCCTTGATCAGCTCCTTGGGCTTGACCCGGTTGAGCTTTAGGCCCACTTCGTCCGGGCTCAGGCCCAGGCCCAGGCCCAGGATTTGGGTCAGATAGACCACCGGCACCTTGAACTTGGTGTCCAGGCGCTTGGCGATGGCCTTTTGCTGGCCCTCGTACATCACGTTGCAAAAGGGGCAGACCAGCACCATGGCCGTGACCCCCAGTTCGTTGAGCTCGGCCAGCTTGGCCCCGGCCAACGACCCGGCCAGCTCTTCGTCCGCGCCCAGCACTCCGCCCCCGCAGCAGTCCTTGAGCCGGGGGTGGCTGACCGCCCTGGCCCCGGTGGCCGCGATGAGCTGGCCCATGCTCTGGGGGTTTTCAGGGTCGTCCAGCCCGCCGATCACCTCGGCCGGCTTCAGATAGTGGCAGCCGTAGTGGGGCGCGAAGGAAAAGCCCTCCAGGCTCTTGCTCATCTTGGCCTGAATGGCCTCCAGGCCCACCTCGCTGAGCAAAAAGCGCATCAGGTGGTTCACCCGCGCGCCGGGCTCGTACTTGAGGCCCAGGGGCTCCAGCTCCCGGTTGACCGCCTCGGCCGCGGCCGGGTCGTGGGCCAGGTGATGCTCGGCCTCGGCCAGGGTGCCGGCGCAGGCCGAGCACAGGGCCACCAGGGGCAGATCGTGGGCCTTGGCCTGGGCCAGGGCCCGGGCGGCGATGACCAGGGCGTGGCCCTGGTCCGAGCCCTTGAGGGGATAGCCGCAGCAGGCCAGGGCCGGGTCGTCCACCAGCTCCACCCCCAGGGCTTGGCACACCTTGCGGGCGCTGAGCTCGTAGTTGAGGTTGCGCACCGGCACGGTGCAGCCCAAAAACAGGAGAGCCTTCATCACGCGCCCTCCCCTTCCCCGCCCTCGGGCGGGGGCTCTAGGCCCAGGATGCTCTGGAAGTCATGGGGCCGCTGCTCCACCGGGGGCAGGCCCAGCTCGGCCCGCTTGTCGTTTTCGAACTCGGTGACCTCCAGCAAACGGCCCTGCTTGGCCAAAAGCTCGGCGGTGATCCGGGCCGAGGGCGGGGCGTGTCCCGCCCGGGCGGCGATGTTCTTGATGGCGGTGAGCACGTCGGTGAAGCGCACCCCCTGGGGGCAGACCTCGCCGCAGGTGTAGCAGGAGGAGCAGAGCCAGATCAGGGGCGAGGCCAGCACCTCCTCGCGCCGGCCCAGCAGGGCGGCCCGGATGATGCGCCGAGGGTCGTACTCCGGGCGGTTGGCCCCCACCGGGCAGCGGGCGCTGCAGGCTGCGCAGCCAAAGCATACCCGGATGCCCTCTCCCCCGGGCTCGGCGGCCACCTGGTGCTTGAAGCCGGGATCGCAGTCATTGAGCCGCATCACGCCTCCTCCGCCTTGACCGCCAGGGCCTCCACCGCTTGGGCCAGCTCGCGGGTCTGGTTGCTGGCCAGGGGCAGGAAGCTCACCGCCTCGGGGTCCAGGCCCAGCTCGGCCAGCATGCCCTGGACCATCTCCAGCTTGGCCGCGGCCACCAGGTTGCCGCTGATGGAGCGGCAGTTGCCCGGATGGCAGCCCGCGGTGAGCACTCCCTTGGCCCCCAACTCCAGGGCGCGGGTGACCAGCACCTGGCTGGTGCGCCCGGCGCAGACCAGGGGGAAGATCACCAGACCGGCGGGCCACTGGTGCCCCGAGGCCGACAGGGCCGACGCGGCGGGCATGCCCGACTGGCCGCAGGCGAACAGCACCATCTTGGGCTCCGGGGCCACGGCCAGGGCCGCTTCCAGGGCGGCCAGCATCTCGGGCTGGCCCCAGCCCGGCGGGGCGATGGCCTCGGCCGGGCACTCGGCCGCGCAGATGCCGCAGGCCACGCAACCGGCCGGCGAGCAGGCGATGCCGAAGCCCACGAACTGGGGCACCCCGTGGGGGCAGGCCCGCACGCAGCTTAGACAGCGGGCGCAGAGCTGGTCGCGCACCGCGGGCATGGGCACCACCCTGCCGGTGAGGCGCGCGTGCATGTCCGCCGTGGCGGCGGCCGCCTCGGCCCGGCGGGGCGCGCCGGGCGCGGTTCCCCGGAGAGAGCCCAGAATATAGAGCCCGGAGCGGCTGGTCTTGCCCCCGGCCAGGCGGGGGTTCTCGGGCACCAGCAGGTCCCAGGGCTTTACGGTCAGCTCGTTGTCCAGCCAGGCGGGCCGCGGGGCACCGGATTGCTCGGCCATGACGGCCACGGCCGGCTCCAGGGTTATCTCCTCGCCCAGGAGCGGGTCGAACCAGGCCAGGGTGTGGCCACCCCGCACCTCCAGGCCGCCGGGCTCCACCCGCATTGGCAGCACCCCGGCGGCGCGGCAGTCGCGGAACAGGCGCTCCGCGCCGGGCACGGCCACCCGGGCCTCGGTGTAGAACAGGCTCACCTGCACCCGGGGCCGCTTGGCCAGGGCCAGGGCCGCCTCCAGGGCGGCCGCGAAGCTGTAGGACGGCGCCGCCTGCGCGCTGCCCGCCAAGACCGCCGCGTGCAGCCAGGCGTCTTCGGGCCCTTGCCAGTCCTCGGGGTCCAGCTTGGAGGCCAAAACGCATAGCTCGGGGTTCAGGCCATGGATCTCGCAGCCAGGGGCCAGCTCGCCGGGCGGGGCCAGGAAAACCGCGCCGAAGCCCTGGGAGCTTTCGCCCTGGGGACCCATGAGCCGGGCGCTGAAGCCCCCGGCCGAGCCGGCCAGGCCGATCAGCTCGCACTCGGTGGCCAGCTCCACCTGGGCCGGGAGCTGGGCGGCCATGAGGCCCACCGCCTGGGGATCGTCGTCAGCCCCCGGCGTGGCCGCATCGCCAAAGGGCGTGGCCAGGGTGACCGGGTGGCCCAGGGCCGCCGCTTCCCAGGCTGCGGCCAATGCGCCGAGGCCCGCCCCGGCCACCAACACGCTCTGGGCCGGCTGGGGGGCGTAGACCGGAGGCAGGGTTCCCTTGGCCGCCCGTCCGGCCGCGCGGGCCACGGCGGTGGCCGCGCGGGCCAGGCGGTGGGCGTCGCCGCCGCCCCCAATTTCAGCCGCCAGGTCCAGCCAGGACACCGGCAGCCCGGCCAGGCGCTCTTGCAAGCCACGCGGGGCCCGCTCCTGGGCAACGGTCACCACCGCCGCCTCGACCAGCCCGCCGTCGTCCAGCTCCACCCCGGCGGCCAGGGCCACCTGGGCGGGGTCCAGGCCGCTCAGGCCCGGGGCCTCTTGCCAGATCAGGCTGACCCTAGCCGGCATGCTTCACGAAGGCCGTGCGTCCGGCTGCGCCAGCCGCCGACACCCTGTGTTGCTGGCTACACTCGGGCCTCGACGTAGCTTTGGCTACGCCAGCGGCCCTCGCTTGCCAGACGCCTTGTCTGCCGGCGGCTGGCTGTGCCGGGCCTGGGTGCAAACCATAATCTGATAATGTCGCCACCTTTTTCATAAGAGTCCTAGAAATACTCCTACATAGTTTTATGCCGCCCGGCCCTCGTGAAGCATGCCGGCTAGCCACGGGCCGCCTCCAACAGGGCCCCCACCCGGGCGGCGGCGCGGGAAGCGGCCAGCCCGGCGTGGGTGATGGACTCGTTCAAAGAGCGGGGGCCGGCCGCCGCGCCGGCCACGAACAGGCCGTCCGGGCCCTCCTCGGCCAAAAAGCCGTCCTGGTCCGGGGCCGCGCCGAACAGCTCGTGCAGGGAGCCGGCCCCGTTGGGCGGTCCGATGCCCACCGAGAGGATCACCAGGTCAAAGCCCTCGCTGACGGGCGCGCCCTCGGGCCCGGCAAAGACCACCCGGGGGCCTTGCTCCCCGGCGGTCACCTCGCCGGGCATGGCCCGCACAAAGCGTATGTCCTCTTTGAGGCTGGGAAGCTCCTCTTCCCAGGCCCGGCCGTAGTCCTGCACGTCCATGTGGAAAAAGGTCACCTCGGTCTCGGGCAGGCGGTGGCGGATCACCCGGGCCATGCGCAGGGCATAGCCGCAGCACACCCGGGAGCACCAGGGGCGTCCTCCGGCGGCGTCGCGGCTGCCCACGCACTGGATAAAGGCCACCTTGGCCGGGGCCATGGCCCCGGGCCCGATGGCCCCCATGGCCAGCATGGCCTCCAGCTCCAGGGCGCTGTGCACCCCTTCCACCCGGCCGTGGGCAAAGCGGCTCTTGCCGGCCGGGTCGAACACTTGGCCGCCCACCGCCAGAATCACCGCCCCGGTGGTTAGGGAACACCGCTCGCCCAGCGGCGCGCCCGGGCCGGGGGCGTCATCGCCCGCCGGCTGAGGGGACAGCTCCACGGTCCAGAGGCCGTCTTTTTGTTCGGCGCTGGTCACCAGGGCGGCGGTGTGCAGGGTGATCTCGGGGCGGGCGGCGGCCTCGGCCAGCAGGTCGCCCAAGCGGCAGGCCCCGCAACGGGCGCAGGCGGCGACCGCCTTGCAGCAGAACTCGCCCGCCCGGCCTCCGGGAGCCGCCTCGCGCTCCACAACGGTGCTGGCCAGCCCCCGGCGGGACAGCTCCACCGCCGCGCTGAGCCCGGCCACCCCGCCTCCTATTATCAACACCGGCGTGTCAATCTCGGCTGGGTTCAAAGTAGCCTCTGGAATATGGTTGAATTCAGGGGCGCACCGGCCCTCTCCCCACCCCCGGCCCCACGCGGGCCGCGAGCCCTAAGCTCCGGATTTAGCGCCCCATATTATCGCTTGACAAGCTTATTTGGCCTGCCTATGATGCGAATTAGCTAGATTGTAGCTAACATGTAATCATTTTGTCCACTATTTTCGGCCCCTGGCGACCATTTTGTAACGCAGAGGGGCCCCGGGCAGCCTAGTCCCCGGAGGATATTAATGACCCAAGGGCCTCCGCCCATCGCGGCCACCAAAATGATGAAAAAGCTCATGGCCGACCACTTCCTGGGCCTGGACCGGGCCGCCCGCGAGGGCAGCCCCAAGGTGGCCTGGTGCACCAGCGTGGGTCCGGCCGAGCTGCTGCACGCCATGGGCTTCGACGTGTACTACCCCGAGAATCACGGCGCCCTGCTGGGAGCCACCCGCATGGCCACCGACACCATTCCCGTGGCCAACGCGGTGGGCTACAGCCCGGACATCTGCTCCTATCTCACCGCCGACGTGGGCGCCTTCTTGAAGGGCGTGACCCCCCTGACCAAGGCCTACGGCATTGAGAGCGTGCCCAAGCCCGACGTGCTGGTGTTCAACACCAACCAGTGCCGCGACGTGCAGGACTGGTTCGAGTGGTACGGACGCCACTACGGCGCGCCGGTGATCGGGGTGCGCACCCAGCGCGGGGTGGGCGATGTGCACGAGTCCATGGTGGAGGACATCGCCGCCCAGATAGAGGGCTTGGTGCCCGCCCTGGAAGAGATATCGGGCAACAAGTTTGACATCGACCGCCTGCGCGAGACGGTGGACCTGTCCAAGCAGTGCACGGTCATGTGGCGCAAGGTGCTGGAATACGGGGACAAGACCCCGGCCCAGCTGAGTTTTTTCGACCACACCATCCACATGGCCCCGGCGGTGGTCCTGCGCGGCAAGCCCGAGGCGGTGGCCTATTACGAGACCCTGCTGGCCGAGCTGCAAGAGCGCGACGCGGCCGGGATGGCCGCGGTGCCCGGCGAGCGCTTCCGGCTCTACTGGGACGGCATGCCGGTGTGGGGCCGCCTGCGCATGCTGGGCGACCTGATGATGGAGCTGGACACCGCCATCGTGGCCAGCACCTATTGCAACTCCTGGATCTTCGACGCCTTCGACGCGGACGACCCCTTCCGCTCCATGGCCCGGGCCTATCTGGAGCTGTTCATCGTGCGCGACGAGGCCTTCAAGGAGCGCTACATCCAGGACCATGTGGAGCTTTACGGCTGCCAGGGCATCGTGTTCCACGATGCCAAGACCTGCCCCAACAACTCCAACAACCGCTACGCCATGCCCCAGCGCTTCGCCGAGGTGCACGGCGTGCCCACCCTGGTGATCAACGGCGACCTCAACGACCTGCGCTGCTTCTCCGACGAACAGGCCAAGACCAACCTCGAGGCGTTCATGGAGCAGATCGCGGAGGCGGCGGCCGCCTGATGGTCTTTGGCGGACTGGACATAGGGGCCAGCGCCACCAAGGCGGTGCTGGTGGACGAAAAGGGCCGGTTGCTGGGCTTTTCCATCCGGCGCTCGGGGGTGGATTTCGCGGCCAGCGCCGCCGCCGGGCTGGGCGAGGCCCTGACCCAGGCGGGGCTGAAGGCCGGGGACCTGGGCAAGGTCTTTGCCTGCGGTTACGGCCGCTCCAACGCGGCCATGGCCGCCGCCACCCGCACCGAGATCGCCTGCCACGCGGCCGGAGCCTATCACCACTTCCCCCGGGCCATCACCGTGGTGGACATCGGGGGACAGGACAACAAGGTCATCAAGATCAACCAGCGGGGTCTGAGGACCTCGTTCAAGATGAATCGCAAGTGCGCCGCCGGCACCGGGGCCTTCCTTGAGGAGATGGCCCTGCGCCTGGATTTGCCCCTGGAGAGCTTCAACGACCTGGCCGCCAAGGCCACCAGCGAAGCCACCCTGGGGGCCTATTGCACCGTGTTCACCGCCACCGAGGTCCTGGCCAAGATCCGGGAGGGAGTCCAGGTGGAGGCCCTGGTAAAGGGGCTGTTCCGCTCGGTGGTCAAAAGGGTGATGGAGATGGACACCCTGAACGGCGCGGTGGTCATGACCGGCGGAGTGGCGGCGCACAACCCCTACCTGGCTCAGATGCTGGGCGCGGAACTGGACGGCGAGGTGCTTCTGCCGCCCCATCCCCAACTGATGGGGGCCTGGGGCGCGGCAATCCTGGCCGGCCGGGACGGGGAGGGATAAGGAGCTGGCCGACCCCGGGCGAGAGGGGCCCGGACGAGCCATGAACAACCACGAGGGAGAGAGGTGAGCATGAACCGCTGGCTGACCGTGGCCGACATCCTTAGGATCAACGCCGTCAAGTTTCCGGACAAGGAGGGGGCGGCCGACCTTTTCCGTTCGCTGACCTTCAAAGAATGGAACGAGCGCTGCAACCGCCTGGCCAACGCCCTGGCCGACATGGGCCTGAAAAAGGGCGACCGGGTGGCCATGATCGCCTACAACTGCCTGGAGTGGCTGGAGCTCTACGGCGCCTGCGCCAAGGGCGGCTTCATCGCGGTGCCCATCATGTTCCGCCTGACCCCGGTGGAATACACCTACATCCTCAACAACGCCGAGGTCGGCGCCATCATCGTGGAGAAGCCTTTCGCCGCCGACGTGGCCGAGGCCAAGCCCGACTTCGAGAGCATCCCGGCGGGCAACTACATCTCCTTCGGCGAGGGCGACACCCCGGAGGGGTTCGTGGGCCTGGAACAGATCATGGCCGAGGCCAGCCCCGAGGAGCCCGCCACCAAGGTGATCGACGAGGACGTGTGGATCATCATGTACACCTCCGGCACCACCGGCCGCCCCAAGGGCGTGGTGCGCACCCACGAGTCCTTCTCCGGCAAGTACTGGACCAACATAGCGGCCATGGGCTACGACACCGAAGACCGCGGCCTGCTGGTCATGCCCATGTGCCACATCAACAGCGTGTACTACAGCTTTGTGTTCACCTGCCTGGGGGCCACCGCCCTGGTCTACAACTCGGTGAGCTTCGACGCCGAGCACATGATCAAGACCCTGGCCGATTTCAAGGTGACCTTCACCTCCCTGGTGCCCACCCACTACATCATGATGCTGGCCCTGCCCGAGGAGGTGAAAGCCAGCTACAACGTGGACTGCGTGAAGAAGCTGCTGATCTCCAGCGCGCCCGCCCGCCGCGATCTGAAGCTGGCCATCATGGACTACTTCAAAAACAGCGAGCTCTACGAGGCCTACGGCTCCACCGAGGCCGGCCTGGTGACCCTGCTCCTGCCCTCGGAGCAGTTCGACAAGCTGGGCTCCATCGGCCGCGAGATACCGGGCACCGACATCATCAAGCTGTTGGACGAGGACAAGAACGAGGTGCCCGTGGGCGAGGTGGGCGAGCTCTACAGCCGGGGCCCGGCCCTGTTCACCGAATATTGGAAGCTGCCCGAGCAGACCGCCGAGGCGTTCGTGGGCGACTTCTTCAGCGCCGGGGACATGGCCTACAAGGACGACCAGGGCTACTACTACCTGGTGGACCGCAAGAAAAACATGATCATCACCGGCGGCGAGAACGTCTACCCCTCCGAGGTGGAGGACGTCTTGGGCGGCCACTCGGCGGTCAAGGACGTGGCCGTGATCGGGGTGCCCGACGAAAAATGGGGCGAGAGCGTCACCGCGGTGATCATCCTGCACCAGGAGTACGAGCCCAGCGAGGAGCTGGCCGTGGAGATCAAGAACTTCACCAAGGGCAAGATCGCCGGCTTCAAGCGCCCCAAGAGCGTGCACTTCGTGCCCGAGGCGGAGATGCCCCGCACCGGCACCGGCAAGATTTTGCATCGGGTGCTGCGGGAGCGCTACGGCCACTGGTCGGACAAAGAGAAATAACCCCCGCGCGCCGGGGACCTAGGTAAGCGCCGCAAACGACCCTTTTTAGCAACGGAGCCAAGCGATGTTCAAAAACGTCTATATCCCCCACAAAGGCTACTGGTCTTCGCCCTTTTCCCGCTGGCAGATGTCCTTTCAGAACGAGCACCCCATCAAGCTGGCCGCCTCCACCGCCAAGAAATGCCTGGAGCTGAGGCAGATCGACCCGGCCGAGCTGGACGGCTGCACCTTCGGCATGACCATCGGCATGCCCTCCTGGTTCTACGCCAACCCCTGGTTCTGCGCCCTGATGGGCAACGACAAGATCTCCGGCCCCACCGTCAGCCAGGCCTGCGCCACCAGCGCCACCTCCCTGTACACCGCCGCCGCCGGCGTGGAGTGCGGAGCCTACCAGTGCAACCTGGTGGCCACCACCGACCGCTGCTCCAACGGCCCCCACAGCGTCTGGCCCAACCCCAAGGGCCCGGGCGGCGAGGTGATCAGCGAAAACTGGATGATGGACAACTTCAACAACGACCCCTACGGCGGCAAGCCCATGTTCGTCACCGCCGAGCTGGTGGGCCAGGACAACGGCGGGGTGGCCAAGGAGGAGTCCGACGAGCTGGCCCTCAAGCGCTACCAGCAGTACGAGATGTCCCTGGCCGACGACCGCGCCTTCCAAAAGGGCTACATGATCCCGGTGGACATCAAGATCTCCAAGAAAAAGACCCTCACCGTGGACGCCGACGAGGGCATCATGCCCACCACCGCCGATGGCCTGGCCAGCCTCAAGCCCATCCTGCCCGACGGCGCCCTGACCTTCGGGGCCCAGACCCACCCGGCCGACGGCAACGCCGGGCTCATCGTGACCACCGAGGAAAAGGCCAAGGAACTCAGCGCGGACAAGAGCGTGACCATCCAGGTGATGTCCTACGGCCACGCCCGGGCGGCCAAGGCGCGCATGGCCGCCGCGGTGACCCCCTCGGCCGAGATGGCCCTGAAAAACGCGGGCATCACCGTGGGCGACCTGGCCGCGGTGAAGACCCACAACCCCTTCACCATCAACGACATCATCATGGGCCGGCTGATGAACATCCCGCCCGACATCTTCAACAACTACGGCTCGTCGCTGATCTTCGGCCACCCCCAGGGCCCCACCGGCGCCCGCTGCATCGTGGAGCTGATCGAGGAGCTGGTGCTCAAGGGGGGCGGTTACGGCCTGTTCGCCGGCTGCGCCGCCGGCGACACCGCCGCGGCCATCGTGGTCAAGGTTTCCTAATTCATCAAGCAACGGGGGGAGCTTTTTTGTAAAAAAGCGCCCCCCGCGCCCCCCGCAAAAAACTTTGCGCTCAAGCAATTGCCGGACGGGATGACCCGCCCGGCAATTGCTTTGGCCGCACAAATAATGGAACACCCCTTGTCATGCATGCGAGGAGCGCTACCGCCGCGACAGGGGAAGACGAGTCATCGGATTCGGGGCAGAAGCCCCTCCACCCAACCTACGTTATTCTGAAATTGTTCCCGCCAACCCGGGCAAGGCTCGCCCTAGTCCATGCCCAGATAGGCGCGCTGCACCCGGCCGTCGGCGGCCAGCTCCTTGCCGGTGCCCGAGAGCACCACCTTGCCGGTCTCCAAGACGTAGGCCCGGTCAGCCACCTTCAGGGCGGCGGCCGCGTTCTGCTCCACCAGCAGCACGGTGACCCCCTGCTCGTGGATGCGCCGGATCACCCCGAACACCTCGGCCACCATGAGCGGGGCCAGGCCCAGGGAGGGCTCGTCGAGCATCATCAGCTTGGGGCTGCCCATGAGCCCCCGGCCCAGGGCCAGCATCTGGCGCTCGCCCCCGCTCAGGGTGCCGGCCGGCTGGTCCGCCCGCTCGGCCAGGCGGGGGAAGGTGTCCAGCACCCGCTCCAGGTCCTGGCTGAACCCGGCGTCGTGGGGCCGGAAGTAGCCCCCCAGGATGAGGTTCTCCTTGACGCTGAGGTTTACGAAGATGCGGCGGCCCTCGGGCACCAGGATCAGGCCCCGCCGCGAGAGGCGGTGGGCCTTGGTGCCGGCCACCTCCTGGCCCCTGTAGGTGATGGAGCCCGCCGCCGGTTTTATCAGCCCGCTGATGGCTCCCAGCAGGGTGGACTTGCCCGCCCCGTTGGCCCCCACCAGGGTCACGATCTCGCCGCGCCTGACCTCCAGCTCCACCCCGCGCAGGGCGGTGATGCCGCCGTAGCTCACGGTCAGATCCCGCACCGTCAGCATCTCCGCCCGGCTCACGAGGCCACCCCCTCGCCCTCGCCCGCCCCCAGATAGGCCTGGATCACCGCCGGGTCACGCTGCACCTGGTGGGGCGCGCCCCGGGCGATGACCTTGCCGTGGTCCAAGACGGTGATCTGCTCGCAGAGCTTCATCACAAAGCGCATGTCGTGCTCTATGAGCAGCACGGTGACCCCCAGCTCGTCGCGCAGGCGGCGCACCAAGGCGGCCAGCCCGGTGGTCTCCTGGGGGTTCATGCCCGCGGCCGGCTCGTCCAGGAGGATCAGCTTGGGATCGGTGGCCAGGGCCCGGGCGATCTCCAGCAGGCGCTGCTGGCCATAGGCCAAACTGCCCGCTGGCTCGTCGCGCAGGCGGGTGAGGCCGGTCAGCTCCAATATCTCCCCGGCCCGGCGCTGCATGCCCCGCTCCTCGGCCACATAGCCCGGCAGGCGCAGGATGGCCGAGAGGAAGTTGCTCTTGAGCCCGCCGTGAAAGCCCACCAGCACGTTGTCCAGCACGCTGAGCTCCCCGAACAGGCGGATGTTCTGAAAGGTGCGGGCCATGCCCAGTTGGTTGATGCGGCTGGGCCTCAGGCCCACGATGGGCTGTCCCGCGAAGGTGAGCTTGCCCTCGTTGGGCTTGATGCGCCCGGTGAACAGGTTGAAGCAGGTGGTCTTGCCCGCCCCGTTGGGGCCGATAAGCCCGGCCAACTGGCCCTCGGGCAGGTCCAGCTCCACCCGGTCCACGGCGGTGAGCCCGCCGAAGCGCACCGTCAGGCCCCGCGCCTGGAGGATGGGCTGGCTCACGCCTTGCTCCCCCGTCCCAGGCCCAGGGAGGCCAGCAGCCAGCGCCAGGAGAAGTCGTGGCGCCCCAGGATGCCGCGGCGCAGGAAGATCATCACCCCCACCAGGATCAGGCTGAAGATGACCATGCGCATGCCCGGGATGCCCGGTATGTCCAGGCCCATGAGCTGCATGGGCTCCTCCACCACCCGGAGCCACTCCCCGCCGTAGGTGAACAAAAAGGCCCCCAGCACCGCCCCGGTGGTGGAGCCCAGGCCGCCCACCACGATGATGATCAGCAGATTGAAGGTGAGGAAGAAGGTGAACAGGCTGGGGCTGATGGTGGTGATGAGGTGGGCCAGCAGGCCGCCGGCCACTCCCTCGAAAAAGGCGCTCAGGGTGAAGGCCAGCATCTTGTGCCAAAAGGCGTTGATGCCCATGGCCTCGGCCGCGGTCTCGTCCTCGCGGATGGCCATGAGCGCCCGGCCGTAGGAGCTGTGCACCAGGCGCACGATGAAGAACAGGCACACCGCCAACAGGCCCCAGGACCACCACAGGTTGGTGATGTGGGGAATGCCCTTGAGCCCCAGGGGGCCGTTGGTCACGCTCTGGGCGTTGTTGGCCACCACCCGGATCACCTCGCCGAAGCCCAGGGTGACTATGGCCAGGTAGTCGCCGCGCACCCTGAACACCGGGAAGCCCATCAAGAAGGCCATGAGCGCGGTGAGCAGTCCGGCGATGACCAGGGCGGGCAGCAGGGGGATGGAAAAGGCGCTCAGCGGCCAGATCAGGGGCTCCAGGATGAAGGAGGCCTCCTTCTCGGCGGGCGAGAGGGTGAGCAGGGCGGTTACATAGGCCCCGCAGGCCACGAAGGCGTTGGGCTCCAGGGAGAACTGGCCGGTGACCCCGTTGATAAGGTTGTAGCTGACCGCCAGGGTGGCGAAGATGGCCCCCACGCAGGTCAGGTGCACCACATAGCCCGAGGCGTGGCCCTCCAGCAGCCACAGGCCCAGGGCCGCCAGCAGGCAGGCCCCGATGGTGAGCATGGTGTCCCGCCGCCGGGTCTGGTGGGCCGGGGGCAGAGCCCCGGGCGAGAGCAGGCCGCCCGGCTTGAGCAGAGCGGTCAGCCCGAATTTTTCATGAGGGTTGCGTGGCATAAAACAGCGATTCGATATTAATTGGTTCCCCTATGAAAAACGTGCCAACACTGTTTGGTTACGGTTGTGCCCAGGCCCGGCACAGTCAGCCGCCGGCAGACAAGACGTCTGGTAAGCGAGGGCCGCAGGCGTAGCCAAAGTGCTACGTCGAGGCCCGAGCGCAGCCAGCAACACAGTATGCCGGCGGCTGACGCAGCCGGACGCACAGCCCTCATGAAATATTCGGGCTAACTTCACTCGGGCAGCTCCTCGCCCATGATGCCGGTGGGCCGGAAGATGAGGATGCCGATGAGCATTACGAAGGCCAGGGCGTCGCGGTAGCCGGCCAGCTCGGGCAACAGGGCCACCAGCATGATCTCGGCCATGCCCAGGAGCAGGCCGCCCAGCATGGCCCCGGTGACGTTGCCGATGCCGCCCAGCACCGCGGCCACGAACGCCTTGAGCCCGGGCAGCACACCCATGAGCGGATTGATCTGGGGGTATTTCATGGCCCAGAGCACCCCACCGGCCGCGGCCAGGGCGCTGCCCAGGGCGAAGGTGGCCGCGATGATGCGGTTGGGGTCGATGCCCATGAGCTGCACGGTGACCAGGTCGCGGCTGAGAGCCCGCATGGCCATGCCCATCCTGGTGCGGTGGATGAACAGGATCAGCCCGGCTAGGATGATGGCGGTGAGGATGGGCACCCAGATGGACAAGGAGAGCACCCTCACCTCGCCCCACTGGTAGATGTGGTTGAACATCTCCGGCCGGGCAAAGGCCTTGGGGCGGCCGCCGAAGACCACCAGGCCCAGGTTTTCCAAAAAGAAGCTCACCCCGATGGCGGTGATCAGGGCGCTGATGCGCGGCGCCTGCCTCAAGGGGCGGTAGGCCCCCTGGTCGATGAGCACCCCCAGGGCGGCGGTGAGGGCCATGGAGCCCATGAGCGCCACCCACCAGGGCAGGCCGAACTGCACCGCCCCGAACCAGGCGAAGTAGCAGCCCACCATGAGCACGTCGCCGTGGGCGAAGTTGATCAGGCGCAGGATGCCGTAGACCATGGTGTAGCCGATGGCGATGAGCGCATACAGGCTGCCCAGGGTCAGGCCGTTGATCATCTGTTGGGTTAGTTGGGCCGCGTCCATATTGCCTAACTCAATATGCCGGGCCCAAGGGGCAGGCTCACGGCTTTACGGTGGTGACGTATTTGAACCTACCCTTGTCCACGGTCAGAACCACCACCGGTTTCACCGCGTTGTGCTCCACGATGTCCATGACGCCGCATACCCCGGCAAAGCCCTTGGTGGCCTCCATGGCCTTGGTCACCTTGGCCGGGTCGGTGGAGCCGGCCTTGGCCAGGGCGTCCAAGACCACGTTGTAGGCGTCGTAACCCAGGGCGCCCAGGGCGTCGGGGGCCTTGTTGTGCTTCTTGCGGTAGTCGCTGGCGTAGCTCTTGCCCGCCGGGGTGGTCACCCCCTGCTCGTCGAAGTGGGTGGTGAGGTAAAAGCCCTCCACCGCCTTGCCCCCGATCTTGACCACCTCGTCGGCCTGGGCCGAGTCGCCTCCCAGAAAAGGTTGCTCCAGGCCCATCTTGCGAGCCTGGCGCACGATAAGCGGCAGCTCGGGCAGGTAGCCGGGCAGGTAGATGAGGTCGGGCGAGCGCTTTTTGATCATGCCTAGCTGGGCGCTGAACTCCTGGTCGCCGTGGCTGTACATGGCGCGGGCCACGATCTTGCCGCCCAGCTTCTTGAAGGCCTTGATGAAAAAGCTGGCCAGGCCCATGGAGTAGTCGCGGGAGATGTCGATGAGCACCGCGGCCTTGCGGGCCCGGAGGGTGTCAAAGGCGAAGCGGGCGGCCACCGCGCCCTGGAAGGGGTCGATGAAGCAGGTGCGGAAGATGTACTTCTTCTTTTTGGTGACCAGGGGGTTGGTGGCCCAGCCGCTGACCAGGGGCACCCCCGCGTCCTCGGCCACCGGCGCGGCGGCCATGGTGGGCGTGGAGCTCAGCGCCCCGATGATCAGGGCCACCTTGTCCCGCTGGATGAGCCGGTTGGCCGCGTTGGAGCTTTCCACCTTCTCGGACTTGTTGTCCATCAGCAAGAGCTTCACCGGCCGCCCCAGCACCTCGGGCCGCTTGGCCTGGGCCATCTGGATGCCCTTGTAGGCCATGTCGCCATAGGCGGCGGCCGGGCCGGTCATGGGCAAAATCAGGCCGATCTTGATGGGCTCGGCCGCCGGAGCCACGGAAGCCAACCCCAGGAGCAAGGCCATGGCCCACAGCAGAAGCACTAACTTGCGGATCATGCCTGCTCCTCCTTCGGAGCCGGACAGACAACTGCGTCCAAGCGGCGTCCAAGTCCGTCGGCCAGCGATTTGGCGACGCAGGCGTACACCGCGGTACGGCGAGGAGACAAATCGCGCCGCGCGCCGCGCAGCCAGGAGTTGGGCGCCGCCACGCTAGGGATTCACCGTGGCCACGTAGGCGAAATTGCCGTTTTTGACCTGTAGAATCACCGCCGGTTTCACCGCGTTGTGGTCCACCAGGGTGAGCACCCCGGTGACCCCCTGGAAGTCCTTGGTCTGGGCCAGGGCGGCCGACACCTTGGCCGCGTCGGTGCTCTTCGCCCGCTCCATGGCGTCCAGCAGGGCGTTGTAGGAGTCGTAGCTCAGGGCGCTCACCGAGTCCGGGGCCTCGTCGTAGGCCTTGCGGTAGGCGGCCACGAAGTGCTTGCCGCTGGCGGTGGTCACCCCCTGCTCGTCGAAGTGGGTGGTGAAGTAGAGCCCCTCCACCGCCTTGCCCCCGATCTTGATCAGCTCGTCGGCCTGGGCCGCGTCGCCCGACAGCAGCGGCTGCGTGAGCCCCAGCTCGCGGGCCTGGCGGGCGATGAGGGCATCCTCGGTGAAGTAGCCGGGCACGTAGATGATGTCCGGCTTGGCCGCCTGGATGGCCCCCAGCTGGGCGCTGAAATCCTGGTCCCCGGTGTTGTAGTGGGTCTTGAGGACCACCTTGCCGCCCAGCTTGGTGAAGGCCCGCTGGAAGAAGCCGGCGATGCCCACGCTGTAGTCCTGGCTGATGTCGATCATCAGGGCCACGGTCTTGGCCTTGAGGTTTTCGCGGGCGAACTTGGCGGCCACCGCGCCCTGGAAGGGGTCGATGAAGCAGATGCGGAAGACGTATTCCTTCTTCTGGGTGACCAGGGGGTTGGTGGCCCAGGGGCTGAGCATGGGCACCTTGGCCTTTTCGGCCACCGGCGCGGCGGCCAGGGAGTTGGAGGAGGTCAGGCAGCCGATGAGGGCGCAGACCTCGTCCTTTTGGATCACCCGGTTGGCCGCGTTGGTGGCCTCCACCTTGTCGGACTTGTTGTCGACGATCATCAGCTTGACCGGGCGGCCCAACACGGTGGGACGGTTTTCCTGGGCCAGCTTGAGGCCCTTGATACCGTTCTGTCCGTAGACCGCGGCCGGGCCGGTCATGGGAAAGACCACCCCCAGCCTGACCAGTTCGGCGGCCAGGGCGGTTCCCGCGCACAGGACCAGAGCCCCCAGCATCAGAAGCATTTTCTTCATGTCATCACCCCGAGATAGACAAACTAAAAATTACACACCCCGGCCGCAGGCGGGCTCAGGGGTTCATGGTGGTCACGTAAGCGAACCGGCCGTCCTGGACCTTGAGCACGGTCACGCTTTTTACGGCGTTGCCGTCCGGTCCGATGTTGATGGTGCCGCTCACCCCCGGAAAGTCTTTGGTGGCGGCCAGGGCGGCGCGCACGTTGGGCCCGTTGCTGGTGCGCGAGCGCTTCACCGCGTTCAGAAGCACCAGATAGGTGTCCGCCCCCAGGGCGTGGAAGGCGGTCATGTCCTCGCCGAGCTCGCCCTTTTGGCGGGCCCGGGCGTAGAGCTCGAAGAACTTGGCCGCGGTGGGGTTGGCCGGCTTGACCGGGTTGAACAGGGCGGTGAACATCAGCCCCTCCACCGACCGCCCCCCGATCTTGATCAGCTCCGGGGCGTGGGCCCCGTCGCCCGAGAGGATGGGCAGCTCGAGGCCCAGCTCCTTGGCCTGGCGGGCCACCAGGGCGTCCTCGGTGTAGTAGTTGGGCAGATAGAGCAGGTCGGCCCCGGAGGACATGACCGTGCCCAACTGGGCGCTGAAGTCCTGGTCCCCGGTGGCGCACTTGGTCACCGCCACCACCTTGCCCCCCAACTTCTTGAAGGCCTTCATGAAAAAGCCGCCCAGGCCCACGCAGTAGTCCTGGGCCACGTCGATGATCAGGGCGGCCTTTCTGGCCCCCAGGGTCTGATAGGCGAACTCGGCCGCCTTGGCCCCCTGGAAGGGGTCGATGAAGCACACCCTGAAGGCGTAGCGCTTGCCCTGGGTCACCAGGGGGTTGGTGGCGCTGGGGCTAATCATGGGACGCTTGGCCGCTTCGCACAGGGGGACAACGGCAAGGGCCCGGCCGCTGGTGGCCGGGCCCAAAATGGCCAGAGCGCCTTCTTTTTTAATGAGACGGCTGGCGGCGTTGGCCGCCTCCACGTTGTCGCTCTTGTTGTCGGCCAGCACCAACTTCACCGGGCGGCCGTTCACCGTGGGGCGCATTTGGTGGGCCAGCTTGACCCCGTTCCAGGCCATCTGGCCATAGGCGGCCACCGCCCCGGTCATGGGCAGCACCGCGCCCACCACCACGGGGGCCTTGTCCGCCGCCGGGGCCGGGCCCCAGGCCAGAACCAGGCCCAGCGCGGCGGCCAGGATTGCCAGACCTATCCGGGCAGGACATCGCGGCATGTTCATCACTCCCTAGCGAACGAGGGCGCGGGCATGCGCCCTCAAAGAAGTCAGAAAATGAACACGGTTCAAATTATGTAAAGGCGGGCGTGGTGTCAAGCGGACCGGCGGGTCCGGAGACCGGATGGCTAGGCCTCCGGGGAGGAGGCTTGCTCGTCCGTTTTCTCGCGCTTGCCCAGCCAGGTGATCAGCAGGGCCAAGGCGATGGAACCGCCCACGATCAAATAGAATTGCCAGTTCACGGCGAGTCCTCCCGATTGAGCCGCTCAATGGCCCACCATAGCACCGGCGCGGAGCAGGGGCAAGGGTCCTATGCGAAGCGGGCCACCACCGGAGTGTGGTCGCTGGGCTTGGCGCGGCCCCGGGGTTCGGTGTCCACCAGGCACTCCTCGCAGGCCTTGGCCAGGGGCGTGCTGGCCAGGATCAGGTCGATGCGCCAACCCAGGTCCCGCTTGAACGATTGGGGCAGGCGGTAGTCCCAAAAGGTGAACTGCTTTTGATCCGGGTGGTGCTTGCGGAACATGTCGGCCAGGCCCCAGCCCTTGATGGCCTCCAGGGCCTCGCGCTCCTCCGGGGTGCAGCTCACCTTGCCGGCCATGCGCTTGGGGTCGTAGACGTCCAGGTCGGTGGGAGCCACGTTCATGTCGCCCACCACGGCCAAGGGATCAGAGGCCTGGAAACGCTCGGACAGCCAGGCGCGCACCCGGGCCAAAAAGGCCAACTTGTACTCGAAGGCCTCGTGGCCCACCTCGCGGCCCTGGGGCACGTAGAGATTGACCACCCAGCCCTGGCCGAGCTTCACGGCCAACACCCTGGCCTGCTCGTCGCCGTCGTCCAGGCCGGTGAGCACCTCGGACGGCTTTTCCTTGCTGAGCACGGCCACCCCGTTGAAGGATTTCTGGCCGTGGAAGGTGGCATGGTAGCCCAGCTCCTCGAAGGCCGAGGCCGGGAAATCGGCGTCCTGCACCTTGGTCTCTTGCAGGCAGGCCACCTCGGGCGCGGCGGTGCCCAGCCAGTCCAGCAGCAGGGGCAGGCGGGCGCGCACCCCGTTGACGTTGAATGTGGCCAGGCTCCAGCTCATATGGCGTCTCTTTCTCAGGTGTGGGGTTACTTATTATTATTCCTAGATACCTTACTTTACCTGCCAGCGCTGGCCCTAACCCCGGCACAGCCAGGCGTTCGCGGACAAGGCATCCGGCGAGCGGCAGCCGCTAACGCAGCCCTTGGACGTCTGGCGAAGCCGGCGCGCAACTGCCAAGGCCCGGGCTTGCCAGGAAAGTCACTCCAAGATAGACTCATGGGGCATTAAGGAGAGATTTGTCATGCCCATCTATGAGTTCCGTTGCGATTCCTGCGAACAGCAATTCGAGCACCTGGCCCTGAGCAAGGGCGACGTGGTGGAGCTGAAGTGCCCCTCCTGCGGCGGCACCGAGCTTAGCCGGGTGATGAGCGCCTGTTCCTCGGTGGTCAACGGCGGCGGCTCCCAGGCCGCGGCCCCCTCGGGCGGCCCCACCATGGAGAACCGCTCCTGCCCCAACGCGGGCAACTGCGGCACCATCACCCTGCCCGGCATCGACTAGCCCGCCTGCCCTTTCGGAGCGGCGGGCAGGGTCAGTCTGAAGCACGCGCCCCCTTCCGCCCGGTTTTCCGCCTCAATACCGCCCCCGTGGGCCTCCATGATGGCCTTGACCGCGGCCAGCCCCAGACCGGTGCCCTCCTTGCCCTGGGCCGCGCTGCCCCGGAAAAAGGGAGTGAAGAGCTTGGCCTGGTCCTCGGGGCTCAGGCCCGGCCCCGAGTCGCACAGGCTGGCCACCACCTGGCCGTCGCCGGTGGCGCGGGCCTCCAGGCGGAGCACCCCGTGGCCGGCGTACTGGATGGCGTTCTCCACCAGGTTGGCGAAGACCCGGGGCAGGCGCTGGGAGTCGGCTTGCACCCGGGGCAGCGACTCGGGCAGAGACAGCTCCAGGCTCTGGCCCGCCTCCTCCAGGCGGGCGGCGTAGTCCCGGGCCAGCCCGCCGAGCAGGCCCGCCAGGTCCAAGGGCACGGTGACCAGGTCCGGGCCCTCCTTGCCCAAACGGGCGGTGTCCAAAAAGTCCAGGGCCAGGGCCTGCACCCGCTTGATCTGGTGGTCCACCACCTTGAGGTACTCTTGTTGCCGCGGCTCCAGCTCGCCGGCCTTGCCCTGCAACAGGCGGTCAACCAGGCCGCCCACGGTGATAAGGGGCGACTTCATGTCATGGGCGAACATGGACAGGGTCTGGGCCCGCTCGGCCTCCAGGCGCTTGACCCGGCTGATGTCGGCGAACAGCTCCACCGCGCCCACCAGCTCGCCCTCTTGACCGTACATGGCCGCGATGCGCAGCGACACCGGGAACACGGTGCCGTCCACCCGGGTCATGGTGGTCTCCACGTTCACCGAGGTGCGCTCCTGGTTCAGCACCTTGTGCAGGGGGCAGTCCTGGTTGCAGAGCCCGCCTTGCAGCACCACGCCGCAGTTGCGCCCCAGGGAGAGCTCGGCCTGGTTGCCGGTAAGCTCCTCGGCCTTGGGGTTCATGTAGTTGATCTTGAGCGAGGCGTCCACGGTGACCACGCCCACGGGCAGATGGCGCAGGATGAAGGCCGGCCATTCGGGACCGGGCCAGGGGAAATCCTTTACAAAGCTCACGGCGTCTCTCCTATGTCAGCCCCATCATACAACAGCCGCTTGGGCATCCGAGCTAGGGGATGGGCAGCAGGGCGAAGATCACCGCGCTCCAGGCCCCGTGGGCGATGAGCACCGGCATGATGCGCCCCAGCTTCCAGTAGAGCAGGCCAAAAAAGGCTCCAGCCACCCCGGCCGCGCCCATTAGCATGAAATTGCCCGAGGCCAGATGGACCCCGGCGTAGACCAGGCAACCCACCAGCCAGCCCAGGCCCGGCCCCAGGCGCTGTTGCAGGCTGGTTTGCACGTAGCGCCGCCAGAACAGCTCCTCGCCCGGGCCGGTGACCAGAAAAATGACCAGGGCGATGAGCCACGGCGAGGCTCCCGCCCCCTGGGCGTAGATGCCGCCTATCTGATCCGCCGCAAAGGGGAACACGGCGGTGGACACCACCTTGCCCAGCCAGAACAGGAGCCACAGGGCCACGGCCGCGGCCAGGCCCCAGGCCAGGTCCGAAGCCCGGAAGCGGAACTCTCCCGGGGCCGGCGGACGCACCAGGAGCGAGAGCGCGGCCAGGACCAGGGCGCTGAGCGCGGTCTTTGCCCAAAAGTTGCCCCCGGACCAGGCGAAGCACAGCCCCAGGAGCCCGGCGGCCAGGGCGACCGAGAGCACCAGGGTTCTCCAAGGCTGGGCAGGGGGCCGGGCGGCGGCGGGGTTGGGCATGCTCGTCTCCTGGGGGGGCTGGTCTCGCCTCCCCAGCTTACGGCCAGACCCCGGCGGGAAGCAAACTCGCGGGCGCGGAGTTTGTGCTATTTTCTAGAATCAGGATATCGACACCGCTGCAAAGGAGCCCCCATGAGCCAGAAGCCGTCCGTCCCCCTCGACCCCCACGCCATGGCCGTGCGCCAACTGAAGCAGGCCGCCGCCCACATGGACATAGAACCGGGCCTGCTGGAACGCATCACCCACACCGAGCGCGAGGTGACGGTGCACTTCCCGGTGAAGATGGACGACGGCTCCCTGAGGATGTTCGCCGGCTACCGGGTGCAGCACAACGACGTGCGCGGACCCTACAAGGGCGGCCTGCGCTATCACCCGGCCACCGAGCTGGGCGAGGTGCGCGCCCTGGCCATGTGGATGACCTGGAAGGCGGCGGTGGTCAACATCCCCTACGGCGGGGCCAAGGGCGGGGTGACCTGCGACCCCAAGACCCTGAGCCCGGGGGAGCGCGAACGCCTGACCCGGCGCTTCACCTATGAGATCGCGCCCATCATCGGCCCGGAGCGCGACATCCCCGCCCCGGACGTGTACACCGGGCCCCAGGAGATGGCCTGGATCATGGACACCTATTCCATGATCTCGGGCCAGGCCACCCCGGGGGTGGTGACCGGCAAGCCCCTGGAGCTGGGCGGCAGCCTGGGGCGCTTCGAGGCCACCGGCCGGGGGGTGGTGATCACCGCGCGGGAGGCGGCCCGCCATCTGGGCCGCGACCTGGAAGGCATGACCGTGGCCATCCAGGGCTCGGGCAACGTGGGCGGGGTGGCGGCCCGCTACTTCGAGCTGGCCGGGGCCAAGGTGGTGGCCATCAGCGACTCCAAGAGCGGGGTGTACAACCCCAAGGGGATCGAGAGCGCCCAAGCCCTGGCCTGCAAGGACCAGTACGCCTGCCTGCTGGGCCACGAACTGGCCTCGGAGGAGATCAGCAACCAGGAGCTTCTGGAACTGGAGGTGGACCTCCTGGCCCCCTGCGCCATGGAGGGGGTGCTGACCCCGGACAACGCGGACAGGATCAAGGCCAAGCTGGTGGTGGAGGGGGCCAACGGGCCCACCACCCCGGAGGCAGACGCCATCCTGGAGGACAAGGGGGTGCTGGTGGTGCCCGACATCCTGGCCAACGCGGGCGGGGTGACCGTGAGCTACTTCGAGTGGGTGCAGAACCTGCAAAACCTCCTGTGGAGCGAGGACGAGATCGGCCAGCGCCTGGAAGACATCCTCTGCCGGTCCATGAAGGAGGTCTTGGCCATCGCCCAGGAAAAGAAGGTGAGCCTGCGCAACGCGGCCATGATCCTGGGAGTGGGCCGGGTGCTGGCCGCCTCCCGCCTCAGGGGGGTGTATCCCTAGGCTGGGCCTTGTGCGCCGGGCCGGAGTGGGGTAGGTTCCGGTCGAGCTTGAGTGAATTTCGTGCCTGGGGAGGGCTCTGTTGAACCTCTGGATCACAGCGGCGGCCTGTTTGTTCCTCATCCTGTTCGGCCTGGCCTCCGGCCGCCTGGAAAAGACGGTGTTCACCCCGCCCATGGCCTTCGTGGGCTTCGGCCTGGTTATCAGCCCCTTTTTGGCCCTGCACACCGACGTGCGCCTGAGCAGCGAACTGCTCAAGCTGCTGGCCGAGATCACCCTGGTGCTGGTGCTGTTCACCGACGCCAGCCGCATCCGCTTTAAAAGCCTGCGCCAACAGTACAAGCTGCCTTTGCGCCTGCTGGGCATCGGCCTGCCCATGAGCGTGCTCACCGGCTTTTTGGCCGGCTGGTGGCTGCTGCCCGGCCTGGAGGCCTGGGAGGCCGCGGCCCTGGCCGCCATCCTGGCCCCCACCGACGCGGCCCTGGGCCAGGCCACCATCGTCAACCCGGCCGTGCCCGGCCGCATCCGCCAGACCCTGAACGTGGAGAGCGGGCTCAACGACGGGCTGGCCTTGCCCCTGGTGCTGATCACCCTGTCGCTGGCCAGCGCCTCCCAGGAGCCGGCCGGGAGCACCCATTGGCTCCTGTTCGCCATCAAGCAGGTGGGCCTGGGGCCATTGGCCGGGGCGGCGGTGGGCTGGGCCGGGGGCTGGATAATCGTGCGGGCGGTGAAAAGCGGCTGGATGTCTCACGTGTTCCGCAACCTGGCCGCCCTGGGCCTGGCCGGGCTGGCCTATTGCGGGGCCGAGCTCATCGGGGGCAACGGGCTCATCTCCGCCTTTGTGTGCGGCCTCACCCTGGGCAACACCGCGCCCGATGCCAGCCGCTATCTGCGCGAGTTCGCCGAGTCCGAGGGGCAGCTGTTGGTGCTGGTGACCTTTTTGGCCTTCGGCGCGGTGATGGTGCCCCTGTCCATGGCCTACCTCTCCTGGCGCACCCTGGCCTACGTGGTGCTCAGCCTGACCCTGGTGCGCATGGTGCCGGTGTGGCTGTGCCTCATGGGCACCGGGCTGCGGCCCTCCACCCGTTTGTTCGTGGGGTGGTTCGGCCCCCGGGGCCTGGCCTCCATTCTCTACGCCCTTTTGATGTACGATCAGTTCAAGATAGGGGGCATGGCCGAGCTGTTCAGCCTGGTGATCATCACCGTGCTGGTCAGCGTGTATGCCCACGGCATCAGCGCCGCGCCCCTGGCCAAGGCCTACGGAGCCCGGGTGGCCGCCTCGCCGAGGCCGCCGGGCCGGGAGGCCCCCGAGGAGATCGTGGTGGTGGACCCCATCCCGGTGCGATGGCCTTATCAGGACCAGGCCCACCGCCGCCCCCACCCCGAAAAGGCGGGGCCCGAACACTAACCGGACCACGCGGCCCGGCCGCGCTTAACCAAGGAAGGCGAACATGGAACGCGACCTGCGACACGCCCCCTCCCTGCTCCGGCGGGGCAACAGCCTGCTGGTGATCATCGACATGCAGGCCAAGCTGGTTCCCATCATGCACGGCAAAGAGCGCCTGGTGGCCAACCTCTCGCGCCTGGCCCGTTTCGCGGGCATCGTGGGCCTGCCGGTGGTGGTCACCGAGCAAAAGAACCTGGGCCCCACCATCGACGAGGTGGCCTCGGTGCTGCCCCAGGGGACCGAGACCATCGAGAAGATCGCCTTTGACTGCTTCGGCTGCGCCCCCTTCCAGGAAAAGCTGTGGGAGAACGACCGGCCCAACCTGGTGTTCGCGGGCATCGAGAGCCACATCTGCGTGGCCCAGACCGCCCTGAGCGGCCTGGCCGGGCACGGGGTGCACGTGATCAGCGACGCGGTGGCCTCGCGCCGCGAGGAAAACCGCCAGGTGGCCCTGGGGCGCTTGCAGCAGGCCGGCGCGGTGATCAGCAGCGTGGAGATGTTCATGTACGAGCTGCTGCGCCAGGCGGGAACCGACGAGTTCAGGCAGGTTTTGCCCCTGGTGAAAGAGGATCTGTAGGCGGCTTCGCCACTTGGCTAGACGGCTTCGCCAGCCACCGGGAAACTTCGTTGCCGGCATCGCTTGCGCCTCGGCGTATTGATCAATACGCCTCCGGCGCGCGCTCGCCGGACGCCTTGTTAACCGGCGGCTGGCTGTGCCGCTGGGGGTGTATATAGACTAGGGCGGTCCCGCTTGGGGCCGCCTTTTTTAGGGCCGTGACGTGGCGTCTGCCCAACCACAATTTGCTTGCCACTCCTTTTCCCTCATTCCCAACCCTTCCCTTTCCCTCAGACACCTGGCGGTTCGATACGGTTCCTTGTGGTTTGGCCAGGGGCCTCGCCCAGAGGGCTCTGGCTCCTTGGGCAGAGGGGAGACGATACCTTGGATTTGCTGGGTTTCCGGGCAGGAGTCCCTCGACCCAACCCACGCGCAATCCTGGAGTGGGCTCTCGTCAGTTGCTGGGCGCTGGCGGCGGCTCCATCTCCAGGCCGCCGCTCGGCGGCTGGAGCAGGGCCGCGGCCGGGTCGGCGGTGAAGGCGGCCAGGAGCTGGAAGTAGGCCTCGCCGCCCACCAGGTAGGTGTCGTTGTGCCCGGCCCGATCCAGGGTCACGAAGGCCTTGGGCCCGGGCAGGGCGGCGTAGAGCTGGCGGCCCAGCTTGTAGGGCACGATCTCGTCCGCGTCGCCGTGCAGCATCAGCACCGGGCAGGAGACCTTGGGCGCGCGGCCCAGGCTGTTGAAGCGGCCGCCCAGCCACTTGCCCAGGCCCGGCACCGGGAAAAAGCTCTTGGCCATGGCCCCCAGGTCGGTGAAGGTGGACTCCAGGATCATGCCCGCGGGCTGGTGGCGGGAGGCCAGATACACCGCGGCCACCCCGCCCAGGGAGCGGCCGAAGATAACCACCCGGCCGCCCTGTTCGACGGCCCGCTCCTTGGCCCAGGCCCAGGCCGCCTCGGCGTCCAGGTACATGCCCTTTTCGCTGGGCTTGCCCTGGCTCAGGCCGTAGCCCCGGTAGTCGAAGATGAACACCGCCACCCCCGCTGCGTTGAGCCGGGCCAGGTTGTCCAGGCGGTGGGAGATGTTGCCCGCGTTGCCGTGGCAAAACAACAGCAGGTTGCGGGCCCCTTCGGCCGGAATGTACCAGCCGTGCAGCTTGAGGCCGTCGGAGGTGGTCAGCTCCACGTCCTGGGACAACAGGCCGAAGGAGCCGGGCTCGGCGTAGTGGCCCTTTTCCGGAAAAAATATCTGGCTCTCGATCATGGAGTCACACCCCAGCGTCAAAATTCCCAGGCACAGGATCAGGGCCCAGGCCCTCATTTGGGCGGCGGTCCCTTGAAGGGCTCGATGGTCAGCACCCCGTTGGGCGGCACGGTCAGGGTCAGCTCCCGCTGGCGCAGATACACCCCCACCGGCTCCTGCCAGGTGCTAAGGCCCTCGCTCCAGAAGTGGGTGACCGTGCAGGCCCAGGTGAGGCGGTAGCGGTTGGCCCCGCTGGGCACCGCGAAGATGGCCGCGCCCCGGGCGCTCGGGCCCACATGGGCAGCGGCCAGCCCGGCCAGGGGCTCCAGGGGCCAGATGGCCTTGGCCTCGCCCAGCAAATAGGCGCTCACCTGCCAGGTGGGCGGTCCCAGCCAGTGGTAGGGGGAGGGCTGGTCCATGAGCGGGCCCACCTGCTCGAACACCGCCTGGTCGATCATGGCCTGGTCCACCTTGCCCGCGGCCTTTATCTCCAGGCGCCCCGGAGTGGGCCCCAGGGGCGCGTGCATGGACAAGCAGCCGGCCAGGGCCAGGCAGAGCAGCAGGAGGGCCGCGAAGGCCCCGGATTTGGCGGGCATGGGCCAGCCTCCTTTTTGCGCGTCGGATGGCTCCATTATAACCCGGCAGCGGTGTTGGTGATTGACACCTAGCCAGGATGAAAGCAAAATGGGGGCACAATGCAAAACCAGAGGGCCCGGAGCCATAGCTGACGGAGGAATTCAATGAACAAAGACGATCTGGCCGCCAAACTCAAGGAGATGTATCCCGAGATAGTGGAACACAGCCTGGACATGGAGCTGGAGTTCAACGCCGACAATAATTATTGGGTGGTGAAGCTGTCCAAGGGCGATCATCGTTTGCACACCCTGCTGGACCAGAAGGACGCCGAGGCCTGCATCGAGGGCACCCAGTGCGTGTATCTGGGCGTGCAGATCGGCCAATTCGTAAAGAACTTCGAGTACTACGCCTAGTTAACCAACGCCGCGTGGCGCTTGGGCCCCGGGGCGACGCCTCGGGGCTTTTTTCCCGCCGGAGCTTGTCGTGCTGCGCAATAAACGGCTTATAACCGTCCCCCTGGACCAGCAACAGATGGCCGGCCGCAACCGTCAGCTGGCGGTGCTGTTGCAATTGTCCAACTATCTCTCCACCTGCACCGAGCTGGAGCCCCTGCTGGAGGGGGCCCTGGATCTGGTGCTGGAGCAGTTCGGCCTCAAGGCGGGGCGGGTGTACCTGGGCGAGGCGGGCAGCGAGTACTTCCAGCTCATCATCCATCGCGGTCTGGACCCCAAGGGCCTGGAAATGGTGCACTCGGCCACCGGCTTCACCGGCAAGGCGGCGCGCACCCGCAGCTTTTTGGCCATGCGGGTGGATGACCTGGACGACCCCGCGCGCACCGAGTTTCTAAAGCACAAGGGCTTCAAGCTGGTCATCTGCATCCCCCTGATAACCCGGGATCAGGTGATCGGGGTGATGAACCTGGCCGCCGAGGAGATAATCCCCCTGGACCTGGCCACCATCGACCTGTCCATGGTCATGGGCAACCTGGCCGCCACCTCGGCCGAGAGCGTGTTGCAGGCCCGGGAGCTGACCGACCAGGCCCGCCTGTTGGCCGAGCAGAAGGAGGCGGTGCAGTTTTTCGCCTACACCGCCTGCCACGACATGAAAAGCCCGGCCACCGGGGTGCACGGCCTGGCCCGCATGCTGGCCCACAAGGCCGGCGACAACCTGGACGAAAAAGAGCGGGCCATAATCAGGCAGATCGAACGGGCCGCGCAGCGCATCGAGGACCTGGCCTCGGAGGTCAACGCCTACATCCGGGCCAAGGAGTCTCCTCTAAGGCCCGAGGAACTGGAGCTGGGCGAGGTGCTGGCGGGCATCGCCGGCGAGCTATCCTCCCGGGCCGAGGCCCAGGAGGTGGAGATGGTGTTCCCCCCCGGTCCGGTGATGCTCAAGGCCGACCGGGGAGCCCTGACCCGGGCCCTGACCAACCTCATCGACAACTCTCTGAAATACGGCGGCCCGGCCTTGAGCCGGGTGGAGGTGGCCCACCTGTTCGAAAAGGGCCACCACGTAATCAAGGTATGCGACGACGGGGTGGGCGTAACCCAGGACCTGGCCGAGAAGTGCTTCACCCTGTTCAAGCGGGCCGAGACCTCCCAGGGCACCGAGGGAACCGGCCTGGGCCTGGCCATCGTGCGCACCATCGCCTTCCGCCACGGCGGGCGCGCCTGGCTGGACACCAGCCAGCCCCAGGGCGCCTGCTTCTGCTTTTCCCTGGCCGAAGAGCCTCCGGAAAACGAGGCCGACCTGGGCGACTGACCCACCCGTCAAGCCGACAAAAAAAGGCCCCCGCCCTGGGGCGGAGGCCTTGAGCGGGCCCGGGGGCCCGTGAATCGCGCCTACTTGTAGGGGTTGATGGACAGCACCGGCACCGGGGAGTTGCGCACCACGTTCTCGGCCACGCTGCCGAAGATGGCGTGCTCCAGGCCCTTGCGGCCGTGGGTGGCGGTGATGATCAGGTCGACGTTGTTGGCTTGGGCGTACTTGATGATCTCGGCCGCGGGCTGGCCGGACACCACGTCGGTGGTCACCGCGCCGGAGTCGGCGAAGTGATCCTTGACGAACTTGTCCATCTTCTTCAGGGCCCCGGCCTTGATGTCGCCCTCCATCTTGTCCAGGGAGGGGTGGGGCACGAAGAAGTTGGAGTAGTGACTCAAATCCTCCACCACGTGCAGGGTGTGCAGGGCCGCGCCGAGTTTTTCCACCATTTCCTTGACCAGGGGCAGCACCTTGGCGTGATGCTCGGTGAAGTCCACCGGGTACAGGATATTGTTTATCTGGGCCATCTCAACCTCCGTATTCACAATCGTCTGGCGGGGATGGAGCCAAGCTAGCCGAATCGGCCAGCTAAGTCAACGCTCCATTTGCGCCCTGGTTCACTTGCTCCCAAGCTTTTTCTTGGGTTCCGGCTCGACCAGGCGCTCGGCGATGGCCTGGGCCATGTCGGCGCGCACCTGGGGGGAGATCACGGCCATGGCCTGGCTCATGGCCTGGGCCAAAGCCGCCCCGCCCTTGCCGGTTAGGGGGGTGGAGTGGGCATAGCCCTTTTGGAACATCACCTGCTTGAGCACGTTGGTCTGGTGGTTGTCCATCAGGGTAAGCTGCAGGCGCAGCACCGCCTTGTCCCCCGCCTTGTCCTTAATTTGCAGAAACTGCACCACGCCGCCCTCCAGGCGGAAGCGGGGCAGCTGGCTGGAGTCCGGGCCAAACACCGCCTTGTAGCGCTGGGCGGCCTGCATGTCCCGCGAGAGCAGGCTGGATACCATGTCCGCGGGGTAGCTCTGCCAACGGTGGTTGTGTATCTTCACCACCTCGCGGCCGTCCATGATCTCGAGCATGCTCTGGTTGTTGATCAGGGGCAGCGAGCCCAGGCGCTCCACCTTGATCGCCGCGTCCAGTTTCTGGGAGGCGGCCACCGCGCCGGGCGGCGGATAGCCCAGCACGTAGTGATACACATAAGGCTGCGGGCTGCCGCCGCAGGCCGCGGCCAGAAGCATGACCACCGCCAAAAACAGGCCGGCCAGGCCGGAGGCGCGTTTTGCTGTGAGGGTCATCACTTTTTTCCTCCCTGCCGGGGGCGCTGGGCCGGAGATGATTCGCGGATTATGGCGCTGGGGTCTTGCTTCAGGCGCTCCAGCAGCTCCTTGAGGCTTTGCGAGGCCGCGCGCAGGTTTTGCATGGTTATCTGGGCCTCCACCGAAAGCTGGTAGGAGCGCTCCTGCAGGGCCTCCACCAGGCGTCCCGCCCGCTGGCCGGTGGCCCCCAGGTCCATTCGCTCGATCTCGGTGGTCATCTGGTCAAGCAGCTTCTTGGCCGAGCCCACCGCGTTCCTGGCCCCGGCCAGCACCGCCTTGCTGTCGGTCACCATGGTGTCCAGCGACTCCTGGTCCACCGCCCGGTCCACCCGCGACACCAACTGGTCCAGCTTCACCGAGGCGTCGGCCAGGCGGTCCATGGCCACCTGCAGCCTCCGGTCGCCGAACAGGCTTTGGATGCTGGTCATGGTCTGTTGCAAGGACTTGCCAATGCCCTTGAAGTCGATGGTCTTGATCTGCTGCATCACCTCGTCCAGGGTGGAGACGATGCGCTGCAGCTCCGAGGGCCGCGAGGGGATGATGGGATACTCGGCCACGAAGTCGATCTTGGGCGACTGGTCCTTTTCGCCGGGCTTGCGCCGGTCCAGCTCGATGAAGGTGATGCCGGTGATGCCCGCGCTGGAGAGCTGGGCCACCAGCTCGCGGCTCAGGTCGCCCTCGAACTGAATCTCCATGACCACCTCGATGAGCCGGGAGTCCGGGGCCACCCGTATGGCCTTGATCCGGCCCACGTCCACCCCGCGGTAGCGCACCGTGCTGTCCACCTGCAGGCCCTGCACCGACTCGTTGAAGAAGCTCACGTACTTGTCGGCGCCCTTCAAGTATTGGGAGGCACCCAGCCAGGCGATGGCTCCCACCCCTAGGGCCAGGCCGACGATGACAAACATGCCGACCTTGAAGTTGGAGGCGTGGGTGGCCATGTACTCCTCTCAGTTCCGGGGTTTGCGGTGAAAGAAATTGGTTACGCGAGGGTCGTTGGACTTGTCTCTGAGGTCGGTGGGGGAGCCAACCGCGATCACCCCCTTCTCGCTCTTGTCCAGCATAACAACCCTGTGGGCGATGGTGTAGATGGAATTGAGCTCATGGGTCACCACCACCATGCTGGTGCCCATGGCCTTGTTGAGCTTGAGGATCAGCTCGTCCAGCTCGGCGCTGGTGATGGGGTCCAGGCCGGCCGAGGGCTCGTCGAAGAACAGGATGGTGGGGTCCAGGGCCATGGCCCGGGCCAGGCCGGCCCGCTTTTGCATGCCGCCGGATATCTCCGAGGGCAGGTATTCCTCGTAGCCCTCCAGGTCCACCAGGGCCAGCTTGAGGCGCACCAGGGTGTTGCGCGTCTTCTTGTCCAGGCGCACCGCGTCGGCCAGCACCAGATCCACGTTTTCGGCCAGGGTCATGGAGCCGTAGAGGGCCCCGCCCTGGAAGGCCACCCCGATGCGCCGCCGCACCGTGTTGAGCGTCTTTTCGTCGGCCTGGGAGATCTCCACCCCGTCCAGCCACACCCGGCCCTCGAGCGGCGTCAGCAGCCCGATCATGCCCTTGAGCAGGGTGGACTTGCCGCAGCCGCTGCCCCCGGCGATAACCACGATCTCCCCCGGAGCCACCTCGATGTTCACGTGTTGCAGGATGGGCTCGCGGCCGTAGCCCAGGGAGAGGTCCTTGACCACCACCGGGGAGTCGGGCGCCGCGCCGCTCTGATTTCGCTCGTCCTGCAAAGCTTTCTCCCTAGAGGAAGTAATACTGCACCACCGCGAAGATGCTGTCGGCCACCACGATGAGGAAGATGCCCGCCACCACCGCCGAGGTGGTCACCCGGCCCACGGCCTCGGCCCCGCCCATGGTGGTGAAGCCGCGCTGGCAGCCGATGCCCGCGATGAGAAGCGCGAAGAGCGTCCCCTTGAAGGCCCCCAGCAGGATGTCGCTCACCCCCAGGGCGCCCATGGTCTGCTGCACGTAGCCGTAGACCGTGAGGTCCAGATAGGTGACCCCGATGATCAGCCCGCCGATGATGGCGGTGACGTCGGAAAAGAGGATGAGCAGGGGGACCATGAGGACGGCGGCCACGATGCGCGGCACGGCCAAAAAGGTGATGGGATGGAAGCCCTCCACCTCCAGGGCCTCCACCTCCTCGCGCACGATCATGGTGCCGATCTCGGCGGCAAAGGAGCTGCCCGAGCGGCCGGCCACCAGCACCGCGGTCATGATGGGCCCCAGCTCGCGCACCATGGCCAGGGCCACCAGGTCGGCCACGTAGACGTTGGCCCCGAAGCTCTTGAGCTGGATGGCGCTCATGAAGGCCATGATCAGGCCCAAGAGAAAACTGATCAGCCCCACGATGGGCAGGCCGTCCACCCCCACCTGCTCCATGTATAGCTCCACGTCGCCCCAGCGCAGGGAGCGGGGCCGGCGGATGGCCTTGCCCAGGGCGAGGAACAGTTCGCCCACAAAGCTGACGACCTCCTTGATGTCGGCCACCAGGTTCATGGCGGCCTGGCCCACCACCGCGATGTAGCCGCCGGGGTGGCGGGGCGGCGGGGGCGGGGGCGGCTTGAGCTGGTCGGGCTGCACGATCTGGCGCATCTGCTGAGCCTGCTGGCTCAGGCCCTGCATCTTCAGCTCCACCCCGTTCTTGACCGCCTGGGTCTCCAGGTAGTTGAGGGCCAGGACCCCTCCGCTGTCCAGATAGGCGACCCCGCTCAGCTCCACGGTGAGGGTCTGGAGCGAGGAGGCGCCCAGGATCTTGGCGAACTGATCCAGGAGATCGTCGGTGGCGTAGATATCCAGGCGGCCGGACAAACTGAGGGTCTGGGCGGAGCCCGCCGGGCCCACCAGTTTAATCTCGTAATTTTGCTTGGCGTGCTTGTGCGACATCGCCCCGCCGGCGCCAGCCCCCGGGGGGCTTAGGAGTTGAAGTCCAGGGCCATTAGGGCCTTTTGGCTCAGGCCCGTTTTTTTGCTTATTTCTTCTGCCTCAAAGCCCACGCACAGGCCCCCGCCCACTTTGGAGCCCTGCTTGACCGGCCGGCACACGGCGAAGATATTGCCTTCGGTCCCATAGCCCGTGAAGGTGCCGCTCTTGCCCTCTTTGAGCATCTCCTTCATCACGCCGTAGTGCGAGTAGTCCAGGAAGTCTTTCTGGCGGGGCACCCCCTCGGGATTCCCCGGGGCCGGATAGCGTGCAGCCACCACCCGGGCCTCCTTGGACACCACCGCCACCCCGTAGTCAAGGACCTCTTTGCGCTGGAGTGCCTCCTTGAACAGCTTGAGCAGGCCCTGGTCCAGGGCCTCTCTGTGCTGCTCATCATAGGGCAGGGGCAGCAGGGCCTGGGCCCGGTCCAAAACAGCCACGACATTTTTCTTGAATTCTGGAGCCTTGGGCTTGGCCGGCTCCTCCCCGGAGCAAGCCAGGGACGAGAGCAGGCACAGGAGGCCCAGCATCAGGGGCAGGGATCGAATGCTAAAAAAGGTCATGGGCCTCCATCCCCTCCGGCGGATGCCGGGCGGGTGTTATTATAGGCACGAGGGCATTGTAGACCATCATAGAGCACAAATACAGGTTATTTCAGGCGGAGACATGATCGAGCCAGGCGAAAACAGATTCAAAATTGTAGACCGGGCCGCGCGGGACCAAGCCACCGGGCTGGTATGGAGCCTTCAGGCCAATCCGGCCGGATGGCCCCTGTTTTGGGACGAGGCCAGGGAGTACATCGCCGGGCTGAACCAGGAGGGCTGGCTGGGCCACGACGACTGGCGCCTGCCCAACCGGCGCGAGTTGTTTTCGCTCATGGACCACACCCAAGCCAACCCGGCCCTGCCGCCCGGCCACCCCTTCACCGGCGTGGAGCTGGCCTGGTATTGGAGCGCCACGCCCTATGCGGCCAACCCGGCCTATGCCTGGTATGTGCACAGCGAGGGCGGGCGCATGTTTTTCGGCGACAAGGGGCGTTCCTATTACCTGTGGCCGGTGCGGGGCGTCAGCCCGGTGCTGGCCGCCACCGGTGCGCCGGGCGAGGCGCTCACCGGCCGGGCCTGGCCCGAGCCGCGCTGGGAGGCGGATGGCGGGACGGCGCGCGACCGGCTGAGCGGCCTGGTCTGGACCAGGCAGGCGGACCTGGCCCCGGGCGCGGCGAGCTGGTTCGAAGCGGGAGAGGTGGTGGAGCGGCTAAACCGCGAGGGCCACGCCGGACGCGCGGACTGGCGGCTGCCAGGCATCCGGGAGCTGGAATCGCTGGTGGACGCGGGGCGGGCCTTCCCGGCCTTGAGCCAGGACGCGCCTTTTGAGAAGATTCAGCCGCAGTATTGGTCCGCCACCACCAGCGGGTATGACCCCGAGTGGGCCATGGCCCTGTATCTGGACAAGGGGGGCGTGGGCGTGGGCATGAAAAAAGACGCTTACTATGCGGTGTGGGGGGTGAGCGGGCCCTAGACTGGGCGGGCGCGGCTCCCGGCTCGCCTGACAATTAACTGCCGGGGTTGCGCGTTCTGTCTGATCGGCCTTGCCTCCCTGGCGGCCGGGAAGCCACAATTAAACAACACTGTATTTTCCCCAAAACAAGAGGGTGGCTATGAAAGCTCTTAAATTCGCGCTGTTGTTGGCGGCCTGCGCCGCCCTTTTGGCGGCCCCGGCCGCGGCCTGCACCGGCATCACCGTAAAGGCCAAAAACGGAGCGGTGGTGCACGCCCGCACCCTGGAGTTCGGGGTGAACCTCCAGTCCCAAGTGCTCATGGTGCCGCGCGGCTATGCTCTGGCCACCACGGCGCCTGGCAACAAGCCGGGAATGAAGTGGAAGGCCAAGTACGCGGTCATGGGCATGGACGCCTTCGGCCTCACCGCCATATGCGACGGCATGAACGAAAAGGGCCTCGCTGTCGGGCTGTTCTACTTTCCCGGTTTCGCGGGCTACCAGAAGGTGGGCGCGGCGGACCAGGGCAAATGCCTGGCGCCTTTGGAAGCCCCCCTGTGGATACTCACCAACTTCACCACCGTGGCCGAGGTAAAGGCCGCCTTGCCCAAGGTGAAGGTATGGGGCGCCCCCCTGCCCCAACTGGGCCCCGACCCCCTGCCGGTGCATTTCATCGTCACCGACCGGAGCGGCAAGAGCCTGGTGGTGGAGTACGTGGGCGGCAAGCTGCACATGTACGACAACCCCCTGGGGGTGATCACCAACTCGCCCCCCTTTGACTGGCACATGACCAACCTGCGCAACTACGTGAACCTCTCGGCCAACAACGTGCCCAAGCTCAAGCTGACGGGCATCACCCTGTACCCCACGGGTCAGGGTTCGGGCATGGCCGGGCTGCCCGGCGACGTGACCCCGCCCTCGCGTCTGGTGCGGGCGGTGGCCTTTTCCCAGGCCGCCCTGCCCGCGTCCAACGGCGACGGGGCGGTGATGAGCGCCCTGCGCCTGCTCAACTCCTTTTACATCTCCAAGGGCATGGCCCGCTCCTACAAGGACGGCAAGGTGAGCTACGACATCACCGAATGGATGGCGGCCAGCGACCTGAAGAACCTGAAGTTCTACTTCGCCACCTACGAGAACCTGACTCCCAAGATGGTGGACATGAAAAAGCTGGACCTGGGCGGCACCAAGCTCCAGCGCATTTCCATCCACGGCGGCCCGCGCTTCACGGACGTGACCGGGCAGGCCAAGTAAGAAGAGAAGAAAAGAAACGAGGCGGCCGGGTGCATGCCCGGCCGCTTTTTTATGCTTGGACAAGGGCGGGGTGGGGGTCGGGATGAAGCAGGACAAGCATTATGCCGTGTGGGGGGTTAGCGGGAAGGTTAGCGTTTCGCCCGAGGCAACATTTCAGCCATAGCTGTCATTGCGAGGGCCGCCGCCCGAAGAGGCTGTTAAAGGATGAAGGCTCCTGGCGGCGGGCCGTGGCAATCTTCCTCTGTCTCGTCTCCCCTTGGCCTGAAAAGAATCCCGGTCTTGCGGGCGTTCCCCCCGGACGATCTTCAGGGAAGATCGCCACCTCGCGGCGGGAGGGACGCCTTTTTCATTACCCGCTCTGGGGCCGCCGCTCCTCGCGATGACAGCTGTTTCTAGATGACTGGGGTGGGAGCGGGCCGTTTCACCGCATGGCGGCGTTGCCTGCTGGCGGGCAGGGATTGCCGCGTCGCGGCCCGGAGGCCGCGACTCGTAATGACAAGGTTCTTTCACTTCCCCACTTCTTTGTTCCCGCTGATTAGGAATTGTTGGGTTTCGGCGCGGGAGCGCCTCTACCCAACCTACACGATCGCTGGATAGGCTTGGCCGGTGCGGGGCGTTCTAGGACAGGCGGCCCAGGGTCTGGGAGCGCAGGCGCTCCACCGCGAGGTTGAGCAGGGGCTCCAGGTTCACGATGTCGCAGGCGTTGTAGTCCAAGAGGGTGGCCAGGGCGTCGGGGTCGCCGGCCAGGTGGTCCTGCCAGAGCATCACCGCCATGTAGCCGTCCATGTCGCCCACGTGGTCCGGCCGGGACAGGCCCAGGGCCTTTTCGATGCGCTTGAGCCCGCCCTTGTGCCCCAGGCGCCTGAGCACCCAGCGCAGGTCGATGTGCACCGGCGGCACGATGAAGCGGGGGAACACGCTCTTGAGCACCGGCACGTCGAAGCTGGAGCCCGCGAAGCTCACCACCACTTGGTAGCCGGCCAGGGCCTGGGCCGCCTCGTTGAGGTTCTTGCCGGCCACGTATTGCACCACCTCGCTGCCGTCATACACCCCCACCACGGTGATGCCGCCGAAGTCGGCCGGGTCGCCGCCGGTCTCGATGTCCAAATAGGCCACCCGGTTGTAGCGCGGCCAAAAGCGCCAGTGCTCGGAGCTGGGGATCAGCCCGGCCAGCTCGGCCAGGCCATGAGGGTCGTTCAGGGCGGCCAGGCTGCGCTGGATGACGGGCCGCCCCAGGCGATAGACCGCGGGCGGGGCCAGGGCCTCGCCGTGGGCCAGGAAGTCGTCCCAGTGGCGCAGGCCAGCCTTCCAAAGGCCGACCTCGCGTTTGGCTCCGACCGTGGGGATGTGGATGAAGGTGCGGGTGAGCATGGTCAGCCTGATCTATAAAACAACCCAGGATTTGGCCAACGGCCAAATCCCGCTGGTTTCTTTGGGAAGGGGCCCGGGGAAACCCTTTCTTTTCTCAAAGAAAGGGTTTCCCCGGAATCCTGCCCCAACTCTAAAACAACCTCTTTTGGGCGCCGGTGGAGGGTTTGACGCCAAGATGCTCGTAGGTGCGGGGCGTGGCCACCCGGCCGGCCGGGGTGCGCTTGATGAGCCCCTGCTGGATGAGGAAGGGCTCGTAGACCTCCTCGATGGTGTGGGCCTCCTCGCTCACCGCGGCGGCCAGGGTGCCCAGGCCCACCGGCCCGCCGTCGAACTTGAGGGCGATGGTGTTCAGCAGCTCGCGGTCCAGGCGGTCCAGGCCGTGCTCGTCCACCCCCAGGCGGCCCAGGGCGTAGTCGGCCATTTCCCGGTCCACCTGGCCCCCGCCCTCCACCTGGGCGAAGTCGCGCACCCGCTTGAGCAGGCGGTTGGCCACGCGGGGAGTGGAGCGGGAGCGGCGGGCGATCTCGGCCGCGCCGCCGTTATCCATGACCAGGCCCAGGATGCGGGCCGAGCGGCTCACGATGGCGGCCAGCTCCTCTGGCGAGTAGAAGTCCACCCGCACCTGCACCCCGAAGCGGTCCCTGAGGGGCGGCGTCAAGAGGCCCACCCGGGTGGTGGCCCCGACCAGGGTGAAGGGCGGCAGGTCCAGCTTTACGGTGCGGGCGCTGGGGCCCGAGCCGATCACCAGATCCAGGTGGAAGTCCTCCATGGCCGGGTAGAGCACCTCCTCCACCACGTGGTTGAGGCGGTGTATCTCGTCCACGAACAGGACGTCCTTGGCTTCGAGGTTGGTGAGGATGGCGGCCAGGTCGCCGGCCCGCTCCAGCACCGGGCCGCTGGTGGCGGTGATGCCCACCTGAAGCTCGGAGGCCAGGATGTGGGCCAGGGTGGTCTTGCCCAGGCCGGGATGGCCGTGCAGCAGCACGTGGTCCAGGGCCTCGCCCCGCTGGCGGGCCGCGGCGATGAACACCTGCAAGTTGGCCTTGGCCTCGGCCTGGCCCACGTACTCGTCCAGCGAGGACGGGCGCAGGCTCTCCAGGGCCTGGTCTTCGTCAGAAGGGGCTCCGTCCACCAGGCGGCCGTGCAGATCCTCGGGGCTGTCCACCGCGGCCGCCTACTCCACTTCGATCTTGGTAACCCGGGGCTCGCCCTCGCCCTCGGGTTCCTGTTCCATCTTGGTGATGCACTCGTCGATCAGGGCGCGCACCCCCTTCATCACTTCCAGATGGGCGTTGTGGAAATGCTCCACGGCCGGCGATTTGGCGCGCCAGCGCCGGGCGGCCTCGCCCAGGGCGCACAGGGGGCAATCGTTTTTGGCCTGTTGCTCTTGGTTTTCTTTTTCAGCCTGGGCCGAGCTCATGACTCTCCTCCCGGTTGGCTAAAGTCTATCAAAAGATCGTCGTCATGGAAGACAGCTTTTGTGGGGCGGGCCAGGGCGAAGCTGTGGGGCAGGGCCAGATGCTTGCGGAACACCCCCACCTCCACCACCAGTTCGTCTCCCACCTTGTGCAGCTTCAGGCGGGTCTTGTCCACGCTGGGCAGGTGCAGGCGCACCTGGAGCCGGCCGTCCTGCTTGATGAAGGCCAAGGGCTGGCGGTCGTAGAGCCGGGCGGCGGGGTCGGCCTGGCCGTAGAGCTCGCGGCCCAGCTCCAGCAGGCGCTCCACCCCCAGCACCTCGTGGCGCTTCTGCTCCACCGGCAGGATGGGCAGGGGCGCGAAGTACTGCTCGGCCTGGGCCAAGTATGGCTTTTGCAGCGCGGCCAGCTCGCGGCCCAGGCCCTCGGCGTCGGCGGGCCAGACCCGGTTCATGATAACCGCCTCCACGGCCAGGCCGTAGAGCGAGAAGTAGGTGTAGGCCCGCTGCGACTCCTTGAGCACCATCTTCTCGGGGTTGCACACCAGGCGCACCGTGGTGCTCTCATGGTCGGTGAGCAGGCGGTCCACGCCCTCCAGCTTTTTGAACAGGGCCTCCAGGTTGGCGAAGTAGTCGTCTCCGGGCAGGGGCACGTCGGTCAGGCGGGCGGCGATGGGCCGGGCCACTTTGAGCACCGTGCGCTCCAGCTTGAAGACCTTTTTCATGTACCACTCCAGGGCCGAGGGCACGGAGACGAAGCGCATGGACTCGGCGGTGGGGGCGCAGTCCAGGATCATCAGGTCATAGGTTTGGTCGCGCACGTACTGGTTGATGTAGAGCAGGGCGCTGATCTCCTCCATGCCCGGCAGCACCGCGATCTCCTCGGCCACCACCTCCTGCAGGCCGGTGCTGTTGAACAGGGCCGAGAGGTAGGAGTGCACCTGGTCCCAGTACTGCTTGATGGCCACGTTGACGTTGATCTCCTGGATGGCCAGGTTGGGGGCCACCTGCACCGGCTCGCCGGTGAGGTCCAACAAGCCGCCCTCCAGGTCGAAGGCGTCGGAGAGGCTGTGGGCCGGGTCCAGGGAGATGACCAGGGTGTTGAGGCCCTGCTGAGCGGCCAGGGCGGCGGTGGCCGCGGACATGGAGGTCTTGCCGCTGCCGCCCTTGCCGGCGAAAAGAATCAGTCGCATGGCTGGGTCGCTCCTTGGGCTTTGGTGCGTTGGGTCGGCTGATCTTTAAGGATACCCAGGAGCGGAGCTAAAGGCCAGGGCCGGGAGCGCCCCTTTGTCCAGTCCCCCCGGGGCGAGGCAAGGGAGCCGGGAGACGGGAGGGTTGGTTGCTACTGGTCGCCCAGAAAGGCCAACTGGTTTTGGTAGAACTCCTGGGACTGGGCCTGCTGCTCGCCGACCACGGTGGACACGAGGTCCATGTTGTCCACCAGGAGGTCTACCGTCCTGTGGTACAAGTGCTTGTCCTTGGCCATTCCGCTCAATATGCGCACAATCTTTTCCTTGGGCATGCCTTGGCGGTAGGGGCGGTCCTCGGCCAGGGCGGTGAATACATCGGCCACCGCCATGATCCTGGCTCCGTTATCCAGGTCTGGCGACTGGTGGTGAAATGGATAGCCCGACCCGTCCAGCTTCTCGTGATGGAAGGCGGCCCATTGGGCGATTCCCTGCATGCCTTGGATGCTGTTGATCACTTCGTAGGTGTGATAGGTATGCGACTTCATGGTGGCCATCTCCTCCGCGTCCAGCTTGCCGGGCTTTTCCAGAATGCTGTTGGGGATGGCCATTTTACCTATGTCGTGGAGGTTGCCCGCCACTTCCATCAGATGCACATCCCTTTCGGTGAACCCGCGGAGTTGGGCCAGGGTGGTGGCGGCGGTCGCCACCCCCGAGGAATGGGTGGCGGTGAACCGGGAGCGGAAGTCGATGATGTTACGGAATAGCTGGGCTATCAAGGTCAGGTCGGACAGGCCCACCTCCTTTTTGGTGTAGGGGCCGTCATTGAGCAACAAGGAGTACATCCGCGGTGCGGCCAAATCCAACCAGAACTCCTCGCGGCCGGCGTTTTGCAAAAACAAATCCACGATTTCCGTGTGAACCGCGCGGCCACTTAGCAGTTTGACTTTTTTGGCAATCGCCTGGGGTTGGTGCAGGATGAATTGGCCACGTTTCACCAGGCGCTCAACATAGTCGGCCAGGTAGATCAATTGGGAGTCAAAGACGGTCGGCGACTCGATGGATTCGGCCCAGTCCAGCCATTTCTTGTGGTGAAACCTCACCAGCAGTGCCTCTTCCTTTAGCCAGGGTACGCTTTCGAACAGCACCCGCCCCCTGATGCAATGCTCCTCCACGTTTTCCACTTCAAACTCGTGCAGGGCAGTCTTTTCCTCCACCGAAATCGCCCCGATGTCGTGCAGCAAGGCGGCGGTGAACACCTTTTCCAACCTGCCCGCGCTCAGGCCGGCGGCGCGGCCCATCTCCCAAACGATGAAGGCGGTTCTCAACTGATGCTGGTTAACCTCGGGGTTGGCCAGATCCATGGCATTGGACAAAGATAAGGACCACATTGCCCAGATTTACCGAAAAACCACGCTGCATGAGACCCTCCCTGCGGGCATTTCCGCAAAAGGTTTACTTATGGGCAGGGAGTGCGCCTTAATGGCTTCGATGTCGTACCTGCCGGATGAGGCGGACACCGCATAGCCCAGGCATGCCGCTGGCGGGGCGAAACAACGTAACCGTTTGAAACCCCCCTATTTTCAGATTAGGTTATTGTTTGGTTCCATACAAGCGTAATTGTCAGCCTTGCAAAATGATTTTCCACGGCAAGCCCGCCGGCGTGGGCTTGGGTACGGGGCGGCGGCCCCGGCCCATGGGCTCGAAGCGCCGGTCCGGCCAGGAAGATGCGCGCCGGGGGGAGGGATGGTCCACGCCTGGCCCAAGGTGTCGCGGATGATCATCAGGGCCGGGACAGGGCCCTTGATTGACCTCTCCCGGCCTTTCGTGCCATTCTGAGCTCCACTTGGCGGGAGATGGCGGCATGGCCAACCTCTACAACACAGCCGACGACTGGGACAAGCACCTGAACAGCCTGCACCTGAAGGGGCGCCTGCTTGATTCCTGGGACACGGTGCGCGACTGGATGCTGCACGACTTGCTGGAGACCGACACCCTCTACGAGCTGGCGGTCATGGCGGTGGTGTTCGGCTTCGCCATGTTCTGCGCCCGCTGGTCGCGGACCAGGCTGCAAAAGCGCTGGGCCGAGCACCTGAAGCCCGGGCAGCACGGGTCCCAGTGGTACGCCGAGTTCCTGCGCCTGCTCACGCCGGTCTACTTCATGATCATGCTGTGGCCCATCTACGTCGTGACCAGCCTGAAAGGCCTGGACAACGACCTGATGAACCTGTGCGCCAACGCCATGGGCGCCTGGGTGTTGATCCGCCTGGTGACCGCCGTTTTGTTCAAGCCCTTTTGGGCCAAGGTCTTTTCCGGCTTCATCTGGGCGTTGGCCGCCCTGCAAATCTTCGGCCTGCTGGGGCTGACCCTCCACCTGCTGGACTCGGTGCGCTTCCAGGCCGGGCATTTGCAGCTTTCCCTGTTGTCCATCCTGGAGTCCCTGCTGTTCTTCGGCATTTTGCTGCGCCTGGGCATCCGCCTGGGCAGCTTTGTGGAAGACCGCATGGCCACCTCCGGCGATCTGGAGCCCTCCACCCGCACCCTGATCGGGATCCTGCTCAAGACGGCGCTGATCATCGTCATCTGCATCGTCAGCCTGGAGATCATCGGGGTGGAGATGGACATGCTCACCTTCTTCTCCGGGGCCTTGGGCTTTGGCCTGGGCATCGGGCTGCGCACCGTGTTCAGCAACCTGATCAGCGGCATAATCATCATGCTGGACAAGTCCATCCGCCCCGGCGACGTGATCTGGATCGGGGAGGTGTTCGGCAAGGTGACCGCGCTGAGGGCCCGCTACGCCTCGGTGGTCACCCGCGACGGCCAGGAGTTCCTCATCCCCAACGAGGACCTGATCTCCCAACAGGTGATCAACTGCTCCTACTCCTCCAAGGAGGTGCGCCTCAAGGTGCCGGTGGGCGTCGCCTACGGCAGCGATGTGGACCTGGCCATGGCCCTGTGCGAAAAGGCGGCCACCGGAGTGCCGCGCATCGTGAACCATCCCGCCCCGGCCAGCCGCCTGCTGGGTCTGGGCGACTCGGCCATCAACCTGGAGCTGCGCTTCTGGGTGAACGACCCGGAAAACGGCACGGCCAACGTGAAGACCAAGGTGCTCAAAAGGGTGATCGAGCTGTTCGAGGAAAACGGGGTGGAGATTCCCTTCCCGCAGCGGGACGTGCGCATCCTGCACGACCGGACGCCCCAACTGGGCGACAAGCCCGGCGGGGACGAGAACGGGGAGTAGGTCCGGGGCGTTTCCGGTTGCCGTGCCCCGGCGAGGCCCTCCCCTGGCTTCTTTGTTTTCCCGCCCCCTTCTGGCAAACAGGGATTGCCGCGCCGCGCCCTTGGCGCTCCTCGCAATGACAACAGCAATTAAATTTATGGGTTGAGACTTACAGGGTCTTTTCGCAGCGGATGAGCAGGGACTTGGTGATGGCCGCCTCGCGGTGGGGCAGGGCCTGGCGGTAGTCCGGGTCGGCCAGCATGTCCTGGAAGGCCCGCCAGGAAGGGTATTCCACAAAGAAAACCAGGTTCGCGTCGAACTCGCCGATGATGGCCTGGCGGGGTGTCCCGCCGGCGACCAGCCTGCCGCCGTGCTTGGCCAGCACCGGCCCGGCCAGCTTCATGTAGCGCCGGTAGGATTCCCGGCCGCCCTCGGGCTTGAACCACAGGGCGTTGAGCATCAAAAACGGCTGGCCGTGGTTCATGTCCCCTCCCTTGCTTAGCCTCCGGCCACCCGGGCGGCCAGCTCGCGCACCGAGGCCATGGCCTGGTCCAGGTCCAGGCAAGTGAGTTGGCGGTCCTTGACCAGCACCTGTCCGTCCACCACCGTGTGGCGCACCTCGTTGCCGCTGGCCGCGTAGGTCAGGTGGGAGGGCGCGTCGTACAGGGGGGTCAGGCGCGGGGCGCTCAGGTCCATGACGATGAGGTCGCAGGCAAAGCCGGGCTCCAGTCGGCCCACCTTCTCCTCCAGGCCCAGGGCGGCGGCCGAACCGGCCAGGGCCAGGTCCACCGCCTGCTCGGCCGGCAGGGAGGCCGGGTCGCCGGTCCTGAGCTTGGCCAAACGGGCGGCCAGGCCGATCTCGCCGAACAGGTCCAGGTTGTTGTTGCTGGCCGCGCCGTCGGTGCCCAGGCCCACCACGCAGCCGTCGGCCAGCATGGTCGGGATGTCGGCCCAGCCCGAGCCCAGCTTGCTGTTGGAGCCCGGGCAGGCGATCACCGCCACCCCGCGTTGGGCCAACAACTCCGCCTCGCCCTCGGCCAGCCACACGCAGTGGACCGCCGCGTCCAGGCGCTGCAACAGGCCCAGCTCGTCCAGCCAGGCCACGGGCGAGGCCCCGTGGGTCTCGGCGCTCTGGGCCACCTCGGAGGCGGTCTCGGCCAGGTGGGTGTAGAGGCGAACGCCCAGGTCTTCGCGCAGGGCGGCGGCCTCGCCCAGGGTGCGGGGCGAGCAGGTGTAGGGGCTGTGGGCGAAGATGGCCGGGGTGATCAGGGGGCTGACTCCGCTCCAGCGCTCCACGAACTCGCGGCACACGGCCAGGCCCTGGGCCGGGTCGGGCACCCCGGGGGCCGGGAAGTCGATGAGCCCCTGGGCCAGGACCGCGCGCATGCCGGTCTGCTCATAGGCCCGGGCCGCGCCCGAGGCGCAGAAGTAGCTGTCGCCCACCGTGGTGGTGCCGGACAAGAGCATCTCGGCCACGGCCAAACGGGTGCAGACCTCGGTCATCCGCTCGTCGACCCACCGGGCCTCGGCCGGGAAAATGTGCTGGTTCAGCCACGCGTCCAGGGGCAGGTCGTCGGCCAGGCCCCGGAAGAGCACCATGGCCGCGTGGCAGTGGGCGTTGATCAGGCCGGGCATTATCAGCCCGCCGTCCGCGTCCAGCTCCGAGGCTTCGGGCAGGGGCGGAGCCAGGGCCGCGTCGCCCGCGTAGACCACCACCCCGTCCGAGGCCAGCACCGCGCCGGAGGGCCAGAACATCCCCGGTCCGGCCCACAGGGGCCCGCCGGTCACCCGCAGGTTGCCCGAGCTCATAGCGGCACGCATCCGTTCAGCCGGGCCGCCTCTTCCTTGGCCCGGGCCATCACCTCGGCCTGGTCCAGGGTCTCCAGGTGGCGCTCGGCCATGAGCACCCGGCCGTGACACACGCTGTGCAGCACGTCGCCCCCCCGCGCGGCATAGACCAGGTGGCTCAGGGGGTTGTACATGGGGGTGAGGTGGGGCTGGTCGGTGTCGATGACGATCACGTCGGCCAGGGCGCCTTTTTCCAGCACCCCCAGTTGGCCGGGCAGGCCGAAGGCCTCCGCCCCCCGCGAGGTGGCCAGGCCCACCACCTCGGCGGCCGGGGCCACGGTGGGGTCCAGGCGGTTGGCCTTGGCCAGCTTGGCGCAGGAGTCCATCTCCCCGAACAGGTCCAGGTCGTTGTTGCTGGCGCAGCCGTCGGTGCCCAGGCCCACCTTGACCCCGGCGGCCAGCATCTCGGGCAGGGGGAAGGCGCCGTTGGCCAGCTTCATGTTGGATTCGGGGCAGTGGGCCACCCGGACCCCGGCCTCGGCCAAGCGCTCGATCTCGGCCTGGTTAAGGTCCACCCCGTGGTCCAGCCACAGGCGGCGGTTGACCAGGCCCAGCTGCTCCAGCACGGCCAGGGGGCGGGCCCCCCACTGCTGCCGGACCTGGGCGGTCTCGGCCTGGTTCTCGGCCAAATGGGTGACCAGGGGCGCGCCGTAGTCCGCGCTGAGTTGGCCGGCCCGCTCCCAGAGGGACCGCGAGCAGGTGTAGAGGGCGTGGGGCATCACCGCCACGGACACGCGGGGATGCTCGCGGTGGGCCTCCAGAAGCTCACGGGTGAGCCGGAAGCCGTTGTCGATCTCGCCGTAGGAGGGGCTGGGGAAGTCGTAGAGCACCTCGCCCACCACCGCGCGCAGGCCGGACTCGTCGGCCGCGTCGGCCACCTCGCCGGCAAAGAGATACATGTCGCAAAAGCTGGTGGTGCCCGAGCGGATCATCTCCACGCAGGCCAGCAGGCTGCCCCAGTACACCGCCTCGGGGCTCAGGCCCTTTTCGGCCGGGAAGATGTGCTCGTTGAGCCACTGGTCCAGGGGCAGGTCGTCGGCCAGGCCGCGCATCAGGGTCATGGCCGAGTGGGTGTGGCCGTTGATCAGGCCGGGCATGATAAGCCCGCCGCGGGCATCCAGCACCCGGCCCGACGAGGGCGGGGCCGAGGCGGCCGGGCCGCAGAAGGCGATGCGCCCGTTTTCCACGCACAGGGCTCCGCCGCTGATGACCTCGCCCGCGCGGTTCATGGTCAGGATGGTCCCGTTGTTGATGCAGAGCTGATCCAAGCCCTCGCTCCTTGCCTGGGGTGGGTGGCTGGTCAGATAAGGTAGCACAGGCGTGGGGATGGGGCGAGAGGGAGCGGGCGGGGCGGCGGGAGTAGCTCTACCCGGCCCCGGCTGTCCGAAGATGGCGCTTTAGGAGGCCGCGGCCTGGAAAAGGGCCGAGTTTTGGCCCACGGGCCACCAGAGCAGATCGGCCTGGCCCATGGCTTGGGTTTGCACCCGGCCAGCCCTGGTGTGGGGCTCCAGGGCCCGGGCCACCACCCGCTCCACCCGGGGGCCTCCCAGGCCGAACACGGCCAGATAGGCCCGGAAGTATTCATCCACCTCCTGGCGGGGCATGTCCAGGCGCACCGGCCAGGACACCCGGCGCAACCGGGGCTCGCGGCCGCTGGCCAGCAGATAGTTGCGGGCCAGGTCCAGGTGGCCGTGCGGGCGGGCGGAGGATGAAGGCAAAAGTTGGCGGATTATCTCGCCCCGGAAGGGGAAGACCTCGCCCCCCGCGCCCAGGATGAGGGCGCAGGCCCCGTTGCTCCAATCCTCCAGGCGCTCCAGGCCCTCGGCGCACAGGGCCTGGGGAAAGAAGGCAGCGCTCACCAGGTCGTAGGGGGCCTGGGGCGCATGGTCCCGCCAGTCCAGGCAGTGGCAGCGCGGGGCCGGGCACCCGGCGGCCAGGGCCGAGGCCTTGAACCGGGTGAGCATGGCCGCCGAGTCGTCCAGGGCGGTGACCCGGGCTCCCCGGGCGCCGAAGGCCAGGGACAGAGCGCCGGGCCCGCAGCCCACGTCCAGGGCCGAGGCCCCGGGCCACAAGAGGCCCTCTTCTATCAGGCAATCCGCCGCGGCCCGGCCAAAGGCCTCGCCATGGCCGCTCATCTGTTGCCACCACCGGCTCACCTGGCCGTAGAACTCCTGCCAGAGGGCGGGGCTCTGGTCTTGGGAGCTTTGCCAGGGGGAGGCCGCGCGGGACTCGTCCCAGCGGCGGGCCCACCACTGGGGGCCTTGGGGCCGCGAGGCGGGCGCCGGGTCGGGCAGGGCGTGCAGGGTGGCCATGGGCTCTCTCCGTGAAAACAAAAAAGGCCGCCTCCCCCTGCTGGGGGAAACGGCCTTCGTGGCTTTATTTTGGTTGCGGGGCGCTGGTTGGGGCTTGGCCCCGTCCGGCGCTCCGCTATGTGCTTACTCGCCTAGATGCCTTGCAACGCTCCGGCCTTCCTGGCCGGGGTTGTAATGATTTGAGTACCCCGGAGCGGGCCGCTTGTCAAGAATAATGGGAGGGCGGCCGGCGCGGCCGGGCTGGACAAACCCGGGAATAGGCTCAATAATATAAGGACTTCAGCAAAGGGAGGCGCGGCCTTGTCCAAGGCATGCACGATAATATTGATCCTGGCCTTGTTGGTCCTGGCGCAACCGCCGGCGGCCCGGGCGGACCTGTTCACCATCGACCGCTACAGCGACGCCTCGGTGCTGGTGAGCCAAACCTACATGAGCATGCCCGAGGTCAATGCCCTGAATTGGGACGGCGCGGCCTTTGCCAACGTGGTCAACCACGGCGGCTGGGGTGACATCCCTGGCGCGGAGTGGATATCCGAGCTCTACTCCGACAACGGCCCGGCCGCATCCTACCGGGTGTATCACCTGGAGATCACCCTGCCGGCCAATGCCCAGTCCCTCACCGGCCGCCTGGACTACATGGTGGACGACTACCTCTGGTTCTACGTGAACCACGACCTGGCCTCGGCCAACACGGTCTACGGCAACTGGAACACCCTGGGCACCATCGACTTCAGCTCCAGCCTGGCCGCCGGCATGACCTCGCTGGTGCTGGACATGGTGGTGAAGAACTACGGCAACTCGGGCAGCAACCCCCTGGGCGTCACCTTCCACCTCTCCCTGGGCGGGGAGACCACCGGAGGCGGCGGGGCCGCCACTCCGGAGCCGGCCACCCTGCTCCTGGTGGGCTCCTGCCTGGCCGGCCTGGCCGGGAGACGCTGGAGCCGGCGCCGCAAGGGTGGCGGGGCCAGCTAGCCGGGGGCCTGGTTCTCCCCGGTCCGGCAAACACCCACGTCCCAGCCAAACCTGACCCTGGGCGCCCTGTCCATGTTGCAGGCCTATTTCACCGCCCATGGCCTGCAATACGCCAGCGTGGGGCAGATCGGTCCCTTCCGCTACACAGCGGTGATCTTCGCGGCCCTGCTGGACCTGCTGATGTGGGGCGTGGCCCCCAGCCTGGCCGGGGCGCTCGGGTTGGGGATCATCGTGGCGGGCGCGGTGGTGGTGCTGGGGGCGCGGGGGAAGTAGGCGCGGGGCGGGGCGTCTGCTGGCGGGCCGAGATTGCCGCGTCGCGGCCAGGAGGCCGCTCCCCGCAATGACAATCCATCCAATTAAATAAGAGCCTCGTCATTGCGAGCGGAGCGAAGCAATCTCTGCTTGCAAGAGGCGGTGTCGTCCAGGGAGATGACGCCTCGTCAAGGCGGGGCCGGCCGTTGCACCTCTTGTCGCGCCGCGAAAGCGCCGCGACCCAGACAGCAAGCTGTCTGGGCCACCCGAAATATGATTTTTTATCTACCTTCTTTGGTTTGCCGAAGGACCTGCTGGCGGACCGAGATTGCCGCGTCGCGGCCAGGAGGCCGCTCCTCGCAATGACAAGGGTGCTGTTGGGTTTCGCTGCGCTCTACCCAACCTACACTAATCTAGAATTTGCTCGACTTTTATTGAACAGGAGCCCGCGCCAGTCCGGCACAGTCAGCCGCCGGAAGGCAAGGCGTCCGGCGAGCGAGTTCCACAGACGTATATGCCCATACGCCGAGGAAACGAGCGACGCCGGCAACGCAGCATGCCGGTGGCTGGCGAAACCGGCTAGATTTCGCCCAGCACGCCGGTGATCAGCTTGGCCAGGTCCGTACCTGCTTTTCCCGCGTTGGCGATGACCAGCTCCAGGGGGGCGGGCTGCATGTCGTCGGGATCGTTGACATTGCTGATGGCGTTAAAGCCCAGGACGCGCAGGCCCATGTGGCGGGCGGCGATCACCTCCAGGACCATGGACATGCCCACCGCGTCGGCCCCCAGGGCGCGCAGCATGCGGGTCTCGGCCGGGGTCTCCATGGAGGGGCCCTTGAGCCCGATGTACACCCCGGCGTAGAGCTCGATGCCCTCGGCCCGGGCCACGGCGCGGGCCAGGGACTGGAGCTGGGGGTCGTAGACCTGGCTCATGTCCGGGAAGCGCTCGCCCCAGGCATCCACATTGGGTCCGATGAGGGGGTTGTCGCCGGTGAGGTTGATGTGGTCGGTGAGCAGCATGACCCGGCCGGCTTGCATGCTGGTGTCCAGGCCGCCCGCGGCCGAGCAGAACACGAACACCTCCACCCCCAGCAGGGCCAGCACCCTGACCGGCAGGGTGACCTCTTGGGCGCTGTAGCCTTCGTATAGATGAAATCGGCCGGCCAGGGCGGCCACCGGCTGGCCTCCCAGGGTGCCCAGCACCAGGTGGCCCGCGTGGCTGTCCACGGTGGATATCGGGAAGCCGGGGATGTCGTCGTAGGGGATGTTCACCGGATTTGCGATGGCCGCGCCCAGGTCCGAGAGCCCGGTGCCCAGGGTCAGGCCCACCCGGGGGGCGAACCCGGCGGGAAGGCGGCCCCGCAGGTACTCCAAGGCGCCTTCTACCTTATGTTGATGGTCCATGCGGCCAACCCCCTACATGTTGCGTTCCAAAAACCTGCATTCAGCCTTCCGTGCCCCAGCAAACCAGGATTTACCGCCCCTGTCCATCGATTTTTTTACCCCCTTATCACTCTGAAATAATGGGGTATTTGGCCAAAGGCCCCAAATGTAACCTTAAATCGGTTGACAGAGTGCGTCAGCGTAACCATAGTTCGGACCATAGGTGGACTATGCAAAGTCTAAAGTCACATATGTCCCGCCTGACCTTTGCCGTGCTCATGCTGGGCGCGGCCGGTCTGGCCGGGACGCTCTTTTATGAGCCGGCCCACGGGGTGGACCTGGTGGCCAGCGCCAGCAGCACGGTGCGGGACCCGGCCGCCGCCGCCCGCCAGCGGGTGTGCCTGGTGCTCCCCCTGCAACAGCGCCAGCGCGCGGTGTGGCCCCTGGCCCGCAAGGCGGCCCACAGGCACGGCCTGGAGCCCGCCCTGGTCATGGCCGTTATCCAGACCGAGAGCCGCTTTTTCCCCATGGCCCGCTCCCGCCGGGGAGCCCAGGGCCTCATGCAGATAAACCCGGTGACCGCCCGTCACCTGAAGCTCAAGCGCCCCCTGGATCCCAAGGCCAACCTGGAGGCCGGGGTGAAATACCTGGCCCGGCTCTACAACGAGTATCACGGCGACCTGGTGCTGACCCTGGCCGCCTACAACGCCGGACCGGCCAAGGTGGCCGCGGCCGGCGGCCTGCCCGACATCCCCGAGACCCAACAGTACGTCAACCAGGTGCTGGAGCACCTCAGCCACTTCCGCACCCTGTACTCGGGTCTGGCCCGCTTCTAGCTGATCTTTTTTAGCCCGCAGATTTGAATTGAGGACCGCCCTGCCGGTGGAGCGCATAGTTACGCCCCGGCGCGGCCGCGCGAAGAAACACCACCACCCGGGGTCCTGCCGGGAGATGCCCTTGCGGGGCGGCGGCGGACGCCGGGTGGTTGCGCGGACCGGAGGGCCGGCTTACTTGCGGCGCTGGTGGCGCGTCTTTTTCAGAAGCTTGCGGTGCTTATGCTTGCGAATCTTCTTGCGCCGCTTCTTGCTGACACTACCCATGAACTCACCTTAAGTTGGTGCTTGCAAAAGCCAAATTTGGTTACTGGCGATTTGGAAACTGATTTATACCGGACATCCGGCCCATCGGCAAGGGGAAAACGGGCGATTCATGCCGCTTCAGGGCAGGCTGGTGACGTGGCTCAGGTCCACCGACCCGCCCTCGTTGAGGGCCCGGTAGCACTCCCGGCAGGTTTGCAGGCCGGGCTCGTCGTCCAGGGGCAACAGCTGGATGAAGTGCGGGAAGCCCCCGGGCAGTTCGGCCAGGGGCGCGGCCGCGATGAGCACCGTGGCCTGGTTGGGGTTGTCCAGGGTGGTGGCGATGAGGATGGGCTCCTCGGCCTGGTCCGGCCCTCCGGCCTGGGCGTGGGGCAAAAAGGAGTTTTGCTCAAAGCTCCACAAGGCCCGGTCCAACAGCTCGGCCTGGGCCTGGTCCACGGCCAGGACCAGCACCCGGCTTCCCGCCCGGTGGTGGGCCGCGGCCAGGCGGGCGGCGGCCTGCTCCAGGCTGGCCCGCGCCTGGCGCAGGTTTACGTACTCGGCCTTGATGCTGCCCATGGTCTCCTCCTGAAACGCTAGCCTAGCACAGGGGCGGGCCCTGTCCCAACCCGGAGGGGCCGGGTGGCCTAAAACGGCGTCAAAACGGGGGATTTCGGCGGGGCTTTCTTGACAGGCCCCAGGGGGGTGCCTATATTAAAAATTGTCGAGCCGTCCCATGGGGGAGGCCGGCCTGGTAGTATTATGCCCTGATTTCAACGCCGCCCCGGGCGGCTTACATCCATAGCGGCGACAAGGATACATGGCCAAGGATTATTACAAGGTTCTGGGGGTGGAAAAGGGCGCGTCGGCCGACGAGATAAAAAAGGCCTACCGCAAGCTGGCCCTGAAGTATCACCCCGACCGCAACAAGGGCGACAAAGAGGCCGAGGACAAGTTCAAGGAGATCAACGAGGCCTACGCCGTCCTTAGCGACCCCAAGAAGAAGCAGGAATACGACACCTACGGAGCCTCCGGCTTCAAGCAGCGCTACAGCCAGGAGGACATCTACCGGGGCAGCGACATCTCCGACATCCTCCGGGGCATGGGCCTGGGCGGGGACGTATTCAGCCAGTTCTTCGGCGGGGGCGGCGGCCGGGGCGGCTACCGCACCTACACCTTCCACGGCGGCGGGCCCCAGGCGGGCCCGGGCGCGGGGGGCTTCGATTTCAACCAGGCCTATGGCGGCATGGGCGGGGCCCCTCCCCGGGGCAACGACCTGATCTACGAGCTGCCGGTGAGCCTGGAGGAGGTCTATCACGGCGGGGACAAGATGGTCTCCTACCGGGTGGGCGACAAGACCGAGCGGGTGAGCGTGAAGGTGCCGCCGGGCATCGAGAGCGGCAAGAAGCTGCGCCTGGCGGGCAAGGGCGAGCCCGGCCCTCCGGGAGGTTCGGCCGGCGACCTGCTCATCAAGATCAACGTGCTGGGCCACCCCCTGTTCAAGCGGGAAGGCGCGGACCTGGAGATCACCAAGACCGTGCCCTTCAGCCAGGCGGCCCTGGGGGCCAGCCTGGAGGTGGAGACCCCCAGCGGCAAGACCCTCAAGGTGAAGCTGCCCAAGGGCACCCAGCCCGGCGCGCGCCTGCGCCTCAAGGGCCAGGGCCTGCCCAAGTTCAAGGGCTCGGGCGACGGCGACCTGTTCGTGCGCGTCGCCCTGGAAGTGCCCCAGCGCCTGAGCAAGGAACAAAAAGAGCTTTTGGAAAAGCTGGCCGAGGAGGGCCTGTGAGAACCCGCCGTCCAAGCGCCCTATTGAGCGCCCTGCTGCTGGTTGTGTTTTTGGCGGCCCCGGCCTGGGCGGCCCTGGACTACGCCCGCCCCACCGGGCCGGGCGGCGTTCCGGCCTCGGTGGGCGACTACGCCAAGATCATCCCGGCCAACATCAAGCAGGCCATGGAAAACCTCTCCGCCGAGCTGCTGCAAAAAACCGGGGCCTCCCTGGTGGTGGCCACGCTGCCCTCCCTGGACGGGGAGAGCATCGAGCAGGCCGCGGTGCAGCTGTTCCAGAAATGGGGCATCGGCAAAAAGGGCCAGGACAAGGGTGTGCTGCTGCTGGTGGCCCCCACCGAGCGCAAGATGCGCATCGAGGTGGGCTACGGCCTGGAGGGCGTGCTCACCGACGCCACCTCCGGGGCCATCCGCGACCAGTACATGCTGCCCTTTTTCAAGAAGGGGGACTTCGGCAAGGGCCTGCTCAACGGCGCGGCGGCCGCCGCCTCGGTGGTGGCCCAGAGCGAAGGGGTCAAGCTGACCGGGGTGCCCGAGGTGAAGATTAAAACCGGCTCCCGGGGATTCGGCATCGGCGGGCTGTTTTTGGTGCTCATCGCCTTCTGGCTGTTCATGCGCATGTTCGGCCGCAAGGGCGGCAAGGGGGGCCGGGGCGGGGGCTCGGGCATTTTGCCCGCCATCCTGCTGGGCTCCATGATGGGCGGCTCCATGGGAGGCGGCATGCATCGCGGGGGCGGCTTCGGCGGCTTCGGCGGCGGATTCGGCGGCTTCGGCGGCGGCATGAGCGGCGGCGGCGGAGCCTCTGGGGGATGGTAGGAAGGATATAATCATGGCCAAGAAACCGCCCGAGCGGCCCCAAGACATACAAGACGAACTCATCCAGGATCTGGTCACCGGCCTGGGCACCGACCTGGAGGCCGTGGTGCTCTTCGGCTCGGCCGCGGCCGGGCGCTACGTGAAGGGGCGCTCGGACATGAACCTGCTGGTCATGGTGAGCGAGGGCGCTCCCCGGGTGATCAGCCGGCTGCTGCCCTTTTTCAGCAAGTGGTCGCCCGCCGGAGTGGCCCCGCCCCTGGTGATGAGCCGGGACTATCTGGCCGCCAGCCGGGACGTGTTCCCCATCGAGTTTCTGGTCATGGCCGCCAGCCACCAGGTGTTGCACGGCGAGGACCCCCTGGCCGCCCTGGAGCTGGAGCCCAAGCACCTGCGCCTCCAACTGGAGCGCGAGCTCAAGGGCAAGGTGACCGCGCTCAGGACCAGGCTCTTGGCCTCGGGCGGCGACGCCCGGACCCTGACCGACCTGAGCCGGGAGGCCCTGCCCGCCTTTGTGGCCTTTTTCCAGGCCTACTTGCACCTGACCACCGGCTCCTTCCCCAGCGACCCGGCCGAGGTCCTGAGCGCCATGAGCGGCGCGGGCCTGGAGGTGAGCGCCTTTGCCAGCCTGGCCCAGGTGCGGGCCGGGCAGCTGAAGACCAGCCCGCCGGAGCTGGTGGCCTTGTGGGAAGAGGGCATAGACGAACTTGACGAAATCAGCCGCCGGGTGGACCGCCTGGAGGTTTAGGCAACGCATTGCAGGCGGCCCAAGGGCCGCGAGGAGAGAGAACATGGGCCGCGGAGCCAAATGGGCCATAGGCATCGGCATTGTCGCCTTGCTTCTGTTCCTGCTGCTGGTAAGCCCCTACAACAGCCTGGTCAACCTGGACGAAAAGGTGAACCAGGCCAAGAGCAACATCGAAGTGACCCTGCAACGCCGCCTGGATCTGATCCCCAACCTGGTGGAAACGGTAAAGGGCTACGCCGCCCATGAACGCGGCACCCTGGAGGCGGTGACCAAGGCCCGCCAGCAGGTGAGCGCCGCCCCCAGCCTGGAGGGCAAGCTGGCCGCCAACCAGGGACTCACCAGCGCCCTGGGCCGTTTGATGGTGGTGGTGGAGCGCTATCCCCAGCTCAAGGCCGACGCCAACTTCCGGGCCTTGCAGGACCAGCTGGAAGGCACCGAGAACCGCATCGCCGTGGCCCGCACCCGCTTCAACCAGGCGATCCGGGAGTACAACACCGCCATCCGGCGCTTCCCCACCTTGATTTTGGCCCGCCTGCTGGGTTACACCCCTAAGCAGGGCTACGAGGCCGCCCCCGAGGCCCAGAAGGCCCCCAAGGTGAAGTTCTAGCCGGGAGGGCCCTGTTTGAAAACCCCCGCGGGAGGAGCGCCGTGCCGGTAGACGAATGGACCATGCTCTGGCGCATCCTCATCGCTGCGGGCCTTGGCCTGGTCGTCGGCCTGGACCGCGAGCTGCACGGCCGCGCCGCAGGCCTGCGCACCTGCCTGCTGGTGGCCATGAGCGGGGCCTTGCTCATGAGCCTTTCGCTGCACCTTTCCCAAATCTTCGCCGGGCCCGCCGAGGGCTCGGTGGTGCGCCTGGACCCCGGCCGCCTGCCCTCCTACGCCATCGCGGGCATGGGCTTTTTGGGGGCCGGGGCCATCATCCAGGGCCGTCTGCGCTCGCGGGGGGTGACCACCGGGGCGGCCATGTGGGCCTGCACCGGCATCGGCCTGGGGGTGGGGGCCGGCCTGTACATCCCCGCCCTGGGGGCCACGGCCATCACCCTGGTGGCCCTGAAGTTCTTCCGCGAGATCGCCAGCCACCTGAGCCGCGAGCAGAACGTGTTGCTGCGCCTGGAGCTGGACAACCCGGCGGCCGAGGGCCCGGTGCGCGAGCTGCTCCAGGCGCGCAAGGCCAAGATCCTCTTCGCGGGCCGCGACCGCTGCCTGGAGGCGGACACCGTGGTGGTGCGCTTGTCCTTGAGCATCCGCTCGGGCAAGGGCTGGCGGGAGATGCTCGTGGAGATGGAGAGCATCCCGGGGGTGAGCTGTTATACCTGGGAGCAGGCCGAGGTTCCTTAGGCAGCGGGGCCGCGTAGGGGCCTGCAACCCTTGCTTCGGCCTCGGGTCCGCTCGGCGTATGATTGAATACGCCTGTGCGTCCCTCGCCCTGCAGCGGCGGGTTTCGGCTGCCCTACGCGGCCCCGCCTGAGATGCCCCTATAAGGCTTTCACCCGAAGCCCGCGGTAATCGAGCGCCTGCGTCGGTGCCAAGCTGCAGCATCGCGCCTCGCCGGCGGAGGAGGCCGCCGCCTGAACAGGCCTGCCTAATCCGCCTGACGCCGTAGCGAGGAGATGGAGTGCGGCAACTGAATCCAGAGCACTTCGAGCGCCTCGTTCCCTTGCTCAACCAAGCACCCTTTTTCAGGAAGCTGAAGATGAGGGTCACCGAGCTGGGCTGGTCCTACGCCCTGGTGGAGCTTGACCTCGACGAGGAGCACAACAACCTCTTCGGCGGAACCCACGGCGGCACCTACACCGCCATGATCGACACCGCCGCCTACTGGTCGGCCTATTGCCAGATGGACGAGCAGACCAGCTTCATCACCGTGGACGTGGGGGCCAGCATGATGGGCGCGCCCCAGGGGAACAAGCTGGTGGCCCGGGGGGAGTGCCTGAAGATGGGGCGCACCATGGGGCTAACCGAGGCCACGGTCAAGGATTTGGGGGGCCGCATCATCGCCCACGGCAACTCCAAGGTGGTGGCCATCCCGGTCATGAACACCATCGACCAGCTTTTGACCACCCTGGGCAGCGAGCCCTTGCCGCCCAAGTATTTGGATTAGGGGATTGTTGGGTTTCGCTCCGCTCTACCCAACCTACGCTAAAATCAGAGCCCTCCCCCACCCCAACGTCCTGGCAAAGCGGGGCGCGATGGTCTAAATAAGTAGGCATGAGCCCCCTTGACCAGACGGCCCTGCGCCAGGCGGCCCGGGACATGCGCTATTTGCTGGCCCGGGGCTATCCCCGCGAGCTGGGCCTGAAGCTCACCGGCGACCGCTGGGGCCTGGACGCCCCGGCCCGGGAGGTGCTCCGGCGGGGGGCCTTCGCCCCGCGGGAGGCCGAGGCCCGGCGGGCCCGCCTGCTGCCGCTGAGCGCGGCGGCCGGCCAGGCGGTGGGGGTGGACGGGCACAACGTGCTCATCACCCTGGAGAGCGCCCTGAGCGGCGCGGTTCTGGTGGCGGCCGACGACGGGGTGATCCGCGACATCGGCCAGCGGGGCCGCCACTTCGGGCCCAGCCAGGCCACCCAACAGGCGGCCGGGCTGATGATGGACGCCCTGGCCGGCGCGGGAGCCGGCGAGGTGCTGATTTTGCTGGACGCGCCCCTGAGCAAAAGCGGCGAGCTGGCCGCCGGGCTGCGGGCCATGCTGGCCCGGGCCGGAATGGCCGGCCAGGCCCGCGCCGTGGCCGCGCCGGACCGGGAGCTGGCCGCTTTCGGCGGGCTGGTGGCCAGCGGAGACAGCATGGTGATCGACGCGGCGGCCCGTCCCCTGGATTTGGCCGGAAGCATCATCCGGAACCTGGAGCCACGGCCCTTCTTGACCAGCCTGGAGGAAACAGCATGAGCCCGCCCCGCAAAGCCAAGGCCCTGGGCATCTTTTCCGGCGGCCTGGACTCCATCCTGGCCTGCAAGGTGCTCCAGCGGGCCGGAGTGGAGGTGATGGCCCTGACCTTCACCTCGCCCTTTTTCAACGCGGACCACGCGCGGCGCTCGGCCGCCCAGGCGGGCATTCCCCTCAGGGTGGAGCCCCTGGGGGAAAGCTATCTGGACATGGTGAAGGAGCCGCCCCACGGCCGCGGCTCCAACATGAACCCCTGCATCGACTGTCACGCCACCATGTTTCGCCGGGCCGGGCGCATCATGGAGGCCGAGGGTTTCGACTTTTTGTTTTCCGGCGAGGTGCTGGGCCAGCGGCCCATGAGCCAGAACAAGCAGGCCTTGGCCCAGGTGGCCAAGCTCTCGGGATATGCCGGGAGCATCCTGCGGCCCCTGTCGGCCAAGAACCTGGCGGTAACGGCCATGGAGGAACAGGGCCTGGTGGACCGGGAGATGCTGCTGGGCCTGTCCGGGCGCAGCCGCAAGCCCCAGATGGCCCTGGCCGCCGAGTTGGGGGTCAGCGAATATCCCGCGCCGGCCGGGGGCTGCCTTTTGACCGAGCCCGGCTTCAGCAACCGGCTGCGCGACCTGTGGGAGCACCAGCCCGAGGCGGGCGCGGCCGAGGTGGAGCTGCTCAAGCACGGCCGCCATCTGCGCCTGAGCGCCAGGGCCAAGCTCATCGTGGGGCGCAACCAGGGCGACAACCAGCGCCTGGAAAAGCTGGCCACCCCCCAGGCGGTGTGGCTGATCGGCCTGGACGGCCCCGGCCCCCTGGGCCTGTACTTCGGGCCCCTGGACAGCCCCGAGCTGGAGACCGCCGCCGGGCTGGTGGCCGGCTACGGCAAGGGCAAGCCGGGCCAGAGCGCTCGGGTGAGCCTTTCGGGCGGGGGCGAGCTGGTGGTGCCGGTGGTGAGCAAGCGGGAGGCCGCGCCCTTGCTGTTGTGAGAGGCTCCCTTTTCCTCCGGCAAAAACCATCCCAGCCAAAATCCAGGCAAAAAAATGGAAATCAAAAAGATCACGGATGGCAAAAAACGGTTCATGGATTTGCTGCTCTTGGCGGACGAACAGGAGAGCATGATCCATAAATATTTGGAACGGGGGGAGATGTTCGCCCTCTACGACGGCGATTTGAAAAGCATTTGCGTGGTGACCCAGGAAGGCGAGGACGTCTTTGAATTGAAAAGTTTGGCCACCTATGAAAAATACCAGGGGCAGGGCCATGGCAGCCGGCTGGTAAAGTTCATATGCCAACATTACAAGGACAGATGCAGAACCATGCTCGTGGGCACCGGGGCCGGCACCCCGGTGGTTGGTTTTTATGAACATCTCGGATTCACGGTCTCTCATATCGTTAAGAATTTCTTCCTGGACCATTATGACCACCGGATGTATGAAAACGGAATTCAGCTTGTGGACATGGTTTATTTGAAAAAGGACCTTGAACCAAAAAGAGATCGCCCGGTTTTTTGGGGAATCTGAAGGCTGCTAAAATAAATTCACACTCGAACGCGGGGGAAATTATGAAAAGTCTTTTCAAAAGGCTGTTGCTGGTAGCCGTGGCCGCCGGGCTCATGGTGCAGGCCACCCTGACCAGCGGCGGAGAACCTCAACCCATTGAAGAGAGGGCGCACGATTGGTAGGGGCCGTGCCCTGCTTTGGCCTTTTGCTCGGCCCCAGCCCCGTTTATTCGCTCAGACAGCCTGCCTCCAGCCCCGCTCAAACGGGGCTGCCGCTTTTGGGCGCCCACCTTGCCCGACTAGAACAACCCGTCACCGGAACCGAAGGCAAACCATGCTGAAGAAGCTCACTCCCTTTCTGACTGTACTCGTTTTCATGGCCGCCCTGCTGCTGGCCGCCTCGCCCGCCCTGGCCCAGACCAGCGGCAAGGCGAACCTGGAGTGCGTGACCCTTGAGTGGCAGGTGCAGGACCAAGGCAACAACGTGGCCGTGACGGTGTTTCTCAGCGGCCAAAAGACCGACCAGTTCGTGCTCACCCCCAAGAGGCAGTTCTGGGATGTGAACCACCGCAACGGCTCCTGCCCCATGAGCGGCACTTTTGGGCTGCTGCCCGGGCCGGGCAAGGGCCATGGCAAGCTGGAGATCGCCGTGGTCGACGAGCAAGGCGGCAAGGTCTACAACCACGACGGGGTGCTGGCCACCTGGTAGGCCCCCTCTGTGGACACGCCAGCCCCGGGGCCGTATGCTTGGGCCGAATCATCCCGCGCCAACCTACACCGGAGACCGACTATGCTCAGAAGCGCCAAATCCATCCTCACCGTATTCGTGCTGTTGGCCGCCCTGATGGCGATCTCGGCCACGCCCGTCCCGGCCCAGACCAGCGGCAGGCTGAACCTGGAATGCATGAGCCTCAAGTGGCAGGTGCAGGGCGACAACGTCCTGGTCAAGGTGATCCTGGACAAGGTGAAAAAGGGCGAGCTAACCCTAAGCGCCGACAACCCCATCCAGCAGGTCGACTACAAGCAGGGCGACTGCGGCCTGAACGGCACCCTGAAGCTGTGGTCCAAGAAGGAATGGGGCCAGGGCAAGCTGGACATGAACGTAACCATCACCCAGGGCGGCAACACCTACGGCCACCAAGGCACCGTGGCCACCTGGTAGGCCCGCCGAAGACTCCCGCGCCTGAAAGCAAAGGCGCCGCCCCCGGCCGGGGCGGCGCCTTTTTGTCGCGATGGGGCCGGGCTCAGTCGATGACCTGCTGGTTCATGCCCCTGAGCAGGGGGATGCCGTCCTCGAACACGTCGATGAGGTTGAGGCAGCCGTACTCCTGGTCCAGGCGGAAGATGCGGTCCAGGGGCATGCCCAGCAGCTTGGCCAGGAACACCCGGTTGACCCCGCCGTGGCTGATCACGCAGACCGCGCGGCCCTGGTTTTCGGCGATGATCTCCTGGAACACCGGAATGATGCGCTCGAACAGCTCGGTGAGGGTCTCGCCGCCTTCGATGCGGTAGTTGGCGATATCGCGCCAGCGGGCCTCCAGCTCCTCGGGGTGCTCCTTTTGGATCTGCTTGATGCTCATCCCCTCCCACTGGCCCAGGTCCAGCTCCCGGAGGCTGGAGCGCACCACCGGCTTGCGCCGGGGATCCTGGGAGCGGCCCACCGCCTCGGCCACCAGCATGGAGCGCTGCAGATCCGAGCAATAGACCGCGTCCAGCTTGAACTGGGACATGTAGCGGGCGATGTTCTTGAGCTGGGTGTTGCCGTTGCGGGTGAGGGCCACGTCGCTTTGGCCGTAGACCACGCCGTCCTGGCCGCCGCGCACCTCGGGGTGGCGCCAGAGGTACAGGCGGGTGAAAACTTCTCTGCGGAATAGGTTGCGGGCCCTGGGCATGCTTCTCGCCTTGCAAGTGGTGGGCGGGCCGGTGGACGCCCCCCGGCCCCTGTGTTATTCTCGCGAAAGGTTACCACGATTCAGCCTGATGGCACCACGTCTCCGAGGAAGAGCTATGGCACGATCCGTTTTGGCCGCTGTGTGCATGCTGTTGGTCCTGGCCCTGGGCGTCATGCCCGCCGCGGCCCTCAAAGGCCCCAAAATCGCCTTTGACCAGCAAGAAATAACCTTCGCCAAGGTGAAGGAGGGCGAAAAAGTCACCGCCGTCTTCAAGTTCACCAACCAGGGCGATCAGAACCTGATCATCGACCAGGTGAGCCCGGCCTGCGGCTGCACCGCCTCGCGCTGGGACAAGGTGACCCCTCCGGGCGAGAAGGGCTCGGTGACCCTGGTGCTGGACACCACGGGCATCAACGGAGGCTTCCGCAAGAGCGCCGCCGTGGCCACCAACGACCCGGCCAGCCCGGTGGTGACCATCTTCATGAACGGCGACACGGTGGGGCGCATATCCATCGACGAGGGACGGCGCATAACCCTCAAGGGCTGCCTGGGCTCGGACATAACCGCCACCGCCACCCTGCGCGACCCCGAGGGCCGGCCCCTGCTGATCTCCCAGGTGGAAAACCCCATGGCCGATTACCTGGCCGTGACCCTGGACCCCCAGCCCGGGGGCAAGGTGGTGAAGCTGCACCTGAAGTCCAAGGCCACCGAGGCCATGGAGTACGCCGGGCCCCTGTTCCTGTCGATCCCCGGCTCGCCGCCGGTGAGCGTGTGGGTGCTGGCCCAGGTCCAGGGCCCTTTCACCGTCCGGCCCCATGAGGTGGCCTTCGGCACCATCGACAAGAACGCGCCCCACCCGCCCAAGCGCTCGGTGCTGGTGACCAAGGCCTGCGCGGGCAAGCTGGTGGTGGACAGCCTAATCTACAACCGGGAGCTGTTCAAGGTGGAGGAGCACTGGGAGAAGCCGGGCGAGAGGCTGCTGCTGGTGATCACCCCGCGCCTGAAGAACATGTGGCCCGGGCCCTTTGAGAAGACCCTGGACATTCAGACCAAGACCAAGGCCTTCGCGGTGAATCTTACGGGGCAGGTTCGTTAGGGGGCGGCACAGCCTCGAGCGACAAACGCCGCCGGTCCCCAGGGGCCGGCGGTTTTATTTCGAGCGCAGCAGGCTGGCCGCGCTCATGGCCAGCACCGCGCTGGCCCCGTTGGTGATAACGTCGCGGGAGTCGAACATGCGCTGGGGGTGGTAGTGCTGGGCCACCTCGTCGGCCAGGCCCACCAGCACGCAAAACCCCGCGGCCAGCAGAAAACGGGCCGCCCCGCCCCGATCAGCCCCGGCCGCGCGCCAGGCCAGCACGCCCAGCACCCCGTAGAGCAGCAGGTGGCTGCGCTCGATCAATAGCGGCTGCCACCAGGCCAACAGCCCCAGCCCCCCCAGGCAGAGCAAGGCCCCCAGGCCCCGCCCGGCCCGCTCCGGGGGAGAGAGCCTGGCCATGCGCCACACCACCCAGGCGGCGAAGCCCAGGCCCGATGCGGCCAAGAAGACCATGGCCCAGCGGCCGCTGGCCCCCTCGAACCAGGGACCCGCGGCGCGGCCATAGTACATGCACAGGAAGATGACCCCCACCCAGGCCAGGCACAGGGCAAGGTCGAGGGCGGGGCGGCGGGTGGGCAATTAGCCGGCCTCGGCCTTGGCGCGCAGCTCGTCCACGGCCGCGGCGTAGCCCCCGGGGTGGCCGAAAAGGTAGGAGCCGGACACGAAACAGCGGGCTCCGGCCGCGTACATGTCGCCCACGGTGGTGGCGTCGATGCCGCCGTCCACCTGGATGAGCACCTCCAGCTCCATCTCGGTGATCATGTCCGAAAGCACCGCCACCTTGTCGATCATCTCGGGGATGAAGGCCTGGCCGCTGAAGCCGGGGTTCACGCTCATGACCAGCACGTAGTCCACGTGCTCCAAAACCCAGGAGATGGCCTCGGGCGGGGTGTGGGGGTTTAGCGACACCCCGGCCTTGGCCCCCAGCTCGCGGATGCGGCCAAGGGTTCGGTTGAGGTGGGTGCAGGTCTCCACGTGCACGCTGACCCAGTCGGCCCCGGCGGCCACGAAGTCGTCGATGAACTCGTCGGGGTTGCTGATCATCAGGTGGCAGTCCAGGGGCAGCTCGGTGATGGGCCGAAGCGCCTTGACCACCGGCGGGCCGATGGTCAGGTTGGGCACGAAATGGCCGTCCATCACGTCCACGTGGATCCAGTCGGCCCCGGCGGCCTGCACCGCGGCCACCTCCTGGCCCAAACGGGCGAAGTCGCTGGATAGGATGGAGGGTGCTATTTTGATCATGCAGCCACCTACTCCTCTTGTTTGGCAGGATCGGGAACGTATATCTGTTTAAGCGGAATGAGCGCTTTATAGCGAGGGTTGAGGTCTTGATAGTGAGCTAACAATAATTTTACTAATTCATCTCCATCGACTAGGCGGAGGTTCGTTTTATTTTTTTCAATGGACTTGGCCTGCTGTGTATATGTACCCAGCGTGACGAAAAGACCGACTTCGCTGTTATCCACCACTCCATATAACTGTGACACTGCCGGACCGCCAACACTGCTTTCGCTGCTCTTTACCTGTACCTTAATTATCGGGGGATGAATCCCAAGCTCATCTTTGTGGGCAATTACGTCCACACCGCCATCAACAGATGCTTGGGTCACGGTCGCCCGGTAACCCATGGCCTCAAGGAGATTTGCAACAAAACCTTCTAAGGCATGCCCATGTAATTTTTTAGCAACTTGCTTTAATACGTAGTCAACTGTCGTTTGTTCTACATCTGCCGCTACGTAGGCGATACTGTCATCGGTATCAGGATCACTATCGCTTTCAGTGCTTTCGTGCGCAAGAACAGAGTATATTTCACTCGCGTAATTTTTTATTTGAAAAAGAGTTAAGAGCGAACCAATTTCATACAAAGCGCCTTGTTTAAGCACCTTTCTTGGCACGTGCTCAAGCCATTTTACCTTTCGTTGGTTTGGAAATTTGCTACTTATTTTGGGATTATATTGATAGTCTCCGGCCACTTCACCTATATGAATTACCTTCTCTATTTTGCTGGGGTAGACCACAAGGTCTCCAGACTTCATCTCATTTACAAACCGCCTTAAAATGCCTGCGTTAACAGCAATTCCTTGTTTGCTTTTGGTATCTTTATAAACTGCTGTCACTTTTTCTTTTATCTTGGCCCAGTCTTGCGGCAAGTTGGACATGTCGCCCATTTCTTGCCAGCCTATGGCAACTAATTTTTTCTTTAGAAATAAATCGTCAGCTTCTCCTTTACTGCCAGCGTGCATCCCCCAGATTGTCTTATCATGTTCAGACATTGTTTCCCCCAGTCAAGAACCTGAGACCTTCACCAATCTAGCCGCAAAGAAGGCGTCGGCCTGGTCCTTGTGCGGGAAGGTGCGGAAAAAGCCGTCCTCCCCGATGTGGGTCTTCAGGATGGCGGCCAGGCCGTGGGGCCATTCTAGCCGCAACTCCGGCCGCTGGGCAAGCAGCTCGCTCACCACGCCCTGGTTCTCGGCCTGGGTCACGGTGCAGGTGCAGTAGAGCATGGCCCCGCCGGGCTTGATGAGATCCGCCGCCTTGCTGGCCAGCTCCAGCTGGAGCACGGCCAGGCGCTCGGGATCGGTGGGATTGCGCCGCCAGCGCACGTCGGGACGGCGGCCGGCCACCCCCAGGCCGGTGCAGGGCGCGTCCACCAAGACCCGGTCCAGCACGCCGGTGACCCCCACCAGCTCACGGGCGTCGCCCTGGCGCACCTCCACCCCCGTGACCTCCAGGCGGGCCAGGTTGGCCTTGAGCGCGGTGATGCGCCCCGGGCTGGGGTCCACGGCCAGCAGGCGCCCGCGCCCGGCCATTATCCCGGCCAGATGGCCGGTCTTGCCGCCGGTGCCGGCGCAGATGTCGGCCACGTCCATGCCCGGGCCCACCTCCAGCAGATGGCCCATGGCCTGGGCCGCGGCGTCCTGCATGGAGAACAGGCCCTGGCTGAAGCCGGGCAGCTTGGCGGCCGGTATTCCCGGCTTGATGAGCATGAGGGCCTCGGGGGTGAGCAGGTGGGGCTCCACCTTTTCGGCTTTGGCCTTTAGGCGCTTGGCCAGCTCCACCCGGCTGACCTTGTCCAGGTTCACCCGCAGGGTCAGGGGGGGCTGCTTCTGGTTGGCCTTGAGCCAGGCCTCCACCTGGGCGCGGGGCCACTGGGCCAGCAGCTCGCCCACCATCCAGGCGGGGTGGGAGTATTCCACGGCCAGGCGGGCGGCCGGGTCCTTGCCGTCCGGCGGCAGGGGCACCTCGCGCCAGCTTTCGGTCACCTGGCGCAGCACCGCGTTGACCAGCTTGCGGCCCCTGCGGGCGGGGGTGGCCTTGGCCAGCTCCACCGCGCTGTCGACCACCGCGTGGTCCGGGGTGGACATCAGGGCCGCCTCGGCCGCGCCCAGGCGCAGCACGGCCAGCACCGGGCGGTCCAGCTTGTGGGGGGGGCGGTCCAGATAGGCGGCCAGAAGGTGGTCCAAATATTCCCGGTTGCGCAGCACGCTGAACACCAGATGCGAGGCAAAGGCCCGCTCCCGGGCCGGGGCCTGGGACAAACGGCGGGACAAAATGGTGTCCAGGTGGGCGGGTCCCTCCTCCAGGTCTCTCAACACCTGGAATGCGGCGCGGCGCGGGTCCATCAGTCGCCCAGCCGGTCGCCGGGGCCGGGACCGGCCCCGCGCAAAAAGTCGGGCGCGTCCATGCGCCGTTTGCCCGCCGCCTGCACCGAGCCCAGGGCCAGGGCCCCCTCGCCGCAGGCCACGGCGAGCATCCCCTCCGCCTCGGGCGGCGCGGCCAGCACGGTGCCCGGCTGCCGCCCCTGGTTGTCGGGCAGGATCATGGTGGGCGCGAAGAGCTTGAGCATGGCTCCCTCCCGGCTGGTGTGGGCCCCGGGCCAGGGGTCCAGGCCGCGCACCCGGCGGTCCAGCTCCCCCGCGCCCAGCGACCAGTCCAGCAGGCCGTCGGTTTTGGCCAGCAGGGGAGCCCAGGTGGCCGCTTGCTCGTCCTGGGGCTGGCGGGGGGCGGCCCCGGCCGCGATGGCCTCCAGGGTGGGCAAGAGCAGTTGGGCCCCCATCTCGGCCAGGCGTTCGGCCAGGGACCCGGCGGTCTCCTGGGCGCCCAGGGGGGTGGCCTTCTGAAAGATGATGTCTCCGGTGTCCAGTCCCTGGTCCATGAACATGCTGGTCACCCCGCTCTGCTCCAGTCCGTTTACAATGGCCCAGTTGATGGGCGCGGCTCCCCGAAGCAATGGCAACAGGGAGAAGTGAAGATTGACCGCGCCCAGGGGGGCGGCCTGCAATACGGCCGGCGGCAGCAGTTGGCCATAGGCCAGCACCACCAGCACCTCGGGGGCGGCTTCCCCCAGCAGGGGCAGGCACTCGGCGATGCGCCCGGGCTGCTCCACCGGGATGCCCAGCTCGTCGGCCAGGGCGGCCAGGGGCTGGCGGATCAGCTTGCGGCCCCGCCCGGCCCGGCGGTCGGGCTGGGTGAGCACCAGCTCCACCTGGTGCGCCGTTGCCGCCGCCCGGAGGGAGGGGCAGGCGATGGCCGGGGTGCCGGCGAAGGCCAGACGCAGCCTCCTCACGCCTCGTCCCGTTTCAACTGTTTGACCCGGCGCTTCTTGTACAAGGCGCGCTTGAGGGGGCTGATGCGGTCGATGAACAAGCGGCCATCCAGATGGTCCAGCTCGTGTTGCAGGCACACCGCCAACAGCCCCACGCCCTCCAGCCGCAGGGGACGGCCCTGGGCGTCCAGGGCCTCCACCACCACCCGCTCGTGGCGGGTGACGTCGCAGGTGAGATCAGGCACCGAGAGGCAGCCTTCATCGAACACCAGGGAGCCCTCGGCCTCCACGATGCGGGGGTTGACCAGCACCATGGGGGCGGGGTCGTCGTCCCTGTTGGCGCAGTCGATCACCACCAGGCGGAGGTCGCTGCCCACCTGGGGCGCGGCCAGGCCCACCCCCGGCGCGGCGTACATGGTTTCGAGCATATCCGAGGCCAGCCGCCTGAGGTCGTCGTCCACCACCTCCACCTGGCGGCAGGCCTGACTGAGGCAGGGATCGGGATAGGTTTTTATGGGTAGCACTGCCATGTTGCGATCCTGTCAGAGTTAGCGAGCCTCAAGTATAACCTGGGGGGGGCCTTTTACAAAGGCTTGGCTGGGGAGAGGTTTTTTGAAGGGTACGGGCCGTGCAAGCGGCCGGAGGGTCAGGCCGAGCGCACCCGGTCGCGGCCCGCATCCTTGGCCGCGTACAGGGCCTTGTCGGCCAGGCCCACCAGGCCCTCGGGGTTGTCCACCGAATGCTCGGGAGTGGAGGCCACCCCCGCGCTGAGGGTGACCCGTATCTCCTGCTGGCCGTCCTTTACCACGCTTTCGCCCAGCAGGCGGCGCAGGCGCTCGGCCACCAGTTGGCTGTCGCTGAGCGCGGCGGCGGGCAGGATGGCCAGGAACTCCTCGCCGCCATAGCGCACCAGCACATCGCCCTCGCGCATCACCGTGCGGGCCAGCTTGGCCAGGTGCACCAGCACCCGGTCCCCCACCAGGTGGCCGTAGGTGTCGTTGACCTTCTTGAAATGATCCAGGTCGAACATCACCACGCCCAGGGGAGAGCCGTCGCGCACCGCGCGGCTGAACTCCTCGCGCAGGCGGCCCAAACCGAAGCGGCGGTTGAACACCCCGGTGAGCGGGTCCAGGGCGGCCAGGCGTTGCAGGCGCTCGTGGGCCAGGGCGTTGTTCAGGGCCAGGGCCAGGGCCGGGCGCAGCAGCTCCACGTTGCGCAGGCCCTCGGCGCCAAAGGGCTCGCCCGAGGCCAGCACCAGGGCCCCGATGGGCACGGACTTGTAACGCACCGGGTCCACCAGCACCTCCTGGGGGCGGAACTCGGCCAGCACCCCGTTGACCGTGAGATCGGCGGGCAGGCGCACCAGTTGGCGCTGGCCGCCGCGCATGGCGGCGCGCACGTGGTCGCTCTGATCCAAGCTCTCGGGGTCCTTGAGGCCGTGGGAGGCGGCCACCTCCAGCAGGCCCTCGCTCTCCACCAGCAGGGCCCCGGCCCCGGCCTTGGAGTTGTCCATGAGTTGGCGCAGGGCGTCGCCGGCCAGGGTGTCCAGCTCCAGGCGGCTGGCCAGCAGGCGGCTGAACTCGCGCACCGCGCCCTCGCTGGAATGGGCCACGGTCAGGGCGCCCACCAGTTGGTTGAAGGCCATGGCGCTCTCGCCGATCTCATCTTCGGAATCGATGGTGATGTAGCAGTCCTCGGCCGCGCAGCCATCGGTGACCCCATCGGCCATTTGCTTGAGGTTGTTCTCCACCACCCTCATGCGCTGGGCCAGGAGCCTCAGGCGCTTGCCCACCACGCCCCGGGCCAGGGCGATGTTGGCCGCGCCCACCAGGAAGCCGGCCGCCATGCAGGCCGCGAAAAAGCCGGGGGTGAGCGCTTTTTCGGACGACACCCCCATGAGGACCACGAAGAAGGGAAACACCACCCCCATGGCCAGGCCCAGGCCGATCATCCACAGGGCGAGGTCGTTGAACACCTTTTTGGTAATGCGAAGCATGGGGCGGCTCCAGGAGAATAGTTGAAGGGGGCTGGCCCTCGGATGAACCGCAATGAAGTGGGAGGCCGGTTGATACGATCACGTGTCGCGGGGAGTCTCCGGCGGCTTTTGGTTTGGCAAACCGCCTAGCTCCGTTCAATCTATGACCAAAATACCATACAACGTGGTGATTTTTGCTGATTTTCGCCGGATATGGCCCGGGATCAGCCCAGGGGCAGCTCTTGCTGGAGGCCCGGGGCGGGAGGCAGCAGGATGCGGGCCACGGCCCCGCCGTTTTCGCCGTTGAGCAGCTCGATGGAGCCGCCGTGTTCCTCGATGATGCGCCGGGCCACGGGCAGGCCCAGGCCGGTGCCCCCGGATTTGGTGGTGAAGAAGGGGGTGAAGATATCCTGCAGATGGGCCGGGTCCAGGCCGGGGCCCGAGTCGGCCACCTCCAGCTTTACCCCGTCGCCGTTGGCCGACAGGGACATCCGCACCTCGGCCCCCTGGCCCGAGGCCTGCACCGCGTTGTTGATCAGGTTGATCAGCACCTGGCTCAAACGGTCGTGGTCGGCCATGACCCTGGGGAGCTGATCGCCCTTGCTCAGCTCCAGGGAGGCCCCGGCCGCGCTGAGCTGGGGCTCCATGAGCTCGGCCACGTGCTCCACCACCTGGCTGAGGTCGCTTTCGCGCCAGTTGTATTTGGCCGGCCGCGAGAGGTCGCCCAGCTCGTTGAGGATGGTCTCCAGGCGCTCCACCTCCTTGGTGATGATGGCCACCTTGTCGCGGCCCTTGTGGCTGAGCCCGTCCTCGCGCTCCAACTGGCGGGCGAAACCGCCGATGAGGGTGAGCGGCGAGCGGATCTCGTGGCTCACCGTGGCCACCATCTCCCCCAGGATGGCCAGGCGCTGGCTCTGCTTGACCTTCTGCTCCAGGCCCGCCTCCTTGCTCAGGTCGCGGAAGATGGCGGTCATCAGGGGGCCGCCGCCCACCTCGGCCATGGAAAAGCTGATGGACACCGGGAAGCGGGTGCCGTCCTTGCGCTCGGCCTCCAGCTCGGCGGTGTGGCCGATGAGCTTGCCCCGCCGGGTGCGCACGTAGCGCTCCACGTAGTGGCGGTGGCGCTGGCGGTGCTCCGAGGGGATCAGGGGGGAGAGGTCGCCGCCCAGGATCTCGACCCGGTCGTAGCCGAACATCTTCTCGGCCGCCTGGTTGAGGTAGACCACCTCGTGATGCTCGTTGATGGTGACCACCCCCAGCTCGGCGCTCTCCACGATGGAGCGGAACTTTTCCAGCTCCTGGGCCGCCTGGGCCAGGTCCTCGCGGCAGTTGTCCTCGCCTGGGGTGGTTTGCATGAGCTTTCCGTAGCAGGGGGTTCGTTCTTTTTTGTAGCAGATGCGCCCTGGCGGGACAAGAGTGTGGTTGATTTGGGCCCATATTGCCGCGCAGGGGCCTTGGAGGGCCCTGAATCGGCCTCAGTGCACCAAAAGGATCAGGGCCGGGTTTTTAAGCCGGCCCTGAGCGGGGAGGGAGAAGGCCAGTGACCTTCCTGGGAGGGAACAACCACCCTGCAACCGTCCAGTGCACCTGTCAGGAAGGGTTGCGGTACGCTCGCGGGGTGGAGAGAGGGCATGAGACATAGATGGACAGTGCATTCTATGTTGAATGTAGAGTAGCAAGGCGGATTTAAGCGTGTCAACCTAAAAAACAAGATATTGTGGAATTATTTTTGTAACATACCAAATGTTGCCGTATTGCCTTATGAATCAAGCTCATTAATCTTTCGGAGAAACCGGGTCGACTCACGGGTCAGTGCACTGCCGCCCATTGACCAGAAGTGATCCCCCCCGGGGGTGAGAATTAGGGTGCTCCGTGCACCCATGGCCTGGTCGTAGGCCATCAGCTTGGCCGTATCGCCATATTCGTCGGCATCGCCGGACATGATCAGCAGGGGTCCGGCGCCCTCGGGCCAGAGGGGCGGATCGCCCAGGATGTAGGGCGGGCTGACCCACACCCCACCGCTCAGGCCCTGAACCCGGCCCGCGGCATTGGCCCCGGCGAGGCAGCCGAAGGAGTAACCCGAGAGCGCCAGGGGGCCGGGAACCCGCCGGCGCAGCCAGGCCGCGGCCGCGATAACGTCCTGTTGCTCGCCCACCCCGTCCTCGTGGCGGCCGGTGGAGCGCCCCACCCCCCGGAAGTTAATCCGTAGCGCGGCCCAGCCGGCCTGTTCGGCCCCCTGCACCAGGGCCAGGACCACCTGGTTGTGCATGGACCCGCCGTACAGGGGATGGGGGTGCAGCACCAGGAGCGCGCCCTTGGGATCGGGGGGCAGGCTCAGGCCGCCCTCCAGGGTGACCTGCTCATTCACCTCGATGAATACTCGCTCTTCGCTCATGGGCTCTTCTCCTGGGGTCCGCGCGGGCGGCTCCGGGGACCGGGGATCATTTGGCCGGGGGCATGGGAGCGCCGGTGTGGGAGAAGCTGGCCCCCTCCGCGGCGCTCATCGGCTCCCGCCCCGGGTGCTTGGCAAAGTAGTCCAGACAGCGCTGGATGTCTTCCAAGAGCAGGCAGCCCAGGTCGCGGCTGATGCCGTGGCGGATCATGGCGCGGCAGACCACCAGGTCCTGACGGTTGGCGGGCATGGAATAGGCGGGCACCTGCCAGCCCCGGCTGCGGAGCTTGTCCGACAGATCGTAGAGGCTGAAGCCGTGGTCCACGCCCGGCTTGAGGCTCCACAGCAGGGCCGGGATGCCGCCCTCGCCGTTGTAGAGCACCTCGAAAGGCCCCAGTTTTTCGATTTCCCGGCCCAGAAACACCGCCGTGTCATAGCAGGCCTGCTGAATCTTGCGGTAGCCCTCCCGGCCCAGGCGCAGGAAGTTGTAGTACTGGGCCACGATCTGGCCGCCCGGGCGGGAGAAGTTCAGGGCAAAGGTGGGGATGTTGCTGCCCAGGTAGTTGACCCAGAAGATCAGGTCCTCGGGCAGCTCCTCGCGGTCGCGCCACACCGCCCAGCCCACTCCCAGGGGAGCCAGGCCGAACTTGTGGCCCGAGGCGTTGATGGACTTGACCCTGGGCAGGCGGAAGTCCCACTCCAGCTGGGGCCGGCAAAAGGGCGCCAGAAAGCCGCCGCTGGCCGCGTCCACGTGGATGGGGATGTCCCAGCCCTTGTCGGCCTGAACCTGGTCCAGGGCCTGGCTGATGCCCTTGATGTCCTCGTACTGGCCGGTGTAGGTCACCCCCAGGGTGGAGACCACACCGATGGTGTTTTCATCGCAGTAGTCGGCCACCACCTCCGGGGTCATGATCAGGCGCTCGCCCTCCATGGGCACCTCGCGGTGCTCCACCTCCCAGTAGCGGGTGAACTTGTGCCAGCATATCTGCACCGGGCCCGTGACCAGGTTGGGCTTGTCGGTGGGCTTGCCCTGGGCCTTCATCCGCTCGCGCCAGCGCCACTTCAAGGCCATGCCCCCCAGCATGGAGGCCTCGCTGGAGCCGGTGGTGGAGCAGCCCACGGTGTTGTCCGCCTCGGGCGAGTTCCAGATGTCGGCCAGCATGGCCACGCAGCGGGCCTCCAGCTCGGCGGTCTGGGGGTACTCGTCCTTGTCGATCATGTTCTTGTCCACGCACTCGTCCATGAGCCGGTGGATCTCCGGGTCCACCCAGGTGGAGCAGAAGGTGGCCAGGTTCTGGCGGGCGTTGCCGTCGAGCATCAGCTCGTCGTGCACCGCCTGGTAGGCGTCGCGCGGACGGTTCTCGCCCGCCGGGAACTTGTATTTGGGCATGGCCACCGACAGGTCGCTGGTGGCGTAGATGTCGTCCAAGAGGTTGTCCCGGACATGTTCCTTGGCGTGCAGAGGCATGGAAGCACCTTTCTGGCTTGGGGTCCATGGTCTGGCGCCGGCCAGCGGGCCCCCGTGTATCCGTGAGCTGACAGGCTAGCACAAAAAACCGCCGCCGCGCCCGAGAGCGGCGTGGGGGCGGCGTGGGGGCGGCGCCGGGGCCGGACTAGGCCGGATCGGGGAGCATGTGCCCGGTTTCCAGAAAGCGCTGGTGGAAGCCGAAGACCTCGCCGAGCAGGTGGGGCTCGTGCCCGCCGGTCTCGCGGCAGGCGCGCTCATAGTAGTCCCAGAGCAGCTCGCGGTAGTCGGGATGGGCGCAGCGGGTGATCACCGCCTCGGCCACCTGGCGCGGGGTGAGGTTCCTGGTGTCCACCAGGCCGTACTCGGTGATGATCACGTCCACCGAGTGCTCGGAGTGGTCCACATGGCTGACCATGGGCACGATGGCGCTGATGGCCCCGTTCTTGGCCGTGGAGGGGGTGACCATGAAGCTGACGGCCCCGTTGCGCTCAAAGTCGCCCGAGCCGCCGATGCCGTTCATCATTTGGCTGCCCATGACGTGGGTGGAGTTGACCTGGCCGTAGATGTCGATCTCCAGGGCGGTGTTGACCGCCAGCACCCCCAAGCGGGCGATGACCTCGGGCGCGTTGCTTATCTCCACCGACCTGAGGACGATCTTTTCCTTGTAGCGGTAGAGCTCCCGGAAAAAGCGCTCGCGGGCCTTTTCGCTCAGGGTCAGGGCCGAACCCGAAGCGGCGCGCACCCGGCCCATGTCGATCAAATCCAGTACCGTGTCCTGCAATACCTCGGAGTAGATGCTCACCTCGGAGAAGAAGTCATCGTCCATGAAGCCGGCGAGCACCGCGTTGGCCACGTCGCCCACCCCGGACTGCCAGGGCAGGTCCTTGGGCAAGCGGCCCCGCTTCATCTCGTGGCGCACGAAGTCCAACAGCTGCTGGGCGATGGACAGGGCCGCCTCGTCGGTTTCGCTGAAGATGGCGCAGGTGTCGGCCTCCTGGCTGTAGACCACGGCCACCACCCGGGAGGGGTCCACCTCCATGAAGGGCTTGCCGATGCGGTCGCCGGTCCGGTAGATGGGGATGGGCATGCGCCAGGGCGGGTCCTCGGGCATGAAGATGTCGTGGATGCCCTCCAGCTCGGGCGGGTCCACGTTGCTCACCTCCAGGATGATCTTGTCGGCCATCTTGAGATAGGCCGGGGTGTTGCCCACGCTGAGGGTGGGGATGAGGTTGCCCCGGCTGGTCACCGCGGCCACCTCCACCACGGCCACGTCCACCGGGCCCCAGCGCCCGGCCCTGACCGCGGCCGACAGGCCCGAGAGGTGGTCGTCCTTGAACATGATCTCGTTGTGGTTGATGGCCGCGCGCATGAAGCGGTCGGACATGTAGGGCCGCCGCCAGCCCACCAGGCCGGCCCGGGCCAAGACCCCGTCCACCGCGTCGCCGGTGGAGGCCCCGGCGAAGATGTTGACCTTGAGCTTTTCCCCGGCCTCGGCCCTTTTGACCAGCTCGGCCGGGATGAGCTTGGGGTAGCCGGCGGTGAAGCCGGAGACGAAAAGGTTGTTGCCGTCGGTTATGTGGGCCGCCGCCTCGGCGGGGGTGCATATCTTGTCCCTGAGCGGGGCGTAACGTATTCGTTGCTCGGGCATGGCTCCATTCCCGGTTGTGTTTTCACCAGGTGCGCTTGTTCCTTAAAAAGCTAGCACAGGTTGGCCGTCCCGGCGATGAGGTGATTCCCTCAATATAATGACCGCGGCGGGGGATTGACTGCCGCGGCGCGGCCACCTAACATCAGGGTGCCGGCTTAGCCCGCGTTTGAGAACCAATCCGAAGGGACCCTATGAACCAGGAACGGGAAAACGTGCTGAATGGCGACTTTGACCGCGCGGTGTACGACGCGGTGCCCGCGCCGATCATGGTGGTGGACCGGGACGTGGTGATCATCGACCACAACCAGGCGGCTGGGGAGCTATTGGCCTCTCGGGGCGGCGGCGAGGGCCAGCGGGCCGGCGAGGCCCTGCACTGCCTGCACGCCGGCGAGACCGACCAGGGCTGCGGCCGCTCGCCCGTATGCCCCCAGTGCGTGGTGCGCGGCTCGGTGGAGAGCTGCTTTGTCCGGGGCAAGGTGAGCCGCCGAAAGGCCCGCCTGGAGCTGCAAGGCCCCACCGGCCCGGCCCCGGCCTATCTGCTGGTGACCACCGCGCCCCTGGAGTACCGGGGACGCGAGCTGGCCCTGCTTATTCTGGAAGACATCGGCGAGCTGGTGGAGCTTCGCAGCCTGCTGCCCATCTGCGCCCGCTGCAAGAAGGTGCGCGACCAGTCCGAGATGTGGCACAACCTGGACCGCTACCTGTCCAAGGTCATGGACGTGGACTTCACCCACAGCCTGTGCCCCGATTGCGCGGCCGAGCTTTATCCCCGCTATGTGGACCCGCCGGACAAAAAACTCTCCTAAAAGGGCCGAACGGCCCCAAAATCGGCCTGAATCTTCCTCAACTTGCCCCCGCGAGCCCGCGGGGGTATTCTTAGCGCCCTTCCGCCCGCACCCGTGAGGAAACATCATGTATTGGCAAAAAGATCTGGAAACCATGCCCCCGGAGGACTTGGGGCGCCTACAGGTGGAGCGGCTGCGCCGCGTGCTCAAACAGGCCCGCCGCTCCCCCTTTTACGCCCAGGCCCTGGCCGGGCTGGACGAGCGCGACCTGACCCGGCCCGAGCAGGCGGCCTCGCTTCCCTTTACCGTGAAGCAGGACCTGCGCGACCACTTCCCCTACGGTTTTTTGGCCGCGCCCAAGAGCCAGGTGGTGCGCCTGCACGCCTCCAGCGGCACCACCGGCAACCCCACCGCGGTGCTGCACTCCAAGAGCGACCTCAGGGATTGGGCCAACCTCTTGGCCCGGGGCCTGTACATGGCCGGGGTGCGTCCCGGCGACGTGTTGCAGAACCTCACCGGCTACGGCCTGTTTTCCGGCGGGCTGGGCATGCACTACGGGGCCGAGCGCCTGGGCAGCATGGTCATCCCGGCCGGGGCGGGCAACAGCCGCCGCCAGATAGCCCTGATGCGCCAGTTCGGCACCACGGTGATGCACATCATCCCCTCCTACGCCTTCCGGCTAGCCGCCGCCTTTGGCCAGCAGGGCCTGGACCCGCGCGGCGACAATTCCCTGCGCATCGCGGTGATCGGGGCCGAGCCCCACAGCGAACAGGCCAGGCAGCGCATCGAGGAGCTGTTCGGGGTGAAGGCCTATAACAACTACGGCCTCAGCGAGCTCAACGGGCCGGGGGTGGCCTTTGAGTGCCAGGAGCAGAACGGCCTGCACTTGTGGGAGGACGCCTTCCTCTTGGAGGTGGTGGATCCCGAGACCCTGGAGCCGGTGCCCGAGGGCCGGGTGGGCGAGCTGGTGCTCACCACCCTGAACCGCAAGGCCATGCCCCTGATCCGCTACCGCACCCGCGACCTGGCCGCCGTATTGCCCGGCCCCTGCCCCTGCGGCCGCACCCACCGGCGCATCAGCCGCATCGCCGGGCGCAGCGACGACATGTTCATCATCAAGGGGGTGAACGTGTACCCCATGCAGGTGGAGAGCGTGCTCATGGGCCTGGAGGCGGTGGGCAACAACTATTTGATCGTGTTGCAGGGCGGAGAGGCCGGGGCCAGCATGACCCTAAAGGCGGAGCTGGCCGCCGGGATGGCGGGCATGAACAGCGAGGACCGCGAGGGCCTGGCCCGGCGCATCGCCGGCCTGCTGCGCGACGAGATATTGGTGACTCCCAAGGTGGAGCTGGTGGACCCGGGCAGCCTGCCCGCGGCCCAGGGCAAGGCCGAGCGGGTCAAGGACCTGCGCTAGGCGCGCCGTTGGATATGCAAGGGGGCGGGGTTTGATCCCCGCCCCTTTTTTTTGCCACGACGCGGCTATTGCCGGATAGTCCACCGCGGCCCCTTGCCCTACTGCGGCTTGATCTCTCCCAGGGGGCGCAGCCAGGCCACCTGGTAGGGCCGCAGCTCCAGGGAGAGCTTGCCCTCCGGGGAGAGGGCCTCGTCGCCGGCCACCAGGTCCCGCCATCTCTCCACCCCGGCCACCTCTTCGGGCAAGGGCAGCTCCAGGCTCACCGCCTGGTCCGAGAAGTTGATCAGGGACAGGAGGTGGTCCTTGCCGCCGGGCGAAGTCCGCAGCAGGGCCAGCACCGGGCGGGGGGCGTCGAGCACCTGCTGGCGGCCCTGGGGATGGAAGGCGGGCTGGGCCACCCGGAGGAGCCGCAAGTGGCGTATGCGGTTGCCCATGAGGTTGAGCTTGGTGCCGGGATGGCCCCACTCCCGCTCCAGGCGCTTCAGGTCCACCGTGGCCCGGTTCAGGTCGCGCTTGTGGTGGGTGCGCTCGTAGGTGGCCATGTCGTTTTCGCTGCCCAGGGCGCCGTGCAGATACACTCCGGGCACGCCCTTGAGCGACAGACACACCGCCCGCGAGGCCACGTAGCGCGCCACCTGGCGGTCCAGGTCGCCGTGGGGCCGGTTGATGGCGCTCCACCAGGTGCTGTTGATCTCGTAGGGCTCCTCGCCCCCACCCTCCACCGTCTTGTAGGAGACCAGCGCGCCGTTGGCTTGGGCGCTCTGTTCGATAAACTTCAGCTCCTCGCGGGGCAGGATCTCCTTGACCCCCATCAGGCCGACGCCGTCGTGGGTGTCCAGGATGTTGAAGAAGTAGGTGTCCTGGCTGGGGGGCTCCAGCTCCCGGGCCCAGGCGGCCAAGTAGGAGGCGTCGCCCCGGTAGATGGCGTGCAGCACCAGGGGCGGCAGGGCGAAGTTGTAGACCATGTGGGCTTCGTCGAAGCCGTCGCCGAAATAGGACACGTTGTCCGCGTGGGGCACGTTGGTCTCGGTGATCAGGGCCACCCCGGGCGCGGCCAGCTCCACCACCGCCCGGAGCATCTTTACGATGGCGTGGGTCTGGGGCAGGTGCACGCACTCGGTGCCCGGCTCGGCCCAGACGTAGGTGACCGCGTCCAGGCGCAGCAGGTCCGCCCCCTGGCGGATGTAGAACAGCAGGGCGTCCACCACCTCCAGCAGCACCGGGGGGTGCCGGTAGTTCAGGTCGATCTGGTCGGGGCTGAAGGTGGTCCACACGTAGCGCATGCCGTTGATGGTCGTGAAGGGGGTGAGGATGTCGCTCACCCGGGGGCGGAAGATCTTGGAGCGCTGGTCCGGGGTCAGCTCGTCGGGCGAGTTGTAGGCGATGAAGAAATCCTGCACATCGGGCCGGCCGGCCAGGAAGTCCTGGAACACCTCGCTGCGGGCCGAGAGGTGGTTGAGCACCCCGTCGAACATCAGGCGATAGTTCCCGGCCAGGCGGTGGATGTCGTCCCAGGAGCCCAGGCGGGGGTCCACCTGCTTGAGGTCCACCACCGAAAATCCCCGGTCCGATGAATAGGGGAAAAAGGGCAGGATGTGCAGGATGTCCGGGGCCTCCATGTAGGAGTCGCAGGCCTCGGCCAGGGTGGCCAGGGGGGTGCCCTCGCCGCCGGCGATCATGTCGCCGTAGGTGATGAGCACCAAGTCGCCCTGGCTGAACATGGGCCGCGCGGCCCGCTCCGGCTCCAGGGCGCGCAGCGCCTCGGGCTTGTGGGCATGGTGCACCTGGATGATGCGCTCCAGCTCGGGCAGCAGGGCCCGGGCCACCTCCGCGCCGTAGAGCGAGGCCAGCAGGGAGTGGAAGTGCTCCCGGCGCTCCGGGGGAATCTCCAGGCGCGGGCGGCTGTAGTCCGGGTCGGTGTCGTAATGGGCCTTGGGGGGCACCGGTTTCTGCGGCATGGGCGGGCGGCCTCCGTGTGCGAGGGGGCGTGTTGGCCTATTTTTTCACTGACGGGCCCCGGAGGCAAGGGGGCGGCCCGCTAGGGGCAGAAGTACTGCCGGGCCCGGCTGGAGATGCCCTTTAATTGCGCGCTCAGCATGTCGTCCGCGTTCTTTTGCTGATTGGCCAGGGCCCGCAGCTTGGTCTTCTCCGAGGCGGGAGCCTTGGCGACCCGCGCCAGGTCCTTGCCCTCTTCCCGGTCCAACACCTGGTCCAGCGAGGACTGGGCCTGGTCCAGGTCTTGCCACACGGACTTGACGCAGCCGGGGGAAATGACCGCGGCGTGGAACTTGTTGAAAAGGCCCTTTAGGTTTTTAGTCACCTCCTGCTTTTGGTCCTGGGTTCGGAACTGGGGCGAGGCGCTCCAGTAGCGGGACTCGATTTGGTGGAAGATGGAGATGTAGTCCTCGGCCAGGGCCACGGAGGCGCAGAGGACCAGGCCAAGGCACAGGGCGGTCACTCGGGCGATACGCGAATACATGGGATTCACCTTTGTTGAGCGTTCAGGGGATACAGGCATCGGTCCGGTGGGGCGGCCATTGATTCTAACCGAAGGGGGCCGCGCGGGAAAGAGCTTATGGTTACGGGGAGCGGGGAGGCGTGAGTACTGTTGGGTTTCGCTGCGCTCTACCCAACCTACGCTATTGCTGGAAAAGACGGTTGTCATTGCGAGAAGCGGCCCTTGGCCGCGATGCGGCAATCTCTGCACGAAGCAGGCGGTGTGGGTTTATTTAGAGAGCGCCGGCGCCAGGGAAGATTGCCACGGAGCGCCGCGAGGAAGGGCCCGGCGGCCTAGAGGCGCATCGGGCGGCGCTCCTCGCCATGACCTTCTATTGCTGTATGCCGGTTGATGAAAGCAAAGGCCTGCCAAGTGGCGGGGCACTCTCGGGCTTGTCTTAATACAGAAAAGTGGTCATTGCGAGGAGCGGCGGGCAAGGAGGGTTGCAGAAAGGGAAAGCTGTTCCGCCGCGACGTGGCAATCTTCCCTAGAGTTGGCTTGGGTTGGGTTGGGGATAAGGAGTGCTAAGTTTCGTTGAGTTTCATGGTATGGCCAAGACTGCACTTATTCAATGTTTAAAACTTCCTTCATTTTAGCGGCAATTCCATCATCAATCGACTCAAATAAATATGGAATTGCAGCTACTTTTGTACCTTTAATAAATTGTCCCTTTAAAACTGACTTTTCAACGCCAACGAATTTCATAGCTCGCCCTGCTGTCCACAATCGATCCCGAGGAATTGCCGGGTCAATCTGCCAGACTGCTCCACCGCTTATCCCATGCAAGTTAAAGGCTTCGCGAGGAGCTCCTCCAATTTCCTCTATTTCGTCATAAGGCATGAAGAAATCATATGGTTCTATTGCCTCCATTTGGTCGGTTTTTTCAGGTGTATGGGTCAATTGCGTTTCGAAATAAAATAGTTTCTGTGCCGTGCGATTGCCCACTTTTACGGCAAGAGAATTCGCCCAGCCAGCCACGACTATATTGCCCTGCCTCGTTGGTTCACCCAAGCAATCATAGCCGAGAAAAATATAATTTTCCCTCAAGACAGAGATTACTTTCTCATTTAAAAGCTCACAAAATGCCAAATCAATTGATTCAATTGAATGTATCTCGCCTTTCCCAAGTGTGGCGATGGAGGCCCCTTCTAGATAATATGGTTTTCCATTTTCATCTACGTTCACCGAAATCGGCCGGACAGGATCATACACCGGCACTCCGATTTTATTAAAATTAACGCCTTGCAACACGTGTTCGGCAGTTATTAAAAAGATATGTCCATCAAGGTCAAACAATGAACCCGTTCCCCGAACCACAGAACTTTCTTGTCCATCAATTTCGTATGCTAACGGTACGCAAACGCTGTTTAAACGTTTCTGAACTAACTCCCGATAAATCTGATCCAGCATTTACCCCCCCTCGTGTCCTTTACTGACTATTTGGATGCTTGGCCTTTCATACATCTCGCCCTATCTGTCCCGCTCCGTCTCCACCAGCTCGCCTTCGTGGTCCTCGGGCGGGCCCTCGAACCAATGCTCCACCCGCCACACGCCGGGCTCCAGGATCTGGCGGTAATAGGGGCCCAGCTTGCCGAACACGCTGAGCATGGCCTTGTTGGAGCCGAAGCTGACCGCCCAGAAACCGGGCACACCCTTTTTCTTGGCATAGGCGGTCAAGTGGTTTTGCAACACCGAGCCCAGGCCGGTGCCCTGGAAGCGGTCGTGCGCGGTGTAGGCCACCTCGGCCAGGCCGGTGGGGTCGCCCAGGCTGTAGCGGCCCACGCCCACGATCTTCTCGTGGCCCAGGGAGCCGGTGGTGGCCACCAGGCACATCTGGTTGGTGTAGTCCAGGTTCACCAGATCCTGGGCCATGGTGTGGGGCAGGGCCCGCACCGGCCGGAAGTAGCGGTTGAAGATGGTCTCGTCGGAGTGGGAGTAGAACAGCTCCTGCATCAGCAGCTCGTCGGTGGGCTTCACCGGCCGGATGTGCACCCGGCGGCCGCCCTTGAGCCGGGCCTCGGCCTCGGCCCACTCGGGATATAGGTCCACCTCGGAGATGTGCAGCACCTGGTCCGGGTAGATGTAGGAGTCGGCCTTGGCCTGGCTGAGCAGCTCGGCCCGGTGCCGGGGATCGGCGATGTTGATAAGGGCCAGGGCCCGCTCCCGGATGGAGCGGCCGTGCAGGTAGGCCACCCCGTACTCGGTGACCACGTAGTCCACGTCGCCCCGGGTGGCGATGACCCCGGCGCCCTCGGCCAGATGGTGGACGATGCGGCTGGTGGCCCCGTCCTTGGTGGTGCTGGGCAACACCAAAATGGAGCGCCCGCCCTTGCTCATGGCCGCGCCCCGGATGAAGTCCAGCCGACCGCCCAGGCCCGAGTAAAAGTGATAGCCCGCCGACTCGGAGGACACCTGGCCCGAGAGGTCCACCTGTAGGGCGCTGCCCACGGAGACCATGTTGTCGTTCTTGGCGATCTCCAGGGGGTTGTAGACCTGGTCGCTGGGCAAGAACAAAAAGTTGGGGTTGCGGTCCACGTAGTCGTACATGGCCCGGGTGCCGATGCAGAACGAGCAGACCACCCGGCCGGGCAGGTGGTTTTTTTTGCGGCAGTTGATCACCCCGTTGTCGATCAGGGGCATCATCTCGTCGGAGACCACCTCGGTGTGCAGGCCCAGGTCCTTCTTGTCGGCCAGCAGGGGCAGCAGGGCGTAGGGGATGTGGCCGTAGCCCACGTGCAGGCAGTCGCCGTCCTGGATGAGGCTGGCCACGTGGGCCGCGATCTTCCGGCCCACCTCGTCGGCCGGGGGATAGGGGAACTCCCTCAGCTCCTCGTCCAGCTCCACGAACACGTCGATGTCGCTGACCCGCAGGTAGGTGTTGCCCATGGTGCGTGGCATGTTGCGGTTCACCTGGGCGATGACCGTGGTGGCGCTCTCGGCGGCGGCCCGGGCCACGTCCACCCCGATGCCCAGGCTCACGAAGCCGTGGCTGTCCGGGGGGCTCACCTGGATCAGGGCCACGTCCAGCTCCACCTGGCCGCTGCGGAACAGGTCCGGGATCTGGTGCATGAACACCGGGGTGTAGTCGGCCCGGGCGTCGGCCACCGCCTGGCGGGTGGAGGGGCCGATAAAAAAGGCGTTGTGCCGGAAACGGCGGTCAAAGCGGCGGTCGGTGTACTCGGCAGCGTCCATGGTCACGAAGTGGAGAATCTGCACGTCGTGCAGCTCGTCGGCCCGGGCCATGAGCGCGGCCACCAGGCCCCGGGGCTCGGCGCAGGCGGTGCCCACGAAGACCCGCTGCCCCCGTCCCACGATGCGCAGGGCCCGCTTGGGGTCTTTCAAACGCTTGCCGTACAGCTCCCGCCAACTCATGCCGCCCTCCCCATGGGTGTGTCGCTATATAGATAGCACGCCCCCCGGCGGGCGTAAACGGGGCGGAAGGGCCGCCGGCCCGGGACCAGCCCGGACCGGCGGCGGGGGGGAGGAAAGGAGCGGCCGGATGGCGCCGGCCGTTGGCTAGGCTAGTTCTTGAGCAGGGCGCTGAATATGGCCACCAGGGCGTTTTTGCCCTGGCTCCAGGAATTGGCCTTTTCGATCGCGGTCAGCACCGACTCCAGGGAGGCCGGGTCGCTGGCCAGCCACTTGCCGTCCTGCTTGCTGATCTTGGTCTTGCCGGCCGACGCCTTGCTGAGGTTATCGAGCTTATTCATGGCTCACCGCCTCGATGATCACGGGCTCGGCCCGGAAGGTTATGCCGTCGGCCAGTTGCACCACCACCCGGCAGGGAGTCAGGGCGCTGACCGGGCTCAGGCTCCCGCCGCCGCTGCTCAGGGCCACCACCTCGCTCTGGCCGCCCACCAACAGCTCGATGCTGGCGGGCGGCTGGGGGCCTTCGACCGTCACGCTCACCACGGCCTGGTCCAGGCCGTCGGCCAGGATCTGGCTCTTGTCCGGGGCGAGGGCCACCCCGGTCTTGGGAGTCACCGCGCCGTCGGCCACATAGCTGCCGGCGATCTCCGCCATCATCGGGGTCTCCAGCACGGTGAAGCCCATGGCCGCCTTGTTGCCGGCCCACTCCGGCGAGTCCTGGACCGCGCCCACGATCTCGCCGCTCGCCGGGTCATAAGCCAAATAGGGCATGTCAGCCTCCTTAAATCCCAGCCGGGAGCGAGTCCCAGGACTTGTACAAGACATAATCGGTGAAGGCGCCGCTGCCGGCGTAGTGCCGTATCTGCCCGCTGGGGCCGGCCAGGGCGGTCCAGGGGCCCCCGGTGTAGCTGGCGGCCGTCTGGGTGACCTGCTGCCCCGCGATCACCCCGTTGCCGTGCAGGATGTATTGGGAGACCGCGGCCGAGGCATGGCGGATGTTGCTGTATCCGCCGCACAGCACCGGCAGGCCCCAGGCGGGGACATCTGCGGAGATGGCTTCGGCCGAGGTGGCCGGGGTGGTGTCGCTGAGCAGGGTGGTTCGCCCGTGGGAGTAGATCAGGCCGCCGGGCCCGGCCCACAGGCTGGCCGGGTCGATGTTGCCGGCGGCGTCGGTCTTGAAGCGGTTGATGACCCGCGCCCCGGAGGCGGAGTCGTAAAAACCCTTTTTGCCGGCGCTGTAAACCGGCGGAGCCCCGGTGGTGACCAGCTCGGAGCCGGTCAGGGCGTTGCCGCCGGAGGGCTGCCTGAAACCGAAGGTGTACCAGGTTAGGGGGCCGAAAGCCCCGCCCGCGTCCATGTCAAAGGGGGTCTCGGCGCTCAGGCCGCAGAGCAGGCCGTCTATCTCCAGCACTCCCCCGGCGAGGTAGAGCTCGTCCACGTCCTTGTAGCGGGGGGTCAGGCCGATCCTGTAGCCGGCCCCCAGCCCGGCCCCGGCCAGACTGGCCACGGCGGCCGCCCCGTGGGCCCCGTCGCTGGCGTGCTCGGCCAGGGCCAGGCGGTTGAGGGTGTCTTCCTTGGTGGGGTGCCCGGCGCCCACCATCTCCTCGTCATAGGAAATGCTCAGATCAGCCACGTTAACCTCCTAGTAGCTGCCCAGGTCCCGCTCGCCGCCGGCCTGGCGCTGTCCGCCGGCCGCGTGGGCCCCGTCGGCCCGGAAAGCGAGGGTCTTGTAGAATCCGGTGTCCAGCAGGGTGTAACTCATGGCCCCGGCGTCCAGGTCCAGTTCCAGGCCCAGCACCCTTACGATCTGGTTTTTCAGGGGACGCCCCTGGGGGTCTTGCAGCCAGGAAAGGCTGATCAGGGCGGTGTCGCCCTTTTCCAGGGGCAGGTTGGCCAGGGAGCTTTCCCGGCAGGTGATTACCCTGCGGGGCCGCCCCAACAGGGCCACCAGCCGGGCGCAGATGGTGGCCGCCACCGCCTCGGAGCGCACCCAGCTAAGCTCCAGGGAGCGCTTGGCCAGGCCGTGCAGGCCCTGGGCCCTGAGGTCCCGCGAGGCCAGGCCGTCGTGGGCCGCCTCATACTCGGCCCGCGCGAAGTTGTGGCAATAGCGGGCCTCGGCCAGGTTGGCCATCTCCTCCAGGCGGGCGCTCACCGCCACCTGCGCCAGGTCGCCCTCCCTGAGCGACACCAGCAGATCGCCCTCGTCCAGGGAGCCGGCCCCCAGGTCCAAAAAGAGCTTGAGCCGCCCGCCGCCGCCCAGCCACCAGGAGCCCAGGAAGTTGCTCAGCAGGCTGGTGAGCAGGTCGCCCAGGGAGAGATCGCCGCTCACCACCCCGGCCGCCGCGTAGCCCAGGGCCACGGCCCGGGCCCGCGCCCGGTTCAGGGAGGTGGTGTCCAGCTCCTCGCCGGAGGCCCCGGCCAGGCCGCGCACAAAGTGGGCGGCCAGGTCCACCGGGTTGGCCAACAGGGCGCCGTCCTCGCCGGGCCGGCCCTGGGCCCGCGCGGTGATGGGCTCGCGCTGCCGGGCGTCGGCCGCGAAGGTGGCGGTGGCGATGATCCCTTGGCCCTGAAAGTCGTGGGTCAGGTTCAGGGCGTAGTCCGCCGGGTCGATCACCTGGCCCTCGCGGTCGTACAGAGTCACCGCGTTGCCCGCGGCCAGGCTGGTCAGCTGGTGCCCGGCCAGGGCGTAGACAAAGCTGTCCACGTCCAGGCACACCGCCTCCCACAGGCCGCCCGCTCCGCCCTGGGTCATGTCGCCGTACACCAGGGGCAGGCAGCGGCTGGGGCGGCGGGGGGCGCTGTAGTCCCAGGCCCGTTTCAGTTGAATGGTTTGGGTGAAGTCCAGCATCACAACGCCCTGAGGGTGAGGGTGAGGGTTTCGCTTTCCATGCGATAGGCGGTCACCCGCCCCGAGAAGCGGCGCAGATATTCCCGGGCCCGCAATCCGGGCCAGCCCACCGTGATCTCGCCCACCGCGCCCAGCAGGTTTTCCCGAGCCTCCAGGCGGCTGAAGGCGCGCCGGTCCCCGCCGTTGGAAAGACTCACGGTCAGGCCGCCGGCCTCTTCCTGGCGCAGGCTGGCCAGCACCTCGCCGCCCGGGGCCAGGGTCTCGCGCACCCGGCCCAGGGAGAGCACCCGGCCGCCCCGCTCCAAAAGCTCCAGGCTGCCCTCTCCGGCCCGGCGCGCCCCGTCGGCCAAAAACACCCCGTCGGCTTGGGCCGGAGCCACCAGGCCCAGCTCGTCGCGCGAGGGGTGGCGCCCGGCATAGGCCCTGAGGCCAAAGGCGTTTTTGAGCACCAGCAGCACCACGGGCCGCTGGTTCCTTATCCGGCGGGCGCGGTGAAAGGCCTGGCTCACCTCAAACATCGGTGCGCACCACCTCTTCCAGGCGCAGGCCCAGATCCCAGCGCCCGCCCGGCAGGCGGCGGCGCTCCAGTTGGGCCGCGGGCAGGCAATAGAGCGTGCTCCCGGGGTCGTCGCTAAAGGGCGTGAACAGGATGGGCTTGAGGCCGCCCGAGGCATGGTCGTGGATCACGGCCATCATGGCCTCCAGGGCCTCGGCGTCCTCGGGGGACAGGCGGGGGAAGCTCAGCTGGAAGAAAGTGGCCAGGGCGGTGGCGCTGCCCGCCACCTTGCCCGCGTCGCTGGTGGTCAGGCGGCGTCCGGCCACCGCGCCCTGGGTGAACTCGGCCGCAAAGGTGCGGGCGGGCGCGAAGTAATCGCCCAGATACAGCAGGCTGGCCGCCAGGCTTCCCTCGGGGTTGGCCGGATCGCTCAGCTCCAGCCGCCAGAAACGGTGGGTGGCGTCCAAAAAGTGCACCAAATGGGGCCGGGTGAGGCTGATGGCCTGGCTGTAGGCGGGCGCGTCCCAGGCGTCGCTGTCGTTGCCCTTGAGCACCGCCGTGGCCGCGCCGCCAAGGTTGTGGTCGGCCAGCACCAGGGCCCGCACCCGGGTGGGCGTGGCCAGATCCACCCGCACCCACTCGGCCGCGCAGCCGGTGGAGCGCCAGCGGGTGTCGCGGTCGCGGTCGCTCAAAGGTTGCTCGCCCCGGCGGCCCACGGCCAGCAGAGACCAGCGGTCGCCCTTGTAAAGCTCCTGGCCCGCGCCGTGAGCCCATTTCACCGCCACCCCGTCGGCCAGGGCGGTGAAGGCGGTGGCGGTGGGCACCCCGGAGGCCTCCCAGGTATCGGCCGAGACCCGTTGCCAGCGGAAGGTGGCCGACCCCACCGCCCCGCCGGCGCCCTCGCCGTCGATCTCCACCACGAACACCTGGTCCTGGGCGCCGGTGTGGCTGCCCCCGGCATAGCACACGGCCGAGCCCAGGGCCTCGGGGGCCGGGGTGCCCACCGCGCCGGGCCGGGCCGAGGACACGGCCAGCGCCTCGGGGCTCGAGGCCAGGTTTTCATACAGGAACCGGCATTCGCTCATGGGCTCAATCCTCCGGGCGGCCATGGGCCGCGTTAGGTTGAGCCCGAGCATAGGCGGCCCGGGCGGGGCCTCCCAGGAAGGGAGCGCGCAAACTTGCCTCCCGGAGCCCCTTTCCCCAAGCAAAGCCGGTTTGTCCGTTCGCGTTGACCGCCACCCAGGGCGGCGCTAAGATTTAACTCGGAACTTTCATGAAGGCAGTGTGTCCGGCCACGCCAGCGCCCTTTTCGCAAATGCCCCGAGAACATTAAATCGTTGCTTGAGGCCACCCAACCCTCATGAAATTTCCGGGTTAAGTTTGCTTGGCAAAAAAGGAGACGAGCCATGGGTGCGCCCCAGGCGGTGACCATATTCAAGACTCCGGGCTGCGGCCGTTGCCGCGCGGCCAAGGAGTTCTTCGGCGCGCGCGGTTTCGCGGTGGAGGGGGTGGACGTGACCGCCTCCATCAGCGCCAAGCGGCGCATGGCCCGCCTGGCCCCCGGAGCCCGGGTGGTGCCGGTGATCGCCTATGACGACGAGGTGGAGGTGGGCTGGCGGCCCGATTACTGGAAAAAGCGCCTAGGAGAGACCACATGACGCCAAGGATAGCCGTGACCCTGGGAGACCCGGCCGGGGTGGGGCCGGAGATCGTGGCCCAGCTGTGCCACGACCTTTCCACCCGGGAGCTGGCCGAGCTGGTGGTGGTGGGCCAGGCAGACCTGCTGGCCGCCGGGGCTCGGGCCTGCGGTCTGGCCCCGCCCGTGGTGGAGGTCGTGGAGACCGGCGAACCGGCCGAGATCGCTCCGGGCCAGCCCAGCCCGGCCAGCGGCCGTTTGGCCGGGGCCTTTGTGGAGCGGGCCCTGGAGCTGGTGCAGGCGGGCGAGGCGGCGGCCATGGCCACCGCGCCCATCAGCAAGGAGGCGCTCCAGGCGGCGGGCTACCCGGACACCGGCCACACCACCCTCTTGGCCCGCAAGACGGGCACCGAGCGCCCGGTGATGATGCTGGCCGGGGACAAGCTCAAGGTGGTGCTGGTCACCATCCACAAGGCCCTCAGGGAAGTGCCCGGCCTCATCACCCGCAAGGCCGTCCTGCACACCGCCCTGGTCACCGACCAGGCCTTCCGCGAGCAGTTCGGCGTGGCCGTGCCCCGCCTGGCCGTGTGCGGGCTCAACCCCCACGCCGGCGAGCACGGCATCTTCGGTGACGAGGAAGAGAAAATCATCGCCCCGGCGGTGGCGGAGCTCCAGGCGGCGGGCGTCGACGCCACCGGCCCCCTGCCCCCGGACACCGTGTTCTGGCGGGCGGTCAAAGGCGAGTTCGACGCGGTGGTGTGCATGTATCACGACCAGGGGCTCATCCCCCTCAAGCTGTTGCATTTCGACGACGGGGTAAACGTGAGCCTGGGCCTGCCCATCATCCGCACCAGCGTGGACCACGGCACGGCCTACGACCTGGCCGGCACCGGCCAGGCCAACCCGGCCTCCATGATCGCGGCGGTGAGGATGGCGGCGAGAATGGCGGGGGGCGGATAGGGAAATACAGGGTTCCGTTGCCGGGTTGCAGCTTAGTGTAGGTTGGGTAGAGCGGAGCGAAACCCAACAATTCATTGAAGTGGCGCAGGCGGGACCCAGGGGACAGGGGTTCGGTTCTCCGGGGCCGGCTTGGTGAATCGCAGGTGCAGGGTCGAAAAGTCTGAAAGCGGCATACAGCAATAGCGGGTCATCGCGAGGAGCATCCCCGCGAGGGATGCGACGTGGCGATCTTCGCTGGTGACCCGGAGGCGGGGCGCCACGGAAACAGCCATAGCGGACCGGGATTCGAGACCATGGACCGTCAGTACTATGTGTACATCGTGACCAACAAGAGCCATGAGGTGCTCTACACCGGGGTCACCAACGACCTGGCCCGGAGGGTCTGGGAACACAAGAACGGCGAGGGCGAGGGGTTCACCTCCCGCTACAACGCGGGGCGGCTGGTCTACTACGAGGCTTACGATGACCCGGAAACGGCCATCACCCGGGAGAAGCAGATCAAGAAGGGGCCGCGCAAACGCAAGGTGGCGCTCATCGAGGGCATGAACCTGAGCTGGCGTGACCTCGGCGATGATTGGCCGGAATGACAAGGCATACAGCAATAGTCAGTCATCGCGAGGAGCATCCCCGCCAGGGATGCGACGTGGCGATCTTCGCTGGCGACCCGGAGGCGAGGCCCCGCGCACCAAGGAAGATTGCCACGGCCCGGCGGGAGGAGCACCTTGCCTTTCCCTGCCCTTTTGACCGCCGCGCCTCGCAATGACGGCTATTTTTTAGAATTGGAGCAACGAACCGAATTGGTTCAATACAGAGATAGCGAGTCATCGCGGGGAGTATCGCTGCCAGGGATGCGACGTGGCGAGAACACCGCCCCATCCTTCCCGATTTCCTTGACCGCAGCGCAATGACTACTATACTATTGTATTGATTTGGGGCTAGGAGTTTATCAGTTCCTTGGAGTTACTCAATCCTTTAGTAACCAGAGGCACGCATGGTAGCTAAAGAATTTTTGGAAGTCAGAAGGAGAGTATCAGACGAACGTCTTGAACTCGTGAGAATTAGCTCAGCTGTTGAAAAAGCGGTGAATGAAATAAAAAATGAGATAAAAACTTCTTTGCCTATATATTACAGTGCAAACCAATGCGCAATTGATATAAATGGATATCATGTTTGGAATGAATATGAAAATGCGATTGACTACCTTGAGTCAGCTATAAATGCTTTCTCTCGACCCGACAAGACTAAATGGAAGTGGATTAGCATTAATCTTTTTAGTGCCCTATATTGCTATTTAGTTATTCTAATCTACGAGTGCGGAGGGGAAGAGAAAGTATTAGAAGAAAAACGAGCTGGTACCCGACGTTGGCAAGAACTGATAGGATTCTCTAAAGCCTTAGAGTGCGTTAAAAATCCAGAAAACCTTACGGTTGTTACTGATGATTTGCGTTACTTCTATCTTGAGTTATCAGAGGAAGAAGAGGTAGCAATACAAGAGATCCGGCAAAGCTTCAGGAATAACTTTATTCACTTCGTTCCCGGCGTTGGTCAGTTCCTGAGTCCTGCGTATGCGTTAATGATTTGCTCTAGAGTCATTCGCCCACTTTGTTCTGTAATTTCAGTTTTATTTTTTTCTGGGCAGTCTTACCAGCGATTAAGTGATCCAGCCCAGATTTGTCGGACACCGAGTTAAGCGAGTAAATTGCTTGACGGAGGTGATTCATGACTGATCAGAAGAGTGGGCGGCAGGTAAGCCGGCGGCGGTACTCAGCCGAGTTCAAGTCAGAAGCCCTGGGTCTTGCGGAGCAGGTGGGAGTGGCCGGTGCGGCCAAGCAACTTGGCCTGCATGAATCCCAACTCTATGCCTGGCGCAAGAAGGCCCGGTACGAGGCCAGCCGTAGCGAGACTGAAAAGAAACTGGCCATAGAAAATGCCAGGCTGAAGCGGCAGCTTGCCAAGCAGGCCGAGGAGCTTGAAATATTAAAAAAGGCAAGCGCGTACTTTGCGAAAAGCCTGAAGTGAAGTACGCGTTAATGCAGGATAATACAGGCAAATACAACATTAGCGTCCAGTGTGAGGCTTTCGGGGTGTCGCGTAGCGGGTATTATGCTTGGCGGGTTAGGCGGCGGCATCCCAGTAGAAGGCAGATGGAACGTGAGAAGCTTGACAATCTGGTGGTCCAGGCTTTCGAGACCCGCAAGGGGCGTAGCGGAGCCGTGGGGATAACCCTTGACCTTGATGAGCAGGGCCACACATATAACCGCAAGACGGTGGCTGCCAGCATGAAAAGGCAGGGTCTGGTGGCCAAGGCGGCCAAGAAATTCAAGGCCACCACAGATTCGGATCATAACTTGCCCGTGGCTCCCAATCTATTGGACCAGGATTTCAGCGCGGATGCACCCAACCAGAAGTGGGTCTGCGACATTACATATTTGTGGACCGGGGAGGGCTGGCTGTATTTGGCGGTGGTGCTGGATCTTTTCTCTCGCATGGTGGTCGGCTGGGCCATGGATAAGCGCATGAAGGCGGGGCTGGTATGCGATGCCTTGCAGATGGCCTTGTGGCGGCGGAAAATGCCTAAAGACGTGCTGGTCCACTCAGACCGGGGCAGCCAGTACTGCTCGCGCATGTATCAGGCCCTCTTGGCCAAACACGATCTGATTTGCTCAATGAGCGGCAAGGGCAACTGCTATGATAATGCGGTGGCCGAGAGCTTTTTCCACACCCTGAAGGTGGAGGCGGTTCATGGCGAAAGTTTCGCCACCCGGGAAGCCATGCGACGGGCCGTCTTCGAGTATATTGAAGTGGACTACAATCGAACCAGGAGGCACAGTGCCAACGGACACATCAGCCCGTTGGCCTATGAACACAAAATGATCGCTTAACCAATTGTCCGCTGTTACTGGGCAAGATCA
>JAIPEN010000003.1 GCA_021737145.1 Desulfarculaceae bacterium | reverse complement strand
GGACCACCGACGTGACCGGAGTGGTGACGCTGCCCGAGGGCGTGGAGATGGTGATGCCTGGCGACAACGTGGCCATCGAGGGCACCCTGATCACCCCCATCGCCATGGAGAAGGAACTTCGCTTCGCCATCCGCGAGGGCGGGCGCACCGTGGGCGCCGGCGTGGTCAGCGAAATCATTGAGTAAGGGCGGCGAAACTATCCGCAGGATTTGGCGCGAGCCAAGTGAGCTAGCCTAGGAGTTGGCCTCATGATCCAGAACCAAAAGATCCGCATAAGGCTCAAGGCCTACGATCACAAGCTGTTGGACCAGTCCGCGGCCGAGATCGTGGAGACCGCGCGCCGCACCGGGGCCAAGGTGGCCGGACCGATCCCCTTGCCCACGGTGATAAACAAATTCTGCGTTCTGCGTTCCCCGCACATCGACAAGAAGAGCCGGGAGCAGTTCGAGATCCGCACCCACAAGCGTCTGCTTGACATCCTGGAGCCCACCCAACAAACGGTGGACGCCTTGATGAAGCTGGACCTGAGCGCGGGCGTGGACGTAGAGATCAAGCTGTAGCCTCGCGAGGCATGGAAATGCTTAAGGGACTGATAGGAAAAAAGATCGGGATGACCCGCCTGTTCCTCGACGAGGGCCGCGCCGTACCGGTGACCGTCCTCCAGGTGGGCCCCTGCACCGTGGTGCAGGTGAAAAACCCGGACAAGGAAAAGTACAGCGCGCTGCAGCTTGGTTTCGGCGAGAAAAAGGCCAGCCGGACCTCCAAGCCTCTGGCCGGCCACTTCGCCAAGGCCGGGGCCGAGCCCCAAGCGGTGCTCAAGGAGTTCAAGGTGGCCGACACCGCCGAGTTCGAGGTGGGTCAGCAAATAACCGCCGAAATTTTCGCCCCCGGCGAAAAGGTGAACGTCACCGGCCGCACCAAGGGCCGGGGCTTCTCCGGTGTGGTCAAGCGCCACGGCTTCGGCGGCGGACGCAAGACACACGGTTGCACCACCCACGACGCCCCGGGTTCCATCGGCATGAGCGCCGATCCCTCCCGGGTGCTAAAGGGCAAGCGCATGCCTGGCCGCTACGGCAACGACCGCAGCCAGGCGCGCAATCTCAAAGTGGTTGATGTTCGCCCCGAGGACAATCTGGTCTTGGTCAAGGGCGCTGTGCCCGGGGCCAAGGGCGGCATCGTCTTCATCGAGAAGGCTTAAGCACACTTAGGTGATCAAGATGCCTACGATGGATGTAATAGACCGCAACAATCAGAAGGTCGGCTCGGTGGAGCTGTCCGAGGCCGTCTTTGGCGCCGAGGTCAAGCCCCACCTGCTGCACGAAGTGGTTGTTTGGCAACTGGCAAAGCGCCGTTCCGGCAACGCCTGCACCAAGGGCCGCGCGGAGCTTCGCGGCGGGGGCAAGAAGCCCTGGCGCCAAAAGGGCACCGGCCGGGCCCGCGTGGGCTCGCGGCGCAGTCCCCTGTGGCGGGGTGGCGGAACCACGTTCGGGCCCAAGCCGCGCGACTACTCCTACACCCTGCCCAAGAAGGTCAAGAAGGCCGCCCTGCGTTCGGCCCTGTCCTCCAAGCTGGGCGAGGAGAAGCTGACCGTGCTCTCGGGCTTCGACCTGGAGGCCATCAAGACCAAGGACTTCGTGTCCGTGCTGGGCGCCCTGGAAGCGGGCAACTGCCTGGTGGTCACTCCCGGAGCCGACGAGGTGTTGGAAAAGAGCTCGCGCAACGTGCCCCGGGTCAAGGTTCTCCGGGCAGAGGGGCTCAACGTATACGACATCCTCAAGTACGACCGGCTGGTTCTGTTGCAGGACGCGGTGGCCGGCATAGAGGAGGCGCTGTCGTGAAGGACCTGAGAGAAGTCATTCGGCGGCCTCTGGTGACCGAGAAGAGCACCCTGGCCAAGGAACTGAACAACCAGTTGGTGTTCGAGGTGGACAAGCGGGCCACCAAGGTGGAGATTCGCCAGGCGGTGGAAAAGCTGTTCACCGTCAAGGTGCTCAAGGTGTCCACCGCCAGCTTTGTGGGCAAGAAGAAGCGTCAGGGCCGCATCTTGGGCCGGCGCGGCGACTGGAAGAAGGCCTACGTGACCCTGGCCCCGGGCCATAGCGTGGATTTCTTCGAGGGAGCCTAGGCGGGCAGCCCCGGAGCTTTTAGAGAGGACCTGGACCAATGGCCATCAAAAAATACAAACCGACTTCGCCGGGCCGGCGCTTCATGACCTATTTGGAGCGCGAGGAAATCACCAAGAGCGAGCCGGAAAAAAGCCTGCTGGAGCCGTTGCCCAAAAAGGGCGGCCGCAACAACTACGGCCGGGTGACCGCGCGTCACCGGGGCGGAGGCCACAAGCGCCGTTACCGCCGCATCGACTTCAAGCGGGACAAGTTCGAAGTGCCGGCCAAGGTGGCGGCCATCGAATACGACCCCAACCGCTCGGCCAACATCGCCCTGCTGCACTACCTGGACGGCGAGAAGCGCTACATCCTGGCCCCCAAGGGCCTGACCGTGGGCGCCCAGGTGGTGAGCACCGACAAGGCCGACATCGTGCCGGGCAACGCCATGACCCTGGCCAACATCCCCTTGGGCACCCACTTGCATAACGTGGAGCTCAAGATCGGGGCCGGCGGCCAGATCGTGCGCTCGGCCGGGACCTACGCCCAGCTCATGGCCAAGGAAGGCGGTTACGCCACCTTGAAGCTGCCTTCGGGCGAGATGCGGCGGGTCAATGTGCGCTGCCGGGCGACCATCGGCGAGGTGGGCAACGAGCAGCACGAGAACGTCAACTGGGGCAAGGCGGGCCGCACCCGCTGGAGCGGCAGGCGGCCCAAGGTGCGCGGCGTGGCCATGAACCCCGTGGATCACCCCATGGGCGGCGGCGAGGGGCGCAGCAGTGGTGGACGTCACCCCTGCAGTCCCTGGGGCTGGCCCACCAAGGGCTACCGCACCCGCAAAAAGAAGCCTTCGGACAACTTTATCGTCCGCCGGCGCTATCAGTAGGAGCCAGCGATGTCGCGCAGCCTTAAAAAAGGTCCCTTCGTGGACGAGCATCTGGGCAAAAAGGTCGATGAGGCTTCGGCCTCGGCCAGCCGCAAGGTCATAAAGACTTGGAGCCGCCGCTCCACCATCATGCCCGATTTCGTGGGCTTGACCTTCGCGGTGCACAACGGCAAAAAGTTTATTCCGGTGTTCGTGACCGAGAACATGGTGGGTCATAAGTTGGGCGAGTTCAGCCCCACCCGCACCTACTATGGTCACGCGTCGGACAAGAAGGGTAAGAAGAGGTAGGCCCATGGAATCGGTGGCCAAAGCCAAATTCGTACGCATCTCCCCCCGCAAGGCCCGCTTGGTGGCCGACGCGGTACGGGGCATGAAGGTGGGCGAGGCGCTGAACAAATTGAAGTTCACGCCCAAAAAGGCCGCCGGATTGGTGGCCAAGGTCATCAACTCCGCGGTGGCCAACGCCACCACCGACAGCAATGTCGACGTGGACAAGCTCTACGTCAAGAAGGCCTACGTGGACGGCGGTCCCACCCTGAAGCGGTGGCGTCCCCGGGCCATGGGCCGGGCCTTCATTATTCGCAAGCGGACCAGCCACATCACCGTGGTGGTGGACGAGCGCTAGGCAAGGAGAGACGGGTTTGGGTCAGAAGGTACATCCCGTAGGGTTCAGGCTGGGTGTCATCCGCACCTGGGATTCCCGCTGGTTTGCGGGCAAGGACTACGCGGCGCTGGTCTACGAGGACTATAAGATCCGCAAATTCGTGAAGAAGAAGCTGGCCCATGCCGGCATCTCGCGAGTTGAGATCGAGCGCGCCGCCGACAAAGCCAAGATCCGCATCCACACCGCGCGGCCCGGCATTGTCATCGGCAAGAAGGGCTCGGAGATCGAGAACCTCAAGCGCCAGCTGGAAAAGCTGATCAAGCGCGGGGTCATGGTGGACATCCACGAAGTGCGCAAGCCCGAAGTGGACGCCCAGCTGGTGGCCGAGAACGTGGCCGGCCAGTTGCTTCGACGCATCGCCTTCCGGCGGGCCATGAAGCGGGCGGTGTCCAGCGCCATGAAGTTCGGCGCCCAAGGCATCCGCATCCATTGCGGCGGCCGCCTGGGCGGGGCCGAGATGGCGCGGCGCGAGTGGTACCGCGAGGGCCGGGTGCCCCTGCACACCCTGCGGGCCGACATCGATGTGGGCTTCGCCGAGGCCAAGACCACCTACGGCGTCATCGGCGTGCAGGTCTTGATCTTCAAGGGCGAGGTTTTGGACGAAAGCGAATCCGAGCTCAACGCCTAAAGAGCGGGCTCGCCAATTATTGAGGAAAGGCATAGCTAACCATGCTAGCGCCCAAGAGAGTAAGACATCGCAAGGTCCAGAAGGGACGCATGCGGGGCAAGGCCCAGAGGGGCAACCGGGTCAGCTTTGGCCAGTTCGGCCTGCAGGCCTTGGGCCGGGGTTGGATGAGCAACCAGCAGATCGAGGCCAGCCGTATCGCCATCACCCGCCACGTCAAGCGCGGCGGGCAGGTGTTCATCCGGGTGTTCCCGGACAAGCCCTTCACCTCCAAGCCGGCGGAAACCCGCATGGGCAAGGGCAAGGGCGCTCCGGAAGGCTGGGTGGCCGTGATTCGTCCCGGGCGTATGATTTTCGAGATCGACGGTGTGGCCCGCGAGGTCGCCCTGGAAGCCCTGCGCCTGGCCGGCCATAAGCTGCCGTTCAAGACGCGCATCGTGGAGAGGAGCTGACGCCATGAAGGCCCCTGAGCTCAGAGAACTCTCGCCCGACGAGCTGGCCCAGAAGTTGGAAGACCTCCGCGAGGAGCTGTTCAACCTGAACTTCCAGCACGCCACCGGGCAGCTGGAGAATCCCATGCGGATTGGCCAGACCAAAAAAGACATCGCGCGGGTGCTGACCGTGATTAGCCAGCGCCAAGCCGAAGCGGTTTAGGGAGTAGGATTCCATGGCCGAGAAGGAACGCGGGAACGCCAAGGCCCTGGCCGGTTTGGTGGTCAGCGACAAGATGGACAAGACGGTGGTGGTCCTGGTGGAACGCCTGGTCAAGCATCCCGTCTATAAGAAATACGTGCGCCGCCGGGCCAAGTTCATGGCCCACGACGAGACCAACGACTGCCGCGTGGGCGACACCGTGCTTATCCGCCAGAGCCGCCCCCTGAGCCGTCATAAGCGCTGGCGCGTCAGCAAAGTGCTGGAGCGGGTGGCCTAGGGGCCGCCGAGTAGGAGCAGTAAGGCCATGATCCAGCCGGAAACCAATCTCCTGGCCGCCGACAACAGCGGCGCCAAGAGGCTCTATTGCATTAAGGTGTTGGGCGGCTCCAAACGCCGTTACGCATCGGTGGGCGACATCATCGTGGTGTCGGTAAAGGAAGCCCTGCCCAACAGCAAGGTGAAAAAGGGTGATGTGATGAAGGCGGTGGTGGTGCGCACGGCCAAGGAAGTGCACCGACCGGACGGAACCTTCATCAAGTTCGACGACAACTCCGCGGTTCTGATCAACCAGGCCCGCGAGCCCATCGGCACCCGCATCTTCGGCCCCGTCGCCCGCGAGCTTCGGGCCAAGAACTTCATGAAGATCGTTTCCCTGGCCCCCGAGGTCCTGTAGGTGAAGCCGTGAGTAGCAAGCTGAACATAAAAAAGGACGACAGGGTCCTGGTCCAGGCCGGCCGCGAAAAGGGCAAGGTGGGCAAGGTCCTGAAAGTTGACCCGGTCAAGCAGCGGGCGGTGGTGGAAAAGGTCAATATGATCAAGCGCCACACCCGGGCCGGACAGGGCGGACAGGGCGGCATCGTGGAGCGGGAGGCGCCTTTGGCCATCAGCAACCTGATGCTTCTGTGCCCCAAGTGCAACCAGCCCGGGCGGGTGAGCCGCAAGAAGCTGGAAAACGGCAAGGTCGCCCGCTTCTGTGGCAAGTGCGGCGAATACATGGATAACTGAGTCTGGTGCGGCGACGCCCGCGCCCGGCCAGTTCCCTGGGACGAGCCGGTCAAGCGAGGCCGGCTTCAACAGAGGAGCTTAGACGATAATGAGCGATAACAAAGCGCCGAGGTTGCGCGCCTTCTATGACCAAGAAGTCGTGCCCCAATTGACGGAGACCTTCGGCTATAAAAACATCATGCAGGTGCCCCGGGTGGTCAAGGCGGTGCTCAACATGGGCGTGGGCGAGGCCATCCAGAACGTGAAGCTTCTGGACGCGGCCGCCGACGAACTGACCCTGATCGCCGGCCAGAGGGCCATGATCAACCGGGCCAAGCGCTCCATCGCCTCGTTCAAACTGCGCGAGGGAATGCCGGTGGGCACCTCGGTGACGCTTCGGGACGAGCGCATGTGGCTGTTCTTGGATAAGCTCATGCACGTGGCCCTGCCCCGAGTGCGCGATTTCCGGGGGGTGAGCCCCAAGGCCTTTGACGGCCGCGGCAACTACACCCTGGGCATCAAGGAACACATCATCTTCCCCGAGATCGACTACGACAAGATCGACAAGGTGAAGGGGATGAACATAACCATCGTAACCACCGCCCCTACCGATGAGGAGGGCCGGGCCCTGCTGAAGTTGCTGGGCATGCCCTTTAAGGCTTAGAAAGCGGGAGGCGATAAAAGTTGGCCAAGACGGCGCTTAGAAACAAGGCCAAGGCAAAGCCCAAATTTGGGGTGCGTGCCTATAACCGCTGCCCCATCTGCGGACGGCCGCGGGCTTTCATACGCAAATTCGGCATCTGCCGCATCTGCTTCCGCGACATGGCGCTCCGGGGCGAGATTCCCGGCGTGATCAAGTCGAGCTGGTAGGAGAGGCAACATGTCCATGCAAGATCCCGTAGCCGACCTGCTCACCCGCGTGCGCAACGCGCTCCTGGCCCGCCACGACGAGGTGGTCGTTCCCTCCTCGCGCCTCAAGGCCGCCGTGGCCCGGGTGCTGATGGAAGAGGGCTATGTCACCGATTATTCGGTGCAGGACGATGACAAGCAGGGCCTTTTGACCATCAAGCTCAAGTACGTGGCCGGCAAGCCGGTCATCGACGGTATTCAGAGGGTTTCCAAGCCCAGCCGCCGGGTGTACGTTGGCTTTGATGAAATTCCCCAGGTGCGCAGCGGCCTGGGGGTGAACATTCTCTCCACCCCCAAAGGTGTGTTGAGCGACAGGGCCGCCCATGAAGCCAAGGTGGGCGGCGAAATCCTCTGCGCGGTTTGGTAGGGGGCTGGGAGCTTTTATCATGAGTCGCGTGGGTAAACAGCCGGTGAGCCTCCCCGCAGGGGTCGAGGTCACCTTGGATGAGAGCAAGATCGAGGTCAAGGGGCCCAAGGGCGTTTTGAGCCGCGAGCTGCATCCCCTGGTGCAAATCAGCCAGGAGGACGGCAAGGTCAGCGTGGCCCCGGTGGACGACTCCCTCAAGGCCCGGGGCCTGTGGGGGCTGTTCCGCAGCCTCATAAACAATATGGTGCTGGGAGTCAGCCAGGGTTACACCAAGGTGCTGGAGATCAACGGCGTGGGCTATCGCGCCGAGGCATCCGGCAACACCTTGAAGCTCACCCTGGGCTTCAGCCACCCGGTGGATTTCGCCCTTCCCGAGGGCATCAGCGCCTCGGTGGAGAAGAACACCATCGTCACCCTGAGCGGAATCGACAAGGAGCTCTTGGGTCAAACCGCCGCCACCATCCGCGCCTTCCGGCCTCCCGAGCCCTACAAGGGCAAAGGCATCAAGTATGCCGAGGAGACCATCCGGCGCAAGGTGGGCAAGGCCGGCGTCAAGTAACCCGGGACACGAGGCACGATCATGGCAAAGACCAACAGACGTAAGCTTGCCTGGGGCAAGCGCCAGGCGCGGGTTCGCAGCAAGGTGCGCGGCACCTCCGAACGCCCCCGCCTCTGCGTATTCCGCTCCCTGAGCAACATGTACGCTCAGATAATCGACGACGAGAGCGGCAACACCCTGGTGTCCGCCTCCAGCCTGCCCCAGGACCTGGGCGACCACGAAGGCCATCGCGGCAACGTGGACACCGCCAAGAAGGTCGGTGCCGCCGTGGCGGCCAAGGCGCAGGCCAAGGGCATCAAGCGGGTGGTTTTCGACCGCAATGGATTTTTGTATCACGGCCGGGTGAAGGCTCTGGCCGAGGCGGCCCGCGAAGCGGGTCTGGACTTTTAGGGCGCTATGCACGCGCCTGGCATGTGAGGGATAGGCCTTGCTGGATAAACGCAATAGACCGGATCGACGCAGACCCCGCCCGGTGGCTGAAGACGAATTTCAGCTCATCGACAAGGTGGTGCACATAAACCGCGTGGCCAAGGTGGTCAAGGGCGGACGCCGTTTCTCCTTCGCGGCCGTGGTCGTGGTGGGTGACGGCGAGGGCAGCGTGGGCTTCGGCCTGGGCAAAGCCAACGAAGTCCCCGAGGCCATCCGCAAGGGTGTGGAAAAAGCCAAGCGGGACATGACCCCCATTCCGCTGCGGGAGGGCACCATCCCCCACGAGATCATCGGCCGCTTCGGCGCGGGCAAGGTATTGCTCAAGCCGGCCCGCCCCGGAACCGGGGTTATCGCCGGCGGCGCGGTGCGCGCCGTGTTGGAGGCGGCCGGGGTCACCGACATCCTTACCAAGGTGTTGGGCACCCACAACCCGCACAACGTGATCCGGGCCACCCTGGAGGGACTCCGCGCCCTCAAGAGCCCCGAGCAGATGGCCCAACGGCGCGGTCTGCCGGTGGATCAGGTGTCGGCCTAGGGCCGGGAAGGTGCAGCATGGCTGAGGCGAATGACAAGACCTTTCGGGTCAAGCAGGTAAAGAGCTACATCGGCCGTCCCCAGCGCCAGCGCCAGACCCTCAAGGGCCTGGGCCTGACCAGGATGAACAAGGTCGTTACCCTCAAGGACACCCCGGCAATCCGGGGCATGGTCAAGAAGGTGGAGCACCTGGTCGTGGTGCTCCCCGACGAGGATTAGAGGACCAGCATGAAGCTAAACGAACTAAAGCCCCCGGCCGGAGCCAAAAAGGCCCGCAAGCGCATCGGGCGCGGCCAGGCCTCGGGCACCGGCGGTACGTCGGGCAAGGGCCACAAGGGCCAGAACTCGCGCTCCGGCGGCGGCGTGCGCCCCGGCTTCGAGGGCGGCCAGATGCCCCTGCAGCGGCGCCTGCCCAAACGCGGTTTCAGCAACTACCCCTTTGGCAAGAAGATCGCCGAAGTCAACCTCAGGGACCTGGCCAAGTTCGAGGCCGGGACGGTGGTTGACGCCCAGGCCCTGGCCGAGGCCGGCCTGATCAAGGGCTGCTTCGATGCCATCAAGCTTCTGGGCCAGGGCGAGGTCAAGGTTGCCCTGACCGTGAAGGTGGACCAGATCAGCGCGGGCGCCAAGACCAAGGTCGAGGCAGCCGGCGGGACGGTGGAGTTGGTGTAAGGTGGCAGTCGCTGGCGTCGGCAATATGCTCAAGATTCCGGAGCTCAAGCGCCGGATATTGTTCACGCTCATCATGCTGGCCGTGTACCGGGTGGGTTGCGCCATCCCCACGCCTGGCATCGACGCCGACGCCCTGAGCGCCTTCTTCGCCCGTTATCAGGGCACCCTGCTGGGCCTGTTCGACATGTTCAGCGGCGGGGCCCTTGAGCGCATGAGCATCTTCGCCCTGGGCATCATGCCCTACATCAGCGCCAGCATCATCCTTGAACTGTTGACCGTGGTGATTCCTCACCTGGCCCAGCTCAAGAAAGAGGGCGACGAGGGGCGCAAGAAGATCACCCAGTACGCCCGCTACGGCACCGTGGTCCTGGCCATGATCCAAGGTTTCATGATCGCCATCGGCCTGGAGTCCATGACCAGCCCGGGCGGCGCCATGGTGGTTCCCAACCCCGGTTGGGCCTTCCGCTTGATGACCATGATCACCCTGGCCGCGGGCACCAGCTTCATCATGTGGCTGGGCGAGCAGATCACCGAGCGCGGCATCGGCAACGGCATCAGCCTGATCATCTTCGCGGGCATCGTGGCCCGCATGCCCTCGGCCATCCACAGCACCTTCCGCATGGTGAGCCTGGGCGAGATGAGCATCTTCATCATGGTCATCCTGGTGGTGATGATGATCGGGGTGATCGCGGCCATCGTCTTTGTGGAGCAGGGCCAGCGGCGGCTGCCGGTGCAATACGCCAAACGGGTGGTGGGCCGGCGAATGTACGGCGGGCAGACTACACACTTGCCCCTGAAGATAAACACCTCCGGGGTTATTCCGCCCATCTTCGCCAGCAGCATCATCATGTTCCCGGCGACCATCGCCCAGCTCATCCAGGTGGAGTGGGTGCAGAGCGCGGCCCAGGCCATAACTCCGGGCGGCTGGATCTACAGCCTGCTATTCGTGATACTCATCTTCTTCTTCTGCTACTTCTACACCGCGGTGACCTTCAACCCGGAAGACGTGGCCGACAACATGAAGAAGTACGGCGGCTTTATCCCGGGCATCCGTCCGGGCAAGCGCACCGCCGAATATATCGACCGGGTGCTGACCCGCCTGACCCTGGGAGGGGCGGTGTACGTCAGCGCGGTCTGTGTCTTGCCCACCATCCTCATCGGGCAGTTCAACGTGCCGTTCTACTTCGGCGGCACCGCGCTGCTGATCGTGGTGGGGGTGGCCATGGACACCATGGCTCAGATCGAAAGCCACCTGCTGCAACGCCATTATGATGGTTTCATGAAAAAAGGCGTGGTGCGCGGCCGCTAGCGATTTTGTTCGAGGGAGGCTTCTCGCTTTAGAGAAGATTTGGGGAGACAAAGGAACACAGGGAGCGGGACATGAATTTGATATTGTTGGGACCTCCGGGGGCGGGCAAAGGCACCCAGGCCAAGATGCTCATCGACGCTTATGGAATTCCGCAGATTTCCACCGGCGACATGCTGCGCGAGGCCGTGAAGAACCAAACCGAGCTGGGCATGGAGGCCAAGAAGTACATGGACTCCGGCCAGCTGGTGCCCGATGAGGTGGTGATCGGCCTGGCCAAGGACCGCATCGCCCAGCCCGACTGCGACAAGGGTTTCATGCTCGACGGCTTCCCCCGCACCGTGCCCCAGGCCGAGGCTCTGGACAAGGTGCTCGACGGCATGGACAAGAAGATCGATCACGTGATCAGCATCGAGGTGCCCAACAGCGAGCTGCTGGGCCGCCTGACCGGCCGCCGCACCTGCAAGGCCTGCGGCCAGGGCTTCCACGTGATGTTCGATCCGCCCAAGCAAGAGGGCGTCTGCGACAAGTGCGGCGGCGAGCTGTACCAGCGCGACGACGACAACGAGACCACGGTGGGCAACCGGCTCAAGGTCTACGAGGACCAGACCGCCCCGCTCATCGACTACTATACGAACAAGGGTCTGCTGCGTCCCATCGACGGCGTGGGCTCCATCGAGGATATCCAGACCCGCATCAAGGCGGTTTTGGGTTAACAGCCGCCGGAGGCGACGGGACCAAACGGGATGATTGTCCTAAAAACCCCGGCCGAGATAGAGGCCATGGCGCGGGCCAACCAAGTGGTGGCCCGGGTTCTGGCGGCGGCCAGGGCAGAGGTCAAACCCGGGGTCCGCACCATAGACCTGGATGCCATGGCCGAGGACATGGCCCGCCAGGCCGGGGCAAAGCCGAGCTTCAAGGGCTATCACGGCTACCCCTACAGCCTCTGCTGCTCGGTGAACAGCGAGGTGGTGCACGGCTTCCCGCGTAGCGATCCCCTGAAGGAGGGAGACATTCTCTCCATGGACTTCGGGGTGGTGCTGGACGGGTTCAACGGCGATTCGGCCACCACGGTGGGCGTGGGGCGCGTAAGCCCCGAGGCCCAGGCGCTCATGGATGCCACTGAAAGCTCTCTGAGGGCGGGCATCGAGCAGATGAGGCCGGGAATGCGCCTGGGCGACGTTTCGGCCGCGGTGCAGAAGGTGGCCGAGACCGCGGGATACAGCGTGGTTAGGCAGTTCGTGGGCCACGGCATCGGCCGGGCGTTGCACGAAGACCCGCAAGTGCCCAACTTTGGTCCCCCCGGCAGGGGCATAGAGCTGAAGCCGGGGCTGGTGTTGGCCATAGAACCAATGGTCAATTCCGGCGGGTATGAAGTAAAGATATTGGCCGATGGCTGGACGGCGGTGACCGCTGACGGTAAACTTTCGGCCCACTTCGAACACACCGTGGCCGTGACTGAAAACGGGCCACGAATATTGAGCCTGCTCCCAAAGAGCGGGGATTAACGACGGTCGGCGGCCGGCCCTCAAAGGGGCAAAAAGCCGGCAACGCTTGCAAAGAGAGACGGTCCCATGAAGGTTCGGGCATCGGTCAAGCGCATGTGCAAGGACTGCAAGATAATCAAGCGCGGTGGCGTGGTGCGGGTGATCTGCAAAAAAAACCCGCGTCACAAGCAGCGGCAAGGTTAAGGGAGAATAGGCGTGGCCAGAATCTCAGGCATAGACCTACCGCGTAACAAGCGCATTGAGATAGCGCTGACCTACATCTACGGCATCGGTCATACTTCGGCGGCCAAAATCCTGGCGGCCAGCGGGGTGGACCCGGCTACCAAGGCCGGCGAATTGACCGATGAGGAGATCAACAATATCCGCCAGGTTATCGACTCCGCCTTCAAGGTGGAGGGCGATCTCAGGCGCGAGATCTCCATGAACATCAAGCGCCTGATGGACCTGGGCTGCTACCGCGGATTGCGGCACCGCCGTGGTCTGCCGGTTAACGGCCAGAGAACCCGCACCAACGCGCGCACCCGCAAGGGACCCCGCCGCGCTGTCGTGGGCAAGAGGAAGAAGTAAATGGCCAAAGCGGTGAAAAAAGGCGTTCGCAAACGCAAGGAAAAGAAGAACATTCCCAACGGGGTGGTGCACATTGCCAGCACCTTCAACAACACGGTGATCACCATCACCGACCCCCAGGGGAACACCGTTGCCTGGTCCAGCTCGGGAGTGCAAGGGTTCAAGGGCTCGCGGAAGTCCACCCCCTTCGCCGCCCAGCTGGCCGCAGAGGACGCGGCCAAGAAGGCCATGGATCACGGCATGCGCACGGTTGAGGTGAATGTCAAGGGACCCGGCTCCGGGCGCGAGGCCGCGCTTCGGGCTCTGGGCAATGTTGGCTTCACCGTCACCGTCATCCGCGACGTAACCCCCGTCCCCCACAACGGCTGCCGCCCTCCCAAGCGGCGCCGGGTGTGATGGGCCGGGGCCACCGCTAGCGATACGGAGGAGCTGTTTTGGCTCGATATCGAGGTTCCGTGTGCCGGCTTTGCCGGCGCGAGGTGCAAAAGCTATACCTCAAAGGTGACCGCTGCTTTTCTGACAAGTGCGCCGTAGAGCGCCGCGCCTTCCCGCCGGGCCAGCATGGCCAGCGGCGCACCAAGGTGAGCGACTACGGACTGCAGCTTCGCGAGAAGCAAAAGGTCAAGCGCATGTACGGCCTGGCTGAGAAGCAGTTCAACCTGACCTACAAGCGCGCCGCCCGCATGCGCGGGGTGACCGGCCACAACCTGCTGTTGCTCCTGGAGCTCCGGCTGGACAACGTGGTCTACCGCCTCGGATTCGCGGGCAGCCGGGCCCAGGCCCGTCACTGGGTGCGCCACGGTCACGTCACCATCAACGGCGGCCGGGTGGACATCCCCTCGGCCCGCTTGAAGATCGGCGACGTGGTGGCGGTCCGGGACAAGAGCCGGGAAGTTCCCCAGCTCAAGGAGTCCCTGGAGGCCATCGCGCGGCGCACTGTTCCCGAGTGGCTGGAGCTGGAGGCTGACAAGTTCCGTGGAACGGTAAAGGCCCTGCCCACCCGCGAGGAGCTGACCATCCCCATGCAGGAGCAGCTCATCGTTGAGCTTTACTCCCGCTAGCAGTTAGAGAGAGGTCATGGAGAGAAACTGGAGAGAACTCATCAGGCCGTCGCGCCTGGAGGTGGACGAGGAATCCCACACCCAGTACTACGGCAAGTTCTCCTGCGAGCCGCTGGAGCGAGGCTTTGGCCACACCATCGGCAACGCCCTCAGGCGCATCCTGATCTCCTCCTTGCAGGGGGCGGCCATCACCAACGTTCGCATGGACGGAGTCTTGCACGAGTTCTCCACCATCAATGGTGTGATGGAGGACGTTAGCGACATCATTCTCAACCTCAAGGGAGTGCGCCTGAAGTACCTGGGCCACGACCCCGCGGTGATGAGCATTGATGCCACTGGAGACGGGGTGATCACCGCAGGTGACATTGACGCTCCCCCCGACGTGGAGATCCTCAACCCCGAGCACGCCATCGCCACCTTGGGACCCGAGGGCAGCCTCAGGGCCGAGCTGACGGTGAAGACCGGCAAAAGTTATGTAACCGCCGACCGCAACAAGAACGAAGAAGACCCCATCGGGGTGGTGGCCCTGGACGCGGCCTTCAGCCCCATCATCAAGGTCAACTACGTGGTCACCCAGGCTCGCGTGGGCCAGATTACCGACTACGACAAGCTGACCCTGGAGGTCTTCACCAACGGCGCGGTGCGTCCCGAGGACGCGGTGGCCTATGCCGCCAAGATTCTCAAGGAACAGCTCTCGATCTTCATCAACTTCCAGGAAGAGCCCGAGCCGGACAAGGAAGAGACCGAAGAGGAGCCCACGCTCAACGAGAATCTCTTCCGCACCGTGGACGAGCTGGAGCTGTCCGTGCGCAGCGCCAACTGCCTGAAGAACGCGGACATCAAGTACATCGGCGAGTTGGTGCAAAAGAGCGAGTCGGAGATGCTCAAGACCAAGAACTTCGGCCGCAAGTCCTTGAACGAGATTAAGGAAATGCTCACCGAGATGGGACTGACCCTGGGCATGGCCCTGGACGACTTCCCCGCCCGGGAGGAGCTTGAAGCCAGGACGAAAGAAAAATGAGACACCGCAAGGACAACCGCAGGCTTAGCCGCACCACCCCGCACCGCCGGGCCATGCTTCGCAACATGGTGACCTCCCTGTTCGAGCACGAGCAGATCGAGACCACCGAGGCCAAGGCCAAGGAGCTCAAGCGGGTGGCCGAGAAAATGATCACCCTGGCCAAGCGGGGCGATTTGCATGCCCGCCGCCAGGCCGAGTCCTACATCCGCAGCCACAAGATCTGCAGCAAGCTCTTTGACGATGCCAAGACCCGTTACGGCAGCCGTCAGGGCGGCTACGTGCGGGTGCTTCCCACCCGGGTCCGTCGCGGCGATGCCGCGCCCATGGCCATCGTGTCGTTGGTGGACGAGGCCGCCGGCAAGTAACACTGCCCGCGCCAAAAGGTTCGCACAAGCGGGGTTCCTTCGGGAGCCCCGCTTTTGTTGCGCCTGCCGGCTGGCCCCATGGCCGCCTTGCGTCTTTTAAGCGAAAGATACGAGAAGGCTAATAGAGGAACACCCGCCTCAACACCAGCTTCACCGGCTCCTCGCCAGGCTTGTTCTTGTAGAGATAGCGCAGGCGCACGCTGGTCAGGCGCTCCACCCGGCGCCCCAGGTAGAGCCCGGTCAGGTAGGAGTGGGCCCGAAAGGCCTCGCCCGAGGCGGTGTAGATGAGCCAGGTGGCGGCCAGGCGGGCCGGGCTGTGGCGGGCTACCAGACTCATCTCTCGTTGGTCCAGGGTCCATTCGGCGGTGTCGATGCCCGCCCGAAGCTGGTAAACGTGGGGCATGTCCTGTTCGTCGCTGGCGATTAGCTGGGCCACCGCCTGGCCTTGCTCCACCTTGGCCCCGTTGCTCAAATAACTGATCACGAACACCCGGCTTAGGCCGGTGAGCCAGGTGGGCGGCTTCAGCTCCACGCTGGGGTTGTCCGGGCTCAGCACCGTTTCGGGCTCCAGGAGCACCGCCCGGGCGCCTTCGGCGAAATAAGGCGGCAGGGCCGCGTTGGCCGGCGGCTTCATGAGCAAAAAAGGGCTCAGCGCGGCCAGGAATGTCAGCACCGAGCAGAAGATGCCCACCACCTTGCGTTCCGGCCCCAGGGGCACGCCCTCGCTGCGCCCCAACAGGGGCAGGGCGTACTCGGCCAGCAGGCCCACGCAGGTCACCACAAAGGCGCCCATGCCCACGGCCCGCAGCCAGTCCGCCTCCAGGAACATGGCCCCCACCCGGGGATACCACCAGGCCGCGGCCAGGGTGACCGCCGCGCCGACCCCCCACCAGATGAGCATCAGGGCGCGGAGCAGCCAATAAAAGGACAAGGGCCGTGCCGGAGAGCTTGCCATCTCCGGAGACGAAGAGCCGCCCCGCACCATTATCAGGCGCAGCACGGCCAGCCCGGCCAGGATGGCGCAGCCCAGGCCCAGGGGCAACACGGGCAACCAGCTCACGGCCAGGGACGGACCCGGCCCCAGGCCCACGGCCAGATAGACCATCCAGGAAAGGCGGCGGTCCCCGCCCAACAGGCGCACCACCAGCAGGCTGGCCCCGGCCACCCCGCCCCACAAGGCGGCTCCTGACAGGGGCTGCATCAGGTCGGCCAGGGGCGGCGGCCACAAGGCGGTGAGGTCCGGCCGCACCCAGGGCAGGATGAGCAGGCAGGCCATGAAGGAGATGGCCGCCCCGGTCAGGGCGGAAAGGGCCTCCTTGCGGGGCTTGGCAGCAAATTGGCTGCGCAGGCGCAGGGTGAGGCTGGCCAGGCTCAGAGTCACCCCGCCCAGGTAGACCACCCCCAGCCATAGCTTGTAGTTGCCCAGGGATTTGGCCCCCAACAGCAGGGCCACGAACACCACGCCCAACAAGAGGGCCCCATAGGAACAGGTGCCCGCCCGCAGCAGGTGGTGGGCTTCGTCGCCCGGCGGCTGGGGCCACAGGGCCCGCCAGGCCGCGCCCAGGCCCAAAGCCACCAGCCAGCCAAGGGAGAACCAAATCTTCTCCTGGCCCAGGCTGGGCATGTTCAGCCGGGACCACAGCCACCACACCGAAACGGCGATGACCACGGCCAAGGCGCTCTCCAGCACCCATCCGGCCAAACGGCTGCGGGTCTCAGCTTGCAGCGCGCACCTCCTCGTACAACGCCAGAGTGTCGCGGGCGGCCCGATCCCAGCTGAACTCCCGGGCCCGTTGGAGCCCTTTGGCCCGGTAGCCGGCGGCCAGCTCGTGGTCCATGGCCAGGGCGGCCAGGGCCTCGGCCAGGGCGCGGTCGTCGCCCGGCTCGAACATGAGCCCGGCCTCTCCCACCACCTCGGGCACCGCCGCCGCGCGGGCGGCCGCCACCGGCGCGCCGCAGGCCATGGCCTCCAGGGGCGGCAGGCCGAATCCCTCGTAGCGCGAGGGAAAGGCAAAGGCGGCCGCGCCGGAATACAGGGCCGGCAGGTCGGCCTCGGGCACGAAGCCCAGCAGCTTTACCGCATCGCCCAGACGCAGGTCGCTCAGGCTGGCGGCCAGGGCGGGATAGTGTTTGTCTTCCCGCACCGGCCCGGCCAGGGCCAGCACCAGGGGGCTGCCCGCCTGTTGCAATCTTAGCAGGGCCTTGAGCAGGGTGGGTAGGTCCTTCCTGGGGTCGATGCCGCCCAGATAAAAGACGTAGCCGCCTTGGCTCAGGCCGTGACGGCCCAGCACCTCGGCCAGTATGGCCGGATCGCCCACCGGGGCCAGGCCGGGGTCGGCCGCCTCGGGGATAACCCGGATGCGCTCCGGGGGCACGCCGTAGAGCTCGCCCAGGTCGCGGGCGGTGCACTGGCTCACCGCGATGATCCGAGCCGCCCGGGATAGGCAGCGGGTTTCCAGCCAACGGGCCGCCCGGAACAGGGCCTTGCTCTTGCCCGCCGTGTATATGGGCTCCATGCGCTGGTAGATAAGGTCGTGGCAGGTGATGACCGTGCCGGGGCCGGGGCAGGCCGGGGCGTCGCCGTGGCTGAGGATGTGCACCACCCGGCCGCCTTGCAAGGCTGGGGCCAGGGCGCGGGCCAGGGTGTGGTGCTGGCCGACCAGGCGCTCGCCGCCGGGCAGCCAGGTGGGGCCCGGCCCCACTCCCAGGCGCGGGGCCGCCGGGGCCAGGGGCGCGTCGGGCAGGTCGCCGCGCACCAGCAGCTCCATGCCCTCGGGGCCGGTTTGCTTCAGCATGGCGCTGAGCAGGTTCTTGGCGTAGCGGCCGATGCCGCGCTGGGCGTGCTGCTTATAACCTGGCTGCAGGGGGCGGGCGTCGATGAGCGGCACGGCGCTCATGCGGGCAGCTCCAGACCCAGGCGCCCGGTGAGCACTTCCCTGAGGTCCTGGGCGACCCGCTCCGGCGAAAAGCGCTCCAGGCGGGCCTTGCCGGCCGCGCGCATGGACTCGGCCAGATCCGGGTCGGTGAGCACCTTGGCCACGGCCTCGGCCACGTATTCCGGCTCCTTGTGCTCCAGGAGCAGGCCGGCGCCGCCCAGGGTGCCCGGCACCCCGGCCTCGGCATAGGCCACGATGGGGATGCCCATGTGCATGGACTCCACCAGGGGCACGCAAAAGCCCTCGTGCTCGGAGAGGCAGAGATAACAGCTGGCCAAACGGTAGTATCCCATGAGACCGGCCAGGGAGATGTGTCCCGAAAAGTGCACGTCAGGCACCACCAGGCGGCGCGCCAACTCGCGCAGGCCCTGGGCGTAGGACTCGCAGCCCGCCTCGCTGCCCACCAAAAGCAGGCGCACCCCGGGCACCAGCCGGCTGAGCCAGTACTGGGTCTTGATCAGGTCCTGGATGGCCTTGTTGGGGGCCAGGCGGCCCACGTGCAACACCGCCGGGCGGCCGTCGCCGTAGAGGTAGTTGACGAACTCGTCGGGCTGCACGCTCAGCAGGCTCAGGTCCAGCATGATGGGCACGGTGACCGTGTCCGGGCAGCCGGCCTCGCTTAGCTCCAGGCAGTTGTAGTCACTCACCCCGATGCCCAGCTCCACGGCCTGGGCCACCCGGGACAGCTGCTCGCGGCCTTGGCGGGCGCGCTCGGCCCCCTCGGGGTTGCAGTCCTCCAAAAAGCGGGCCGGGGTGATGTTGTGGTAGCGCAGCAAACGGCGGCCGGGCATCTTGGGCAGGCGGTCGGCCAGGGGATGGCCGGTGGAGAAGTGGAACAGCAGCAGGTCTTGCGGCCGCCCCTCCTTGAAGTACTCCTCCGCCGGGCGGGCCCGGTCGGCCAGGCGCGGGTGCACCGCGTAGGCGAAGATGTCCGAGGTCAGGCCCCAGGAGCGCAGCAGCTTCTGCATGGCCAGGGCCTCGTTGCCGATGGCGTCGCCGAAGCTGAAGTCCGGCACCATCTGGTGGACCGCCGGGGCGTCGGAAAGCGGCCGCCGCGAAGGCGAGAGCACCCTGGCCATGGTGGTGGGAGCCGAGGGCGGCTCGGCGCACACCTGCTCGATCAGGCGCAGGTAGTTGGCGGTCACCACCGGCCAGGAAAAGTTGGCCAGCACGTAGTCGCGCCCGGCCCGGGCCATGTCTTGGCGAAGCTGGGGCCGGGCGAAGAGATAGTCCAGGTCTTCGGCAAAGTGCAGATAGTCCCCAAAGGGCAGGCCGCCCCCGCTGACCAGAACGTGCTCGCGGGTCACGGCGCAGTTCTGGTGCACCATGACCGGGGTGCCGGCCAGCCAGGCCTCCATGATCACCCGCGAGAAGCTCTCCATGATCGAGGGCTGCACGAACACCTCGGACGCGGCGTAGGCATCGTACTTCTGCTGAACCGTGACGAAGCCCAGGTCGATCACGTGCTCGCGGCCCTCGGGCGGAATCTCGGCCGGCAGGTTGCCGATCAGCACCAGCTTGAGCCCCTTGGGCCCGCGCCTCTCGCGCTTGTACTGCAAGAAGTAGTTGATCAGCAGGGGCGTGTTCTTGCCCGGGTCCTTGCGGCCGGCATAGAGGATGAAGGGATCCTCCAGGCCGAAGTCGGCCCGGAAGCGCTCCGCGTCGGCGCTCCAGTCGGTGTCCATGCCCTCGCCCACGATCAGGGGCTCGGTTTGCTTGAGGTCATAGAGCCCGGCGGCCAGGTCGCGCTCGGCCGGCACGTGGAAGCAGACGGCCCGGCAGGACTCGAAGGCCTTTTTCACCGCCGAAAGGCGGGCGTAGCCCTCGTCGTGCAGACAGGGGATGAGCATGCTCTTGCTCGGGTGCAGCAACGGCCCCCACACCGAGGAGGTGAACAGATAGGGGATGTAGAAGAAGGGGCCTTCCTCGGGATGGGCCGCGATGTGCTCCAGCAGCTTGGGACTGTAGACCATGTTGCGGAAGAAGTCGCGCTCTTCCTTGGGGCTGAGCAGGCCGCCGGCCACCACCCGGAGGTTCAGGCCGTCGAAGCGGCCGCCGTCGCGGGAGGCCACCGGGAAGCGGCGCACCATGACCCCGTTTTCCTCGCTGAGCCCGGCGGGCAGGCTGGCGTGGTCCCAATCGCTGCCCAGGCCGGCCAGGCAGGTGGTGAGCACCTGCACCTGGACTCCGGCCCGCACCAGGTTTTCGGCGGTGTGGCGGGCCTCGGCCTCGGCTCCGCCCGGCACCTGCTCGCCGTACCAGGGCATAACCAAGGTGGCCCGCAGGCGGCCGTTTTGGTCAGGGGCGGCCACGGCCTACTTGCGCCCCACCACCGCGTAGTCCTGGGGGCCGTAGAGCAGGTCGTTCAGGCGGCGGATGTTGTGGTTCAGCGCCTCGGCCGTGGGCCCTTCGCCGGGCACCTCCTTGAGCAGGTGCTCATCGGGGTAGGGCGAAAGCATCAGGATGTCCACCTCCTGCAGCCCGGCCCACTGCCACAGGAAGCGGGCCGCCTCGGGGTGGATGGGCTTGGTGTGGCTCAGGTCCAGGTAAAAAGCGCCGGAAAAGGTGGTGAGGCAGGCCGGGTTCACCGTTTCGGCGATGAGCCAGCCGCCGGGCTTGAGCTTGGCGCTGGCCAGGCTGGCCAGTTCGCTGAGCTCGTCGTGGGTCAGGTGTTCGATGACCTGGGCCAGAAGCATCCCGCCCAGGGTGGCGTCTTCCAGGCCGCGCAGGTATTCCAGGGCCTCGGCCTGCTCCACCTCCAGCCCCTGCTTGCGGCACAGCTCCACCATCTGGGGATTGAGCTCCACCCCCTTGGCGGCCAGGCCGGCCTCGCGGGCCGCCTCCAAAAACTCGCCGCGCCCGCAGCCCAGGTCCACCAGGGGGGCACCCGGGCTCACGCTCTGGGAGAAGTAGGGCAGATAGACCGCCTGGCGCTGCTTGATCATCTCGCGGGCCCCGCGGTGGGCGTTTTCGAACTGCAAGTAAGCCTCGCCCCGGCTCTGGAAACGCAGGCGGGCCACCTCGCGGGCCGTGGCCTCCACCGCCGGGGCGGCCTCGGCCTGGCGCTCCACCAGGTGGGTCATCTGGGCCAGGGTGGATTCGAAGCGCGGGGCCATGCGGGCCAGCTCCTGCTCCAGGGCGTCCACGTCGTCCAGGCGCTTCTCCAGGCGGGGCATGCGCCCGTTGACGCTGTTGACCACCGGCAGGAGCACCTTGATCAGCTTGACCACCTCGTCGTTGAACTGGCTCTGGCGGGCGAACCAGACGCTGCGCGCGAAGCCGGTGAGCTTGAAGACCAGCTTTTTGGCCACGAGCACCAGACGGGCGGCCGCGCCGGCCCGGTGGGTGGTCACGCCCCAGGGCAGGGGGTCCCACAGCTCGTTGAGCTTGGCCTCGTGCAGCTTCATCAAGGCGGCGGACTCGTCCTTTATGTAATTGCAGGCCACCGCTTCCTCTTCCACCCGCCGCACCTCGGTCAGGTCGTAGAGGCCCTGGGCCTTCTTGGCCTTCACCGCGTCTTCCACCTCGGCCAGGATGGCCGGCACGTCCACGGCGGGAGCCGATGTCTTTTCTTCGCTCATGCCTTTTCTCCCCTGGGCTTGAGGCTCCAGCCGTGGGGCGGCCGGTAGATGCCGACGTCGCCGCCGGACCCGCCGCGCACCGCGAAGGAGGCCACCTGCACCAGGTAGTCGTAATCCAGGCCCTCGGGGGAGGTGACCGCCACGTCCAGCAGATAGGTGCCGGGCACCAGGTCCAGGCGCTGGGCTTCGAAGCGCACCGTGCCTTGCTCGGGTAGGGCCCCCAGGTCGATCTTGTCCACGTGGGTGTTGCAGCCGTAGCAGAGCACCCCGGCCGAGGTCTTGACGCCTATGCCGAACACCGGCGCCTCCACCGGCTGGTTGAACACGTAATCCATCTCAACGTACATGGAGCCGCCCGAGGGGAACACCGAGTGGGCCTGGCCGTCCTCGCCCAGCAGGCGCACGGCGGTTATCTCCACCTCGCCCTCGCCCCAGCGGTCGGCGGCGGGCAGCTCGTTGCGCGATGCGGCCTTGCGGCCCACCTCGTCCTCGCGCTTGGCCACCACCTGGCGGTAGGCGTCGATGACCCGGGCCGGATCGCCCCGGGCGGCCACCACCCCGCCGTCCAGCCACACCACCTCGTCGGCGAACTTCTTCACCGCGCCCAGGTCGTGGGAGACCAGGCAGATGGTCTTGCCGGCCCGCTTGAACTCGTTGAGCTTGTCCTCGCACTTGTGGGCAAAGGCCTCGTCGCCCACTGCCAGCACCTCGTCCACCAGCAGCACGTCCGGGTCCACGTTCACCGCCACCGAAAAGCCCAGGCGCACGTACATGCCCGAGCTGTAGGTGCGCACCGGGGCCTCGATGAACTGGCCCAGGCCGGCGTACTCCACGATCTGGTCGAAGCGGTTGGCGATTTCTTTTTTGCTCAGGCCCAGGATGGTGCCGTTGAGGTATATGTTTTCCCGCCCCGAAAACTCGGGGTGAAAGCCGGCCCCCAGCTCGATGAGGCTGCTCACCCGGCCGCGCACGCTTATCTGTCCCGCGTCGGGCTTGTAGATGCCGGCCAATATCTTGAGCAGGGTGGACTTGCCCGAGCCGTTCTCGCCGATGATGGCCAGGGTGCGCCCGGGCTGCATGCTCAGGTCCACCCCGTCCAGCACGGTGAGATAGTCGTCCGGGCCCCGCCGCTGAAAGGGGCGGAGCAACAGGGATTTCCAGGTGGTGTAGTCGCGCTTTAGCATCTCCCGGCGAAAGCGCTTCACCAGACCCTTTACTTCTATGGCCGCCTGCTCGCTCATATCTTCTCGGCGAAGTACTCCTTGTGGTTCTCGAAGATTACCACGGCGATGAAAAGCAGGATCAGGCTCAGGGCGGCCACCGCGCCCAGCGGGCCCCAGGCGGGCCAGCGCCCCCAGAAGAACACGTCGTGATAGGCCAGGGTGAGCACCGCCGCCGGGTTCAAATAGACCAGGGGGCGGAAGGCATCGGGCACCTGGGCCAGGGGATAGAGGATGGGGGTGAGGAAAAACCACAGGGTGAGCAGGTTGCCCACGATGTGCCGGGTGTCCCGGAGGAACACGTTGGCCGCGGCCAGGATGAGGGTCAGGGCGTAGGTGAACACCAGGTGCACCCCGGCCACGATCAAAAAGCCCAGCATGGTCACATGGAAGCCCACCCCGTCGACCAGGAAAAAGGCGAAGAGGATGGGCAGGCTCAGCAGATAGTTGACGAAGTTGGACAGCACCTTGACCGCGGGCAATATCTGCAAGGGGAAGAGCACCTTGGTGACCAGGCTGCCCCCCTCGGTGATGGCCCCGGCCCCCTCGTTGAGGCTCTGGCTGAAAAACACCCAGGGCAAGAGGCCGGTGAACATGAACACCGCGTAGTGGTCCATGCGTATGCGGAAGTACACCGAGAAGACCAGGGCATAGACCCCCAGCAACATCAGGGGGTTCAGGAAGGTCCACAAAAAGCCGAACAAGGAGCCCCGGTAGCGGCCCTTGAGCTCGCGGGTGGTCAGGGCCCAAACCAGCGCCCGGTTCTTGGCCAGTTCCTTAAGATGAGAAGTGAAGCGCATCAAATACCAACTCAATAGGCATGGGGGGAGATAAGCCCCCTGAAGGGGGTGAGCAGCATGATCTTCAGGTCGAACCACAACGACCAGTTCTCAATATAGTACAGATCATGCTCGATGCGCTTGTTCAGGTCGGTGTTGCCCCGCCAGCCGTTGATCTGGGCCCAGCCGGTGATGCCCGCCTTGACCATGTGGCGGAGCATGTAGCCGGGTATCTGGCTGCGGAACTCCTGGATCAGCTCGGGCCGCTCGGGGCGCGGTCCCACCAGGCTCATCTCGCCCTTGAGGGCGTTGAAGAACTGGGGCAGCTCGTCCAGGCTGGTCTTGCGCAACACCTTGCCCAGGGGGGTGCGGCGGGGGTCGTCCGGCGAGGCCCACACCGCCCCGGTGTCCGCCTCGGCCTTGGGGCGCATGGAGCGGAACTTGAGCATCATGAACTCCACCCCGTCCAGGCCCATGCGCCGCTGGCGGTAGAACACCGGGCCCCGCGAGGTGAGCTTGACCAGGAGGGCGATCAGGAGCATCAGGGGGCTGAACAGGGTGATCAGCAGCAGCGAGCCCACGATGTCCACCACCCGCTTGAAGACCCGGGGCCAGCCCTCCAGGCGGCTTCCCCGCAGGCCGATGATGGGCATGCCCTCAAAGGACTCCACCGTGCTGCCCAGGCTCATGAAGCGGTACAGATCCGGCACGATGCGCACATCCACCATTTCCTGGGAAAGGCCTTCCAGGAGCTCGGGAAGCTGTTCATGAGCCGACAGGGGCAGGGCCACTATGACCACCTGCACCTGGCGGGAGGAGACCACCGTGCCGATCTGGCTGAAGTCGCCCAGCACGGGCAGGCCCTGGATGCCGCCGCCCACCTTGGCCGGGTCGCTGGCCAAAAAGCCCACCAGGCTCAGGCCCAGCACCGGGTTGGCCCGGATGTTGGCCGCCACCTGCTGGCCCAGTTCGCCCACCCCCACGATCAAGACCCGTTCGCCGGCGTTTTCGGGGTAGGCCCGCTTCCAGAAGCGGCGCAGCACCGGGCGGTAGATCAACAGGGCGCCGAAGGCGAACACGAAAAAGTGCAAAAAGACCAGGCGGCTGAAGTCGTAGGGTCTGAGGAACCAGGTGAGGGTGACCGCCACCACCACCCCGGCCACCACCGCCCGGAGCACCGGCCATATGGTGTGTCCGGTGCCTGCCCAAGGGCGCTTGTACAGCCCGCTAACCGGCAGCACCACCGCGAAATCGATGAGCACCAGGAACGAGAGCATGATGTACAGGCTCAGGTCCGGCACGCCCTTGGTGACCGGCACCACCGGCAGATGGAAGCGGACGAAGTAGGCGGCGAACCAACAAATCGCCACCAGGGCGAGGTCGCCCATGTAGAGGATGGAACGGAAGAACTTGAGCCGCTGCTGGAACATCGCTTAGTTCGGCCCCCGCTGGGCTGTCGGCCGCCTCGGGCGGCCGGGGCGGTGGGCGAAAAGCTTAAAGGCCTCGAGCCTTCTCGTTGGCCTCTTGGCGCTTTTTACAGTCGATGCAGAGCGTGGTGACCGGCCGCGCCTTGAGGCGCTTTTCGCTGATATCCTCGCCGCAGGATTCGCAAATACCATAGGTGCCGTCGTCGATGCGCTCCAGGGCTTCCCGGATCTTGCTGATGAGCTTGCGCTCCCGGTCTCGAATCCTGAGCAAGAAGTTGCGGTCCGACTCCATGGCCGCTCGGTCGGTGGGGTCGGGGAAATTTTCTTTGCTATCGGTCATGCCCGCCACGGTGCGCTCAGCCTCTTTGAGCAGCTCATCAAGCTTTTCCTCCAAAAGGCGGCGAAAAGACTCGAGCTTTTTCTGGTTCATGCTTATCACTCCGTAACTGGCTTGAACCCAACGATAGCGGGTAAACTTAGCATGTGGGCCGCTGACTGTAAAGAGGCGAGAGGACTAATCTTCCCGGCGCCAGAGGCCGCTTTTTCCCCCTTCCTTGAGCATCAATTGCACCTGTCCCACCCGGGCTCCCCGGTCCACGCCCTTGACCATGTCGTACAGGGCCAGGGCGGCCACCGAGGCCGCGGTCATGGCCTCCATCTCCACTCCGGTGGAGGCGTTGGTGGAGGTGGTGGCCTCGATGAGCACCCCGTCGGCCTGGGGGGTCAGCTCCAGGCTCACCGCGGTCAGGGGCAGGGGATGGCAAAGGGGGATGAGCTCCGGGGTCTTTTTGGCGGCCATGATGCCGGCCAGGCGGGCCACGGCCAGGGCGTCGCCCTTGGGCAGGCCGTCCTGGGCGATGAGCTTAAGGGTGGCGGGAGACAGCTCCACCCGGGCCTGGGCCACGGCCCGGCGCTGGGTTATGGGCTTGTCGCCCACGTCCACCATGCGGGCGGCGCCTTTTTCGTCGAGATGGCTCAGGCCCATGGCTTCCTCCAACTGTGCGGCTTCGCCAGCCAGCGGGATACTGCCTTGCCGGCTGCGCTCCAGCCTCGCCGAAGGTTTTCCCGCGCCTCCGGCTGTCGCATGCCGGCCGCCTTGTCTGCCGCCGGCTGGCCGTGCCTGGGGAAGGTGTGGTGCGTGCCCAGGCTTTTCGCTCTAGTCTCTTGAGAACAGGCCGCGCTTTTTCTTTTTCTTGCTCTTTTTGGGCTGGGGCTCCCCGGCGGCTTCCTCGCCGTTTTCGCCCAGCAGGGGGGCGGCGTCCTGGTCGCCCAGGGCCATGGCCTGCTCCAGAAGCTCGCGCTGGCCCTCGCTCAGCTTGCTCGGGGTGCGCACCACCAGCTGCACGTACATGTCGCCCCGGCGGCCGGAGCGCAGCTTGGGCATGCCGAAGCCCTTGATGCGCAGCATCTCGCCGGTGTCGGCCCCGGCGGGCACCTCCAGGGGCAGCTCGCCGTCGATGAGGCTCGCCACCGCCACCTCCTGGCCCAGGGCGGCCTGGAACATGCTCACTTCCAGGCGGCGGTAGAGGTCGTTGCCCTGGCGCTCGAACACCGGGTGCTGCTGCTGGTGCATCACCACGTAGAGATCGCCGTGGGGTCCGCCCGCATAGCCGCCCTCGCCCTCGCTGCGCATGCGCAGGCGCTGGCCGTGCTCGATGCCCGCCGGCACCTGCACGGTGAGCTCTTTTTCTTCGCGCACCCGGCCCCGGCCCCGGCACTCGGGGCAGGGATCGGTGACCATCCGGCCCTCGCCGCGGCACTGGGGGCAGGTGGTGACCACCCTGAAAAGGCCCTGGGCCCGGGCCACCTGGCCCTGGCCGCCGCACACGCTGCACACCTGGGGCTCCTCGCCCCCGGCCTGGCCGCTGCCCCCGCACTCGCCGCAGGCGGTTTCGCGGTGCACCTGGATGCTGGCGGTGTGGCCGCTGGCCATCTGCTCCAGGCTCAGCTCCATATCGTAGCGCAGGTCGCGCCCGGGTTGGGGCCCGCCCGGGGTGCGCCCCGGTCCGCCGAAACCGAACAGGCCCTCGAAGATGTCGCCAAAGGCGCTGAAGATGTCGCCCATGCCGTTGAAGCCCTGGTAGCCGGTGGACTTCAGGCCCTCGTGGCCATAGGTGTCGTAGAGTTGGCGCTTCTCCGGGTCGCTCAAAACCTGGTAGGCCTCGGAGGCCTCCTTGAAGCGCTCCTCGGCCGCCGGGTCGTCCGGGTTGCGGTCCGGATGGCACTCCATGGCCATCCGGCGGTAGGACTTCTTGATGGTTTCGTGGTCAGCGGTGCGCTCGACCTCGAGAATCTCGTAGTAGCATCGTTGGCTCATAGCTGACATGGTGACTGGACGCTACTCTTTGCTGGAGTCCTCTTCCACAGCCTCTTCCACGGCCTCTTCCACGGCCTCGCCGGCCTCCTGGGCCGCCTCCAAGGCTTGCTGGGCCATGGCCAGGCGGTCGCGCTCGCGGGCCTCGGCCTTGGCTCTTTCCTTCTCGGCCTCTTCGGCGCTCACCGGGTAGACGTCGCCGGCGGCGATCTCCCGCAGAGCCACCACGACCTCTTTGTTCTTCACCTGGATCATGGGCGGCGCGCCCTCCCGGAGCTGGCGAACCCGCTTGGCCGCCATATGCACCAGGGAGAAGCGGTTGGGCACCTCCCGCAGGCAGTCTTCCACCGTTACTCGAGCCATCTTATCAATCCTTTATTTCTGACCCTCTTGGGCCGTTTTCTTCTCCGGCGCCGCCTTGGGCAGGTTGTCCATGAAATCGGCGGCCAGGCCGAAAACACGATCATCCCCGCCCACTTGGGCGGCCAGCAGTCCGCTGGCCTTGTCCACGCGGCCCAGAGAAAGAGTCTTGCTTATCACCGTGGGCGCCTGGCCGTTTTTGCCCGGCGCCTCTAATGTCAATTTAATCACCGCGCGGGGTTTGTCCAGCCCCGCCAGGCCGGCGTCGCCCAAAATCTTGAGCCATTTCAGGTTACCCAGGTCCCATACCAGAAGGCTGGCCGCCTCGCCGCTTTTTTCATCGCCCGGCGGCTGGGTGCGCACCCAAACTCCGCCTTCCTTGGCGTACTTGAGCTCCTGCTTGCCCCGGGTGATGCTCAAGGCAACCGCCGCGTCGCGGTGGAAGCGCATCAGGCGGCGCTGGCTCAGGGAGAAGCGGGTGGCCTTTTTCAGGCGGTTCAGGCTGGCCTGCTTGAGCACCATCACCGGACCGCCGGACAGGCGGCGCACGTAGCGCTCCTCGCGGCCGGTGACCGGCCCGCCGATGAGAATGCCCTTCTTGCCGCCGCCCTCCAGGTTCAGCACCACGCCGCCCTGGGGCGGCTCAAAGCCCATTTTGTCCAAATGGACGCCCTTGTCCAGGAAGTCCAGGGCCATGAGCCCGTGCACCTGGAACAACAGATCCTCCACCGCCGAGGTGTCGGCCTCGCCGCCGCCCGCGAAGCGCCACTGCGGCTCAGCCCCGCCCTTGACCCGCTCCAGCTTTAGCGGCTGCTTGCCGGTGTTGATCTCCAGACCGCTCACCTTGTTGACGATGAAGTCCAACACCGCCTTGTCCCGAAGCTCGAACACGGTGCGGTTCACCGCCCCGCGCAGGGTGGGCTCCACCAGCCACACCTCGTCGCCGCCCGGCACGGCGGCATAGGCGAACTCCTTGGTGGGGCTCAGGTTGCCCAGCAGCAGCACCGCCTGGTCGCCCTTGCGGTCGGTCAGGGTTAGTTTGATGGCTGCGGGGTCCAGTCCGAAACCTTTGAGCTCACCGGGCTTTTCGATGCGCCCCTTGATCTGGCCCTCCAGCACCGCGCTGAGCAGCCGGCCCACCTGCATGCCGTCGGCCTGAGACTTGACCGGGGAGACCATGTCCCAGCGGTGGGCCTTTTCGCGGCGCTCGATGCCGATGCTTTGGGGCATCTGTTGGCCCTCGATGTTCAGCGAGGCCACGTTCAGGGGATCGGACAGGGTTATCAAGCGGTTGGATTCGCGCTCCTGTTCCTGGGAGCGGCGGTCCACCGCGTCGGACAAGAAATAGAGCGCCGTGGCCACGGCCAAAAACAGCACCCATATGACGATCTTCTTAGGAGTCATCAGCCGCGGCGCCTCCGGATGATGACGATCGCGCCGATAATAGCCACGATCAGGGGCCAGACCACCAAAGGCACCCAGAAGAGCAGGCGCTCCTCAAAGGGCTGCAACAACAGGGGCTGGTTGGCTTTTTTCTTGGCTCGTATGGAAACCAGGTCCTCGTCCTCGGCCAGCCAGGAGATGCTGTTCATGGCCAGGTCGTGATTGCCGCCCAGGTCCAGGAACTCGTTGTTCACGAAGTTCGAGTCGCCGAAGATGACCAGGCGGGCCGCAGGCGGGGTCTTGCCCTTGTCCTCGGCCTTGCCTTGGATGGTGGCGGCCACCCCCATGCTGATGGGACCCTTGCGGTCGTTGGGGCCGGGCCGAAGCTCGATGGACTTCTCCTGGCCCGTGCCCTCCTTGATCGCCCTGACCTGCTTGGCGTACCAGGCCAGGAACTCCTTGTAGTTGGTGGCCCAGGAGGCGGCGCTGGACTTGACCAGCTCCTCGCCCTTGACACCGGCCGGAGGCTTGGGGCTCAGGCTCACCGAGCGGGCCTGGGGGAAGAAGCAGATGGTGCCGGCCAGGAGCTTGGTGATCTCGTGGAAGCCGTACTGGTTGATCACCGGCACCAGGGGGCTGAGCCCGGCCAGGCGGGCCGCCTGGTCGATGATCAGGTCCTGTCCGATGACCACCCCCCGCTTGCCCAGCCAGCCGGTGAGCCCGGCGTCGCTGTCCGGGTCCAGGAGCATGAGCACGCTGCCGCCGCCCTGCTGATAGGCGCTCAGGCGCTCTATCTCCTCGGGCCTCAGGGGCTTTTCCGGCCCGGCGATGATCACCACCGCCGCGTCCGGGGGCACCTGGCTGGAGGTCACCAGCATGAGGCTCTTGACCTGGTAGTTGTTGGCCTCGATGGCCTTGCGCAGGGTGCTCAAGTCTTCCTTGCCCACCCCGTCCAGGGAGGGCTCGCCGTGCCCGGTGAGGAAGTAGACCATCTTTTTGGCCGTGCGGTCCAGGCGGATCAGGGCGTTGGTCAGCTCCTGCTCCTCGGGAAGCTGCACCTTCTCGTCCTTGCCCCCGCTCACCAGCACCACGGTGCCGTAGTTGCGCACCCCCAGGCTTTTGGCCAGGGTGGGCTCGTGATCCGGGTTCACGAAACGGTAGGTGAACTTGCGGCTGGCGTAGGCGTATTTTTCCAGCTCTTCCTGGGCCTGGGGCCGGCCGGCCTGGGTGTCCTTGAAAAAGGCGTAGGCCTTGACCGGCTCCTCGAGGTTTCTGAGCACCTTGATGGTCTGGGGCGAGAGGGTGTAGGAAGCCCCCTGGCTGAAGTCCCAGCGCACGTGATGACGGGTGGCCAGGGCGCCCAGGAACATCACCAGGGCCAGCACCGCCAGGATGGCGATGCCGCTGCCCAGGCCCAGCCGGGCTGAGCGCCTGGCGAAAAAGACCCCCACCGCCGTCCGGGCCACCAGGGCGGCCGCCAGCACCAGCAGCAGCCCCACCCCGGCCCCGATCAGGCCGTAGAAGTCGTGGCGGATGCTCAGGGCATAGAAAAGGCCGCCGCACGCCATGATGATAAGGCCGGCCAGGGCCAGCCACTTGGCCGCGTGGTTGTGTTTCATGCCTTCCACCGCTTAGCCTCCAGGGTGCGAATGCTAAGGAACAGGAACAACCCCATGAACAGTACGAAATAGGCCAGGTCGGTGGTGTCCACCAGGCCCTTGGGGAAGTTTTGAAAGTGGCTGCCCAGGCTCAGGCCCTTGAGCAGCTCGCCCAGGGAGGGCTGCACCAGGGGCGCGGCCCAGCCCACCGCCCACAAGAGCAGCAAGGCCAAAAAGCCCAGAAAGGCGGCCACCAACTGGCTCTCGGTCAGGGAGCTGGTCCACAAACTGAAGGAGACCATGGCCCCGCACAACAGAAGCAGCCCGCCGTAGGAAACCATGATGGTGCGCCAGGGCATTTCGGTCATGGGAGCCAGCAGGGCCAGTTGCAGCCAGGTGGCGGCCACCAGGATGGCGCTCACGGTCCAGGCCGCGAAGAACTTGCCCATCACCACGCTGGCGTCGCCCAGGGGATAGGACAAGAGCAGCTCGATGGTGCCGCTCTTTTTTTCCTCGGCCAACAGGCGCATGGTCAGCAGGGGGGTGCCGAACAACAGGATCACCGCCGCGCTGGAGACCATCTGGGCGATGAGATGGGTTTGCAGGTTCAGCTCCATCATCATGGGGTTCTGCATCACCTGCAAGCTGGCCAGCGAGTAGAAGCTCACCCCGGCGTAGAAGAAGTAGCCGCTGATGGCCAAAAAGCACACCAGCACCACGTAGGCCACCGGGGAATGGAAATAGGCGGTCAGCTCACGTTTGTAGATGGCCAAAAAAGCCCTCATGCCGCTTCCTCCCCTCCGCTGGTCTCGCTGGTGGTCAGCTGCATGAACACGTCCTCCAGGCTGGCGGTGACCGGGCTCAGCTCGCTGAGGGCGTGCCCCGCCTCCACCACCGCCTTGGCCACCCGGGAGGCCACTTGATCGTCGACCCCGGTTTCCACCGTGAACCAGCAGCCGCCGCCGGGAGCTTCCTCCAGGGAGCAGGCCACCGACTCCACACCGGGCACCTCTTCCAGCAGGCCGGTCAGGCCCTCGGCCGGGCCGCTGGCCCGCACCTTGAGGCTGTTGCCCCCGCCCCGGCCGGTCCGGAGCAGCTCGGGCGGCCCCTCGGCCACCAGGCGGCCCTGGTTGATGATCACCACCTTGGAGCAGGTGGCGGCCACCTCGGGCAAAATGTGGCTGGAGAGCACCACGGTCTTGGAGCCCGCGAAGCCCCGGATCAGGCTGCGGATCTCCACGATCTGGCCCGGGTCCAGGCCGATGGTGGGCTCGTCCAAGATCAGCACCGGCGGGTCGCCCATGAGGGCCTGGGCCAGTCCCACCCGCTGGCGGTAGCCCTTGGAAAGCTGCTTGATGAGCTGACGGGCCCGCTGGTCCACTCCCACCGCGGCCATGCAACGGCCGGCCTCGCGCTTGGCCTCGGCCGGGGCCAGGCCCTTGGCCTCGCCCACGAAGCGCAGGTATTCCTCCACCCGCATGTCCACGTACAGGGGCACGCTTTCGGGCAGGTAGCCCACCGCCCGCCGGGCGGGCATGGGCTCCTCCACCACGTCGCGGCCGTTGATGAAGGCCTGCCCGCTGGTGGGGGGGAAAAATCCGGTGAGAATGCGCATGGTGGTGGTCTTGCCGGCCCCGTTGGGGCCCAGGAATCCCAGAATCTCGCCCTGGTCCAGGGTGAAATTCAACCGATCCACCGCCACCGTGGCCCCGAAGCGCTTGGTCAGATCACGAACTTCGATCATCTGAGCTCCCTGGGGTCGTTGAATTGGAGATGTTTCCGCCGGGGCGCAAGGAAACCCGCCCGGCTGAACACGTAAACCTACCAGGCAGGCCGGTTCATGTAAAGGGTTGTTATTCTATGCACAAGAGGGCCCTCGCCCCTTGGGCTACACCCCGCTCTTCACCGGGCCGGCGGCCACCAGATATAGGGGTTCGGCCCCGGAAGGCACCATGGCGGCGGCGGCCATCTCGGCATCGTAAAAAGCCCCCACCCCGCAGCAGCCCAGGCCCAGGGCCTGAGCGGCCAGGTATAGACGCTGCCCGGCCCGTCCGGCGGCCAGCATGGCGTGGCGGTAGCCCCGCTGCTTGGCCACGGCCTCCAGGCGGGCGGGGTCGGCCCACAGCAGCAGGTTCAGGGCGGCCTGCCCCACCCACATCTGGCCCAGGCTGGCCACGGCGGCCGCGTGGCGCTGGTCGCCTTGGGCCACTTGCTCCAGGGCCTTGGCCCCGGCGTGCCACACATAGGCCCCGGCCGGGGCCTCGTTGTCCGGGCCCAGCAGCACCGTGGCCCCCAGAGGGCCGTCGGCGGGCAGGGCCGCGCCGAGCAGCCTGGCCAGTTGGCCCGGCTCCAGGGGTTGGGCCAGGAAGTTGCGCCGCGAGCGGCGGCCGACCATGGTTTGGGCCAGGTCCGGGCCGGCCAGGGGCTTGGGCTCCAGGCGAAGCGCGTCCTCCGGCGGGCCGCCGGACGGCCAGGCCGGGGAATCGCCCGGCGCCTCCAGCGCCCCCAGGGCGGCGGCTTGGGCCATCACCTCGTCGCGCCCCTCGCTGGGGGATAGGGGCTCCTCGGCGGGGTGCTCCCAGCCCCCGGCCAGGGCCGGGCCCGGCTCCACCAAGGCCCCGGCGCCCACCCCGGCCAGCAGGGCCTCGCGCTCCGGGTCCAGGCCCAGCAGGCCCTGGGCCGGCGCCTGGGCAAAGTCCAGGCACAGGCGCTGCCCCAGGCCATAGGCCGCCAGGGCCAGCTCCAGATTGGCCAGCACATGCCCGCCGTCCAGCAGGCAGTAGCGCCAGGCCCGGGTCTTGTATTTCCAGGCGCTCTTCCAAAACAGCCCGCTGATGAAAAAGGTCAGCCCCCGGGGCGGCCCGCCCAGACTGGCCGCCACGGCCGCGCTGGGGTCGCCCTGGCGCAGCAGATGCAGCCCGCCCCGGTCCGGCGCGAAGTGCCACAAACCGTCGGGCAGGCCGTCCTGGCCCTTGGTGGCCAGATACAGCTCGGCCGGATACAGGGCCCCGGCGCTGGCCGGGGCGCGCAGATAGATGCCCCCGCTGCTCTGGGCGGTGAGCCCGGCGGCCAGGGCCAGCAGGCCCGAGAGCCCGGCCAGGCGCACCCCGGGCTCGCCTTCGGTGGCCAAGGGCCAGCCCAGGGCCAGGGGCCAGAAGTCTGCCCGGGCCAGCTGGGGCCGCGGCAGCTCGCGGGGCTCAGAATTCGGGTAGCGCTTGAAGGGATAAGGCTGGTTGGGCCAGTCCATGTCCCCGCCGCTCATGGTTTCGCGGCGGTAGGCGGTGCTCTGGTGATATTGCGGCATCAGGAAGTCTCCCCTTCCAGGGCGGCCAAATATGAGGGCCCCGCTTTCCGGGCCAGGTCCAGGACGATCTCCACCACCCGAGCGCCCAGGTCCAGGGCCGCGTTGTCCGCGGCCCGGCCGCGGCAGGCGGCCAACAGGGCGGCCAGCTCGGCAGGGGCGGGCGGCTCCGGCCCCTGGGCGGCGGCCTGGGCGGCCTCCACCCGGCGGGTCAGTTCCCCGGGCGAAACGGGTTGGAAATTTTCAGGCAACCTGGCTCCTTGCGCGGGGCTTTTCACTGGTGCGAGGGGCGCTTTACGCTATTATACAGGGCAGGGGCCATTGCCTGGCCCCGTCTTGAGCCCAAGGGGAACTATGAGCCGCTTCTTGTGTATTCACGGGCACTTCTATCAACCTCCCCGGGAGAACCCCTGGCTGGAGACCGTGGAGGTGCAAGACAGCGCCGCGCCTTTCCACGACTGGAACCAGCGGGTCACCGCCGAATGCTACGCGCCCAACGCGGCCGCCCGCATGCTCTGCCCCAAGGGCAACATCGAGAACATCGTCAACAACTACCAGCTCATTTCCTTCAATTTCGGCCCCACCCTGCTGTGGTGGCTGGCCGAGGAGGCCCCGGAGGTGCTGGCCGCCCTGCGGGAGGCCGACCGGGTGAGCCTGGAGCGCTGGGGCCACGGCAACGCCCTGGCCCAGGTCTACAACCACCTGATCATGCCCCTGGCCTCGCGCCACGACAAGCTCACCCAGATCCGCTGGGGCATCGAGGATTTCGAGCACCACTTCGGCCGCGCGCCCGAGGGCATGTGGCTGGCCGAAACCGCGGTGGACCTGGAGAGCCTGGAGCTCATGGCCGGGGAGGGCATACGCTTCACCATCCTGGCCCCGCACCAGGCCGAGGCGGTGCGCCCCCAGGGCCAGGACTGGCAGCCGGTGGGCGAGGGGGGCGTGGACTACCGGCGGCCCTACAAGGTGAGCACCCCGGCCGGCGACATAGGCGTGTTTTTCTACAACGGCCCCCTGAGCCGGGCGGTGGCCTTCGAGGGCCTGCTGGACGACGGAGCCCGCTTTGCCGGGCGCATCAGACAGGAGCTGCCGCCCGAGGGCGGCGAGGACAGCATCCTGGCCATGGCCACGGACGGCGAGTCCTATGGCCATCACCACCGCTTCGGGGAGATGGCCCTGGCCTTTGCCCTGAATGAGCTGGACCAGGACCCCGGGGTGGAGCTGACCAACCTGGGGGCCTATTTGGCATCCCACCCGCCCGTCTGGGAGGCCCGCATCGCGGAGAACACCTCCTGGTCCTGCGCCCACGGGGTGGAGCGCTGGCGCTCGGACTGCGGCTGCGCCATCAATCCGGGCGGGCCGGGCAACCAGGCCTGGCGCGGCCCCCTGCGCCGGGCGGTGGACAGCCTGCTGGCCCGCCTCACCGGCCTGCTGGATTCGGTGGGCTCCGGGCTGTTCAAGGACCCCTGGGCCGCGCGCGACGCCTACGTGGGGCTGATCCTGGACCCCGGGCCGGAAAAGCGGGCCGAGTTCTTCCTGGCCCACCAGGTCCGTCCCCTGGGCAAGAGCGAGCGGATCAAGGCGCTAAAGCTTTTGGAGAGCCAGCGCTGGGGCCTGTTCGCGGCCACCAGCTGCGCCTGGTTCTTCGACGACCTGGCGGGCATCGAGGCGGTGCAAAACCTGCGCTTCGCGGCCCGGGCCCTGCAACTGGCCGATGAGCTCAATGGCGGAGGCTGGGAAGAGGAGATGATCCACGCCCTGTCCGAGGCGGTGAGCAACAAGGCCGGCGAGGGCAACGGGGCCGACATCTGGCGGCGCCGGGTGGCCCCGGCCCGGGTGGGCCCCCGCAGGGTGGCGGCCCACGCGGCCATCAGCGGGGTTTTGGGCACCGAGCCCCCGCCCGAGGAGCTGTTCATCTACGACCTGGACTCCAGCGGGCATCACCACCGCTCCAACCTGGGCCTGGACCTCTCCTGGGGCCGCCTGGGCGTGACCCACCGCCGCTTGGGCCAGGTGCACCGCCTGATCTACGCGGCCCTGCATCCGGGAGGCCACGACTTCATCGCCCGGGTGGCCCATGATAAGGGCTCCTGGGACCCGTCCGGCCTGGAGGGCCCGGTGGAGCCCCTGTTGCGCGCCCTGGACCAGCGGGGACTGGCCGAGCTGCTCAAGGACAGCCTGGGCGGCGAGGTCTTCGCCCTGGGCGATCTGTTTTTGGAGGGCCGCCGCTCCCTGGCTCAGGAGATGCTGGAGCGCACCCTCAAGAGCGAGTTCGAGCTGGCCAGCAACCTCTACGAGACCCACCACGACACCATGGCCTTTTTGCGCGAGATCAACGTGCCCCGGCCCAAGCTATTCGAGGCCCTGGCCCAGGCGGTGCTGGCCGGCGAGCTGATCCGCCTGCTCTACGGCGACCGCCGCTCGCTGAGCCCCGAGCGCCTGGGCGAGACGGTGGGCCAGGCCCGCGAGCTGGACCTGGACCTGGAGGGGCCCCGGGTGCGCCGGGCGGTGGAGGAAGCCCTCACCCGCGAGGTCCGCGCCCTGGGCCAAGACCCCGGCGACGCCGAGTCCCTTGCCCGGGCCGAGAGCATCCTGGACCTGTCCGACGCCCTGGAGCTGGAGCCCAACCTGTGGGAGGCCCAGAACATCTTCTTCGGTCTCAGCCGCGGGCTGGAGGCCGGGCAACTCAGCGGGGGCCTGGCCGAGCTGGGCCGCCGCCTCAACCTGGAAATGCCCGCATGAGCCCAAGCCAGCCCGCCGCCAACGGCAAGATGACCCTGTTGATGGTCCTGCACGCCCACCAGCCGGTGGGCAACTTCCCCGAGGTTTTCGCCCGGGCGGTGGAGGAATGCTACCGCCCGGTGGTGCTGGCCCTGGAGGCCTATCCCGAGATCCGCTGCGGCCTGCATTTCTCCGGCCCCCTGCTGGACTACCTCCAGGCCCACGACCCGGAGCTGATCGCCGGGGTGGCCGGGCTGGCCGCCCGGGGCCAGGTGGAGATGCTCTCCGGCGGCTACTACGAGCCGCTGCTGGCCTCCATCCCGGCCCGGGACTCCACGTCCCAGATGGAGCTGATGACCGCGGCCACCCGCCGCCTGTTCGGCGCGGCGCCCCGTGGCTTCTGGCTGGCCGAACGCATCTGGGAGCCCTCGCTCCCGGCCAAGCTGGCCCCGGCCGGGCTGGCCTACACCCTGGTGGACGACACCCACTTCTACTACGCGGGCCTGGGCGCGGGGGCCATGTTCGGCTACCACCTCACCGAGCGCGAGGGCCACACCCTGGCCCTGTTCCCCACCCACAAGACCCTGCGCTACACCATCCCCTTTCAGGAGCCGGCCAAGACGGTGGAGTTTCTGCGGGCCTCCTTTGAAAAGCACGGCCCCACCTGCGCCACCTATGGCGACGACATGGAGAAGTTCGGCCTGTGGCCCGACACCTGGGAGTGGGTCTTCGGCCAGGGATGGCTGCTCAAGTTCTTCGACGCCCTGCTGGCCGAAAAGGACTGGCTGGTCACCGGCACGCCGGGCGAGTTCCTGGCCGCCAACCCGCCCCAGGGACGGGTGTATCCGCCCACGGCCGCCTATGAGGAGATGCTCACCTGGGCCCTGCCCGCCGAGGCCAGCGCCGAGCTGGAGCATTTGATCCACGAATTGCAGGAGGAGGGCCGCTTCGAGCGCATGCGCCGTTTTTTGCGCGGAGGCCAGTGGGACAACTTCCTGATCAAGTACCGCGAGTCCAACCTGATGCACAAGCGCATGCTCTGGGTGGGCGACAAGCTGCAACAGCGCGGCGAACGCGGCCCGGCTTATGACCACCTCTTGCAGGCCCAATGCAACTGCGCCTATTGGCACGGCCTGTTCGGCGGGCTCTATCTGGGCCATCTCCGGCAGGCGATCCACGAGCACCTGATCCGGGCCGAGGCCCTGAGCGACGGCCAGGCTCACGGGGACGATCCCTGGGCCGACTGCGCGGTCACGGACCTGGACCGCGACGGCAATGACGAGTTGGTGCTGGCCTCGCCGCTCATGGACACGGTGGTGCACCCGGCCCATGGCGGCTCGCTCAGCGTGCTTGATTTGCGCGGCCAGGCCATGAACCTGGCCGACACCCTGACCCGGCGCTTCGAGGCCTATCACCAGCAGTTCGAGCAGGAGGAGGCCGAGCTCGAGTCGTCCGAGGGCGAGGTGGCTTCCATCCACGACCGGGTGGCCTTCAAGGAAGAGAACCTGGAGCAATACCTGGTCTACGACTGGTACGACCGGGCCTGCTTCCAGGACCACCTGCTGGCCCCGGAGGCCGACCTGGCCAAGTTCGCCAAGCCCGACTACGGCGAGTGGGGCGACCTGGTCACCGGCCGCTATGACTTGCAAGACCAGGGCGTGGCCGGAGCCCAGGCCTGGTGCGCCCTGGAGCGCGAGAGCTACCTCTACGCGCCGGGCGGGCCCTATCCGCTGACCACCCAAAAGCGCTACGCCCTGGAGGGCGGCCGCCTGCGGGTGGATTACACCCTGAGCCTCGGCGACCCGGCCACCCCGGCCTTCCGCCTGGCCGTGGAGCTGAACCTGACCCTGCTGGCCGCCAGCGACCCGGCCAAGCACCTGGAGTTCGCGGGCCGGGCCCTGAGCCTGGACCAGCCCTTTGAGCTGCCCGAGGCAGAGCTGGTCAGCCTCAACGACCAGACCGCCGGCTTCTCCCTGCGGATGACCCCCTCCGCCCCGGCCGCCCTGTGGCACTTCCCGGTGGAGACGGTGTCCAACTCCGAGTCCGGCCTGGAGCGCACCTACCAGGGATCGAGCCTCAGCTTCCTGTGGCCGGTGGGCGGCGGAGCCGGGTCCTGGAGCTTCGGTCTGGAGTTGGAGCTGGTTTGAGCCGCCCCGCCCCCCGTCTGGCCTCGGTGCGCCTGCCCTTTGCTTCGCCCCTGATTCCCGGCCGCCTGATCCGGCGCTACAAGCGCTTTTTGGCCGACGTGCGCCTGGAGTCCGGCGAAAAGGTGCTGGCCCACTGCCCCAACTCCGGCTCCATGCTGGGCTGTCTGGGCGACGACGCGCCGGTGTATTTGAGCAAGGCGGACAACCCGGCCCGGCGCACCGCCTACACCTGGGAGATGATCTACCTGAACCACGGCTGGATCGGCATAAACACCATGCTGCCCAACCGCCTGGCCGAGCTGGCCGCCCAGGCCCGGGCCATCAGGATATTCGCCGGGGCGCGTTCGGTGCGCCGTGAGGTGAAGGTGGGGGCGCACACCCGGCTGGATATGGTGGTGGAGCGGAAAAAGGGGCCGCTGTACGTGGAGGTTAAGAACGTCACCCTGGTGCAAGAGGGGGTGGCCCGCTTCCCGGACGCGGTGACCACGCGGGGGGCCAAGCACTTGGAAACCCTCATGGAACTCAAGCGCCAGGGGGCCGACGCGGCCATGTTCTATCTGGTGCAGCGCTCCGACGCCCGGGCCATGGGCCCGGCCCAGGAGATCGACCCGGAGTACGCCCGCCTGTTCCACCAGGCCCGTTCGCGGGGAATCGAGCTGGTGGCCGTGGAGGCCAGGGTCACGCCGCAGGAAATCAGCCTGGTTCGCAGGCTACCCATGGTTGATTAGGAGTTTTCCGGGAGAGCCGGCTTGGCCCACAGGCACGGGCAGCCGCCGCGAATCAGTCGGCCAACACCAGCCGGTTGCGCCCCTGGGCCTTGGCCTGATAACAGGCCTCGTCGGCCCGGTTGAGGAACTCCTCGGGTTTCAGTCCCTTTTCCCCGTCATACACCGCCGAGCCCAGGCTCACCGTAACCGTGAACTCCGCCGCACGGGTGGTGATGGGCCGTTCCATGGCCTCGCGGATGCGCCCGCCCAGAATGCTGACACCCTGCTCGCCCGCTCCCGGAGCCAGCACCACGAACTCCTCCCCGCCGTAGCGGGCCACCAGGTCGCCCTCGCGCACCCACATGCACAAACGGCGGGCGAACACCTGCAAGGTCTGGTCGCCGGCCAGATGGCCGTAGGTGTCGTTGACCAGCTTGAAGTGGTCCAGGTCCATGAACAGCAGGCCCAGGGGCACTCCCTCCCGCCGGGCGCGGCTCATCTCCCGGGACAGCAGCTCGTTGAACACCCGCTTGTTGTACAGGCCGGTGAGGGGGTCGCGGTGGGCAGCCCTCAGATACAGGCGCATGGTGCGGTATTGGATGAGCGACTTCTTCACCCTGACCGCCATCTCCTGCTGGTTGAAGGGATGGCTCAAAAAATCCACCGCTCCGTTGGCCAACAGGCCCATCACCGGGCCCAGGTCGCCGCCCCGGCAGGCCACGATGACCGGCAGCGAGGAGAGCAGGTGGGGCTCGGACAGGTAGTGCTCCAGGCCCAGACCGGCCGGGTCGGGAGCGTCCTGGGTGCAGACGATCAGCTCAAAGTCGGGATTGCTCTCCAGCTTGGCCATGGCCTGGGACCAATCCGCCGCCTTGGTCACCCGGTGGCCTTGCTCGGTCAGGGCCTGGGAGATGGCCGGACCGTTCTCGGGCTCCGGCCCCACCAGCAGAATGTGGGCCGGGGTCTTGTGGTCGACCGACCGGAGGTCCGGCACCTCCAGCCAGCAGTGGGTGGCAATAGGGTGCTCCATTCCATTGGGGGCAGGTTTGTCGCTCATTACGATGAGGCTCCATCCCGGGGCAGGGTGATGGGTATGCAACATGTCTATTTTAGGAATGATAAGCGGCCTCGCCTTGCCTGTCAATGTGGCGGGAGTGTGAATGAATAATATTCACTGATATCGGGTGGCTGGGCGGCCGCGTACTGGCCGGGCCGGGAAAATCCTACTTGGCCGGATTGAGGGCGCGCCGAGAAGTCTCTGAAAAAATTATACGCTAAGTGCGGAGGTATTGATTTAATAAAACTTTAAAAATTCGTAATTACACATATTTAGTAAGGTATAAAAAACCTGATTTTATTGTGGCTATAAAGCTGTTCAAAAAAAGGGAGTATCGGTAGGGTTAAATCGGGAAATTTTCTTGATTGAGAATAAGTTATGCTTGACTTGCCAAGGGTGGCCCCCATACCATTGGGACAATAAATCCTCCCGGATTCCCTGAGTTATGCCTTGGATTCAGGCGGGTGCAGGTTAAAGTAAATACCGGAGTTATCAGGTCTCTGGAGGTAAATTTTGCGCCATGGCGATGGATAAGCTCTACGAGTTTCTGACCGGTCCGGCGCTTTGGATAGCGGTGATAATCTTTGTGGGCGGCCTGATCATAAGGGTGGCCTGGCTTCTGGGGCTCAGCCGGGAGCGGGACAAGTCCTGGCACGATTTCCAGGAGCCCGTCTGGGCCTGGCGCTCCATCATCCACTGGATTTTCCCCTGGCTCAGCGTGTCCAGCCGCAACCAGCCGGTATTCACCGGGGTGGTGTGGGTGTTTCACCTCCTGTGGATCGGGGTGCCCCTGTTTTTGGGGGCGCACAACATCCTGTTCGAGGAGGCCTGGGGCTGGAGCCTGCCCAGCCTGCCCGCCGGGCTGGCCGACTGGCTGAGCCTTTTGGTCATCGCCTGCGTGATCTTCTTCCTTGTCCGCCGTTTGGCCCGGCCCGAGGTGCGCATCCTCACCAGCCCCTGGGACTACTTCCTCATCCTGCTGGCCCTGAGTCCCTTTGCCACCGGCTGGCTGGCCTTCAACCAGATCGGCCCCTACGGCCTGATGCTCAACCTGCACATCTTCCTGGGCGAGGTGCTGCTGGTGGTCATCCCCTTTTCCAAGCTGGGCCACATGGTGCTCTACTTTGTCACCCGCTCCACCATCGGCTACGAGTTCGGCGCCCGGCGGGGAGCCCGGGTCTGGTAGCCCCGAAACCGGGGGCCCCCACACCTTAGCCACGGGAGCTTATTAATGAGCCAAGCAAGCCAAGACACCGCCAGCCCGGAACAGCCCGCGGCCGCGCCTCCGGCCGAGACCGCGGAGACCCAGGAGACCCCGGCCCCCGAGGCTCCCAAGCCGGTGGATGTGGCCAAGATCAAGAACATCCTGGAGGCCAACGACAGCGCCCGCATGCGCATGTGGTTGAGCATCTGCTCCCGCTGCGGGCTCTGCGCCGAGAGCTGCTTTTTTTATCTGGCCCACGACAAGGACCCCAAGCTCAGCCCAGCCTACAAGGCCATCAACAGCATCGGCAAGCTCTACCGGGCCAAGGGAGAGGTGAGCCGCGAGTTTTTGGAAAGCCTGGAGGACATCATCTGGGGCCAGTGCACCACCTGCAAGCGCTGCTCCATGTACTGTCCCTTTGGCATCGACATCGCCTCCATGATCGCGGTGGCCCGGGCGGTGTGCTACTCCCACGGCATCGTGCCCGACGGCCTGGCCCGCACCACGGACAACATCCTGCGCACCGGCAACCAGATGGAGATGGCCACCGAGGACTGGGTGGAGACCTGCGACTGGATGGCCGAGGAGTACGGCGAGGAGGTGCACGGCCTGGAGATTCCGGTGGACAAGCAGGGGGCCGACTACATGTACACGGTCAACCCCCGCGAGCCCATGTACTACCCCCAGGACCTGGGCATGGCCGCGGAGATCTTCCATCTGGCCCGGCTGAACTGGACCGTGCCCTCCACCGGCTGGGACGCCACCAACCTGGCCATGTTCGCCGGCAACAAGGCGGTGGCCACCATCCCGGTGAAGAACATGTACGACAAGGCCCTGGAGCTGGGGGTGGGGGCCATTGTCATCACCGAGTGCGGCCACGCTTTCCGCTCGGCCAAGTTCGAGGGCCCCTACTTCGTGGGCATACCCGGCGGCAGGCCGCCGGTGCCCATCATCCACTCGGTGGAGCTGTTCCGCGACATCATCCGGGACGGCAAGATCAAGCTCAAGCACAAGTTCAAGCACAAGGTCACCTATCAGGACCCCTGCAACGTCAGCCGCAACGGCGGCCTCTGGGACGTGGGCCGCGAGCTGGTGAACCTGTTGTGCGAGGACTTCGTGGACATGAGCCCCAACAAGGAGCACAACCACTGCTGCGGCGGCGGCGGGGGCTACATCCCCATGGGCCCGTCCTATAAAAAGCGCCGCATGATCTCGGGCAAGGTCAAGGCCGACCAGATCAAAGACACCAAGGCCGAGTACATAATCGTGCCCTGCCACAACTGCTTCGACCAGATCAACGACCTGAACAAGGAATACGAGCTGGGAGTGAAGGTAGTGTCTTTCAAGGAAATTATTACCGAGCTGATGGAAATTCCCCCGGACATGATCCCGCCCGAGGAGGATGAGGAAGAAGCCCTGGAGGCCCAGGAAGAGGCCATGGAAGAGGTCTCCGAGGAGGCCAACCAGGAAGGCAGCGAGGTGGAGGGCCGCTAGGCCCCCCCGGTCCGCCCAACCAGCGAGCGCGACCCCAGGAGTGGTCCCATGAAGTATCTGTTGATTCCCTGCGCCTTGATTTTGGCCCTGGCCGTGGCCTGGCCGGTTATGGGCCAGGACGACACCATGCAGCTCTCCAGCGCCGAACAGGGCCTGGCCGGCCGTCCTCCGGTGGCGTTCAGCCATGCCCGGCACTCCGAGCTATACGAGTGCACCACCTGTCATCACGAGTACGACGAGTACTTCAACAACACCGGAGGCGACGGGGGCAAGTGCGCCGACTGCCACCAGCCCTCGGCCACGGCCAAGAACCCCACTCCCCTCACCCTGGCCTTTCACCAGCAGTGCAAGAGCTGCCACCTCAACCTCATGGAGCTGGGGGCTCCCAAGACCGGGCCCATCATGTGCGGCGGCTGCCATGTGCGCCCCGGAAAGCTGGCCGCCAAGAAGTAGCTCTAGGCCGAAACCGGCAAGCAAGCGCCCTGCCTGGCCTCCAGGCGGGGCGATTTTTTTGGCAAGAAGCGGCCAGAATGCTACATTACCGCCAATGACCTGAATATTCGTAGCGACAGGAGAAACCCATGCGCGGATTAAAAAGCCTCCGCTCCCATGCCCTGGGCCTAGTGGCTTTGATCCTGCTCCTGGCCTGGACCCTGCCCGCCCTGGCCGGTGGCGATCCCCTCAGCCCGGCCCAGCGCCAGTGGGTCAAAAAGCACGCTCCCATAAAAGTCGGCGTGTTCAAGGACTACCCGCCCTTCGGGTTCGTGGACGAGCAGGGCAAGGTGCAAGGCATTTCCATCGACTTCTGGCGGCTGCTGTCCCAAAAGGTCTACGTGCCGGTCAGCTTCGAGTGCGCCGATTTCAACGGCCAGTTGCAGGGGCTGAAGTCCGGCCGCTTCGATTCCCTGGCCGGCATCTTCTATCTGCCCTCGCGCGCCAAGCACTTCGATTTCACCAAGGCCTACTACATCATCAACACCTACATCTGGGTGGGCCCCGGCCAGCCCGTGCCCCAAGGTTGGGCCGGGCTCGAGTACCTCACGGTCGGAGTGGTCAAGGGCGACTCGGGCCAGGTGCTGGCCGAGCAGCACGGCCTGAAACCCCGGCTTTATCGCGACTACCCCGCCGTGGTGGACGCCCTGGCCAGGGGCGAGGTGGAGGCCATGGTCATGGATCAATTGGTGGCGGCCTACTTCCTGCGCAAGCGCAATCTGCAGGGCATGGTGCGCCACACCAAAGCGCCGGTGGACAGCGGCCGCATGAGCCTGGCCGTGGCCAAGGGCAACCGCATGCTCATGGATATCCTGAAGAAGGGGGTGGCGCTCATCAGCCAGGAGGAAATCCGGGACATCGAGCTCAGGTGGCTGGGTGACTAGCCCCTAAAGGTCGCGCCCCTTGCCCGAGTCGCTTATCTCGCTCAACTCGGGGGGATAGGGCGCGAAAAAGCTCTGCCCGGCCAAATACTCTTGCCCGAACCGGGCGATCCAGGAACGCAGCAAGGTGAGCAGGGCGGACAGGGGCAGCTTCTTGGCCCGGTACTGCTCCAGGCTCTGGCTGAACAGCTTCTTCTCGCCGGCGTTGAGCTGCTTCTTGAAATAGCCTTCCGCGTGCATGAGCACGTTGACCACCGCCCCGGCCGAGGGGGCGCGGGCCAAAGCCAGGCCCAGCTCACGGCCATAGGCGGCCAGCACTTCTTGGGCCGGGCGCTTGTCCTGGTTGGCCACCAGGGGGCCCATCAGGCGCAGGCGGCGCTGGTTGTAGGCCATGAGCAAGAGCTTATGGCGGCTGTGAAAGGCCACCAGGGGGCCCATGCGTCCCTGGGCGGCTGCTTGGCGGAACTCGGCCAGGGTGAACAAACGGGTCAGCCAGGCCTCGCGCAGCAGGAAGTTGTTCAACCGTCCCTCGTGCTCCACGGCCAGGCCCGGAAAGCGCTCCAGCACCGCCCCGCCGAAAAAGCCCGGCCCCCGGCGGGAGCTGGCCCCCGGCTTGGGACTGGAGTATATTTTCACGTCGCGGGGGCCGCAGGAGGGCGAGCGGCTCTTGAGCAGGAAGCCGTCCAGGGGCGGCAGGTCCTCCAGAAAGCCCTGGGAGAAGGCCAGCATCTCGGCGGTGCAGTCGCGGCCCGTGGCCGGCTGCACCAGACGCGCCTGGCCCTTTTGCTCCACCACCCGCACCGGATCGCGCGGCACCCCCAGGCCGATCTCCATCTCCGGGCACACCGGTTGCCAGGTCACGAAAGGGGTCAGCTTGTCCACCAAAGGCTCGTGCACCGTCTGGCCGTTCCAGCGGCAGGGCGCAAAGCCCAGGCACCGGCTGACCACCACTCGCGGACGAACGGAATCCCCCATAACCACCTCCCATTAGGACATTGTTCCGGGAGCTGCACGGCGGTGTCAATGCCCTTGCCCCGGGCCGCCCGCCTGTCCTAAGCTGAGGGGCATTGGAGGAAGCCGTGCCTGTACCCAGCATCCGCATCCGTGCGGTCAACGACCGCCCGATCAACCCCGCAGGCGACTATGTTCTCTATTGGATGATCGCCGCCCGCCGGGCCAATCACAACTACGCCCTGGAGCGCGCGGCCTCGGAATCCCGGCGCCTGAACAAGCCTCTGGTGGTGCTGGAGGCCCTGCGTTGCGACTACCCCCATGCCAGCGACCGGCTGCACGCCTTTGTCCTGCAAGGCATGGCCCTGAACCAGAAGGCCTTCGCGGCCAAGGGGGTGCGCTACCACCCTTACCTGGAGCGGTCCAAGGGCCAGGGCAGGGGGCTGCTCAAGGCGGTGGCCGGGCAGGCCTGCCTGGTGGTCACCGATGATTTCCCCGCTTTTTTCCTGCCCCGCATGCTGGCCGCGGCCGGTGACAAGGTCCCGGTGCGCCTGGAGGCGGTGGACTCCTGCGGCCTGCTGCCCATGTGCGCCGCCGGTGGCGACCACGCCACGGCCCAGTCCTTCCGCCGCCTGCTGCAACGCCTCTTGCCGGTGCATCTGGCCGAGCCCCCGGCCCCCGACCCCCTGGCCGAGCCCCTGCCCGGCGCGGGGCGGCTGGCCGGCGAGATAAGCCAAAAATGGCCCGCGGCCACCAAGGCCCTGCTGGCCGCCAGCCCGGCGGCCTTGGCCCGCCTGCCCCTGGACCACTCGGTGCCCCCGGCCCCGGCCCAGGGCGGCCACGGCCCGGCCCTGGAGCATCTGCGGCGCTTCGTGGACCAGGACATGGTCTACTACAAGGAAGAGTGCCGCCATCCCGACGCTCCCCACGGCACCAGCCGCCTGAGCCCCTATCTGCACTTCGGCCACATCTCGCCCCATGAGATCTTTCAGGCGGTGGCCGACGAGGAAGAGTGGTCCCCGGCCCGCCTGGGCAAGGGAGGGCGGGGCCAGCGCGAGGGCTGGTGGGGCATGAGCCCCGGGGCCGAGTCCTTTTTGGACCAGCTCATCACCTGGCGGGAGCTGTGCTACAACTTCTGCCGCTTCCGCCCCGACTACGACCAATACGAGTCCCTGCCCGATTGGGCCCGCGAGACCCTGGCCGCCCACGCGGAGGACGAGCGCGCCTATGTGTACGGCCGCGAATGGCTGCGCCGGGCCGAGACCCACGACACTCTGTGGAACGCCTCCCAGCGCCAGCTCCTGCGCGAGGGGGTGATGCACAACTATCTGCGCATGCTCTGGGGCAAGAACATTCTGGCCTGGAGCTCCTCGCCCCGCCAGGCCCTGAAGGCCATGCTGGAGCTCAACGACCGCTACGCCCTGGACGGCCGCGACCCCAACAGCATCGGCGGCATCTTCTGGGTGCTGGGCCGCTTCGATCATCCCTGGCCCCAACGGCAGGTGTTCGGCAAGGTGCGCTGCATGACCAGCCGCAGCGCCCGGGCCAAGCTCAGGCTCAAGCAATACATGGCCCGCTACAAAGGAAAAAACGAATCGTGAGCCCCCTGCCCAGCCAGCAAGGCCCGCTGCCCTTGATCACCCCGGAGCTTTCCGGCATCGGCGGCGTGCTCAAGGCGCGGCCGGACCACTTCGTGGTGGAGGAGATCCCCCTGTACCTGCCCGAGGGCCAGGGGTCGCATATGTTCCTGCGCCTGGCCCGGGAGGGCATGACCACCCGCCAGGTGGCCGACGACCTGGCCGGGCTCTTCGGCCTGGGGCGCGGCGAGGTGGGCTTTGCCGGGCTCAAGGACCGCCAGGCCCGGGCCACCCAATACTTCTCCCTGCCCCTGAGCGGCCTCACCCCGGAGCAGGCGGGCAAGCGCGTGAGCGACGAACTGGGCCTGGAGGTGCTGGAGGCGGCCTGGCACGCCAACAAGCTCAAGACCGGCCATTTGCTGGGCAACCGCTTCACCCTGCTGGTGAGCGAGGTGGGGCCCGAGGCCCTGGAGCCGGCCCGGGCGGTGGCCGCCGCCCTGGGCGAGCGGGGCCTGGCCAACTTCTACGGCAGCCAGCGCTTCGGCCGCGAAGGCGACAACGCGGCCCAGGGCCGGGCCGCCCTCTTGGGCCGGGGGCCGCGCGACAAGTGGCTGCGCAAACTGCTGCTCAGCGCCTGGCAGGCGTCCCTGTACAACACCTGGCTCACCCGCCGCCTGGCCCGGGGCGAGTTCGCCCGGCTCATCGGCGGCGACCTGGCCAAAAAGACCGATACGGGAGGCATGTTCACCGTGGAGGACGTGGCCACGGAGCAGCCCCGTTTGGATTCAGGGGCGCTCACCTACACCGGCCCCATGTTCGGCAAGAAGATGCGCTGGCCGGGCGAACCGGCGGCCAGCTATGAGCGCGAGATTCTGTCCGAGGAAGAGGTGGCCGAGACTGATCTGAAAAAGGCTCGGCTCATGGGCTCGCGCCGCGCGGCGCGCCTGAGCCTGGACGATCTGGCCATCGAGGCCGCGCCCGAGGGCCTGCGCTTCAGCTTCAGCCTGCCCAAGGGCTCCTATGCCACGGTGGTGATGCGCGAGTTCATGAAAAACGAGCCCGGCCTGCCGGACGGGGACTAGGCGCTCAGCCTCTCGGCCACCAGCTCCAGGGCCATCTGCACCCCCAGGGAGGGCAGCACCCCGCAGCCCGGCGCGGGGCGCAGCACGTGGCCGCCCTCGGCGGGCAGCAGCTCCAGATAGAATGCCTGCTCCAGGCCCTCCTCCAGCACCACCATGCGCAGCATGCCCCGGCCCGAGGCCGCGTCGAACAGCACGTCCTTGCACATCACCGGGGTCTCGCCCCAGTGCTCGAACACCTCCAGGCGGGCGGGGTCCAGCTTGGTTATCAGGGGGTAGTGCAAAACCGGCTCCTCGGGCACGGGCCAGGAGACATGCTCCCGTTTGACCAGGGTGAGCTCATAGAATACCTCCTGCCCCTCGCCTTGCCACTTGCGCTCGTACTTGCTGTCCAGGCCCGGCGGCCGCTCTTGCCAAGAGGCCTCCAGGCCGCTGCCCTGGGCCTGGGCCAGGGACCATTCCAAGTACGAGCGCCGGTCCGTGACCATGGTGCAGGACGCGCCCCGGGCCAGGCGGCTGTTCAAAAGGCGCAGGAAGCGGCGCGAGAGCAGGCGGCGCGGCTCGTGGCGGGGCTTGGGCCAGGGCCGGGGAAAAAAGCACCAGGCGCGGGACAGGCTCCGCTCGCCGAACAGGCGCTCCAGGGTCAGGTCGGCCTCGGCCTGCAAGACCTTGGCATTGGCCGCCCCGGCCAGGTTGATGCGCCTGAGCGCCCGCCGGGCCGAGGGCCAGCCGTGGTCCAGGCCCACCAGATTCACCCCGGGCTCGGCCAGGGCCCGGCGCACCAGCACCTCGCCGTTGCCGCAGCCGATCTCCAGCTCCAGGGGGGCGCGGCGCCCGAAGACGGCCTCCCAGTCCAGGGGCCGGGAAAGCTGCTTCCAGGGAACCAGGGGCTTCAATGACAGGTACGGGGCGGTCATGGAGGCAAGTCTAGCACGTTCCGCTCAGTCCGCCGCCCCTTGCCCGCAGGGCAAAAGGGCCCCGGCGATGGTCAAAAAGGCCAGCATGAACAGCACCCCTTCCAGGCCCGAGCGCAGGAGCATGGCTGGCTTTTTGAACTCGCGGTTGGGCACCGCCAGGGTGGAGAGAAATATCACCACCCCAAGGCGGGCGCCACCGTGGGCATCAACCAGCTCGCCGGCTCCGGCCAGGGCAGGCCCGGCACCACGGCCTACACCAGCAAAAACTCCTGGTTGCGCGACAAATGCGCCAGGGCCATAGGGCGGACCTCCGTCCATGGGGGCGCGGCGGCTAGAAAGCCGCGATAAAGGCCTTCATGAAGGCGGGCAGGTCGTCCGGGGTGCGGCTGGTGATCAGGTTGCCGTCCACCACCACCTCGGCGTCCTCCCAAGCGGCCCCGGCGTGGACCAGGTCGTCCTTGATGGCGAAGAAGCTGGTGCAGCGCTTGCCGTCGACCACCTCGGCCGAGGCCAGCATCCACCCGGCGTGGCAGATGGTGCCCACCGGCTTGCCCGCGGCGAAGATGTCCTTGACCAGCTGCACCGTGGCCTTGTGGCGGCGCATGTGGTCCGGGGCGTAGCCGCCGGGAATGACCAGGCCGTCGAACTCCTCGGGGCTCACCTCGCCCACGCTCTTGTGGCTGGTGAAGCCCAGGCCGCTCTTGGCGTGATAGGTGTGCTGCCCCTGGGTGCCCACCACCGTGACCTTGGCCCCGGCCTCCTGCAGGCGGTAAAAGGGATAGATCAGCTCGAACTCGTTGAACATGTCCTCTATGAGCACCGCTACGCTCTTGCCGCTTAAGGGCATGGGGATACCTCCTGACCTTGAATAATCAGTGCGAGAGTTTCTGATTATTCATTAAAAAGGCACGGGCCGCCTCAGTCAAGGCGGCCCGGCGGATCCAACGGATTGTCGGGGCCGGCCCTAGGGCTCCAGGCTCACCATGCGCAGGTTGCCGGTCACCAGGTCCGGGATGGCCACCAAAAAGCCCTTGCCCACGGGAACCAGGCCGAAGTCGGCCGGTCCGCCGAAGCCGGTGGCCAGCTTGCGGGGGGCGGCCTCGCCCTCCAGGATGAACAGGCCGCCGTGGGCCCAGTCGGTGTAGAGGATGGCGCCGTCGGGCAACATAGCCACCCCGTCCAGGCGGCCCAGGCCGCCGCGTATTTCGCTCATCTGGCCCACGTCGCGGGCCTGGAACAGGCCGCCGGGCCCCTTCATGTCTTTCTGGGTGGCGATGATCACCCCGCCGCCGGGACGGGGCCACAGGCCGTTGGGGTGGAAGCCGGGGGGGCTGAGCATCACCCGGATGCTGGGCTTGCCCTTTCTAAAGTCGGCCGGCTCGACCAGGTAGATCCGGCCTGCCGTGGTGTCGGACACGTAGAGCTTGCCGTTGGCCGCGCACACGTCGTTGGCGAACAAGGATCCGGGCAGGGGAAGGCGGACGCCTTTTTTGCTTTCCAGGTCAAAGCACCACACCGCGTCGATGTCCGTGGTCCACAAGAGCCCGTCCGAGATCCAGACCCCCTTGGGCTTGTTCAGCGTTTGGCCCGGGCCGGGCAAAAAGCGCTTGTCCAGCACCTTGCCCGCCATGTCCAGCTTGCTGATGTAGCCCTCGCCGTTGGCCAGGGTGGGTTTGAACACCTCGCCGAAGTTGCTCACGTAGAGCGTCTGGCTCTTGGGATCGCTGGCCACCGACTCCGGGTGGTCGGAGATGACCAGTTGCTCGTCGGACACCACGTGCCATTTGGCCAGGGCGGGGCTCGCGCCGGCCAACAGCGACAATGCCAACAAAAGGGCCCCCAATCTTTTCATGGCTCGCTCTCCCGCTTATCTGTAGCCCGGCCGGGGCCGGTCTTGGTCTTGTTTTGATCTACCATTGTCCCATGGCCAAGGCAATTGCGCCATGAATACCGGGCCAGGTCAAGGCCGGGCTTGGTTGGTCCGCCGTGCCTTTGCTACCATTGAACCACGACACCCACGGACCGCCTGGGGCGGCCGTCTTTGCTTCCATGGCAGGAAAAGGGGAACCCATGTCCCGTGACAGCCTGAATATCATGATCGGCGGCGAGGCCGGCCAGGGTCTGGTGACCATCGGCCAGGTCCTTTGCAAGTGCCTGGTCAAAAGCGGTTACCACATCCTGGTGACCCAGGACTACATGTCCCGGGTGAGGGGAGGGCACAACACCTTCACCATCCGCGCGGCCACCCGCGAGCTGGACACCCCCACCGAGGGAGTGGACCTGCTCATCGCCCTGAACCAGGAGACCTTGGACCTGCACACCGGCCAGCTCAATCCCGGCGCGGTGGTGGTGGCCGGCCAGGAGCTGAGCTGCCAAGAGGGCCGCTGCCTGAGCGTGCCTTACAAGGAGCTGGCCGAGGGCGCCCACCTGAACACCATCGCCCTGGGGGTGGCCGCCGGCCTGCTGAGCCTGGACCAGAACCTGGTGGCCGACACCCTCACCGCCGCCCTGGGCAAGAAGAAGGACGACAAGGTGGTCGAGGCCAACCGGGAAGGGCTCAAAAAGAGCTTCGACTGGCTGGGCGGGCAGGAGGCGGAGTGCGGGGTGCTTGCCCAGCCCTCCGAGGCCCCCGCGCGCATGGTGCTGGGGGGCAACCAGGCCATCGCCCTGGGGGCCCTGGCCGCGGGGCTCAAGTTCCTGGCCTTTTATCCCATGACCCCCTCCACCGCCATCGCTCTGACCGTGATCGCCCACGCCGACGACATGGGCGTGGTCTACGAGCAGGCCGAGGACGAGATCGCGGCCATCAACATGGCCCTGGGCGCCTCCTATGCCGGAGCCCCGGCCATGGTCTGCACCAGCGGCGGGGGCTACGCCCTGATGACCGAGGGGGTCTCCCTGGCGGGCATGACCGAAACGCCCATGGTCATCGCCATCGCCATGCGCCCCGGCCCGGCCACCGGCCTGCCCACCCGCACCGAGCAGGGCGACCTGCTTTTTGCCCTGCACGGCGGGCACGGCGAGTTCCCCCGGGCCATCCTGGCCCCGGGCGATGTGAAGCAGTGCTTCGAGGCGGGCTACCACGCCCTGCACCTGGCCGAGAAATACCAGGGCCCGGTGTTCATCCTCACCGACCAGTTTTTGGCCGACAGCCTCCGGGCCCTGGAGCCCTTCGGCCTGGAGGGCCGCGAGGCGGTGCGCCCCGGCGGCCAGGGCGAGCAGGGAGAGGACTACAAGCGCTACCAGATCACCCCGGACGGCATCTCCCCCCGCCGCTTGCCGGGCATGGGCCCGGAGCTGGTGGTGGCCGACAGCGACGAGCACACCGAGCAGGGCCACATCACCGAGGACCTGGAGCTTCGGGTGCGCATGAACCACAAGCGCCTGCAAAAGGAAAAGGGCCTGCGCTCCGAGACCATCGCCCCGGCTTTCAGCGGGCCCGAGGAGCCCGAGACCCTGCTGGTTAGCTGGGGCAGCAGCCAGGGGCCGGTGGCCGCCGCCGCCCGCCGCCTGCGCGACGAGGGCCAGTCGGTGGGCAGCTGTCACTTCAGCCAGGTCTGGCCCCTGGACCCGGAGCAGTTCGCCGGGCGCATGGGCCTGGCCGGCCAGGTGGTGGTCATCGAGGGCAACGCCACCGGCCAGTTCGCGGGCCTGCTCAAGAAAGAGGCGGGCATCAGCCCCCAGCGCCTCATCGGGCGCTGCGACGGCCTGAACCTCACCCCTGAATACATCCTGCGCCAGTTGGCGAATTAGAGAGGCGTGTCATGGTCAAGATAGAGGACTACGGCGAGATAGAAACCGCCTGGTGCCCGGGCTGCGGCAACTTCGGCATCCGCAAGGCCCTGGTCCAGGCCCTGGTGGAACAGGGGCTGGCGCCCAAGGACATCCTGCTGGTCAGCGGCATCGGCCAGGCGGCCAAGACACCCCACTACATCCCCTGCAACGCCTTCAACGGCCTGCACGGCCGGGGTCTGCCCGCGGCCACCGGCGCGTCCCTGGCCCACCCCGGGCTCAAGGTGATACTCACCAGCGGCGACGGCTGCAACTACGGCGAGGGAGGCAACCACTTCCTGGCCGGGCTCCGGCGCAACGTGGACCTGACCATGCTGGTGCACGACAACCAGATCTACGGCCTGACCAAGGGCCAGGCCAGCCCCACCAGCCTGGAGGGCATGCACACCAAGGCCCAGCCCCACGGGGTGCACCTGTATCCCTTCAACCCGGTGGCCGTGGCGGTGAGCCTGCACGTGGGCTTCGTGGCCCGGGGCTTTGCCGGGGAACAGGAGCATCTGGCCGGGCTGATCTCCCAGGCCATGCAGCACAAGGGCCTGTCCGTGGTGGACATCCTGCAGCCCTGCGTATCTTTCAACAAGCTCAACACCTACGAGTGGTATAAAAAGAGGGTGCGCATGCTGGGCCAGGATGAGCACGACCCCTCGGACTGGGACGCGGCCATCAAGCTGAGCTACGAGTTCGGCGACAGCATCCCCCTGGGGGTCATCTATGCCAACGAGCGCCCCTCGTTCCAGGAGTTCTTCCCGGTTCTGGAAAAGGGGCCTCTGGCCGCCCAAGACACGGACTACGGCAAACTCGGGGGAATCTTGGAGAGCTACGCTTGAAAAAGACGGCCAGTGTGTGGTTGGGGGGGCTGGCTTGCCTGCTGACCCTGTTGGTGGCGGCGGCCTGCGGCAACATGGGAGCCAACCAGGATCCCCTGACCCGCAAGGAGCGCGCCTGGTTGGATGACCATGGTCCCATCAGGGTGGCCACGGACACCACCTACCATCCCTTCTCCTTTGTGGGGGCCTCGGGCCTGCCCGAGGGCATCTGCGTGGATATGTGGAAGGCCATGGCCTCCAAGCTGGGCCTGGAGATCGAGCTGTTGCCCGTGGACAGCCTCCCGCAGCTAACCCAGTTGAGGGCCGGCACCCTGGACTCCACCACCGGCATGTTCCCCCTGGGGGAGCGCCGTTTGTTCCTGGATTTCTCCGACCCCTTCTATCCGGTGACTGCGGCCATATTCATCAACGAAACCACCAGGGGGGTCAGCGGCCTGGAGAGCCTGCGCGGCATGCAGGTGGGCGCGGTGGTCGGCGACTCCGGGGCCGCGCTGCTCATAAGAAACAACATCAACCCGGTGCTCTACGACACCTACCGGGGATGCGTGGCCGCCCTGGGCGCGGACCAGGTGGATGCGGTGGTCATAGACGATCCGGTGGTGCTCTATTGGCGCAAACGGCTGAAGATGGCTAATAAAATCTCCTGGGCCCCGGGCAACGCGGTGGTGGAGCGCAACGATCTGGCCTTGCCGGTCAAAAAGGGTAACAAGATTTTGTTGTCCATAATAAACAAGGGGTTGGCCCTGGTGTCCGGGACGGAGATTCAGCGCCTGCGCGAGCGCTATCTGCACTAGCCGGCCCGTGGCCGGCGGCAGGGCCCATGTAAAGCGGTTGGCGCCGTGCCAAACGCTTTTCTATATATGTTACAATTTAGAAATAAATGGGCGCGGAGACTTATTTCCCGAGTTTAAGGCCCGATTTTCTCTATAATATTGCTAGGATTTAAATGCGACTCATTACGTAGGGTTGCGGTGAATCCATATAGGCATTATGTTTATTAATATAGGCTCAACCAAGCAATGAGCACAACGACCTGAAGCGTCGCCAGTGATTCCCGCGAATCTTGCCCCCGGCCACGCAATAATTGGTCTGGCCCACTCATAGGAGAACGGCGCGCGTGGCTTCAGCAAAACCTCCAGACAACTCTGACGGCGTGTCCCGGCCTTGGGATGATAACGACCTGACCCCCAGTCAGCGGGAAGCCATGGCCACCTTGATCGTATCCGCCGAGCGTAGCGAAGGCTGGGCCATGGTGGTGGGCCAGGCGGGCAGCGGCAAGGGCGAGCTGATCGACTGCCTGTGCGGCCGCCTGCCGGACAACTACCTCACCGTGGTGATCAGCGCCCAGAAGGTGCACTCGCCCATGGATCTGTGCCGCGAGGTGGGCCCCAGCCTGAACATCCCGGAGTGCAACTACAAGGCCCGCTTCCTGCTGGACCTGCGGGCGGCCATCGAGACCTGTCACCGCGAAGGCAAGAAAATCCTGCTCCTGGTCAAGGACGCCCATATGCTCAGCGAGGAGATGCTCCAGGAGCTGGAGCTTTTGGGCAACACCGACCAGTTCTCCCCCCGGGTGCTCAACGTGTTCGTCTTCGCCCGTCCCCAGATATTGCCGGTGCTCGAGCGCATGGGCGCCACCAACCTCAAGCACCATCTGCGCCGCTTCCGGCGTCTGGAGCCCAAGTACCCCACGCCCGAGGCCGAAGGCGAGCGCCGCAGCAGCCCCCGCCAACTCCAGGGCATCGACTACTCCCTGGGCGGGGACCGGCAGCCGGCCGCCAAGGCCGCCATTTCCTACGACTCCCCCCGGGCCCCGGAAAAGCAGGGCCCCGGTTCGGGCAAGGACATCCTGGAAAAGGCCTTCGGCCCCAGCCTGCAGCCCAAGACCCTGCCGGTGCTGGACTAGGCCTCCTCGCCCGGCTGCCGCTTGGGCAGCTCCAAAGAGAACACCGAACCCTGGTCCAGCTCGCTGGCCACCATCACCCGTCCGCCGTGGCCCCGCACGATCGCCTCCACCCCGGCCAGGCCCAGGCCGTGCCCCGCCTTCTTGCCCTGGCTGCCCGAGCGGTAGAACATGTCGAAGATGTAGGGCAGGTCCTCGGCGGGAATGCCCGCGCCCTGGTCGCGAAAGCGCAGGGTCACCGTTTCTCCGTTGTCCTGGGCCTCGATGCTCACCGTGCCCGGCGCCTCGGAGTACTTGAGCGCGTTGTCCAGCAGGTTGCCGAAGGCGCGGCGCAGGTGCACCGGGTCGGCCTCGACCACCGGAAGCTTCTCCCCGCTGCGCAACTCCAGGCCCAGGCCCTTTTGCCGGAAGCGGGGGGTGAAGTCCTCCAAAAGCTCGATGAACTCCTTTTCCAGGTCCACGGCGCTGAAGTTCAGCTTTAGGCCACCGGTCTCCAAACGGGCGAAATCCAGAAAATCGTTGATGATTTTTTCCAGTTGCCCGGCCTGGCGGCGGATCACCTCCAGGTATTGTTGCTGCTTGGCCGGCTCGGTTTGCTCGCCCCGCTTGAGCAGGCGCAGGGCGAAACCCTGGATGCCCACCAGGGGGGTCTTCATGTCGTGGGCGAACATGGACACCAGGTTGGCCCGCTCCCGCTCCAGGGCCTTTAGCTGGCTCACGTCCTGGAACACCTCCACCCCGCCGATCAGCTCGCCCTCGGCGTTGTAGAGCCCCGAGGCCCACAGGCGCACCGCCTTGCGCACCCCGTCCTTGCTCAGGAAGTTGGTGTCCACCGGCCCGGTGGGCTGGCGGCTGCCCAGGGAGCTCTTGATGGGGCAGCGCCGCTCGCAGGCCTCGGAGCGCAGCACCTCGCGGCAGGGGCGGCCCAGCGCCTCCTCCTGGCTGTAGCCCAGGATGTCCAGGCCCTGGGGATTTATCTCGGTGACCCGGAAGCGGGGGTCCACCGATATCACCCCCACCGGCAGGCTGTTGACCAGGGCCAGATGGCGGGCGGCCGACTCGCGCAGGGCCTCTTCCATGCCCTTGCGCTCGGTGATGTCGCGCACCGTCTCGATGGCCCCCACCACCTCGCCCTGGGAGTTGAACAGGGCCGCGGCCTTGCCCCACAAAAAGGCGCCATCCGGCGGAACGGCCGGGGCAAAGGCCTCGGTGAGCAAGGTGTGGCCCTGGCGGCTGACAAAGGGGTAACGGTCCTCGTAGCTCTGGTCCCACTCCATGGCCAGATCGGCCAGGATGGGCCGCCGCTCGCCCCAGAAGGGCAGGGCGTACTCATAATCCCCCTTGCCGATGATGTCGCCGGCCGGGATGCCGGTCAGCTCCTCTATGGCCCGGTTCCATACGATCACCTGGCCCTTGCGGTTGATGGCAAAGGTGGGGTCGGGCAGGAAGTTGATGATGTCGGCCAGGCGCTTTTGCGATTCCTGCAGCGACTCCTGGGCCTGCTTGTGCCCGGTGATGTCGGTGGCCGTGCCGATGGTGGCCGGCCGCCCCTGGTGCTCGAAAAGCGAGGCGGTCAGCTCGGCCCACAGCTCGCGGCCGTCCTTGGTGATTATCTTGATCTCGTAGCGGGAAGGCGCGGGATGGCCTTCCAGGCGCTTGCTGGCGTATTGCTGGGTTTGGGAGCGGAAGTCGGGATGCACGATGGACAAGAAGTCCATCTTCTTTAGCTCATCGTGGCCGTAGCCGCTCAGCTCCTGGCCGGCCGGGTTCATGTACACGAAGCGGCCGTCCTGGATGATGAAGATGGCCGAGGCCGCGGTCTCGGTCAGAGCCCGGAACTTGGCCTCCCGCTGGTCTTGGCCGCCCAGGGACTCGTCCCCGCGCAGCTCGCGCAGCCGGCTCTTGAGCTCTTCGATTTCCTGATGCGCCGAGGGTGGTGGGTGGTCAGGCGGCATGGCGCGCCTCCTTTCCCGGACCCTGACCGGCAGGCGGGCGGAGCCCGGTTCCGCTCCGCCAAGGCGTCACCCCCTGTAGTTCAATTATAAGCCAGCCGCCCCTCCCGGGTCAGCCGGCAAAGCCATGCGGCTCAGGGACTATTGGCCCCCCACCCGGCGCTCGATGAGATAGCTGCCCCCGGGCGGCAGGTCCAGCTCCAAGGTCTGCTGCAGATAGGTGAGAATCTTGGGGCCCGAGTGCTCTCCCCGCTGGCGGATGGCGTAGCCGTACACCTCCAGCAGATACTTGCGCTTGCCCGGCGGGGCCAGGAAGGTCACGTCGCGCACCAGGGGGTTGGTGTTGGGGATGGTGTAAAAGTCCTGCTTCACGGTGGGAGGCAGCATGGGGTAGGCGCCCTTGGGCACCACCAGCCTCAGGCTCCAGTCCCAGTAGATCCACTCGCTGGGCACCTGCTTGAGCTTGGCCGGCACCATGGCCCACAGCTTCACCCGGATGCGGGCCGGATTGGGCCCCGGGTCCAGGTAATATTCCCCACAGGCCAGGGCCCCCGCCAGCATCAGCCCGGCCACCAGCAGGGCCGCGGCCCCGCGCAGCTTGTTCTTCAGAAACGGCATGCGTCCTCCATGGGTTCGATCCCCCCATAACGGCCTTTAATAATAATTGTAACGCCGCCATGGGCCGGGCGTCATGTCCCTTTGCCCCGTCTTGACTGGTCCGCTCGGGCTCGGATATCCTAGCTCGCAGTGTGATATAGAGCGGGGGGCGCGTAGCGGCGGGGCGATGGCCCTCCGCGGCGAGGGGAGATCATGGCGCGGGGAAGCTTGGTGGACAGCACGCCCGAAGAACGGCGGGACCTGTTCGCCCGGGCCATGGGCTTCGACGGCCTGGACCCCAAGCAGATAGAGCAGGTGGCGGGCATGTCCTTTTACGCCCGTTTCGGCAAGGGCGCGCCGGTGTTCTTGCAGGAAGACCCCTGCGAATACTTCTATCTGGTGGCCCAGGGCATGGTGAAGGTGTTCATCTCCTCCTCCAGCGGCGTGTGCATCACCTATCTCCTGGCCAAGCGCGGCGAGCCCCTCAACCTCATCGGGCCCTTCACCGGCAGTCCCCGCATCCTTTCGGCCGAGGCCATGCAAGACAGCGTGGTGGCCTGCGTCCCCCGGGCCGAGTTCGTCGAGTTCGCGGTGGCCAACCCGGTGCTCCTGGCCAACATCATGACCATCCTGGGCAAGGCCATCGACAGCGCCAACAGCCGCATCGTGGACATGGTGGAAAAGCGGGTGGAGCAGCGGGTGGTCCGGGTGCTCACCACCTTGCTGGAGAAGTTCGGCTCCGAGATCAAGCTGACCAGCGGCGAGTTGGCCGAGCTGGCCGGCACCACCACCGAGTCCACCCTGCGCACCATGGCCCGCCTCCGGGGCCTGGGCATCGTGGAGAGCCGGCGGGGCCTGGTGATGATCGTCTCCCCCGCCTCCCTGAAAAGCCTGGACGACCAGCCCCTCTGGGTCTAGGCCCGCTATTTTCCGGAAAAACACGGTACATGACCGCCGTCATGGTAGGCTGGGGGGCCGCCTCCCTATGATTCAGGCATGAACTCACCAGGTAAACCCGCGAAGTGAAAAAATTATTATTTAGCTGGACGCTTGGCGGCCGCTGGGGCATGTTGATTTCGCAGCCCCGTGGTGGTGCCCGGCCAGGTGAAATTTACGCTGGGACATGATGAAACGCGCGGCCGCGGCGATGGCCGTGGCCGCGTTTGCAGCCGTTAAGGCTCGTATATTATCCTTCTCTAGAGCTACACCCTTGTTGCAACACCAGGAAGGATGTCCGGCCCTGGCCGGATAAAGGGTTATGAGAGCGGCCTATGGGCAGGCCGCCGCACAAGGGAGGGAATCATGTCCAAAAAGTTTCTGGCTTTAACGTTGACGGTTGTCCTTATGGCGGTGTTTGCCATCGGGGCCCTGCCCGCCGCCGCGGACGATCAGATCACGCTGACCTACTCCTGCTTCTTTCCGCCCAGCCACGTCCAGTCCAAGCTGGCCGATGCCTGGTGCAAGGAAGTGGGCAAGCGCACCAAGGGCAAGGTCCTGGTGCAGTACTTCCCCGGCCAGACCCTGACCAAGGCCAAGCAGATGTACGACGGCGTGGTGCAGGGAATGAGCGACCTGGGCTTCTGCCTGTTCGGCTACAACCGGGGCCGCTTCCCCCTGATGGAGGTGGTGGACCTGCCCCTGGGCTACAAGAGCGGCAAGGCCGCCACCACCGTGGCCAACGCGGTCTATGGGAAGTTCAAGCCCAAGGAACTCGACGACGTGCAGGTGATGTACCTGAACGCCCACGGGCCCGGCATCCTGTTCACCAAGGGCAAGGCGGTCAAGAAGATGGCGGATATGAAGGGCCTCAAGATCCGCTCCCACGGCACCACCGCCAAGGTGGTCAAGGCCCTGGGCGGCACCCCGGTGGCCATGCCCATGCCCGAGCTCTACCAGGCCCTGCAGCGCGGCGTGGTTGACGGCGCCCTCTACCCCATGGAGGTGAACAAGGGCTGGAAGATGGCCGACGTGGTCAACTACTGCACCGAGAACTATGCCAACGCCTACACCTCCACCTTCTACGTGGTGATGAACAAGGGCAAGTGGAACTCCCTGCCCAAGGACGTGCAGGAGATCATCATCCAGATCAACAAGGAGTGGATCCCCAAGCACGGCGCGGCCTGGGACGCTTCGGACGAGGCCGGACGCAAGCTGATGCTCAAGAAGGGCCGCAAGTTCATCCCGCTGTCGGCGGCGGAGGCCGCGCGTTGGAAAAAGGCCACCGATCCGGTGCTGGACGAGTACGTCAAGGAGACCAGCGCCAAGGGTGTGCCGGCCAAGGAGGCCCTGGAGTTTACCAAGAAGAAGCTGGCCGAAGTCCAGAAGTAATCCATTCATAAATGGGGCGGCCTTCGGGCCGCCCCCGTTTATCAGGGGAGAGTTTGGTGCAAAGCTGGGAGAAAGCGGTTGAGCAACTCATCAACCTGCTCAAGCGCGTAGGGGGCGCGGCCCTGGTGGGCATGATGGTCATCACCTGTGTGGACGTGATCTTCCGCGCATTCAACCGGCCCATCTTCGGGGCGGTGGAGATCGTAAGCTTCATGGCCACCATCGTGCTGGCCTGCGCCATGCCCATGACCGACCATGAGCACGGCCACGTGGGGGTGGATCTTTTCGTGCGCAAGTTCACCCCCCGGGTCCAGGCCATCTACAGCGGGGTGGGCAACCTCTTCGCCGGGACGCTCTTCGGGCTGGTGTGCTGGCAGATGGTCCTTTACGGCAACACGGTCAAGCAATCGGGCGAAGTCTCCATGAGCCTGCAATTCCCGGACTACATCCTCATCTATCTGGTGGCGGTGGCCTTCGGGGTGCTCAGCCTGGTCATCTTTACCGACAGCGTGAACTACCTGAAAAAGGCGGCCGGCAAATGAATCCCACCATCATAGGCATAATCGGCATCCTGGTGCTGATCACGGTCATCTTCACCCGCATGCCCGTGGCCTACGTAATGACCCTGGTGGGATTCGTGGGCTTCGCGGTGCAGGTAAACGGCGAGGCGGCCCTCCGGCTGCTGGCCCGGGACTTTTACAGCGTGTACTCGTCCTACGGCCTGACCATCATTCCCCTGTTCATCTTCATGGGCCAGATCGCCTTCAACGCGGGCATCAGCCGGCGGCTCTACGATTCGGCCTACAAGATGGTGGGCTGCTACCGGGGCGGCCTGGCCACGGCCACGGTCTGCGCCTGCACCGCCTTCGGCGCGGTGTGCGGCTCCTCCCCGGCCACCGCCGCCACCATGGCCACGGTGGGCCTGCCGGAGATGAAGCGCTACGGCTACGGCGACGAGCTGGCCACCGGCTCGGTGGCCGCCGGCGGCGGACTGGGCATGCTCATGCCCCCCAGCGTGGTGCTCATCGTCTACGGCATCCTCACCGAGCAGTCCATCGGCAAGCTGTTCGTGGCCGGCATCGTGCCCGCGGTGTTCATCACCATCTTCTTCGCCCTGTCGGTTTGGGTTTACTGCTATTTCGCGCCCCAGCAGGGACCGGCCTGCAACGCCTTCACCTGGAAAGAGCGCATGCTCTCCCTGGGGGAGACCGGCGAGACCATGCTGGTGTTCATGCTGGTCATGGGCGGGCTCTTCGCCGGGGTGTTCACTCCCACCGAGGCCGGCGCGGTGGGCGCGGCGGCGGTGTGCCTGGTGGCCCTGGTGCGGCGCCAGCTCACCTGGCCCGGTTTCGTCAAAAGCATCTACGAGACCCTCAGGACCTCGTGCATGGTGCTGCTGCTGGTGGCGGGCGCGGTGGTTTTCGGCCACTTCCTGGCCGTCACCCGCATCACCTTCGACGTGGCCGAATGGGTGGCCGGGCTGAACATGCCCGACTTCGCGGTGGTGGCCATGATCGTGCTGGTCTACCTCCTCGGCGGCTGCTTCATCGACGCCCTGGCCCTGATCATGCTCACCATCCCCATCTTCTATCCCATAATCATGGACCTGGGTTACGACCCGGTGTGGTTCGGGGTGATCATCGTGCTGGTCACCCAGATGGGGGTCATCACCCCGCCGGTGGGCATCAACGTCTATGTGGTGAACGGTATCGCCAAGGACGTGCCTCTGGAGAAGATATTCAAGGGCGCGCTGCCCTTCCTTATCGCCCTCATCGTGGGCACGGGCTTTATCGTGCTCTTTCCCCAGATCGCGCTCTGGCTACCCAACCTGATGTATTAAACCGAGAGCGGCCATGTCTGAATCGAGCCCCTATTGGAACCCTTATCTTGAAACCATGCCCAGGGAGCGGCTGCGCTCGGCCCAGCTGGCCCGTTTTCAGCGCCTCATAGGCTGGGCTTGGGACAACTCGCCCTGGTACCGCGAGTTTTACAAAGGGGCCGGGCTGGAGCCCGGGGACATCAAGACCTTGGACGACGTGCGCCGGGTGCCCCAGGTGGACAAGTCTCTCTTAAAGGGCGCCCAGGAACAAGACCCCTTCCCCTACGGCAGCCGGCTGTGCGTGCCCCTGGAAAAGGTGGCCGAGTTTCGCCAGACCTCTGGCACCACCGGCACTCCGGTCTACCAGGCCGACACCTGGCAGGACTGGGAGTGGTGGGCCGAGGCCTGGAGCTACATCCTCTGGTCCCAGGGCTACCGCCCCCGCGACCGGGTGTTCATCCCCTTCGGCTACAATATCTTCGTGGCCTTCTGGGCCGGGCACTACGCCTGCGAAAAGATCGGCTGCGAGGTGGTGCCCGGCGGGGTGCTGGACACCGCCTCCCGGGTGCTCAAGATTCAGGAGCTGGGGGCCACGGCCATGATGGGCACCCCCACCTACATGCTCAACATGGCCGACGTGGCCAAGAACAAGCTGGGCCTGGACCCGGCCGCCATGAGCATCGAGCGCATCACCTGCGCCGGGGAGCCCGGGGCCTCCATCCCCAGCACCAAGCAGCGCATCGAGAAGGCCTGGGGGGCCAAGCTGTTCGACCATGCCGGGGCCACCGAGATCGGGGCCTGGAGCTACGAGTGCGCCGAGCAGCCCGGCGGGCTGCACGTGAACGAGGCCCTGTTCCTGGTGGAGATCGAGGACCCGGTCACCGGCGAGTTGATCGAGGAGCCGGGCAAGAAGGGCAAGATGATCATCACCGCCCTGGACCGCCAGGCTCAGCCCTGCATCCGCTTCGACTCCAAGGACATCATCGAGTGGGCGGCCGATCCCTGCCCCTGCGGACGCACCTTCCGCCTGATCAAGGGCGGGGTGCAGGGCCGGGCCGACGACATCACCAAGGTCAAGGGCGTGCTTCTGTCGCCCTCGGCCATCGAAGAGGTGGTGCGCGGCTTCAACGAGCTGGCCGACGAGTACGAGGTGGTGGTGGAGCGCATCGGCGACAGCGAGCGCCTGACCCTGAAGATCGAGTTCACCGACGAATCCGCCGGCGGCCAGGAGCAAACCCTGGGCCGTCTCAAGAACGAGCTTCGCCTCAAGACCAACCTGGGCTACGCTATAGAGGTGCACCCCTTGGGCACCCTGACCCGTTACGAGGTGAAGGCGCGGCGTTTCAAGGATCTGCGCCCGGATCAGCATTAGGCCGGAGGGGAGAGCATGGACAACCAAACGATTGACGCCCTCCAGGAGCGGGCCCGCCGTTTGCGCCAGGATTTGGAGGCGCTCAGCCAACAGGCCGGCGACTTTCCGGCCGTGGTGCGCAACGCCGAACGCATCCGGGCCAGCCTGGCCATGATCTGCCTGGATCTGGGCCTGGACGCCCAAGGCAACCGGCCCGAGGAGCCGCCCGCCGCCTAGCCCGAATATTTCATGAGGGTTGGGTGGCATTAGGCAACGGTTCATTATTCACGGAGCCGTTGTGCAAAGAGCTCCAGTGCGGTTTTGCCGCGCTCTGCACTCGGGCCCGGCACAGCCAGCCGCCGGCAGACAAGGCGTCTGGCCAGCGAGGGCCGCAGGCGTAGCCGTTAGCTACGTCGAGGCCCGAGCGCAGCCAGCAACACCGTATGCCGGTGGCTGGCGCAGCCGGACGCCCGGCCCTGGAGGGGGCGAGGACGACGCAAGCATGTGGCGAAGATCGGTTTGCTGCAAGGATTGCCCCGACTGCTGCGGGCTTCTGGTCCAGGTGGAAGACGGCCGCATAAGCGCGGTCAAGGGCGATCCGGAGCACCCCTACACCCAGGGATTCATCTGCCGCAAGGCGGGCCACTTTCCCGAGCACGTGCACAACCCGGCACGCATCACCACCCCCCTGAAGCGCAGCGGCCCCAAGGGCTCGGGCCGGTTCGAGCCGGTCACCTGGGACCAGGCCCTGGGCGAGGTGGCCGCCCGCATGCAGGACACCGCCGCCGCCCACGGCCCCGAGGCCATCCTGCCCTTTTCCTATGCCGGCACCATGGGCCTGGTGCAGCGCCAGTCGGGCCACGCCCTGTTCCACAAGCTGGGGGCCAGCCGCCTGCTCTACACCATCTGCAGCGCGGCGGCCTCGGCCGGCTACCAAGCCAGCCTGGGCTCCGGACCCAGCACGGACATCGAGAGCGCGGCGGGGTCCGACTATATCCTCATCTGGGGCTCCAACACCCTGAGCACCAACCTGCACGCCTGGCCCTGGTTCCAAAAGGCCAGGAAGCAGGGGGCCAAGATCGTGGTGATCGATCCCTATTGCAACCGCACCGCCAAAAAAGCGGATCAGCACCTCATGCTCAAGCCGGGCAGCGACGCGGCCCTGGCCCTGGGCATGATGTCGGTGCTGATCAGCCAGGGGCTGGTTGACCGCGACTACATCGCGGCCCACACCCTGGGCTATGAGCAGCTTGTTTCGCGGGCGGCCGAGTATCCCCCGGAGCGGGCCGCCCGGCTCACCGGCCTCAGCGCCCAGGAGATCGCGCAAGTGGCCCAAGAGTACGGCCGGGCCAAAGCGCCCTACATCCGCACCGGGGCGGGACCGGCCCGCCAACTGGCCGGGGGCATGGCCATGCGCACCATCGCCCTGCTGCCCGCCCTGGTGGGGGCCTTTGCCCGGCCCGGCGGGGGCATCACCCGCTCCCTGGGCGGGGCGCCAAGCGACCTGACCAGCCTCACCCGTCCCGACCTGTGCCCCCCCGGCACCCGCGCGGTGAACATGGTCCATCTGGGCGACGCCCTGACCAAACTGGACGGCCCGCCCATAAAGATGCTCTACGTGTATTTGAGCAACCCGGCCGCGGTGGCTCCCCAGTCCCGCCAAGTCCTGGCCGGTCTGGCCCGGGATGACCTGTTCACCGTGGTGCAGGAGATGTTCCTCACCGACACCGCCCGCTATGCCGACCTCATCCTGCCCGGAGCCAGCTCCTTCGAGGTCAGCGACTTGTACCGCTCCTATGGCCAGAACTACTTGCAAATGGCCCGGCCGGCGATCCCCCCGGTGGGCCGGAGCCGCTCCACCCTGGCCATTTTCCAGGACCTGGCCGCCCGCCTGGGCTTTACCGAAGAGGTGTTCTCCGCCAGCGAGGACGATTTCATGCGCGCCTTTTTGGCCGCGCCGTCCCCGGCCCTGGAGGGGGTGGACATGGACGCCCTGTGGCAGGGCGAGCCGGTGCGCCTGAACATCCCGGCCAACCCCTATGCCCATGGCTTCAACACCCCCTCGGGCAAGGTGGAGTTCTTCTCGCAGTCCCTGGCGGACAAAGGCCACGACCCCCTGCCCAGCGGAGAGGTGGTGCGCGACCCAGAGGGCGGGGCCGAATATCCCCTGGAACTGATCACCCCGCCGCACCATTTGCTGCTCAACTCGGCCTTCAACGAAATCCAGGAGCTGCGCGGCCAGGCCGGGCGGCCACGGGTGATGATCCATCCCCACACCGCCGCGGAGCGGGGCATTGCCGACGGCCAGGAGGTCAAGCTGTTCAACCGGCGCGGCGAGTGCCGCCTCTGGGCCTGGCTCACCGATGACACCCGTCCCGAGCTGCTGGTCTTGGAGGGCATCCACTGGCCGCAATTTTTCGCCTCGGGCGGGGTCAACCAGCTCACCAGCCAGCGCCTGGCCGACATGGGCGAAACCTGCGCTTTTCACTGCAACGCGGTGGAAATCAGCCCGGTTTAGGGCCGTTTCGGGGAGATTGACGTGATTTTGCCGCAAACCCCTGGTTGATAGCCGGCCGCGCGGTAGTATATTAGATGAAACGGTTCCCAACGCCCGGCCTCCCTCAAGGGGCCGGGTGTTTCAACCTTGCGTATAAATTCCAGACCACCCCGGGCCGGAGAGCATGCAAGACCAGCACACCTTAATACCGGAAAAGGCGCGCCTGCTGGGCCTGCTACGCTCGGCCCGCTTCAACGTGCCGCCCTTTCTCTACATGCCGGCCGAGGACTTCGTCCGGGAGAGCTTCGACGGGCTGGAAAAGTTCCTGGCCGCCCATTGCCCTGACTACAAGGTCATCGTGCGCTCCTGCCATCCCCAGGAGTCGCGCTACAAGGGCGGCACCTTCGAGTCCCTGGAGACCTACGCCGACCTGGGCGGGGTGCTCTACGCCCGCAGGCGCATCATCAAAATCGCCAGCACCACCAAGCGCCTGAGCATCCTTAGGCAGCAGAAGTTCAACAACTCCCCGGAGCTGGACGCGGACGAGCTGGGGGTCATCGTGATGCCCTTTATCGAGGGCACCAACGTGATGGCCAAGATGCTGGGGGACCACTGGGAGTTCGGCTATTGCCGCGACCGGGTGCACCGGGTGCAGAGCGAGCCCTACATCACCCAGACCCCGCACGACCGCAAGCTGCTCCGAATCTCCGAGGACATCCAAGGACGTTTGGGCTTCCCCTGCGAGATCGAGTACGTAATCGGCCCGGACGGAACCATCCACCTGGTGCAGGCCACCGACATCTCCAAGCTGGACGCGGCCGAGTACAAGGAGCGGGAGCGGGCGGTGCTCCTGGACGGGCTCATGCGCATCCGGCTGCGGCGCAACTACCGCGAGCGGCCCATCTACCTGATGGACAACCAGAATCTCTACCTTCAGGTCATCGGCCGCTGCGAGGACATGGTGCTCAGTGGGGGCGTCACCCCCGAGGGGGTGGAAGAGGTCAAGGACATGGTGGGCTCCTTTGAGCGCAAAATGGAGCGCTTCGCCCTGAGCCACGAGCGCTTCGGGGTCCTGGGCCTGTCCATCGAGGTGCCCGAGGAGCTTTACCAGGTGGCCAACCACTACCTGGACGACACCCCCGAGCTGCAGGCCGGGCTGAGCCGCGCCCTGTACGCCAACCTGTACAAGGTGGACCAGTTCATCTCCGAGGCCGACACCCTCGTTACCATGGACCGCTTCCGGCGCAACCTGTGCAGCCACGACGCCTACGGGGTCTCCACGGTGCGCAACCCCCTGTGGACCGCCTTTTGGCGGGCCGAGCGCAACGCGGAGGTGGTGGCCGCTTTCCGTCAGTTCGGCTACACCACCGGCGACTACGTGGGCATCGAGGTGGACGAGCAGAACCAGCCCACCGTGTTCCGTCTCTAGCCTGGATATTTCATGAAGGCTCTTGCGTCCGGCTGCGCCAGCCGGCGGCATGCGGTGTGGCTGGCTGCGTTCGGGCCTCGACGCAGCACTTCGGCTACGCCTGCGGCCCTCGTTTGCCAGACGCCTTGCCTGCCACCGGCTGGCTGTGCCGGAAAGGGATAAAAACCGTGACTGATATCGTCGGTGCTTTTTAAATAATGGTTGCATAAATACAAGCTCGCGGCTCAGTGCCGCCCAAGCCTCATGAAATGTCCAGGCTGGGCCCATGCGCCCAAAAAAGATGGCGCAATCCTCCCCCAGGCGAGCCTTTTTGTGACATACTTAGCCAGATTATTTCATCAGGGCTGAGGGCATCCGAGGCTGGGGCCGCCGGGAGGGGCGGCGGGAGAGACACGTTCAATGGACCACAACCAAGACCAACTGCGGCGTCTGTCCCTGGACTTTCTGGCCCAGGTTACCGCCAACGCCACTCATGAGATAAAAAACGAACTTGCGGTGATGAACGAGCAGAGCCACCTGCTCCAGGAGTTTCTGGAAATGGCCGCCAAGGGCCGCCAGGTGGACCCGGAGCGGTTGCACACCCTGGTGGAGCGCATCATCGCCCGGGTGGGCCAGGCCGACGAGGTGGTCAAGCGGCTCAACGCCTTTGCCCATTCGGCGGATCTGAAGCCCGGCGCCCTGCGGGCCGATGGGCTGCTGCCCCTGACCCTGGAGATGTTCGCCCGCCGGGCCTCTTTGCTGGGGGTGAGCGTGGAGGCCGAAGGCGGCGACGTTGAGCTGCCCACTGGGGTGGATATGTTCCTGCTGGAGGCGGCCATGTGGTATTGCCTGGTTAACGCCTCCGAGGCGGCGGGCAAGGGCCAGGTGCTCAAGGCGGGCCTGGAAAAGGGCCCCGAGGGGCTGGTGTTCTGGCTCAAGGGCGACTTCGCCCAGGAGCCGGCCCCGCCAGAGGCGGCCATCCTGGAGTCCCTGGGAGCCAGTTTTTCGGCCGGCCAAAACGAGGTGCGCCTTAGCCTCTCCAAGTAAAAGAGGCTATAATCAAAAAAAGGATATGGTGCGGGGAGCCCAGTTCCAGAGCAGCTAGGAGGCAGAAATGCTACAGCCCAATGTGTTGATCGTGGATGATGAGCCGGAATTCCTGGAGACCGTGGCCGAGCGGTTGGCCAACCGTGGCTTTAGCGTGGATACCGCCCAAAACGGGGCCGTGGCCCTGGAAAAGATAGGCTCCCAGATATTCGACGCCATCGTTCTGGACCTCATGATGCCCGAGATCGACGGCATGGAGACCCTCAAGCGGGCCCTGAAAAAGAAGCCCGATTTGCAGATCATCCTGCTCACCGGCCACGCCACCCTGCAGACCGGCATCGAGGCCATCAAGCTGGGCGCCCTGGACTTCATGGAAAAACCGGCGGATATCGACGCCCTGGCCGCCAAGATCAACGAAGGGCGCGACCGGCGCGTGGAGATGGACGAGCAGGTGCGGGAAACCGCAGTGCGCGAGGCCCTCAAAAAGTACGGCTGGTAGCCTACTTAGCGATTAAAATCGGCAACTTGCTTGGGGCTCTCCGTCCACGGGACGGGGGGCCCAAAGTCTTTGGTGACCCGCCCCGGCCTATCCGGTAATATGGTCTGACTCTCTCGAAACATCCGGCGCCCGGTCCCCGGTCAGGCGGTTGCCGCCCCGCGTCCCGCGCCGTATCTACTCCATATTTCCCGGCCGCCCCGCCCCAAGAGGGGACGGCCCCAGGCAGGCGCGTTGTACAAAAGGCGTAAGTTCTCGGCCCAGGTGTCGCCCTATGGCTGCTTCCCCACCGCGGTGGTCAATGCCTTTTTATTCAAGGGCCTCACCCCGCCGGACCCGGCTAGTCTGGTGGCCCGTTGCCAGTGCGAGCAGCTTCGGGGCCGTATCGACAAGGTAAAGCTTTTGCGGGGGGTTAGGGGCCTCAACTTCCGGCGGGCCAAGCCCACGGAGGTGCTCAAGGAGGCGGGCATCATCACCTATTGCACCCGGCGCTACATCAACCACTCGGCCTTTTTCTTCCGGGGCAACGGCCACGCCTACGCGGTCAACGCCAATATGGAGACCTCGGCCCTGGTGGAGGTGGTGACCATCCGCCGCTTTTTGGAAGAGTACGCCACCGACCTGGCCAAATACGAGCACTGGAAGCTTGTCTAGGAGACTGATTTTGTTGCGCAACCAACCCCTGGCCCCGGCGCGGGCCCAACGCACCGCCGCCGCGCGCCGCCTCTGGCAAGAGCACGGGGCGGCCCTGGTTGCCGAGGGGGAGATCGCGCGCCTGCTGGCCGAGTATCACCAGGCCATTTTGCGCAGCCAGGGGTTGATGCGCTCGGACCAGGCCTTTGCCGCCTGCGCCGATTGCGCGGGCGAGGGCGGCGGGGCCTCCTGCTGCTTTGCCGGGGCCGAGGAGTGGTACGGCGAGTTGTTGCTCTTGATCAACCTGATGCTGGGCGCCGAGCTGCCCGACGAGGCCGAGGGAGGGCAGGACTGCTTTTTCAACGGGGCCGAAGGCTGCCGCCTCACGGCCCACTTCGCCATCTGCCTGAACTTCTTTTGCCCCGCCCTGAGCGAGCGCCTGGGGCCGGAGCGCCTGGCCCGCCTGCGCCGGGTCATCGGCCGGGAGCTGAACGCCGGCCAGGCCCTGGAAGAGGTCATGCTGCGCTGGTTCCGTGAGCGGGGGGTGGCTGTCTCGCTCTAAGCCCGCGAATTTCATGGGGACCGTGCGTCCGGCCGCGCCAGCCGCCGGCATACGGTGTTGCTGGCTGCGCTCGGGCCTCGACCTAGCTTGGGCTAGGCCCGCTTCCCGTAGACCTCCTCGATCTCCTCCGCGAACTTCTGGTAGATGTTGGCCCGCCGCACCTTCATGGTGGCGGTGAGCTCGTCGTCGTCGTGGTCCAGCTCCTTGGTGAGCAGCTTGAACTTGCGCACGTTCTCCACCCGGGCGAACTGGTTGTTCACCTGGTCCACCTCGCCCTGGATCAGGCGCAAAACCTCGGGGTTGACCGAGAGGTTCTTGAAGTTGGTGTAGGCCAGGTGGTTGTCCGTGGCCCACTTGCCCACGTTGTCGAAGTCGATCTGGATCAGGGCGGCGATAAAGTTGCGCCCCTCGCCGATGACGATGGCCTCCTTGATGTAGGGGCTCACCTTCAAGGCGTTTTCGATCTCGCTGGGCGCGATGTTCTTGCCGCCGCTGGTGATGATGATGTCCTTCTTGCGGTCCACGATGCACAAATGGCCCCGCTCGTCCATCTCGGCCACGTCGCCGGTGTGCAGCCATCCGTCCACGATTGCCTCGCGGGTGGCCTGGTCGTTCTTGTAGTAGCCCACGAAGATCAGCGGGCCCTTTTTGAGCAGCTCGCCGTCCGGGGCGATGGCGAACTCCACGCAGGAGATGGGCTTGCCCACGGTGCCCATGCGGATGTCGTCATCCATGTGGATGAAGCTCAGGCCGGTGGACTCGGTCATGCCGTAGCCTTCCTTGACCCGGATGCCCAGGTCGTGGAAAAAGCGCAGCACGTCCGGACTCACCTTGGCCGCGGCCGAGAAGCAGAAACGCACGCTTCGCAGGCCCACGAAGTTCTGCAAGGAGCGCAGCATGAGCCAATAGGCGGCCCAGAAGCCCAGCTTGAGCCCCGGGCCGGCGGGCCGGCCCTCCAGGCGCACCCCGGCCATCTTGCGGCCCACCGCGTATGAGCGCCGGAAGAGCCATCGCTTGAGGCGGGAGCTGTCCTGGATGTTGATGTAGATGGCTGATTGCAGCTTTTCCCAGATGCGCGGCACCCCCAGAAAAACCGTGGGCGCGATCTCCCTGAGGTCGCTCTGGATGGTGGCGATGGACTCGGCGAAGTTCACCGGATAGCCCACGTACATGGGCAAAAACAGGCTGAATATCTTTTCGGCCACGTGGCACAGGGGCAGATAGGAGACCACCGAATCCTGGTCCGTGGCCCCGATGGCCTCGATGGTGCCCAGGGTCATGGCCTCGATGTTCAGGTGGTTGATCATGGCCCCCTTGGGCTTGCCGGTGGTGCCCGAGGTGTAGACCATGATGCACACGTCCTCGGCCTTGCCCAGGGCCACCTCTTTTTCGAAGCGGTCCGGCTCCTTGGCTTCCCAGGCCCGGCCCAGCTCCTCCACCGCCTCGAAGGACATGATGATGTCCTGGGGGTAGTGCCTGAGGCCCTTGGTGTCCTTGACGATGATCTTTTCCACCAGGGGCAGGTCGTCCCAGACCTCCAGGATCTTGTCGGTCTGCTCCTGGTCCTCGGCCACCACGAAGCGGCTGTCCGAGTGCTTGACCACGTAGTGCACCTCGGGATAGGGGCTGGTGGGATACACCCCCACCGAGACCCCGCCCAGGCAGATGGCCGCCAGGTCGGCGTAGAGCCACTCCCGGCAGTTCTCGCTGATGATGGCCAGTTGATCCCCGCGCTTGAACCCCAGGGACACCAGCCCCAGGGCGAAGTGCTTCACATGGTCCCGGTAGCCCTCCCAGGTCACCTTCTGCCAGATGCCGAAGTCTTTTTCCCGGAGGGCCACCTGCTCGCCCCGCTCGGCCACGCGGTCCAGGAAGAACTGGCCCAGGGTCTTGCCGCTTAGCTCAACCACCTCTTCCTCCGTTTGTAGTGCTTGACCTCACGGTAGCTCTTGCGGGCCCCGCCCGAGCCCAGGCCCAGGTAGAACTCCTGCACGTCCTGGTCGGCCAGCAGGCGCTCCACCGGGCCGTCCAAGACCACCCGGCCGCTTTCCATGATGTAGCCGTAGGAGCTCACCCCCAGGGCCATCTGGGCGTTCTGCTCCACCAGCAGGATGGAGGTGCCCTCCTTCTGGTTGATCTCCTGGATGATGGCGAAAATCTCCTCCACCAGCAGGGGGGCCAGGCCCAGGGAAGGCTCGTCGAGCATCATCAGGGTTGGCCGGGCCAACAGGGCCCGGCTGATGGCCAGCATCTGCTGCTCCCCGCCGCTCAGGTAGCCGGCCAGCTTGCCCAGGCGGTCCTTGAGGATGGGGAAGTAGTTGAAGCACTTGTCCAGGTCGGCCTTGACCCCGGAGCGGTCCCGGCGGGTGTAGGCCCCGCAGGTCAGGTTTTCCTCCACGGTCAGGTCCTCGAAGACCCGGCGCCCCTCCATGACCTGGAAGATGCCCCGGCGCACCAGCTTGTGGGGCAGCTCGTCGCCCAGGCGCTGGCCCTCGAACTCCAGCCAGCCGTCGGTGATCTCGCCGTCCTCCAGGGGCAGCAGGCCGCTGATGGCCTTGAGGGTGGTGCTCTTGCCCGCCCCGTTGGAGCCCAGCAGGGCCACGATGGACCCCTTGGGCACGGCCAGGCTCAGGCCCTTGAGCACCAGCACCACGTGGTTGTAGACCACCTCGATGTTGTTGACCGTGAGGATGGCCTGCTCGTCGTTGTTTGCGGTCATGGCTATAAGAGCTTCCCGCCTCCCCAGTGAATTGGCTTGCTTCCGGGCGGAGCGCTCGCGCGCCCCGTCCGGAAGCCCAGGGTTTACTTGTCCAGGTAGATCCAGTCGGAGGCCGGCATGAACTTGCCGCCCTTGCCGATGTAGACCTTGCCCACCGCGGTGGCGTTGCTGTGCTTGAAGCTCACGGTGCCGGCAAAGCCCTTGGTGTCCCAGTCCTTGACCTGGGGGATCATGTTCTTCAGGTTGGGCCCGGTGATGGGCAGGCCCTTGGCCTTGCACATCTTGGCCAGCTTGACGTAGACCATGCCGGTGAACCAGCCTTGCATATAGCTGTTGGGGCGGTACTTCACGTCCGGATGATGCCGCTTGTTGAAGTCCTGGATGATCTTAATCATGGGCACGTCGGTGTGGTACCAGTAGGCATAGGGCATCACGCCCATGTAGCCCTCGCCGTCGGCGCCCAGCTTGTCCAGGAGCATCTTGGACATGGTCCAGAAGGTGCCCATGAAGGTGGTCGTGAGCCCGAAGTCCTTGGCCCCGCGGATCACCGACGGAATGGGCGGCACCACGTAGCCCTGGAAGATGCAGTAGTCCGGGTTGTGGCGCTTCAAGTCCAGCAACTGGCTGGTGATGTCCACCGCGCCCACCGCGGTGACTTCCTCGGCCACCACCTTGACCCCCAGCTTCTTGGCCATCTCGCGGGCGTAGGGGATGGGGTCGCGGCCGAACTCGGTGTCCGAGTGGAAGAAGGCCACCGTGGGAGTTTTGCCCTTGGTCTTGGGATGGGCCGCGATGTACTTGAGCAGGATGCCGAACTGCTGGGCATAGGTGGGCCCGGAAACGAAGAAGTAGGGGTTCTTGGCCCGGTCGGCCAGCTCCTGGGAGAAGCTGGTGGAGCCGTAGACCAGGTGATAGCGGCTGTTGATCTCCGGAGCCAGGGCCTTGCCCTCGCCGGTGGACTCGCCGTAGTTCATCACCGGGCTGTACTTGGCCACCATCTTCTTGAAGCTGGCCACCGCCCGCTTCAGGTCGTAGCCGGTGTCTTCGTAAATGTACTCGAACTTCTGGCCGTCCACCCCGCCCTGCTCGTTGGCATAGGCGATGGAATCGGCCAGGCCCTGATGGATGTGCTTGCCCGCGAAGGCGAAGCGGCCGGTCAGGGGCTGCTGGGCGGTAATCTTGATGGTGTCGGCCGCCAGCGCCGCCCCGGCCCCCAGCACCAGGCACAGACTCAACATGACTCCCAAGGTAACCCGTAGAGATTTCATCCAACCCTCCTCTGTTGGGGTAATCGCTCGGCCGTCCGGCGCTCCCTGCGCCCCGGCCAAATCCCTCCCGTTATCAGCTTCCGGCCTAGTGCTCAAAAGGCCACAGCCGGAAATAGTCCTTCAGGCGCCGCCACATCTCGGCCAGGCCGTGGGGCTCAAACACCAGGAACACCACGATCAACATGCCGAAGACCACGGTCTGCAGCGGATAGAGGTAGCTCATTATCTTGTCGTCGATGCCCTGGAACAGGGACAGCAGGCTCTGCAGGGCCTCGGGCACGCAGGTCATGAAGATGGCCCCGAAGATGCTGCCCAACACCGAGCCCAGGCCGCCCACGATGATCATGGCCAAATAGCGCACCGACTCGTGCAGGGGAAAATGCTCCGGGGTGACGATCTTGAGGATGTAGACCTGCAAGCACCCGGCCACCCCGGCGAAGAAGCTGGAGGTGGCGAAGGCGTAGAGCTTGTATTGGAACAAATTGATGCCCATCAGCTCGGCCGAGATGTCCCGGTCGCGGATGGCGATGAAGGCCCGGCCCACCCGGGTGCGGAACAGGTTTCTGGCCGCGCTCACCGCGATGACCATGATGGGCACGGTGATGAAGTACATCTTGAATTCGGTGTCAAAGGATATGCCGAAGATGCTGGCCGTGGGCACGTTGATGCCCCGGATGCCGCCGGTCACCGAGGTCCAGTGCACGAAGATGAACTCGAAGATCATCTGGGCGGCCAGGGTGGCGATGCACAGGTAGAGCCCCTTCATGCGCATGGAAGGCGCGCCCACGATCATGCCGAAGAAGGCGGCCGATATGCCGCTCAGGGGCAGGCAGATCAAAAAGGGCAGGCCCAGGCGGGTGGTGAGTATGGCCGCGGTGTAGGCCCCGATGCCCACGAAGGCGGCGTGGCCCAACGATATCTGGCCGGCCGCCCCGGTGAGGATGTTCAGGCCCACCGCCGCGATGATGGCCACCCCGGTGAGGTTGGCCATGTAGAGCAGATAAGGCCCGGCCCAAAAGGGGAACACGGCCATGGCCACGAACAATAGGAGCATCCACACCCGCACCGTGCCGGTGCGGAAGACCGCCTCGTCCGCGGAGTAGCTTTCCTTGTAATCGCCTATGCGCATTGGATTAGCCCGCACATTTCATGATGGCCGCGCGTCCGGCTGCGCCAGCCGCCGACATACTGTGTTGCTGGCTGCGCCGGCGCTAGATACAAACCGTACCCAGGTGATGTAGGTGCTTTATTCATAAAAGTCCCATAAGCACTTAACCGTTATTTGATATCGCCCAACCCTCATGAAATATCCGGGCTAAAGCCTCTCGATATCTTCCTTGCCGAACAGCCCGTAGGGCTTGATCAGCAGGATCAGCACCAGCACCACGAAGGGGGCCAGGTCCTTGACTCCGCCGCCCACGTAGGGGTCCAGATAGCCGCCGGCGATGTTCTCCACCAGCCCCACGATGAAACCGCCCACCACCGCTCCGGCGATGGAGTCCAGGCCCCCCAGGATCACCACCGGGAAGATCTTGAGCCCGATGTTGCCCAGGGTGGGCTGGATGCCCCCGATGTTGCCGATGATCACCCCGCCCAGGGCCGCGGCTATGGCCCCCAGGGACCAGGCCACGGTGAACATGGTGCGCACGTTGATGCCCATGGAAAAGGCGGCCATCTGATCGCCGGCCGTGGCCCGCATGGCCACTCCCACCTTGGCGTACTTGAACAATAGGGCGAAGGCGGCCACCGCCAGCATGGCCACGATGAAGCCCCAGAACAGGTTGGAGCGGATGATTATGTCGCCCAGGATGATGGGGGCGCGGGGGAACAGGGGCGGGAAGTTCTTGAAATCGGTGGACCAGATCATCTCGGCCAGGCCCATGAGGATGGAGCTGAGGCCGATGGTGACCATGACGATGCTGATGGTGGGCTGGCCCAGCATGTGCCTGAGGATGGCCCGCTCGATGAACAGGCCCAGCATGGCCGAGCAGAGCATGACCATGAGGAACGAGGGTATGGGCGGCATGCCCACCATGACCAGGAAGGTGTAGAAGAAGTAGGCCCCGATCATCATGAACTCGCCGGTGGCGAAGTTGATGATGCTGGTGGCCTTGTAGATGACCACGAAGCCCAGGGCGATCAGGGCGTAGACCCCGCCCACCGCGATGCCGCTGACGATTAGTTGAGCCAGGATATCCATGCGGCCCTAGCCCGTATATTTCATGAAGGCCGTGTGTCCGGCTTCGCCAGCCACCGGCATACGGTGTTGCTGGCTGCGCTCGGGCCTCGACGTAGCTTGGGCTACGCCTTCGGCCCTCGCTTGCCAGCCGCCTTGTCTGCCGGCGGCTGACTGTGCCGGGCCCAGGTACAAATCGTACCTTGACCATGTCAGGACTTTTTTCATAACGACCCCATGAATACTGCTTCGTTGTTTAATACCACCCAAACCTCATGAAATATGCGGGCTAGTCCTTCTTCTGTCCCAGATAGGCCTTGATGACCTCGGGGTGGGACTGGACCTCGTCCGGGGTGCCCTCGGCGATCTTCTGGCCGAAGTTCACCACCATCACCCGGTCGCTGATGTCCATGATCACGTTCATGTCGTGCTCGATGAGCACCACGGTGATGTCCCGCTCCTCCTGGATGTCCAGCACGAAGCGGGCCATGTCCTCGGTCTCCTCGGCGTTCATGCCCGCCACCGGCTCGTCCATGAGCAGCACCTTGGGATGCATGGCCAGGGCCCGGGCCAGCTCCACCCGCTTTTGCAGGCCATAGGCCAGCGAGCCCACCGCCTGCTTGCGGATGGCCTCGATCTCCAGGAAGTCGATTACGTCTTGTTCCACCTGCTCCCTGAGGGTCATCTCCTCGCGGTGGGCCGGGCCCCAATAGGCCAGGGCGCGCAGCAAGCCGGTCTTGAGGTGGGCGTGGGCCCCCAGCTTTATGTTGTCCAACACGGTCATGCCCCGGAACAGGGCGATGTTCTGGAAGGTGCGGGCCAGGCCCCGCGCTGCCCGCCGGTCGGGGCTGGTGCGGGTTATGTCCTTGCCGTCAAAGCTGATGCGCCCGGCCGAGGGCTTGTAAAAGCCGCCGATGCAATTGAGGATCGAGGTCTTGCCCGCTCCGTTGGGACCGATGATGGCGAAGATTTCGCCAGGGTTCACCGAGAAGCTAATATCGTTCAGCACCGACAGGCCGCCGAAGGATAAGGACAGGTTATCCACCGAGAGTATAGCCATGTCTCCTCAGGTCGCTTTTGGGGGCGAATGCTCCGGGCCGTGATCAGCCAGGCCCTGGGTGTAGTCCCGCATTCCCTGGCTGGACATCCCCTGGGCCATGATCTCAATGGCCAAAAATAGGGTCGGTTTCAAATAATCCTTCTGGGAGTCGAAAAGGTTCTTGCTGCGCTCCAGCAGAACCAGGCCGGTGAAAACCGACCAGATGATGTCCGACAGGGCCATGGGGGGAAAGTCAGGGAAATATCCCTGCTCCACGCCCTTTTGAAATATCTTGGCAAAGGCCCGGAGGGCCTGGGCCACCTTGGCGTTGACCTGGTCGCGCATCTTATCGGGCAGTTGCTCCAGATAAGGGCTGGCCTGCATGCGCAGCACGTTGGTCAGGATGTCCGGGTCAAAGCAGTAGACATCGTACATGGCCTCGGCCATTTGCCGCACTTTTTGCAGCGGGTCCAGGCCGTCTTCCCGGTCCACCCGCTCTATGCGCTCGCAGAGAAACTCGAGCATGCGCAGGTTGAGCGAGGCGTAAAGCTCCCATTTGTTGGCAAAATACAGATAAAGGGTGGCCGGGCTCAGCTCGGCTTCCCCGGCGATTTCCTCCACGGTCGCCCCGTGAAATCCCTTGGCCGAGAATATTTTTTTGGCTGCGTCCAGGATGTCTTCCCGGCGCTGGCGCTTTTCCCGCGCCCGCCTTTCAGCTAAGCCCATATGCCCGTTTTCGTTGTGTTATTCCCAAGAGAGCCATCAGACGAATGAATATGTTTCATCGCCTGAATGCCATTAATATTCTAAGCGGCTCTCAAATGTCAAGGGGGGAGGGGGGATTTGCGAGCCCGGCCGGGGATGCGCCCCGCTGTTCAGGGCGGCTTGTTGCCCGGCGCCCGCCTATGCTACAAAGGGAGGGCAACGGCCCGCCAGGCTTTGGCCTTGGCGGGCGCAAGGCGCGGCACGGATTGGCAACCTGATCTCCCACCAAAACCGCGCCTCAAGGCTTTCCCGGCGGATTCGCATCGCGACATCATAGGCACTCCCTGACCCGCCCGGCCTTTGGCGGGCCGCCGGAGCCCCGGCCTTTGGCCGGTTGGTCCCTTTTCCCAAGCAGGGAGATATCGCCATGCCCTTCGCGGCCGCCAGACGCCTCACGCGACCCGGGGAGCCCGCGTCCGAACGGGGCCCGGCCGTCCCGCCGCGCTCGCCCTCCCCCTGGCCGGCGGCTTATCCCTTCAAGCCCCACGGCCGCTTCCTGCCCTGGCTAAAGCAAAACCAGGGCGAGATCATCAGCGAGTGGGTGGACCGCCTGGGCCAGCTCTCCCCGCCCTACCGCCGCCGGCCCACCAGCGAGTTCTTCGTCACCGCCACCGGCGCCTTCTTGGCCAACCTGCAGGCCCTGGAGCACGGCGACCCGGCCCGCATCGACCAGTTCATCGACTTCATCACCAAAAAGCGCCTGGACGCCGGCTTCCCCCTGTCGGACGTGCAAAAGGCATTCGAGCTGTTCAGGGAGATCGTGGTGGAGCGGCTGTGCGCGCCCGAGCTGGCCGACCTGTTGGCCGAGAGCGTGCCCCAGATCAACGCCTGCCTGGCCTACACCATCCACCGCTTTTCAGACTACTTCCAAAAGATGCACGAGCGCTCCCTGCGCCGCCACGCGGCCAACCTGGAGCGCAAGGTGCGCACCCGCACCGCCGAGCTGGCCGAGAGCGAGAAGCGCTACAAGACCCTGGTCAACGAGATCAACGACGGCTACTTCGTGGTGCAGGGCGAGCGCATCGTCTTCGCCAACCGGGCCTTCTGCGACATGCACGGGGCCAGCGAGGAGGGGGTGGTGGGGCGTCCCTTCTTCCGCTTCGTGGAGACCGGGGACCGCCAACGGGTCATGGAGGCCCTGTGGGAGGCCCTGGCCAAGCGCTCTCCCGAGGGGGAACTGGAATACTCCCGCTCCGGCCGCTCTCCCGAGGAGGCGGTCACCGAGATGCGCTACAAGGTGGTGGACCTGGGGCAGGGGCCGGTGACCATCGGCATCTGCCGGGACATCAGCCAGCGGGTGGCCCTGGAGGCCACCATCCGGGAGCACGAGCGCATGGCCTACGTGGGCCACGTGGCCGCCAGCCTGTCCCATGAGATACGAAACCCCCTGTCCACCTGCACCCTGAACATGATGATCCTCAACGACAAGCTGGATCTGAGCGGTTTCGACCGCCGCCGCCTGGAGATCACGGTGCGCGAGCTCACCCGGCTGGAGGATATCCTCAAGCAGCTCCTGGACCTGGCCCGCCCCCTGCAACTGGAGACCGAAGCGGTGGAGCTCAAGGCCGTGGCCGAGGACTGCGCCGACCTGCTGGCCGGCAAGGCCGCCGAAAAGCGCATCGAGCTCAGGCAGCGCCACGCCCCCCGCCTGGCCCCGGTGGTCGCCGACGCGGCCAAGCTGGAGCAGGCCCTGCTCAACTTGTTGCTCAATGCCATCGAGTCGGTGGACGCGGGCGGGCGCATCACCATCTGGACCCGGCAAACCGCCGATTCCCAGGGGAGCTGGGCCGAGCTGGGGGTGCACGACAACGGCCCGGGCATCGCCCCGGAGGTGAGGGCCGGCCTGTTCGCGCCCTTTGCCACCAACAAGGCCCAGGGCACCGGCCTGGGACTGAGCAACGTAAAGCGCATCCTGGAGGCCCACGACGGCCGGGTGCTGGTCAAGAGCCGGCCCGGCCTGGGGGCCACCTTCAGCCTGAGGCTGCCATGCCGGGCATGACCGAGATCCTGCTCATCGAGGATGACGACTCCCTGCGCGAATCCCTGGAGATGTTTCTGCAGGAGCGGGGCCAGGCGGTGACCAGCGCGCCCACCGGCGCCCAGGGCCTGGCCCTGTGGCGGGAGCTCAACCCCCAGGTGATCATCCTGGACGTGAACCTGCCCGATGTCTCGGGCCTGGAGCTCTTGCCCCGCATCACCCGGCAGGACCAGGAAGTCAAGGTCATCGTCATCACCGCCTTCCACGACATGGAGACCACCATCGAGGCCATGCGCCTGGGGGCCTACGACTACATCCGCAAGCCCCTGAAGGCCGGCGACCTGGGCCGGGCGGTGGACAAGGCCCTGCACATCGCCGCCGCCGCCCGCCAGACCCAGCCGGTGGTGGGCGACGGCCACAAGCCCGACCCGCGCAACCGCATCATCGGCGACACCCCCCAGATGCACGCCATCTTCAAGACCATCGGCCTGTTGTCGCGCAACCAGGCCTCGGTGCTGGTTATGGGCGAGACCGGGTGCGGCAAGGAGCTCATCGCCCGGGTGATCCACGACTCCTCGCCCAACCGGGACCAGCCCTTTGTCACCGTGGACTGCACCACCCTGGTGGAAAACCTGCTGGAGTCCGAGCTCTTCGGCCACGAGCGCGGCGCCTTCACCGGCGCGGTGGAGAGCAAAAAGGGCCGCTTGGAGCTGGCCGGCCGGGGCACCATCTTCTTTGACGAGATCGGGGACCTGCCGCTGAACTTGCAGGCCAAGCTGCTCCGGTTTCTGGAGTACCGCGAGTTCACCCCCGTGGGGGGCACCACCCCCCGCCGCTCCCAGGCCCGCATCATCGCGGCCACCAACCAGGACCTGGAGGCCATGGCCTCGGAACGCTCCTTCCGCCCGGACCTCTTGTTCCGGCTCAAGGTGGTGGACATCTCGGTGCCCCCCCTGCGCCACCGCCTGGCCGACCTGCCCGATCTGGTGCAGTCCTTCTTGTTTTCCATCAACCAGGACCTGAACCTCCACGTGACCCGGGTGGAGGAGGCGGCCATGGAGCGGCTCAGGAACCACCCCTGGCCGGGCAACGTGCGCGAGCTCAGGAACGTGCTCACCAAGGCGGCCATGGACTCCCGGGGGGCGGTGCTTCTGGCCGAGGCGGTGGAGGCGGCCCTGGAGGACACGGGTGGCGCGGCCGCTGCGCAGGGGGGCATGCGCACCTTGGACGATATGGAAAAAGAGCACATCCTCACCACCCTCAACCAGACCGACTGGAACATCTCGGCCGCGGCCCGGGCCCTGGGGGTCTCCCGGCCCACCCTGCGCAAGCGCATGGCCCGCTACGCCTTCAAGCGTCCCGTGTAGCCCCCGGGGACCCTTTGATGGAAAAAAGCTTGGCACATCCCTGGTAAATAGCTTTATGGCAGCTACGGGGCCTGGCGCCGTCCCTCGGGGGGGTGCGCCGGGCCTTTTCCTTTTATTCAAGCAGGTTATGCCGCAGGTAATTCGGAGGCCCCGTCTGGTACGGCGCTTGCAGCCACAAGATATGGGACCACCCGAGTTTTAGCCTGTGAGTGGCCATGGATCGCGTCGGCACTTTGCATCAAGCCCGCAGAGAATACATCCGGAAGGTGTTGGCCCATACCAAGGGCGACCTGGAGCAGGCAAGCCGCATCCTGGGAATATCCCCGGCGACTCTGCGCGGATTGCTACGAGACGAACCTGCCTCGCCGGACACGGAGCTTAACCGAACCATGTCAAAACTCAAACAGGGGTATGAGAATGACGAGAAAAGTTAGGTTGTTCGTGGCAGCGCTTTCGCTGCTGGCGCTTATTTTGCCGGCGGGCGGCGCCTTGGCGGCCAAGCCGATTGTGATCGGCGCGCCCTTGTCCACCGCCTTCCTCTATGGCTGGGACGCGGAGCGGGCCATGAAGCTGGCCGTGGAAGAGATCAACGCGGCCGGCGGGGTCAAGGTGGGCAACGAAAAACGCCCCCTGGAGCTGGATGTCATCGACACCCGCGACCTGGAGCCCGGAGTGCCGGTGAGCGAGGCTCTGTTGGCGGTGGAAAAGCTGATCCTGGAAAAGGACGCCGACTTCATCGTGGGCGGCCCGGTGCGCTCCGAGGCGGCCCTGGCGGCCATGGCCCTGCTGGCCAAGCACAAGAAAATCTCCATCCTCACCACCGGGGCCCTGACCCCCAAGTATCACGCCGTGGTGGGCAAGCACCCCGAGAAGTTCAAGTACCTGTTCCGCATCTCCGGCGAGGCCAAGTGGATGGTGCTGGGCGAGCTGGTGCCCTGCCTGTTGGACATCGGCAAGCAGTTCAAGCTGGACAAGCTCTACATCATGGTGCAGGACGTGGCCCACGCCCGCACCGGCGGCAAGATTCTCAAGAAGGTCATGAGCAAGAAGGGCTGGAAGGTCCTGGCCGATCCGGTGGTCTATCCCACCGGCGCCACCGACTTCTCCATGGGCCTGCTGGACGCCAAGAAGAAGGGCGCCCAAGTCATCATCATCTGGATGGACATGCCCGAGAGCGCCATCCTGCTCAAGCAGTGGTATGACATGAAGGTTCCGGCCCTGCCCTTCGGCACCATCATCGCCGCGGCCGAGCAACCCGGCTTCTGGAAGGCCACCGACGGCAAGGGCCAGTTCTGCCTGGCCAACGTGGTCAACGCGGGCAACGCGCCCTCCTCGGCCACTCCCTGGACCATGAAGTTCGTCAAGGCCTACGAGAAGAAGTACGGCATGGAGCCCGAGGGCTACGGCACCTCCAGCTCCTACATGGCCATCTACGTGCTCAAGGACGCCATCGAGCGGGCCGGTTCCCTGGACCCGGACAAGGTGGTGGCGGCCATGAAGAAGACCGACCTCATGGGGGTCTACGGGCGCATCCGCTTTGATCCCAAGACCAACCAGATCATCCCCAGCCTGGATCCCAAGGAGGGCGCGGTGGGCACCGTGTTCCAGTGGCAGAAGGGCAAGCGGGTTGTGGTCTTCCCGCCCAAGATCGCCACGGGCAAGATACTGCTGCCTCCCTGGATGAAGGCGGGCAAGTAGGCGTAGTCCAACCCAACTCTGGCGCGGCGGACCGGCTGGGCGCATGAACCCGGCCGGTCCGCCCCTCACCACGGACTACGAGGCTAGCGATGGACATTATTATCTACGGCATCATCAACAGCGCCACCCTGGCCCTGATGGCCCTGGGCTTCACCCTGGTCTACGGGGTGAGCCGTCTGCCCAACTTCGCCCACGGCGCGCTATACGTTCTGGCCGGCTACATATGCTGGATTCTCCTGCACAAGGTGGGTCTGCCCTATGTGCTGGCCGCGGCCTTGTCCCTGGCCTTCGTGGCCGCGGTGGGCGGGGCCATGTACTCCTTTATCCTGGTGCGCATCCGGGGCATGTCCATCAGCGAGATCATCGCCTCCTATGCCATCGGGTTGGCCATCCTGGAGGGCCTGCGCTGGGGCGGCCTCAAGGGCGGCACCTTCACCCTGGACTACTTCGTGGAAGGCAGCGTGGACATCGCCGGGGTCTCGGTGGATTACCAGCGCATCCTGGTGGTGATCCTGGGGACCCTGTTGGTGGGGCTCTTGTACTTCTTCGTCAACCGCACCCGCCTGGGCCTGGCCCTCAAGGGCATGGCCCAGGACGAGCGCGCCGCCCTGACCCTGGGCATCGACTCCGACCGCATGGCCGTGGCCTCCATGGCCCTGGGCTCGCTGAGCGCGGCGGTGGCCGCCTTGATCCTGCTGCCTCTGGGCAGCATCGTGGTGGAGGCGGGCTATCACGTGCTCATCATGGCGGTGGCCGTGTGCATCGTGGGCGGCCTGGGCTCCTGGACCGGGGCCATCCTGGCCGCCTTTGTCATCGGCTTCGCCCAGATTCTCACCACCGCCTACCTGGGGGCCCATTTCTCGGTGGTGGTGGCCCTTATGGCCATCATCCTCACCCTGATCCTTAGGCCCTCGGGTCTGTTCGGCAAACAAAAAGAACTGGAAGAGAGGGTCTAGCCCATGGCCAAGCAACACGAGGGAAGGCGGCGCGAACGGCTGGACCGGGGCATCAAGGTGCGCTCGGACGGGGTCTACGCGGTCAGCTCATGGCGGGAGATGATGTTTTTGGTGGGGCCCCGCCTGCTTTTGATCGTGGGCCTGCTGGCCATGCCCCTGATCCTGGGCGGCGTGCCCTATTGGCAAAAGGTGCTCACCATCATCTGCATCTACGCCCTGCTGGCCATCGGGTTCGACTTTTTGGCCCATTACGTGGGTCTGGTCTCCCTGGGCGGGGCGCTTTACATCGGGGTGGGGGCCTATGTCTCGGCCCTGCTCAACACCGAGTTCGGGGTGCCCATCTGGGCCAGCATACCTATGGCCACCGTGCTGGGGGGCGGCATCTGCACCCTGCTGCTCTGGCCATGCCTGCCGCTGAGGGGGGTCTACTTCGCCATCGTCAGCCTGATGTTCCCCCTGCTGGCCGCGCGCTTCATCGAGGCCCTGGATATCTTCGGGGGCACCGACGGCATCATGGGCCTGGACGGCTTCCCCAACAAATGGAGCGAGATGTATGTCCTGATCATCTGCCTGTTGCTGGCCTTGTTCGGGCTGCGGCGGCTGGTCAACGAGGACATGGGCCTGGTGTTCCGGGGAGTCAAGGACAACGACCAGGCGGTGAAGGCCTCGGGCATCAACATCACCTATTACAAGGCCGTGGGGGTGTTTCTCGCCTCCAGCCTGGGTTGCCTGGGCGGCGCGGCCCTGGCCCACATCTACATGTGGGCGGGCATCAGCCAGTTCGCCCTGGATTTCTCCATCATCCCCATCGCGGCCACCGTGGTGGGGGGAGGGGGCACCCTGGCCGGCCCGGTGATCGGCTGTTTGATCCTGGTGCCGGTCAGCGAGCTCCTGCGGGACTTCGGCACCCTGCGCATAGCGGTCTACGCCCTGATCCTCATGGCCTTCATCGTGTTCAAGAGCGAGGGGCTGATGAGCTACGGGGCCCGCAAGTACAACCAGTTCGAGCATTGGGTGGAGATATAGCGCCGTGGCCGAGCCAATACTATCCGTAAGCGACGTGAACAAGACCTTCGGCGGGGTCAAGGCGCTCACCGAGGTGAGCTTCGAACTGATGCCCGGCGACATCCTGGGGGTGATCGGGCCCAACGGCTCGGGCAAAACCACCCTGGTCAACGCCATCTCCGGCTTTGTGAAGGCCGACAGCGGCCAGGTGATCTACAAAGGCAAGGACATCGTGGGCATGCCGCCCCACAAGATCGCCGACCAGGGGCTTACCCGCACCTTCCAGGTGATGCGCCCCTATTTCAGCCTCCCGGCCTACAAGAACCTCATCGTGCCCATGTTCAGCCGGAGGGCCCGGCGCACCGGGGGCTGGCGGGGCGGGGGGCGCATGGGCTCCCGCGACACCGTGGCCGTGGACATCCTGGAGGAGATCGGCTTTGAGCGCGAATCCTACGTGCCCTACAAGATGGCCTCCAGCCTGCCCACCGGCTACCTCAAGCGCCTGGAGCTGGCCCGCTGCCTGGCCCTCAGGCCCGAGATCATCATCTGCGACGAGGTCTTTTCGGGCCTGTCCATGAGCGAGATGGCCTCCATGGTGCCGCTGATGGAAAAGCTCCAGATGGAGGGCATCACCCTGATCATGGTGGAGCACCGCCTGCGCGAGCTCTTCCGCCTGGCCAACCGGGTCATCGTGTTGAACTTCGGGGCCAAGATCGCCGAGGGCACCCCGGACGAGGTGATGGACAACAAGGAGGTCAAGGAGGCCTATTTCGGCTCCGAGGAGGTCTACAGCTATGTTTGAGGCTCTGGGCCTTATGGTCTTCTACGAAAACATGCTGGCCCTGAACAACGTCAGCCTGGGCTGCGGGGACAACCAGATTGTAGGGGTCTTCGGGGCCAACAGCGCGGGCAAGTCCACCCTGATGTACACCCTCAGCGGGATCATGGAGGACATCGCCAAAAAGGAGCGCATGTCCGGCGGCGAGCGCATCACCATCCGCGGCAAGATCACCTTCACCGGCAAGGACATCAGCCACGCCAAGCCCGCCGCCCGGGCCAAGGCGGGGATAATCCTCTGCCCCGAGCGGCGGCGCATCTTCCCGGAAAGCTCGGTGCTGGAAAATCTGCGCATCGCGGGCTACCTGGCCACCCCGGCCCAGGCCGAGGAGACCCTGGAGTACGTGTTCAAGACCTTCCCGCCCCTGACCAAGATCACCCGCCGCCTGGGCGGCTTCCTGAGCGGCGGGGAGCAGCAGATGCTGGCCATCGGCCGGGCGCTCATGGCCCAGCCCAAGCTGCTTCTGCTCGACGAGCCCCTGCTGGGCCTGTCCCCGGCCATCCAGTACTGGCTGGCCAAGAGCATCAAGGAGATCGCCGATGAGCGCGGGGTGTCCATCATAGTGGCCGAGCAATACGCCCGGCCCATCATGCCCATCATCGACTACGGCTACATCCTGGAGAACGGCTCGGCGGTCATCGAGGGCGGCAAGGATGAGCTGATGAACAACCCCGACGTCAAGTCGGCCTACTTCGGAGCATAGGGATATGGCCGGCTACGACAAGGAACTCACCTTCACCCGCTTTGAGCAGGCCGCGGCCCAGTATCCCGCCAACTCGGCCATCATCTTCCTGGGGCAACGCTTCAGCTATGCCAAGCTCAAGGAAATGGTGGACCGTTTCGCCACCGGCCTGTCCCAACGGGGCATCGCCAAGGGCGACCGGGTGCTGTTGTACCTGACCAACTGCCCCCAACTGGTGATCGCCTGGCTGGCCTGCCAAAAGATCGGGGCGGTGGTGGTGCTGGTTTCGCCCATCTACACCAGTCACGAGATCGCCTACATGGTTAAGGACTCCGGGGCCAAGGCCATCGTGTGTCACGACACCAACTACGGCTATGTCAGCGAGATTCTGGAGGGCAGCAGCCTGGAGCTGGTCATCACCACCAGCCTGCTGGACCTGGTGTCGCCCCTCAAGCGGTTGGTGGCGGCCATGTTCGACAAGGCGCCCACCGGCACGGTGAGGGGCGGCCCGGAAACGGTGTGGTTCAAAAAGGTGATGAGCGCCCCGGCCAACCCGCCCCAGGTGGAGCTGGACCCGGTGGAGGATCTCTCCTACATCCTCTACACCGGCGGCACCACCGGTTTCCCCAAGGGGGTGCCGGGCAACCACTGGGGCCACTGCTCCTACGTGGCCGACGTGATGGATCAGGTGCTGGCCGGGCACGTGGAGCCGGGCAAGGACTCCTACATCGCCATCAACCCCCTGTTCCACATCATGGCCCTGGGCCTGTTCATGGCCCTGGGGCTCAACCTGGGCAACACCACGGTCTTGATGCCCCAGCCCCATGTGGACGCCATTTTGGAAAGCATCCAGCGCCACAAGGTGCGGTGGATGCTGGGGGTGCCCGCCCTGTACCGCATGATCCTGGAAAACGACCGCCAGCACTTCTACGACCTGAGCACCTTGAAGTACTGCTATTGCGGCGGCGACGTCTTGCCCCGGGAGGTGCTGGCCCGCTGGAAGGAGCGGGTGGGGGTGCCCATCTATCAGGTCTACGGCTCCACCGAGGCGGGCCACGTCACCTACAGCCGCATCGACGCGGGCGAGCCCCAGCCCATGAGCATCGGCGAGCCCTTGGCCAGCCGGCGGGTGAAGCTGGTCAATCCCGAGTCCCTGGAGCCTTCCCCGCCCGGCGAGCTGGGCGAGTTGTTGGTGACCAGCGCCTTCGCGGTGAAGTATTATCTAAACAAGCCCGACGAGACCACCGCCGCCTTTGTGGAGATCAAGGGCGAGATCTACTACCGCACCGGCGACTATCTCAAGCAGGATGAAAACGGTCAGCTGTTCTACGTGGAGCGCTCGGCCGACATCCTCAAGCACAAGGGCTACCGGGTCAGCGCCTCGGAGATCGAGGCGGTGTTGCAGGATCATCCCATCGTGATTGGGGCCTGCGTGGTGGGCGTGCCGGACCAGAAGGTGGGCGAGCGCATCAAGGCCATCGTGGTGATGAAGGAGGACGCCAAGGGAGTGGGGGCCACCGAGCTCATCCGCTTCTGCCGCGACCGCCTGGCCGGCTACAAGGTGCCCTCCTACATCGAGTTCCGGGACATGCTGCCCAAGTCCAAGGTGGGCAAGCTCCTGAGGCGCGAGATCCGCGACGAGGAGCGCCGCCGCCAGGAAAAAGAAAAACGAGCCAGCTAGCCCGGATTTTTCATGAGGGTTGGGCGGCGCTAGGCAACGAATTAATATCCATGGGGCCGGTATAAAACGGTTGTCGCGGTGTAAAGATGCAATTTACACCCGGCCCGGCACAGCAAATATCCGGGCTAGCCCAGGGGAGGATCGAGCGTGGAATTTCAACAGGTGCTCAAGAGCCGGCGCAGCGTGCGCGCCTTTAGCGACGACCCGGTCAGCGACGAGACCGTGGCGGCCCTCATCGAGGCGGCCACCTGGGCCCCCAGCCCGCTGCACTTGCAACCCTGGTCCTTTGTGGTGGTGCGCGGCGGCGAGGCCAAGGCCAAGATCAAGGCCCTGTGCGAGCAGGCCAAGCAGGCGGTGATCGCGGCCGACGGGCCGGACTGGGTCAAGAAGTACGGCTTCGATTTTCTGGATCAGGCCCCGGTGCTCATCGTGGTGTTCTCCAACCCCAACAAGGGCGGCCTGGGCGGCTATTTCAACCAGCCCCTGGGAGCCCTGCAAGGCTCCTCGGCAGCGGTGCAAAACCTCATGTTGGCCGCGGCCGAGCAGGGCCTGGGCAGCCTGTGGCTCACCTTCTTCGACCCCGAGGCCCTGGCCGCCGCCCTGGGCGCGCCCGAGGGCCTGGAGGTGGCCGGGGTGATCCCCCTGGGGGTGCCGGCCGGCGAGGTGAAGGCCCCGCCCCGCAAGGCGCCCAAGGTGTTCAGCGAGGCCTACGGACAAGAGTAACACCGGGTCCGCCCCGGTAATCACACTGGGTCTGCCCCCATGGGGCGGGCCCTTTTATAATGGCCTCCGTGTGCTATGCTGGGGCCTGGTTGATGCCCACCTGGACCAGGAGAAGCCAGCCATGGCCACGGAAAAACGCGCCCTGTGGGTCGAGTTCGCGCCCGACACCCTGCCTTCCACCGATCAAATGCGCGCCCTGTTCCTGGGCAGCTATCCCGTGTTCCGCGACATGGATCCGGTGGAATACAAGTGCTGGTGGGTGGAGCAGGAAGCGGGCCGCTGGGGAGCGCTCTACGTGTTCCGTTCAGCCGGGGAGCTGGACCAATACCTGAGCTCGGAGCGCTGGACCAAGGTGATCCCCGAGAAGTACGGATGCGTGCCCACCTGGCGGGTCATGGAGGTGGGAGCCATCGTGTCCAAGGCCATGATCAGCCGGGGCGAGGAGTCCTGGCTGAGCGGCTAGCCGCTCCAACCCTGTTCCATGCCCTGCATCAGGGCCAACACGTTGTGGCCCAGCACGGCGGGGTTGTAGCCGCCCTCCAGCACCGCGAACACCCCGCCGCCGGCCTGGCGCGCCGCCTGGGCCGCGAGGCGGCCCAGCTCGCGGTAGTCCCCTGTGCTCAGGCGGCCGCCCCAGTCGTCCTGATGCATATCGAACCCGGCCGAGATGGCGAACAAGTCCGCTTGGCGGCCCTTTAGCTCGGCGGCCACCTCGGGCAAATAGGACAGCCGGTCGCGGGCCTCGGGGTTGTAGACCCGCACCCAGTCCCGTCCCTCCATGATGTTCTCGGTGCCGTCGCCGAAGTGCAGGTCAATGTCCAAAACGTGGGCCGAGGCGATTTCGCCCCTGGCCTTGAGCGCGGCCAGGGCCACGGCCACGTTGTTGTAGTAGCAAAATCCCCAGCAGCTCCCCGCCGAGGCGTGGTGCCCGGGCGGGCGCAGCAGGCCGAAGCAGGGCTCGCCGGTGCCGATGCGGGCCGCGCTAAGGGCCGCGCCCGCGGCCAGGGCGGCGATGGGGTGAAGGCCCCGCTGTTTGACCCAGGCCAGGTGCTCGGGGGTGTGCACCAGGGCCAGGTCTTCATCCGGGGCGGGCGGCGGCTCCACCATCTCGGCCTGGGGGGCGATCACCTCCAGCACCGCCTCCAGGCGGCCCGCCTCGGCCGCCGGGTCGTTGGTGTAGACCTGCGCGAACAAGGGATGGTACACAACTTTCATCGCGGCCCTCCTTTGGGCTTGGTCTCGCACGGAGCTTGCAATATTAATGTAGCAGGGTTTGTTATAGAATAAGACAGGGCTGGGAAAGAGGCTTGATGAGCAGCGTGGTGGGACATGGCCTGGCCGGACTGGCGGTATACCAGGCCCTCAAGCGGCCCTGCCGCCTGCCCGGCAAAACCCCGGGAGTGCTCCTGGCCCTGGGGCTGAGCCTCTTGCCTGATCTGGACGTGGCGGCCCTGGCCCTGTGGCCCGGGGTGTTTCATCATCGCGGCTTCACCCACAGCCTGGTCTTCGCGCTGTTGGCCGGGGGTGTGGCCGCCGTGGCCGTGGCCTGGCGGCGATGGGAAAACCTGCCACGGGCCTGGCTGGGGCTGAGCCTGGTGGCGGCCAGCCATCCCCTGCTGGACTATCTCATGGGCTGCGGGCCCGGGGTGCCCTGGTTGTGGCCGCTGAGCGGGGAGGGCTTTCTCTCCCCGGTGCAGGTGGTGCCCACCGCCTATTACAGCCGCACCCTGGGGGGGCTGTGGGGCCTGCTCAGTCATGGCCCCACCCTCAGGGGCATGGCCCAGGAGGCGGCGATCTTCCTGCCTCTGTTGGGGCTGGCCTGGTGGCTGGGGCGCGGCAGCAAACGAAAAGGCGAGGCATGATCGAGCAATTTACCGACGATCCGCAACTCAGCCGCTACATGGTGGAGTTCCACCAGGGCGAGATCTTGTTCCAGGAAGGGGAGAACTCCCAGAACCTCTACATCCTGGCCGAGGGCACCCTGGACGTGCTCAAGGGCCAGCAGGTGATAAGCACCATCGCGGAGCCCGGCGCGGTCTTCGGCGAGATGTCCTTTCTCCTGGGCTCGCGGCGCACCGCCACCATCAGGGCCACTGAAGACGGCCGGGCCGTGTCCATCCCCCGCGAGGAGATCAACAACTTTCTGGAGCAGTTCCCCGACCTGGCCCGGCAGATGACCCGCCTGTTGGCCCACCGCCTGGACGACACCAGCCAGGTGCTCTTCGGGCTCAAGGAGTTCAGCGACATGCTGCCCGACGCGGTGGTGCTCACCGACGCGGGCGGCAAGGTGACCGCCTTCAACCGGGCGGCCACCGGGCTCTACGGCCGCCAGTGGCGCCAGGTGGGCCAGCGCCCCCTGGAAGGGCTCTTCGAGGAGGAGCAGCAGGTGCGCGAGTTCGCCTGCGCCGCCGCCGCCGGCCAGACCGCCCAGGAGAAGGTGGTCACCATCAACCACCCCCTCAAGGGGCGGCGCTTCGTCGCCCTGAGCATCAGCGGGCTCTACGACGCCCAGCAGCAGTTCAAGGGCCTGCTGGTGGTGGGGCGCGACGTGACCAACGCCCACCGCCTGAGGCGGCGCTTCAACCGGGTGCGGGTGTGGCTCATCGCGGCCAGCGCGGCCCTGCTTTTGTGCGCGGCGGCCCTGGTGTTCTACCCCCAGCTTTCCCACCAGATGGGCGGCGCCAGCGAGGAACAGGCCAAGTTGCGCAACCAACTGGTCAACGACCGCGTGCTGCTCACCAACCTGCTGGCCGAGCCGGTGGCCGAGGGACGCATCGAGCGCAGCCACGAGGTGTTGGTCCGCTTTTTCAAGATGCCTCAGGCCAAACGCCTGCCCTACACCGGCCTGGTGATCCTGGGCCCGGACAAGCGGGTGGTGGAGACCTTCTCGCCTTATGAGGACTCGGCGTCCATGGGGGTGGGGATCAACTACAGCCATATCCCCTTTGCCCAGACCAAGAAGAGCGATCACGTGGTGCTCAACTACTTCCAGCAGGACCGCAGCCGTGGAGGCAGCCGGCAGGTGACCGCCCTGGCCTATCGCCTCAGCCAGGACGGCAAGCCCCTGGGCTGGCTGTTGGTCAAGCTGGACCCCGAGCGCCTGCAAAAGCAGTTCGGGGTGGACCGCGACAACCTGGCGGTCATGGATCTGGCCACGCCCCAGCCCTAGGGGGGAAGCCCGCGCCGCCATGAAAGGCATCTGTATCGCCGGCGTCTCCTCCGGGGTGGGCAAGACCACCGTGACCCTGGCCCTGCTGGCCGCGCTGGCCCGCCGGGGCCTGGACGCGCGGCCCTTCAAGGCGGGGCCTGATTTCATCGACCCCGGCCACCACGCCCTGGCCTGCGGCCGCGTCTCCCACAACCTGGACACCTGGATGCTCTCCCCCGCGGAAAACCGGGCCGTGTTCGCCCGCCACGCGGCTGGCGGACAGGTGGCGGTGCTGGAGGGGGCCATGGGCCTGTTCGACGGCAGCGCGCCGGAGAACGAGCAGGGCTCCACCGCCCAGTTGGCCAAGCTTTTGGGCCTGCCGGTATTGCTGGTGGCCGACGCCGGGGCCATGGCCCGCAGCCTGGCCGCCCTGGCCCTGGGCTTTGCCCGCTTCGACCCGCAGGTGCGCTTCGCCGGACTGGCGGCCAACAACCTGGCCGGAGAGGGCCACCGCGACCTGGCCCGCCGGGCTATGGCCTCCGCGCCCTCCATGCCCTGGTCGGGCGGCCTGCTGCGCCGGCCAAAAGGCGGCCTGGCCGAGCGCCATCTGGGCCTGGTCATTGCCGAAGAGGCCGGCTTGGGCCCGGCGGACCTGGCGGCCCTGGCCGACTGGCTGGAAGAGGGCCTGGACCTGGACGCCCTTGTGGAGGGCCTTCCCGAGCTGGAGCTGGCTCCGCCATCCCCGGCCGGGACCCCGGGCGGCCCGCCCGTGCGCCTGGGGGTGGCCCGCGACCGGGCTTTCTGTTTTTATTATCCCGAGAACCTGCGGCGCCTGGAGGCGGCCGGGGCGGAGCTGGTGTTCTTCTCGCCCCTGGCCGATCCGGACCTGCCGCCGAACCTGGGCGGGCTCTATGTGGGCGGGGGCTACCCCGAGCTGGCCGCCGAGACCCTGGCGGCCAACCGCTCCCTGGCCTCCCAAATCGCGGACGCGGGCAGGGCAGGCCTGCCCATCTACGCCGAATGCGGAGGCATGATGTATCTGGGGCAAGAGCTGGAAGACCTGCAAGGCCGCGCCTGGCCCATGGCCGGGCTGCTGCCCATCCGCACCCGCATGCTGCCCCGCCTGGCCTCCCTGGGCTACCGCGCCCTGCGCTTTAAGCAAGACACCATCTTGGGTCCGGCGGGCGCCGAGGCCCGGGGCCACGAGTTCCACTACTCCGAGGTCGTGGAGGGCGGGCCGGGCCAAGGCGGCCTGAGCGAGGCCTACCTTGTGGAGGGCCCGTCCGGCCGGGGACAGCCCTGGGGCCTCAAGCAGGGCAACACCCTGGCCAGCTACCTGCATCTGCACTTCGGCTCCAACCCTGATCTGGCCCGCCGTCTGGTGGCCAGCGCCCGGAAATGGCTTTCATGAAACAGCCTCCCTCATACCGGCCCATCATGGTGGCCGGCACCGGCAGCCACGTGGGCAAGAGCGTTGTCACCATGGGCCTATGCCGCTGGCTGAAACGGCGCGGGGTGGACGTGGCCCCCTTCAAGGCCCAGAACATGGCGCTCAACTCGGGCATCACCCCCGAGGGCCTGGAGATCGGCCGGGCCCAGGTGGCCCAGGCCCAGGCCGCGGGCCTGGAGCCTTCGGTGGACATGAACCCCATCCTGCTCAAGCCGGGAGGGCAGACCAACTCCCAGGTGGTGCTCATGGGCAAGCCCATGGGCAATTTCGCCGGGGCCGACTATTACGCCCTGAAGCCCAAGCTGCTCAAAACCGTGCTGGACGCCTTTGACCGCCTGAGCGCGGCCCATCAGGTGGTGGTCATGGAGGGGGCGGGCTCCTGCGCCGAGGTGAACCTGAAGAAGAACGATCTGGTCAACCTGCCCCTGGCCCAGCGGGTGGGGGCCAAGGTGCTCCTGGTGGCGGACATCGACACCGGCGGGGTCTTCGCCCAGGTGCTGGGCACCCTCAGCCTGATGACCCCGGCCGAGCGGGCCTCGGTGGGCGGGGTGATCGTCAACAAGTTCCGCGGCGACCCCGCCCTGTTCAGCGAGGGTATGGATTACATCGCCGAGCAGGGCCAGGTGCCGGTGCTGGGCCTGCTGCCCCGTTTCGAGCACATCCTGCTGCCCCAGGAGGACGGGGTGGCCCTGGAGCGCGGCGAGTTGGCCGGCCGGGCGGGCTCGGTGCGGGTGGGGGGGGCGCGCCTGAGCCACATCAGCAACTACACCGACTTCGACGCCCTGGCCGCCACCGAGGGAGTGGAGCTTTCCTGGCTGGAGCGCCCCGAGGAGCTGGCCGGCCTGGATCTGCTTGTCCTGCCCGGCACCAAGAACACCCTGGCCGCCCTGGCCAAGCTGCGCGCCAGCGGCCTGGACCAGGCCATCCGGGCCTTCCACTCCCTGGGAGGCAAGGTGCTGGGCCTGTGCGGGGGCTACCAACTCCTGGGGCAGAGCATCGCCGACCCGGACGGGGTGGAGGGCCGGCCCGGCTCGGAGCCCGGCCTGGGCCTGTTGGCCATAGCCACCACCATGGCCGGGGACAAGACCACCACCCGGGTCAAGGCCCGTAGCGCCCCGGGCCTGCCCTTTGCCGCGCCCGGCGAGTTGAAGGGCTACGAGATCCACATGGGGCTGAGCCGCCCCCTGGGCACGGACCGCCCCGCCTTCCGCCTGGCCAGCGTTTTGGGCAAGACCGTGGAGCAGGACGAGGGCCAGGTGAGCCCGGACGGCCGGGTGGTGGGCACCTACCTGCACGGCATCCTGGACAACGACGCCCTGCGCGCCGCCCTGCTGGCCTGGGCCCGGGGAAGGGACGCGCCCCTGTCCGGCGACTATGCCGCCTTCCGGGAGAGGCAGTTCGATCTTCTGGCCGACCACCTGGAGGCCCATCTGGATTTGAGCGGCCTGCTGGAGCCCCGCGCCCCTTCGGAATAAGCTTGACTCGTTTTTTCGCCTGGGTTAGGTAATAGGTTACAAAGTGGAGACGGCGCCCCCCGTGGCTTAATAAGGGAAGACGGTGAGAAACCGTCACGGTCCCGCCGCTGTGACCGGGGACAAAGGCCGCACGAGAGCCACTGCCGCGTATCAAGCGCGGCGGGAAGGCGCGGCCCGAGGATGATCCGGGAGTCAGAAGACCTGCCGCCTCCACCCGAAGCTACCGACCGGCGTGTCACCGGTATCGGCCTCCCTTTATGGTGAGCCGGGGCTTCGGAGGGGAGATCAAGAAGCTGGGTGCAGTCCCCCCCGTCCAATTAGTGGGCGGGGGTTTTTTTGTTTATGGCCCGGCCCGGACCGGGCGCCACACAAGGAGGCGGCAGCCTCATAAAACTCAGGTGGGATGTTACAGGAAGTGGCGTGAGATTCGCCCGCTGCCCCGCAGCCGTGAGGGGAACGAAAGCCCGGAAACCAGCCACTGCCGTCGCTAAGACGGTGGGAAGGCGGGCCAGTAGGAAGCCCCGAGCCGGAAGACCCATCCCGCCCATGAACCTCGCGGGAGGAATAACCGTAATGCGAAAGTTAATAGTTCCCCTGTTGGCGTCTCTGCTCCTGGCGAGCCCCGCCCTGGCCGCCGAGAAAGCCGCGCCCAAGGCCGCGGACACCCAACAAGACGAGATGGTGGTTACCGCCACCATGACCGAGGAGGACCTGAATCAGGTCCCTTCCACCACCTTTGTGGTGACTGATAAGGAAATCGAGGAGAAGGTCCAGTTCAACCTGTCCGACGCCCTGCGCGACGTGCCCGGGGTCTACATCCGCGGCAACGGCCCCTTTGGCGGCACCACCAGCCTGACCATGCGGGGCACCCAGTCCGGTCAGACCATGCTCATGCTCGACGGGGTGCGCATGGCCGACCCCATCTCCACCAACGGCGCCTTTGACATCGCCAACCTGCTCACCGGCGGCATCGGCCAGGTGGAGGTGGTGCAGGGGCCCCAGTCCACCCTCTACGGCTCGGACGCCATGGCCGGGGCGGTGAACATCATCACCAAGCGCGGCCGGGGAACCCCCACCGGCTGGGCCACGGTGGGCTACGGCTCGCACAACACCTGGCAGGGCAACGTGGGCACCCAGGGCCAGTTGGACCGCTTCAACTTCATGCTGGCCGGCACGGGCATCAACACCGACGGCATCTCCAAGGCCAAGGCGGGCAGCGAGGACGATCCCTACTACGCCTACCAGTTCAACGGCCGGGTCGGTTTTGACATCAACGACAATACCGAGATCTACTTCATCGGCTACTACAACCATGCCAAGAGCGACTACGACGGCTTTGTGAACGGCCAGCAGGCCGACACCAACGACAACGTCAAGACCGACTCCTACACCAGCATCCTGGGCCTGACCAACGCGCCCTTCTCCTGGTGGAACCACAAGCTCACCGTGTCCTACGGCGCGGTGGACAACGACTATGAGGACGGCTCGGACTACAACTCCTATCTGACCACGGCCCAGTGGCGGCACAACCTGCTCTACAAGGACATCAACACCGTCACCCTGGGGGTGCAGTGGCAGCAGGAAAAGGGCGACTACAGCACCACCTGGGACTCGGTGAGCAAGAAGTCCGTGGACACCCTGAGCTTCTATCTGCAGGATCAGCTCAAGATTCTGGAGGGGCTCTACCTGCTGGGCGGGGTGCGCAACGACAACAACGACGACTTCGACGACCAGGTGACCTGGCGGGTGGGGGCCTCCTACACCATCGCGGCCAGCGACACCACCTTCAAGGGCACCTACGGCACCGGCTTCAAGGCCCCCAGCCTTTACCAGCGTTACAGCCCCTACGGCAGCACCGACCTGTCACCCGAGAAGAGCAAGGGCTGGGACCTGGGCGTGGTGCAGCTGTTGTGGCAAAAGCGCATCAAGCTGGGCCTCACCTACTTCAACATCCAGACCGACGACCTGATCAGCTTTGACATGAACACCTGGAAGTACGAAAACCTGGACGAGGTGAAGAGCCAGGGCGTGGAGTTCTACGCCGCGGCCCGCCTGCTCCCCTGGCTGGAGGTCAACGGCTCCTGGACCTACACCGACGCCCAGGACGAGAGCACCGATAAGGATCTGGCCTACAACCCCCGGGACAAGGGCACCCTGGGCGTGCGCCTGCCCTTGATGAACGACCGGCTCAACATCCGGGTCTGGGGCCTGTACGTGGGCGACCGCTACATCGACGCGGCCAACACCGGCCAGGTGGGTTCCTACGTCACGGTTAATGCCGCGGCCACTTTCAAGATATTCAAGTGGCTGAGCGTCTATGGCAATGTGATCAATCTCTTCGACGAGGACTACGTGGAGATACAGGGCTACAACACCTTGGGCCTGTCCGGCTTCTTGGGACTGCGGGCAGAATTCTAGGTATTGTAAGGCTCCACGGCAACCCCAGGCGGGCCCCTTCGGGGGCCCGCCGATTTATTGGGGGCTTGCGCTCTAGTCGCGGGGCGGGGTTCCGAAGACCACTCCATAGCTCTGGGGCCCGGGCGCGGCCTCGCCATAGGCCAGGGTGCCGTCGGGCTGGATCCACAGCCCCTTGGCCACCCGGGTCTGCCCGGCCGCCGCCGCCGGGGCCGGCGCGGATGCGTTGGCCAGGGAAGGCGAGGGCTTTAGCTCCATCATGCCCTGTTCCTTGGACGGAGCGGGCTTGGCCTTGGCTTCGGCTTCCTGGGCCGCCTTTTCGGCTGCCGCCTTGGCGGCCGCCTCGGCCTGGGCCTTGGCTTCGGCCCTGGCTTTGGCTTCCGCCGCCGCCTTGGCCTTGGCTTCGGCCTCGGCCCGGGCCTTGTCCAGGGCCATGCGCTGCTCCTTGCTCAGGGGCGCGGGCTTGGCCTGGGGCGCGGGCTTGGCTCCCTCCACCTTGGGCTTGGCCTTGGGCGCCGAGGGCTTGGGGCTCAGCTTGGCCTGCTTGGGAGGCGCCTTCTTTGCCTTAGGCTTGGGCTTGGCCGGGGCCTTGGCCACGCTGCGGCGCGCCGGCTTGGGGGCCTTGGGCTTGGCCACCGCCTTGGGCCTGTTGGCCTTGGCCGCCGGCTTTTGGGAGGCCAGGGGCACCATGGGCCGGGAGCTCATGCGGTTTACCGGGGACTCGGGCCGCTCGGCCATCTGATCCAGATGGCGCGCGGCCAGGGGATAATAGCGGGGCAGGGCCTGCAATGCGGCCTTGAACTGGCGCTGGGCCTGGTTGGGCTGTCCCTGCCAGGCCAACAGCACGCCCATGTTGTTGTGGGCCTGGGCCACGCCCTCGGCCGTGGCGAAGGTCTGGAAGGCCTCCTGGTTGCGCCCTTGGCGCATAAGCAGCAGCCCCAGGTTGTTGGCCGCCTTGCGGTGCTCAGGATTGAGGGCCAGGGCGCGGCGCAGGCTGGCCTCGGCGCCTTGATAGTCGCCCAGCATCATCTGGGACAAGGCCAGGTTGTTGTACAGGGCCGGGTTGCCCGGCTTGCTGATCAAGGCGGCCCGGAAGGCGGCCGCGGCCTGCTTGGGCTGGCGGTTGCGGTTGTAGATCACGCCCAGGAGATTCTGGGCCCGCCACAGGGATGGGTCCAGGCGCGCCGCCTGGGTGAGGGACTTCTCGGCCCTGGGCAGGTCGTGGAGCGCCACCTGGGCCAGGCCCAGCCCCTGCCAGAACACCGCCTGCTTGGGGTAGGTCTTGGTCAGCTTGGCAAAGCCGTCCCGAGCCAACTCGTAGCGGCCCACCCGCAAATCCAGGCCCGCGATCTTGCCTTCCAGGCGCATCTTGGCCTTGCCCTTGGCCCCGCGCAGGGCCAGGCGGTACTGGTTCATGGCGTTCCAGGGCGCGCCCTGAGAGGCCATCACGTCGCCTTGGGCTTCCATGGCGCTGGGCTCGATGGGCACCTTGTCCGGGTCGGGGTCCACCTCGGCCCGGGCCGCCTGGGCGGCCAACAGCTGCTCGGCCTCGCCCCGTTGCAGCCAGCGGGCGCCGCTCTGGTCGCTGGTGGCGCAGCCCGTGGCCAGCATCAGCCCGGCGGCCGCCAGGCCGACCAGCAGGGTCATTATAAGTTTCTTGCTGGGCATAACCGCCCTCCTTAGTTAAGCAGGTTCTGGCTGACGCGAATCACCGCAGGGCCTGCCATGACCACCATGATGGCGGGGAAAATCATGAACAACACCGGGAAGAGCAGCTTGAGGGGGATCTTGGCCGCGGCCTCCTCCATCTGCTGGCGGCGCTTGGTGCGCACCGTGTCCGAGTGCACCCTGAGCGAGCGCCCCACGCTGACCCCGAAGCGGTCGGCCTGGATGAGCATGGCCACCAGGCTGCCCACCTCCTCCACCCCGCAGCGCTGGGCCAGGTTTCTCAGCGCCATCTGGCGGGGTATGCCGGCGCGCATCTCCAGCGACACCAGGTTGAACTCCGCGCCCAGGGTGGGGCTGGACACCGAGACCTCGTCGGACACCCGGCGGATGGCCTGATCCAGGCCCAGGCCGGCCTCCACCGCGATGACCAGCAGGTCCAAGACGTCGGGCAGCTCGCGGGTGACCGCCTTGCGCCGGGAGCGGATGCGGCTTTCCAAAAGCAGCTGGGGCAAAAAGAAGCCCAGGGTGGCCGCGCCCACCACGGCCAGCATGATCTGCAGGTTGCCCAGCTTGGCCGGGGCCGGGCTCAACAACACCAGCAGGGGGGCGATGATGAGCATGGCCACCTTGACCCCCAGAAAGGTGTTCACCGCGCCGGGGCTGTGGAAACCCGCCTGCAAGAGCTTGGTGCGCAGCTGGGTGGCCTGCCAGTCCTGGCGGGGCCGGGCCGGCTTGGCCAGGCGGCGCAGCAGGCTCAGGCCCGCCTGGCGCAGGCGGCGGCTGGCGGCGGAGTCCTTTTCCTTGGGGGCATGGCCCGAGAGCTGCTGCAAGCGGCGGCGCCTATGGTCCTCGCGCCTGAAAAACAGGGAGCCCGCCGCGGCCAGCACCAAAAGCACCGCCAGGCCGAAGGCAGTTCCGATCAGCCAGGCCAGGGGGGTGGCGGACAGGTTGCTCATGAACTCCATGTCACACCTTCAGGTTGATGAGTTTGCGGATGACCAGAATGCCCAAGCCCTGGAAGGCCCCTCCCACCATGAGCAGGGTCTTGCCCATGGGGTGCTCGAATAGCAGGGAAAGGTAGTTGGGGCTGAGGAACCACAAGGCGGCCAGCAGGCCCGGGGCCATGAGGCACAGGATGATGGCGCTGATGCGGCCCTCGGCCGACAAGGCCCTGACCTGCCGCTTTAGGGCGAAGCGGCCTCTGACGATATGGCCGATGTTGTCCAGGATCTCGGTGAGGTTGCCGCCGATCTCCCGCTGCAGGGCAACGGCGGTGGCGAAGAACTTCACGTCCTGCAGGCCCACCCGCTTGACCAGGTCGTCGAGGGCGTCTTCCATGCCCTTGCCAAAGGAGTAGTCCTCAAAGGTGCGGGCCAGCTCCTCGGCCACGGGGTTCTCCAGTTCCTGGGAGGCCATCTTGAGCCCCGAGCCGAAGGAGTGGCCGGCGCGCAGGGCCCGGGCCATGAGGTCCACTGCCTCGGAGAACTGCTCCTCAAAGGCGCCCAGGCGGCGCTTGCGCAAAAAGCGCAGCCACAACACCGGCAGCAGGGCCCCGCCCACGGCCAGGGCCAGGCCCATTGCCACCGAGCCGTCCAGCAGGCCGGCCAAGAAGCCCAGGCTGAACAGCACCCCGCTGACCAGAACCAGGGTTCCCAGGTTGCAGGGCGCGCCAGCCTGGTGCAGCAGCAGTTGCAGGTCCGAGACATTGGGCAGGCTGGCCAGCAGCCGGTCCAGGTAGGGGATGGTGCTGTAGGCGGTGTCGCGGAAATAGGCCTTGGCCGCTGCGGCCGCGGCCACTTCGCCGCCGGTGTCCAGGGCGGCCAGACGGCGGCGGATGGCTTCCTCGCGGTTGGTCCGCCCGGCGTAGACCAGGTTGAACAAACCCCAGGCCGCGCCCAGCAGGCTCAAGAAGATGAGGGCGGTGAATCCCCAGATCATGGCATGCCCCGCGTTTCCTCGCCGAACAGCTCGGCCCCCAGGCCGATGCCGAAGGCGGCGATGCGGTCGCTCCAGCGGGGCCGGATGCCGGTGGGTCCGAAGTTGCCCTGCACCCGGCCGCGCTCGTCGATGCCGGTTTGGTTGAAGCGGAAGATCTCCTGCATGGTCAGGGTGTCGGTCTCCATGCCGGTGATCTCCTGCACGCTGGTCACCCGCCGCGAGCCGTCGGCCAGGCGGCTGACCTGGATGACGATCTGGATGGCGCTGGCGATCTGCTGGCGGATGGCCTTGTCGGGTATGTCCAGCCCGGCCATGGAGATCATGGTTTCCAGGCGGCCGATGGCGTCGCGGGCGCTGTTGGCGTGGATGGTGGTCAGGCTGCCGTCGTGGCCGGTGTTCATGGCCTGCATCATGTCCAGGGCCTCGCCGCCGCGCACCTCGCCCACCACGATGCGGTCCGGCCGCATGCGCAGGCTGTTTTTGACAAGGTCGCGCATGGCCACCTCGCCGGCGCCCTCGATGTTGGGCGGCCGGGTCTCCAGGCGCACGATGTGCTCCTGCTGGAGCTGCAGCTCGGCCGAGTCCTCGATGGTCACGATGCGCTCGTGGTGGGGGATGAAAGAGCTGAGCACATTGAGCAGGGTGGTCTTGCCGGTGCCGGTGCCGCCGGAGATGAGCATGTTGAGCCGGGCCTTGACCGCCGCGTCCAAAAATTGGGCGGTCTGGGTGCTGAAGGAGCCCAGGCGCACCAGGTCGTCCACCCGGAGCGGGTCGCGGGCGAACTTGCGGATGCTCAGGGCCGGGCCGTCCAGGGCCAGGGGCGGGATGATGGCGTTGACCCGGCTGCCGTCGGCCAGGCGGGCGTCCACCATGGGCGAGGACTCGTCGATGCGCCGACCGACCGCGCTGGCGATCTTGTCGATGATCTTGAGCAAATGCTCGTTGTCCCTGAAGCGCACCGCGATCTGCTCCAGGCGGCCGTTGCGCTCCACGAAGACGCTGTTGAAGCTGTTGACCAAAATCTCGGAGATGCTGTCGTCGGCCAGCAGCGGCTCCAGGGGGCCCAGGCCCATCACCTCGTGCTTGATCTCGCGGGCCAGGATCTCCCGCTCCACCTCGCTCATGGGGTCGGGCTCGGCCAGCACCACCAGGCGGATGGCCTCTTCCAGGTCCGCCTCGGCCTGCAGGTCGTCGGTGTTGGTCAGGATGGACAGGTCCAGGGATTCGATGACCTTGTAATGGATGCGGGCCTTGAGCTCCTGCAGGGCCGACTCGCGGGCATGATCCCGGTGCTGGTCCTGGCCGTTGGAGCCGACCGCCACCACCCCCAGGCGTTGACGCAGGCTCATTTGCCGTCTCCATTGCCGTTGAACAGTTGGCCGGCCAGGGCGCTAACCGCCTTGGACCACTTGGCCCGGGGCCAGTCCCGGGTGGCCGGGCGGCCCGCGTTGGCCGCCTCCATGAGCACCTGGGTCTCGTTGGGCAGCACGGCCATGGGCTTGAGCTTGAGCACCCGCTCCAGCTCCTTGGGCGAAACGCACTGCTTGGCCCCGGCGCGGTTGATCACCACGGCCACCGAGTCGCCCTCGCGGCCCAGGTTGCGGCACAGCTCCACGGTTCGCTTGGCCGCCCGGAGCCCCAGGATGGTGGGCTCGGTGACCAGCAGCAGCAGCTTGGCCCGGTCCAGGGCGGCCAGGCAGGCCTCGTCCACCCGGGGAGGCAGGTCGGCCACCACCAGGGAGTGGTCGGACAGGAGCAGGCCCAGGGCCCGCTCCACGTGGGCTCCTTTTATCTCCTCGGCGGCCACCGCGTCGCCCGGCGCGGCCAGCAGGCGCAGCCCCGGAGCCACCTCGGCCATGAGGCTGTCCATGAGCAGGCTGTCCAGGCGGTCGTATTCCTGGGCCACCTGGAGCATGGAGCGGTTGGGCTCCAGATCCACCAGGGCGGCCAGGTCGCCCGAGGCCAGGTCCAGGTCCACCAGGGCCACCCGGGCGCTGGTGCTCTGGCTGGCCACCCAGGCCAGGCTAAGGGCCAGGGAGCTGGTGCCTACCCCGCCCTTGACCCCCATCACCCCCAGCAAATGCCCCTGTTCCTGGTCGCCGGTGCCCAGGCCGGCCAGCAGGCGCTGCACCGCCTCGGCGAAGGAGGAGCCGTCGGCCTCGGCGGGCAGATACTCGCGCACTCCCAGGCGCATGGCCAAAAGGAGCGCCTCCGGGGCCAGGGTCTGGGCCCAGGCCACCACCGCGCCCCGGGGCACGTGGCGCCTGAGGCGGGTGAGCATCTCGCTCATGCCGGCCTCGTCGGGGTTGAACTCCACCAGCATCACCTCGGGCTGAAGCTGCACCGCCTTGCGCTCGAATTCCTCGGCGGCGGACTCCAGGCCCAGCAGGGTGCCCAGATGAGCGCCCTGCACCATGGAGCGCAGGCGCTCGCCGCCTTGCTTGCTCAGGTGGAAGGCCAAAACTTGAGGATCGTGGCTGGACACGTGGCTTCTCCTATTGAATGAGGCTGGGCAGGGTGGCCCGGGTGCCGTAGTTGCCGCCCCCGCTGGTGCTGCCCACGATGGCCCGGTCGCATTGCAGATAAAAACTGGCGTGGGCCCCGTCGGCCTCGGTGAGCACCAGAGTGGCGAAACCGGCCACCGTGGAGGCGGTGGAGGAGCTGCCCGGGTTGACCACCGGCACCACCACTTCCCAGGAATCGGCGGTCCCGTCGCCGTCCAGGTCGCTGCCCTCGGCCTGGAAACGCCCGGCCAGGGACTCCATGGTGTGGGTGCTCAGGTTGCCGTTGATCACGTTGAGCGAGTCGCCCACCTGCAAGGCCGGGGTCTGGGCGGCGCCCTCCACGTAGTCGCGCACCGTGACGTCGTTGGTGGGCCAGGTGAAAAAGCTGGTCCACTCGGCGGTCTCGCTGGCCTCATTGTTGAAAGTGAGCTCCATGCCGCAGCCGGGCGAGCCCGCCTCCTGCAAGGCAGAGGCGTGCACCGCCAGGGGGAGGTCCACGGTGACCGGGTCGACCCGGCCGCTCCAGCCCAGGTAGGCGATGGAGGTGGCGCTGAGCTCTACCTGGCCATAGCCCACCATGCCCGCGAAAAAGGTGCCCAGGGGGCCGTTGGCCAGGGCGTCGCGGCGCAGGGTGGCCCGGAAGCCGGTGATGTCGTCGGGGTCGCCGCTGCCGGACTTGCTGGAATCGAAGGAGTCGCTTTCCAGGTCCCAGAAGCCGATGATCACGTCCTCGGGGCGCAGGCTCAGACTCACCCCGCTGGCCTGGTTGGCCAGGGAGACCTGTTGGGCCGTGGAGAGCCCGGTGGCGGTCTGGGCGCTTATCTGCGATCCGTCGGGCGTGAAGGCGAGCATGGACCCCGCCCCGGCCAGGGCGGCGGCGTCGGCCGCGTTTTGCAGCTCGTTGTGGGTGCTGGCGATGAGCCCCACGTCCACCGCCGCTCCGGTGAGCCCCAGCATGGCGGTGAGCATGAAGGCGGCCATGGCGGCCATGGCGCCTCCGCTGCCACGCCACAGGGCGCTGAGCTTGTTGAAAGCGGTGGGAATATGGGGCAGGGCGGACCGCATTGTGGGATCAGACCTCTTTTCTATTCAACCAGCACGGGCGTGGCCGCGCGGCTGCCGAAGTTGCCTCCTCCGGTTTTGCTGTCAGGCACCACCATGCCGCATTGCAGGCTGGCGATGATTTCCTTGTCAGGCGCGCCGCGCACCTCGTGGATGACCATGTTGGCGAAGCCGGCGATCTCGGCGGTGCTGGCACCCCCGTCGCCGGAAGAAATTACCGGCAGGATCACCTGCCACCAGTCGGCCGTGCCGTCGCCGTCCAGGTCGGTGCCTTCGCTCTGGAAGCGGCTGTTTAGGGAGTCAAAGGTTTGCTGGCTCAGGGTTCCGTTGGTCACCGCCACCTGGTTGCCCACCTCCAGGGCGGGCACCGTGTCGCTGCCGTCCACATAGCCGCGCACCGCGGGGTCGTTGGAGGGATAGGTGAAGAAGGTGGTCCACTCGCCGTTCTCGTTGGCCTCGTTGCGGAAGGTGATCTCTTGGCCGCAGATGAGCCCGCTGCCGGTGAGCGCATCTTCCTTGACCGCGATGGGCAGATCCACCTGCCCCGCACCAGCCGTGCCCGCCCAGCCCAGGTGGCCGGTGGATATGGCCGATACGTTGACCGTGTCGATGCCCAGGATGCCCAGGAAGATGGTGGGCACCGGGCTGTTGATGGTTACGTCGCGCCGGATGATCACCCGGCAGGCGCTGATGTTGTTGGGGTCGCTGGTGGCCCCGATGTGGTCGGGGTCAAAGGCGTGGGCGTCCTCTTGCCACAGGCCCAGGGTGATGTCCTCCAGGGCCAGTTGCAGGTTGATGCCCTGCGAGGTGTTCTGATAGGCCATGGCCTGGGCCTCGGCCAGGGCGGTCTCCGGCTGGGCCAGGGCCGAGTTGCTCGCGTCCCAGGAAATGAGGGTGCCGGCCCCGGCCAAAGCGGAGGCGTCGGCCGCGTTTTGCAGCTCCGAGCGCACCGAGGCCATCATGCCGATGTCCACCGCCGCCCCGGTGAGGGCCACGGTAGTGGTGAGGAAAATAGCCGCCAGGGCGGCGATTCCCGCCCGGTCTTGCTTGCAAAGCTTATGTAGCCTACCAAGCCAGGTCATGTCCGAAACGCCCCTCCAGTTCCTTGGGCGACACAGGCGGGCCCTGGGCGCGCGCTGGCGCCGGCACGGCCATCTTGCCCAGCATGAACAGTGAAAAATCGTCGGGTTCGCTGAAATGGGTCACCGGAACGGGGCCCAACCGCTCTTGGCCCGGCTGCACGATGCGCGGAGTCACCACGATCAGCAGCTCGGTCTTTTTCTTCTGAAACTCGGTGCTGCGGAACAAGGCCCCCAGGATGGGCAGGTCGCCCAGCACCGGGAACTTGGCCACCGACTGGGTGATGTCGTCGCGGAACAGGCCGGCCATGGCGAAGCTCTGGCCGTCGGCCAGCTCCACCTGGGTCTTGGCCCGCCGGGTGGTCAGGCCGGGCACGGTGTAGCCCTGCACCACCACCGCGGTGGTGAAGTCCAGCTCGCTCACCTCCGGGGCCACGGTCATGCGGATGCGGCGGCCGGCCCGGATCTCGGGCATAAAATTGAGCTGCACCCCGTACTTCTTGAAAGTGATGGTGATGTTTTCCCGCTGGGGCACCGGGATGGGGAACTCGCCGCCGGCCAAAAACTCGGCCTTCTGCCCGCTGGAGGCCACCAGGTTGGGCTCGGCCAGAATCTTGGCCAGGCCGTTCTCCTTGAGGATGTCCAAGAAGCCGGAGATGTGGGTCTGGCCGGTGTGGAAGCCGCCCATGGCGTTGACCCGGTCGGAAAGCTGCATGGTGCTGCCCGTGGTGTTGGAGGGCTTGATCAGGGCGCCGATCAGGGTGAACAGGAAGTCGCCGGTCAGGGGGTTTACCACCGACAGGTTGATGTTCATGCGCTTGGTCACCCGGCGGCTGACCTCGGCGAAGCGCACCTGGATCTGCACCTGCTGATTGCCCCCGATCTCGATGAGGCTGGCGGTCTTCTTGGGGGCGTAGGCCTCGGCCAGGGCCTCGGCCCGCTTCTTGGCCTCGTCGCTGGACACCTGGCCCGAGAGCACCACCGAGGCGCCCAGGCCCCGCACCTCCACCGGCTCGCCCGGAAGGACTTCGAAGAGCTGTTCCTTGAGGCGGGTGAGGTCGCGCACCACCTGCACCTCGAAGACCTCCATGAGGCGGTCCCGCTGGTCCCAGAGGCTCACGTTGGTGCTGCCCACCTGGCGGGCGTTGAGGTATAGCTGGCGGGGGGTGACCATGACCACATCGGCCACCTCGGCCCGGCCCACGCTGACCCGGCCGGCGGCCACGGGAAGCTTGAGCAGGCGGGAGTGGCCCAGACGCAGAACCTCGCGGCGGACCTCCTCGGCCTGGGCCGGGGAGGCGGCAAGGGCCAGGCACAGGGCCAAGAGCAGGGCCAGGAGGGTTTTTGGGGCGCGGGCCGGGGCAGGCACGGCGTTTCTCCTTGTTCTTATAAAATCTGTCGGCTCAGCTTGATCCCCTTGAGCACTTCGATCACCGTGCCCTGAGGTTGCTCCTGGGCGCTCTTGGCCGGAGGGGCCTTGGCCGAGGCCAGGGGCACCAGGCTCGAAAGGGTCACCCCGTTGCCGGGGTTGGGGTTGTGGTCGGTCTGGTTCCTGAGAGCCAGCACCACCCGCCCCTGGTTGGAGGACAGGGCCAGGCGCTCGGCCTGCTCGGGCTCCAGTTGCAGGGTCACCACCTTCACCTTGTGGGTGCGGCCGCGCACCTTGTCGTCGCGCTGGATCTTCTCGCCCACGGTGAGCACGTTGATGTCCTCCAGCACGGTGCGCGAGATGGGGTCCTTGTTGAACCGGCCGCCGGCCAGGGTGACCAGCACGTCCACCCGGTCGCCCGGCTGCACAAAGCCGCCCACCCCGATGACCTCGTTGACCTTCACGGTCATGGCCCGGAAGCCCGGCGGCACCACCGCCGAGAGACCGCCGGCCGCGCCCTTGGGGGCCAGCTTGGCGGCCAGGATGGGTTCGCCCTTGACCATGGGGCCCTTGGTGACCCGGCCGACCACGGCCTTGGACTTGGTGAAGCGGCCCTTGGGCAGGGCGTTCACCGGCCAGTTGATGACCGTTACGTCACCCGACGACAGGCTCTGGCCGGCGGGCAGCACCCGCGCGGCCACGATCACCGGGGCCAGTTGCAGCTTCTTGGCTCCATCGCCGGCCCGGGCTTGGGCGTTTATCCATTTGTGGGCCCCCCAGGCGGCCGCCCCGGCCAGCATCAATGCCAGAACCAGGAATATCAGGGGTGCCTTGCGGTTCATGCTTCACCTCACTCGTGGCGCATCACCGTGGTGGCGCTTAGATTGACCGTGCTCAAGGCCCCGGGGGCCAGGGCGCCCAGGACCGGCAGCTCATAGGTGCTGTCCACCTGCACGCTCACCAGATCCCCGGCGGTGCCGTCGGCGCCGCTGGCGGTTACGGTGGCCGCGCCGGGGAAACCGGAGCTGGTCAACAGGGTTTGCACGTGGGTTTCCACGTCGGTGTTGGTGATGTCGCCGGGATTGAGCAGGCTGGCCATGCGCGCCCCGTCGCGGGAGGCATTGACCATGATCTGCTTGGCGTACCAGGCCGAACCCAGCTCCACCACCGCGAAAATAAGCAGGAGGAACACCGGAAGGAACAGGGCGAACTCCACCGCCACCGAGCCAAGCTCGGAGCGCCGCAGCATGCGGATGGCCGACATCAGTAAGCCCCCTTGAGAACCGCCAGCCAAAGCGCCCCGGCGCAAATGGCCAAGCCGTAGGGAAGTTTCAGGCCGCGAGCCAGCACCCGCCAGGCCTTGATGCCTTGGATGCCGTGGGCCGCCACCAGGCGGGCGACGGCCAGGAGACCGCCGGCCAGGACCGTGAGATAGAACAGCTCCAGGGCGCCCCAAGGGCCCACGAACACGCCCAGGGCGCCCAGGGCCTTCACGTCGCCGGCGCCCACCGCGCCCAGGAAGAAGAAGATGGCCATGAGCCCGGCGGCCACCAGACCGCCCAGCAGGGCGTCGGGCACGGCGGACCAGCCTCCTTGGGCCAGGGCCAGGACCAAGCCGCAGAGCGCGGCCAGGGCGTTGAGCATGTTGGGAATGCGCAGGGAGATGAGGTCGTGGCTGGCCATCAACAGGGCCATGAGCACCATGACCAAAAGGTTGCCCTGGCCGGCCCCCACATGGAGGGCCAACCAGGGCATGAAAAGGCAGGCGGGGAGCAGGCCCCAGCTGGGTCCGCTCAACTGGGCAAGTGCACTGCTCTCCGCCCGCGCCAACATAAGTTCTGCCTCATTCCCACTGGTGAAGAATCCTAGGAGCCGCCGCTGGTGTTCAGGGCCGTGGTGGCCGCGGTGATCTTGGAGGTCACCGTGGTCCCCAGGGTGTAGGCCGCGGTGGCGATGGCGGCGCCGATCAGGGCCAGGAGCAAGGCGTACTCCACGGCGCTGATTCCGCTGTCATCAGTGATCAACCTCTTGATTTGCTGGCAGGCCTTCATGACTTTCCTCCGATTTTGGAAATACGATTCTAAATGGACCAGTTGGGTTATCATGAGTTGCCAGTTGTAACTACAAGAAAGATGCCAAAATAACGGGAAGGCCGAAAAAAGTTTTCCGGGAGAGATTTGTGGAAGATTTAGTTAATTAAATTAGTATATTGCGCTTGTGGGCCGTGCCGAGGGGTGCCGGTGGTCCCAGGCCTCCGAGAACCTGGGGGAAGCGCCAAAATTGGTTACAATTACGATTTGGTAATTACGAGATCGTAATTCGGAGACGGAGGAGGGGGTCAGCGGCGGCGGCGGGCTTCCAGCTTGGGATGGTTTATGTCCATCTTGTCTAATTTATAAGACAAAGCCCGGGGCGAGATGCCCAGGAGGTCGGCCGCCCGGCTCTGCACCCACTCGCTCTGCCTGAGGGCCAGCTCCACGGCCAAATGCTCCAGCTCCTTGAGCTCCAGGGTGGGCAAGCCGTTGTCCCCGGATTTGGGCTCGCTTTTAGGAGTCAGGCCCAGGTCCGAGGGGCCGATCTCATTACCCGAGGCAAAGAGCACCGCCCGCTCCACCGAGTTCCTCAGCTCGCGGATGTTGCCCGGCCACTGGTAGGCCTGGATGGCTTCCAGGGCCGCCTGGGCAAAGGGGCGGGCCTGGCAGCGGCTTTCCTGACAGATCTTGTGGTGGAACATCTCGGCCAGGGGGATCACATCCTCGGGGCGCTCCCGGAGGGGCGGGATGTGGATGGGGGCCACGGACAGGCGGTAGAAGAGGTCCTCGCGGAACCGGCCCTGGGCCACGGCCTCATCCAGCTCCACGTTGGTGGCCGCGATGATGCGCACGTCCACCTGGATGGTGCGCGAGCCGCCGATGGGCTGCACTTCCTTGTCCTCGATGGCCCTGAGGGTCTTGGCCTGGGTGGCCGGGCTCATGTCGCCAACCTCGTCCAGGAACAGGGTGCCGCCGTGGGCCTGCTGCACCCGCCCCACCCGGGCCTTGTGGGCTCCGGTGAAGGCCCCTTTTTCGTGGCCGAACAGCTCGCTCTCCAGCAGGGTCTCGGTCAGCGCGGCGCAGTTAACCGTGACCAGGTTGGCCCCCTCGCGGGGGCTGTTGGCGTGGATGGCCCCGGCCAGCAGGCTTTTGCCGGTGCCGGTCTCGCCGGTCAAAAGCACCGTGATGTCGGTGGGGGCCACCCGGGAGACCTTGTTGAGCACCTTTTGCATGGCCGGGCTCTGGGCCACCAGGGAGTCCAGGCGGTAGATGTAGGGCTGCTCGTGGCGCAAATAGTCCACCGCGTGGTTGAGCTGGGCCTTGGCCAGGGCCCGCTTGGCCGTGAGGCGCAAGTGCTCCATGTTCAAAGGCTTTTGCTGGAAGTCAAAGGCCCCGCGCTTCATGGTTTGCACGGCCACGTCCACCGTGCCGTAGCCGGTGACCATGATCACCGGGGTGCCGGGCAGATGCTCCTCCACGTAGGCCAGAAGCTCCTCGCCGCTGGCTCCGGGCATGCGCAGGTCGGTGATTATCAGGTGGAAGCCCCGTTTTTCCAGCAGGGCGATGGCCTCGTCGCCCCGCCCGGTTTCCACCACCTGGTGCCCGTCCAGGCCCAGGGCTTCGGCCACGATCTCGCGGACTTCCTGGTCGTCGTCCACCAGCAGTATTTGGTTGGAAGGAGGCACGCGCGGTTTGTTCCTCTCTAGGTTTTGGCCAAATAGCGCTTGAGGAAGGGTATCACCTCACGGGTGAACTTGAGAGGTTTTTCGAAATATGGGCTGCGCCGGGCCACCAGTTCCCGCCGGGTCTCCTCTTCCCAGAAGAAGGCGGTGACGAAAATCACCTCGTGGAAGTCGAAGTCCTGGGACAGCCAATCAGCCAGCTCAAAGCCGGTGGCCCCGGGCAGCTTCACGTCCACCAGGGCCGCGTCCGGCGGGCGGTCGCTGCGGCGGAACCAGGTGATGGCTTCCTCGGCGGTGGCCGCGGAGGCCACCTCGTAGCCCTCTCCGCGCAGCCAGTCGCCGATGGTCTGCACCACTCCCGGCTCGTCGTCGACCACTAAGATAAGGCTCAAGAGCGCCCCCCTTCATCGCCTCTTGGCTTCAGGCGGTACATGCTTTTTTCCCCCACTTGGCCGTCATAGAGCAGCTCGGTGTCTCCCCGGCTTATGTGCTCCAATTCGCTCACCGTCCGCTCGATGTCCTTGACCGCCCGGTCGTAGTTGTCCAAGCGTTCCTGGTCGTTTTTGCCCCAGGCCACCTTGACCTGCAACATCTCCACCGCGCCGCTGAGCACCACCAGGGCGTTGCGCACCCGGTGGCTCACCGTGCCGGCATAGCGCAGCAAAGTGGCCTTTTCCATCATGCGCCCCTCGCGGCGCAGGGCCCCCAGGGTGTAGACCGCGCCGGCCGCGGCCAGGATGATCAGGCTGAGCAGGGCGATGGCCCCGAATTTGTGCAGGGTGCCGCGCCCCACCGCGCCCAGGGCGGCCTGGGTCTCCACCACGGCCAGGATGAAACCATCTTCCATGGTGCGCCAGTTGAGCTGGGCCTGTCCCAGGGGCAGCTCCTGCACCCCGCCTCCGGCCGCGCCCGCCTTGCCCAGGTCCACCGCGGCCCGGCCCTTTTTCAACGCCCGGGCCAACCCGCCCGAGGCGGCAAAGGCCTGGGCCGAACTCCGGGCCAGGTCGTCGGTGGCCAGGCCCACCGTTCCCCCGGCGTCCATGATCCACAGGCTGATGCCCTTGGCGCCGGGCAGGACGATGTCCTCGGCGAACTGCCCGATGTTCTGCTGTTGGATAACCGCGCCCTTGAGCCGGCCCTCCGCGCCGCGCCAGGGCGAGGCCATCACGTAGACCAGGCGGTCCCGGTCGGGGATGAGGCGGCTGATAAAAAACTCCCGCTCCGGGTCTTTTTGAAAGGCCTCGATCACAAAGGAGTAGGAGGGCAACCAGGGGTTCTCCAGCCAGGGGTGGATCCGCAGTAGCTGGGCCAGGTGCTCGGGGGGCAGGGGCTCCCCGGCGTCGTCGATCACCGCGGCGGCCTTGCCCGGCCGGGGCTGACCGTCCAGGCCCACCACCGCCGTGCCCTCGATAAAGGCGTGACCGTCGGGATACACGTACCAGACCAGGGTGTCGGCCATGAGCTGGGCCTCGTCATAGGAGCCCAGGTGCAACACGTCGTCCGAGGTGTCGGCCAGGGAATCCCACTTGGCGTCGTAAAACTGTTCCTGCCACAGGTTGAGCTGATTGTTCATCTGGCGCTGGTGCTGGCGCTGGGCGTCGGAGAGCACCTCGCCGCGCAGCCAGAAGTAGCCCACGGCCAGGGGAATCGCCGCCAGGAGGGTGACCAGAGCGAAAAAGGCCCAGGCGCGGGGGTGGCGGGCCTCAGACACCCTCGGTCTCCGCTTCGCGGGGCAGGCGGATGCTGAACTCGGTGCCCTGGGAGCTGGAGTCGATCTGGTAATGGGCCCCGTAGGAGTTCAAGAGCTGGCGCACCGCGTGCAGGCCCAGGCCCACGTTGTCCTGGGTCTGCTTGCCGTGGGAAAAGAAGGGCTCGAAGATGTGGGGCCGCACCTCGGCCGGGATGCCTTGCCCGTTGTCCGAGATGCAGATTTCCACCCAGCCCCGGTTGCGGCAGGTGAGCGCCTCCAGGTGGCGATCTTTTTGGCCCAAAGTGGCCTCCACCGCGTTGAGCAGCACATTGCGCAGGGCCTGGGAAAAGTCCGAGTAGAGCCCCTTGATCATGGGCAGGGCCGGGTCCAGGGTGGCCTGGATCTCCACCCCGTGCTTGATGTTCAGGTCGTTGCGCAAAAAGGCCAGCTCGCTGCGCAAAATCTCGTTCAGGTCCAACAACTGATGCTACCGCCGGCTGTCGCCGCTTATCTTGGCCAGCAGGTCGCGGGTGTTGGCCGCGATCTGGTCCACCTGGGAGATGATCTTGTCGCCGCCCCGGCGCAGGGTGGGGGGCCAGTCGCCCATGCGCTCGGCCAGGGTGGGATCGTCCTCGGCCAGCTTGTTGAGCAGGGTGTTCATCATCTCGGCCGAGGAGCGGATGACGCTCAAGGGGCCGGCCAGGTTGTGCATGAGCCCGGCGGCCAGGGAGCCCAGCTCGGCCAGGGAGATGTTTTCCCGGAAGACCCACATCTGGCGCTGGTCCTCCAGACCGAAGGCCAGCCCCTTGACCAGGGTGCCCGGCCCGTCCGGCCCCAGCACCCGGCCCAGGAAGGGCGACTCGTCGCCCTGCTCCAACGCCGGCGGGGGCGGGGCGATGAGCTGCTCGGCGGGCAGGCCGCGCAGAGAGATGGAATCCCGGTCCAGAAGGCGCTCCCCGGCCGGGTTGATGAAGTTGAGACCCTCGGAGTCAAGCACCACCAGGGCGTCTTGACCCACCGAGGCGGCCAGAAGAAACCGTGTATGGTAATCGGGCAAGCTCAAGCCAGTTTCCTCGTAAACGGTGATTTACAATGGCAAACGCCATTAGGCTACATAGTAATGATACCTTGCCGAAGTCAAGAGATAAACCAAGTCCCGCCCCCAAGCGATTGCCCGCCAGGGCTTGCCTATGCCAAGATGGGCCTCGAAAGCTGTCCTCTGGTTATCGGGAGGAGTGTGGAAATGCCCCGCCTGCTCATCATCGCCGCGCTGTTGTCGCTATGGGCGGCCCCGGCCCTGGCCGCCGATCAAGAGCCCTGGGTGGATGCCGACCGTTTCAAACCCAGCCAGGCCGCTCCGCCGCCGGCCTCGGCTCCCGCCCCGGCCGCGCCCAAGGCCACGGCCCCCGCCCCGGCCAAGCCCGACTATGGCGACCAGGCCGAGATCCAGCGCCGCCGCAAGGCCCGCCTGGCCTACACCCAGGCCCTGGACGAGTTCAACGCGGGCCGTTATCAGCAGGCCGCCCGCCTGTTCCTGCAGCATTTGGCGGTGTTTCCGGAAAACGGCCAGGCCCGGCAATATCTGGCCCAGGCCCGCCGCCTGCAAAAAGCCCAGACCCACGGCACCCTGAGGGTGCTCTGCTCGCCGCCGGCCCAGGTGACCGTGGACGGCCAGCTCCGGGGCAACACCCCCCTGAGCCTGGCCGAGGTGCCGGTGGGCCCGCATCTGGTGCAGGTGGAGGCCAAAGGGGTGCGCCAGGGCCGCGAGGTGCGCATCAAGCCCATGACCACGGTCACCGTGGAGTTTGACCTGACCCCCAGCGAGGAGCGCATCGAGGTGATCCGGCCCAGCCGGAACCAGCCCAGGGCCGCCCCCGCTCCCCCGTCTCCGGCCCCGGTAGCCAAGCCAGCTCCCCCAGCCCCGGCGGCCAAGCCAGCTCCCCCGGCCCCGGCGGCCAAGCCAGCCGCCCCGACAGCCAAACCAGCTTCCCCGGCCCCGACATCGGCCGCGTCTCCAGCCCCGGTGGCCCAGCCGGCCGCCCCGGCCCAGGCCGCCGCGCCTCGGGGCAGCTACGCGGCCAAGGTGGTGCCCGCCCGCTTCACCCCGCCCCCGGGCTGGCGGGTGGAGGAAAACGCGAGCGCTCGCCAGGTGCGCCTCTGGCCTCCCCAGGAGGGCACCATGATCCAGCTCAACGCGGCCAACCCCTCCCAGGGCGCGACCCTGGAGCAGTTCCTGGCCAACTGGGACCGGGAGTTTATGGCCAAGCCCAACAATCCGCTCAAGCACAGGGTGAAGGGCGAAAAGCTGCGCCTGGGTCCGTGGCCCGCCTACCAAGCCATCTACCAGGGCGGCAACGCTCAGGCCACCATGGTCTTCGTGCAGGCGGGGGGCCGGGTCTACGTGTTCAGCGCCATCTGCCTGCCCGTCCAGTGCCCCCGCCTGGAGGGCCCCTTCTGGGCGGTGCTGGAGAGCTTTTCACCTCTGCCCTGAAACCCCCTGGGGAGCAGGCACGGGCTCACCGCCTTCGGCCTTTGGGGCACTCGGGCTTGAACTTCATCTTCACGCCGATGGTCACCGGCAGGGTGATGGTGCCGTATTCGCCGTAGCCGGAGCAGCACTGGTAACAAACCGGCCTGCCCTTGTGGTCCTTCTTGGCCCGGTAGCAGGACTCGCCCCAAACCTTGATTTGCAGGCTGCCCGCCTTGCTCATGCGTATGCTGGCCGTGTTCTTGCCCACATCCACCACTCCCGGGTAGAACTTGCCGGCGTGCATCTTGCCGGACTTGCAGGAGCCGTCCGGACAGGACCAGTGCACCCCCGAAAGGAAGCGGTTGGCTCCGTAGCGGTGATTGGCCATCCCGTGCTTGCCGGTGATGGTGGTGGCGATGCGCACCACGCCCGGACCGGGGATGGCCACGTTGTAGGTTTTGGTGGGCGGCACTCTCTTGCCGGGCACCGTGCCTCTGGTGCTGCTGGCCTGGCGGGAGGGCAGCTGCTGCCAGTCGCAGGGCTGGGCTGGCGGCGCGGGAGGCGGAGCCTGGGCCGCCGGGGCCGGGGCGGGCGGCTGGGGCTGCTTGGGAGCGGGCGGTTCCGGCTTGGCCAGGGGCTTGGCCTGCTCCTTGGTCAGGGGCTTGAGCGCGGCCACCTTGTTGTAGCGCTTGCCCGGAGCCAGGCTCAGGCCGCCGCTCTTGGGCTCATGCTCGGACGCGCTCACCGATATGCGATAGCTCCCCGGCACGGCCGTGGGCAGGGATAGAACCGCTCCGCTGTGGCGCGCGGTGAAGCCGCCGGGGCCGCTGACCCGCCAGCGGGCCTGGCCCAGCTCGGCCCCGCTCACGCTGTCCCGGGCGGTGAGGCGCAGCCAGGCCGCCTGCAGCCCGTTGATCTCGTGCACCGCCTCGGCCAACTCGCTGGGCTTGCCGCCCACCGGGATCATGAGCGCCGCGCTGTAGGTGACCGGCCCCGGGTCGGGCCCGGTAACGGCCAGCGTGGGGCCAGAGGCCACGGGGCGCAGGCTGCGGCCCTTGCGCCAGATTATCTTGCTGGCCACACCCGCCTCGCCCGCCCAAGGCGGGCTGCCCTCCACCCGGGCCAGGAGCTTGCCCGGAGCCCCGGCGGCCAGGCGCGCGGGCCCGGTCAGGGCGAAACGCCAGCGGGCGGTCTCCACCGGCGCCTGGGCCTTGAAACCGTAGTTGGCGCGCAGCATGGCGCGGAACTCCTGCACCTCCGGCGCCCGCCAGTCCATCTGCTCGGCCAGGCCCGGGGCCAGGGCCAGGCTCCAGTCCAGGACCAGGCGGTAGTTGGGTCCGGCGGGGAGCTTGACCTTGACCTCCTCCAAGCCGGCGAAAATCTTTTTGCGGGGATCGCGGGGGTTGAGGCGTTGAACCTTGAGGGGCAGGCGCTCCCGGACCAGCCAGCGTCCCTGGGCGTAGCTGAACCTCTCCACGCTCCACTGGCATTTTTCGGCGATGTCCAGCCGGCCCAGGCGTTCCGGACCGCCCAGGGCCTTGAGGTCATCCTCCATGGCCCGCAGCAAAGCCAGCAGCTTGGAGGGGGAGAACTGGAAACGGGGACGAGCCGTGATCTCCACCTCGCCGCCGCTCCGGGCGCTCCTGGTCTCCAGCACGATGGCGGTGCGGCTGAGCAGCTTGTCGATCCGGGTCTTGTCGGAGAGCACCTTGTTCAAAAGGGCGTAGCGCTCCCGCTTCCAGGCCTTGAGCACCACCAGCAGGCACTGGCTCACCAGCCGGGCCTGGATGGCCTTGGCCCCCTTGAGCCCGGCCACGCTTTCTTGGTCCAGCTGCTTGTGGCTGGCCTTTTCGGCCTGCTTGCGCACCGCGCTGGCCACGCAATCCTCGTCCACGCAGAGCTTGGCTAAGTCGCTGATCTGCACCCCCTGGCCCACGTGCTGGCGGCCCTTGACCTCGAAGATGCCGGCCATGAGGTTTTCGCAGCCCTGCACCCGGGCCACGGTGTCATAGCCCACCGAGGTGGCGTAGTCCAGCATCACCTGGCCCAGGATATTGCTGGGGATCAGGTTTATCACCGCCAGGGACAGGGACTGGTTGGCCCCCTCCCAGCCGTACTCCTGGTAGAGGCTGGCCGCGTTGTAGAGTTCGATGGCCACGCCCAGAGCCACCGCCGCCTTGAACACCTTGTTCCAGGGCACCTTGGCCATGGCTGCCTTGCCCGTGCCCGCCGCCCGGCCCAGCTTGGATTGCAGCCCCTTGGCCCAGGACATGAACTTGGCCATCTTGTTGGCGTTCATGCCCCGGATGAACTTGATCTTCTCCACGTCGTCCAGGGAGGCCACCCCCTTGAGCCACTTTAGCTGGTCGTCGGCCTGGTTGAGGCCCTTGTAGAGCAGGTTCTCGTTCTCCCGCAGCCAGTTGCCCATGGTCTCGGCGTCCTTGGCGTCGAGCCCGTCGGCGTTGGCTATGGCTTGCAGCAGCTCGGGGTTCATGGCCCCGAAGCCGCTGAGCCCCGAGGCGTTCTTGGCCTTGCGCAGATACTGGTTCAGCCGCTTGAGGTTCTTGAGCGCGTCGGCCCCGCGGCCTTCGCGCATGGCCAGGCTGGCCTTTTTGGCGAACTGCTCGCAAAGGTCGTTGGTGGCCTCCAGGGAAAACTTGCCGTAGCCGGCCGCCAGGTTGTCCAGGTCGGTGAAGCCCCGGCGCACCACGCCCTTGTCCAAAAACAGGCTGCGCCCGCTCTGCTGGGCATAGGCCTGGGTGAAGGGCTTCTTGGGCTTGCCCCAGATGCCTTCCACCGGCGCGTCGCCCAGGTTCGGCTTGGCCTTCAACTTATTGAAGCGCTTGATCGCCTCTTTCTCGTCCACCACGTCGGCCACCAGCTCCTCGGGCGGATACACGTTCACCGAGCGCATGGCCTTGGGCATGACCTTCTTTTTCATGGCGGCGATCTGCGCGTCGGTGGCCTCTGGCATCTGGGCCTTGAGGCCCTTGGTGATGCCATCGTCGATCTCCTGGCGCATGAAATCCTGCATGCGGCGCCATTCTTCGGTCATCTGGCTCTGGTTGGCGAACTTTTCCGGATCAAAGACCGGGGTCATGTCGTGGTCCGAGGGGTCCAGGGAGGTGAGGGGATTGCGGTAGTTGGTCCCCTCCACCCAGGAACCCACCTCCACCACGCTCTTGACCTTGCCGCCCGCCTGGCGGACGTATTTCTCCGCCGCCTTGTCCACGATGCCGCGGACGTTGATCTGGTTGAGTTTGCTGGGGTCCGGGGTATCGGCTCGGGCGGGGCAGGACGCCGCGCCGAGGCTCAGCAGCATGGCCGCGATCAGGACGAGGGGGGCAAGCCTCATGATGAAACGCTCCAAAGAGGGTTTTCGGGCCCCGGAGGGCCAATTTGGGATCAGGGGGCTACTTGAAGTACTCCACCAGGCGCTGGCGGTCCGCGCCGTTGGCCAGGGCCAGCATCAACAGCAGCCGGCTCTTGAAGCTGTTCAGGTCCCGCGAGAGAATGCAGCCCGCCTTCTTGAGGGTCAGGCCGCCGCCCTGGTCGCCGTAGATGGGCCAGGCCCCGCCGTAGATGGGCCGGGTGGTTATCACCACCTCCACGCCCTTTTTAAGGGCGTACTTGATGGCCCCGAACACCTCGGCGTTCACGTTGCCCGAGCCCACTCCCTCCACCACCAGGCCCTTGGCCCCCTGGTCCACCGCACAGCGGATCAGCGAGCCGTCCGAGCCGGAGTAGTCGGCCACAAAGGTCACCTTGGGAAGCTTGGCCGGCAGGGGCAGGGCGAGCTTGGGAGGGCGGGGATGCCAGTGCTCCACCACCTTGCCCAGCACATAGCCCAGATAGCCCTTCTGGCCAGAGGTGAAGGTTTGCACGTTGGTGGTCTGGGTCTTTATGGCCCAGCGGGCCGCGTTGACATAGTAGTTGAGGCACACCACCACCCCCCAGCCCTTGGCCTGGGGCGAGACGGCCAGGGTGACCGCGTCGCGGATGTTGACGGGCCCGTCCGGGCTCAGGTCGCTGGCATCGCGCATGGCCCCGGTGAACACCACCGTCTTGGGGCTGGTCAGGGTCAGGTCCAGGAACCAGGCCCCCTCGGCCATGGTGTCGGTGCCGTGGGTGACCACCGCGCCGGCCACCTCGGGCTTGGCCAGTTCGGCGTCCACGGCCCGGCTGAGCTTGGTCCAGATGGCCGGGGTCATCTGGGAGGAGTCGATGTTGACCAGGTTGACCACCTTGACGCGGGCGATCTTGCCCAGGCCGGGCACCGCGGCCACCAGGCTGTCGCCGGTGAGGGCGGGCTGGGCCCCGCCGCTGCCCCCGGTCTTTTCGGCGATGGTGCCGCCGGTGGCCACCACCACCACCAGGGGGAGCTTTTGTTTGGCCAAGGCCGGGCCGGCGGCGCACGCCAGCACGGCCAGGCAGAGGATGAGGCAGGTTTTTTTGAGCATGCGTTTAAGCCTTTAAAGCAGTTGCAAAATAATGTAGCCGGCCACGGTGAGCAGGATGGTGCTCACCGCGTAGGGCACCGGATAGCCCAGGGCGGGCAGGGAGGACTTGGCCTCCTCGCTCACCGCCTTGAGGGCGGCGGTGATAACCCCCGCGCCGGTGCAGGCCCCGATGTTTATCACCGGGTTGAGCTTGAGGATGTACTTGCCCCACAGCCAGGGCAGGATCGCCGAGACCAGGGTTACCGCCAGACCCACCAGGAACACGTCGGCCCCCGAGGTCTTGAGCACCTTGATCACGCTGCTGCCCGCGCCCAGGCCCACCACCACGATGAAGATGGTCAGACCGATGTCCTCCAGGATGGCCCGGGCCCCGCCGGGGATGTTGCCGAAGGTGGGATGGCGCGAGCGCAAAAAGCTGATGATGATACCGGCCAGCAGCAGGCCTCCGGCCGAGCCCAGGCTCAGCGGCACCCCGAAGATTTTCACGGTGATGGCTCCGATGAGGCTGCCCACCACCATGCCCACCGCCAGGGTGAACAGGTCGGTGACCCCGGAGCGGCGCACCGCGTAGCCCAGGGTCTTGGCCAGCTCGTCCACCCGGGTGGCGATGCCGCCGACGATCAGGATGTCGCCCTTGGCCAGCTTCATGCCGGGGGTCACCTGCTGCTCCACCCCGCCCCGCATAAAGCCGGTGACAAAGCAGCCCCGGCTGTGATCCTTGCCCACCTGGTGCAGGCTCTTGCCCACCACCTCCTTGTTGGTCACCAATATTTCCAGGTCCTCGGCCATGAGATCCAACACGTCCTTGGCCGGGGTTTCCGGGCCGATGACGCTGGCCGCCTGGGCCACGTCGCTGATGGAGCCGGACAGGGCGACGAGGTCGTCCTTTTGCAGCACCACCTCGGGGCTGGGGTCCAGGAGCTTGTCGCCGCGCTTGATGCGCTCGACCGCCACGTTCTCCGGATGCCGCTTGGCCAGCTCGGCCAGGCTGTTGCCCTCCAGATCGGGGTTGGTCACCTTGAACGAGCGCAGGTCCCAGACGTGATACTCGGAGAAGTAGTCGCTGTTGGGGTCGTGACCCGTTTCACCCTGGGTCATCTCGGCTTCGAGCTTCTTGGCCTCGGCGGCCAGGTCGTAGCCGAACAGGCGGGGCAGCATCTTGAACAGCACGATGCGCCCCACCGTGCCGAAGAGATAGGTGATGGCATAGGCCACGGCCAGCGAGCTCATGGCCATGTCGGCGGTGATGCCCGCCGGCGGCTTGGCCGCCCCGGAGGTGATGGCCTGCTCGGCCGCGCCCAGGGTGGGGGTGTTGGTCATGGCCCCGGATAGGATGCCCGGGGCGATGCCCCAGTCAAAGCCCCGCCACACCGACAGGACGTAGACCACCGCAAAGCCCGACAGACAGGCCACCAGGGACATGGTGATCAGCTTGAGCCCGTCCTTTTTCATGCCGTCGAAGAACTGGGGCCCCACCCTCAGGCCCACCGCGTAGATGAAGATGCCAAAGCCCACGCTCTTGATGATGGGCGCGATGTTGAAGTCGGCCAGCAGGCCTATGAGAAGCCCCACGATGAGCGAGCCGGCGATGGTGCCCAGGGAAAACCAGCCGATCTTGATGTGCCCCAGCATGTAGCCCAGGGCGATGACCAAGAACAGCAGGACCACCTCGTTGTGCTTGAGAAAATCGATTATTTCCGGCATGAGCAGCGACCCCTCCCTGGCGTGGCCCTATTTCTTGGCCTTGAGATACTCGCCGTAATACTCCTTGACCAGGCTCTTTATCTGCTTGCCTATCTTCACGTAGGCCTGGTCGGGCAGGTTGGCCAGGGACACCCTGATGGTCCAGTCCGGCGCGTCGAAGCCCGCCCCGGGCAGGAGCACCACCTCGCGCTCGGCCGCCAGGCGCAGCACGAAGTCCACCGGCTCGTGGTTTTTCATCAGCCACTTGGCAAAGGCCTTGCCGTACTTGGCCTCGGCCATGTCGCCCACGTCGATGGTGGTGTAGTAGTGGGCGTCGTACGGGCTGGAGCTGTAGCCCAGGTCCAGGGCCTTGTACAGGTCGTCGTAGCGCTGGCGCACCACCGCCTGGGCCTGGGCCTTGTACTTGCCCTTGCTCTTGTCGTCCAAAAGCCCCTGCAAGGCGAACAGGGCCATCTGCACCTGCTGGGGGGTGGAGAGCCCGGCGGTGTGGTTTAGGGCCACGGCCCGGCTGTCGGCCACCATGCGGTCGATGAGCTTCATGGAGGGCACGTCCAGGGTCACGCTGCCGTAGCGCTCGTTCAGGGCCTTCTTGTCCTTTTTGGACAGGGCGGCGATGGCCTTGTCGAACACGTTGTTCTGGTGGATGGCGATCACCCCCAGGCGCCAGCCGGTGCAGCCGAAGTACTTGGAAAAGGAGTAGACGCAGATGGTGTTCTTGGGGCAGGTGGCCATGAGCGAGCGGAAGCCGTCCACAAAGGTGCCGTACACGTCGTCGGTGAGGATGATCAGGTCCTGGCGCTTGGTCTTGACCAGCTTGGCCAGATAGCGGAGGTCCTTGGGGGCCATGCTCACCGAGGGCGGGTTGGAAGGGTTGACCAGGAAGAAGGCCTTGATCTTGGGGTCGGCCAGCTTGGCCAGCTCGGCCTCGGGCACCTGCCAGTCGTTGTGCTCGTCGCCCATGATCTCCACCTCCACCAACTCGTAGTCGTTGAGGTGGGGGATCTCCAGATAGGGCGTGAAGATGGGGGTGCCCAGGGCGATCTTGTCGCCCGGGTGCAGGAGCTTGTTTTCGGCCAGGGAGTTGAAAATGTAGCACATGGCCGCGGTGCCGCCCTCGGTGGCGAACAGGTCGAACTTGCCCCGGGGCGGCTTGCCGGCGCACATCTCCAGGTCCAGGTACTTGCGAACCACCACCTCGCACAGGGAGAGCATGCGGTCCGGGGTGGGGTAGTTGTCGGCCAGGATGCCGCCCACCAGCTCGGCCAGCAGGTCGGCCCGCTTGAGGCCCATCTCCCGCTGGGCCAGGCTGAGCCCGGCCCGCAGGAAGGCCACGCCCTCCTGGTCCTTGCGCTGGGCGCACCACTTGTCGAAGCGGCCGATCATGCCCCGCTTGTCGGTGTGGCCGCCCATGCCCGGCAGGTCCATGGTGCGCTCGGACTCGGCCGCGGCGAACTGGCCCAGGCTGAAAAAGGCCTGGCGGGGCTCGGTGGCGGTCCAGTTGGGGTTGCCCCGGCCCGCGTTGAGCATCATGCGCTCGTGGTTGGTGGTGGCCAGCTGGATGAGGCGGTTTTTGAGCTGAAAGGGGCTGAGCCGCTCCAGCTTGCGCTCTTGGGCCCTGGTGGATGATTTTTTCTTGGCCATTGGGTCCTCCCCTAGGTCGGTGGCTTGGTGTCCCGCTGGATGGGCAGCGCAGGGGGTGGATAGTTGGCAGCGGGTATAGTTTAGGCCATTCTAACCCAATTAATGGGTATTTATAAAGGCGCTTGATGCCTGGATCAATCTCCGCCTGGCGGGGCTTGTGCCAAAGCGCCATGGCGCCAATTCCGATCCCACTGCCGGGACTAGTGCTTGCCAGAACAGATGGAAGAATGATAACTTAGCGCGCAATTTGAGCCTTTTGCTCCAAACCCGCACGGGAGAAAGCGTGAGCCCGCACCGCATGGAGACAATACACAACTGGAGAGACAAGCTTAACGCGTCTTTGGAGCGGCTGGAGTTGGACCAGGACCGCCGCCATGAGTTGCGCCAGGTCATGGAAAGCGGCCTGGAGGTGATGGAGCGGCTGCGGCAAGAGCTGGAGCAGTGCCGCCAGCACAGCCGCCTGTTGGAGCAGGTGCTCGAGAGCACCTCTGAGGGCATCGCGGTGAGCGATGCCAAGGGCGACATAGAGATGTGCAACGCGGCCTTTTGCTCCATAACCGGCCACGAGGCGGACACCGTGCGGGGCCAGGCCCTCAAGGGGCTCAACAATCACCACGACGCGGACAGCGTGTATCAAAGGATATTTAAGGCCCTGGACGATACGGGTATCTGGGGCGGCGAGGTGGTGCACAAGCGTCCCGACGGCCACGAGTTTCACCAATGGCTCAGCGTGGCCCGCATGGGCGGCGGCGACGGCCGCCTGGTCTGGGCCCTGCGCGACATAAGCGCCATCAAGAACTCGGAAGAGAAGATCACCTACCTGGCCTATCACGACGCGCTCACCGGCCTGCCCAACCGCCGCCTGCTCTCCGACCGCCTGGAGGTGGCCATCGCCACGGCCAGCCGCAAGAACCAGCGCTTGGCCCTGTTGTTCCTGGATCTGGACAATTTCAAGCACGTGAACGACGGCCTGGGACACGCGGCCGGCGACGACCTGCTGCGCGAGACCGCCCGCCGTCTGGAGGGCAGGGTGCGCGATGAGGACACCGTGGCCCGTCTGGGCGGCGACGAGTTCGTCATGCTGCTGTTGGGCATCCAGGAGCCGGAGTACGCCGCAGTGGTGGCCCAGCGGGTGCTGGACTGCCTGGCAAAGCCATTTGTCCTGCGCGACCACGAGCTGTTCCTCTCGGCCAGCATAGGCATAACCCTGTTCCCGGACGACGGCCGCGACGCCGAAACCCTGATGGCCAACGCCGACATGGCCATGTACCGGGCCAAGGGCGCGGGGCGCAACAACTACAAGCTGTTCACCCCGGAGCTCAACGACAAGGTGCAGCGGCGCATGGCCCTGGAGGGGGCCCTGCGCTCAGCCATCGACAACCAGGAGTTTTTGGTGCACTACCAGCCCAAGGTGGAACTGGACCAGGGCCGGGTGGTGGGGGTGGAGGCCCTGGTGCGCTGGCAGCGGCCCGAGCTGGGACTGATCAGCCCCGGCGAGTTCATCCCCCTGGCCGAGGACACCGGCCAGATCGTTCCCATCGGACAGTGGGTGCTGGAGCAGGCCTGCCGCCAGACCAAGGCCTGGCACGACAGGGGCAACGACGGCCTGGCCGTGTCGGTGAACCTTTCGCCCCGCCAGTTTCAGCAAAAGGACCTGGTGCCCATGGTGGCCGAGACCCTGGGGCGCACCGGTCTGGACCCCACCTGCCTGGAGCTGGAGGTCACCGAGTCCATGGTCATGGACTCGGTGGACGAGGCCATCGTCACCCTGGAGGAGCTGCACCGCTTGGGCGTGCAGCTTTCCATGGACGACTTCGGCAAGGGCTATTCCAACCTTTACTACTTGAAGCGCTTCCCCATGAACACCCTGAAGATCGACAGGTCGTTCGTGCAGGACGTGGCCGTGGACAGCGACGACGCCTCCATAGTGGACACCATCATCAACATGAGCCGGGGGCTTCGGCTCAAGGTTATCGCCGAGGGGGTGGAGAACCGCGAGCAGCTCAGCTTCCTGCGGGAGCGGCGCTGCGACCAGATCCAGGGCTTCTTGTTCAGCAGGCCCCTGCCGGACGATGAGCTGTTCAACCTGCTGGCCAGCGGGCTGCGCCTGCAATAAAGGCCGGGCTGAAAATCGACAGGCCCCGCTTAGGCGGGGCCTTTTTTTGTGGGGCGAAGTTTTTGCCTAGGGCTTGGCCAGGTTCAGATGGCGCAGGTTGTCCTCCCGGTGGCGGGGCAGCAGGTCGTCCACCCGGCCCTCGCGCACCATGGCCGCGAAGGCCTGCACCACCTTGCGGTCGAACTGGCTGCCCGCGCCCTGGTCCAGCTCGGCCAGGGCGTCGCGCAGGCCCATGGCCTTGCGGTAGGGGCGGTCGCTGGTCATGGCGTCAAAGGCGTCGGCCACGCTTATCACCCGGGCGGGCATGGGGATGGCGTTGCCGGCCAGGCCGTCGGGATAGCCCCCGCCGTCGTAGCGCTCGTGGTGATGGCGCACGATGGCCATCTCCTCCTTGGTCAGCTTGAGAGGCTGGATGATGCTCTCGCCCCAGGCGGGATGCATGCGCACCATCTCCATATCCTCGTCGCTGAGCTTGCTGGCCTTGTTGAGGATCTGGCGGTCCAGGGCGATCTTGCCCACGTCGTGCAGCATGCCCAGGCGCTCGAGCATGCCCACCTCGCCCTCGGGCATGCCCAGGCGGGTGGCCAGGCGCACCGCGTAGGAGGTGACCCGCTCGGAGTGGCCCCGGGTGTAGGGGTCCTTGGCTTCCAGGGCCTGGGCCAGCGACTTGACCGTGGACAGGAAGGATTCCTTGAGGTCCCGGTACATGCGGGCGTTTTCAATGGCCAGGGCCACCTGGTTGGCGAACACCCCCAGGTAGTCGCGGTCCATGCTGGTCACCGTCTCCTCGCCCTCGGGGCGGTCGGCGGCCAGGATGCCGATGACCCGGCCCTGGGCGGTGAGCGGCAGGATGACGATGGCCTGGGGCTGGTACTTGCGGATGATGATGTTCTTGGGGTTCAGGTTCAGCTGGGCCGCATCGTGGCTGATCAGCGGCTGGCCGCTCTGGGCCACCCGGGCCAGCAGGTTGCTGGAGCGGTCCAGGGGCACCGAGTAGCCGTCCATGGGGGCCAGGTCGCTGGGGTCCATGCCCACCCCCTCCTCGAAGCGCAGCATCTGCTGGCTCTCGTCCACCAGCATGATCATGGCCCGCTGATAGCCGATGGTGCGCAGGAACAGGGTGAGCACGTTGGGAATCAGCTTGCCGTAGTCCAGCTCGGAGAGGATGGCCCCCGAGGCCTGCTGGATGGCCAGGATCTGCTCGATCTTGCGCATGAGCTGGCGGTTGAGCGCCTGCACCTCGGAGTACTTGTGCTCCAACAGCTGCTTGTCGTGCTCGATCTCGGCCAGGCTCTCGCTGAGCAGGCTGCGCTGGTTGTGGATGAGCAGGCGGACCCGCTGCACCAGGGAGGGGTTGCGCCAGCGTATGTCGAACTCGCAGTAGTCGTCGCCCTCGAACTGGCACTTGGTCTCCTCCACCCGGGCCGGGGGCAGGCCCCAGATGGTGGGGATGGCCGAATAGATGCCCTGGTTCATCAGGCAGAAGTCGTCGCTGATTTCCAGGTCGCCCAGCCAGTGCAGGCGCACCAAGGCGTGGTCCGACTCCTGGGTGACCAGCTCCACTTCCTTGGTGCGGTTGAACTTGCGGTTGATGGTCTCCAGGCGCTTGACCGCCACGCGGGGCGAGGCCCAGGCCTTCAAGAGAATCTGCTGGATGTAGCCCAGGCGCTGGTGGGTTACCGACTCGAAGCCGATCTGAAAGGCCACCCGGGCGTCGCCGGTGAGCTCCCGGGCGTTGGCGTACATGCGGGCCAGAAGGCCGGCCGAGACCCAATTGTGGGCGTCGCGCAAAAAGGCCAGCGGCTCGTCAACGTCGCCCCATTCCTCATCAAGCCCCTTTAGGAGCAGATGGGGAGAGCCGTAATGCCGCTCGATATAATCGATAATGGCCCGGCTGTTGAGGCAACTGTTGTGGCGTTCCACGGCTTGTTTCCATCCCGCAAAGTGGGGGGGAGGCTGGAAAGCCTTAAGTTTTACGCTAACTTGTTACCAATTTATTCATCGCGGCCATGGTTTTGTCAATAGGATAGTGCAAAAAGCGCTGCCTTTATTGGGCAGTCAAATTAACACGATACAACATGTAGTGGCCTCGGGGGCCCTGGGGGCCATTTCAAGGTGAAATAGTGAATTGCTCACTTCCCTCAAGGGCTTGCGGCAAGACCTCGATCCCCAAGCCGGGGCCGTCCAGAGGCGGCGCCACTCCGCCGGGACCGAAGGTGAGGTCCTGGGCGATGAGGTCGCGCTCCACGAAGAAGCGGGTCAGGCTGCCTTCCAGATAGAGCAGCTCCGGATGGATCGAGGCGAACTGGCGGCCCAGGGCCGAAAGGATGCCCAGCTCGCCCACCTGGCAGCCCAGCATGCATCCGAGGCCGGCCTCGCGGGCCAGGCCCATGAGGGCCAGGGTGCGGGCCGGGCCGCCGCACTTGGACAGGCGCAGGTTGAAGCAGCCCACCGCCGAGGCGGCGATGAGGGCCTCGGCGTCGGCCCGGGTGCACAGGGACTCGTCGGCGATGAGCAGGGGCTCCACCGCCGCGTTGACCCGGGCCAGGCCCGGGAGGTCGCTCCGGGGCACCGGCTGCTCCACCGCCTCCACCCCCAGGGAGGCCAGGGACTCGATCTGCTCGATGGCCTCGTCAGGGCTCCAGGCGGCGTTGGCGTCCACCCTCAGGTGGGTCTTGGGCCCCAGGGCGGCCCGCACCCGGGCCACCAGATCCCGGCCTCCCCGGCGCTCCACCTTCACCTTGACCAGCTCCAGGCCCAGGGCCTGGATCTGGCCCAGGATGGCGGGCAGGGCCGGGGCGGGAAGCAGGGGAACCACCGCGCTGTAGGTGACCGGACCGGGCGCGGCCGGCGAGAGCAGGGCGCTCACCGGCCTGTCCAGGCGCTTTCCGGCCAAATCCAGCAGGGCGGTCTCCAGGGCGCAGGCCGCGGCCGGAGCCGCGTCCAGGGCCCGGGCCCCGGCGGCTTTTTCCAGCCAGCCCAGGGCCTTTTCCTCGGGTATGTTGGCTCCCGGGAGCAGGGCTCCCAGGCCGCCGCGCAGGGCGGCCAGGGAACCCTCTACTTCTTCTCCAGTCACATAACTGCGGGGCACCCCCTCGCCGTAACCGACCAGACCGCGCTCGTCGGTCAGGGCGACCACCACGTTGGCGGTGGCCGTGTTGCTAGCCAGGCTGTGGGACACCGCCAGGCTGAAGGGCCAACGTATCAAATAGGCGCTCAGGCTTGTTATTCGCATTCACCGCGTCCGCTTGGGCAGGCAAGAACTGGTTCAGTTTTTTCCATTCATACCATTGGTTGGGCTGCTTGAGAACATAATCGCTGAGCACCGAAAGGCACTGGGCCGAAACCTGGGTCTGGCCCTGGCCAGCGGGGTGCTTTCGGGGGTCGAGCAGCTCCAGCTCGTAACGGCGGCCTCCCAAGCGATGCACCAGGCCCATGACCACCACGGCCTTGGACTTGCGGGCCAACAGGTCCATGGAGCGGTCCAGGGGGACATCCAGGCCCAGGAAGCGGGTGGTCTTGTCCTTGTAGGGCTTCCACATGCTGATCTCGTCGCACTGGGTGACCAGCACCCGGCCCCGCTTGAGGTGTTCCACCGCGGTGAAGAACACCTCCCCGGATTTGGGGTCCATGAGCTCGGTGCCGGCCCGGGAGGAGCGGTCCTCCAGAATGGCCCTGAGGCGCGGAGTCTTGCAGTGCACCATCACCGACAGGGGATAGTCGCGGAAGGCCAGGGCGCCGGGCATGAACTCCAGGGCGCCGTAATGCCCGGTGATCAACAGCACCCCCCGGCCTTGGGCCACGGCCTGGTCCAGCACCTCCTGATTGGTGATTTTCACCCGCTTGAGGCAGTTGGCCCGAATGGTGGGGAAGCTCTTGAAGGCCAGATAGAGCTTTTCGTGATAATGGTCGATAATGCCGGCCCTTGTGCGTTGCCAGGTGCGGCGGGGCATGCCGCCCGGCAGGCAGTGGGCCAGGGACCTTTTGATGGCCCCGGTTTCCTTGGAGGCCAAATGGAAATAAAGCCATCCCAAAACGCCCAAATACCACCGGCTGAGCCAGGCGGGCAAGGCTCCGAAAATCCAGGTGTTCCAGGAAAGCTGCAAAAAGGAACTCAAATCCTTTAATTGCAGCCGGGTCTTGGCCCAGGTCAGCAACCAGGCCTTCAGTCTCACCATGAGTGAAACCGGACGGTTACCCCCATGGGCCAAACTCTGTCCGCTCCGGGCCCGGCGATTGCCGGCACCGATGCAAACAGGGCGGCCGACGACCGTCACGCGCATTGCACTGCTCCCCGGCGGCGGGGGTGCAGCCGCAGGCGGCTTTCCCCGCAGCCTCATGATTTGTTAGGGAGTAGCGGACTTGCCCGGTTGATATCACGGCATCCGGCCGGCCTTGACGGTCTGCTTTCTGCCAGGGCCCAACTTCACCGGGCATACCCCCTGCTGGGACAAGCTTTGAAGTAATTTGTTGGACAAGTGTATACTACGCATTAAGCGTGTGAACCTACAAGCTTTTTTTTGTCGTTCCAGTGTGAAGTTCAAGTGAAGTGATGCGGGCCGCGGTCTGTGCTTGACGCTGGACCGGGGCGATTTGCTATGGTGAAAAGCTAGGTGCGGCAAAATCACGCCTTCATACAGGCCCGGCAATGACCCCTTTGAAAAAATTCACCCAAGGCTTCTGGACCACCGAGCAGGGCATACTCATGGTCCTGGGCGTGGTGGTGGGCGTGCTGGGGGGCTACGGCGCGGTGGGCTTTCGCTATCTCATCAACCTGCTGCGCACCTTGTCCTATGGCAGCGACGCCAATTTATTGACGGTGGTGGCCGGTCTTCCCTGGTGGTATCTGCTGGCCGTGCCCCTGGCCGGCGGCCTGGTGGTGGGGCCCCTGATCTACTTCGTGGCCCGCGAGGCCAAGGGCCACGGGGTGCCCGAGGTGATGGAGGCGGTGAGCCTGCAGGGCGGCTTCATCCGCATGCGGGTGGTGATCGTCAAGTCCCTGGCCTCGGCCCTGTCCATCGCGGTGGGCGGCTCGGTGGGCCGGGAGGGGCCCATCGTGCAGATCGGCTCGGCCATCGGCAGCGTGGTGGGTCAGATTTGCAAGGTGAGCGCCGGGCGCATGCGCATCCTGGTGGGCTGCGGCGCGGCGGCCGGCATCGCGGCCACCTTCAACGCCCCGGTGGCGGGCATGATGTTCGCCATGGAGATCATCCTGGGCGACTTCGCGGTGGCCACCTTCAGCCCCATCGTGATCTCGGCGGTGATGGCCACGGCCATCAGCCGCTTTTATCTGGGCGATTTCCCGGCCTTCATGGTGCCGGCCTACCAGCTGGTCTCGGCCTGGGAGCTGCTGCTCTACGCCGGGCTGGGGGTGGCGGCCGGGGTGGTGGGCGCCGGCTTCACCGCCACCCTGTACAAGGTCGAGGACTGGGTGGACGCGGTGCGCATCCCCGAGTACCTCAAGGCCCCCCTGGCCGGGGTGGGCCTGGGGGCCATGGGCCTGGCCTTTCCCTGGGTGCTGGGGGTGGGCTACGAGGGCATCGAGCTGGCCCTGAACCACCAGATGGTCTGGTGGCTCATGCTCATGGTCATGGTGGCCAAGATCTTCGCCACCAGCCTGACCATCGCCGGAGGCATGTCCGGCGGCATCTTCGCGCCCTCGCTGGTCATCGGGGCCATGCTGGGCGGCGCCTTCGGGGGCCTGGCCCATGAAATAGCGCCGGGCTTCACCGCCGGGGCCGGGGCCTATGCCATCGTGGGCATGGCCGGGGTGGTGGCCGGGGCCACCCACGGGCCCATCACCGCCTTTTTGATCCTGTTCGAGATGACCGGGGGGTATCAGATAATCCTGCCCCTGATGATCGGCTGCACCCTGGCCACCATGGTGGCCCAACGCATCAACCCCGAGTCCATCTACACCCTCAAGCTGGTTCGCCGGGGCATAAACATCCACGCGGGCAAGGACATGAACCTGCTGCGCTCACTGACCGTGGCCCAGGCCATGCGGCCCCAGGTGGACAGCGTGCCCCAGAACATGACCCTGGGCCAGTTCCACCACAAGGTGATGCGCTCCAAGTTCGCCTCGTTCCCGGTGGTCGACGAGAGGGGCGAGCTCAAGGGCATCCTGTCCCACGCCGATTATGCCGGGCATTACGTGGACAAGGACCTGTGGGATCTGGTGGTGGTGGCCGAACTGGCCACGGACACGGTGCAGACCGTGGTTCCCTCCGACACCCTGGACACCGCCCTGCGGAAAATTTCGGCCAAGGACTACGCCACTCTGCCGGTGGTGGCCGGCCCCAATGACCCGCACCTGGTGGGCGTGCTAAGCCACCGGGACATCATCAGCGTCTACACCACCACCCAGCGCAAGAGCGCCCTGGACGGGCGGGAAGAGACCTAGGCCGCATATTTCATGGAGGCCGTGCGTCCGGCTGCGCCAGCCACCGGCATACTGCGTTGCTGGCCGCGCTCGGGCCTGGACGTAGCTCTGGCTACGCCTGCGGCCCTCGCTTGCCGGACGCCTTGTCTGCCAGCGGCTGGCTGTGCCGGAGCAGGAGCAAGCCATTCCCTGATAATGCCGGCGCCTATTTCATAAAGGCCCCATTTGAACGGGGCCATGGGTTGGGACGCCCCAACCTCATGAAATAGGCGGCCTAGGCCGCTGGCGCCTGCTTGGCCCCCGCGGCCAGCATGATCATGGCCCAACCCCCGAAAATCAGGTCAATGCCCAAAAACAGGCCCAACACGGCCAGGCTGTCGCCGGGCCAGCCCGAAAGGATGATCAGGCCCAGCACCACGCCCATGATCCCGCTGAACAGAATCCATTTCCAGTTGGGCGCGGGCTTCACCTTGAAGGCCAGGCCCAGCTTTACCACTCCCTCCACCAGGAAGAAGATGGCCAGCACCAGGGTGATGGTGACTGCGCCCAGCAGGGGCCGGGCCAGGATCAGCCCGCCGGCGATGACGTAAACGATGGCCACCAGCAGGTTCCAGACAAAGGCGCTCCACCCCTTGGCTCGGAAGCAGTGGATGAGCTGGATCACTCCCTGCAGCAGGATCACCGCGCCAATGAGCAGAGTGACCGCCATGGTAGCGGCCAGAGGGGCCAGGATGGCCAGGCTGCCCAAGACCAGGGAAATGATTCCCGTGACCATGAGGCCGCCGCGATGCTGCTTGATCTCTTCAATGCTCCGGGGCAGGACGCCGCCGGTCTGGCTAGCACTGTCGCTCATTCTTTCCTCCTCCTAACGCCCCGGTGCACAACCGCCCCGAGGCTTTTGTCCATCATGGGAAGCAGCCGCGCTCCTGTCAAGCGGCCAGAAATACGCGCCTTGCGTTGACAAGCCGGGGCGGGGTAGGTATATCCAAGTGTCGTATACTGTATGCAAAACGCCCGGCTCGGCCGGGTGGGGCCAAAGGAGAGGGAGTCAGGGGTGAGCTTCGGTGAACAGATAGCCCAGTACGTGGTCAGCGGACTGACCACCGGGGCGGTCTATGCCCTGGTGGCCCTGGGCTTTTGCCTGATCTACAACGCCACCCGCATCGTCAACTTCGCCCAGGGCGATTTCCTCTCCCTGGGCGGGCTGATGGCCTACACCTTCCTCACCGGGGCGGGCCTGCCCATGATCCTGGCCTTCCCCTGCGCGGTGGTGTCCGTGGCCCTGGTGGGGGCCCTGCTGGAGCGCCTGGCCATCCGCCCGGCCAAGAGCCGCCAGGTCATGGTGCTCATCTTCATCACCATCGCCGCTTCCATACTGATGAGAGGCATCTTCAAGCACCTGTGGGGCAAGGAGGCCCTGGCCCTGCCCCCGCTGAGCCCCGAGGTTCCGCTCAAGGTGCTGGGAGCCACCCTCACCCCGCAGAACCTCTGGGTGCTGGGCATGACCCTGGCGGCCATCGTGGCCCTGCTGTGGTTTTTCAACCGCACCCTCACCGGCAAGGCCATGCGGGCCACGGCCATAAACCCCTCGGCCGCCGCCCTCATGGGCATAGACGCCAACCGCATGACCATGTACTCCTTCGGCCTGGCCGGCGGCCTGGGCGCCCTGGCCGGGGTGCTCATCACCCCCATCACCAGTCTTTCCTACGAGGTGGGCGTGATCATGGGGCTCAAGGGTTTCGCCGCCGCCGTGTTGGGCGGCTACGGCAGCTTCGTGGGGGCCATCCTGGGCGGGTTGGTGTTGGGGCTCATCGAGAGCCTCACCGCCGGGCTGGTCTCCAGCGTGTACAAGGACGCGGTGGCCTTCGTGGTGTTGCTGTTGGTCTTGTTCCTGCGCCCCGGCGGGCTCATGGGCGTCAAAAGCGGAGACCGGGTGTGACCAGTTCGGGCAAACGCTTTTACGCCGGGCTCCTGGCCCTGGCCGTTTTGCTGGCCCTGCTGCCCCTGGCGGTGAGCAACCCCTATTACCTCAACGTGTTCAACGTGGTGGCCCTGAACGTGATGGTGGTCACGGGCCTGAACCTGCTCATCGGCTACGCGGGCCACATCAGCCTGGGCCATGCCGCCTTTTTCGGCCTGGGGGCCTACATCTCGGGCATCCTCACCGGCTCCTACGGTTGGGAGCCCTGGCTCACCCTGATCTTCGCGGCCGCGGTGGTGGCCTTGGTGGCCACCATCATCGGGGTGCCCACCCTGCGGCTCAAGGGCAACTACCTGGTAATGGCCACCCTGGGCTTCAACCTCATCGTCAGCGTGCTCATGGTGCAGCTGGACGACATCACCGGCGGGCCCAGCGGCTACTCCGGCATCCCGCCGCTGAGTTTGTTCGGCCATGCCATCGCCACGGACCAGTCCTTTTATTGGCTGGCCTGGGGCCTGGTGCTGGTGGGGCTGGGCCTGGCCCGCAATCTGGTGCACTCCCGGGTGGGGCGGGGGCTCAAGGCCCTGCACGAGTCGCCCCTGGCCGCGGCCGCCTCCGGCGTGCCCATCGAGGCCTACAAGGTCAAGGTGTTCGTGGTCAGCGCGGTCTACGCCTCGGTGGCCGGCAGCCTCTATGCCCACTACTACGGCATCATCACCCCGGCCACCTTCGACATCTTCAAGTCGGTGGAGCTGGTGACCATGTGCATCATCGGGGGCATGGGCAGCCTGTGGGGCGGCCTGTTCGGCGCGGCGCTTATCACCCCGCTGCCCCAGCTCCTGGCCGTGGTGGAGGAGTACAAGGACATCATCTTCGGCGGCATCCTCCTGGTGCTCCTGATCTTCCTGCCCCAGGGCGTGGTGGGCTGGCTGGAGGGCAAGCGGATGCGCCCCGGCGGGAGGGCCTTTTAGATGGCCGCCCTGCTGCGCATAGAGGGGCTGTCCATCCGCTTCGGCGGCTTGCAGGCCCTGGAGGACTTCAGCCTGGCCGCCCCGGCCGGGAGCATCACCGCGCTCATCGGGCCCAACGGGGCGGGCAAGACCACGGCCATCAACTGCGTGAGCGGGGTCATCGCCCCGGACTCCGGGGCCGTGGACTTTGACGGCGAGGCCGTGCTGGGCCTGCCCGGCCACAAGCTGGCCCGCTTGGGCCTTACCCGCACCTTCCAGAACTTGCAGGTCTTCGGCCTGATGAACGTGCGGGAAAATGTGATGGTGGGCCTGCACGCCGACAGCCACGGCGGCTTCAGCGCGGCCATGCTGCGCCTGCCCTTTTTGCGCAGGCAGGAAGCGGCCATCCGCGAGCGGGCCGATGAGATGCTGGCCCTGTTCGGCCTGGAGGAGCTGGCCGGTCAGCCGGCCGGGGAGCTGGCCTACGGCGACCAGAAGCGCCTGGAGCTGGCCCGGGCCCTGGCCGCGCGGCCCAAGATGATGCTCTTGGACGAGCCGGTGGCCGGGCTCAACCCGGCCGAGACCGAGCAACTGGGCGAGCTGATCGTGAAGATCAAGGACCAGGGCATCGGGGTGGTGCTGGTGGAGCACGACATGGCCCTGGTGATGCGCATATCCGATCAGGTGGCGGTGCTCAGCGGGGGCAAGCTCATCGCCCAGGGCCCGCCCGATCGGATTCAGCAGAACCCCGAGGTGATCCGCACCTATCTGGGCGGAGGAGAGGAGTTCGGGCTGCTTGCTTAGGGTGGAGTCCATATCTTTTGCCTACGGCCGCCAGCCGGCCCTGCGCGAGGTGAGCCTGGCGGTGGGCGCCGGCGAGGTGGTGAGCCTGCTGGGCATGAACGGGGCGGGCAAGAGCACCCTTTTGGGCATCATCTCCGGCCTGCTCAAGCCGAGCGGCGGACGGGTGACCCTGGACGGCCGCCAGATCAGCGGCTCGGCCCCCTCCGCGGTGGTGGCCGCCGGCGTGGTGCAGGTGCCCGAGGGGCGCCAGCTCTTCGGCCCCCTGAGCGTGCGCGAGAACCTGGAGCTGGGCTCCTACACCCGCCTCAAGCGGGGACAGGGCAAGGAGGTGGCCCGCGACCTGGACCAGGCCCTGAGCCTGTTTCCGGTGCTGGCCGACCGCCTGGGTCAGGCGGCCGGCACCCTGAGCGGCGGAGAGCAGCAGATGCTGGCCATGGCCCGGGGGCTCATGGCCCGGCCCCGCCTGCTGCTGCTGGACGAGCCCAGCCTGGGCCTGGCCCCCCAGGTGGCGGCCGAGATTCTGGGCGTGGTGCGCGGCCTGCCCGCCCAGGGCTGCTCGGTGCTGTTGGTGGAGCAGAACGCCCTGGGCGCCCTGGCGGTGAGCGCGCGGGGATACATCATCACCGGCGGCCGCATCAGGCAAAGCGGCACGCCCCGGGAAATTCTGTCCGACGAGATGCTGCGCGAGGCCTTTTTGGGCCCCCGCCGGGCCCAGAGCCTGGTTGTTCCCACATCCGACAAGGAGCCTCAATGAGCTTCATGCCCTCATTCGCCGATCAACAGGCCCTGGCCGAGCACCAGCTCCGGGGCCTGCGATGGACCGTGGACCACGCTTTCCACGGCAGCCCCTTTTATAAAGAGCGCCTGGCCGCGGCCGGGGTGGAGCCCGGCGGCATCGGCAGCCTGGACGACCTGGCCAAGCTGCCCTTCACCACGGCCGACGACCTCAAGGAAGGCTACCCCCTGCCGCTGCTCTCGGTGCCGGTGGAAGAGGTGGTCCGGGTGCACGCCTCCAGCGGCACCACCGGCAAGCGCAAGGTGCTGGCCTACACCAACGCCGACATCGACGACTGGTCCTTCATGTTCGCCCGCTGCTACGAGATGGCCGAGCTTTCCGCGGCCGACCGGGTGCAGATCATGGTGGGCTACGGCATCTGGACCGCCGGCGTGGGCTTCCAGGCGGGCTGCGAACGCTTCGGGGCCCTGGCCCTGCCCATGGGGCCGGGCAACCTGGAGATGCAGTGCCAGTTCTTGGTGGACTTCGAGACCACGGTGCTCTGCTGCACCTCCTCCATGGCCCTGCTGATCGCCGAGGAGGTGAAGCGCCGGGGCATCCAGGACCAGGTGGAGGTCGAGAAGGTGATCTACGGCTCCGAGCGCACCAGCCAGGCCATGCGCGAGCGCATCGGCCAGGCCCTGGGGGCCGAGCTGTTCGACATCCCGGGCCTCACCGAGCTCTACGGGCCGGGCACGGGCATCGAGTGCGCGGCCCACCAGGGCATCCACTACTGGGCCGACTACTACATCCTGGAGATCATCGACCCGCTCACCATGGAGCCGGTGGCTCCGGGCGAGGTGGGCGAGATGGTGGTGACCACCCTTTGCAAGCAGGCCGCTCCCCTGATCCGCTACCGCACCCGCGACCTGTGCCGCCTGCTGCCCGAGCCCTGCGCCTGCGGCAACCCCCTGCCGCGCCACGACCGCATTCTGGGGCGCAGCGACGACATGATCATCTTCCGGGCGGTGAACATCTATCCCGGCCAGATCGACCACGTGCTCTCCGGGGTGGAGGGCCTGGGCTCGGAGTACCAGGTGATTTTAGAGCGCGGCGACGACGGCCGCGACTACATGACCATCAAGGTGGAGCGGGCTCCCGAGGGCGGGGCCGGGGATGACCAGGCCCTGGCCCAGGCGGTGTCCCGGCGGGTAAAGCAGCAGATCATGGTCAGCACGGCGGTTCGGATCGTGGACTACGCGTCTTTGCCGCGCAGCGAGCGCAAGTCGCGGCGCATCTTCGACCGCCGCGAAGAGGAATAAATTTTAGCCCCGCCTGCTAGGGTGCGGGGCCACAAGGGAGGACGAGAGATGAGACGTTTGAGCATGGTGCTGGTATTGGCCCTGTGCGGCCTGCTGGCCCTGGCCGCCCCGGTTGCGGCGGCCGACAAGGAACCCGTGAAGATCGGGGCCTTCTTTGCCGAGAGCGGCCCGGCCGCCTTTATCGGCACGCCCACCAAGCTGGTGGCCCTGATGGTGGTGGACCAGATCAACGCCAAGGGCGGCATCCAGGGCCGGCCAATCGAGCTGGTGCTGGCCGACACCGAAGGCAAGCCCACCAAGGCGGTGATGGCCTTCAAGAAATTCGTGAACCTGGACAAGGTGGTGGCGGTGATCGGCCCCACCCGCACCGGCACCGGCATGGCGGTGAAAAAGCAGGTGGAGGCGGCCAAGATTCCCACCGTGATGACCGTGGGCGGCGACCCGGTGATCATGGAGGGCAAGCACGGCAAGATGGACTTCGGCACGGCCAAGTACGTGTTCAAGGCTCCCCAGCGCTCCTCCATCGCGGTTAAGAAGGTGCTGGGCTACCTGAAGAAGCACAACCTGACCAAGGTGGCCCTGATCAGCGCCAGCGACGGCTTCGGCCGCGACGGGGCCCGCTGGATCAAGCGCCTGGCGCCCAAGTACGGCTTGACTATCGTCGGGGCCGAGCAGTTCAACCCCAAGGACGTGGACATGAAGAGCCAGCTCACCAAGCTGGCCTCCAAGAACCCCCAGGCCATCATCTGCTGGACCATCGGTCCGGCCGGGGCCATCATCAGTAAGAACCACAACGCCCTGGGCCTCAAGGCGCCCCTGGTGCAGTGCCACGGCCTGCCCGGACCGCGCTACATCGCGCTGGCCGGCGCGGCGGCCGAGGGCGACCTGATGCCCGCCACCAAGCTGATGATCTACGAGCAGCTTCCCGACTCCGACCCCCAGAAGAAGGTTATCGCCGAGTTCGTGGAGCTCTACAAGCAGCGGGGCTACGCCAAGAAGTACCCCATCAACACCCACTCCGGCTATGCCTGGGACGCGGTGTATCTGCTGGCCAACGCCATGCAAAAGGCGGGCACCGACCCGGACAAGGTGCGCGCCGCCCTGGAGAACACCAAGGGCTACGTGGGCGTTTCGGGCGTGTACAACATGAGCCCCAAGGACCACAACGGCCTGGGCGAGGACTCCATGGTCATGCTCGAGGTCAAGGACGGCAAGTTCGTCATCGCTCAGTGAGACAATCCGCTCCGGCCGGGGGCTAAAGCGCCTCCGGCCGGGGCGGCGCTTGGCTTGCGCCCGGCCTGAGGCCGGGTTATTTTATTGGCTGTTTTGCAAACAACCCAGCCGAGGATTAAGACGTTGAGTGCCAAAGCGAGGGCCAGAAAAGAAATACTCATGGGCAACCAGGCTCTGGGACGGGGCCTGGTGGAAAACGGCGTGGCGGTGATGACCGCCTATCCCGGCACCCCCTCCAGCGAGATTTTGCCGGCGGTGGTGCAATACGGGGCCGAGCTGAAATCGCCGCCCTACGTGGAGTGGTCGGTCAACGAGAAGGTGGCCATGGAGGTGGCCCTGGCCGCCGCCTACACCGGACGCCGCTCGGCGGTGGCCATGAAGATGGTGGGGCTCAACGTGGCCCTGGACCCGGTGATGAGCGCGGCCTACATCGGGGTGATCGGGGGCATGATCATCGTCAGCGCCGACGACCCCGGCCCCCACAGCTCCCAGACCGAGCAGGACAGCCGCCTGCTGGCCCATTTCGCCAAGCTGCCGGTGTTCGACCCGGACAGCCCGGCCGCGGCCCGCGACCTGGTGGCCCCGGCCTATGCCCTGAGCGAGCGCCATCAAATCCCGGTGATGATCCGGCCCACCCTCAGGGTGTGCCACGGCCGCCAGAACCTGAACCTCAAGGCCCCCAAGGAACTGGGGCGCGAGGCGGTGTTCACCAAGGACCCCTTCCGCTGGGCGGCCATCCCCAAGATGCGCCTGGCCCTGCACCAGGCGCTCAACGCCAAGCTGGCCAAGATCCAGGCCGAGGTGAGCGCCTCCAAGACGCTAAACACCTGGCACGCCCCGGTGCGGCCCCGGGCCCGCCTGGGCATCCTGGCCTCGGGCGTGGCCGCGGCCCTGGCCCGCGACCTGCTGGCAGAGTTGGGCCTGCCGGTGGACCAGGGGCGCATCCCCTTCCTGCAGACCTCGGTGCCCTATCCCCTGCCCCTGGGGCCGGTGAACCAGCTGTTGGACTCTTGCCAGCGGGTGCTGGTCTTGGAAGAGACCGAGCCGGTGCTGGAGCTGCTGGCCCCCCGGCGGGAGCGGCTCTGGGGCCGGGGCTCGGGGCATGTGCCCAGCGCGGGCGAGCTGACTCCCGAGGTGCTGGGCGGGGTATTGGAGCGGGCCCTTAACGAGGCGCGCCTCAAGGCCCCCCGCCCCAAGGGCAAGGTGCTCTCCGTGCCCGACCAGCCGCCCATGCGGCGGCCCAACCTCTGCCCCGGCTGCTCCCACCGCGCGGTGTTTTTCAGCCTAAAAAAAGGACTGCCCGGCGGGGTGTATCCATCCGACATCGGCTGCTACACCCTGGGCCTGAACCAGGGCGCGGTGGACACCTGCCACGACATGGGCGCGGCGGTGACCTTTGCCCACGCCCTGAGCCGCTCGCTCAACGAGGGGGAGCAGGCCACCCCGGTGGCGGCCACCATCGGCGACAGCACCTTTTACCACTCGGGCATCACCGGCCTGGTCAACGCGGTGTACAACGGGGCCCGCTTCGTGCTGGTGATCCTGGACAACGAGACCACCTCCATGACCGGCATGCAGCCCACCCCGGAAAACGGGCTCACCGCCGACGGCCACCCGGGCCACGCGGTGGAGCTGAGGAAATTGGTGGAGGGCTGCGGGGTGCGGTGGATCGACGAGCTGGATCCCTATGACCTGGGCGAGACCCAAAAGACCCTGAAAAAGGCCTGGCGCTGGACCCAGAAGCCGGAGGGCGGGGTGGCGGTGATCATCGCCCGCCACGCCTGCGCGGCCCACCGCCCGGCCGAGGCGGTGCCCGCGCCCTGCCGGGTGGAGGTGAGGGGCGCGGCCGCCCCGGTGAAGACCTCTTTCAAGCCCAAGCTAAACCCTTGCGCCGACTGCGGCCGCTGCGTGGCCATATGTCCCGTGGGCGCGCTGAGGCGCACCGGCAAGGGGCGCATCAAGGTGGACAAGGCCAAGTGCACCGGCTGCCGCCTCTGCGCCCAGGTCTGTCCCACCGGCACCATGGTGCTGGAGCCGGCGGGCGCCTGCGTGGCCTGCGGCCTGTGCAGCACCTGGTTCGCCTGCCCGGCCCTGGCCGCCGACAGCGAGGGCTACATATCCATCGACCGCGACTGGTGCGTGGACTGCGGGCTTTGCGCCGAGGTCTGCGCCCAAGGGGCCATCGCGCCCATGGAGGTGCTCTCATGAGCGCTCTCAGCTGGCAGGCGGTGGTGGCCGGAGTGGGCGGCCAGGGGGTGCTCTTCGTGAGCCGGGCCCTGGCCACGGCCCTGGAGCCCAAGGTGAAGGGCATCCTGATCAGCGAGGTGCACGGCATGGCCCAGCGGGGCGGCGCGGTGGTGAGCCACCTCAAGGCCGGGGCCTACAGCGGGCCCTTGGTCAGCCCGGGCTCGGCGGAGATGGTGCTGGCCCTGGACCCCGGCGAGGCGGTGCGCAACCTGAGCTACCTGGCCGCGGGCGGCTGGCTGGTGGTCAACGCCCCGGACCTGGGCTTCCTCTCGGCCAAGGGCAAAAAGGCCCTGGCCTCCTTCGGGGCCCGCGCGGTCACCGTGCCGGCCTCGGAGCTGGCCCGGGAAGCCGGGGCGGCCAAGGGAGCCAACGTGGTGCTGTTGGGCGCGGCGGCCGCGGCGGGCGCCTTGCCCGTGGACCCGGCCGAGGTGGAGCGGGCCATTACCCAGGGCCAGCCCGAGGCCCGGGCCCGGGCCAACCGCGAACTGCTGGCCCTGGGAGCCGGGGCGGCCGAAGAGGCCTGAACAAAGGCGCCGCAAGATAGAGTTCTGCCGCAAGCCCCTATTTAAGCGGCTTTACCGCGAGGCCCGCGCCTGCTAAGATGCTGGCGGAATCATGGCCTGCCCTTGGCAGAGTATTGGCGTGTTGGTCCGTTCCCATCCAGGGAGCCAGCCTCTCCCGGGGGTCCGGTAAACCCGGCCTTCGCGGAACTGTAGATGCACGAGACCTATTACCTGGCCAACTTGGCCTTCACCATCGGGTACTGCCTGGCCCTGATCATCTATCTGGGCCGCCATACCCCGGGCAACCCCAAGACCAGCGCATTTTTGCGCTGGTTGGTGTGCATTATTGCCTGGGCCTTTTTCGACGCCCTGATCTCCCACGCCGCGCGCCTCTACCCGCCGTTGACCGTTTTCGAGCTTTACCGCTGGTTCAGCTTCCTGTTCCTCATGCCCACCGCGTTCGTGGGCGAGGTGATCCTGGCCCTGGTCCGCTCGGTGAACTGGCGCGACCGCCTGTGGATCTACGGGGTGCCCTTCGCCTTTTATCTGACGGCCATCTACAAGCCGGACCTGATAAGCGTGCGCCTCTACGGGGTGGCCCTGGGGCCCTCCCATTTCAACCCCTGGTTCCAGGCCTTCTTGGCCTACAGCTTCGTTTTCCTGCTGATCATGCTCTTGCGCCTGGTGCGGGACATGCGCCATGAGACCGACCCGGACACTAGGGCTGAAAAACGCCTGCTGGTCGTCGGCGGTTTCGTGACCATGGCCCTGCAGATCCTGGCCCAGTGGCTCATGGCCACGCGGGGGCCGGACTTCGCATCCCTGGCCAACCTGGCGGTGATGCCCACCGCCCTGGCCGTGTTCTGGGGAGCCCGGCGCTACGGCCGCTTGGTGAGCCCCCGCACCATCTACCGCACCACGGTGCAGGCGGTGCCGGTGGGGCTGGCCCACCTTCGCCAAGGCCGCATCTCCTGGGCCAACACGGTCATGGCCCGCTTGCTGGGCTTCACCAACGCCGAGGCCATCATGGGCCGGCGCAGCGCCGAGCTCTTCCGCCCCTTCCTGGCCCGGCCCCGCGCGGCCAAGCACTTTTTGGAGGAGCTGGCCGAAGGCCGGGTGGAGGGCGAGGAGCTCACGGTGCGCACCGACAGCGGCGAGCAGGTGCCCCTGCTGGTGTCCACTTCTTCCCTGGAGGGCGACGACGTCAGCCGGGGGGTGTTGTTGGTGGCCAGCGACCTGAGCCGCCTGAAGTCCATGCAGGCCAAGCTGCAGCACTCCGAGGCGCGCTACCGCAACCTGGTGGAGCAGGCCACCGAACTGATCGCCGTGGTGCAGGAGGGGAGCCTGGTCTTTGTAAACATGGCCATCAGCGGGGTGCTGGGCTGGGAGCCGGCCGAGGTGGTGGGCCAGGGGCCGGAGTTGTTCTTCCACCCAGATGACATCGCCAACCTCACTGACCGCTACCAGGGCCGCGTTTCCAACCAGACCCACGCCCATATCCTGCCCTGCCGGGTGTTCACCAAGCAGGGCGACCTGAAATGGATGGAGCTGGCTTCGCGGGTGGTGGACTGGGAGGGCCGTCCCGCCCTGCAGGTGTTTTTCCGCGACATAACCGAGCGCAAGCTGTCCGAGGAGGAGCGGGCCGCCCGCCTGAGCCGGGTGGAGCGCCAGCAGGCGGCCATCGTGCAGGCGGCGGGCATGGAGCCCCTGGTGGAGGGCGACTTCGCCGAGGCCGCCCGCCGCATAACCGAGCTGTGCACCGAGGCCCTGGGGGTGGAGCGGGCCGGCATCTGGCTGTTCAACCACGACCGCGACCGCATGGTGGCCAGCGACATCTACAACGCGCCCGCCCGGCGTCACGGCTGGGGCGAGGAGATGGCCGCCGGGATGCACCCGGTGTTCTTCGCCTCCCTGGAAGCCGAGCGGGCGGTGGACGCCCACGACGTGTACCTGGACGCCCGCACCAGCGAACTGCGCTTTTCCTATCTGGAGCCCAACGACGTGGCCGCCCTGCTGGCGGCGGCGGTGCGCCTCAGGGGCCGGGTGATGGGCATGGTGTGCCTGGAGCGCAGCAGCGGCCCCCACGGCTGGCGGGAGGACGAGCTGGCCTTTGTGGGGGGCATGGCCGACCAGGTGGCCCAGGCGCTCACCAACGCCGAGCGCAAGAAGGCCCAGGCCGCCCTGCGCGAGTCCGAGGAGCGCTTCCGCCATCTGTTCGACAGCATCAGCGACCTGATCTACACCCACGACGACCAGGGCTGCCTGCTCTCGGTGAACCAGGCGGTGGTGCGCACCCTGGGCTACTCCCGCGAGGAGCTCATCGGCCGCACCCTGGGCGAGTTCATGCGCCCGGAGCACCGCCGGATCTTTATGGAGCAGTATTTGCCCACCCTGCGCCGCGAGGGCCAGGCCGAGGGGGTGGCCCTGTTGGCCGGCAAGGACGGCAGCGGGCACTACGTGGAATACCGCAACCTGCTGGTGGCCAAGGACGGGGTGCCCTATGTCAGCGGTTCGGGGCGCGAGATCACCCAGCGCATCCAGGCCGAGCGCGAGCTCAAGGAGCTGCAGGAGCGTTTGATCCAGGCCCAGAAGATGGAAGCGGTGGGCAACCTGGCCAGCGGCATCGCCCACGATTTCAACAATATCCTGCAAGGCATCGGGGGCTATGTAGAGCTGTTGGGCACCGTGCCCGCCGGCGACCAGTCGGGCAAGAAATATCTGGGCGAGGTGGAGTCGGCCGTGGGCCGGGCGGCCGAACTGGTGCGGCGCCTGCTGACCTTCGGCCGCAAGGGCCAGGCCGAGCTGAAGCCGGTGGACTTAAACCGCGAGGTGGCCCAGGCGGTGAAGATCCTGGAACGCACCATCCCCAAGATGATCAAGATCGAGACCACTCTCTCCGAGGAGGCCAAGGTCATCCTGGGCGACGCCACCCAGCTGGAGCAGGTGTTGATGAACCTGGCCACCAACGCCCGCGACGCCATGCCCCAGGGCGGCCGTTTACAGATCAGCACCGACAATGCCGATCTGACCGAGGAGTTCTGCCGCACCCACCCCGGGGTGGAGCCCGGCGAATACGTGTTGCTCAGGGTCCAGGACAACGGCCTGGGCATGGACCGGGAGACGGTGCGCCACGTGTTCGAGCCTTTCTACACCACCAAGGGGCCCGGCACCGGCACCGGCCTGGGGTTGTTCACGGTCTACGGCATCGTGGAGAGCCACGGCGGCTACATCAACTGCGACAGCACCCCGGGCCAGGGCAGCGAGTTCACCATCTACCTGCCCGCCGCGTCGGGCGGGGTCATTTTGTTGGAGCCTGAGGAAGATATGGATGCACCGGTGACCGGGGGGCGGGAGACCATCCTGTTGGTGGACGATGAGGAGGCCATTCTGGAGGTGGTGCGCGACGTGCTCAGGCAGTACGGCTACGCCGTGCTCACCGCCGACAGCGGGGAGGGGGCCTTGGAAATGTTCTGCGACGGTCCCGGGCAGGTGGACCTGGTGATCCTGGATCTGGGCATGCCGGGCATGGGCGGGGGAAACTGCCTGCGGCGCATGCTGGAGACCGAATCGGAGGCCAAGATCGTGGTGGCCACCGGCTATGCCGGCAGCGACAAGCGGGGGGAAATGCTCGAGGCGGGGGCCCGGCGTTTCATCACCAAGCCCTACCGCCTCGATGACCTGCTGCGCACCGTGCGCCAGGTCTTGGACCAGGAGCCCGACCAGGAGCCCCCGGCCGAGGATTAATTTTTCACTTTACGTTCCCAGTCGAAATCCCGCGAGGTGACCACGTCCTCCAGGCGGCGCATACGGCGCTCCAGGCCGTCGTAGGTGCGCTTCAGGCGGCCCAGGGCCATCTTTCTGCTGTCGGCGTAGGAGTGATAGAACTCCTCCTCGTCCTCGCTCTGGGTGGGCAGCACCGGGGCGGGCTTCATGATCAGGGCCAGGATCAGGTAGAGCACCCCCACCGGCCAGATGCCGGTGAAGATGAAGGCGGCCACGGTGATTACGCGCACCCAGGTCACCGAGAAGTCGAAGTATTCGGCCAGGCCCCGGCACACCCCCAACAACGCCCCCCGGCGGGAGCGGTAGAGGCCGCGGCGGCCCAGATTGTCAAACAGCCTCATGAGCGGGGCTCCTTTCCTTGCCGCTCCAACATGATCGTCTCCAGGGCGTCGATGCGGCTTTCCATGCGGGTCAATCCCTTGTGCAGGTCTTGGATCAGGCGGGCCTCGTCCTCGTCGGCCTGGGCGGTCTGCTTGCCCTTGGGCCCTTTGATCAGGCGCACGATGGACACGGCTACTCCTCCCAGGATGCCCAGGGCCAACAGGATGAATGCTAATATTGCGGCGAGTACGGCGGGCACGGCATCTCCTTTAAGCTCCCGGGCGGGGTGCGGCTACTGCTGGTCCGGGCCGGCCTCGGGGGCGGTCTTGGCCGCCTTGAGGGCGCTCAGCTCGGCCTCAATCTCCTCGTCGCCCACCAGGCGGTCGAACTGCTCTTCCAGGTCCGGGCGGCGGGACATGCCGGCCAGCTCGGCCTCGGCCTCCATGCGCTCCACCCGGTTCTCGAAGGCCTCGAAGCGCATCAGCACCTCGGCCGAATCGGCCTTGCGGGCGCTGCCCCGGGCCTGCTTGGCATGGCGGGCCAGCTTGTGGCGCTGGGCCAGGGAGCGCTGCTTCTCGCGCACGCCGGCCAGCTTTTGCTCCAGTTGGGCGATGTCGGCGTGGTACTGCTCCACCACTCCCTGGTGGGCGGCCAGCTCATGCTCCAGCTCGATCTCGCGGCCGGCGAAGTCCCGCTTGGCAGCCAGGGCCTCGCGGGCCAGATCCTCGCGGCCCTTGTCCAGGGCCAACTCGGCCTTGGCCTGCCAGTCGGCCACCCGGCTCCGGATGCCGTCCAGCTCCCGTTGGGCCTTGGCCCGGGTGGCCATGGCCCCGGCGCAGGCGGCCTTTACCTCGGCCAGGGTGTCTTCCATCTCCACGATCATCAGCCGGATGAGCTTTTCCGGGTCTTCGGCCCGGTCCAGCATGGCGTTGATGTTGGAGCCTATGATATCACGCAGCCGGTTGAACACTCCCATGATTTCCTCCGTTTTGGGGCGGCAATGGCCGCCTTGGCTTCATGGCCGCTGTATTAAGCAAGGGCCGGGCCAAAGCCGGCGAAAACTGGATAACGGCGTAATATTAGCTGGTTGTGCGCTGGAGGCCAAAAGGGGAGGACGCTCGCGGCTCTAAAAATTAGACTAATAGTTGGTTAAATTAACTAAATTTAGGTAAATTATATCCATGAGCGCCAGCACCCCCAACCCGCCGCCGGGCGAAACCCTGGGCCAGAGCGAGGCCTTTGTGGCCTTTCAGGAGGCCCTGTCCCGCGCGGCCAAGGTGGAGCGGCCGGTGCTGATCATCGGCGAGCGGGGCACCGGCAAGGAGCTGGCCGCGGCCCGGCTGCACTACCTCTCCCCCCGCTGGGGAGAGCCCTTGGTCACCCTGAACTGCGCCGCCTTGGCCCCCTCGCTCATCGAGAGCGAGCTCTTCGGCCATGAGGCCGGGGCCTTCACCGGGGCCGGCCCCCGCCGGGCGGGCCGCTTTGAGAGCGCCCACCAGGGCACCCTGTTTTTGGACGAGATCGGCAACATCCCCCTCACCACTCAGGAGAAGATTCTCCGGGCCGTGGAGTACGGGGTTTTCGAGCGGGTGGGGGGCAGCCGGCCGGTGGAGGTGGAGGTGCGCATCGTGGGGGCCACCAACACCGACCTGCCCGCCCTGGCCCGGGCCGGGCGCTTCAAGCAGGACCTGCTGGACCGCCTGTCCTTCGAGGTGCTCACCCTGCCGCCGCTCCGGGAACGCGAGGGCGACGCCCTGCTTTTGGCCGAGCACTTTGCCGCGCGCATGGCCACCGAGCTGGGCCAAGCGGAGCCACCGCGCTTTTCCGGCGAGGCTCAACGCCAGATCGCCGCCTACGCCTGGCCGGGCAACGTGCGTCAGCTCAAGAATGTGGTGGAACGGGCGGTGTACCGCTCCGAGGGAGAGGTGGTCGAGGCCCTGGACCTGGATCCCTTTGCCTCGCCTTTCGCGCCGGCCTCCCCGGAGCAAGCCCCGGCCCGGGCCGCGCCCCCGGCCGAGCCCCTGCCTGCCGATTTCAAGCAGGCGGTGGCTGAATATGAGCGCGGGCTGATCAAGCAGGCCCTGGAGCGGACCCGCTTCAACCAGCGGGCCGCAGCCGAGCGCCTGGGCCTGACCTACCATCAGTTGCGCGGCCTGCTCAAAAAGCACGGCGGGGTGGACAGCCTCTGATTCCTGCCCCATATTAGTTGGGTAGTGATTCTTCCCCCGGCCTGGAGAGCGGCATGGTTCTGAGCGACGATTTCAGGGGTTACAGCAAGAAGATGGTCAAGTTCTGGCGCGACCTGGCCAAGAACAACGACAAGGCCTGGTTCGAGAAGAACCGGGCCATCTACGACAACGAGGTCCTGGCCCCCAACCGGGAGTTCGTCGTGGCCATGGGCTCGCTGCTAAAGGGCATGGCCCCCCAGATCAAGGCCGACCCCCGGGTGAACAAGAGCCTGTTCCGCATCCATCGCGACACCCGCTTTTCAAAGGACAAGACCCCCTACAAGACCCACATGGGCCTGTGGTGGTGGGAGGGGCCGGGCAAGCGCATGGCCTGCTCTGGGTTTTATTTTCAGCTGGCTCCGCCCAAGGTGATGCTGGGGGTGGGCATGTACTGCCTGCCCAAGGAGATGCTGCCCACCTTCCGGGATGCGGTGGCCAGCGACAAGTACGGCCCGGCCATGGTCAGGGCCATCGCCAAGGTGGAGAAGGCGGGCTATGCGGTGGGGGGCGCCAAATACAAGCGGGTGCCCCGAGGCTATGACAAGGACCACCCCCGGGCCGAGCTGTTGAAATACGACAGCCTGTGGGCCTCCCTGGAGTGCAAGATTCCGCCCGAGTTCTACACCAGCGAGCTGCCCGACTGGTGCCTGCCCCACTACCAGGCCATGCTGCCCGTCCACCAGTGGCTGCTGGCCATGACCCGGCGGACGGCCTAGAAAAACCGATACATACAATCAGGCCGCGGGGGGCGGCTGGACCTCCTGCTCCAACACCTGTTGCAAGGCGGACAGGAAGCCGGCGATCTCGGCTCGCTCCATGGTGAGGGCCGGATCCAGGCGGATCACGTTCAGGCCGGGGCGCTGAGCCACAATATAGCCCCGGGCCAGCAGGCCCCGCCGCGCCCGGGCGGTGGAGGCGGCATCCTTGTCGCCGGTCAGCTCCACCGCCACCATGAGGCCCCGCCCCCTGATTTCCCTGATCTTGCCGGTCGCTTGTTTGATGTCGGCCAGGCCCTCCAGCAAAAGCCGCGAGATCTCGCGGCCCCTGGCGATAAGCCCCTCTTCTTTGATGGCGCGCACCACCGCTAGGGCCACCGCCGCGCCCAAGGGGTCGTTCTGATGGGACTGGGCATAGTGAACCGGGTTGGCTTCCAGCCTGGCCAGCAGGCCCGGCGAGAGCAGGGCCGCGCTCACGGGGTACCCATTGCCCAGCCCCTTGCCCAAAGCCACCACGTCCGGGGCCAGGCCGTAGTGTTGATACCCGAACCATTCCCCGGTCCTGCCCAGGCCGGTGGTGACCTCATTGACCAAGAGCCAGCCCCCGTTCTTTTTCATTTGCGCGGCCAGGGCGGCCACCAGCTTGGAGGGCGGAAAGCGAACCAGCCCGGAGGAGCTGCCAGGCTCGAAGAGAAAGCCACCGATTTTGGACAAAGGGATCTTTTGCCAGGCCGGGCAATCAGGGCCGCAAACCCGGTCCAAGGGACAACCGGCGCAGTCAGCCCAATCGAACAGGAACCACTCATCCCCGCTCTTGCGGTGGGCGTCGCCGTATGCTCCGAAATAGGAGTCAGTGAAGGTCAGGAGAAGCGGCTGGCTGGCCGCCTGCCGCACCGCCCGAATGGAGAACTCCACCGCCTCGCTGCCAGAGCACAAAAAAATACATTTGCCGCCAGCCAGACCGCTGGTCTCCAGGACTTCCGCGGCCGCTTCATCCACCACCGGCGCGTTGTAGGAATACCCCGCGTGGCATATTTGGCCGGCCTGCCGGGTCAGGGCCTCGATCACCCGGGGGTGGCCGTGGCCGATGCCGGCGCACCACAGCCCGGACTCCAGGTCCACGTAGCGTTTGCCCTGGGCATCGTAAAGCCAGGTGTTCTCCGCCCGCACGATCTGGGGAAGGTCCAGATTAAAACCGGGATAACCCAATAGATTCGTCATATCGCGGTGATTACTCTTCATCTTCCGGCTAGCCCGTATATTCCATGAAGGCCGTGGGTCCTGCCGCGCCAGCCACCGGCTTACGGTGTTGCTGGCCAGGGTGCAAACCGTAGCTTGGCAACACAGGCGCATTTTTCAAAACAACCACATGAATACTGGTTGGTTGTCTAAATGCCACCCGGCCCTCATGAAAAATCCAGGCCTGGCCGGCTATTTATCAGGGGCCTGGGGTCAAGCCTCTAGTTGAGCACCACCTTGAAGCCGGCCGCGTCCAAATCGGCCTGCAGGCCGGACTTGTTGGAGGTGCGGGCCCGGATGTAGACGTGGTTGCCCGCGCTGGCCCGGTGGGGCGCGGTGAAGATGGCCTCCACCGGCACCCCGCGCTTTTCGATCACCGAGGCGATGCGGCCGGTGGCGCCCACCTCCTTGGCCAGCTCCACGTTGGCCAGCTCGATGATGCTGGTCCCCTCCCGGGGGCCGATGAGCTCGACCAGGGCGTTGAAAATCTCGCTCTCGGTGGCGATGCCGATGAGCTTGCCGTCCTCGATAACCGGATAGGCTCCGATTCCTTCGGCGTGGCCCCGGAGCACCACTTCCTGCACCAGGTCCTCGGGCCCCACGGTCTCCACCTTCTTTTGCATCACCTCGCCCACGGTGAGCTTGCCCAACAGGCCGTACATCTCGTGCACGCTCAGGGTGGTGGCCCCGCTGGGCGTGGCCGCCAGGATGTGGCGGCTGGTGATCATCCCCACCAGGCGGCCCTTTTTGTCCACCACGGGCAGACGGCGGATTTTTTTCTCGGACATCAGCTTCTGGGCGTCCAGCAAAAGGGTGTCCGTGGATACGGTGATCGGGTCGGGGGTCATCCAATGCCTGATCTTCATGGGCTCTCTCCTGGGGGGTGGTCCCTCGCGGCGCGTTGCGCGCCGGTGAGCCGTAATTATATGACAACCGCATGCCCCGCCCCAAGGGGTCAGAGCCTGTCGGGGCAAAAAAGTCCTAATTTAGCCCAGGGAATTACTTTAAACTAAAGGAAGTCCGCTGGGGGGGCTTGACATCAGGAGTATGCTTGGGATATTTATATCGATAATAATAACTATTCCTGTAGGTGAAAGGGAAGGCAGATGGAGGTATTGATACTGTCGAGGCTGCAGTTCGCCGCGGCCACCTTCTTCCATTTCCTCTTCGTACCCCTGACTCTGGGGCTTTCCATCCTGGTGGCCATCATGCAGACCAAGTGGTACACCTCCGGCGACGAAGAGTACAAACGCATGGCCAAGTTCTGGGGCAAGCTGTTCCTGATCAACTTCGGCTTGGGCATCGTCACCGGCATAACCCTGGAGTTCCAGTTCGGAACCAACTGGTCGCGCTACTCAGCCTACGTGGGTGACATCTTCGGCTCTCTGCTGGCCATCGAGGCCACCCTGGCCTTTTTCCTGGAGAGCACCTTCATCGCGGTGTGGGTCTTCGGCTGGGAGCGCATTTCGCCCAAGCTGCATTTGGCGTCCATCTGGCTGGTGGCCTTTGCCTCCAACATGAGCGCCTACTGGATCATCAGCGCCAACGCCTGGATGCAGCATCCGGTGGGTTATGTGGTGCGCAACGGACGGGCCGAGCTGTCGGACTTCATCGCGGTGATCACCCAGCGCTTCGCGGTGATCGAGTTCATCCACACCGTGAGCGGGGCCTACATCCTGGCTGGCTTCTTTGTCATGGGCATCAGCGCCTATCACCTGCTCAAGAAGCAACACGTCTCCTTCTTCAGCAAGAGCTTCCGCCTCGCCCTGGCCTTTGCCCTCATCTTCTCCCTGTTCGAGGTGGTGCAGGGGCACTTGAACGGGGCCGAGGTGGCGGCCACCCAGCCCACCAAGCTGGCGGCCATGGAGTCCCACTGGAAGACCGAGAAGTACGCCCCCATCTACGCCTTTGTGATTCCCAAGCTCAGCGGCGAGGGCAACCTGGTCCAGATATTGCCAATACCCGGAGCCCTGAGCATGCTGGCCTACCACACCCCCTCGGCCGAGGTGAAGGGCCTGAGCGACTTCAAGCCCGAGGACCGGCCGCCGGTGTTCCTCACCTTCGCCGCCTTCCGCACCATGGTGGCCCTGGGATTTTTGTTCGTGGTGCTTACCATCTACGGCTTCGTGATACGCAAGAAACTCACCGAGCATCCCAAATACCTTCGCATAATGCTGCTGGCCATACCCTTGCCCTACATAGCCAACGAGGCGGGGTGGATGCTGGCCGAGGTGGGCCGTCAGCCTTGGCTGGTCTGGGGGCTCATGCGCACCAGCGCGGGAGTGAGCCCGGTGGACCCCAGCCAGGTGGCGGTTAGCTTGATCGCCTTCATTCTTTTCTACGGCCTGCTTGGCGCGGTGGCCTTCTGGCTCATGGCCCGTTTCGCCAAAAAGGGGCCCGCTCCCGCCACGGCGGCGGCCTAGGGCAGGGGGAGGATATAGCCATGTTGGAAACCATCTGGTTCGTGCTCTGGGGCCTTCTGTGGGCCATCTACTTCATGCTGGACGGCTTTGACCTGGGGGCCGGCACCCTGCTGCCCTTCATCGCCAAGGACGAGCAGGAAAAGCGCCTGGTATACAAATCCATGGGTCCGTTCTGGGACGGCAACGAGGTGTGGCTCATCACCGCCGGCGGGGTGACCTTCGCGGCCTTCCCCACCGCCTATGCGGTGATGTTCAGCTCCCTGTACTCGGCCCTGATGTTGGTGCTGTTCGCCTTGATCATCCGGGGCGTGGCCCTGGAGTACCGCAACAAGGTAGAGGGTCACGGCTGGCGCGACGGCTGGGACATCCTGTTGTTCGTGGGCAGCGCGGCTCCGGCCCTGCTGTTCGGGGTGGCCTTTGCCAACATCTTCCAGGGAATCCCCATCGACACCGAGGGCGTGTACCGGGGCACCCTGTTCACCCTGCTCAACCCCTACGGCCTGCTGGGCGGGCTGTTGTTCCTGTGCCTGTTCTGCTATCACGGCGCGGTGTGGCTGGCCATCAAGTCATTCGGCGAGCTCAAGGAGCGGGCCATAATCTTTGCCAAGGTGCTGTGGGTGCCGCTGCTTATCCTGGCGGTGGCCTTCCTGGTGGCCTCCTGGTTCGCCACCAACCTCTACGCCAACTACCTGGCCATTCCGGTGCTGTGGATCGTGCCGGCCATCGCGGTGGTCGGGCTGCTGGCCACTCGCTGGTTTTTGGAGCAGGGCGCCTTGTGGAACACCTGGTTCGCCTCCAGCGCGGTGGCGGTGGGGGCCACCCTGTTCGGGGTGGTGGGCCTGTTCCCCAACCTGCTGCCCAGCTCCCTGGACCCCAAGGCCAGCCTGACCATCTACAACGCGGCCTCCAGCCCCCTGACCCTCAAGATCATGCTGGGGGTGGCCCTGATCATGGTGCCGGTGGTCATTGCCTATCAGATCTGGGTCTATCACACCTTCCGCCACGAGGTGACCGCCGAGGAGCTGGTCAACGGGGAGGGCTACTAGACAACGCGGGCGCAAGCCCTCTTATAAAAAACCACGGCGGCCGGGAGATATGCTCCCGGCCGCCGCTTTTTGGCGCGAAAAAGTTCTTTTAGAACTGATAGCCCAGGCTGAGCACGAAGCGGGTGTCGGTCTTGCTCTTGCCCGGCTCGGGCTGGTTGTCGTAGTCGATGTTGAAGGAGGTGGTGAGCACAAAACCCATCACCAGGGGGAAGTTCAAGCCCTGGCGGGCGCTCCAGATCCAGTTGTCGAAGTTGTCCATGGCCACGAAGCCGGTCTGGCGGTGATAGAACTGCACCCAGTGGTTGAACAGCCAGCGGTCATAGCCGATGTGCCAGCGCCAGGCGAACCAGTCGGAGGTGTTGCCGCCGGCCTCCTCCAGGTACACGAAGTCGGGGCCCAGCTCGAACAGCAGGTTGGTCTTTTTGCTGCGCCACACCTGGTAGCCCATGCCCAGGCCGGTCATGCCCCGGAAGTCGATGTTCTTGAAACGGTCCTGCTCGCCCCTGAGGTTGGCCAGCCAATACCACTTCTCGCTGATGAAGCGGTTGTAGTCTATGTAGCCCAGGCTGTTGTCCGTGGTGTCCACGCCACCGCTCTGGGCCTCGTGGATCTCGAAGCCGGCCACCGCCCGGTTGATGGTCTTCCAGGTCATCACCCCGCGGCCCATGGTGTCGATGGTCTGTTTGTTGGTGTTGCCCCGGCTGATGTCCACCCCCAGGTTGACCTGGCCGCTGAGCTTGAAGGGGTCCAGGTCCTCGGGGTTGATGGCCTCCACCTGCTTGAGCGCCAGGGCCGGCGCCCCGCCCAGCTTTATCTGGCCCGGCCCGGCCGCGCCGGCCTTGCCGGTGACCATCTTGCCCTCGCTGGTCTCCACGGTCAGGGGCTGGTCGCTTTGGATGCTCTGCACCTCGGACCATTTGATCTTGAGCTTGCCGGCGTATTTGGTGTCCAAGAGCAGCTTGCCGCCGCCCATCTCCTCGATGGTGCCGCTCAGGCGGTCGCCGTTTTTCATCTGCACCACATCGGCCAGGGCCGGAGCCGCGGCCAGCAGACACAGCAAAAGGGAGGTGAAGGCGATGCGAACCAGGGACGGGGGCAAATTCATGAGGACTGCTCCTGCTGAGTCGGTTCCGGCACGGGATAGAGGTGCACATCGCGCTGGGGGAAGGGGATGTTGATGCCCGCGGCGTCAAAGGCCAGCTTTATTTTTTCGGTCAGCTCGCATTTTACGGCCCACCAATCGGCGTTGCTGGTCCAGGGGCGCACCGCGAAGTTCACGCTGGAGTCGGCCAGCTCCAGCATCACCACCGAGGCGGCCGGCTCGGGGAGCACCCGGGGGTCTTCTTGCATGAGCTGCTTAAGGATGGCCTTGGCCTTGGGGATGTCGTCCTCGTAGCCGATGCCGATGACCAGGTCCACCCGGCGGGGATCGGCCGCGGTGTAGTTGATCAGCTTGTCGGCAAAGACCTTGGTGTTGGGCATGATGGCCACCTTGCCGTCCACCATGCGCAGCTTGGTCACCAGGATGGTGATTTCCTCCACCTTGCCAAAAATTCCGCCCAACTCGACCATCTCGCCCAGGCGCATGGGCCGGAAGATGAGGATGAGCACCCCGGCGGCCAGGTTGGCCAGGTTGGATTGCAGGGACAGGGCCACGGCCAAACTGGCCGCGCCCAGCATGGCGATGAGCGAGGTGGTGTGCACCCCCAGCTTGGACAAACTGGCCAGAATCACGAACAAGATCAGCAAGAACTGCAGCAGGTTGCCGCCGAAATCCACTAAAGTGTCGTCCGTTTTGGCTCGGCGCAAAATTTTGCGCACCATGCCGGTGATGATCTTGGCCCCTATCAGTCCGAAAACCAAGATGGCGATGGATCCCACCACCTGCAGCCCGTAACGGGCCACCCATTCTTCCAGGGCCGCCATAATATGATCCATGTTTGTCCTCCCTGTTGTAAGAGAGAGCGCCCCGGCGTGGGGCAAAGGCTCGTTCAATGATGGAGCCATTCTAAGGCAAGGAACTGGTCAGGCCAAGGGAAAGCGGGGATTTTTGGCGGAATAGACGGTGGCGCGGGCTAGCGCCGGCGTTGGCGGCATAAACGCCGGGCCAGATGGGCCCCCCGGGGCTGGTGGGGCTGGCGGGGGAGGGGGGCGATGGGCTCCATGGTGGTGGTGAGGTGGCGCGAGACCAGGCGGGCGATGAGCACCGCCAAAAAGAGCTGGCCCGCCGCTGCCTCCAGGCCGCTGATTATCTGGGCGGTGGCGCTCTTGGGCAGGATGTCGCCGAAGCCCACCGTGGTGATGGTGGACAGGCTGTAGTACAGGGCCCGCAGATGCACCGAGCCGCCCATGCCCGGCGCCGGGTACAGGGAGGGGTGGAAGCCGTCGGGCTGGGAAAAGCCCAGCACCTTGTAGAGCTCGGTCCACACGATGGCCAGCAGGAAAAAGGCGGCCACCCCGGAGAAGATGGTGTCCAGGCGCACCTGGCGGGCCTGGAACAGGTACATCATCACCATCACCGTCCAGGCCACGGTGATGATAAGGGCCAGGGAGGAGACGGCCAGCTGCTCCAGGGGCCGCCAGGCGCCGGGAAGGGGCAGCACCGACAGGGCCAGGCCCAGGCACATGATGATGAGCAGCACCCGGATGATGACGAAGTAATGGGGGAAGCGCACCAGGAAATCGGAGGTCAGGGGGCGGGTGGCCACCTGGAAGACCACCACGAAGCCCAAGATCACCAGCAGGCCGCTGTAATGGATGTGTCCGCTGAACAGGGACAGGGCCAGGGCCGCGTAGAGGAAGTACAGGGACAGGCGGCGCGGCAGGGGCACCGGGTTGGAGGGCAGCCAGGGCCCCTGGGTGTTCAAACCTACTTGTCCCGCGCCTTGGCTCATTCCCGTCCCTCCCACAAGCCGTGAGGTTTGTTTTCAATTATATACCGGCGCGCCGGGATCGGGCGGGATTTGCGGCCATGGCCGGCAGCGGACTTTGTGTTACATTGTGAGATCATTTTTTCCGGGAGTTGCCATGCCTCCGCCCTTGCTGGTCCGCGCCGCCCGCCTGCCCTTTCTCACCGGATCCTTGTTGCCGGTATTGGTCACCGCCGCCTGGTGGTGGGGCCAGGGCCCCTTGCCCTGGGGCCTATTGCTCCTCACCCTGGCGGGAGCGGGCTTTTTGCAGACCGGGGCCAACCTGATCAACGACTTTCACGACGCCCAGGGCTCGGACCCCCTGAACCGCTTCGCCACCCAGTTCTCCGGAGGCAGCCGGGTGATCCAGGATGGCCTGATGAGCCGGGGGAGGGTGGGCCTGCTGGCCATGACCTTTTTCGCGGCGGCCGGGGTATGCGGCGGGCTGCTGGCCGGCCTGGGCCGTCCCTGGTCTTTGGCGCTGGGCGCGGCGGGCCTGGCCGGTGGCTGGATCTACTCGGCCGGGCCCCTGGCCCTCATGTCCATCGGCCTGGGAGAGCTGGCCATCATGATCCTCTTCGGGCCCCTGCTCACCTGGTCCACCGGCTACGTGCTGGGGGGCGATTTCTTCGCAAAGGCCTGGTGGCTGGGCCTGCCCCAGGCCTGGCTGATCACCGCGGTGCTGTGGATAAACCAGTTCCCGGACCTGGCGGCCGACGCGGCGGCGGGCAAGAACAACCTGGTGGTGCGCCTGGGCCTGCCCCGCTCCCGGGTGGTCTACGCCGGGCTCATGCTGGCCCCCTTTCCCACCCTCGTCTGGCTGGTGCAAAGCTGGGGCCTCACGCCCTGGTTGTATCTGGCCTGGGGGGGCCTGATTCCGGCGGCCAAGGCGGTGGGCATCGCCTGGAAGCACTACGCCGATCCCCCGGCGGTGCTGCCCGCCCAGGCCCTGACCATCATCGCCCACCTTTCCACCGGCCTGCTCATGGTCCTGGGGCTGCTGCTGGGCAAGTGGCTGGGCTGATTTCCCATTGAAAAAGGGCGCCCCGCCGGGGGCGCCCGATTTGCTTTTGAGGGCCGCGCGGGTCAGCGGTTGAAGTTGATGCCCAGGAGCTGATCCTTGCCCATGCCATGGCGCTTGACCATGGTGTCGAAGTCATAGCCGAGGCAAAAGGCGCCGACCAGCTTGTTGGCGTGGAGCAGGGGGGTGCAGATGCCGAAGCCGGGGCCGTACTGGGTGAAGACCTCGAAGGCCGCTATGCGTTCGTTATAGAAAACCGGATCCATTTTCTTGAAATGGGAATAGTTTTGCCCGATGTAGCCCAGGTAGGTCTGGGTGAGGTCGTCGGGGTCGGGCGAACGCCAGGCCAGCACCGTGGCCCGGCTGTCCAGAACCGCCAGGTCGTGTTGCAAAGGATCGCCCTGGGCGATGGCCTTGGCAAACTGTTCATCGATGTTCTTTTGCAGGGCCTTGGCCGGGTTGGGGCTGTTGACCAGCAACGGGGTGAAAATTGCCTTCTCCTGGTCGAGCAGCTTGAGGACGTGGGCCTTGAACTTTGCCTGGGCCTCGTTTAGCTCCGGCGGCGCGTTGCCGCAGCCGGCGGTCAACAGAGCCGCCAGGAGCAGCAGCGGCAGCAAGGCGGCATGAACTCGCGGCATCAGGTCTCCTCTCTGTGGCCTACCATCATAACATAAGCTCCCACTTCCGGGATGTTACAGACCGAAGACCGTGGTCAGGGCGCCCACCGGGTCGCCCAGGTAGTCCTTGAACACCGGGCGGTGCAGGTCGGCCAGATCGCCCTCCAGCACCTCGTGGCTCAGGACGCCCAGATGGTGCAGGGTTTCGGTGACCACCGGACCCAGGGCGCGGAAGGACCCGTCCTCGATCTGGATGCCCACCCCCAGCTTTTGGCCGGGCAGGGCCAGGGCATAGGTGCCTTCGGAGCCGGTTTTGGCCAGCAAGGCGCCGGGCGCGGCCTGCATGACCCGGGTGCAGATGCGGCCGGTGCCGGCGATCATCTCCGGATGGGCCAGGCAGGCGGCCATGATGCCCTCGGCGGCCTCGGCCCACTGGGGCTCCAGGTCGGCCTCGCCGGGCGCGGCCAAACGGGCGAAGGCCCCGGCCAGGGCCACCAGGGACACCCGGAAGGTGGGCACCCCGCAGTCGTCCACCCCGATGCCGATCTGCTCGGCCGGATAGGCCGCCATGCGGGCCACCGCGCTCAGGGCCAGCTTTTGCACCGGATGGCCCGGGTCCATGTAGCCCTCGCTGGACCAGCCCGAGGCCGCGCACATCACCAGCATGGCCGCGTGCTTGCCCGCGCAGGGGCTGTGCAGGGTGGTGGGCTTTTCCCCGGCTTGGGCCAGGGCCTGGGCCGTGGGCCGGTGGAGGGGCCGTTGCAGGCCGCAGGCCAGCAGGGAGGTCTCCAGGCCGGCCTTGCCCAGCATGGAGGCCACCGCCTCGCGCTGGAAGTCCTCGCCGTTGAGCGAGCCGCAGGCCGCGGCCACCTCAATGGGCTCCAGACCGAACTTGGTCACCGCGCCGGTGGTGTACAGGGGCATGGCCTGCAGGGGCTTGGCCGCCGAACGCATGAAGGTGGGCATGGCCGGATGGCCCAGGCCCTTGGTTCGCCTGCCGTCCGGGCCCGCCACCACGATGGCTCCCCGGTGCACGCTTTCGGTCAAACCGTTGCGGGTGAGCTCCACCAGGGCGGGGGCGTATTCGCCCGGACCACCTCCCCGGGGGTGCTCATGTGAGTGATCATGGTGGTGATGGTGCCCTTGGTGCCGAAAAATTGGTAATGATTCCTGCACTCTTTCACCTTTTTCTGTATAGACGTTGACAGTTCTAGGGGGCGGCATTACCTTTTAATTGTGATGAGGGAAGGTGCAACTGTGTATCAACCCCATACCAAGTCCGCAATAAACTGGCGACGGCAGTAACACCCCCTCTCCCGTCGTCGATAGAGCGGAAACCTTTCCTCCCCTCCTCCCAAAGGGCCCTGGGGCTTGAGTCCCGGGGCCCTTGTTTTTATACTGCTCTAATATCTTTGCATTCTACCGCGAGGTCAAGCTTATGTCGCAGCCCGTGGCCACCGGCCTGATGCGCCTGGCCGACGATCCCCCCGCCTTTTTACGTGGGTCCCGGCTGGGGCTGTTGTGCAACCCCGCAGCGGTTCTGCCGGATTTCACTCCCGCCTGGCAGGTGGCGGCGCGGGTTCTCCCCGGCCGCCTGGAGGCCCTGTTCGGGCCGCAGCACGGCTTTTTCGCCGAGCGCCAGGACAACATGGTCGAATCGGAGCACGCGGTGCACCCGGTCCTGGGCGCGCCCATCTATTCCCTGTATGGCCGCACCCGCCGGCCCACCCCGGAGATGCTGGCCGGCCTGGACTGGCTGCTGGTGGATCTGGTGGACGTGGGCTGCCGGGTCTACACCTTTTTCAGCACCATGGTGGCCTGCCTGGAGGAGTGCGCCGCCGCCGGGGTGGGGCTCATGGTTCTGGACCGGCCCAACCCCATCGGGCGGGGAGCCGAGGGCCCGCTGCTGCCTCCGGAGCTGATGAGTTTCGTGGGGGCCCACGCCATACCCCTGAAGCACGGCCTGACCCTGGGCGAGCTGGCCCGGCTGGTGGCCCTGGAGCGGAACCTGGGGGTGGAGCTGGAGGTGATCGCATGTCAGGGCTGGGATGGCGGCGACTTTGCCACCACCGGCCTGCCCTGGGTCATGCCCTCGCCCAACCTGCCCTGCCTGGACGGGGCCCGGGTATACCCCGGCCAGGTGCTTCTGGAGGGCACCAGCCTGTCCGAGGGCCGGGGCACCACCCGGCCTTTCGAGATCTTCGGCGCGCCGGGCCTGGACCCGGAAACGGTCCTGGACGCCCTGGAGCCGGGCGCCCTGGACGGGGCGATCCTGCGCCCCCTGTTCTTCGAACCCACCTTTCACAAGTTCAGCGGCCAGGTGTGCGGCGGCTTCCAGATCCACCTCGACGACCCGGCCGCGTACCAGCCCCTCCGGGCCAGCCTGGCCCTGCTGGGGGCCATGAACCGGGCTCAGCCGGGCCTGTGGAGCCTGCGCGAGCCGCCCTATGAGTACGAGCACGAACGCCGGCCCCTGGACTTGCTCTTAGGCGATGCCCAGGCGGTGGACCTGCTGTTAAAGGGCGCCACGGCCGCCGAGCTGGAAGCCCGCTGGCAAGGCGATCTGAGCGCCTGGGAAGATCGCACCGCTCCGGTCCTCCTTTACCCAGCTTGAGCCAAATAGCTGTAGCCGTTATCATAAATACAAAGCTAACTGATTGGAAATGGAGGCAACCAAGCGTATGCCCTTTTACACCGCATTGCGCGGCTACACTAACAAGCGCCTGGAAGAGATAGCCCAGGCTGACATCCTGGTGGGCATCCCCTGCTTTAACAACGAAACCACCATCTCCCACGTGATCCAGAGCGTGACCCACGGCCTGGCCGATCACTACGGCGACAAGCGGGCGGTGATCCTGGTGGCCGACGGCGGCTCCACCGACGACACCCGCGAAACGGCCAAGGAGTTCGAGATCAAGCCGTGGCAGGAGAAAATCGTCAGCATATATCGTGGCTTGCCTGGCAAGGGCAGCGCGCTCAGGGCAGTGTTCGAGGCGGCGGTGCGCCTGAATGTCAAGGCCTGCGCCATGGTGGACAGCGACCTCAGGTCCATCACCGGCGACTGGGTCAAGGCGCTCATCGACCCGGTGCTGGACAAGGGCTACCAGTACGTGTCGCCGGTGTATCTGAGGCACAAATTCGACGGCACCATCACCAACAACATCGTCTACAACCTCACCCGGGCCCTGTACGGCAGGCGCATCCGCCAGCCCATCGGCGGCGACTTCGCCATCAGCCGCGATGTGGCCAAGTACTACATCGACCAGGACGTGTGGGAGAGCGAGGTGGCCCGCTTCGGCATCGACATCTGGATGACCACCAGCGCGGTGACCCAGGGTTTCAAGATCTGCCAGGCCAACCTGGGGCTAAAGGTGCACGACGCCAAGGACCCGTCCTCCCACTTGGGGCCCATGTTCCGCCAGGTGCTCTGGACCCTGTTCAATCTCATGGAGCGCTACCAGACCGTGTGGAAGCAGATCGAGGGCTCCGAGCCGGTGGAGACCTTTGGCAACGGCCAGGGATCCGAGCCCGAGCCGGTCAAGGTGAACCTGGAGGCGATGATCGAGAACTTCCACAGCGGGTACAAGAACTTCTCGCCCCTGTGGAAAGACATCTTCTGCGGCAACTGCTACTCGGCCATCGAGGCGGCCGCGGAAATGGACGCCACCAATTTCCATCTTCCCACCGAGGCCTGGGTGCAGATACTCTATGAGTTGGCCGCCACCTTCCACTCTTGGAGCCAGCACCGCATGAAGTTGTTGGACCTGATGACCCCGCTTTACTACGCCCGCGTGGCCAGCTTCGTGCGCCAGAGTTGGGACATGTCCTCGACCGAGGCCGAGGATCTGGTGGAGGAGCAGGCCCAGAAGTTCGAGGAGCAGAAGGGCTATCTGGTCAGCGTTTGGGACAAGGGAGTCGAGGAGTCCTGCGCGGTCTGAGCGCTGGCGGGAGGAAGCTTTGTTCGCGAGGGTCAAAAACCTGGGCGCCAAGGAGTCGCTGCCTCCGGGCAGTCTGGTGCACGTGGGCGAGGAGGGCAAGGGCCCCATCCGCATTCACGTGCTGGAGTACGACGCCCAGGGGGTGAGCGAGCTGGACCAGCCCGATCATGGGCAACTGCGCGAACTCCAGGGCCACTCCCAGATCACCTGGTTCCGGGTGGAGGGGGTGCACCAGGTGGAGGTGGTGGCCCGTTTGGGCGAGATCTTCGGCCTGCACCCCCTGGTGCAGGAGGATATCGTCAACACCCGCCAGCGGCCCAAGCTGGAGGAGTACGAGAACTATCTGTTCATCGTGCTCAAGGATCTGGACTGCGGGCCGGACACCTGCGAGATAAGCTCCCAGCAGGTCAGCCTAATCCTGGGCAAGGGCTGGGTGCTCTCCTTCACCGAGGGAGGCCGCGACCCCTTCAGCGGGGTGGCCCAGCGCATCGAGGCCGGCCGGGGGCGCATCCGCCGCCTGGGCTCGGACTATTTGGCCTACGCCCTGGTGGACGCGGTGGTGGACCACTACTTCACCGTGCTGGAGAATTTGGTGGAGGCCACCCAGGCGGTGGAGGACGAGCTGGACGACGACCCGAGCCAGAAGGTGCTGCACACCGTGCACGGGCTCAAGCGCCAGGGCCAGCGCCTGCGCAAGGCGGTGTGGCCCCTCAGGGAGCTGGTGGGGGGCCTGGAGCGCGGCGAGAGCGAGCTGGTGGACCCGGGGACCAAGCCCTTTTTGCGCGACGTGTACGACCACACCATCCAGATAATCGACGCCACCGAGGGCCTAAGGGACACCCTGGCCAGCATGATGGACCTGTATCTGTCGGTGGTGAGCAACCGCATGAACCAGGTGATGAAGGTGCTGACCATCATCGCCACCCTGTTCATACCGCTGACCTTCATCGCCGGGGTCTACGGCATGAACTTCAAGGTCATGCCCGAGCTGGATTGGAAATGGGGCTACTTCGCCACCCTGGGGGTGATGGGCGCGGTCACCATCGGCATGCTCATCTACTTCTGGCGCAAGAAGTGGTTGTGAGGCGGGGCCGAAGATAAGAGGTTTTGAAAAAAGGAAGAAGGGCGGGAGCGATCCCGCCTTATTCTGTATTTCTAGACCATTTGCCCGGCTAAAAGGCGAAAGATCGAAGCGCCACGCGGCGTAAGGTCACCATCATCGTCTAGGATGCCGTTTTCAAACATCCATTCACCTATTCTCCCCGAAGGAGAAGCCTCCTCCTTGACCCGATTGTACCGCCTCTGTATTAGGTCCGTTGGTCGACTGGCAACATAATCTGCCCCCATATATTCAATTATTGGTACTTTTATAAATTCCTTTACGGCGGGTGGTATTTTGTCGAGAGGATTACTCTTTTGATTAGTAATAGTAACCCGATTCAGCCTCCGCCGGAGGAATGTTAACTCGTTTTGTGCCTCCTGAAGTTCTTGGTCCCTTAACTTCATCTGCTCTAAAAACTGTTGTTTTTCCTCGTCACGCATTTGCGTTTTTGTCAACAATTCCTCTATTAGGGCTTCCTTTGATTTGATAATTTCTTGGAGTTCCTTTTCTTCTTCTCTTAGCTCCCGTTTTGCGTCTTTAACTTCGATTCTGCTGGGTAACTGATCGAATCTGTCTTGCATTCCAGTATATGCTTCTTCAAGGTGTCGTAACTTTTCGCCAAATCCACTCTCAATCTTTACAAGTAAGTCGGCAATGTCCCTGGTGAACTTATAAGTATTATTATAAAACACATTGCTTGTGTCAGTGGCTTTAAAATAGAACATTGCTGCTAACCCAACAGAAAATAAAGCAAGGAGGAGGGCCAGAAAGGAAGGAAAGTCAAATTTTAAATCCATAGGAGTTATTAATATTTTGTAACAAATTACACCTGTAAAGCTAAGCAAAATTAGGCTTTTTACCCACCAAGGTATGGTCCGCAACAATGATCTTTTATTGGCTGGTTTGGTCTCCACTGGCCCCCCTGACTTATCATAAGCGGTGCTATATTAGCGACTAGCTGCGCGCTTGCGGTCCGATGCCGACTTAATTATTACTGATGAATGACGTCTTAGGTTACGTTAAAGTCCATTCAGTGGTCAAATGCATTTATTCCAAAATTAATTGACAGCAGGAATGGGGATAAACCCTGCCCCTACATTTGGCGCTTCACTTGGGGGAGGCGATAACCAGGGAAGATCGCCGCGTCGCGGCGGGAGGACTTTCAGCTTTCTGCCGCCCGCCTGGCCGCCGCTCCTCGCGATGACCGCTAATTTTCAAGGCCCTTGCCTTGTGGCCTCGCGCCCGTGTCAGCGCCGGGGCTATTTCTGTGGCGCCGCTTCCGCAAGGCCATCCACCGCACGGCGCATCATGCGGCGGCCCGCACCCAGGCCGGGCCATGGCCCTGGCCCAGCCACCTTTTTCCTTATTCCCGACCTCTTATTTCTTAATCTTCCCTAGATAATCTCGCAGGCGCCGCCGCCGCAGGCGATGGTCTCCTCCACGGTGGTGTTGTCGCACTCCTCGATCAGCTCGGTGTAGTCCACCTTCACGTACTCGCGGCCCAGGTCTTCCCAGTGCTTGCAGTTGTGCACCCGCTTTAGGCAGCGGGCCATCTTTAGCATGTCGCCGCCAAAGTAGTTGTTGGCGAACTTCTTGGCCCGGCGCACCCAGTCCTTGCGCGCGAAGATCACCTGGCCGATGGCCTCGCGCACCCTCCGGGGCATGTCGGGCAGCAGCAGGCTGTCCAGGTCGTGGCCCCGGCCCAGTGCCGCGTCGCAGGCCTCCCACAGGTTGTCGTCAAAGGCGTGCAGCCCGTCCACGATGAGGCCGGAGGACATGATGGCCCCCACCCCGTAGTGCTCCACGATCTCCTCGGCGCTAAGCACCTCGCAGAAGGGGGCCTGGGGATAGTCCAGGTCCCCGCCGTCGGGCAAGAGCGACACGCCCGAGAAGTACAAACGGTTGTCATAGATGAACTCGGCCACCTGGTCCCACTGGCCCTCGGGCACGGTGATGGTGTTGGACACGTTGTGGCTCAGGAAGGGCTTGATGCAGCGCTCGGGCCGGCGGCCGGCGTCGATCCAGTTGGCCTTGGTCAGCTTCACGTGCTCCAGCAGCTCCACCGGGCTCAGCTCCTTGCGGATCTTGGCGTTGCCGTTGGCCTCGATGCAAAAGGTGATCACCACGCTGTTGCCGTTGGGGTCCCAGACGCTCTCCTCCACGGCCAGGGGGTTTTTCTGGCGGAAGAAGTCCACGATGGGCTCGCCCTCGTTGGCCTGGGCCCGCCGGAAGTAGCGCCGGGCGTGGTGGGGGTGGATGCCCGAGCTGGTGCCCAGGATGCAGGAGGTGCTGCCCGCTGGCTTGATGCAGGTGGCCCGGGCGGCCGGGGCCAGGCCGAGGCGCGCGGCCACCTCCTCGTTCACCTCCATGATCAACTGGGCCATGCGGCGCTGGATGTCCGGGTCGAATGCGATGTGGGGGTTTTCCATCATGCCGGTCATGGACACGCCCAGCAGGGCCTCGCGGCGGGCGATCTTTTCGCTCACCTCGCCCAGGTAGTCGAAGCCGGTGTAGTCGGCCTGCAGGGTGCCCAGGATGGCCGCGGCCCGGGCCGCCTCCACGAACTTTTCCTCAGTGTCCACCCGGCCTATGTTGATCTCGCACAAATTGCAGAAGGCCCAGCCCGATACGCCGTCCAGCTGGGGGTAGAGCCCGATCTCCACGCAGGGGTTGTAGGTGATCTCGCGGTGGTCGGCCCACACGAAGCCGGGCTCGCCGAACTCCTTGACCGCCTGCATCAGGCCCATGAACTGCTCGCGGCTGGTCTCGCCCCGGATGAGCAGGGCCGAGTTGTTGGAGCGGGCCCGCTGGGGGTTTTCCACGAACCAGTTGCCGGTCTTGGCGGTGGCCATCTCCTGGTCGTCCGGTGAAAACAGGCAAATGGTGGCGCTACGCCGCACCCCGCCGGAGAGCACCGCGTCCGAGGCGTGCATAAGAAGATCGTAGGCGTGGATGGGTTTGAGGCGTCGGTGCCCCTGGGCCACCACCCGGTCCAACAGCTTGCGTATCAGCTCCAGGCTGCGTTTGAGGGGCTCGGGGCCGGGCGCCTTGCCCGCCCCGCCGGTGATGGGCGCGCCCTTGGGCCGGATAAGGGAGTAGTCGAACTCCACGGTGCGGCCCTGGTGCTCGGGGGAAGGCTGGTCGCTGGTGAAATAAGAGGACACCAGGGCGCCCAGGGCGTCGGCCCAGCCCTCGATGGTGTCGGGGATGGTGTAGCGCATCGTTTCGACTGCCGGCGGCGCGATCTCGGGCAGCTTGGCGATGTGGTGCCACTGCACCGAGAAGCCCACCCCGCAGCCGCAGAGCAGCAGCCACAGCGCCTCTTGGAAGAAGCGGGGCCGGTCGCAGTAAGAGGTGGTGCAGTTGTACATGCGCGCGTTTTTGCCCAGGATCGGCTCGCCGCCGAACTGCAGGGCCCGCTGGCTGCCCAGGACCAGGCGTTTTTGCATGGCCGAGCCCACCTCGCGCAGAAGGTCCTCGATTACCAGGTCCTTGCGGCCGAAATGGCTGCGGTGCATGTCCAGAACCCGATCCACCGCCTCCTCAAAGCTCTCGCGGCGTTTCAGGTGGGGCACGTAACGGCTGTATTTGCTGGCGAACACGTACTCTTGCAGGTTCCACACGCTCATGCAGGCTATCTCCTCAGTGCAACATGTTGAGGTATGTTGTCCTGTAGATACTACATGTAGTACCCAAAGTGCAACTAAAAAAAATAGTTCCTATTATCGATAAACTGTAGGGAAATAGGACGGGGCGGGGAAGGCCCCGCCCCGGAGAGTATATACCAGCCAGCGGTCTAGCGCAGGAATTCGTTGGTCTCCCGCTCCTGCTTGACCGTGCTGCGGGAGGCGGGGCCGTAGTGGTGGCCCGGCCAGACCACGGTGTCGTCGGGCAGGGTGAGGACCTGATTCTTTATTGATGCCAGCATCTTGGATAAGGAGCCGCCCGGCAGGTCGGTGCGGCCCACCCCGCCCACGAACAGGGTGTCGCCGGTGAAGACATGCCCCGGGGTGTACAGGCAGACGCCGCCGTCGCTGTGTCCGGGAGTGGAGAGCACCTTGAGGGCCACCTCCTCGCCGGCGGTGATCACGTCGCCGTCTTCCACGGTCTCGTCGGCCCGGGGTATCTCGGTGCAGCCCAGCATGCGGGCGAAGTCCAGGGAGTGGGGGCTGACCATGGCCTCGGCGTCGGCCGAGTGGATGACGATGGGCGCGCCGGTCAGGGCCTTGAGCTTGGCGTTGCCGCAGGTGTGGTCCGGGTGGGCGTGGGTGTTGACGATCTTGACGATCTTCAGCCCCTCTTCCTCGGCCCGCTTTACGATTTCTTCCTCATTGCCCGCCGGGTCGATCACCACCGCCTCGCCGGTCTTTTCGCAGCCCACCAGATAGGCGAAAACCGCCATCTGGCCCACCAACATCTGAATTACCTTCATGCGTCTTCTCCCGAATTCTTGCCGCTAGGGTGTGACCGTGAGGCTAGCAAAGGCCGGCCCCCCTGTCCAGACAACTTGCCGCCGCTTGGCGTGGCCGGCCTTATTTGCCCGTGGCGTAGGAGTGCAGCCCGCTGAGCAGCAGGTTCACCCCGAAGTAGGTGAACAGCACGCAGGCGAAACCCACCAGGGAGAACATCGCGATGCGCTTGCCCTGCCAGCCCCGCATGAAGCGGCTGTGCAGCAGGGAGGCGTAGACCAGCCAGGTGATCAGGGACCAGGTCTCCTTGGGGTCCCAGGACCAGTAGGTGCCCCAGGCGCTGTTGGCCCAGATGCTGCCGGTGACGATGCCCGCGGTGAGCAGGATGAAGCCCACCACCACGGTCTGGTAGATGAGGTTGTCCAAAAGGAGCGCCCGGGGCGAGGCCGGGTCCTTGGCCTGGCCGGTGGCCAGGTACATGGCCCCCAAGGCGGCCGAGACCCCGAAGCCGGCGTAGCCCAGGAAGCAGGTGATCACGTGGGCGATCAGCCAGTTGGACTTGAGGGCGGGCAGCAGGGGCTTGATGGACGGGTCCAGGGTGAGGGCGTAGAGCATGGCCAAGAAGGCCAGGGGCACCGCGAAGGCCCCGATGGTGCGTATCCAGGTGGCCATCTCGATGATCAAGTAGATCAGGGCGATGGTCCAGGCGAAGAACACCAGGGACTCGAAGAGGTTGGAAAACGGCGCGTGGCCGATGCCCATCTGGTGGCTGGCCACCCAGCGCAGGATGATGGCCGCGGTCAGGGCCCCGAAGCAGACCCAGTTGAGGATGCTGGCCGCCCAGCCGAAGGCCTGGGACTTGAAGGCCCAGGTGCACAGATAGAGCACCGAGGTGGCCAGCAGGGCGAAGGTGACCCCCAGGATTATCTGGTTGCTTATCGCTTCCATGGGCTCACTCCCCCGTCTTTTGGTCGGCGCTCAGTTGCTCGGCCAGGCGGGCGGTCAGCCGGGCCAGGCTGTGGCGGTTCTTGTTGGTGGACGCGGCCAGCTCGACCCGGGTGCGGCCCTGGCCGGTGGGGCTCAGGCGCAGCCACAGCTTGCGGTGGCTGAAGTAAAAGGCCATGAAAAAGCCCAGCACCATCAGGGTGCAGCCCGCCCAGATCAGCCACACTCCGGGGTCGTATTTCACCTGCAGGCCGCTGTAGGGCGCGGCCTTGGCCTCGATGAGCTCGAAGCGCACCGGGCCGCTTTTCATGGGTATCTTGGTCCCGGCCGCAAAGGCGGTGAGCTGCTGGGGCTGCTCCTGGCCTTTTTGATACAGGATGCGGGCGATGGGCCCGGAGTACATGGAGCCCATCTGAACCTTTTCGCGGAAGGCCATGATGCCGGCCTGGCCTCCGCCGGGCAGGGGGCTCCACTGCTGGTTGAGCAGGGTCACCTGGTGGCTCTTGCCCTGGGGGTCGATGTAGTTGGCCAGCACCTCCTTGACCGAGGTGCCGTAGGACGCCTGGTAAAAGTCGATGCTTCGGTATTCGGCCGGGTCGTTGACGATCAGGCTGGCCGTCTTGACCGGCTTGCCCTGGTCCAGGAAGGTCACCTCGGAGCGGTACTCGCTGGGCATGCCGTTTTTGTAAAAGGATACGGTGAACTTGTCCAGGCGCAGGGCGAAGCCCAGGTCCTTGGGTTGGCCGTTGTCCAGCACGATCTGGCTTATGGTCTGGCCCTGCACGATGTTCACATGGCCCGCGTAGCCCCAGAAGTTGCCCACCAGGCCTCCGGCCATGATCACCAGCACGCTGGTGTGCACCAGGTAGACCCCGAAACGGGACCAGCCGCCCCGCTGGGCGAACAAAGTGGTGCGCTCCTCGTCCTGGGCGGTGCTCACCTTGCCCACCAGGGAGGCCAGCAGTTTCTTGACCCGGGGCAGGTTGGCCTCCGGGCTTCCGGCCAGGGTGAGGCTTTGCTTGGGCTTGCGCATGGCCGCGGCCTCGTCGGCCGGGTCCTTGCCCAAAATGCGCAGGGTCAGCGACAGGCGGTTAAGGGAGCAGATGACCAGGTTGGCGGCCAGCAGGGCCAAAATAAGCACGAACCAGGGGGCGTGGTACATGTCGTCCAGGCCCAGGGCGTTGAACAGGCGCCAGCCCGCCTCGCCGTAGGCGCGAACGTAGACGCTGGCCGGCTCCTTCTGAGGGATCAGGGTGCCCGCGATGGAGATGACCGCCAAGAGCAACAGCAAGAAAAAGGACAGCTTCACCGATGCGAAGAGGTCCCAAGCGCGCTCTAAAATAGGTTTGCGGGGCTGGTCTGCGCTCACGCCGCCTCCTTGTTGGGGAGCGTTTCAGAGATGGGCAGTAAGGCTACCACAGGGGTAGGGGGGCGGCAACTTGCCCGGATGCTTAACTAAGCAAAGGTTTTTCCCGGCGGGAGAGCCGGGGGAACCGGCGCCTTGCCCTACTCCCGGGGGGAGGGCAGCATTCCGTTGAGGCTCACCGCGCCGCGCCCCAGCAGGTCGTGCAGGTGCACCAGGCCCAGCACCCGGCCCTTGGGGTTGACCACGGCCAGGGCGGTGACCTGCTTGTCCTCCATCAGGTGCAGGGCCTCGGCCGCCTGCACCTCTGGGCTCACGGTCAGCGGGGCCGGGCTCATCAGGCTGCTCACCGGCGCCTGGCCCAGTTCCACCCCGGCCGCGGCCGCCCGGCGCACGTCGCCGTCGGTGAAAATGCCCTTGAGCAGCCCCCGGCTGGTGATCAGCACCGTGCCCAGATCGCCCAGGTCGATGGCCTTGACCGCCTCGGCGATGGGGGTGGAGGGGCGCACCGTGGGCACCGCCTCGCCTTGGGTCATCACCTCGCTCACCTTGAGCGACAGGCGGTGGCCCAGGTTGCCTCCGGGGTGGTGCAAACGGAAGTCCTCCACCTTGAAGCGGTGCTTTTCGATGAGCACCACGGCCAAGGCGTCGCCCATGGCCAGGGCGGCGGTGGTGGAGGCGGTGGGGGCCAGGCCCAGGGGGCAGGCTTCGCGTTCCACCCCGCAGTCCACCACCAGGTCGGCCACCTGGGCCAGGGGCGAGTCCAGCCCGCCGGTGAAGGCCACCACCTTGGCCCCGTGGCGCTTGAGCTGAGGCACCAGGATCACCAACTCGTCGGTGCGCCCGCTGTGGCTGAGCGCCAGCACCACGTCGCCCTTCATGACCACCCCCAGGTCGCCATGCAGGGCCTCCACCGGGTGCAGGAACAGGGCGGTGGTGCCGGTGGAGCTCAGGGTGGCCTGAATCTTGCGGGCCACGATGCCGCTCTTGCCGATGCCGGTGGTGATCACCTTGCCCGGCGAGGCCAATATAAGCTCCACCGCCTGCTCGAAGCTGGAGTTGAGGCGTTTTTTGAGCCGCTCGATGCCCTCGGCCTCGATGGCCAGGACCTCGCGGGCGATTTTAAGGATTTCGCTCAATGCGCGGACCTCAGTGCTCCAGGCAGAACTTGCCGCCGTCCGGGTCCACGGCCACGGGATACTGCCCGTCGAAGCAAGCCAGGCAGAAGCCCTTGCGGGTGGCCGAGGTGGCGGTGAGCAGGCCCTCGATGGACAGGTAGCCCAGCGAATCCAGGCCCAGCATGTTCTTGATCTCCTCCACCTTGTGGGCGCAGGCGATGAGCTCGCCCTTGGTGGAGAAGTCGATGCCGTAATGACAGGGATAGCGGGTGGGCGGGCAGGAGACCACCATGTGCACCTCGGAGGCGCCGGCGGCCCGGATGTTCTCCACCCTGGCCATGGTGGTGGTGCCCCGGATGATGGAGTCCTCCACGATCACCACCTTCTTGCCCTTGATAAGCTCCCTGACCGGGTTGAGCTTCACCCGCACCCCGAAGTCGCGCATGTCCTGGCTGGGCTGGATGAAGGTGCGCCCCACGTAGTGGTTTCTTATCATGCCCATCTCAAAGGGCAGGCCGGCGGCCGCGGCATAGCCCAGGGCGGCGTAGTTGCCGCTGTCCGGGAAGGGCATCACCAGGTCCGCGTCGGGATGGGGGTATTCCTGGGCCAGCCGGGCCCCCTGGCGCTTGCGCACCTGGTAGACCGTCTGGCTGAAGATCTGGCTGTCGGGCCGGGCGAAGTAGACGAACTCGAAGATGCAGTGGGCATGGCGCTGCCGGGCAAAGGGCTTGATGGAGCGCATGCCGTTCTTGTCGATGAACACCACCTCGCCGGGCTCCACCTCGCGGATGAAGCGGGCGTCGATCAGGTCCAGGGCGCAGGTCTCGCTGGCCACCACGTAGGCGTCGCCCAGGGCGCCCAGGCACAGGGGCCGGAAGCCTTGGGGATCGCGGGCGGCCACCAGGGTGTCCTCGGTCATGAACAAGAAGCTGTAGGCCCCCTGGAGCTGGTTCAGGGCGGTTATCAGCCCCTCCTCGAAGCCCAGGTGGATGTTGCGGGCCAGCAGGTGCATCACCACCTCGGAGTCCATGGAGGTCTGGAAGATGCTGCCTTCCTTCTCCAGATGACGCCGGAGCTGGTGGGCGTTGACCAGGTTGCCGTTGTGGCCCACGCACAGGCTGTGCCCCGAGTAGTCGATGATGAACGGCTGGGCGTTGCCCAGCACCGAGGAGCCGGTGGTGGAGTAGCGCACGTGGCCGTTGGCGATGTGCCCGGTGAGGCCCTTCAGGTCCCGCTCGGAGAAGATGTCGGGCACCAGGCCCATGGCCCGCTTCTGGCGCAGGCGCTTGCCGTCGCTGGTGACGATGCCGGCCGACTCCTGGCCCCGGTGCTGCAGGGCGTAGAGGCCGTAGTAGGTAAGGCGGGCGGCCTCGGGATGTCCATAGACCCCGAAAACCCCGCAGTACTCCTTGGGCCCGTCATGGCGCAGGTGGTTCATGGCGCCCATCCTATCACAATGCATCGGTGTCTGCCTCAATCAGGAGTATATGAAAAAAACGGGTCCGCCTAAGTCGTAACCCGCCATTATCTCGTCTCATTGAATCTTATCGCGTTTTAAGAGATTGTGCTTGGCACATAGTAGTTGGATGTTGTCCGCTACTAACGACGACCCTCCACGGGAAAAGGGAATTATGTGATCAAAGTGCAGGTTTTGATCATTACCGCATATAACACACCTCCCGCCATCTCTTTTCCAAACCTCTAATTTTATAGAAGAAGGAATAAGACGTTCATGAGGGAGCTGGGTCGGCTGCTGCTCTTTTTTTATCTCAAAGTCTTTGTCTGTTAGCTCGAGCTTGAACTTAAAAACTTTCCTCGGCCCTGATTTTTCCTGCCAGGCATCGATTAGTTGGAACAACCCGTTGTACACCCAGATACTTTGTTTGATTTTTTCATATACCCGGACCAGTTCCGGAGTCTGTTTCTTTTGTTTGGAGTGTTTGGCGGCCTGGAAAAATAGACCATTTTGGGTCGGGGTGCCCGAAGCAGTGGCGGCCTGCTGGTCCTGTTCTTTGGGGTTGGTCACGGCGCTGCTTTTAGGAACGTCGTGACCTTCATAGATCAGAATCTTGCCGTTTTCTTCAACCCGGTCTTCGTAGGGGGCACCGCGTCGCTGGCTCATCAGCACGACACTCACGTTGTGGTGAAGGCGGTAGTTCATCCCTCTTTGCAGAGAGGTGTTGCCTTCGAGTTGGCACATTTCCAGATACGAAATTATGTCGCCTGGCTGTGCCTTGTCTGGCTCCATTGAGCTTGCTTAAGCCGCCCCGTAGTAGTCCTGTAACGGGGTCACGGTGATGGTGTCGTTTTTAAGCAGCGCCTCCACCGCCTGGGCGGTGGCCCTGGCCGCGGCCAGGGTGGTGATGTAGGCCAAGCCGCGGTCCAGGGCGGTGCGCCGGATCTGATAGGCGTCGGAAGCCGGGCCCTTGCCCTCGGTGGTGTTTATCACCAGGTCGATCTTGCCGTTTACCATGGCGTCCACCACGTGGGGCCGCGCCTCGGAAACCTTGAACACGTGCTGGCAGTCGATGCCCTGCCCGGTCAAGAAGGCGTGGGTGCCGGTGGTGGCCATGATGTCGAAACCCAGGCGGTGGAAGATGGCCGCGATGGGCGCGGCCGCCGCCTTGTCCGCGTCCTTTACGCTGATGAACAGGGTGCCCTTGGTGGGCAGCTTTTGCCCCGCGCCCAACTGGCTCTTGGCAAAGGCCAGGCCCAGGTCGCGGTCAATGCCCATCACCTCGCCGGTGGAGCGCATCTCCGGCCCCAGCCAGGGGTCCACCCCGCTGAAACGCACGAAGGGGAACACCGCCTCCTTGACCGAGTAGTGCTCCGGGAAGACCTCGGTGGTGATGCCCTGGTCGGCCAGGCTCAGGCCCATCATGACCTTGGTGGCCACCTTGGCCCAGGGGATGCCCGTGGCCTTGGACACGAAAGGCACGGTGCGGCTGGCTCGGGGGTTCACCTCCAGGAGGTAGAGCAGGCCGTCCTTTACCGCGTACTGCACGTTCATCAGGCCCCTGACCCCCAGCTCCTTGGCCAGGGCGTAGGTGGCCTGTTTGATCTCCTGGATCATCTCCGGGGTCAGGTTGTGCGGTGGCAACACGCAGGCGCTGTCGCCGGAGTGCACCCCGGCCTGCTCGATGTGCTCCATGATGCCGGCCACCACGCAGGCCCCGGTGTTGTCGCCCACCGCGTCCACGTCCACCTCCACCGCGTCCTCCAGGAACTTGTCGATGAGGATGGGATGGTCCGGGCTGGCCTCAACCGCGGTGGTCATGTAGCGCTTGAGCGAGGCGTCGTCGTACACGATCTCCATGGCCCGCCCGCCCAGCACGTAGGAAGGCCGCACCACCACCGGATAGCCGATGCGCTGGGCCACGGCCAAAGCCTGGTCCACGCTGGTGGCGGTGCCGTTGTCCGGCTGGCGCAGGTCGAGCAGGTTGAGCAGCTCGCAAAAGCGGTCGCGGTCCTCGGCCCGGTCGATGGCGTCGGGCGGGGTGCCCAGGATGGGGGCCCCGGCCTGTTCCAGGGGCACGGCCAGGTTCAAGGGCGTCTGGCCGCCGAACTGCACGATGAGCCCCTCGGGCTTCTCGGAGTCGATGATGTTTAGCACGTCCTCTTTGGTCAGGGGCTCGAAGTAGAGCTTGTCGCTGGTGTCGTAGTCGGTGGAGACCGTCTCGGGGTTGGAGTTGACCATGATGGACTCGATGCCCATCTCCTTGAGGGCGAAGGAGGCGTGCACGCAGCAGTAGTCGAACTCGATGCCCTGGCCGATGCGGTTGGGCCCGCCGCCCAGGATCATCACCTTGCGCTTTTCCGTGGCCCGGCACTCGTCCTCGGTCTCGTAGGTGCTGTAGAAGTAGGGCGTGTAGGCCTCGAACTCGGCCGCGCAGGTGTCCACCAGCTTGTAGGTGTGCTCGATGCCCAGCTCCTTGCGCCGGCCGCGCACCGAGTCCTCGTCGCTGCCCGCCGCATGGGCGATCTGCCGGTCGCTGAATCCCATCTGCTTGGCCCGGCGCATCTGGGACTTGTCCAGCTTGGCCAGCACGTTGTTTTGCAACTGGCCCCAGGGGCGGTGCTGCTCCAGCTCGCCGGAGAAGCTCACGATCTGCTGGATGTTGAACAGGAACCAGGGGTCGATGGCCGTTAGCCTGTGGATGTCCTCGATGCTCATGCCCGATTTGAGGCCCTGGGCCACCCAGAAGATGCGCTGGCTGTTGGGCACCGCGATGAGCGAGCGCAGGCGCTCCGGGCTCATCTCGGCCGACTCGGGGTCCGGATCCTTGCCGTCGCCCAGCAGGCCGGCCCGCCCGATCTCCAAGCCCCTGAGGCCCTTTTGCAGGGCCTCCTTGAAGGTGCGCCCGATGGCCATGGTCTCGCCCACGCTCTTCATGGAGGTGGTGAGCACGTCCTCGGCCCCGGGGAACTTTTCAAAGGCCCAGCGCGGCACCTTGACCACGCAGTAGTCGATGGTGGGCTCGAAGGAGGCCATGGTCTCCTGGGTGATGTCGTTGGGCAGCTCGTCCAGGGTGTAGCCGATGGCCAGCTTGGCGGCCATCTTGGCGATGGGGAAGCCGGTGGCCTTGGAGGCCAGGGCGCTGGAGCGGCTCACCCGGGGGTTCATCTCGATGACCACCAGCTCGCCGTTGGCCGGGTTGATGGCGAACTGCACGTTGGACCCCCCGGTCTCCACCCCGATCTCGCGCATGATGGCGATGGAGGCGTCGCGCATCACCTGGTATTCCCGGTCGGTCAGGGTCTGGGCCGGGGCCACGGTGATGCTGTCGCCGGTGTGGATGCCCATGGGGTCCAGGTTCTCGATGGAGCAGATGATGACCACGTTGTCCTTGCGGTCGCGCATCACCTCCAGCTCGAACTCCTTCCAGCCCAGCACCGACTCCTCGATCATCACCTCGTGGGTCAGGCTGGCGCTCAGGCCGTGGGCCGCGATGCGCTCCAGGTCCTCGCGGTTGTAGGCCACCCCGCCGCCGGTGCCGCCCAGGGTGAAGGCGGGCCGCACCACCACCGGGTAGCCGATGCGCTCGGCGGACTTGAGCACCGCGTCCATGCCGCGGCAGATGTCCGAATCCGGCACGCGCAGGCCGATGTTTTCCATGGCCTCGCGGAACAGCTCGCGGCTCTCGGCCTTTTTGATCACCTCGGGGGTGGCCGCGATCATCTCGATGCCCAGGCGCTCCAGCACGCCGGTCTCGGCCACCTGCAGGGCGGTGTTTAGCCCGGTCTGGCCGCCCAGGGTGGGCAGGATGGCGTCGGGCCTTTCGGCCTTGAGCACCTCGATGACCACCTCGGGGGTGATGGGCTCCACGTAGGTGCGGTCGGCCATCTCCGGGTCGGTCATGATGGTGGCCGGGTTGGAGTTGACCAGCACCACCTCCATGCCCTCTTCCTTGAGGGCCTTGACCGCCTGGGTGCCCGAATAGTCGAACTCGCAGGCCTGGGAGATGATGATCGGCCCGGAGCCGATGATCATGATCTTTTTAAGGTCGGTGCGCTTGGGCATCTTGCTTGCTGTCTCTTCCCGGCCGTGGCCGGTGGGTTGCAATCCAAGGGCCTCGCCGGGCCCTAAACCTAACTATTATCGCCGTGGCTGGTAGCCGTCCACCAGCATGGCCTTTAGCATCTCCAGGGGCGTTTCCAATCCGTTGGCATCGGCCGCCGCCTTTAGGGTCTGTTGGGGCGCCATCTTCAGCCCCGCCCGGTCCAGACGGGCCTGGATGGCCGTGGGGCTCTGGCCCGAGGCCTGGGCCACGCCCGCCAGAGTCTTGTTGCCGATGCCCGTGCCCGCGAAACGCTCCTCCACCTCCTGGGCGCTGAAGGCGTGCCCGGCCGGAGCGGCCGGGGTGAGCGGCGTTTCCAGGGGCTGGATGATGGCGTAGAGCTCCATGGGCGAGATGCGGTTGGCCCGGGCCATGTCCAGGAGCCGGGCCTGGGGCGAGACCCCTTGCAGGCCCCGGCTGCTCAAAAGGTTGGTCGCCGCCGAGAGGGGGATGCCCATCTTCTTGCAAAACACCGTGAGCTTGAGCTCCTCGGCGTGGCCAAAGGGCGGCTCGTGGGACGGGCTGGTCACCCAGGAGTCCTTGAGAAAGGCGTTTAGCTCGGTGATCCAGCTCAGCGGCGGGAAGGGCTTGATGCCCGCGGCCACCACCAGGACCAGGGCGGCCAGGGTGATGATCAGCTCCCGCTTGCGGCCCCGGACCTTGGCCGCCTTGCCCTTGATATAGTTCAGGAAAGGCTTCCAGTTGAAGTACAGGTGGAAGCCGGCGGCCACCAGGAACAGGATGGAGCTGATGATGTGGATGTCGCCCCACTGGGTCTTGGTCAGGCCCAGGAAGTGCCAGTCGGTCCAGTAGGCCACCCGCCCCTGGGGCATGAAGTAGGCCACCAGGCCGCTGAGGCCCATGACCAACAGGCCCGCCCCGCTCATAAGCGAGGTGAGCCCCCGGAGGCTGAAGCTTTGGTTGGCGGCGCTCATGCGAATGGCGGCATCCCTGCAGGCCGGCCTCAGGCCAGCGGCTGTTTGCTGCGCATCATTTCCTGGAAACGGTCGAACAGGTAATCCGCGTCGTGCGGTCCGGGCGCGGCCTCGGGGTGGTACTGCACGCAGAACATGGGCACCTGTTTGTGGGTGAGCCCCTCCAGGGTGCGGTCGTTCAGGTTCAGATGGGTCATCACCACCTGGGGGTCGTCGATGGTCTCGGAGTCCACGCAGAAGCCGTGGTTCTGGCTGGTGATCTCCACCTTTTCCGTGGCCAGGTCCATGACCGGCTGGTTGGCTCCCCTATGGCCGAACTTGAGCTTGAAGGTCTTGCCGCCCAGGGCCTGGCCGATCATCTGATGGCCCAGGCAGATGCCGAAGATGGGCGAGCGGCCCATCAGGTCCTTGACCGTGTCCACCACGTAGGTCACCGCAGACGGGTCGCCGGGCCCGTTGCTCAAGAAGATGCCGTCCGGCTGGCAGGCCACGATGGCCTCGGCCGGGGTCTTGGCCGGCACCACCAGCAGCTTGTTGCCCCGCTCCTCCAGGCGCCTGAGGATGTTGTACTTGATGCCGCAGTCCAGGCACACCACCCGGTAATCGCCCTGGCCACCGGTCCACAGGGCATTGGGGTCGATCTCGCCGCTCAGCTCCACCTCGCGCTCGATCTTGCCGTCTATCCAACGGTAGGCGCTCTGGCAGGTGACTTCCTTGACCAGATCGATGCCCACCAGGCCCGGGCTGGCCTGGGCCTTGGCTTGCAGGCTGGCCGGGTCCAGGTCCTGGGTGGACAGCACCCCCTTCATGGCCCCCCGGATGCGCAGATGGCGGGTGAGGGCCCGGGTGTCCAGCCCCTCCACTCCCATCACCCCGGCGTCCTCCAGGTATTCCCCGAGGCTCTGGCTGGAGCGGAAGTTGGAGGGGAACTCCTGGTACTCCTTGACCAAAAAGGCGCTGACCTGCACCGCGCGGCTTTCCACGTCCTCGGCATTGGTGCCGTAGTTGCCGATCAGCGGATAGGTCATGGCCAGCATCTGGCCCTTGTAGGAGGGGTCGGTGATGGCTTCCTGATAGCCGGTCATGGCCGTGTTGAAACACACCTCGGCCGCCACCTCGCCGGAGCCGGCAAAGGTGCGGCATTCAAAGGCGGTGCCGTCTTCCAATACCAATAAGGCGTCTAATGCCACTGGCCGCTTTCCTTGAGCCCCCGCACCGCCATATCGGGGTCCAGGGGCTTGACGTTCTTCACAATATGTTCACGCACCGCCTCGCCGGGCGGCGTGCCTTGTTTGTAACACAGAAAGCCTGATTTTACACCCATGGCCCGCATCACGCGGCTGGCCAAAAGGGGCCAGATCACCCCCAGGTCGCCGGTGAGGGGCAGGGCTCCGGGCAGGCGGGCAAATCCCGACATCTCCATGCGGAAGGGCATCTTGAGCCCCACCGCCTTGGGCTTGCCCTGGTCGATGGCCGAGCCCACCGCGTCCTTGCTGCGTTGCAAGGCCCAGGCCCGCTCCAGGTTGGGGTCCAGGTCGATGCGCACCACGCTTTTGCCGCCCAGGCTGAAGGTGGCCTGGCCCTCGTGGCGGGCCCACATGCCGTGGCCGGTGTAGAGCTCGAAAGGCCCGTCGTGGATCTCCTGGGTCAGGGCCACCCCGCTCTCGATTATAAGGTCGGCCGAGGCCAGAAGCGCGGCCACCCGGGACGAACGGGCCGAGATGCTGATGCTGTCGCCCACGGCCAGGCCCAGCTGGCCCCCGCCCACCAGCTGGGGCACGGTGACCAGGCAGGGAACCTTGCGCCGGGCGCAGGCCCCCAGCATGGTCAGGGGGTCGCAGCCCCGCCCGGCCAGGGCTTCCAAGGGCTGGCCCAGGGAGCGGGCCAAAGGCTCCAACCGCCGGGCCACCCGCTCCAGCCACAGGCCGGTGGGGTAGGCCAAGTTGCCGGCCACCTTGATGATTTCCTTGCCAGGCGCCGAAAGCAGCCTGCGGTAGTAGTCGCGGTCCAGGTTGGTCTGTTTGGCCAGATTGGCCAGGGGGCCGGCTCCCAAGAGGGCCACCTCCACCTTGCCGTCAGCCGGCAACCCGGCCGGGTCCAGGCCCAGCTTGGCCCCGTCCACCCGGCGCACCCTCTCCAGCACCCCGGCCATCTCGTGGCCGGCCACCGCGCTGGAGGTGAGCACCCCGTCCACCAGGCCCAGGCGCACCAGTTCGGCCACCTGGCAGGTGACCCCCTCGTGCAGGTTGGGCCCCGAGCCGGTGGCCACCACCACCTTGCCGCCGCTTTGCTTGATCTTTTTCCACAAACGCACCACCCGGGTGAGGCGGCGCTTGGTCTCCGGGTCCAGGCCCCGGCCCAGGCGGGACAGATCGGCCTGGCTCACCAGGGGGCGGGGAGTTGTTTGGGGGCGGGCCATGGCGCTCAGACTCCCTTGCGTTCCAGGGCTTCCAGGATGCGCCCGGCCGCCGCCTTGGCCGCGTCGGCAAAGCCCTGGGCCACGCTCAGGGCGGCCCGGCCCCGCTCCCGGGCCTCGTTGGGCTCGGCCAGCATGCGGCTCCACCAGGCGGCCAACTCCTGCGCCCCGGCCACCTCCTGGGCCGCGCCTTGGGCTTTCAGCTCCCGGGCCGCGTCCAAAAAGTCGGCCATGTCCGGGCCAAAGGCCAGGGGCTTGCCCCAGGCGGCGGGCTCCACCGGGTTCTGGCCGCCCATTTCCACCAGCGAGGCCCCCAAAAAGGCGGCCTCGCCCAAACCGTACAAGGCCATGAGCTGACCCATCACGTCCATCACCACCACCGAGGTGGCGGCCTGGCGGGGGCGCTCGGGCGAAAGCTCGCTCCAGAGCGCGGCCTTCAGGCCCTTGCCCCTGGCCAGCTCCAGCCAGCGGGGGGCCCGCTCCACGTGGCGCGGGGCCACGGCCAACACGGCCTCCGGATGCGAGGCCAAAACCTGCTGCAAGGCCGATAGCACCGGCTCTTCCTCGCCGCTGCGCGCGCTGCCCGCCACCAGCAGGGGCGCCTCGCCCAGGGCCAGGCGGCCGGCCGCTTCGCCGGTGTCGCAGGCGTCCGCCCGTTGGATCATGCCGGCATACTTGGCATTGCCGTCCACCGCCACCCTGTGGGGCGGCGCGCCCAGGGCCACGGCCCGCTCGGCGTCCTCCGGGCCGATCATGCCCAAGCGCGCGAAGCGGTCCAAACACCCGGCCACCAAGGGACGGATCTTCATGTAACGCGGGAAGCTGCGCGGGCTGATGCGGCCGTTGAGCAAAAGCAGCTCAGTGCCGCGATGCTCCAGCCAGGCCAGGAAGTTGGGCCACAGCTCGGTCTCCAAGGAGGCGTAGACATGGGGCCGCACCTTGCTCTCGGCAGCGGCCACGGCCCAGGGCGCCTCCAGGGGGAAGGGCAACACCCTGGCCCGGTCCGCGAAGACCTGGGCCGCCCGCTCCAGGCCCTTGGCCGTGGAGGAGCTGACGCTCAGGTTGATCTCCGGACGCTCGCGCCACAGCTCGGCGGCAATGGCCTGGGCCACCCCCACCTCGCCCACGCTCACCGCCTGGAGCCACACCCGGGGTCCGGGGCCGGCCAGCGGCTGTTGGCGATAGAGCCCCAGACGGGTCCACAGCTCGTCCCAGCGTCCGGCCAAACCGGAACCCAGCCACAGGACAGGCAACGCCGTCCCGGCCAGAGTGAGGGCCAGATTATAGGTGATGAGAGATTGGTTCATGCCCGCCCGCTTGCCCGCCGAAAGCCCCCATGGCTCCTAGGGTTGCTCCATTTATAGCGGGGGGCCGCCAAAGCGTCAAGGCAGCCGATTATTTAGCCTATTCGCCCGGCTCCAGGCCCAGGGAGGGAGCGCCCTCCAGGAAGTCCAGAAGCAGGGAGTTGATCAGCCAGGGCCGCTCCGTTGGGCCGTAATGGCTCACCCCCGGCGCCACGGCCAACTGCCCCTGGGGCAGGGCCCGGGCCATGGCCGCGGCGTGCTCCAGGCGCACCAGGTCGTGCTGGCCGATGAGCACCAGGCAGGGAGCCTTGATTTTGGCCAGGTCCTGGTCCAGCAGAACGGGTGAGGTGAGCCACATCCGCTTGACCGCGGCCACCAGGCGGGGCAGGTGCTCCGGCCCCAGGGGGGTGAGGCTGCTCAGCAGGTGGCGGTCTTCGGCGGGCAGGGTGTCAACCGTCATCTCCTTGGCCAGGTTGTAGAACCCCGCGTCATAGCCGGTCACATGGGCGGCCGTGCCGATCAGGGCCAAACGCTCCACCAGCTCGGGGTGCTCAAGGGCCAGGTAAAGCCCCGCTCCCCCGCCGTCGCTCCAGCCCACCACCGGGGCCCGCCCCAGGCCCACGGCCTGCATGAATCCGGCCGCGTCGGCCGCATACAGGGCATAGGAGTGGGGCGCGTCGCCATCGTGGGAGCGGCCGTGGCCCCGCCGCTCGGGCAGCCAAACCCGGTAGCGCTCCATGAGCCCGGGCAGGATGCCGGCCAAAGACTCCAAAGTGACCAGGCCGCCCATGAGCAAGAGCAGGGGCTCGCCCGTCCCGTGCACCTCGTAGTAGGTCTTGATGCCATCAATGACTAAATAGTCGCCGGACTGGCCGAGCACTTGGCCGTCGGGGAGGAGGAGAGGGTTGAGGTTGTCGCTCATGCCTGTCGCCTCGCCCATCACCCCCAGAATCCAGCCCTCGTACTCCGCGACCCGGCGTTGGTGGCGAGTGAGGTTGGGCTGTAAGAAGTCTTTAAGGGTGTCATCCAAGTCTTTTTGTTGCATCCATTTGGCAACGGCGTAGGCGTCGTGTTGATCCAGGGAGACGCCGCTCAGGGGAAAATCAGGCCTGAAAAGAGCAGGGTAAACTTCGATCACCGCCGACTTGCCGGCCGGGACCTCCCAGCCGTCAAAGGGCCAAAAGTGAATTTTCCTTCCCAGCTCTTTGCGCAGGTGGAGCAGCCAGGGCAGTCCGGCGTGAGTGGAGTGGGCCACCGTGCCGTTGACGTTGAACTGGAACACCGACTTGGCCCCGCATTGCTGCTCAGTGAGCCGCCGCCAGCGGGTCTCGCCCCCGCGCTCCTTTCCCTTTCCTGCCTCTTCTTTGAGCTTACCCGCCACGGCCTCTGGCTCGTCCGTGGGCCAATACTTGTGGAAGTCAGTGAGGAAGGCGTCCCAGTTACGCGGGAGGTTGTGGCGTGCGAAATACTCTTCGGGAAAGGAGAAGGCATGGTCAATGCCAACCAGTGCGGATTTGTCTTCCTTTAACTGCCCCAGCAGCCATTCCGCCAGCCTGCGGCGGGCCCAGTTCTTGGCGGAGTTTTCAGGGTCAGGCCGAACCTCTTCCGCAGGCCCGTCGCCCTCTGCCGTATAGACCCGCAGGCCGGGCAGGCGCTTGTCCGGCGCTGCGGCCCCGGAGTAATCGATACCTATGTAGCGCTGAAAGTCGGCCATCGTCTCCTCCCGACATCGCTCCCTAGTGCGCCTCGGCCCAGTTGGCCCCCCAGCCGAGGTCCACCTTTAGCTCCACGGCCAGCCGGTACACCCCCTCCATCTCCGAGCGCACCCGCTCGGCGAACGGCTCCACCTGCTTCTCGGGCACCTCGAAGACCAACTCGTCGTGCACCTGCAAGATCATCAGGGCGTCGGGGTGCTCGGCGTCCAGCATGGCCTGCACCTTGAGCATGGCCAGCTTGATCAGGTCCGCGGCCGTGCCCTGGATGGGGGTGTTGAGCGCCACCCGCTCGGCCGCCTCGCGGGCCACCCGGTCGCTGGAGTTGATGGTGGGCAAAAAGCGCCGCCTGCCCAGCAGGGTGGTCACGTAGCCCTTGTCGCGGGCCCCGGCCAGGTTGGCCTGCTGAAAAGCGGCGATGCCCGCGTAGCGGCCCAGGTACTTGGAGATGATCTCCTGGGCCTCGGAGTTGCTGACGCCCTGCTCGCGGGCCAGGCGGAAGGCGCTCATGCCGTAGAGCACCCCGAAGTTCACGGTCTTGGCCCTCGCCCGCATCGCCTTGGTAACCTCTCCGGGCTCCACCTCGAACAGGCGCGACGCGGTCTGGGTGTGCACGTCCAGGCCCTGGGACAGGTCTTGCAGCAGCAGCGGGTCTTGGCTCAGGTGGGCCAGCACCCGAAGCTCGATCTGGGAGTAGTCCGCGCTGAGCATGAGCCTGCCCGCCTCGGGCACGAAGCACTCGCGTATCCTGAGGCCCAGGTCGGAGCGCACGGGGATGTTCTGCAAATTGGGGTCGGACGAGCTCAGGCGGCCGGTGGCGGTCACCGCCTGGTTGAAGCTGGTGTGCACCCGCCCGGTCTCCGGGTGCACCAGGGCGGGCAGGGTGTCCACATAGGTGCCCTTGATCTTGGTCAGGGTGCGGTAGTTGAGGACCTCGGCGGGCAATGGGTGCTCGGCGGCCAGGATGGTCAGCACGGTCACGTCGGTGGAGTAGCCGGTCTTTTTCTTGGTCTTTTTCACCTGGGTGAGGCCCAGCTCCTCGAAGAGCACCTTGGCCAGCTGCGACGGCGAGTTCAGGTTGAACTTATGCCCGGCCAGCTTGTAGCAGGTGTCCTCGATCCGGGCCAGCTGTTCGGCCAGCTCCTTGCTCAGGTCGTTCAGGGCCGGCACGTCCAGCTTGACCCCGTTCATCTCCAGCTGGGCCAGCAGCGGCACCAGGGGCATTTCCAAATCGGTGAACAGGGGCTCCAAGCCGGCCTCTTCCAGGCGGGGCTCCAGCACCTCGGAGGCCTGCCAGGCCACGTCCGCGTCCTCGGCCGCGTAGGGCGTGGCCTGATCCAGGCTGGCAAAGGCGAAGCTCTGGTTCTTGCCGCCGGTGGCCTCCTCGTAGGAGATGACCCCGCGCCCCAAAAACTCGGCCGCGATGGCCGCCAGGCCGTGGGAGGTCTTGCCGGGGTTGAGCAGGTAGGAGGCCACCATGGTGTCAAAGGCGATGTTCTTGAGCGGCGCGCCCGCCCGGGTGAGCACGATGTGGTCGTACTTGAGGTTCTGACCCACCTTGGCCACCTTGGCGTCGGCGCACAGGGGCTTCAGGAGCTTCAGGGCCTCGTCCCGGGCCATCTGCTTTTCGCCGTCCGGCAGCTGGTGCCCCACGGGCACGTACACCGCCTCGGCGGACTTGCAGCACAGGGAAAAGCCAACCAGCTCGGCCTCCATGGCGTCGATGCTGGTGGTCTCGGTGTCGATGGACACGCGCCCCTTTTTTTCGGCCTGGGCGATGATCTTTTTCAGCTCGGCCGGATCGGTCACCAGGCGGTAGTCGCCCTCGCCCTTTTTGGCCTCGGGCGCGAACTGTTTGACCAACGATGAGAACTCGAGCTGGGCCAGCACCGGGGTGAGCACCTCGGGGTCGGGCTCCTCGAAGCGGAAGGCCTCGGGCACGAACTTCACCGGCGCGTCGGTGGCCAGCTTGGCCAGCTTCCAGCTCATGCGGGCGTCGTCGGCGTGGGCGATGAGGTTTTCGCGCATCTTGGACTTTTTCATGTCCGGCGCGGCGGTCAGCAGGTCTTCCAGGTCCTGGTGATCCTCCAGCAGCTTGGCCGCCTTTTTGGGCCCCACCCCGGGCACGCCGGGGATGTTGTCGGCGCTGTCGCCGGTGAGCGCCTGAAAGTCCACCACCCGCTCGGGGCCCACCCCCAGCTTGTCCTTCACCTCGGCCGGACCGTAGCGCAGGTCCTTCATGGTGTCCCACAGGGTCACGTTGTCATCGACAAGCTGGTACAGGTCCTTGTCGCCCGAGACCAGCACCACCTTGTAGCCCTGTTCCTCGGCCTGGCGGGCCAGGGTGGCCATGAGGTCGTCGGCCTCGTAGCCCTCCATCTCCATGGCCGGCAGGCCCAAGGCGGTGACCACTTGCCGAACCAAGGGGAACTGGGTCTTGAGGGCCGGGTCCAGGGGCGGGCGGTTGGCCTTGTAGGGCTTGTACATCTGGTGGCGGAAGGTGGGGCCTTTGGCGTCGTAGATCACGCCCACGTACTCGGGCTGGGCGTCGGCCAGCACCTTCAGGACCATCTGCACGAAGCCGTACACCGCGCCGGTGGGCACCCCGCCGCTGGTGGAGAGGTTCTTGATGGCGTGGAAGGCGCGGTGGATGTAGCTGGAGGCGTCCAGCAGATATAGGGTGGGCTTGGTGGCCACGGCCGCTCTCCGGTTGATGGGTGGGCGGGGCGGCGAACGCCCCTGGGGTCAGCCTAGGCTTCCAGCGCCGCGAGGGTCAAGGCCTGGTCCGAGGCCCAGGTCAGGGCGCGGGCCAGGTCGATGCGCTCCCGGGGCAGCGCGGGCGCCAGCTGCACGGCCACGGCGCTGATCTGGTTCAGGGCCTGCTGCACCAGGTCCCAGTCCACGGTGGGATAGGACTCGCCCTGGTCAAAGCCCGAGCGGGGGCAGGCGTGGCCTCCGCCCGCCGCGGCCACGGGCACCCCGTAGATGCGGCAGGTCAGGGGGCGCACCGCGTAGAGCAGGCAGCGGCCCTTGACCAGCAGGGGACAGGCGATGCGCGCCCGCGAGAAGGTGGTGAGCCGCTCCTGCTCGGGCTGGCTAAGGGCGGCCTTGGCGATCTGGTCGAACTCGGCGGCGGCCTTTTCGGCCCGGCGCAGGGCCTCGCGGCGCTCGGCCCGGGGCAGGGCGCGAAAGGCCAGGGCCAGGCCCAGCACCTCGGCCGGGGTCAGGTCGAACACCGCGTGGCAGCAGTCGTCGCAGCCCGAGCCGCAGCGTACTTCCTTGGCAAAGGCCTGGGCCACCTGGGCAAAGGCCTGGTCGGCCTGGGACCATAGCTGCTCCAGGGCCTTTCGGAAGGCGGCCAAATCCAGGGGCGGTTGTGCTTGCTCGGGGCTCATGCTTTTTCCGTTTCGCGCTTGGTGCGGCTACTGTAGGCCAGGGCCGGGGAGGCGTCAAGCCGGGAGGATTTTGAAATCCCCCCCGCTTGGCGCCTATAATGTATAGACAGCATGGCTACATCGCAGGGGCGCGCGGGGGCGCGCCCTCATGGAAAGGAGAAGATTCATGCCTGATTTCATGGACCCCTTTGTGGGGGTTAAACCCGGACGCAAGCTTACCAACCGCGAACTGGCCCGTGCCCTGCGCCTGTCCCTGGCCGCCGAGCAGGAAGCCATCCATCTCTACGAAGCCCTGGCCGACGCCACCAGCAACAAGCTGGCCGCTGCGGTGCTCCAGGACATCGCGGACGAGGAAAAAGAGCATGCCGGCGAGTTTCAGCGCCTGATCAAGATTCTGTGGCCGGACGAGGAAAAGTGGCTGGCCAACGGCGCCGAAGAGGTGGACGAGATGGCCGCCAAGCTCAAGAAGAAGCCGGCCAAGAAAAAGGCCGTGAAGAAGAAAAAGTAGCCCTGTACTGTTGAGGCGAAAAAACCGGCGCCCGCCGGCGGGCCCTTGATGGGGCTTGCGCGGCGGGCGCTTATTTTTTTTGCCCCTACAATGCGCCCGCCTTAAGCGGCACAGCCAGGCGGCGGCAGACAAGGCGCGGGCAAGCGACAGCCGGAGGCCTAGCAAAGCCTACGTCGAGGCTGGAGTGAAGTCCGCAACGCCGTATCCCGCCGTCTGGCGAGCCGCCCTAGAAGCTCCACTTCAGGGCCAGGCTGAACACCAGGCCATTTTCTAAGTTGATGCGGTCCTGGTCGCGGTCGTCGTAGTCGTTGCCCTCGAACCACAGCCGGTCAAAGGCATAGGCTCCGGACAGGTTCAGGCTCATGTCCCGGCTGAAGGGCAGCTTGATTCCGGCCTTGATCTGTTTTTGATAGAAGAACAAGCGGTCCTTGTCGTCGGTGCGGTCGCTGAGGAACCAGCGCTCATAGGTCCAGTCGAACCCCACGTAGGGCTCCAGCCAGGGCAGGATGCGGTAACCGACGCGGGTGATGATGCTGCGCGGGTAGATGTAGGTGCCGGCCAGGGTCCACTTGGGGGTGGGCTGCCAGCGCACGATGGCCAGGGGCAGGCCCAGGAGCAGCCACAGCTCCTTGCCCCGGCGATAGGAATAGGCCGCGCCGGGAATGGGTATGCCGGCCAGGAAGTCGCGGGTGTTGGAGTAGTTGATAAAAAACAGCCAGTAATGGCGCTTGCTCTGGGGGACCATCAACGAGGCGGTGGCATTGATGGAGGTGTCGTCGAGCTTGTTGAAGGGTTTGTCGCTGGGCGAGCCCACGGTCAGGTTGCCCCCGGCCACCCAGCCCCGCTCCAGCTTGTAACGGTAGGTGGCCCCGGCGCGCAGATCCCACAGGTCGTCGGGAAAGGGGCGGTTGCTCTGGGGCAAAATGGCGTCGGTGTTCACCGCCATGAGGGCGGCGCGGCCGTTGAATGAGAACTCGTGGCGGGAGTTTTGCCAAACCGGGAGCACGAAGCGCACCGAGTTCTGCAAATAGCCCATGTCCACTTCCTGGCCCTCCACCGCGCGGTCCGGAGAGTAGTTCAGGTCATAGATGATGTTGTGTTTGAGGTCCCCCAGCGTGGGGTCGAACCAGGCGGCTATGCCCTGAGCCTGGGCCGTGCCGGCCAGGAACAGGCAGCAAATGAATCCCAGGAGGGCTGGGCCAAGGCGGCTGAGTCGTCTCACGGCTAGGCTCTCCAGTGTGAAGTTGGCTATTTAATAGAAACTAAACGCATCTGGCGTTGCTGTCAAACCGCGAGAACACGCCGTTCGGGCCCGGGTCTCGGTTTTACCGGCGGGGGGCGTCCTGGCTGAACAGATAGAGCAGGGTGGCCAGGGCCATGGCCCCGAAGGCCATCCCGAAGGCCGGGGCGTAGACCGCGATGCCCGTGGCCCCCTCCGGCGCGAAGGACTGCACCGCGGTGCCCATGAATTGCAGGAAGAAGCCGCCCCCGGCCATGGTGAAGAAGTTCACCCCGGTCAGGGCCATGCCGGTCATCTGGGAGGGCATCACTTCCTTGATGTGGGCGTAGATGATGTTGCCCCAGGAGGCGGACAGGCCCACGGCGAAGAACCCGGTGCCCAGGATCATCTCGCTGGAGGTGCCCCAGCCCATGGTCAGCCACAGCTCGGCCAGGCAGAGCGCGGCCATGCCGATCACCGCCATCCACTTGCGGGTGTTCAACACCCGGTCCGAGAGCCAGCCGCCCAGGGGCGAGCCGATGATCAGGCCCAGGTTCAAAAGGACCAGCAAGTTGCCCGCCTGCACGTTGCTGTAGCCCAGGCCTTCGATGAGATAAGGCCCGGCCCACAGGCCCTGGATGGCCACGAAGGTGCCGTAGCGGCAGAAGGTGCCCCAGGAGGCGAACCAGTAGTTGCGGTTGCTCAGCAGGGTCTTGATGCACTGCATGGTGGACATGGTGGAGCCCGCGTCGGCCTTGAGCTCGGTCTGGGAGGCTCCCTCGGGATGTTCGCGCACCAGCCACCAGAAGATCAGGGCGATGAGCACGGTGGCCAGGCCGATGGCCCGGAAGGCCCAGCGCCAGCCCAGGGCGTCGGCCATCAGGGCCAGGGGGGTGGCGGCCATCATGTTGCCCATGGTGCCGATGGAAAAAATCAGCCCCGAGAGGGTGGCGAACTCGCGGGGGCTGAACCAGTTGGTGAACAGCTTCATGGGGCCCATGAGGTTGCCGGCCATGCCCAGGCCGATCAAGAGCCGCCCCACCGCCGCGCCGGTCATGGTGTCGGCCATGGAAAAGACCACCGCGCCCACCCCGCCCAGCAGCGAAAGGCCGGTCATGGTGACGCGGGCCCCCAGGCGGTCCAGATACAGGGCCAGGGGGATCTGGGCGGTGGCGAATGCGTAGAAAAAGCAGGCCCCCAAGAAGCCGAGCTGCTCGGGGTCCAGGCCCAGGTCGGACTGGAGCTGGGGGGCGATCACCGCCCCGGAGACCCGGAAGAACTGGGAGCACATGAACAGGGCGGCGCACAGGGCGAATACCAGCCAGCGGCGGCCTGGACGCCTGAAGGAACCCTGGGTGCTCGTGACCATGCGTGCCCCCCCTTGCCTGAGGTTGGGAAGAGGAATATGCTCGAATCCGGCAGGCGAAAAGGCCCTCCCAGGCCCGCAAAAAGCATTGCACCTTTTTATGGCAAATGTTATAAAAAAACAAATATTGTTTTTTGTGACGCTATTAAGTAGTTGTTTTGACTACTTGCACTGTCTGCCCCGGGCGCCTTTGCAAGCAGTCCAAGCTTATACACCCGGTTTTGTGCCGGGATAACTCTTTCAAGGGGGCGCGAAAAGGTTCGGGCATGCCATTAAGCAAAGTGAGCAATCCCGTACAGGCAGGGCGGCGCTACCTGTCCGGCAATGACGCGGCCGCCGAGGGGGCCATAGCCGCTGGGTGCCGTTTTTATGGCGGCTATCCCATAACTCCCTCCTCGGAGATCATGGAATACATGAGCCGGGAGCTGGAGGAGCGCGGCGGCGCCTTCCTGCAGATGGAGGACGAGATCGCCTCCATCTCCGCGGTGGTGGGCGCATCCTGGACCGGGGCCAAAGCCATGACCGCCACCAGCGGTCCGGGCGTGAGCCTCATGCAGGAGTGCCTGGGCTACGCCGCCTTCACCGAGACCCCGGTGGTGGTGGTGGACGTGCAGCGGGCCGGCCCCTGCACCGGACAGGCCACCAAGGTCGGCTCAGGCGACATCATGGCGGTCAAGTGGGGCTCCCACGGCGACTACCAGGTGGTGGCGCTCTCGCCCTGGTCGGTGCAGGAGATGTTCTCCCTGACCATCGAGGCCTTCAACCTCTCGGAGCGCCTCCGGGTGCCGGCCTTCCTTTTGGCCGAGGAGGCCACCGGCCACCTGCGCGAGCGGGTGGACATGCCCGAGACGGTGGAAATCTACACGCGGGACTACGAGCCCGGCCAGCCGCCATTCGGCGCCGACGACCCGGCCGGCATCCCCTCCATGCCTTCATTCGGCGACGGCGAAAAGCTGCTGGTCACCGGCTCCACCCATGACCAGTGGGGTTTCCGCAAGACCGAGGGCCCGGCCTTCCACGACGCCCTGGTGCGCCGGCTCAGCCAAAAGGTCCTGAGCCGCAAGAACGAGATCTGCCGCCACGATGGTTATCACCTGGACGACGCCGAGCTGGTGGTGGTGGCCTACGGCTTCACCGCCCGCTCCGCCCTGAGCGCGGTGCGCGCCGCCCGCTCGGCGGGCATCAAGGCGGGCCTGCTGCGCCTGATAACCATCTGGCCTTTCGACAACGAGCTGATCAGCCGGGTGGCCGAGGGGGCCAAGGGCTTCTTGGTGCCGGAGATGAACCTGGGCCAGGTGGACGGCCTGGTGCGGGCCTATGCCGGGGCCACCCCGGTGCGCTCGCTCACCCAGGTCAACGGCAGCACCATCAGCCCGGCCGGCATCCTGGCCGCCCTCAAGGAGATGAGCTGATGGCCCGCTCCATGGAGAAATACCTGCGGCCCGAAGTGGTCACCACCCCCTTCTGTCCCGGCTGCGGCCACGGGGTGCTCATGGGCTCGCTGCTCCGGGCCATAGACCAGCTCGGGGTGGACATGGACCAGACGGTGTTCGTCTCGGGCATCGGCTGCGCGGCCTGGATTCCCAGCCCCAACTTCGCGGCCGACACCCTGCACACCCTGCACGGCCGGGCGGTGGCCTTTGCCAGCGGGGTGAAAAAGGCCAACCCGGATTTGAAGGTGATCGTGGTCTCGGGCGACGGCGACCTGGCCTCCATCGGGGGCAACCACCTGATCCACGCCGCCCGGCGCAACCTGGACCTCACGGTCATCTGCGCCAACAACATGATCTACGGCATGACCGGCGGGCAGATGGCCCCCACCACGCCGCAGGGGCACCTGACCGCCACCAGCGTCAAGGGCAACCCCTACCGCCCCTTTGACCTAGTGAAGCTGGTCAAGGGCGCGGGCGCGCCCTACGTGGCCCGGGGAGCGGTGGTCCGGCCCTATGAGCTGATCGGCTATCTGAAAAAAGCCATCACCTCCACCGATTTCTCCTTCGTGGAGGTGATGAGCCCCTGTCCCACCCAGTACGGCCGCCGCAACAAGTACGACTCGCCGGGGGCCATGTACGACCGCCTGGGCGAGCTCTGCGGCAGCTTCAGCGACGCCTCCTGCCCCTTGCCCGAGGGGGCCTTGCCCCTGGGGGAGTTCAACCATGACTGAGCGCAAGGAAATCCGCATAGCCGGCCTGGGCGGCCAGGGCGTGGTCCTGGCCGGAGCCCTCTTGGGCGAGGCGGCGGTAAAGCAAGACCTGTACGCGGCGGGCTCCAACTCCTACGGGGCCCAGGCCCGGGGCGGGGGGGCCCGCTCCGACCTGGTGCTGGACGTGAAGGAGATCGACTTCCCCCACGTGGAACACCCGGACCTGCTGGTGGCCATGAGCCAGGGGGCCTATGACCTCTACGTGGCCGGCGTGGCCGGGGGAGGCATGGTGCTCTTCGACTCCGGCCTGGTGACCCCCCAGGCCCCGCACGACCGCTACGGGGCCGACGTGACCGCCCTGTCGCTCAACGAGCTGGGCAACCGCCAGGTGGCCAACGTCATCTGGGTGGGGCTCATCGTGGGGGCCACCGGATGGTGGGACGAATCGGTGGCCGCCCAGGCCATGGCCGAGTTCGTGCCCGAGCGTTTCTTGGAGCTGAACAAAAAGGCCCTGGCCCTGGGACTGGATATGGGCCGCGCCTGGGGGGAGGCCTGAGATGGAAGGCAGAACCCACGTACCCCAGGTGAACGAGGAAGTCTGCGGCTTCTGCGGAGTGTGCCGGGGAGCCTGCCCGGCCCTGGCCAGCCCGGACCTGGCCGCCGGCGAGAGCGAGACCATGCGCGCCGCCCTGGCCCCCGGAGCCCCGGCCAAGGCCACGGACCAGCCGCCCGCCTGCCAGGCGGCCTGCCCCATCGGCCAGGACATCAACGCCTATCTGGCCTGCCTGGCCAAGGGCGACCAGGCCGGGGCCCTGGAGATAATCCTCCGGGACAACCCCCTGCCCAGCGTGTTGGGCCACGTGTGCCATCATCCCTGCCAGCAGGCCTGCCTGTCCGGCCAGTTCCAGTCGCCGCCCTCCATCCGCGACCTCAAGCGCTTCGCGGCCTCGGCTCCCCGCCCAACGGTGGAGCCCGCCCAGGAGCCGGTCAAGGCCCAGGTGGCGGTGGTGGGGTCGGGCCCGGCCGGCTTGGCCGCGGCCTGGGAGCTGGCCAAAAGCGGGGCCACGGTAACGGTGTATGACGCCAAGCCGGTGGCCGGCGGCATGCTGGCCTGGGCCATCCCCGAGTTCCGCCTTCCCCGGGCGGCGCTCCAGACCGATCTGGATTACGTAAAGGCCCATGGGGTGGCCTTCGAGCTGGGCAAAGCCCTGTCGCCCCGGGATGTGGAGAAAATGCGCCAGGAATGCGACGCGGTGGTCCTGGCCTGCGGCGCGTCGAGAGCCAAGGCGGCCGGGCTGCCCGGCGACGATCTCGCCGGCGTGTGGCTCGGGCTGGACCTGCTGCGCGACGCGGCCTTGGGACCCGCGCCTTCCCTGGCCTCGCCGGTGGTGGTGGTGGGCGGGGGCAACGTGGCCCTGGACGCGGCCCGCTGGGCCCTGCGCCAGGGAGCCGAGGTGACCCTCGTCTACCGCCGCGACCGCGAACAGATGCCCGCCTATGTCGAGGAGGTCGCGGCCGCCGAGGCCGAAGGCATGAAGTTCCGCTTCCGGGCCCAGCCGGTGGGTGTGGAAGGCGAGGGCGCGGCGGCCGGCCTCAAGGTGCGGGCCACCGAGCCGGGCGCGCCCGGCCCCGACGGCCGGGTGGTGTTCGCGCCCCAGGCGGGCGCCGAGGAGGTCATCCCGGCCGCAACGGTCATCCTGGCCCTGGGCCAGGACTCCGAGGCCGCTTCCTGGGCCGACGGGCTGGGCTTGAGCGGCTTGGAGCCCGGCCCGGAGGGCAGGCTGGCCAACGGGCTATACGCGGCCGGCGACCTGGTCACCGGGCCGGCCACCGTGGTGGAGGCCATGGCCGGCGGCATCGCCGCGGCCCGGGCCATCCTGGAAGAGGTGCAATCATGAGCCTGCGGCCCCCCTGTGAAGTACCCGAGCACCCGGCCGCCTGCGCGGGTGAGATGACCATGGAACAGGCCCAGGCCGAGGCCCAGCGCTGCCTGTCCAGCCACGCCTGCGACGGCTGCGAGATATGCATGCTGCTCTGCCCGGACCTGGCCATCACCAAGGATCCGGACACCGGACGGGCGGTGATCGACCTGAAGTTCTGCAAGGGGTGCGGACTCTGCGCCCACCTCTGCCCCAAGGGCGCCATCAGCATGGAGATGGATCGGGGGTAGAGTAGGCCGGCTGCGCCAGACGCGAAACATAATTTAGGGCCGCGACGCACCTCAGGGTGTGGTCGCGGCCTTTGTCTTATGGGGCGAGCAGGAAGAAATAAGAGGTTGGGAAGGAAAAGCAGCAATCCGCCTTTCAAAATGCTCCCTAGAAAGCTTCGCCAGTATAGGAAAGCCCCGGCCCGCCTCGGTCCACGGCACAGCCAGGCGTGGTTAGGCAAGCCGTCGGGCGAGCGACAGCCGTAGGCGTAGCAAAAGCTACATCGAGGCTGGAGCGAGGCCCGCAACGCAGCATAGCCGCGTCTGGCGAAGCCGTCTAAGCCTTGGGCGGAATGCCCAGCATCTCCCGCGCCTCGTCACAGGTGGCCACCTCGCGCTGAAGGATTTTGGCCAGATCCACCACCCGCTCCACAAAGCGGGCGTTGCTGTCGGCCGGCACTCCCTTGCTCAGGTAGATGTTGTCCTCAAAGCCCACCCGCACGTGGCCGCCCAGGAGCATGGCGTGGGTGGTCAGGGGAAGCTGGGCCGCGCCCACTCCCAGCACGGACCAGAGGATGCCCTCGGGCAGGCGCTCCTTGAAGGCCATGAGCGTGGGCAGATCGGCCGGCGCGCCCCAGGGCACGCCCAGGCAGAACTGGAAGTAGGGCGGGTCGGCCACCAGGCCGCGCCCCAGCATGTCCACCGCTTGGCGCAAATGCCCCAGGTCGAACACCTCGATCTCGGGCTTTACCCCGTTTTGGCGCATGCGCTGGGCCGCCTTGTCCACCCAGTCGGTGGGGTTGATGAACACCCGGCCCCGGAAGTTGAGCGAGCCCACGTCCAGGGAGCAGAGGTCCGGCCCCAGCGATACCGGCGCCAGGCGCTCCTCGCCCGGGTCGTCGCCCTGCAGGTTGAAGCCCGAGGTGGTCAGGTTGACCAGCATGTCGCTCTCGGCCCGGATGCGCTCCAGCACCTCGGCGAAAAGCTCCTTGCGGAAAGCGGGCTCCCCGGTTTCGGGCTCGCGCACGTGCACGTGCACCACCGTGGCCCCGGCCCGCCAACAGCGCAGGGCCTCCTCGGCGATCTCCCGGGGGGTGTGGGGTATGGCCGGGTTCATCTCCCGGGTGGGGGCCGAGCCGCAGACCGCGACGTTGATGATCAGCTTTTGCAAGGTGTCTCCTCCGGAAGCTTGAAGCTAGGCCAGGCCTAGCATTTTCTTGGCCAGCTTGGCCAGGGCCAGGCTGCTGGTAAGGCCCGGGCTGTCGATGCCCACCAGGCTGAGCAGGCGGGGCTCGGCCGGGCAGAGCTCCACCACGAAATCGGGGGTGTTAACCAGGCGCGGCTGGATGCCCACCTGGTGCTCCTGCAGATCCTCGGCCCGGAGGCCCGGGAAAAAGGGGGCCACCCGGGCGTGGAAATCCTCCATGGGCGGGTAGTCGCCGCCGTAGTCCTCCTTGGAGCGGGAGGCATGACCCAAGGGTCCGATGGTCACCTCCGGTCCCAGGGCGGGCTTGCCGTCCGGGCCGGGGGCCAGGGTGGGGGTCAGGTGCACCCCCACCGTGAAGTGGGTGCCCTTGTCGGTCTGGATCACCGTGGGGGTGGGGTACACGTTCATGTTCTGGAGGCCCAGCTCGGGGCGCTTGGCGCGGTAGAACTTCACCGACTCGCTGCGGGTGGGGTCCACCACATGGGGCGACTCCGGGTGCAGCAGGCGGGCCACCTCGTCGGCATAGAGCCCGGCGCAGTTGACCAGGCGCTTGGTCAAAAAGGCGTCCTTGGCCCCGTCGCGGTAGGTGATGCTCAACTCCAGGCCCTCGGGGGTGGCCTTGGCCCCGCTCAGGGCGGTCTGGGTCATGAACTGGGCCCCGTGGCCCGAGGCCAGGGCATAGAGCCGGTGCACCAGGGCCGGGGCGTCCACCACTCCCGCGCTGGGCAGGAGCAGGGCCTCCAAGCAGGCCACCCGGGGCTCCAGCTCCCGGGCCCGCTCCCCGCTGATCAGTTCCACCGGCACCCCGTTCTCGTGGCAGCGCTGCTCATAGAGTTCGAGCACCTCGTGGTGCTCCGGTTGGGTGGCCACCACCAGCTTGCCGCAGGCCAGGGCGGGCACCTGGCGCTCGGCGCAGAACTCGTGCAGCAGGCGGTTGCCCTCGACGCACATGGCCGCCTTGAGGGGCCGGGTGGCCTGGTCGTAGTACAGGCCCGAGTGGATCACCCCAGAGTTGCGCGAGGACTGGTTCTCCCCCTGGGTGACCCCGGGGTTGCGCTCCAAGACCAGCACGTCCTCGCCGGCCCGGGCCAGCTCCCGGGCCACGGCGCAGCCCACGACTCCGGCTCCGATGATGGTGAGCCCTATGGCATCGGACATGGCATCTTCCAAAATGAGGGCCGCCGGACGGCCCATGGGAACCTTCGGGTTGGGATAATAGCACGGACCAGGGCGGCGCGGCCGGGCTGGAGCATGAAAAACGCATCCAACCCAAATCTAGTCTTGACACTTATCGCATAACCATATTATGAAAAATATAATTTTATTATTTGTAAAAAACAATATTTTTTTGGGCCGTCCCGTGGCGGTACATGATGCCGCTGACACAATGAGGAGGGGGGAGCAATGGATAACACCACAGCTCGAATGGGCAAATGAAGCATTCAGGAACTTTGGCGGAAAGGGCGTACCAACAGATCAAGCTCATGCTGCTGCATGACGAGCTGGTGGCTGGCCAGAAGCTGCGCTACCAGGACATCGCCAAAAAGCTGAGCATGAGCCAAACGCCTGTTATTTTGGCTCTTTCCAGGCTTGAGAACGAGGGCCTGGTTTGCTCGGAGGCCAACAAGGGCTATGCGGTGCCCGAGTTGGACCTGGAAGAGGCCCGGGAGCTATACGAGCTAAGGCTGCTGGTGGAGGTGTTCTTGGCCGGCAAGGCCGCCGAAAGGGCCGACGAACAGAGCCTGGCCGATTTGCGGGAATTATTGCAGACCCACCGCTCGGTGCGCGGCGAGGTCTACTGTAGGGAGCGGCTCTGGTGCGACGCGCGCATCCATCTGGCCATAGCCAAGATGAGCGGGCAGAAGAACGGCGCCATCTATCTGCGCCAGCTCTTTGACCGCATCTACCTGCGCTACCGGCCCGAGCGGCTGAGCACCGAGCGCCTGAGCGAGGCCGAGGAGCAGCACGAGGAGCTGTTCCAGGCCCTGGCCGCCAACGACGCCCCGGCGGCCGGACGCATAATGAAAGAGCACGTGGGCATGGGCCAGAAGCGCATGCTCAAGGGCATCGAACAGATGGTGCAAGAGCGCAACCGGGTCCAGTTATGGGCCTGACCGGCCCGGCCGGTGGTTGCGAAAACATAGGCAAGCGGAAATAAGCGAGTTGATTTTTTCTTACACCTTATTTGAGGAGGGAATAATGCCTAAGAAATTGTGGCTGTTCGCCGTGGTGGCCTTGTTGAGTCTGTGCCTGGTGGTGCCGGCCGTGGCCGCCGACAAAAAGTTCCTGCGCATGTTCTCCGGCCCCGAGGGCGGCTCCTGGTACCCCCTGGGCTCGGCCATGATGAGCATCGTGGAAAAGAACATCAAAGTCTCCACCTCCAACGGTCCCGGCGGCGGCGTGGGCAACTGCAAGGCGGTCAACAGCGGCCGCGCGGATCTGGGTTGGACCTACACCCACACCGCCTACAACGCTTATGAGGGACGCGGCAAGTTCCGCAAAAAGAACACCAACCTGCGCCACCTGATGAGCCTGTACCCTGGCGTGTTCCAGATCGTGGTGCCCAAGAGCAGCAAGGTTTTCAAAATCTCCGAGCTGAGCAACAAGCGCATCGTGCCGGGCAAGGTCGGCTTCACGGGCACGGTCATCGCCGAGCTGGTGCTCAAGGCCTATGACATCACCTTCTCCAGCATCAAGCAAAACGGCGGCTCGGTGAGCTTCGTGGGTTACTCCGACTCCGCCGCCCTGATGAAGGACGGGCACTCCGACGCCTACATGGCCGTCACCTCCTGCCCCCAGTCCACCATCATCGACCTCAACTTCCGCCCCGGCATCCGCTTCCTGCCCATCGACGGCAAGCACATGGCCAAGATCCTCAAGCTGGAGCCCGGCCTGATGTCCACCGTGATCCCGGTGGGCGCCTACAAGGGCCTCAAGGCCGACGTGCCCGCGGTGGGCACGGTGACCTGCATCGTGGCCAACAAGGACGTGCCCGACGACATGGCCTACAACATCGTCAAGACCCTGTACGCCCATTGGCCCGAGCTGGCCAAGGTCAAGAAGGCGGCCATCGAGGCCTCCAAGCCCGACAGGGCCCTGGCCGGCGCCCGCATTCCGGTGCACCCCGGCGCCATGCGCTACTACGACGAGAAGCACATCACCAAGTAGGCTAAAGCCGACAACCCACGGCCCGGCCGCTATCCGGCCGGGCCGTGCCCAAACCCAAACAGTGGATTTCAGCCCAGGGAGCTTACACCTTGTCCACCGAAGTAAAAAAACTGGAATACGAAGAGGGTAAGAAGGAAAGCATCCTCGAATGGTTGCTTAAACAGAAAAAAGGCCTTCTGGCTCATCCCCTGGAGCTGTTTGTCTGTCTGCTGTCGGTCTCCCTGAGCATATACCACCTGTATGTGGCCTATGCCGGCTCCCTGGAGGCCCACGCCTTCCGCTCCACCCACCTGGCCTTCGTGATGGTGCTGTGCTTCATGCTCAGGCCGTTGGGGCGCTCCTCCTGGACCGCGCCCAAGAACGCCTGGTTCGGGTTGGATTTGTTTTTCGTGGCCCTGACCATAGCCATTCAGGTCTACACCCTGTGGGATCTGGACGCCTTCATCTTCCGGCGGGGCGACCTGACCGACATGGATATCTGGGCCGGCACCATAATGATCATCCTGCTCCTGGAAGTCACCCGCCGGGTGGTGGGCTGGGCCATGGTGATCATCGCCGCCTTTTTCCTGGTGCAGACGACTTTCTCCGACTATTTCTTCGGCCTGTTCTACGGCCCGCCCAGCGACTGGTTCACCATCATCGATTACCTGTTCATGCGCGAGAACGGTATCTACGGCATCCCCCTGATGGTGATGGCCACCTACATCTTCCTGTTCATCCTCTTCGGGTCCATTCTGGTCCGCTCGGGAGCGGGGCGGTTTTTCATCAACGTGGCCCTGGCCCTGACCGGCAGCCGGGTGGGCGGCCCGGCCAAGGCCTCGGTGGTCAGCTCCTGCCTCATGGCCTCGGTGTCGGGCTCGGCGGTGGCCAACGTGGTCACCACCGGCAGCTTCACCATCCCCCTGATGAAGCGCATCGGTTACAAGCCCTACTTCGCCGGGGCGGTGGAGGCCTGCTCCTCCAGCGGCGGGCAGATCATGCCTCCGGTGATGGGCGCGGCGGCATTCGTCATCGCCGAGTTCATGAACGTGCCTTATCTCTACGTGGCCTTGGCCGGCCTGTTCCCGGCCCTTATCTACTTCTTCAGCATCTTCATCATGGTGCACTTCGAGGCGCGCAAGAAAAACCTGGCCACGGTGCCCAAGGAGGAGCTGCCCAACCTGAAGCAAGAGCTCAAGCGGGGCGGCCATTTGTTCATCTCCATCCTGGTGATCGTGGTGCTGATGATCATCGGCTACACCCCCATGTTCGCCGCCTTCTGGGCCATCATCTCCATCCTGGTGCTCAGCTCCCTGCGCAAGGAAACCCGCATGAGCCCCACGGAGATATTCTCGGCCCTCGAAGAGGGGGCGCGCCAGGCGGTGAGCGTGTCGGTGGCCTGCGCCACCGCGGGCATCATCATCGGCTGCGTGTTCGTTTCCGGCCTGGGGCTCAAGTTCACCAACGTCATCGTGACCGTGGCCGGGGGCGAGCTGTGGATCGCCCTTATCCTGACCATGATCGCCTCGTTGATCCTGGGCATGGGCCTGACCACCACCGCGGTCTACATCACCCTGGCCGCCCTGGTCATCCCGGCCCTGACCAAGATGGGCGTGGCTCCCATCTCGGCCCACCTGTTCGCCTTCTACTTCGGCCTGGTTTCGGCAATCACCCCGCCGGTGGCCCTGGCCTCGTTCGCGGCGGCAGGCATAGCAGGGTCAAACCCAATGCAGACGGGGTTTCACTCATTCCGGCTGGGGATAGCCAAATACATCCTGCCCTTTGTATTCGTGTTCAACCCGGCCATGGTCTTCGTGGGCGACTGGTACCACATCGTATCCGCCGTGACCGGAGGCTTCGTGGGCATCTACGCCCTCACCGTCACCACCGAGGGCTGGATGCTCGGCAGAACCGGTTGGCCGGTGCGCATCCTCATGGGCATCGCCGCCCTGATGATGTTCCATCCCGACATCCTCACCGATCTGGCGGGTGGGGTCCTGGCCGTGGTGGTGTTCTTCTTCCATTGGCGGCAGCATAAAAGCGACACCGCGCTGGCTCCGGAGGTGGTGGCATGAGCAAGATACTGGCCTGGATTCCCATCGTGGTGACCGCCATGTTGATGTGGTACGCCCGCGTGACCAACGTGGGGGTGACCCACTACAACCTGTTCCTGCTGGGCCTGCTGGCCTGGAGCCTGGTCGTCATCGTGTTCTACCGCATCCTCTGGAAGCCGAGGTCCTGACGCTATGTCCGAAGGAAAAGGGGGCGCCAGCCCCCAGGCCAAGGAGGAAAGGGGCGCGGCGCCCAAGGCCGCGGTGATCGGGGCCGGGACCATGGGCCACGGCATCGCCCAGGATCTGGCCCTGGCCGGCCATGCGGTGCTGGTGTGGGACGAGAGCCCGGCCTCCTTGGAGCGTCTGAAGCAGCGGGTGGACGAGAGCCTGGCCGTGTTCAAGGACATGGGCCTGGTGAGCCCGGAGCAGGCCGCGGCCTGCCTGGACAACATAGCTCCGGCCGCCAGCCTGGAGGATGCCTGCGCCGAGGCCGAGGTGGTCATCGAGGCGGTTTTCGAGGATCTGTCCCTGAAACAGGGGCTCTTCGCGCGCCTGGAAAAGGCCGCCCCGGCCGGGGCCCTGCTGGTGTCCAACACCTCGGCCCTGCGCATCAGCGAGATCGCGGCCAACATGGCCCGGCCCGAGCGCCTGGTGGGGCTGCACTTCTGGAACCCGCCTCAGGTGGTGCCCTGCGTGGAGGTGGTCAAGGGAGAGTTGACCACGGACCAGGTCTTCGAAGAGGCCGCCGCCCTGGTGGAGCGTTTGGGCAAGGAGCCGGTGAGGGTGAACAAGGACATCCCCGGCTTTTTGGGCAACCGCATGCAGCACGCCTTGCAGCGCGAGGCCATGTCCCTGGTGGAGTCCGGGGTGGCCTCGGCCGAGGACGTGGACCGGGTGGTCAAGTACGGCTTCGGCCTGCGCCTGGCCTTTTTGGGGCCCCTGGAGCGGGCCGACATGGGCGGCCTGGACGTGACCCTCAAGGTGCAGGACTATCTGCTGCCCCGCCTGGACAACCGCACCACCGCCTCGCCCCTGCTCAGGGAAAAGGTGGAGCGCGGCGAGCTGGGCCTCAAGAGCGGCCAGGGCTTTTACGACTGGGGCCCGGAAAAGACCAAGGCCGCGGTGAGCCGCCGCGACCGGGCCCTGCTGGCCATCAGCCGCCTGCTCCGGGAGCTGGACTAGCCGGAGCTTAGCTCCAGGGTTCCAGGACCACCTTCATGGGCACCTCGCCGGGCACGTCGCCCCCCACCAGGTGCACCGCGTGCTCGGCCTCGGCCAGGGGGAAGCGGTGGCTGATCAGGTCGGCCAGGGGCAGATCGTGGCGGCGGGCCAGCTTGATGGCCGCTTCCACGGCCTCGTAGTCCTGGGAATAGGCCCCCAGCACCTTCAGCTCCTTGACCACCACCTTGTCCAGCAGCAGGGGAATCTCGGTGGTCATGCCGTAGAGACCAGGCAGCACCAGGGTGGCCCCCAGGCCGCACAGGCTCAGAGCCAGGGGCGCGCCCGAGGGGTGGCCGCTCACGTCCATGACCACCTCGGCCATCTGGCCGTCCGTGGCCCGGGCCACCGCGGCCTCCGGGTCCTCGCGGTCGGACATGATGGTCACGTCGGCCCCCAGCTTGGCGGCCATGTCCAGGCGGTCGGCGTCGCGCTCCAGGCCCAGGACCATGATGGGGCTGGCCCCGCAGGCCCGGGCCACCATGGTGGCGGCCAGGCCCTGCTGGCCCGGTCCCACGATGGCCACGCTGCGGCCGCCCTTGAGATCGCCCACCCGGGTGAGCCAGCGCACCGCGTTGCCCAGGATGGCCGAGATGAGCACCGCCTGCTCGGGGGAGGTTTCGTCGCCGACCTTGTGCACCATGGCCCGGGGCGGGAGGTAGAGATATTGGGTATAAGCGCCGAAAAGGTGGGGAGGCTCCTTGCAGCTGACCATGGAGCCGTAGTACTTGAGCTCGTCGCACAGGGTGTAGCGGCCCGCCCGGCAGGGGGCGCAGTTGCCGCAGCCAAAGGCATACTCCACGATGACCCGCTCGCCCAGCTCCAGGCCGCGCCGGGCCAGGAACTCATCGCCAGCCGCCTCGACGCGCCCCACGATCTCGTGGCCCAGGATGATGGGGTAGGGCCGGGGAGCCCGCCCCGCCTTGCCCTTGAAGATGCCCGGGTCCGAACCGCACACCCCCGCCAACTCCATTTTCAAGATAGCGTCGTCCGCTCCCAGCTCGGGCAGGGGAAAACTTCTCATCTCCATCTGCTTGGGTCCCGTGACCACCATGGCCTTGCTCTGAATCATGCTGTTGCCTCCCGACAAAAAGATACGCCCCCGGTTTATCACACCCGGCCCAAAGGCGAAAGCTCCCGCCGCCCACTAGGTGAACTGGACTTGACCGGCAGCATACATCGGTCTATATTGCAGTTGCAATGCAATTATAATTATCGCAATGCGACAATTACAAGGAAGGCGGGACCGGGCATGGCGGAAACAGGTCGCTTATTCGTGAAATCCCTGGCCAAGGGGATGCGCCTGCTGGAGGCCTTCAGCCCGAGGCGGCCCCGCCTCACCCTCACCGAGCTGGCCGGGGTGACCGGCATGAACCTGGCCACCGTGCAGCGGCTCACCCACACCCTGGTCACCCTGGACTACTTGGGCCGCGACCGGCACAAGCGCTTTTTCCTCTCTCCCCGGGTGCTGGCCCTGGGCCAGGCCTTCAGCGGCGGCTCGGACCTCAGGCGCATGGCCGAGCCCCTTTTGGAGGGTTTTTCGCGCCACCAGGGCTGCACCGTTAACCTTTCGGTGCTCGAGGGCCACGAGGTGGTCATCATCTACCGCCACGAGGTGGAGCGCTTTTTCAAGTTCGACCTGCAAGAGGGATCGCGCCTGCCCGCCTATTGCACCTCCATGGGCAAGTTGATGCTGGCCGCCTTGCCCGAGCGCGAGCTAAACGCCCTGGTGGGCAGCCTGAAGCTGGAGCGGCTCACCACCCACACCATCACCGACCGCAAGGCCCTCAAGGAAAACCTGGCGGCCATACGCCGCGTCTGCCTGGCCGAGAGCGACCGCGAGGCCTCCCTGGCCCTGCACTCCCTGGCCGCGCCGGTGCTGGACTCCAAGAGCCGGGTGGTCGCGGCCATCAGCGCGTCGCTGCCCGTGGGGGTGGAGGAGCTCAACCAGGAAAAAGTCTCCGCCGAGCTGGTGAACCAGGGCCGCCACCTGAGCAGCCTCATGGGATACAAGGGACCCTATCCGGCCCTGGGGCCGGAGCCCGGGACGCTTCATTGACCTTTAAGGATTGATCAATCTATGGAATTCACACCATCCATGCAAAAAAAGCTCATGAGCACCGCCGAGGCGGTGGAGCGCTTCGTGCCCGACGGGGCCATGGTCTCCCTGGGTGGCTTCACGGTAAACCGCAACCCCATGCTCATCACCCGGGAGATCATACGCGCCGGGCGCCGCGATCTTCACCTGGCGGTGCACTCCCACGGCCAGGCCCTGGACCTACTTATAGGAGCAGGTTGCGTGTCCAAGGTGGAGCTGGCCTACGGCGGGGTGGCCCGTTTCGCGCCCACCGGCATCCGCTTCCGGGCCGCGGCCAGCCGGGGCGATATCTTGGTGGAGGACTACTCCAACTTCCACATGAGCCTCCGGTTCCTGGCCGGCTCCCTGGGCCTGCCCTTCATCCCCAGCCGCTCCGGCCTGGGCACCGACGTGCTGGAAAAATGGGGCTTCGGCCCCGAGGTGCGCGGCCAGGGCAAGATACCCGAGAAAAAGATGGTGGTGGACCAGAACCCCTTTGCCGAGGAGGAAGACCCGGTGGTGCTGCTGCCGGCCCTGGAGCCGGACGTGACCCTGCTGCACGCCCAGTGCGTGGGCACCGGGGGCACGGTGCGCATCAAGGGGCTCACCTTCCTGGACGTGGAGCAGGCCCGGGCCTCGGACGCGGTGATCGTCACCTGCGAGGAGATCGTGCCCGAGGACTACCTGCGCCAGGACCCGGACCAGAACACCTTGCCTTCCTTCCTGGTGGACGCGGTGATTCCGGCGCCCGTGGGGGCCCATCCCACCGCCTGCCACCAATACTATGACTACGACCCCACCCATTTGAAGCTCTACCGGGACTACGCCTCCAGCGACGATGGCTTCCAGCGCTACCTGGAAGAGTGGGTGCTGCCTTTCCAGACCCAGGAGGAATACCTGGCCAAGGTGGGCGCCCCGGACCTGGAACGCATCAAGGCCAACCGGGTGCTGGGCTACGCCCCGGGCCTGGACCGGCGCTAGCGCGAGGAGCAGACAATGTCCGACTACACCAGAAAAGAGATCATGGCCATCAGCGCCGGCCGCCTGGTAAACGACGGGGACATCCTCTTCGCGGGCACCGGCCTGTCCATGCTGGCCGCCACCGTGGCCAAGCACATCTACGCCCCCAACTCGGTGGTGTTTTTCGAGACCGGCGGCATCGACCCCTCCCTGCACGAGCTGCCCCTGGCCGTGGCCGACCCCCGGGTGATGTCCGGGACCTGCCTGAACACCGGCCTGATAGACGCCTTCGCGGTGCTGGTGCACCGGCGGCTCAGGACCATCGCCTTTTTGGGCGCGGCCCAGATAGACCCCCACGGCAACCTTAACTCCACCGCCCTGGGCGACTACCACCGCCCCAGCGCCCGCTTCCCCGGCGCGGGAGGGGCCCTGGACGCGGCCAGCCTGGCCTATGGCTCCATCATCTTCATGGCCCACCAGAAGCGGCGCTTCGTGCCCCAGGTGGACTATCTCTCCAGCCCGGGCTGGCTCAGCGGCGGCGACTCCCGCCAAAAGGCCGGCTTCAAGCGGGGCGGCCCCATGGCCGTGGTCACCGATCTGGGGGTGATGAAGTTCGACGAGCAAACCAAATACATGTATCTGGAGCAGTATTATCCCGGCGTGGCACCGGAGCAGGTGCGGGAAAACACCGGCTTCGAGCTGGACGTGTCCCAGGCCCGGGAGGCCGAGCCTCCCAACGAGAAGGAGTTGACCACCCTTCGGCGGGACATCGATCCAGGCCGCCTTATCCTGGGCTGACCCGGAGACAAGGACTTTCAACCGAAACAGCACCGGAGGCGGCCGGCCTCCCCGAGGAGAAAAACATGGAAAGAGTAGCATTGGTTTCCGCGGTCCGCACCCCCATCGGCCGTTACGGCGGCGCGCTCAAGGAGGTGCCCGTATCCACCCTGGGCGCCCTGGTGCTCAACGCCGCCCTGGACAAGATCGGCCTCAAGCCCGAGGCGGTGGAAGAGGTGGTCACCGCCCAGGCCTATCAGAACGGCGAATGCGCCAACGCGGGGCGCGTGGCCCTGTTGGAGGCCGGCTGGCCCGACAAGGTGGGCGCCCTGACCCTGGACCGGCGCTGCTGCTCCGGGGTGGACGCCATCTGGATCGCGGCCATGAAGATCCAGACCGGCAACGCCGAGGTCGCCGTGGCCGCGGGCATGGAGAGCATGAGCCGGGCCGAGATGTATTTGCCCGGCGACATCAAATGGGGCCTGGGCGGCAAGAAGGACCCCAAGTGGGGCTTCATGCCCCGGGGGCACGGCGCCATGGCCATGTGGGGCGTGCCTTTTTATGACCGCATCCAGCGGGCCCGGGTCATGTCCCAGCCCATCGACCGCTACGGCGAGCTTAACTCCATGATGGCCTGGGCCGAGACCGCGGCCAAGCAAGAGGGCATCACCCGCGAGGCGGCCGACGAGTGGTCGGCCCGGTCGCATGCCAAGGCGGTGGCGGCCATGGAAAAGGGGCTGTTCGCCGACGAGCTGGTGCCGGTGCCTCTGCCGCCCAGCAAGAAGGGCCCGGCCAGCCTGGACGCCGACGAGACCCCCCGGCCCGGCACCACGGCGGAAAAGCTGGCCAAGCTGGGCACGGTGTATCCCGACGGCGTATGCACCGCGGGCAACAGCTCCTCGGAGAACGACGGGGCGGCGGCCATCGTGCTCATGTCCGAGAGCAAGGTCAAGGAACTGGGCCTCACCCCCCTGGCCTGGTTCGAGGGCGCGGCGGTGGGCGCCTGCGACCCCACCCTGACCTACCCCGGCGTGCCGGTGGCGGTAAACGGCGCCCTGGCCAAGGCGGGCATGGAGCTGGCCGACATCGAGCTGTTCGAGATCCAGGAGGCCTTCGCGGTGCAGCTTTTGGCCGACGCCAAGCTCATGGGCGTGCCCCAGGAAGACTATGACAGCAAGATCAACGTGAACGGCTCGGGCATCTCCCTGGGCCATCCCATCGGGGCCACCGGCGTGATGCGCACCACCACCCTGCTGCACCAGATGAAGCGCCAGGACGCCAAGAAGGGCCTGGTCACCATCTGCGGCGGCGGCGGCCAGGGCATCGCGGCCATCTTCAGCCGCTAGAACGAAAGGACGGCGACATGGCCGACAAAGCCTTGCTCACTCCCTTCAGGGAACACTCCCCCCGTTTGGGCGCGGGCGTGTTCGTGGACCCCTCGGCCCGCCTGCTGGGCCAGGTCGATCTGGCCGACGGGGCCATGGTCTGGCCCGGCGCGGTGCTCAGGGCCGATGACGACCGCATCGAGATCGGCCGGGGCAGCGCGGTGCTGGACCTGGCCCTGGTGGAGGCCCCCCTGGGCAAGCCGGTGATCGTGGAGCCCGGCGCCCTGGTGAGCCACCAGGTCTGCCTGCACGGGGCCACGGTGAAAACCGGCGCCCTGGTGGGCATCGGGGCCATCGTGCTTGACGGCGCGGTGGTGGGCTCCGGCGCCCTGGTGGGGGCCGGGGCCGTGGTGCCGCCTCGCATGGAAGTGCCCGAGGGGGTGCTGGTGCTGGGCCAGCCGGCCAAGGTGATCCGCGAGCTCAAGCCCGCCGAGCGCGAGGAGGTCTCGCGCCAGCTGGCCGATCTGGCCGCCAAGGCCAAGGTCTATCTCGAGCAGATGGGCTGAGCCGCTTTAACATGCATTGCTGAACCCCGGGGCCGGTCCAATCCAGGGCCGGCCCCTTTTTTCCGGGAGGTAGCCGCCATGCTGCACGGGCGGACGGTGTTGGTTTTGGGAGGCAACGCGGGCATCGGCCTGGCCGTGGCCCGTCTGGCCCATGAGAACCGGGCGCGGGTGGTGGTGGCCTCCCGCTCCGCCGGGGAGCTGGCCGGCGAGCTGGGCCCCGAGGTGAGCGCGTTTTCCTGCGACATAACCGATCCCGCCACCTACGGCCCCCTGCTGGAGGCGGCCGGGACCGTAGACCACCTGGTGGTGGCGGTGCGGCCCGCGCTCACGCCCGCGCCCTTTGCCTCCTTGGAGCTGGACCAGGCCCGCGCGGGCATGGACGTCAAGCTGTGGGGAGCCTGCTCCTTTGTCCAGGCGGCCTTGCCCCGGATGAGCCCCCAGGGCAGCGTCACCCTGACCAGCGGCATCGTCGGCCAGAAGATTTCGCCCGGCCACGCGGCCATGGCCCTGATCGACGCGGCGGTGGAGACCCTGGCCCGGGCCCTGGCCGTGGAGCTGGCCCCCATCCGGGTCAACGCGGTGAGCCCGGGCTATCTGGCCCCCAAGCCGGACGAGGTGGCCGCCATGGCCCAGGGCTTCCCGGCCGGCCGCCTGGGCGCGGCCCGCGAAGCGGCGGCCAGCTATCTGCACCTCATGCTCAGCCCCTATGTGACCGGCACAGTGGCGGTCGTCGATGGCGGAGCGCTCTTGGTTTAAGCGGCAGCCTACATTTCTTTTAGAATCGCGGCCAGCTTTGGGGCGTGATTCAGCATCACGTAATGATCCGCGTCGATCTCGCGGTATTGCCAATGCTCGTCCTGCGCGTGCTCCTTGGCGCGGCGCACCGGCTGCTGGGTCAGGCTCAGGAACTGGCTGCGCAGGCAGTGCACGTAGAGCTTGGGCAGGGGAGTGACGGCGCTCTGGTCAAAGACCAGGGGCTGGGTGAAGGGCGGCCAGGCCGGCACTCCGGAAGCGGCCGGGTCCTGGCCTGCCTGGCAAAAGAAATCGAACAGGGACAGGCCGCTTGCCGGAATCAGGCAGTCCACGTATCCCAGGCCCTGGATGGCCGTTGGCCTGGCCGCCGCCGCGCCGGTGATCACCAGGCTGGCGTAGCTGTGACCCACCAGGCGCACCGGCTCCGGGCCCCAGGCCGCCAGGGCCCGCTCCACCTCGGACACGTGGCCCTCCAGGCTGGCTTGCTTGGGATCGCTCAGGGTGATGGCCCTGGTTTGGTGCCCCGCCGTCTCCAGGATGGCGCGCACCTGGTCCCAGTCCGAGGCGGTTCGCTTGCCGCCGGGTACGAAGAAGTAGCGGGCCATGGGCCGGCCTAGCCCTTGAGGGCCGCGCCCAGCTCGCGCCCGGCCGCGCGGGCCTGTTGCAGCATCTCCGCGTGGCGGGCCACCGCGCCGGGCGGGAAGACCCCAGCCGCCACCAGCTCGCCGCGCACCTGGTAGCCCAATGCCTCCAGGGGCAGGCGCATGGCCGGCAGCACCACGCCCAGATCCTCCGGGCTGCGCTGCTCGGCCGTGGTCCCCACCAGGGCCAGGCGGCCCTGCCCGGCCAGGCGGGAGGACCAGGGGCCGGGGCGCTCTTTGCTGAAATCGTAAAAACAGTAGAGCCGGTCGATGAAGGCCTTGACCAAGGCGGTGACGTTGTAGTTGTGGGTGGGGCTGATCAGCACCAGGCCCGAGGCCCTCTCCACCAGGGGGTAGATTTGCTGCATGCCGTCGTCGAGCCCGGTGCAGGCCCGGTCCTTGCGGCAGCGCTCGCAGCCCTGGCAGGAAGCGAACTCATACTCGCGCAGCTTGATTAGCCGGGTCTGGTGCCCCGCCTCGGCCGCGCCCTCCAGCACCGCCGAGGCCAACTTGGCGCTGTTGGCCCCCTTGCGGGGGCTGCCGGCTATGGCCAGTACCTGGGACATGGCTTGCTCCTTGGGCGGATGGCCGTCCGCTACCAGTCGGGCTTTTGGCGCAGGCTCTTGGTCTTGCCCCGCTTGCGCTTGGACTCCAGGCGGCGGCGCTTGGCCGAGCGCGAGGGCTTGGTGGCCCGCCGGGGCTTGGGCGGGGGCTTGCGCTTTTCGGCCAGGGCGTCGGCCAGGCGCCGAAGGGCCACCTCGCGGTTCTGGTGCTGGGAGCGGCGCTCGGTGGCCTGCACCACGATGCCGGATGGCAGATGGCTCAGGCGAACCCCGGTTTCGGTCTTGTTGCGGTGCTGGCCGCCCGGCCCCGAGGCCCGCACGAACTCCCAGACCAGGTCGCGCTCCTCTATGCCCGGGGGCAGCTCCACCGCCCTAATCTCCGGGCTCGCGCTTGTCCACCTCGATGAAGGCGTAGGCCGAGTGGTTGTGGATCGACTCGAAGTTCTCGCTGTCCACGGTGAACCAGACGATGTTGGGGTCGGCCGAGAGCTTCACCGCCACCTCGCGCACCACGTCCTCCACGAACATGGGGTTTTGGTAGGCGCTCTCGGTGACGAACTTTTCGTCCTCGCGCTTGAGCAGGCTGAAAACCTCGGAGGAGGCGCTCATTTCCGCCATCTGGATGAGGTCCTCGATCCAGATGAAGCGCTTGAAGCGCACGGCCAGGCGCACCATGCCCCGCTGGTTGTGGGCGCCCGAGGCGCTAATCTCCTTGGAGCAGGGGCACAGGGTGGTCACCGGCACCCCGATCTCCACCACCAGGTCCATGCCCGCGCCGTTGAGGCTGCCCCGGAAGGCGATGGCATATTCCATGAGCCCCTGGGCCTTGCTCACCGGGGCCGCCTTTTCGATGAAATAGGGGAACTCCACCTCGATGTGGGCGCTCTCCGCGTCCAGGCGGGACTTCATCTCCTCCAGAATGTCGGGGATGTTGGAGATGTTGATGTTGCCGCTGTACTCGCTCAGGAGCTCGATGAAGCGGCTCATGTGGGTGCCCTTGTACTGGTGGGGCAGGTTCACGAACATGTTGATGGAGGCCACGGTCTGCTGGGAGCCGGCGGCGCGGTCCAGCACGGTGATGGGGTAGCGGATGTTCTTCACCCCCACCTTGTCGATGGCCACGTTGCGGTGGTCGCGTTGATTTTGCACGTCGAGCATGAAACCAGACCAGTAATGATTAGCGGAGCCCAAATTATAGAGCGGGGCGCGCCGCCTAGCAAGCAACGCGCCCCGCTTTTTTACTTCAGCCTCGCGGCCTTGTCCGGGGTGCTTACCAGCCCCAGCTCAGATAGCGGTGCATGCTGTTGGCCGCGGTGCGTCCGGCGCCGGCCGCCTTGATGACCGTGGCCGCGCCGGTGACGATGTCGCCGCCGGCCCAGACCTTGGCCTTCTTGGTCTTGCCGTCGTCGTCGGCCTCGATGTAGCCCCACTTGTTCACCTCCAGCCCCGGAGTGGTGCGGGTGATCAGGGGGTTGGCCCCGGAGCCGATGGCGATGATGGCCAGGTCGCAGTCGATGGTCTTGACCGAGCCGGGGATGGGCTCGGGACGGCGGCGGCCGCTCTCGTCGGGCTCGCCCAGCTCCATCTCCTGCAACTCCACCGCCACCAGGCGGTCGTCGTCATCGCCGATGAACCGGAGCGGGGCGTGCAGGATGAAGAACTGGATGCCCTCGTCCTTGGCGTGGTGGATTTCCTCGCCGCGGGCGGGCAGCTCCTCCTCGGAGCGGCGGTACACGCACTTGACGTCGTCGCAGCCCATGCGCATGGCGGTGCGCAGGCTGTCCATGGCCACGTTGCCCCCGCCGAACACGCACACGTGATCGCCCTTGATCAGGGGGGTGTCGTACTCGGGGAAGAGGTAGCCCTTCATCAGGTTGGCCCGGGTCAGGTATTCGTTGGCGCTGTAGACCCCGATGAGGTTCTCGCCGGGCACCCCCACGAAGCGGGGCAGGCCCGCGCCCACGCCCAAGTACACCGCGTCGAAGCCCTCGTCTTCCAGCAACTCGTCCACGGTCACCGTGGAGCCCACCACCACGTTGCACTCCACCTTCACGCCCAGGCGCTCCAGGAAGTTGACCTCCGAGGCCACGATCTCCTTGGGCAGGCGGAACTCGGGAATGCCGTAGACCAGCACGCCGCCGGGCTTGTGGAAGGCCTCGTAGACCGTCACCTCGTGGCCCTTGCGGATCAGGTCGCCGGCCACGGTGAGGCTGCCGGGGCCAGAGCCCACCACGGCCACCTTCTTGCCGGTCTTGGGGGCCACCGGCGGCAGGGGCAGGTCTTTTTCGGCTCGGGCCCAGTCGGCGGTGAAGCGCTCCAGGTTGCCGATGGCCACCGGATCGCCCTTTTTGCCCAGGATGCACTTGCCTTCGCACTGGTTTTCCTGGGGGCACACCCGGCCGCACACCGCGGGCAGGGAGTTGTCTTCCCACAGCTGGAACACGGCCTTGGCGAAGTCGCCCTCGGCGATGTGCTGGATGAAGGCGGGGATGTTCACGTTAACCGGACAGCCCTGCACGCAGGAGGGCTTTTTGCACTGCAAACAGCGGCTGGCCTCGATGCGGGCCACCTCGGCCGCGTAGCCCAGGGGCACCTCCTCGAAGTTGCGGCGGCGCACCTCGGGCTTCTGCTCGGGCATGGGAGTGCGGGGGACTTGCTCTTTCTTTTCAGCCATGATCTACCTCCCTTAGCCCTGAGTCTCGCAGGCGCATTTTTTCTCGTAGAGGTTCATGGCCTCTTTTTCCTGCGGCGTGTAGGCGGTCAGGCGCTTGGAAAGCCCATCGAAGTCCACCTTGTGGCCGTTGAACTCCGGGCCGTCCACGCAGGCGAACTTGGTCTCCTCGCCCACCTGCACCCGGCAACAGCCGCACATGCCCGTGCCGTCGACCATGATGGCGTTGAGGCTGACCATGGTGGGCACCCCGAACTCCTTGGTGACCGCGCAGCAGAACTTCATCATGGGCACCGGCCCGATGCACACCGCCTCCTTGACCGCCGAGCCCAGCTTGGTGAGCTGCTCGCGGAGCACGTCGGTGACAAAGCCGTGGTGGCCGTAGGAGCCGTCGTCGGTGCAGACGTAAAGCTCGTCGGTGGCCTTTTCCATCTTGTCTTCCATGATCAGAAGATCCTTGGTGCGCGCCCCGATGATGCCGATGACCTTGTTGCCCGCCTGGTGCATGCCCCGGGTGATGGGGTGCAACACGGCCACGCCGGTGCCGCCGCCCACGCAGATGACGGTGCCCTTGTTTTCGATCGGCGTGGGGGTGCCCAAGGGCCCGGCGATGTCCATGATGGAATCCATGACCTCCAGGCTCTTGAGCAGGGCGGTGGTCTTGCCGACCACCTGGTAGATGATGGTGATGGTGCCGCGCTTGGGGTCGGAATCGGCCATGGTCAGCGGGATGCGCTCACCGGTCTCATTGACCCTAAGGATGATGAATTGGCCGGGTTTGGCCTTTGCAGCGATACGGGGAGCTTCGATTTCGTTTTCAACCACGGTGCCTTGGGCCAGCTCCCGCTTGGAAAGAATCTTGTGCATGACTCTCCTCTTAAGCAGGGAAACGCCTGATGAATGGACTCCAAGCTAATACCTGAAGTGAGCAGGTGTTTCAACTGAAAAATTTACCGCGCCGGGATCGGCGAGGGCCCCACCCCGTAGCAGACCAGCCATATCATTCCTCTTGGTTTTGGTCAAATTTTCTCTGTGCGCCCGCTCCGGGCCCGGGCGCGGCCCCTTTGGGGGGGCTTTGTGACTTAATTCTCTTGACGCGGAAAGGTAAACATGCTATTTGCCCCAGATAACTGGTGATATCCGCCACATGCCGGGTGTCGCCAGGTAGCAGCCAATTTAGTGCCATAGAGAGGTCTTTAACTATATGGTCTGGTTTTCCCGCCGGGAACCGCCCGGTGGCAGGGCCAGATCGTTGTCATTGCCGCGTTTTGCTTTGAATTCGAAGGAGGAGTGACTATGTCCAAGCTGCCAGATCCCAGAGAAAATCCGGATTACGTAATCGCAGAGGCAGCCGAAGAGTACATGAAGCCCATCAAGGATATCGCCAGCGAGCTGGGGATAACCGAGGAGGAACTCCTCCTGCACGGTCACTATGTGGCCAAGGTGGACTTCAAGAAATTGCTCGATAGGCTCAAAGACCGCCCTGACGGCAAGTACATCGACGTCACCGCCATCACCCCCACCCCCTTGGGAGAGGGCAAGTCCACCTCCTCCATGGGTCTGGTCGAGGGCCTGGGCCAGCGCAAGGTCAACGTGACCGCGGCCATTCGTCAGCCCTCCGGCGGTCCCACCATGAACATCAAGGGTTCCGCGGCCGGCGGCGGCTTGGCCCAGTGCATCCCCTTGACCCCCTTCTCCCTGGGTCTCACCGGCGACATCAACGCCATTATGAACAGCCACAACCTGGCCATGGTGGCCCTGAACAGCCGCATGCAGCACGAGCGCAACTACACTGACGAGCAGTTGATGCGCCTGAGCAACATGGAGCGGCTGGACATCGACCCCACCAACGTGGAAATGGGCTGGATCATCGACTTCTGCTGCCAGGGCCTGCGCAACATCGTCATGGGCCTGGGCGGCCGCACCGACGGCTTCACCATGCAGTCCAAGTTCGGCATCGCGGTGAGCTCCGAGGTCATGGCCATCCTGGCCGTGGCGACCGACCTGGCCGACATGCGCGAGCGCATGGGCAGGATCGTGGTGGCCTACAACAAGCAGGGCACCCCCATCACCACCAAGGACCTGCAGGTCGACGGCGCCATGACCGCCTGGATGGTCGAGGCCCTGAACCCCAACCTGCTGCAGTCCCTGGAAGGCCAGCCGGTGTTCGTGCACGCCGGTCCCTTCGCCAACATCGCCATCGGCCAGTCCTCCATCATCGCCGACCGCGTGGCCCTGAAGCTGGGCGACTACCACGTGACCGAGTCGGGCTTCGGCGCTGACATCGGCTTTGAGAAGTTCTGGAACCTGAAGTGCCGCTTCAGCGGCCTCAAGCCCAACTGCGCGGTGGTGGTGGCCACCATCCGGGCCCTGAAGTGCCACGGCGGCGCGCCCATCCCGGTGCCCGGCAAGCCCATGCCCGATGAGTACAGCGGCGAGAACGTCGAGTGGGTCGAGAAGGGCTGCGAGAACCTGGTGCATCACATCAACACCGTGCGCAAGGCCGGCATCAACCCGGTGGTGTGCATCAACGCCTTCTACACCGACACCGACGCCGAGATCGCCAAGGTGCGCGAGCTGGGCGAGGCGGCCGGCGCCCGCGTGGCCCTGTCCCGTCACTGGGAGCACGGCGGCGAAGGCGCTCTGGAGTTCGCCGACGCGGTCATCGACGCCTGCAACGAGCCCAACGAGTTCAAGCTGCTCTACGAGCTGGAGACCCCGCTGCGCGACCGCATCGATCTCATCGCCAAGGAGGTCTACGGGGCCGACGGCGTGGACTACTCCGACGAGGCTCTCAAGAAGGCCAAGAAGATCGAGGGCGACGACTACCTGTCCACCCTGGGCACCTGCATGGTCAAGACCCACCTGTCCCTGTCGGACAACCCGGCCCTCAAGGGCGTTCCCAAGGGCTGGCGCCTGTTCGTGCGCGACATCCTGACCTACGGCGGCGCCGGCTTCGTGGTGCCCGTGGCGGGCAACATCAGCCTGATGCCCGGCACCGGCTCCAACCCGGCCTACCGCCGCGTGGACGTGGACACCGAGACCGGCAAGGTCAAGGGCGTGTTCTAGACCACACTTTCCCTTTTTCGAGCCTTCAGAGCCCGGGCCATTGCGGCCCGGGCTCTTTTTTTGCGGCTTTCGCCCCCGCCGATCTTCCCTAGCCAAGCGGTTGCAATGCTATAATGCAAAAAAGCGCCGGGCCCCATGGGGGAGGGCCCACAAAACCGATTGGATAACTAGGCGAAACCAAACACGGAATCTAAACTTGCCAGAGGGGCACTTTTTTGTCTATAGTGCCCATCGACGGAATCTGGTAACTTTCCGAGGGAAATAATGATGATTTTCACAAGGTGGCAAGATCCCTGCCTCAGGTGATCGGCCACTGAACCGCCTGGCGCTGGGCCTGGCGGAGAACCGCTTGTTAAGGACGATATCTTATGGCGCAAAGCAAGAAGGTCGGGGCGGTGATGGTGGTCGGCGCCGGCATAGCCGGCGTGCAGGCATCTTTGGATTTGGCCAACGCGGGGTACTACGTGTACCTGGTGGAAAAGACATCGGCCATCGGCGGCCGCATGGCCCAATTGGACAAGACCTTCCCCACCAACGACTGTGCCATGTGCATCATCTCCCCCAAATTGGTGGAGTGCGGCCGTCACCTTAACATCGAGATCATCACCCAGGCCGAGGTGCAGGCCATCTCGGGCGAGGCCGGTGACTTCGAGATCAAGGTGCACCAGGAGCCGCGCTACGTGGACATGGAGGCCTGCACCGCCTGCGGCGACTGCATCGAGGCCTGTCCCGTGTCGGTGCCCAACGAGTTCGACCAGGGCTTGAGCGACCGCAAGGCCACCTTCAAGCGCTACGCCCAGGCCTTCCCCAACGCCTACTCCATCACCAAGCTGGACCGGGCCCCCTGTCTGGTGGCCTGCCCGGCCAACCTGAACGTGCAGGGCTACGTGCAGATGGCCAAGACCGGCAACTTCGCCGAGAGCTTGAACATCATAATGAAGGACCTGCCCCTGCCCGGGGTCATCGGCCGCATCTGCCCCCATCCCTGCGAGGACTCCTGCCGCCGCATGGAGGTGGACGAGGCCGTCGCCATCCGCGACATCAAGCGCTTCGTGGCCGACGAGGTGGGCGTGGGCAACGTTCCCCAGCCCGAGTGCGAGCCCCGCGGCGAAAAGGTGGCCATCGTGGGAGCCGGACCGGCCGGCCTGTCCTGCGCCTACCACCTGGCCCGGGCCGGGGTGAAGCCGGTGATCTACGAGGCCCTGCCCGTGGCCGGCGGCGCGCTGGCCACCGGGGTGCCCTCCTACCGCCTGCCCATGGACGTGCTGCAGGCCGAGGTGGACATGATCAAGGGCCTGGGGGTGGAGATCAAGCTCAACACCCCCATCGGCGGGGACCTCACCTTCCAGAACCTGCGCGACGACCACGACGCGGTGTTTTTGGGCGTGGGCGCTCCGGCCAGCTTCAAGCTGGGCGCGCCCGGCGAAGACAGCGAGCAGGTGGTGGCCGCCCTGGACTATTTGCAGGACGTGAGCCTGGGCAACGAGACCGCCAAGGGTGACAAGGTCATCGTGGTGGGCGGCGGCAACGTGGCCGTGGACGCGGCCCGCACCGCTCTCAGGCAAGGCTCGACCGACGTGACCATGGTCATGCTGGAGTCCGAGCAGGAGTGCCCGGCCAGCCCTTGGGAGATCACCGAGGCCGAGGAAGAGGGTATCAAGTTCGTGCACCGCCGGGGTGTCTTGGAGGTCAAGGCCGAGGGCAACAAGGCCAGCGGCCTGGTGCTCAAGCAGTGCACCCGGGTGTTCAACCAAGAGGGCCGCTTCGCGCCCGAGTTCGACGAGTCCGACACCATCGAGCTGGACGCGGACCTGATCATCACCGCCATCGGCCAGCGCACCGACCTTTCCTGGCTGGGCGAGGACCACGGCCTGGAGCTGACCCCGCGCGGCACCATCGCCTCCGACGAGGTGACCACCGCCACCAACCTGGAAGGGGTCTACGCCGGCGGCGACGCGGTCACCGGCCCCTGGATCGCCATCGGCGCCGTGGCCGCCGGCCGCGAGGCCGCCCGCAGCATGCTGCGCCAGTTCGAGGGCCAGGATCTGGCCGAGGGCCGCATCAAGCCCACCCTGCGCCCCGAAGAGGAGCAGGAGTTCAATCCCATCCCCCTGGACATGGCCACCGCGCCCCGGGCCCACATGGAGCTCCGCGAGGCCGAGGCCCGCAAGGGCGACTTCGACCAGTTCGAGCTGGGCCTCCAGGCCGAGCAGGCCCAGGCCGAGGGCGACCGCTGTCTCAACTGCGGGGTGTGCTGCGAGTGCTTCCAGTGCGTGGAGGCCTGCAAGGCCAAGGCCCCGGTCCACGAACAGACCGCCAGCGAGATGACCCTCAACGTGGGCAGCGTGATCCTGGCGCCGGGCTTCGATTCCTTTGACCCCACCCTGTTCGACACCTACTCCTACGCCGGCCACCCCAACGTGGTCTCGGCCATGGAGTTCGAGCGCATCCTCAGCGCCTCCGGCCCCTATCAGGGCCATTTGCAGCGCCCCAGCGACGGGGTGGAGCCCAAGAAGATCGCCTGGTTGCAGTGCGTGGGCTCCCGCGACATCAACCACTGCGACAACGGCTACTGCTCGGCGGTGTGCTGCATGTACGCCATCAAGGAGGCGGTGATCGCCAAGGAGCATGCTTCCGGCGATCTGGAAACCTCCATCTTCTTCATGGACATGCGCACCTACGGCAAGGACTTCGAGAAGTACTACGACCGGGCCGAGGACGAAAAGAAGGTGCGCTTCATCCGCTCCAGGGTGCACAGCGTCGACCCGGTGGATGGCGACCGCCTGCGCATCGAGTACGTCACCGAAAACGGCGAGGCCATTACCGAGGACTACGACATGGTGGTCCTGTCGGTGGGCCTGCAGACCGGTCCAGAGGCCATCGAGACCGCCCACCGCCTGGGCATCGACCTCACCGGCTACAACTTCACCGAGACCAGCTCCTTCGCCCCGGTGGGCACCAGCAGGGAAGGCATCTTCGCCTGCGGCGCCTTTGCCGGCCCCAAGGACATCCCCCAGGCGGTGATGGAAGCCAGCGCCGCGGCCTGCGTGGCCAGCCTGGATATCGCCGAGAGCCGGGGGACCCTGACCAAGGAACTCACCTATCCCCTGGAAAAGGACATCAGCGAGGAGCAGCCCCGGGTGGGGGTGTTCGTGTGCAACTGCGGCATCAACATCGGGGGCGTGGTGGACGTGCCCGCGGTGCGCGAGTACGCGGCCACTCTGCCCTTCGTGGCCTTTGTGGACGACAACCTGTTCACCTGCTCCCAGGACACCCAGAACAAGATCAAGGACAAGATCGAGGAGCACAACCTCAACCGGGTGGTGGTGGCCTCCTGCAGCCCCCGCACCCACGAGCCCCTGTTCCAGGAGACCATCCGCGAGGCCGGCCTGAACAAGTATCTGTTCGAGATGGCCAACATCCGCGACCAGGACTCCTGGGTGCACCAGGGCGAGCCCGAAAAGGCCACGGACAAGGCCAAGGACCTGGTTCGCATGGCCGTGGCCAAGGCCGCGCTCATCGAGCCCCTGCACCAGGTGGAGTTGCCGCTCAACAAGGTCGGCGTGGTGGTGGGCGGCGGCGTGGCCGGCATGGTGGCCGCGCTCAACCTGGCCTCGGCCGGCTACCCGGTGCATCTGGTGGAAAAGACGGGCGAGCTGGGCGGCAACGCCCGCTACCTCCTGAACTCCTGGAAGGGCGAGGACGTGGCCCCCTATCTGGCCGATTTGGTCAGCCTGGTCCAGGACAACAAGAGCATCACCCTGCACCTGGAGAGCGAGCTCACCGCCTTCAAGGGCTTCGTGGGCAACTACGTGAGCACCATCAGCGCCTCGGGCGGCGGCGAGACCGTGGTGGAGCACGGGGTGGTGGTGCTGGCCACCGGCGGCCACGAGCTGCGGCCCAGCGAGTACCTCTACGGCGACAACGACGGGGTGGTCACCTCCCTGGAGCTGGACATGGAGCTGCGGGGCAACCCAGACGCCCCCAAGAGCTGGGAGTCGGTGGGCTTCATCCAGTGCGTGGGCTCCCGCGAGCCGGAGCATCCCTACTGCTCCCGCCTGTGCTGCACCCACTCGGTGGAGAGCGCCATCAAGGTCAAGGAGTCCAACCCCGAGGCCCAGGTGTACATCCTCTACCGCGACATCCGCACCTACGGAGTCCGCGAGGACCTGTACAAGCGGGCCCGCGAGGCCGGGGTGCTGTTCATCCGCTACAAGATTGACGACAAGCCCCAGGTCAGCGCCGGGGACGGCAAGATCCTGGTCACCGCCACGGACCACGTGCTGGGCGTGCCGGTGAGCTTCGAGGTGGACCGTCTGGTGCTGGCCGCGGCCATCGTGCCCAACCAGGTGACCCAGCTGGCCGAGGCCATGAAGACCCCGCTGAACTCCGAGGGCTTCTTCCTGGAGGCCCACGCCAAGCTCCGGCCGGTGGACTTCGCCACCGAGGGCATCTACCAGGCCGGCCTGGCCCACTATCCCAAGCCCATCGACGAGGCCATCGCCCAGGCCAACGCGGCCGCCGGCCGGGCCCTCACCGTCTTGGCCAAGAACCTCATCCGCGTGGGCGGAGTGGTGGCCACGGTGGATCCCAACAAGTGCTCGGTGTGCCTGACCTGCGTGCGCACCTGCCCCTACGGGGTGCCCAAGATCGTCGACGGCGCGGCCAAGATCGAGGTGGCCCAGTGCTACGGCTGCGGCGCCTGCGCGGCCGAGTGCCCGGGCAAGGCCATCACCCTGCAACACTTCACCGACGCCCAGATCCTGGCCAAGGAAAAGGCGGCAATGGGTTAGAGACAAGCGGGCTCCGGCTCTTGGCCCGGGCCCGGTTTCGCGAGTTACCCGCGCTCCGCGCGGAAGGCCCCCAAAGAGGAGGATGAACTTGAGCGCAAGCTTCGAACCCACAATCGTAGCTTTCTGCTGCCAGTACTGAGCATACTCAGCCGCGGACCTGGCAGGTTCGATGAGATTGCAGTACCCCACCGATATCCGGGTCATCCAACTGCCCTGCTCCGGGCGGGTGGACATCCTGCATCTGCTCAAGGCCTTTGAGGACGGGGCCGACGGGGTCTATGTGGCCGGCTGCATGGAGGGCGATTGCCACTTCCTGACCGGCAACTACAAGGCCCGCCGCAAGGTGGAGTATGTTAAGAAGGTTCTGGAGTCCCTGGGCATCGAGCCCGAACGCATCGAGATGTACAACATGAGCTCGGCCGAGGGACCACGATTCGCCCAGGTGGCCAACGAGTTCACCGAGCGCATCGCCGAGTTGGGCCCCAGCCCGGTGGCCAAAGCCAAGGCGGCTTGATCCGGCCGCGGCAAGTTCATGTTGACCAGGAAGGGAAGTCACGATGATCGTAGGTGACAGCAAGCCTCTGGAAGAAATATTGGCCATGATCGAGGGCCGTGAAAAGGTCCTGGTGTTGGGCTGCCGGGGATGCGTGACCGTTTGCAACGTGGGCGGCGAGAAGGAGGTGGGAATCCTGGCCTCCACCCTGCGCATCGCCCGCAAGAAGAACGGCCAGGCCCCCGGCATCGAAGAGATGACCCTGGAGCGCCAGTGCGACCCCGAGTACATCGAGGAGCTGGCCGAGGTGGCCGAGAACTACGACGCCATCATCTCCATCGCCTGCGGGGTGGGGCCCCAGTTCGTGTCCGAGCGCTTTCCCGGCGCGCGGGTGTTTCCGGGCATCAACACCACCTTTATCGGCGGGGCCCTGGAACACGGAGTCTGGACCGAGCGCTGCCAGAGCTGCGGCAACTGCCTGGTGCACAACTTCGGCGGGCTGTGTCCCATCGCCCGGTGCTCCAAGAGCCTGATGAACGGGCCCTGCGGCGGTTCGGCCAGCGGCAACTGCGAGATCAGCCCCGATGTGCCCTGCGTGTGGGACCAGATCGTCAAGAAGATGGACGCCATGGGCCGGCTGGATGAGCTGGAACAGGTGTGGCCCAACAAGAACTGGCTCACCGCGCGCGACGGCGGACCCCGCCAGCGGGTCAGGGAGGATCTGAAGCAATGAAAGCCGGTAGCAATCTGGAGAAAGTCCTGGCCGCGGGCCACTTCGCGGTCACCGGTGAGCTTGGTCCGCCCATGGGCAACAATGTCGAGGAGGTGCGCCACAAGGCCGGTTTCCTCAAGGGCATCGTGGAGTCGGTCAACATCACCGACAACCAGACCGCGGTGGTGCGCATGGCCTCCTGGGCCGCCTGCAAGATTCTCATCGACGAGGGCCTGGAGCCCAACTACCAGATGGTTTGCCGCGACCGCAACCGTTTGGCCCTGATGGCCGATATCCTGGGGGCCACCGCCCTGGGGATCAAGAACGTCTTGTGCCTGAGCGGCGACCACCAGCGCTTCGGCTCCCACCCGGAGTCCAAGAACGTCTACGACCTGGACTCGGTGCAGCTTTTAGCCGCCTTTCAGAAGATGCGCGACGAGAAGAAGTTTTTGAACGACAAGGACCTGGACGGTGCGCCCGAGATCTTCATCGGCGCGGCCTCCAACCCCTTTGCCGATCCCTTCGAGTTCCGGGTGCCCCGCCTGGCCAAGAAGATCGCGGCCGGGGCCGACTTTGTCCAGACCCAGTGCATCTACAACATGGACAAGTTCCGCGAGTTCATGAAACGGGCCGTGGACAAGGGCCTGCACGAGAAGTGCTACATCCTGGCCGGGGTGACCCCCATGAAGTCGGTGGGTATGGCCAACTATATGGCCAAGTTCGTGCCCGGCATGGACGTGCCCGCCGACATCGTCAAGCGGCTCAAGGGGGTGGACAAGAAGGAGCAGGCCGCCGAGGGCATCAAGATCGCCATCGAGCAGATCGAGGAGTTCAAGGAGCTGGAGGGCGTGTCCGGAGTGCACGTCATGGCCATCGAGTGGGAGCACCGCGCCAAGGAGATCATCGAGGGCGCGGGCCTGCTGCCCCGGCCCGAGGTTGACTAGCCTCCAAGCCGCCCATACATAGCCCATACAGGGGGAGCCTTTCGAGGCTCCCTCTTTTTTATAGCTGGCCGGGCTTGGCCTGGCCACGCGCCGCCTGCCATAATGAGGCTCTCATCTCAGGGGAGGGGGAGCGATGCCCGGCTGTTTGACGCGATGGTTTTCGGGGCCCTGCCGGGGCGCGGCCTTGGGCCTGGCCCTGGCGGCCCTGTGCCTGGTGCTGTCGCCCGGCGCGGCCCGGGCCGCCCGGGTGACCCACATGACCCTGGAGATACAGCGGGAAGGCGAGCCCGCCCAGACCCACCAACTGGTGCTCTCCAGCCAGGGCGACATGGCCCAGTATGTCCTGAAGTCCAGTCAGCCCCCCAACTCCCGCGCGGGAAGCTTTCTGCTCACCCGGGACCAGGGGAAAAGCTGGTACGCCATCGATCCCGCCCAGGGCGAGTGCGCGCGGTGGACCGACCAGGACATGGCCGCGGTGATCAGCGGATACGTCCACAAGCTCAAGCGCTGGGCCGGCCTGAAGATCGAGGCCCCGGAGTTCCGCAAGCTGAGCGAGGAGCCGGGGGAGGCCATGCTGGGCCTGCCCACCTGGCGCTACACCTATCGGGTCAGCTTCGGCTTCAAGGCCAAACTTCTCTTTTCCTCCTGGGAGTACCGCATCACCCGGGACATAGAGGTGTGGGCCTGCCAACAGGTGCAACCCTCCCTGCTGCGGGACTGGCTGGTGGATGCGCCCCTATTGGCCGGGCACGGCGCGATCGACCGCCTGATCAAGCAGGGGCTGGCCGAGGTCAAGGGAGCCATCCTGAAAAAGCGGGTCAGGCAGGCGGTGACCGACAAGAAGGGCAAGACCACCCGCAGCCAGATCACTCAGACCGTGAACCTGCTGGGCGAGGAGAACGCCCCGCCGGTGTTCGCGCCCGCCTGGAGCCCGCCTCCCTGCCAGCCCCAGAGCCGGGAGCAGCTGCAAAAGGTCATTGAATCGCTGATCAAGGGCAAGTGAGGTCAGGATGGATATTGCATTGGCATGCAATTATTTGCCCATTGTTTGGTTGCTACCGAGAGAGGCTATTTAATGTGTTCAGGTTTTAAATGGCCTTACTTGTCGGTTAAGTGCAAGTTGTTTCCGAAACTACTTTTAATTTAGGGGGTTCAAATGGCGGCAGTTAAAAAGGGGCGCAAAATTAAAGGCGTAGAATTTATTAATAGTTTGAGAGATATGTTTGGATATAAATATAGAGCTAAAAAAGATTTTGCGCAAGCCTGCGGTAGGAAAACACCGAATATAACAAACTATCTCTCTGGAACTTCCGTCCCTGGCGAGAAAGTGCTCAAAGCCTGCACACAGGCTATCGCTATACGTGCGGTTTGGGAAAGTGTTGAGCCTCTTGTTGAAATCGGGCCTATTCCATTACAACAAAAAGACATACCAAAGAAGGCTGGAGTATACATTTTATTTGACGCTGAAGGTAACGCCAAATACATCGGAAAAGCAAAAAATTTTTATAGCGAGGTTTGGCAAACTCTGAACAGGCAAATATCGGTGGATGTCCGACTCGGGGATCCTTTGGTAAATTCAAAACCCAAACTCAAAGAAATTTGTCATCGGTACTCTCTGTATAAAATATCAGATAAGGTAATGAGAGACAAATTAGAGGCCTTACTATTAAGGATTTTTATTAATCATACCCATAATATGAATATCGGCAAATTATAAAGAGGTTTATTGCAACGGCTCGATTGCCAGCAATTGCCAGGGTGGTAAATATTTTAAATTAATAAGGGGAAATTCGCCTGCTTAGAAGGCCACCAGCTTGACCGCGATGGCGATGAGGATGATCCCGCCCACCAGGCCCATGCGGTGCCCCAGGCGGGCGCTCATGAGGCCGGCCAGCTTCATGGCCGCCAGGGTCATGGCCGCGGCCACGATGCCGATGACCACCGCCGCGGCCAGCACGTTTTGCCCCACCATACCCAGGCTCAGGCCCACCCCCAGGGCGTCGATGCTGGTGGCCAAAGACAAGGCCAGCAGGCTCCATCCCCTGGTGGGGTCCATGCCGTGGGTGCGCTCGTCCGGCGGGCGCAGGGCCTCCCAGGCCATCTTGCCGCCGATGAACACCAGCACCGCCGCGGCCAGCCAGGGGGCGTAGCGGGCGGTCAGCGAGGCCAGCCCGGCCCCCAGGGCCCAGCCGATGAGCGGCATGGCGAACTGGAACAGGCCGAAGTGGAACGACAGGCGGAAGACCTGGCGGGGGGCGCCGAAACGCCCCCCCAGAGCCAGGCCCACGGCAAAGGCGTCGCAGCCCAGGGCCACGGCCACGGCCAGGGTCTCCCACGGGGTCATTACTCGTAGATCTTCTCTTCGTCCTGTCCGGCCGCCTCGGCGTCGGCCTCGAAGTCCCGGGGCGCGCTGTCCTTGGCGGCATGATAGGCGCGGTACCATTCGTGGCCCGCGATCAGGTTCATCACCTCGTTGGTGCCGGTCCAGATGGAGGCCAGGCGAAGGTCGCGCACGATGCGCTCCACCGGGAAGATGCTAGTATACCCGATGCCGCCCATGACCTGCATGGCGTGGTTGGCCGCTTTTTGGCAGGATTCGGTGACGAACTTCTTGGTCTGGCTGATCAGCCGGCGGGTGAGCGCGGTGTCCGTGCCCGAGTCCACCGCCCGGGCGGTGGCGTAAATCATGGACCGGGAGGCGTCCAAGAGCATGGCCGCCTCGGCCACCTGGAAGCTCACTCCCTGGAACTGGTTGATGGTCTGGCCAAAGGCCTTGCGCCGGGTGGTGTAGCCGGTGGCCACGTCCAGGGCGGGCTTGGCCGCGCCGATGGTCATGGCCGCGGTTCCCAGGCGCTCGGGCACCATCATGGTGTTGAACACCGCATAGGCCCCGCCCACGCTGCCCACCACGTTTTGCTTGGGCACCTTCACGTCCTTGAACACCAGGCGCCCGGCTCCGCCGCCCCGGCAGCCCATGAGCCCGTAGAGATAGGCCACCTCCACGCCCGGCCCCCGGTCCACGATAAAGCAGGTCAGGGCCTTGCGCGGGTCGGTCTTGGGGTCCGAGTCGGTGCGGGCGTAGACCAAAAAGTAGTCGGCCCCTTCCGCGCCCACGATAAAGCGCTTTTGGCCGCTGAGCACGAAGTGGCTGCCCTTGTCCTCGGCCACGGTGGTGGTGCCGAAAAAGTCGGAACCGCCCCGGGGCTCGGTGAGGCACTCGGCCGCGAACATCTCCCCGGCCAGCAGCGGCTTGACGTAGCGCTCCTTCTGCTGGTCAGTGCCGTGCTGGATGATGGCGTCGCAGACCAGTTCGGCCCCCACCCCGAACACGCAGGCGAAGATGTAGCCCAGTACGCCCACCTCTTCCATGACCATGCAGGTGCTCACCCAGTCCAGGCCCCGGCCGCCCCACTCTTTGGGATAGCGGCAGCCCATGAGGTTGCGCTTGCCCGCCTCGGCCAAAAACTCCTTGGGAAAGGTGATCTCGTCGCGGTCCATGGCCAGGATCATCTCGCGGGGCACCCAGGCCACCAGCTCGCGCACCTGGTCGCGCAGCTCTATTTGCTCCTCGTTGAGCAGAAAATCGAACATCGCCTGTCTCCTAAGCGCCGGTCTCCTGGCGCAGCTTGTATTTCATCACCTTGCCGGTGGGGGTGTGGGGCAGCTCGTCCACGATGATGAATTCGCGGGGAATCTTGTAGCGGGCCAGCTTGTCGGCCAGATACTGCTCCAGCTCCTGGGCCGTGGGCTTGGCCTCCTGCTTGGGCACCACATAGGCCACCACCGTCTCGCCCCACTCGTGATGGGGCCGGCCCAGCACCGCGCTCTCCATGACCGCCGGATGGGTGGCCAGGGCGTCCTCCACCTCCTTGGAGTAAACGTTCTCTCCGCCGGTGACGATCATGTCCTTGGAGCGGTCCACGATGTACATGTAGCCGTCTTCATCCACCCGGGCCACGTCGCCGGTCTTGTACCAGCCATCCTCGAAGGCCTCGGCCGTGGCGGCGGGGTCGTCCAGATAGCCCTTCATCATGGAGGGGGCCTTGAGCCATATCTCGCCCGCCTCGCCGGCCTGGGCGATCCGGCCCTCGCTGGCCATCACCTTCACGTCCGCGCCCGGCAGGCCCTGGGCCCCGATGGACCCGGCCCGCTCCACCTGCTCCCAGGGGAACAGGGTGGTGCCGGTCGGCCCGGCCTCGGTCATGCCGTAGACCTGGTAGAACTGGTCGCTCTTATAGCGCTCGATCAGGTTCAGGGCCACGTCGCCGGAGATGGGCCCCCCGCCGTAGATCCAGCAGCGCATGGAGGACAGATCGAACTGGTCGAAGTGGGGGATCATCTGGATGGGCAGCAGGTAGCTGATGGGCGCTCCGAAGTACAGCGAGCACTTTTCCTCCTGCACCGCCTCCAAAAAGTGCAGGGGGTGGTACTCGCGGATGAGCACCGTGCAGCCGCCCACGTACTGGATGCCCATGAACCAGTTGTTCAGCGGCGAGGAGTGCCAGATGGGCATGGCCATGAGCAAGCGGTCGCGGAAGTCCATCTTGACCACCAAAGCCCCGGTGATGCCCGCGAACAGCACCGTCTGGTGGGTGTGCACGCAGCCCTTGGGCTTGCCGGTGGTGCCCGAGGTGTAGAGGATCTGGGCCGGGTCGTCCGGGCCGATCTCCATTGCCCGGGGAGCGGGTGCGCCCTCCAGGGCGGCCTCAAAGCGCTCCAGGCCCTCGGCGTCGCTGTCCAGGGACGCGGTTTTAACCGCCACGCTCAGCTTGGCCGCCACCGGGGCCAGGGCGCCGTCCACCAACAGCAGCTTGGCCCCGCTGTGTCCCAGGATGTAGTCCACCTCCGGAGCCTGCAGCTTGTGGTTGATGGGCACCACCACCCCGCCGGCCTTGAGGACGCCGTAATAGGCGATGACGTAGGCCGGGGTGTTGAAGCTCATCAGGCCCACCCGGTCCCCCTTGGCCACGCCCCAGGACTGCAACAGCCCGGCCGCCGAGGAGGCCAGGGCCTCCAACTGGGCAAAGGTGGTGCCCTGGCCGTTGTAGCGCAGGCAATCCCGGTCCGCGAACTTGCGAGCGTTGAGCTCCAGAATATCCACTAGGTTCATGAGCGCTCTCCCTCCTGATTCAATTGTTGCAGCCGGTCCTCCAGCTTGTTCCGCATGGATTCGATGTCCTGGGCCAGCATCTTCAGCTCCTCGATGCGCTGGCGGATGTCGGCCAGTTTTTTTTCGCCGTAGGCCAGGCTGCGGGTGATCTGTTCCCTCTCGTCCAGGTCCACCTCGCCCATGCCGATCATCTCGCCGATTTCTTCCAGGGAGTATCCAAAGCGTTTGCCCCGCAGGATCAGCTTGAGGCGGGCCCGGTCGCGCTTGGAGTAGACCCGGCGGTTGCCCGGGGTGCGCTGGGGGCTGATCAGGCCCTTTTCCTCGTAAAAGCGGATGGTGCGGGTGCTGATCTCCAGCTCCCCGGCCAGTTCGGCGATGCTCCACATGGGCAGGCCTCCTCGCTCGTTACAAGCGAACTAATTATGACGTTGACGTTAACGTCATTTAATATACGCGCGGGGAGCTTGTCAAGGGTTTTGCAGGGAGAGACGGCTCAGCGGGAAGGGGAGGCCGGGGAGCGCACCAGGCGGATGAGGGTCACCTCGGGCGGGGAGAGAAGCCTCAGCGGAGGGCCCCAGATGCCGGTGCCCCGGGAGGTGTACACCCGGGTGCCTTGGCCCAGGTCATAGAGCCCGGCGAACAGGGGATAGAGGTTCTTGACCACATAGTGGAAGGGCCAGACCTGGCCGCCGTGGGTGTGGCCCGACACCTGTAGGTCGATCTTGCCCCGCATGGCCGGGTTGAAGTCAGGCCGGTGGCGCAGGAGCAGGGTGAAGCGGGAGAAATCCAGGCCCTTGAGGGCGGCCGCGTCGCGTTGGGCCGCTGGCTTGCGGGTGTCCACCACCCCGGCCAGGTTAAGGGCGCGGCCCACAGCCAGGCCCCGGTTGTTCAGGAACACGAAGCCCGCCGCCCGGTCCAGGCTCATGGAGGTGGCCAGGCCCACGTAATTCTCGTGGTTGCCGCCCACGGCGTACTTGCCCAGGGGCGGGCGCACCGTGGCCATCAGGGCGGTGAGCTCCTTGGCCTCCAGCAGGGGCCGGTCCCACATGTCGCCCGCGTCGATCCAGAGGTCGGGCTCGGCCTGCCTGATGAGCTTGATGGCCCGGTTCAAGCGGGCCTCCCCGCCGGGCAGGCCCAGGTGCAGGTCGCTGGTCACCGCGATGTCCAGGCGCTCCATGCCCGCCGGCAGCTTGGCCGTGGCGATCTCCACCTGCTTGAGGCGCACCTGGGTGGCCGACCAGCCGGCATAGGCGGTGAGCATCAGGGCCGCGCCCAGGGCCAGGGCCACCGGCCGCCGCCAGGCCCAGGGCCCCCGCGAAAAGGGCCAGGCCAACAGGCGCAGCAGGGACAAGCCCAGCAGGCAGAGCAGGCTGATCATCAGATAGCCCATCCACCAATAGGTCACCGTGCCGATGACTCCCGAGGCCTGGGGATGCCCCCACATCGAGGCCAGCACGGTGAGCATGGGGCCCAGGATCATCAAGCCCAGCCAGGACCAGGCGATGAGGCGGGGAGCCCGCCCAGGAGGCAAGAGGTAGCGGGCGGAGCGGTAGAAGATTATGTGCAGGCCGGTGTAGACCGAGAAGAATATCGGCAGGAACCAGCGCATGGCCTAGCCATCCCTGTGGGGCTTGATCAGCCGGAAGGGCAGCAGCATCAGGAAAAAGGGCAGCATATAGGCCGCGGCCAACAAAGGGCTGCGCGGGCCGAAGAACTTGGCCGCAACCACCACCACCAACACGTTGTTGATGAAAATCAGGCCAGTGCCGTAAGAGAGATTGTCCAGACGGTGGCCGCTCAGATAGCCCATGGCCCATACCGTCCCGAAGTAGGCCGCGCCCAGCAGGCAGGAAAGCGCCACCGCCGTGGCCACCTGGCCGGCCTGCTCCATGATGAACTGGGCAAAGGGCGCGAAGACCCCCAGGTTGATCAGGAAGAACAGGGTGATCACCAGGGGGAACTGGATGCGCCCCAGGGGTCCGAGCAGGGCGGGCAGCAGACGGCGGGTGAGCCAGGCCAGGAGCAGGGGCACGAAGATGACCATGGCCAGCATGCGGCCCATGGCCACCAGGGGCAGGTTGATCTGGTGCCCGACCAGCAGACCCACCAGGGAGGGCAGGGTGAAGGGCACCAGGATCGAGGTGAACACGGTGAGCTGCAGGGCGCGGGCCTGGTCGCCGCCCAGGAGCTGGCAGAAAAAGGGCGCGGTGACTCCGGCCGAAATGCCCGAGAGCAAGAGCACCGGCAGGGCCCAGCCAGGGGCCAGCCAGGCGGCCAGGGCCCACAGCCCCACCGGCAGCGCCACCAGTTTGAGCAGGCCCCACAGGGCCAACTCGCCCAGGTCCGCCCCCCTGATGCGGGTAAGGGCCGTGAAATCGATGCGCAGGAAGGACAGGTAAAGCACGGTCATCATCATGTAGACCGTGATAGGGGAGAACCAGCCGGCCCAGGCGGGCGCAAAGACCCCGCCGGCGATGCCGGTGAAGGCCACCACGATCATGATTAGGTCTCGGGCTCTCATCTGCGCTGCGTCCTTGGGGCCTGCCTGTTGCCTTGCTCCGGGTGCATCCCCGGGCGTTGAGCTCTGAAATCTAACACAGGATCGGCTGGGTAACTAGGCGTGGCGGGTTCAGGCCCTGGGCGCGGCGTGGTAGCCCCGGCCCCCGGCCAAGGCCACCAGGCGGCCGTCCGGGTCGGTGATGCGCACCTCCCACAGGCTGAGGGTGCGCCCCAGGTCCAGGGCGCGGGCCTCGGCCACCAGCTTTACGCCCGGCTCGGCCTTGCCCACGAAGCTGATGCGCGCCTCCACCACCAGGGCGGGGCGCTCCAGGGTGTTGGCCGCCACGGCCATGGCCTGGTCGGCCAGGGCATAGAGCACCGAGCCGTGCGCCCGGCCCACCGCGTTCAGGTGGTTTTGGCCGGGCACGAAGCTTATGCTGGCTCGGGCCTCGCTCAGCTCTTCCACTTTCAGGCCCAGGAAACGGGCCCAGGGGTCTCCGCCCACTGCCTCTCGGGCGTAGGCCAGACGCTTATCAAGTTCACTCACGCTGTTTTCCCTTTGCGTCCCGGCAAGGTGTCCTGGGCCAGGCAGGCGGCGATGAGCGCCACCGCCGCGCAGCCCATCCAAAACAGGAACAGGTTGGCGTACATGGCCGGGGTGTAGGGGCCCTGGGGGCCGCCCTGCATGCTGAGCAGCCATCCACTCACCGGCTGCATCACCGCCCCGCCCAGGAAGGGGAACAAGTTTACCAGCCCCACCGAGGTGCCGGCGATGGCCACGGGGAACAGCTCCTTGGTGGTGGTGAAGGCGATGACCACGATGGCGCTGGAGCACACGCTGAACAGGAAGAACCAGATGTAGAGCAGGCCCAGGTTCATCCCGGAGGGCTTGAGGTAGAGCACGGTCAAGAGCAGCAGGTGGATGGCCGTGGCCAGGATGATCACCTTTTTGCGCGAGACCAGCACCTTGTTGGAGAACCAGGAGAGCAGGGGGCTTCCCACCACCATGCCCGCCGCGATCATGGACAAGAGCCCTCCGGCCTGGGGCTTGCTCAGGCCGTAGATCTGCATGAGGTAGGGCCCGCCCCACAGGCCGCCCAGGGTGAAGAAGATCCCCAGGGCGAAGAAAAACCAGATGGCCACCGCCCAGAAACGGCCGTTGGTCAGGACCATCTTCATGCCCTGGCCCAGGGAGATGGTCTCCGCCCCGGCCGGTCCGGCGGCCTCGTCGACAATGGGGGGCAGGCCCTTTTCCTCGGGCCGGTTGCGCACCACCACCCAGATGACGACCGCCAGGGCCAGGGTCACCACCCCGATGAGCATGAAGCTGCCCCGCCAGCCGATGGCCACGCTGAGCCAGGCCAGGGGCTGGGCCGCGGTGTAGGCTCCCACCCCGCCCAGGGCCATGAGGATGCCGGTCATGGTGGCAAACTCCTCGCGCCTGAACCAGTGGGTGAGCACCTTCATGGTGGGCACGAAGACCATGGCCACCCCGATGCCCACCAGGGTGCGGGCGGCGATGGCCGGGCCGATGGAGCCGGCCAGGCCCAGCCAGATAGAGCCGATGCCCGCCAGCAAAAAAAACAGGGTCATGGTCTTGCGCGGGCCCCAGGAGTCCGAGAGCAGGCCGGCCGGTATCTGCATCAGGGCGTAGGGGTAGAAATAGGCCGCGCCCAACAGGCCCACCGAGGTGGCTCCTGCTTCCAGATCGCGCATCAAATCCGAGGCCACCACCGCGGGGCAGGTACGGTGGAAGTAGACCAGCAGATAGGCGGCGGCTAGCACCGCGAAGAGCAGCCAGCGGTAGGGCGAAGGACGCGTAGCGGCGGGCATGGCAATCCCCCAGTAAAAGTGGAGGGCAGATCAGGAAACTAGTCTAGCCTTTTGGCGCGGCCGGAGACAAGGCGTCTGGCAAGGGAGTGTAGACGAGGCTACATCGAGGCCGGGCGCGGCCAGCAACGCAGTGCGCCGGCCCAAGGTTCGGGCCGCCAAAGGGGCATTTTGGGAGCAACGATGTTCAGCCAGGGCATCCGTCTGCCCGGCCCGCTCTGGGTCCGGCGACACGCTGGCTGGCGCGGCCGGACACACGGCACTCGTGAAATACGCGGGCTATGGATATACTGGGGGCATGCCGCGAGAGCCGATCAGCATTCGAGAGTTGTTGGGAGGGGCCCTGCCCGGGGCCCTGGCCCGGCGTCTGCCCGCGCCGGAGCTGCTGGCCGCCTGGCGCGAGGCGGCCGGGCGGGCCATCGCCCGGCGGGCCCTGCCCGTGGCCCTGGAGCAGGGCGGGGTGCTGGTGGTGGCGGTAAGCGGTTCGGCCTGGCTGCAGGAGCTTTCCCTGGCCGGGCCTCAGCTCTGCGCCCGCTTGCAGGAGGCCGGCTTTGATGTGGCCCGCCTCAAGCTGGTCAAGGCGCCCACTCCGCCTCCGCCCAAGCCGCCCGCTCCGCCCCTGCCCGAGCTGGGCCCGGAAGAGGAGGCCGAGCTGGCCGCCGGCCTGGCCCACATCTCGGACCCCGAGCTGCGCGCCGCCCTGACCGCCTTGGGCCGGGCCAGTCTCAGAGCCCGCAAAGCTCCCGGTAAATAGCCGCCGTCTCGGGGCCGTACTCCTGGCCCGCGTCTGTATAAATGATCAGGGGAGGCTCCACCTTGAGCTCCTCGCCGCCGTCCTTGACCGCCTCGATGAGCGCGATCTTGGCCGGGAGGCCGGCCCGGCCGTGCACCAGCCTGAGCCGCCGGGGAGCCAGGCGGTGGGCCGCCAGCCCGGCCAGGGCCCGGGGCAGGCGCGAGGGCGGCCAGCAGAGGGCCATGCGCCCCTGGGCGGCCAGCAAGCGGGAGGCCTGGCTCCACAGGCCGTCTTGCTCCAGGGCCAGGCAATGGCGGGCCCGGGCCCGGGCCGGATGGGGCGGGATGCGGCCCTGGCCGGGTTGGCCAAAGGGCGGGTTGCTGATAACCAGGGAAAAGGAGCCGCCGGTCAGCCCGGGATGGGCTTGGGCCAGGTCGTGGGCGAGCACCCGGCCCTCGGCCCCGGCCCGCTCCAGGTTGCGCGCGCAGCAGGCCGCGGCCAGAGGATCGAGCTCCACCGCGGTGAAGGGCCCGGCCAGGCCCCGCGCGGCCAGGAGCACGCAGAGCACCCCGCAGCCGGCCCCCAGGTCGGCCACCGGGCCCTCCCGGCGGCTGGAGAATGCGGCCAGCAGCACGCTGTCCATGGAAAAACGGTAGCCCTGGGCGGGCTGCTCCAGGGTGTGGCGGCCCAGGCGGTCCAGGGTGGTTTCAGCCTCGCCCTGGCCGCCCGCGCTCATGAGCCTAGCTCCGGCAGTCCTCGGCCTTCTCGCCGGGGAACAGGGGATTGATCACCAGGCCGGTGAGCACCTTGGGATAGAAGTAGGTGGCCTTGCGGGGCATGATCAGCCCGGCCTCGGCCACGTCCTGCACCTGGGAAACCTTGGTGGGGTTGAGCAAAAAGGCCAAATGGGCCTTGCCGGTCTTTACCTCCCGCAACACGTGGTCCATGTCCGCCAGGTAGTGGATGGTGTGCTCCTGGTCGCGGGCGCTGTTGTCCAGGCCCAGGATCTTGTCCAGGATCAGGTGGGTGAGCACCACCACGTCCAGGCCGCTGAGGGGGCCTTGCACGTCGGGCCCGCTCTCCTGCTCCATGACCCCTGGCTTGAGGGTGAGCAGATAGACCTTGTCGGTGTCGTGGGAGATCAGGCCCAGGCTGTTGTTTTTTCCGTCCAACTCGGCCAGGGACTCGATGATGCGGCTCTTGTCGTCCTTTACCTCGCCGTTCAGGGGCAGCTCGCGCACCTCGAAGTAGGGCTCGGCCAGGGCCAGGAAGTCCTCGGCCCCGAAGCCGTCCAGGCGCGGCACCAGGCGGTGGCAGGCGAACACGGTCAGGCCGGGGTCGCTCATGGAACAAAGATAGGTCAGGGTGTAGTTCCAGATGGCGTCCGGGCCGGCCTCGGGGTGCTCCTGGTTCATGTAGTTGCGGTAGTTGATGGCCGTCTCGTAGCGGTGGTGGCCGTCGGCGATGAAGATCACCTTGTCGGCCATCATCTCCTTGACCCTGCGGCAGGCCTCGGGGTCGGAAACCCGGTAGAGGCGCTGGGGCAGGCCCATGGGGTCCACGAAGTCGTTGACCGGCTCGGGCTCCCGGGCCTGGTCCAGGGTGTTCATCACCTCGTTGAGGTCGTCCGGGTACAGGGCGAAGATGGGCGAGATGTTGGCTTCCACCGCCTTGGTGAGCTGGAAGCGGTCTTCCTTGTGGGCGGTGAAGGTCTTCTCGTGGGGCAGCACCTTGCGCTCATGGGTGTCGGTGACCTGGAGCAGGGTGAAAAAGCCCCGCCGCACCCGCTGGTTGCCCTCGGAGTCGATGTAGGCGGTCTCGGACAGATAGAAACAGGGGGTTTCCTCGCGCAGCAGCACTCCCTGCTCCTGCCAGGCCTGGAAATGCTCGGCCGAGCGGGAGTAGCGGGTGTCGCCTTCCTTGTCGCTGTCGCGCTTTTTGTTCAGCTCGACGCGAATGATGTTGTGCGGGTCGGCGGCGTAATAGGACTCCTGCTGGGCGGAGTTGATCACGTCGTAGGGCGGGGTGACCACTTGGGTCAGGCTGGGCACCTTGGCGGGGTTATAGCGCAAGGCTCGAAAAGGAGCCACCACAGGCATGAAGTAAACCTCCGGATGAAAAACGGGCAAAGGGCTGCCGAAGGGCTTTCCGGCGATACATTAAAGAATGATAAGTACACCAAACCAGGCGCAGACGCAACCCGCCAAGGCGGGGCCAAAGAGCCCTTGACCCTGCCCCGGTGTGGTTGCAGAATTTAATTATGCCCCCCAGAGTCCAAGAGCGAAAACACGGGCCCCAAGGCGGCTTTCCCGGGGCTCCAAACCATTGCAAAGGAGCGCAAGGTGACCACTCCCCGTCATTGCCCCGGTTTCGAGCAGTTCAAGGAACTGAAGTCCTTCTCCTGCGCCTGCCCCAAGTGTGGCAAGGAAAACGAGATTTTTTCCGATGAGTTCGACAAGGAGCGCCATTGCTCCGGCTGCGGCGAGAAGATCGACTTCACCCAGTGCAAGCTGGAGGGCGCGGCCTAGCGCGGCCGTCGCCCCCTGAAAAGCGGCCGCGGCCCCGGGGCCCGGCCTTGCCTGCCAAATAAAGCGGGCCGCCCCCTTTGCAAGGGGCGGCCCGCTTGTTCAGCCAAAATCTAGTAGGGCATCTTGTCGGCCGGGCGCCGCTCGGGCACATACTCCCGGGCGATGTCGCCCCGGTTCCAGGCCTCGGTCACGTAGAGGTTGCAATAGCAGGAGCCGTACTCGGCCACGTCGGGCTGGCGGTACACGCAGGGACAGATGATGTCCGCGTCCGCTTCCCGGTCGCCGGAGGCCAGGCGGCAGGGACAGCACATGTAGCCGTAGCGCTCCTTGTTCTGAAGCAGCCCTTCCATGAGCTGCATGGTGCGGTCCATGTCCTGGTTGAAGAAATACCCTTTGGGCTCCTGGACCTTTTTGAGCATTTCATAGAGTTCTTGGGGGGTCATAGTCCCAGCGCCTCCTTGATCTCCTGCTCGCGGTAGCCCACGATCACCTTGTCGCCGATGAGCAAGGTGGGGAAGGAGCAGGCGGGATTGTACTTCTTGACCTCGTCGATCACCTGTTGCCGCTCGTCAAGGGGGCAGAGGTCCACCTCCACCACGTCGTAGGACACGTTGTTGTCGTCCAGAAACTTGCGGGTGTTGCGGCAGTGGCTGCAGGTGCTCAGGGCGTATAGTTTGACCGACGGAGTCATGGCGGTTCCTTTCCCAGATAGGGCGAGTTGGCTACTTATTCCTAACAGAATACCAAACTGGGCGCACGGTACAAGGCGCAAGGCCGGCCGCGGCCTTTATCAGCAAACCTCGGCCCCAAAAAGGCTCTGCATGCGGGCCAGGGCGGCCCGGGCCTGGCCGGGGTCGAAATCGGCCACCGCGGCCGCTGGCACCCGCACCCGGAAATCGCGGTTGGCCAGCCCGCCCACCGTCTCCATGACGCAGATGTGGGTGCACACCCCCACCACCGTGGCCCGGCTGATGCCCGCGTCGGCCAGAACCTGGCCCAGCTCGGTGTCGAAAAAGGGGCTGTAGCGGCGTTTCTCCACCACCGCCTCGCCGGGGCGGGGGGCCAGCTCGTCTATGACCTCGGCCCCGGAGCTGCCGGCCACCGCGTGGGGCGGGAAGCGCTCGAACTCCTTGTCCTCGGGGTCGTGGGCGTCGCACACGTATATGACCAGGTCCCCGGCCTGGCGGGCCGCGGCCAGCTCTTGCTGGATGGCCGGCACGATCTCCGGCGAACCGGGCACGAACAGGGCCGCGCCGGGGCGCACGAAATCGGCCAGCATGTCTACGATGATCAGCGCGTGGCTCATGGCATGGGTCTCCGGCTGGGGGTCAGACCCATTTTAGCCCTTGGGAACGCGGGCCACAAGCGGGGGACCGGCTCAGCGCGCCGGCAGGCCGTAGTCCGCCAGATCTGGCTTGGGGGGCTGGTCCTTGCGGTCGTAGGAGCGGTTCCACTTCAGGGCCCAAATCGACACCTTGGGCTTGTTGGCCTTCTTGTGGTCGTAACCCCAGACCTTGTTGTTGGGAAATGACTTTATGAACAGGTGGCTGCCGTCCATGAGGCGGTAGCGGTGCACCGTGGTTTCCTTGCCCGGAACCTGGGGGAAGATGTCGAACTTCTGGATGCCCAGATCGGCCCCGGCCTGGAACTCGGGCAACGGGAAGTAGGTCTTGGTCTTGGTCTGGCGGGCCATGGCCACGGCCCAGGGAGGCATTTGGGGTTCATCGTAGATGCTGCCCTTCTTGTGGAACACCCCCTTGCCCTCGCTGTCCACCAGGCACACCCCGTTGCTGTCGGGCACCTCCATGTTCACCTGGAACACCCGGCCGGTGTTGAGCACGCGAAAGATGTAAAAAAGGAACTTTTCGCCGGCATAGTATTTGTCCAGCTCATAAAAGCGCCGGAACTCGGCGGACTGCCGCTTGCCGGTGGTCTGCCACACCTCCATATAGGTGTCCTTGTAGGGCACTGAGCACGAAGTGTCCTCCTGGCGGCTGTCCTTGGGCAGCCAGGTGGATTGGGTCAAGTCCGGCAAAAGCCATTCCTTGGGTTCGGCCTGGGCGGCTGGGGGGAAAAGTCCCGCGGCCAGGGCCAGGGCCATGGCCAGGAGGATGGTCGCTGTTCGCCTGGAAAACACGGGGCAAATCCTTCAGCGGAGGCAGAAGGTGGGGGGCAGAGCTAAAACCGGACCCGGATACCCCTCCGCCAAGGTGCGGCCGGACCGGTTATGGGCGGAGCATGGGGCATCTTAACCCGGAAAAGAGCCGGGGATAAGGATAAAAACGCCACGGCCGCCTAATATCGCCAGCCCATGATGCCCAGGCCGTAGATGTTCAGGATCACGGCCACGGCGTAGATGCCGGCCACGGCGCACACCTTGGCCTTGAGCGACTTGAGGCTGAGCACGATGATGGCCGCCACGAAGAAGTGGAAGTAGCCGAACAAGAAGATGAGCCACACCCCGCCGAAGCTGCGGGTCCAAAAGGGGTATTCCCAGATCAGCAGGCCGCCCTTGTTGAGCAGGCACTCCACGAACACGCAAAAGAGGCTGTAGCCGATGGCCCAGAACCAGCGGTTGGGGACGCCCAGGATCTTCTCGCGGGGATCATCGGAGATGGTCTGGTAGTAGATCAGGCCCATGATGGCGAACATGAACATGATCTCGATGTTCCAGCCCACCATGGTGCGCAGGGCGGTGGGGCCGGGCGCGGTCCACAGGGCCGAGTGCTGGGTGAAGTGCAGAATCCAGCCGTTGATGGTCTCGTTGACGAAGTCCATGCCGAAGATGGTCAGCCCGGCCAGCACCCCGTCCCAATTGGCCGCGCGCCGCGCCTTTTTCACCTGGGCGCTGTAGATGTAGAAGGTGTAGGCCAGCAGGGGTATCACGTACCACTGCAAGGTGGTCAGGTCGCGCAGGCCGGTCAGGGCCCGGATGGATGCTTCGGTCATGGTTTTTCCTCCCGGGGCAGGCGGGCCATTTGACGGTCGTGCAGGCGGCTCAGCAACAATAGGGCCAGCAGGGAGCCCAGCAGACACAGGGCCATGTCGCTCTGGGTGTCCCACACATAGCCCTGGGTGCCCAAAAAGTCTTCGGCCCCGGTGCCGGTGAACACGGCCACCCACCACTCGATCAACTCGTAAAAGGCGCTGATGGCCAGGCACAGGCTCACCACGATCAGCCCCAGCCAGCCCCGGCGGGCCACCACCCGGTTGCGGATCATTATCTCGCGGGCCACCATGGCCGGCACGAAGCCCTGGGCAAAGTGGCCCAGCTTGTCGTAGTTGTTGCGCCCCAGGTCATAGGCCTGGCTGAGCCAGTCGAACAGGGGCACCCGGGCGTAGGTGTAATGCCCGCCCACCAGCAGGATCAGCGCGTGCAGCCACATGAGCAGATAGAGCAGGTTGGTGAAGCGGAAGCGGCGGTAGGTGATCGCCAGGGCGGCCAGGCCCATGAGGGCGGGCAGCACCTCCAGCAGCCAGGTGAAGCGGTCGTAGGGACGCCAGCCGGACCAGGCCAAGATGGCCAGGAAGCTGATCAAGTAAAAAAGGTTTAGCTTGCCGGTGCGGTCCATGCCCCCCCTTGTCTCCGGTGACGTATTAAGCGCCGGAGCCTAACTATGCCAAAAAGAGGTGGCCGCGGGAAAGGGCTATAAGGCGGTGAGACCGCTCAAGGGCTGGGGGGTGGGCGTTTTGCATCCATGGGCCAGGTCGTCCGAGGCCTCCAGGCCGCTGACCCACATGGCCACGAACTCCTCGATGGACTCGATGAAGCCGGGGTCGTGCTCCGGGCGGGCGATGGTGGCGTGCACCACCACCTTGTCCGGGTCGGGCGGGAAGCCGGTGGTCACGGTCCAGGCCAGGGCGTTGGGGCAGGTGGGCATGGTGAAGCGCACCCCGCCGTTGATGTTCTCCTTGCGCAGGGCGAAATGCCCCCACAGGCAATACACCTCGCCCTCCAGTTGGCTGACCGCCTTGACCAGGGAGCTGATGCCCGCGCAGAACTCGGGCAGGCGCTCCAGGGTGAGGCACTCTTGCAGGCGCTTTTCATCGGTGCGCAGGTTGGCCAGACCAAAGAACTCCACCAACTCCTCCAGGGTTTGCATGAATGATCGCAAAAACCTACCGGCAGCCTGGGCTGGCCGCAAGGGCGGTCAGGACAAGCGAGTGAATGCGGTCTGTTAGGGCGGGCCTTGGTTGCGGGGGACAGGCCGGTGTGCTATCCATAAAACAGTTCGCCCACCCCCTTGCGGAGGTTTGCCATGTCCCGCGCCCCGGCGGTGGCCGGCCGTTTTTATCCCGGCCGTCCCGACGAACTCAGGGCCATGATAGAAGGCTACCTGAAGCCCACGGCCGCGCCCCAGCCTGCCCTGGTTGCGGTGTGCCCCCACGCGGGCTACGTCTTCTCCGGGGAAGTGGCCGGCAAGGTGCTCAGCCGGGTGGCCATCCCCGGCCGGGTGATGGTGCTGGGGCCCAACCACCAGGGCCTGGGCCAGCAGGCGGCGGTGATGAGCCGGGGCTCCTGGCTCACCCCCCTGGGCGAGGTGGAGCTGGACCCGGAGCTGGGCGAGGCGCTTAAAAAGGCCAGCCCCCTGGTGGCCGAGGACGACCTGGCCCATCGCCACGAGCACTCCCTGGAGGTGCAGGTGCCTTTTCTGCAGGCCCTGCGCCCGGATTTCAAGCTCACCCCCCTGTGCCTGTCCATGCTCTCCTATGCCCAATGCGCGGAGCTGGGCCGGGCCATTGCCACGGCCATCGCCAGCCTGGACGAGCCGGTGCTGTTGGTGGCGAGCACGGACATGACCCACTACGAAAGCGCCCAGGCGGCCAAGAGCAAGGACGAGTTGGCTTTGGGGCGTATCCTGGAGATGGACCCCGAGGGCCTGTACAATACCGTGGCCGGGCACAACATAAGCATGTGCGGGGTGCTGCCCACCACCGTGGCCCTGGTGGCTGCCAAGGAAATGGGCGCCGCCTCGGCCGAGCTGGTGGCCTACACCAACAGCGGCCAGGCCACCGGCGACTATGAGCAGGTGGTGGCCTACGCCGGACTTATAATAAAGTAAACACTCTAATATGCGCCCCCGGTCCCGGGGGGCGCGTTCGCCAGGAAAGGCAAGATGAACCAGCCCACTGACAACACCCCCCGGGTGCGCACCCGTTTTCCGCCTTCTCCCACCGGGGCCTTGCACCTGGGTGGTGCCAGAACGGCCCTTTTTAACTGGCTTTTTGCCCGTCACCACGGCGGGGACTTCGTGCTGCGCCTGGAAGACACCGACCGCAAGCGCTCCAAGCAGGAGCACACCGACTCCATCATGGCGGCCATGGACTGGCTGGGGCTCGACTTTGACGAGGGGCCCTTTTACCAGACCCAGCGCCTGGAGCGCTACCGCGAGGCCATCGACCAAATGCTCGAACAAGGCCGGGCCTACTGGTGTCATTGCTCGCCCGAGGATCTGACCAAAAAGCGCGAGGCGGCCATGAAGGCCGGCGGCAAGCCCATGTACGATGGGGCCTGCCGCGAAAAAAACCTGGGCCCGGCCGAGGGCGCGGTGGTGCGCTTCAAGGGACCCCGCACGGGCAGCACCACCTTCAACGACCTGGTCAAGGGGCCCATCACCTTTGAGCACAAGGAGCTGGACGACCTGATCATCCTGCGCTCCGACGGCTGGCCCACCTATCACCTGGCCGTGGTGGTGGACGACATCGACATGGCCATCAGCCATGTGATCCGCGGCGACGACCACGTGAACAACACCCCCCGCCAGATATTGCTCTACCAGGCCCTGGACGCTGCGGTTCCCCTGTTCGCCCACGTGCCCATGATCCTGGGGCCGGACAAGACCAAGCTATCCAAGCGCCACGGGGCCACGGCGGTGGTGGACTATCAAACGCTGGGCTACCTGCCCGAGGCCATGATCAACGCCCTGGCCCGCCTGGGCTGGTCCCACGGCGATCAGGAGAAGTTCTCGCTGCAAGAGTTGGTCGAGCTCTTTGGATTGGACGCGGTGGGGCGCAGCGCGGCGGTGTTCGATACGGACAAGCTTTTGCACCTGAACCAGCGCTATATCCAGGAGGCCGAGCCCGCCCGCCTGGCCGAGCTGCTGCCGCCCTTCCTGGCCGAGCGGGGCATCACCGAGTATGATCAGGCGCTTCTGCTGGCCTGTCTGCCCGAGCTTACCCCCCGTGCCAAGACCCTGGTGGAACTGGCCGACTGGGCCGAACCCTTTCTCAAGGCCGAGCCGGAAATGTCCCCCAAGGCCGTGAAAAAATTCCTCAAACCAGAGACCTCCCCGGTGCTGGAGCGGGTTCTGGCCATGGTCCAGGAGCGCGGGGTGGAGCCCGAGGCCATGGAGGCCGGGGTGCGCGAGCTGAGCGAGGAGCTGGGCCTGAAACTGGGGGGCATCGCCCAGCCGGTGCGGGTGGCCCTTACCGGGCGCACCTTTAGCCCGGGAATTTTCGAGGTCATGGCCATTCTGGGGGCTGAGCGGGTTATCGCAAGACTAAAGAGGGCCTTGGCTATAGCCAAGGGATGAAAAAACTGGTAAAAAGCCCTTGACGCCAACGAGTTGAAACGATAAATCAGTGGCTACTCGCTGGCGGATCGTCTAATGGCAGGACTGCAGACTCTGGATCTGCCTATCTAGGTTCGAATCCTAGTCCGCCAGCCAACATAAGTTTTGCACGGTCCCATCGTCTAGTGGTTTAGGATATCGGCCTCTCACGCCGAAGACACGGGTTCGAACCCCGTTGGGACTGCCAAAAATATCAAGAGGCTAGCCAGTTTTGGCTAGCCTCTTTTCTCGTTTAGCTACAGCTCTCAGCGCTCGGCTTTGCCTGTTTTTGCCTTTCTTGATCTGTTCCTGAAGTCTATGACCTCGGCCCGTTCCCGCCGAGGCGGTCAGCGGCCTTATGAACCTTGAGGTTTCATCCCGGCCGGTTTGTCAGGGCGGGCCGGGAGGTGCGCTGCCTGGGGTTGGGCGCGCGGGCAACTCCGCATGTGGGGCCATCTCCTGCCCGCCCGTCAATTACCACGAATCCCCCGAAGCTCCCGCCGCCACTGGAGTGGTTGCACTGGCCTCTGGCCACGGGCAATCAGCCGTGTCCTAGCGCTCCCCCGCGGTTTATACACCAATTGGCGATTGTTACCAAAGTCGGCTAAACGAAATATCGTTAAACAACGGGATATGGTCTGGGTTGGCGGATTTCCAGCCCGGGGCAAAACCTATATCTATTTGAATTCTCGAACCGATTTTGCCCAATGCCGCTTGGCATTCAAATTGCTATTTCCATAAATCAGTAGTTCATAGACAGGCAAATTGTTGGTGGAAAAAACATTAGGCTAGGAGATTTACCAAGCCATTTAATTAATTATTCGAGGAAAAAAATATATTGGTTGTTGGAATGCTCCGAATTATTAGCTGGCAATGGGGCGATTTAAATATCGTTACACTCTGAAATAACAAGGGGAAAAAGTATTGCCTTGGATTGACCTGGGAGATTTTCAGTGAACGCAAACGATATGTCCGCACTAAATTGGCTCTGGTGATTTGTCAAGCAAAGCCACAAAAGCCACTAAGATGATCCCTTGTTTGTCAGGGTTGTTGGGCTAAATGACGATGGTTCCTATCCAAAGGTAAGTTTCAAAAACCTTTCCAGAGGAGAAATAACGATGAAACGGATTATTGTTTTGGCCATGATTGCCGCCTTCCTGGCCTTTGCGGCCATGCCCTCCACGGCCCAAGCCGGAGCCGAGGTGCAATGGAAGATGCAAAGCTTCATGCCGGCGGCGTCCAACCTGCACAAGTACTTGCAGGAGTTCTGCGACCTGGTGCAAAAGGCCACCAACGGCCGCATGAAAATCACCCTGTTTCCGGCCAACGCCCTTTTCCCCACCCTGAAGGTGTTCCAGAACGTGAAGGCAGGGGTGGTGCAGATGGCCCACACCTCGGCGGTGTTTTACCAGGGTGAATGGCCGGACGGCATCGTTCTGAGCCCGCCTTTTGGCTCCACCGACGCCATGGACTACTGGGCCTACTGGTATTACCGGGGCGTCAAGGAATTGGCCGCCCCCTTTTATGAGAAAAACGGCCTCATGACCCGCGGCCGCATCATCGGCAACGCGGAGCCCATCTGGAGCCGGGTGCCCATCCGCTCCATCGAGGACTTCAAGGGCAAGAAGATCCGCATGTCCGGCGCCCCGGCCAAGTTCTTCACCAAAAAGCTGGGCGCCTCGGTGATCATGCTGAGCCCGGGCGACCTGTTCACCGCCCTGAACAACGGCACCATCGATGCCTGTGAGTTCTCCGGCGGCTCGGTGGACTACGCCCTGGGCCTGCACAAGGTGACCAAGTACATGATCATGCCCCAGTATTTGGGGGCTGCCCCCACCGAGTTCCTCATCAACAAGAAGGCCTATGAGGCCCTGCCCAAGGACATCAAGCTGATCTTCGACCTGTGCTGCGACTGGGCGGAGGTGCAGATCACCCAAAAAATCTTCCGCGACGACGCTAAGGCGGTGGAAAAGATGATCAAGGGCGGTGACATGGAGGTCATCTGGCTGCCTGACGAGGACGTGGCCAAGATCCGCGCGATGGCGCTTGATTTCTGGCTCAACGACATGGGCGCCGTCTCTCCCTTCACCAAGAAGGCCATGGATATTTACGTCCAAATGGCCAAGGAGCGGGGACTGGTCAAGTAAGCCACCGCTCCAGAGAATGGCGAGATAATTGGCCGCGCCGGCACCGGAAGCGACCCGGCGCGGCCAACCACTAAAGAGGTAATAGGGCGATGCCTGCGAGAGTTATCCACACAATAGAAGCTCTGAGCGATTGGTCGGGCAAGATATTCGCCTGGCTCATTCTGCCCATCTCCCTGATCACCTTCACCGAGGTGATCCTGAGGTACTTCTTCAACTCACCCACCATTTGGAGCAGCGAGCTCATCGGCTATCTGTTCGGGGTCATGACCTTCATGAGCGGGGCCTATTGTCTGCGCCACGAACAGCACATCCGGCTGGACATGTTGCGCGGCCGCATGGGGCCTTCGGCCAAGGCCGTGCTGGACATCACCACCTCGGGTTTTACCTACCTTTTTTTAATAATGCTCATCTGGAAGGGCGGGGCCGCGGCCTGGGAGTCCACCCAGTCCCTGCTGACCACCGGCACGGTGTGGAACCCTCCCTATTGGCCCTTTACCTGGTTTTTGCCCTTGGGCGCCCTGCTGGTGGCCCTACAGGAACTGAGCAATCTCATAAATAATGTTCGCACCCTAACCGGTAAGGAGGTTTCCCGGTGAGCCCGGAAATCGTTCTGATTTTCATGATCGGGAGCCTCCTGGCACTGCTGGCCCTGGGCCTGCCCCTGGCCTTTTTGACCGGAGGCATCGGCTCCCTGGTCTTGTTGGTTCTCTTTGGGCCCAGCTTTTTCATCTCCGTGATCACCAGCATGCTGGGCACCAGCTCCAACATTCTCTACGCCGCGGTGCCGGTTTTCATTTTCATGGGGACCATCCTGGAGGGCTCGGCCATTGCCGAGGACCTCTACGCCGCGCTCCATGGCTGGTTCGGAGGGGTGCGCGGCGGCCTGGCCATGGGCACCGTGGTTATCTGCTGCATCTTCGCGGCCATGGTGGGCGTGGCCGGGGCCTCCATTGTCATCATCGGGCTCATCGCCCTGCCCAACATGCTCAAGTACAACTACGACAAGAACATAGCCATGGGCACCATCCTGGCCGGCGGCACCCTGGGCCAGCTGATTCCGCCCAGCCTGCTGTTCATCGCCTACGGGGTGGAGGCCGGGGTGCCCATCGGCGACCTGTTCAAGGGCGGGGTGCCGGCCGGCCTCATTTTGGGGGGGCTGTTCCTGATTTACATCTTTATCCGGGCCTCCCTTAACAAGAGCCTTTGCCCGGTGGTGCCCCCCGAGGACCGCCCCACCCTCCAGGAGAAGGTGGCCCTGCTGAAAAATTTGGTGCTCCCCGGGCTGCTGATCCTGTTTGTGCTGGGATCAATCTTCACCGGCATTGCCACGCCGTCGGAGGCCGCCTCCGTGGGGGTGATCGGGGCCCTGGTCTCGGCCGCGGTAAACCGCCGCCTCAACCTGGCCTTGCTCAAAAAGTCGGTGATCAGCACCGTGGGCATCAGCGGGATGATCCTTTGGCTCATTTTCGGAGCCAAGTGCTACTCCCTGGCCCTTATCGCCTCCGGCGGGATGCATCTGCTGCAGGGATTGTTCACCGAACTATCGGGCTCCATGAGCGTGTATCCCACCTTGGCCACCATGCTGCTGACCGTTTTCGCCATGGGATTTTTCCTGGACCCGGTGACCATCATCGTGATCACCGTGCCCATCTTCACCCCCATCATCAAGGCCTTCAACCTGGACCCCATTTGGTTCGGGGTGGTCTATGTGGTGGCCCTGCAATTGAGCTATATCACCCCGCCCTTTGGTTACAGCTTGTTCTATCTGAAGGGGGTCACCCCACCGGGCATAACCCTGGGCGACATCTTTGCCTCGGTGTGGTGGTTCGTGTTGCTCAACCTCATCGGGCTGTTGCTGATGATCGTGCTGCCCGTATTAATTACCGGATTTATTTAAGAAAAATGATCTGAGCTTAACAAGACAAGATTTGACTTAGCCGAACTGCAACCCATCAGCCAATCCCAGAGGGAGCGTGCAATGTCATCGATGAACAAGCCTGGATTAGCCTACTTGAAAAATGAGATGGCTAGTTGCGAACGCAGAATAAAAAAAATCAGTGAAAACCCGGACCCGTCCAAGCCCAAATCCAACGTCCTGCTCTATGAGCTGGAAATGGACCTGCGCCGGGAGCAGATAGAGGCCTATGAAAGCGGCAAACCCCTGGGCATCACCGGCCTGGGGCCCCTGACCCGGGCCTTGGGCATGGTCCCCTGGGACGCCATTATGGCCGCGGACCGCACCCACGGCACCGCAGCCACCGAATACTTCGCCCAGGTGCGCAAGCTGGGCATGCCGGATCACACCTGCGACCGTTGTTCCATCCTGGTGCCCATGATACTCAACGGCGACTTTCCCAAGCCGAGCTTCCTGTTCACTTCCAACTTTGAATGCCTGCCGGTCTTTTTGGCCCACAACCTTTTGGCCGAGTACCTGCAGATTCCCAAGTTCAACATTGACCGGCCCTTTAACAACTACAAGGGGGATATGGACGAGGACCGGCTCCAGTACGTCACCGACCAGATCAAGGAGATGGTGGAGTACGTCGAGGCCAAGGTCCCGGGATGCAAATACGACGAAGACCGCATGATCGAGCTGCTGGAGTATGACCGGCAGTATCTCCAGATATTCCAGGAGCTGTGGAAGCTCAAGGCGGCCATTCCCTGCCCCTTGAGCGGGCGGGAGAGCTTCCGGGAGATTCGGCTTTCCAACATGTATCCCGACCCGGCCAAGGCGATCAAATACATGCGCCTGTATGTTGACGAGGTGGGCGAGCGGGTGGAAAAGGGGCTGGGCGCCGCCCAGCCCGAGGAAAAGCTGCGCCTGCTGTGGTCCGTGGCCGGTCCCTTTTACGACGACCCCTTCAGTTGGCTGGAGCAAAGGGGGGTGGCCATCCCCGCCGCGGAGATGACCGTGTACAACGGCTGGTTCTCCGGCCGGGAGCCCATTTGGGGCGATCCCTGGAACGGGCGGCAGCTTTCGCCCCTGGAAGAGGAGGCCCGCCAGTTCGATTTCGTGTGGGGGCGCCTGGGAGGCGATTGGGTGAACACCCATCTCCACTCCTGCCGCGACCTGCACCTGGACGGGATCATCTACTTCCTGCAATGGGGCTGCCCGGTGAGCAACAACCTGGGCCGGGTGGTGGCCATGGAGGCGGAAAAGCAGCTAGGCATCCCCACCCTGCTGGTGGAGGGCCGCATGCTCGAAAGCAGCATCTACGACCGCGAGGACTTTTTCACCAAACTGGAAGACTTCCTTGGCGTATGCACGGCTTGGAAAGAAAACCGTTCCTAGGCCCATGGGGCGGGGCGGCCAATGCGGTCCCGCGGGCGCGCCCAGGCATTCATCTTCATCCGCATAGGGGAGTTCGAGCGTGAAAAGCAATAGCAATATGGAAGATCAACTCAGGGTTCTGTTGCAAGCCAACCAGCCGGCCAACCGTGCCTCGTGGGCCGCCGTTGCCAAGGAACAGGGCCAAAAGGTCCTGGGCCTGCTGTGCATATACGTACCGGAAGAGATCGTCGCCGCCGCGGGGGTGCTCCCCTGGCGCATCACCGGCTCCTGGGAGGAGTCCACCCCTCATGCCTCCTTTTACCGCCCGGAGATGACCTGCCGATACTGCTCCCACGTGCTGGAGTCGGTGCTGGCCGGTGAGCTGGATTTCCTGGACGGGGTGGCCACCACCCAGGTGGACGACGACTTCAAGCGCCTCTGGGACGTGCTCAGCTATGTGGGCAAGCCGCCCTTCGCGCACATCATGTATCTGCCCCACACCGTTTCCCGCACCACCCTGGCTATGTGGAACAAGTCGGTGCTGGATTTGGTCCCAGTCATGGAAGACTTCGCGGGCGTTAAGATCGGCGAGCAGGACATCCTTAAGCAGATCGAGATATACAACGAGATGCGCAGCCTGTTGTACAGCGTTTACCAGATGCGCAAAAAAACCAACCCGCCCCTGACCGGGGCCGAGATGCTGTCCCTAACCACCGCCGCCCGGGTCATGCCCAAGCCGGAGTTCAACCAGCGGCTGGAGTCCCTGCTGCCCTACCTGGAGACCCGCCAGCCCGAGCTCAAGGGTAACCAGTCCCGTTTGCTCCTGTGCGGGGAATACCTGGACAACCCCGAGTACGTGCGGGTGGTGGAGAACAGCGGCGCCCTGGTGGTCATGGACGAGCTGGACACGGGCAGCAAGTACTTCATGGGCATGGTCGACGCCTCCCAGGGCGATGCCCTGGGCCAACTGGCCGAGCGCTACATGAACCGCCCCGGCCTGTCGCGCATGGGGGATTGGCGGGGGCAGGCCGAGCAGATCATCTCCTGGGTCAAGGAGTACGACGTGCAGGGCGTGGTGGAGCTGCGCCAACTCTACTCCCTGCCCCTGGACTACCGCGCTTTTTATCTGGGCAATTTGCTTCAGGAGGCCGGCATCCCTTATCTGACCCTTAACCGCGAGTACCACCCCTCCCATATGGGTATGCTGAGCACCCGGGTGGAGGCCTTTGTGGAGATGATCCAGTGAGGGGCCAGTGGCGTGTTGACTGCGGGTATTGATGTTGGCTTTGAAAACGCCAAGGCCCTAATCCTGAAAGATGGCGAGATTCTGGCCCAGGTGGTGGTGGCCAACGGCAGGGAAGATATGGGACAGGTCATAGCCAGGGCCTGGCAAGAGGCCCTGGGCCGGGCGGGGGTTCCGGCCGGGGCCCTGGACCGCACCCTGGCCACCGGCGACGGGCGGGCCTACGCAACCCAGGCCCAGGAGCAGGCCAGCGAGGCGCGGTGCTGCGCCCGCGGCACGGCCTGGCTCATGCCCTCGGCGCGCACCGTCCTGGACATGGGGGCGGAAACCTGCATGGCCATCCGGATCGGCAAGGGAGTTCCCCTGAACATCGTGCGCAACGACCGCTGCGCCTCGGGCACCGGCCGGAGCCTGAAAATGGCGGCCAAGATACTGGGCCTCTCCCTGGAGGACATGGGGGCGTGCGCCTTATTGTCCCGAGAGGAGATCAGCATCAACAACACCTGCGCCGTGTTCGCCGAGTCGGAGATCATTTCCAAGATACACCACAAGCACCGCCTCGAGGACATCGCCATGGCCGTGTTCCGGGGGCTGGCCCGCCGGGCCCATTCCCTGTTGGTGAAGGTGGGCCTGGAACAGGACCTGGCCATGGTGGGCGGGCTGGCCGGCAACCCGGGCATGATTCAGGCCCTGCAAGCGGAGCTGGGCTGCCAGGTCCTGGTGCCGGAGCGGCCCATGGTGGTGGGAGCCCTGGGCGCGGCCTTGATCGCGGCGGAGAAAGGCGGGAGCTGAGGCGATGATCGTTTGTGGGGTGGACATCGGGTCCCTGAGCACCAAGGCGGTTCTGATGGAAAAGGGGCGGCCCCTGGCCTGGCGCATCGTGCCCACGGGCCCGGACTCGGTGGAGTCGGCCCAAAGGGCGGTGGCCGCGGTGCTGGCCGAGGCCGGGCTGACCCGCGCCGACATCGGCTACACCGTGGCCACGGGCTACGGCCGGGCCAACCTGCCTTTTGCCGACAAGGCCATAACCGAGATCTCCTGCCACGCGGCGGGCAGTCACTGGAGCTTTCCCGAGGTCCGGACCATCCTGGACATGGGAGGCCAGGACTGCAAGGCCATCCGCTGCGATGGCAACGGGCGGGTGAAAAACTTCCTCATGAACGACAAGTGCGCCGCCGGCACGGGCCGCTACTTGGAAAGGGTGGCCGACTCCCTGGGCCTGGCCCTGGAGGACATCGGCCCCTTGTCCCTGCAAGAGCGCGGCGAGGTCCTGACCGTGGGCAGCAATTGCGTGGTATTCGCCGAGGGAGACATCATCCGCCTGCAGCGCCAGGGCAAAAGGCCCCTTGACATCCTGGCCGGGGCCACGGACGCCATTGTGGAGCGCATCGTGGAGCTGCTGGAGCGGGTCGGGGTGGAGCCGCAGCTGTGCATCAGCGGTGGAGTGGCCAAGAACCTGGGGGTGGTGAGGCGGGTGGAGCACAAGCTGGGGCTGGAGGCCCACATCGCCCCGGAGCCGCAGATCGTGGGGGCCTTGGGCGCGGCCTTGCTGGCCCCGGTCTAACTGTCGGCCCGGCCGCCCAGGTTGGTGGACCAATCAGGGCTCTCCAGGCGGGGGCGTTTGCGCGCTGGCGCGATGCCCAGCTTCTTCATCCTGGAGTACAGGGTGTTGGGGTGGATGTTCAAAATGGCGGCCGCTCCGTCCTCGCCCCGGACCTTGCCGCCGGTCATGTCCAGCACATTCAAGATATGGGAGCGCTCGTTTTCATCCAGGCTCATGTCCGGGCGCATGGCGGCGATGGTGTTCCGGGTCAGGCTGGTGGTGGGCACCCGGTATAGGGGCCCGGTGCTCAGGATCACGCCCCTTTCGATGATGTTTTCCAGCTCGCGCACATTGCCCGGCCAGGTGTAGTCCAAGAGTTTTTGCATCTCCGGGTTGGGGACCTTTTCCACCTTCTTGCCCAGCCGCTTGGCGTAGACCTGCAAAAAATGCAGGGACAGCAGGGGTATGTCTTCCGGGCGTTCCCGCAGGGGAGGCACCTGAATGGGGAAGACGCTCAGGCGGTAGTAGAGGTCCTCCCGAAAGCTCCCGGCCTCGATCATCTGGGGCAGGTCGCGGTTGGTGGCGGCCATTAGCCGGAAGTCCGAGCGTATGGTCTCGTGTCCGCCCACCCGCTCGAACTCCTTGCTCTGCAACACCCGCAGCAGCTGCACCTGGGAGTTCAAGGGCATGTCGCCGATCTCGTCCAAAAAGATGGTGCCCTGGTCGGCCAATTCGAAGCGGCCGATGCGCTTTTGCACCGCGCCGGTGAAGGAGCCCTTTTCGTGGCCAAAGAGCTCGCTGGAGATCAGGTGCTCGGAAAAGGAGCTGCAGTTCACCCGGATGAAGGGACCGTTGCGGCGGCCGCTGTTGCGATGGATGGCCCGGGCCACCAGCTCCTTGCCCACCCCGGTTTCCCCCAGGATGAGCACCGTGGCGTCGGTGGCGGACACGGAATCGATGTGCCCGAAGACCCGCTGCATGGCCGGGGACTCGCCCACGATCTCCTCGAAATGCAGGGTCTCCAGGTGCTGCTCTTCCAAATACTGCTTTTCCTCCACCTGCTTCTGGTACATCTCGCGCAGGGTTTCATAGGCCATGGCGTTGTCCATGGCAATGGCGGCCTGGGCCGCGAAGTAGCCCAGGATGTCCAGGTCCTCCTGCCGGAAGGCGCTCTTGAACAGGCGGTTGTCATGATAGAGCACGCCGATCACCTGGTCCCGGAGGCACAGGGGGACGCAGATGCACGAGCGGATGGTCTCTTCCAAGGAGGGCGTATCCGGCTGGTTGGGCTCGAACTCCAGAAAGCGCACCTTGCCGGCGCGGAAGGTCTGCTCGATCAGATCCAGGGACGCGGCAAAGCCGGGGCTTTCCAGGCTCTCCCGGGTCAGGTTCTTGGCGGCCCTTAGGCTCAGGCGGCCGGTCTCTCCGTCAGTGAGAAAGATGGCCCCCCGCTCCGCCCCGGTGACGCTGTTGGCCAGGGAGATAATGCGCACCGCCACCTCCCGGTTGTCGCGGATGGTGACCATCTCCTGGCCCAGCTTGAGTATCTCGTCGAGCAGGTGCTCCCGGTCTTGCATGTCGCCCAGCAGGGAGCGCAGGCCGTCGGGGATCAAGGACTCGTTGTAGGAGAAAAGCTTCTGGGCCGAGGGGCCGGCCAGGGCCTTGGCCCGCTCCTCCTCGCCCTGCTGCAAATACTCCACGGCCAGGTCCAGCCTGGTCTTGGCCAGCTCGATCTGGTGGCCGGAAACCTCCAGCCACTCGATGGCCTGCTCCAGGTTTTTGACCACCTGGCTGGATGGCTCGCCCCGCAGTTTTTTCAGCAGGGCCGTGTAGCGGCAGCCCAGGCCGCACATGTACACGTTTTGGCTGTCCAGGGCGTCGGCGATTTCCTTCTCCAGGGAAAGGCCTTGGAAGCGGGGCAACAGACCCTGCTCCATGCACCAGCAAAGCTCCATGATTATGGGCAGGTTGCGGAAGTGAATCTGGGTGTGCTGGCTCAGCTTGAGGAACTCGCGCAACGAGGCGTGGGCCTTGTCGTTGTTGCCCAGCTTGTGGTCCAGATAGCTGCGGCAGGCCAGGGCGCCCACCTTTCCGAAGTTGTTGTGGCCCAGCGTGGTTTCATCAAGAGCGCGGTTGCAGTAGACATCGGCCTCGGCATAAAGACCTATTTGGCACAGGGCCCAGGTCAGGGTCGAGGAGACATGGCCGGCCATGCCGATGTGCCCGATCTTGTGGCATTGCTCGTGAATCGAGTCCAGCATGCCCAGGCCCTGGGAAACCTGACCGCAATGGCAGTAGCAAAACCCGATGGTCAGGCGGGTCATAAGGGGAAAGCCCGCCTTGGGGACGTTCTCCACCTGGGGTGCGTCCTTTTCATAGCTTTCCACCGCGTTCCGGTAACGTCCCTGCCAGTAGTGGAAAAACATGCTGAAGATGAAAGCGGACCGCTGAATGTAGGGATCGTCGGTCTCCTGGGCCATGGCCCAGCCCTGGTCGAAAAGCTCCAGGGCGACCTTGAAGTTGGAGCGCAGCCATTCCTGCTTGGCCAGATGCATCTTGAGCAGGCCCTGGTAGCCCTCCTGGCCCAGGGCCTCGGCCCGTTCGATGGCGGTCAATAAAAACGAGTTGACCAGCTCGGCCCGCTGGGCGCCCATGGAAATTTTGGAGATCTGGATGGCGGTTTCCATGAGCATGCGGGTGGCGTCTCCGCCGGGGATGCCCGCCAGGCATTTGCTCGCCTTTTCGAAGTATTGCAGGGCCTCTTGGTGGCAGTACTGTTTCCGCAGAAGGTTTCCCTCCGCCACCAGGCGCCGGCAGCCATCCAGGTCGTTGTCCACGTGAAGCAGCAGCTTGGCCAGGGCGTGATCCAGGTGGCCCTCGTCCTGCAACTCCTGACGCAGGCTTTCAATGGTCCGCTGATAAAGGCCCTGTCTTTCCTCTGGGGTCATGCCCTCCAGGAAGTTTTGCCGCCTCTTGGGGTGGGTGAACCGGAAATGGCCCGGGGTGGTTTCGGCCAGCCAGCCGTCCTCGATCCCCTGGTGCAGGGTCTTGAGGATAAGAGATGGCTTTTCCTTGGCGACTTCCTGCAACCAGTCAATGGAGAAGCCGTCATCAAATAGGGAGGCGACCCTAAGTATCCGTTGTTCGGTATTAACCGGGGTGCTTTGGTTGATCATGGAGGCCTTCGCCCTGTGTGGTTGCCTGTAGCTCTGCATTGGTTGCCGGCAATCCTAAAACAGAGGAAGAGCCCGGTCAATGAATATGCGACGATTTTTCGTCTAACCAACGCAAAATCGTTTCAGCGGGAAGGTCCGGTCGCTGTCAGCGAGTGTATCTATTTGAAATAACTACTAAATTAAAATTGATCCGTTTGGCGCTGAAATTGCTTTGGGTACATAGGCATGATCTACATCAAGGAAATAAGTCTGCCTAAAAAAAAAGTCCTCATCCAGGTGGAAGGCCGTCTGGACCGCGCCTCCTTGCCGGCCCTGCGCAAGGTTTGCCTGCAACACCTGGAAGATGGCCTAAAGGTGCAGGCTGACCTGTCCGGCCTGCATTACGTGGGCATGGAGGGGCGCGAGTTTTTACTGAGCATCAAGGGAGAGATCAAGCTCGTGGGCATGAGCCAGTATCTCAAGCAACTGTTGGGATAAACGAGCCTGGGCCGCCGGCGGGGGGAAGCGGCGGCTTTAACCTGAGAAAGACGCCATCATGAAAACAGAATATCAGACGGTTAAAGTGGAGTTGGACAAGGGACTGGCGGTGGTGCGCATGGACAACCCGCCGGTGAACCAGATGTCCGACTACTTCCTGGAGGAGCTGTTCCAGGCGGTGCGCGAGGCCCTGGCGGCCGGGGAGGTGAGCGCGATCATCCTCACCGGCACGGGCAAGAGCTTCATTGCCGGCGCGGACCTCACCCAGGTGGTCAAGCTGAAGGACCGTAGCGAGATCCTTCCCAAGCTGATGGCCATACACGAGTTTCTGCGGGAGGTGGAGAGCGCGCCCAAGCCGGTGATCGCGGCCATCAACGGCAACTGCCTGGGCGGCGGCCTGGAGGTGGCCATGAGCTGCCACTACCGCATTGCCGCGCCGGGGATGAGCCTGGGGTTGCCAGAGGTGAAGCTGGGCCTCTTGCCCGGCAGCGGCGGCACCCAGCGCCTGCCCCGGCTCATCGGCCTGCCCGAGGCCCTGACCCTCATGACCACCGGCCGTTTCATCAAGACCGAAAAGGCCTTTTCCCTGGGTCTGGTGGACGAGGTGGCCGAGCCGGAGGCCCTGGTGGAGGCGGGCAAGAGGGCGGCCGCCAAGTTCGCCAGCCGGATGCTGAACCTGAGCGCCCGGGTGGCCAGTCAGGGATTCAGCCGCCTGCCCAGCGCCGCGGAAAAAGCAGACCTGATGGAGATGGCCCGGGCCACGGCCCGGGCCACGGCCAAGAATTACTTGGCCCCCTTTAAGATCATCGAGGCGGTGAGCCGGGGCCTGAGCACCGACTTTTGGCAAGACATCGAGCGGGAAGCCCAGCTTTTCTGCGACTGCCTGCTCTCGGGCATCGCCCAGAACCTCATCGGCATTTTCCTGAACGAGCGGGCCACCGGCCGCCTGCCCCGCATCCAGGGCATGGAGCCCAAGCGGCCCAAGAAGGTGGCCATGCTGGGCGGCGGAGTCATGGGCTCGGGCATCGTGCACCTGCTGCTGGGCGCCGGCCTGGAAACCGTGCTCTGGGACATCAATGACCAGGCCCTGGCCCACGGCCTGAAGCTGCTCCACAAGACCTATGCCTATCAGCTCAAAAAGGGAAAGCTCCGCCAGGACCAACTGGACCAACTCCTGGCCGCCAAGCTCACCACCACCAGCAAGCTGGAAGACCTGGGCGAGGTGGACCTGATCATCGAGGCGGTCCTGGAGGACATGGAGGTCAAGCAGGACATCTGGAAAAAGCTGGAGAACATCTGCCGGCCCGAGGTGGTGTTCGGCACCAACACCTCGGCCCTGCCCATCAGCGAGATGGCCGGCGTGCTGGATGATCCCGGCCGCATGATCGGGCTGCACTTCTTCAACCCGGCCGAGCGCATGCCCTTGCTGGAGATCATCTGCGGCCAAAAGACCTCGGATCAGACCCTGGCCACGGCGGTGGCCTTTGGCCGCCAGATCAAAAAGGTCCCGGTGGTGGTCAACGACGGACCCGGATTCTATGTCTCGCGCCAGCTGATGGGCCTCATGGGAGGGGCCATCTCCCTCTTGGCCGACGGCGTGGACCTGGCCCAGATGGAAAAGGCGCTCACCGACTTCGGCCTGCCCATGGGCCCCTTCACCCTGTTCGACCTCACTGGCATCGACATCAACTATCACGTGGAAAAGACCTTTGAGCGCGAGCTGGGCCCGCGCTACCAGGTGCATCCCCTCAGCGAGGCGGTCTACCAGTTGGGGGACTACGGCCGCAAGACCGGGGCCGGTTTTCTGGACTACAGCCACAAGGAGCCGGTGCCCAACCCCCGTGTGGTGGAGATGGTCGAGCGCTATCGCCAGGATAACGGGGTCCAACCCCGCCAGGCCGAGGAGCGGGAGATCGTGGACCTGATGCTGGCCATGGCCATCAACGAGGCCGCCTTGATGATGGAGCAGGGCATCTGCGACCGTCCGGCGGACATGGACCTGGCCATGATCTACGGCGCCGGGTTCCCCCCCTACCGGGGCGGGGTCCTGCGCTATGCCGATTCATGGGGCCTGGCCATGGTCCACGACAAGCTGAAGGAGCTGGAGGCCAAGTACGGCCCCCGCTTCGCGCCGGCCGAGCTGCTTGGGACCATGGCCCAGGAGGGCAAGACCTTTTACCAAAGCTAGGCGGCCCCGCCTCCGGGCGGCGGCCCCTTGGCCCAAAGATAACGACACGGCGCGCCATCTGGTGCAACTCAAGCGCCCCGCGCCCCGGGTCTGGTCAGACAACAGGAGAGCTGAACATGCAAGAAGTGGTTATCGCCGGTTATCTGCGCACCGCCCAATCCCGCAGCCGTCCCCGCGATCCGGGCCGGGACTGGTTTTATCAGCTGCGGGCCGATGAAATGCTGGCCGAGGTGCTGCCCGAACTGATCCAGCGCATTGGCCTGGACCCCGCCCAAATAGACGACTTCATCGTGGGCTGCGCCACCGGGGTGGGCGAGCAGTGGGCCTATGGCGGCCGCACTCCCATCTTCCTGGCCAACCTGCCCGAGACCATCCCCGCCAAGTTCGTGGACCAGCAGTGCGGCTCGGCCATGGCCGGCATCCACATCGGCTACATGGAGATAACCACCGGCAACGCCGATGTGGTGATGGTGGGCGGCATGGAGCACATGACCCGGGTGCCCATGGGCCACACCACCAACGAGCGGGGCCTGATCGCTCCCAATTTGCAGCTGTTTTTGGACCCCAAGTACCAGAGCTGGGACATGATGACCTCCATGAACATGGGGCTCACCGCGGAAAAGCTCTTTGCCCAGACCGACTTCAGCAAGAAGGACATGGACCAGTGGGCGGTGCGCTCCCACCAGTTGGCCGCCCAGGCCCAGGAGGCGGGCTTTTTCGAGGGCGAGATCCTGCCCCTGGAGGCGCCCCAGGCCGACGGCTCGCTCTTGAGCGTCAAGACCGATCAGGCGGTGCGCGGCGAGACCAAGTTGGAGGACCTGGAGGGGCTGCGCCCGGCCTTTAAAAAGGACGGTGTGATCACGGCCGGGGTTTCCTCGCCGCTCAACGCCGCGGCCACGGGCATGATCCTCATGTCGCGGCAAAGGGCCGAGCAAATGGGCATCAAGCCCCTGGCCGCCATCCGGGCCATCGGCTTTGCCGGGGTGCATCCTTCCATCATGGGAGCCGGCCCGGTGCCGGCCAGCAAGAAGGCCCTGGCCATGCTGGGCATGCAAGCCAGCCAGATCGATTACTGGGAGATCAACGAGGCCTTTGCCATCGTGGCCCTGAACTGCATCGCCGAGCTGGGCCTGGATCCGGACACGGTCAACGTCATGGGCGGCGGTCTGGCCCTGGGGCATCCCCTGGGCGCCACGGGCAACCGCCTGGTGGGCACCCTGGCCCGCATCCTGGAGGCCAAGGAGGCCCGCTGGGGTTGCGCCAACGCCTGCGTGGGCGGCGGCCAGGGCGTGGCCACCATCATCGAGCGTTTGTAGCCCCGGCCCAGGCCGGAGCCAAAGAGAGAAAAGGACAAGCCATGCCAGGGCCGCTGCACGGACTAAAGATACTGGACTTCACCACCCTGTTGCCCGGCCCCTTTGCCACGCTCAATCTGGCCGACCTGGGGGCCGAGGTGCTGCGCATAGGCTCGCCCAGCCGGCCGGACCTGAACGCCCAGACGCCTCCCTTTCTCCCCGGTTCCGGCCTGGCGGCCAACCTGGCCTATCTGGGGCGCAACAAGCGCTCCATCACCCTGAACCTGAAGCATCCGGCCGGGGTGGAAATAATCCACCGGCTCCTGGCGGATTACGATATTCTCATCGAGCAATTCAGGCCCGGGGTCATGCAACGCCTGGGGCTGGGCTATCAGGCCCTGGCCGAGGTCGAACCCTCGCTCATCTACTGCTCCCTCAGCGGCTATGGCCAGAACGGGCCCCTGCGGGACCGGGCGGGGCACGACATCAACTACCTGGCCCTTTCGGGGCTCATGGCCCACTCCGGCGGCAAGGAACAGGGCCCCAAACTCACCGGCACCCAGATCGCCGACCTGGCCTCCGGCTCCTACGGCACGGTGATCGCGGTGCTGGCCGCGGTGGTGCATCGCCAGCGCACCGGGGAGGGCCAATACCTGGATGTGGCCATGACCGACGGGATGGTCCCTTTCAACGCGGTGGCGTCCATGGACTTCCTGGTGGAAGGGGTGGAGCCCCAGCGGGAAGGGTACTTCCTCAACGGCGGCTCGCTCTATGACTTCTACCGCACCGCGGACCACGAGTACCTGAGCTTCGGAGGCCTGGAGCCCAAGTTTTTCGCCGCCTTCTGCCGGGCCATCGGCCGGGAGGACCTCATCCCGGGCACGGTGTCGCCGCCCAACCTGGAGGAAGTCAAGCCCCAGGTGCGCCGCATCATCGCCTCCAAGACGCGGGCCCAGTGGCAGGAGGTGTTTCGGGAGGCGGACGCCTGCCTGGAGCCGGTGGTCAGCCTGGGCGAGGCCCTGAACAGCCCCCTGGGGCAGGCGCGGGGCTGGCTGGTGGAGGTGCGGGGGCAGGGCGGCGAGAAGATCCGGCAGCCGGCCAACCCCCTGAAGTTTTCCCGCACCCCGCCGGAGTATGGCCCGGCCGGGGTTCCGGCCGGCACCCACAACCAAGAGGTGTTGCGGGAGCTGGGCTACTCCCCGGAGGAACTCACGCAATTGGAGAAAGACGGACTGTTTAGATAGCGTTCCGTTTTATAAAGATCTTACGCGGCCGCCGGTAATCGCCGTCGCGGCGCATGGCATGCAAGGAGGGAACAACCATGGTAGTCGGGGAACTGTTCGAGAGAGCGGCCAAGAGATATCCTCGCAAAGAGGCGATCATCTATAAAGACACGCGCCTGACCTATGAGCTGTTGAATGAACGCATAAACCGCCTGGCCAACGCCCTCATGGGCCTGGGGCTCAAAAAACAGGACCGGGTGGCCCTGGTCCTGGACAATTGCTACAAGTACGTGGAGATCGTGGGGGCCTGCGCCAAGGCGGGGCTCATCCTGGCCCCGGTGAGCACCAAGCTCAAGGACGAACTGGACCACATCCTGGGCAATGCCCAGCCTCGGGTGGTGATCGCGGGGGAAAAGCACGCCGCCAAAATAAAAGACGAGTACGGATACGTGGAAAAGGTGGTGCTGGTGGACCGGGAGTCCCAGGAGTACAGCAAGGGCTCCCGGGAGTACCTGGACTACGAAAAGCTGATCGATCAGTACCCCGCCGACGAGCCCGCGGTGGCGGTGGACGAGAGCGACATCATCCTCTTGTACTACACCAGCGGCACCACCAGCCTGCCCAAGGGCGCCGCCCTGAGCCACCGGGCCATCGTGTCCAACGCGGTGAACGGGATTATCGAAAACCAGCTCCGGCACGAGGACGTGAACCTCTCGGTGCATCCGCTGTTCTTCACCGCCCCGGTGAACTGCTCCATCATCCCCATGGTCTACCTGGGCGGCAGCTCGGTGATCCTGGACGCCTTTGAGCCGGAGCTCTTTTTGCGCACCGTGCAGGAGGAGAAGATATCCATCGTGGTGGTGGTGCCCACCATGATCATCCGCCTGCTGCAGATGCCCAATATAGACGACCGGGACGTGTCCAGCCTGCGGGCCATCATGTACGGCTCCTCGGCCATGCCCGAGTCGGTGATCAACCAGGCCATTGCCAAGTTCGGTAGCATCTTCCGCCAGGGCTACGGCCTCACCGAGACCACCTGCTTTGCCACCATGCTCAGCGCCGAGCAGCACATGGTCCAGGACGACACCCGCAAGATGCCCCGCCTGCGCTCCTGCGGCCGCGAGGTGGTCAACACCCGGGTGCGGATCATCCGCAAGGACGGCACGGATATCGAGCGGGACATGGAGGATGTCGGCGAGATCATCATCAAGGGCGACAACGTCATGGACCGCTACTGGAACATGCCCGAGCTCACCGCGGAGACCATCAAGGACGGCTGGTTCTACACCGGCGACCTGGGCTGCATGGACGAAGAGGGCTACGTCTACATCGTGGACCGCGAAAAGGACATGATCGTCAGCGGGGCCATCAACATCTATCCCCGCGAGGTGGAAGAGGTGCTGTTCAAGCACCCGGCCATAGTCGAGGCCAGCGTCATCGGCCTGGCCGACCCTGATTGGGGCGAAAAGGTGGTGGCCCTGGTGGTGCTAAAGCCGGGTGCCGAGGCCTCGGAAAAGGAGCTCATCGCCTACACCAAGGAGCACCTGGCCACCTACAAGGCGCCCAAGTCCGTGGTCTTTGTCGATGATCTGCCCAAGGGCCCCACGGGCAAGGTACTCAAGCGGGTACTCAAGGATCAGTACGCCGAATAAGCAATCCCCCCCACGGGGCCCTGGCGCCCCTGGATTCGGTAGTCCGGGAAAAATATTTATAGAGATCAATAAAATTATTTTGCCCTTTCTCCCGCTGTAATTGGTTGGCGCGGGAGAAAGGGCCAATATTCAACGTCTACCCCGGGTCAGTTTTCAATGCCGATTGACAGGCGGTAACCAGCCGCTCCCAGTAGGCCGCTAAACATCAGCGCCAAGGTCCCGGGCTCTGGCGTTGATGCTTCCCCGCCGCCACCTGCACCACCAGGAGTTAGAGTGGGAGTGCCTTTGAGTCGAGCCGCCTAAACATGGCCGAGACTCCAGTGGTGTCGGCCAGAGCCAAATGCTCCGTCATTTTTCGCCAGGTCGAACCCATGGCACTAGTTACTATTTGGAACCGGGCATCCCGAATTAACGCTACCGCTTCGGCTTCTACTAGTCCTTCACCAGATCCCCGGAACTCAGCACGCAAACAACGTCGGCCCGCTGATAGGGTTTGACCCCGGCCACCTCAGTGACCTCCGCCACGCCGGGCGCGGCAGCCCCGGGCATGCGGAAGGTGGACACCCCCACCCGCTCCACCGGAGTCTCCTTTGGCTGGTCCAACTGGGGAACCCATTCGTAGGGCAGCCGGTAGGCCCGGTAGATCAGGTTGTAGCGCGCCGGGTCCCCGAAGTGGGGGTTGATGTACTCCCAGACGATCTCATGATCCGGGGTCACTTCGATGAGACGGCCGCCGGTGCCCTCGGTAATCAGGGTGTTGCCGTTGGGCAGGCGCTGGGCGGAGCTGACAATGGGGCTGTAGAAGCGGTTGGCGTCATAAGGCATGCGCAGCCCCGCCTCGACCGGAGTGTATTTCCAGATGATTTCCAGGGTCGTGGGGTCGATCTCCAGGACCCGAGAGTAGTCGCGAAGGGCGTTCTTGCCGCCGGTGGGGGCGCCGGGGTTGGGCGCGCCGTAGCCGGCCCAACCGCCATTGTCGAACACCAGCAGGTTGCCCTCGCCGGGTAGCCCCCGGGGGATGATGTGGGCGTGGTGCTTGCCGATGATCCAGCTCAGCTTTTTCACGGCCAAGCTGGTGTCGTAATCCGGGCCGATCTTCCACACCACCTTGCCCGAGACTTTGTCGGTGATGGCGATGATGTTGGCCTCGCGGGAGGACCAAATGATGTTGTCCGGGTGGAAGCGGGCGTCGCCCGCATCGAACCACTTGTTGGGCCCCAGGGCGGACATGGAGTTTACATGGGCCCAGTCGCCGCCGCAGGTTCGCACGTTGGGGTTGCGGAAAAGGATGTTGCGCGCCTCCTCGCTCCAATCAAATTCCGCGAAATGCTCGTTCAGCACCCATTCCCAGACGATCTTGCCTTCCCAATCGACCTCGATGAAGGAGTCGTCCAGCAGGGGCTTGTCCGAAATGTCTGGGTTGTGCACGTTCTTGTGGCACAGGATCAGGGTGTTGCCGCCAATGGCCTGGGGTTCCATGCCCGGGACGTAGTAGCCCACCGGGTTGCCGGTGCGCTGGAAATCGTGGTGGTGGCGGGCCATCCACTGAGGCTCCTCGCCAGGGTCTTCGATGTATTCATATTGGTTGAATCGCCAGACGACCTCGCCTTCCCAATCCACCTGCACCACGTCCAGGAAGTCCTGCATGCCGTATTGCGTGTTGCGCTCGCCGGTGGCCCCCAGCACATAACCGCCGGGCAACATCTTGTTGGGCAGGCCGTGCAGGCCCTTCCACAGCTTGACCTCGGTCCCGTTCATATCGATCAGCAGGGCTCCCAGCTCCCTGGCCTGGAATATGGTGTAGCCGCTCCAGCAGCGGGAGGGGTCATAAATGGTGGTACCCGTGGGGTAGATGCTGGGGTAGCTCATGCTTGCTCCTTGCGCCGTGGCTCTGAATCCACCAGCCCGTTGTTGCCGAAGTTCTTTTCCCAGTCGTCAAACACCGGTTTTATCTCCAGCAGGTGATCGTGCAAAAGGCGCTGCGCCCCCTCCGGGTCCCGCTGGACGATTTTTTCCAATATCGCCGGGTGGGCTTTTGTGCCGTGATAGACCCGGTCTTTTTGCCGCAGGTTCAGGATCATGTCTTCGGAGAAATCCAGGAAGATGTTCACCTGCATCGCGAACAAGGGATTTTGCGAAGCTTGACCCACCATGCGGTGGAAGCCTATTTGCCAACGCACGTATTCATCGGTTCGTTGTTTGGGGACGACCTCCAGGTATTCGCTCATCTTGGCGAGGTCTTCCTCGCCGGCCCTTTCCGCGGCCAGGGCCGCCACCGCCGGCTCGATGAGCAGGCGCACCTCGATGATGTGGGCCGGCCTCACCTTGCCCAGGCTGGCCATGTCGCGCATCACCGAGGCGACCGCGTCGTGACTCATCTCCTGGACAAAGGCCCCGCCGTGGGCGCCCCTTTTGACCTCCACCAGCCCTGATTTCTTGAGATCCCAGATCGCCTCCCGGACGATGATCCGGCTGGTGCCGAAGGTCTCGGCCAGCTCCCTTTCATTGGGCAGCCTCTGGCCGGGCTGATATTCCCCATTGAAAATGGATTTGCGCAATTGGCGCGACACCTGCAAAAAAAGGCGCGATTTATCGATGGGTTTGAATGTCATTAACCGCACCTCTCCCCACGGAATACATTGATCTGGCTGCCACCAGCCGCTGTCTCGGAGCGCTGACTCGCGAGCCAGCGCCCTTTGTCCGGCAGTCTAGCAAAGATCATAGGTTAGCGGCCCCTGGCGGGGCCGGCCGCGCCCATGCGGCCCGCCCCACCGGAACCTTGGTTTTACTTCGAGCCGGCGGGAATCTTGATTCCCTGCTCCTCATAGAACTTGGCCGCCCCCGGGTGCAGCTGCATGCCGCCGTTGCGCACCGCATAGTTCATGGATAGGTGCTTGAGCCAAGGGTGGGTCTTGATGTTCTTCTTGGCCTGCTCCCAAAACAGCTTGGTCAGCTCGTAGGCGGTCTTGTCGTCCATTTTCTTGTTCACCGACACGCCCACGATGGAGCCCAGGGTGTAGACGTCGGTCTGGTTGTCCACGCCCTTGCCGTAGATGCCCACCGGGATAATGCCCAGTTCGCGGCCGACCTTGGTGGTGGCCTTTATAGCCGCCGGGTTGGCCTCATACTCCTTCTTGGTCAGGCCCAGCAAATGCAGCTTGTTGGTCAGGCTCAACTGCTCCACCTGGGGGAAGGGGGCGATGCCGCCGGCCACGTACACGTCGAACTGGCGGTCCTGGAAGCCCTGGAAAGCCGAGGACCAGCTGCCCTTGACGTTGTCGAAGTCCTTGTTGGGCTTATAGCCGGTGGTGACCGCCACCCATTCGCGCGCCGCGTTCCAGGCCCCGCCGCCGGGAGGGCCCAAAAAGACGCGCTTGCCCTTGATGTCCTTGAGCTGCTTGATGCCGGCGCTGGCGTAGGTCACGAAGTGATACTGGCCATAGGGGAACCAGAACAGAAGCCGCAAATTCTTGGCCAGGGCCGGCGCGTCCTTGAGCTTCTTGTACATGGCCTTTTGCTTCTTCATCAAGAAGTAGATCACCGGCGAGGTCATGCAAATGTCGATCTTGCCCTTGGCCAGCTCCACCTGGTGCTTGGTGGCCGCGCCGGTGGCATCGACTTTGATGTTAAGGGCGTCCTGCGCCTGGTTGATCATGGTGGCCATGGTGGTCATGGTCAGGTAGGCCGAAGAACCCGGTGCTATGGTGGCCATCTTGAGCGTTCTGGCCGCCTGGGCCGGTGCGGCCATGGCCAGGACCAAGGCCCCGATCAGGATCATCGCCCAGATAAGTTTTTTGCTCATGCTCCCCTCCTTTATTGGTGAACCGATGAGTATTGCGGTCCGCGCCTGGACCGTAAATTTAGTACCAGGCATACGGCCAGGAGCACGCCGCCGGCCAGGCCGGAAGGCACTCCCGGCACGATAAGCAGGACCGCCGACAACAGCCGCGCCGCCCGTTGCCACAGGGGCAGCTTGTTCCATTCCCAGCCGCCCAGCCCCGTGGCTATGCCCCAGGTGGACACGAAGAATACGAACAAGGCCCAGAGCAGGCCGACGAAATTGAACTCTCCGACCACCAGCAGGATGTCCGGGTGGAAGACGAACAGATAGGGGATGATGAAACCGGCGATGGACAGGCGGGTGGCCTGCAATCCCGTCTCCATGGGGTTGGCGTCGGCGATGGGGGCGGCGGCGAAGGCCGCCAGGGCCACCGGCGGGGTGACCACGCTGAGCACCCCGAAGTAGACCACGAACAAATGGGCCGCCATCAGCGAAAGCCCCAGCTTGTGCAGCACCGGCCCCAGCACGATGGCTATCATCAGGTAGGCCGCGCCCGTGGGCACGCCCATACCCATCACCAGGCAGGAGAGCATGACGAAGATCAGGGCCAGCCAAAGGTCGCTGGAAGCCACCGACAGCACCGCCTCGGCGAACATGAGGCCGATGCCGGTCATGTTGATGACCCCGATTACAAATCCGATGGCGCTGACGATGACCATCAACACGGCGCAGGTTTTGCCTGAATCGACCAGGGCGCGCCACCATTTGGCGGGGTGCCGGAAATCGGGGAACAGCAACAGACAGAGAACAAACGCGCTTATGAGAGCATAGAACCCCGCGTTCTGCGCCGTGCGGCCGGTGATCAAAACCGCGATGATGACCCCCAGGGGGACCACCAGGGCCAGGCTCTTGATCATATCGTCTCTGGTGAGCTTGATCCGTTGGTCTCGGGGCAAGGCTGCCACTCCCAGCCTTTTGGCCTCGATGAACACCACGATGAACAGGGAGCTGTAGTACATGATCGAGGGAATCAGGGCGGCGACGATTATCTTGAGGTAGGGGATGCCGGTAATATCGGCCATGAGGAAGGCCACCACGCCCATCACCGGGGGCATGATTTGCCCGCCGGTGGAAGCCGCCGCCTCCACCGCGCCGGCGAAGGCCGGCTTGAACCCAATCTTCTTGATGATGGGTATGGTGAACACCCCGGTGGACACCACGTTGGCCACGGCGGTGCCGGACAGGGAACCGAACAGGGCCGATGCGGCCACGGCGGCGTGGGCGGGCCCCCCGGCAAAACGGCCAGTGGCCGCCATGGCTATGCGCAACAACACCGCACCCGCGCCTGATTGCTGCAACACCGCGCCGAACACGATGAACACCAGCACCGTGCGGCTCACCACCTCCACCGGGCGGCCGAAAACCCCGTCGGTGGAAAACCACAGGTTTTCCATGGCGTGCTTCCAGCCCACCCCTGACCCTCCGATGGCCGGGGGCAACAGCAGATAGGCGGCGGACAGGGCAAGAACCGCCAGCATGGGGATGCCGAAAAAGCGGTAAGACAGATAGCTGATCAGGGCGATGGAGACCCAGGCAAAGGCGTTGCGCCATAGGCTTATGTCGATGATGTTGATCTCCTGCTCGAACATCACCAGGCCCCACTCCCAGAAGATGTAGACCAGGGCGAGGGCCATCAGACCGTGCAGGGCCAGGCGCGGCGGGTTGGCCGCTTGCTGACTCTTGCCCTGTTCCAGGCGGAAGACGCACACCAACAGGCCCAGCAGCACGGTTAGCCCCGAGACCACCACCATGTCGAATACGCCGATGGCGGCCACCACCACCGCGAATACGGCCAGCCCCGCGCAGAGCAGGTCCGCCGCGATGCCGATGCTACGATTCACGGCGAGCCTCAAGGGGGGGCAAACACCTTGCAATGTATTGAGCGGTCATTCCTGCCTCCGGCCACCCAAGCTAGTCTGACTATGGGTAATGGGTTACCAAATTAAATCACCATTTGTCAATGGGAAGATGGCGCAGGAACCCCTTGTGCTCGCCGTGGCTGGTTGAGTGATTTGTGCGAAAACAGCTGGAAAACGCTTGGGCGCTACTGTGGTGTAGTCACCAATGCCAATGTACCCAGGCCTCGAATGTTTCACCCGTAGGGTCTTCGGCTACAGTTCTGGCTACAGTTTACTCGGCAAAAAGGGGTAAAAACCGGCCAAAACCGGGTTAAAGCCTCTGGGACAAGATACGACTTTTGCTACCTGTTCCGTTCCATTCTTCGGCCCAGGCGCCGCCACGGCCTCATATGTCCTGTTTGGTTTTTCCCTTGCCCAAACCGGCGGGCCTAGAGACATCCCCGAATTTTCCTGTTGACATCAGAGGAGTCACCACTTATAAGGTCATTAGTAATTTTACAGATAACACCACTGATAATACCAGACCAGGCATTACGTCATTTAAAGCCTGTCAATTGAGACGGTTAAGGAGGACGAAGGGTGACAAAAAAGTCCGAGTCCAACAGCCTGGGGGAAAAAGTCTATCAGATTTTGCGGGAGCGCATACTCTCTCTGGAGTATCCGCCCGAGGCGGTTCTGGTGGAAAAGGACCTGTGCGCCGAGCTGAAGGTGAGCCGCCCGCCCTTGAAAGCGGCCATCCTGCGTTTGGAAGAAATGGATTTGGTCCGAACCGTGCCCCGTTTCGGCACGGTGGTCAGCCACATCGATGCCAATGAGATCGCCCATGTCTATGAAGTCAAGCTGGACCTGGAGGCGCTGGCCTGCTCTTTGGCGGCCCTGCGCATAACCGAAGAACAGGTCCAGGAGCTTGAGCTTCTGGCCGCCGAATTGGAGCGGGTGGCCAAGGAGCATGAAGACCTGCGCAATGAAAAGAGCCGGATGGAGAGCTTCAAGGAAATTACCGAACTGGACATCAAGCTCCACTGCGCCATATGGCAGGCCGCCCACAATCCGGTTTTGGAAAAGGTGTTGAACAACCTGCACAGCCGTTGCCTGCGTTTTTGCCGGGCCACGGTGCCCCTTTCCGGGTGGAACCTGGGGCATGTGAATCAGTTTTCCAAAATCTGCGAGGCCTTTCGCAAAAGAGACCGCGAGAGCGCGGTCGATTATATCCGCCTGCACAACCGTCAATACCTGCGGCTGATAAGAGACAGCACGTTCAGCGCCAACAGCTGACCGCCGGTCAGCGGCACGGCGCTTTGGGACCATGCTCAATTCTTCACTGGGAAGGTACGCCACATGGCTAACGATATTCAGCAAGTGAACATCCTGACCCGCCGGGAGATCGAGGCGCTCATCGCGGCGCCCATAATCCGGGCCTTTGCCGAGAAGCTGGGGACCGAGGAAGCCCTGGCCATTCTCCAGCCGGTCATTGAAGATCTGGCTCATCAGAGCGGCAAGGCCGCGGCCGAGCTGGTGGGGGGTGATTCGGTGGGGCACTTCGTCACCGCCCTGGAGGCCTGGTCCGCCGGCGACGGCTACCAGTTCGATGTGGTCAAGCAGACCGATGACGCCTACGAGTGGAACGTCACCCACTGTGCCTACGCTGACATGTACGCCCGCCTGGGCATGGCGGACCTGGGATATCAGCTTTCCTGCGCCCGGGATTTCGCCATGGTCGAGGGCTTCAACCCCAAGATGAAGCTGGAGCGCACCATGACCCGCATGGAAGGCGCTCCGGTCTGTGATTTTCGTCTTAGCTTGCAAAACGACTGACAAGCTTTTCTCGAGGAACTTTTTAGGGAGTCTACCAATGTCTAAAGCGGAGTTAGAGGGAGTAACCGTATTCAAGGTGATGTCCGAGCCCTACACCAGGGAGGATCTGATGGAGATGGATCCCACCTGCCTGCGGGCTCTTTTGCGCGAGCGCACCCATCATTCCATTGAATGCGAGCTGTATCCGATCCTCTTGGGCCGAAAAGAGTTGCCCAAATCCTTCGGGCTGCAAGTGGAGCTGATTCTCGACGTCTGGCAGGAACGCGGCCTGACCATGGAGGGGGATGACCTCGACTGGGTCATGGAAAACGTTCAAGCGGCCCGGACCCTGCGTTCCGGCGGCAAGCCGGAGCTGGCCTGCGACCTGCCCGCCCCCTTTGATGAGCAGGAAATGCAGGTGGTCAAAAAGCTCATCTGGGAGCGCAGGTCCATCCGGGACTGGGTGCAGGGCAAGCAGGTGCCCGAGGAGATGATCACCAAGGTCCTGGAGGCGGGCAGGGCGGCCCCCACCGGCTGCAACCTGAGCCCGGTGCGCTTCGTGGTCATCCGCGACGTCAAAGAGGCCAAGATGGTCTGGAGCGACATCCCCACCCCCATGGACAGCTGCGTGCTGATCGTAATCTGCTACGACGAGCGCATCTACTCCACGGTGGCCCACGACAAGCTGGTCAAGCACAACCTGATGTTGGACTGCGCGGCGGCGGGCGATCACATGCTGCTCATGGCCCACGCCATCGGGCTGGGCGGGGTCTGGCTCTCCTGCACCGAAAAGACCGCCAACAACTTCCAAACCAAATACGGTCTGCCCCCCTACATCAAGCAGTGCATGCACGTGGCCATCGGCTGGACCGCGGTCGGTTCCATCAAGTCCAAGAGGCTCCCCCTCGAGGAAATGGTGATCGCGGGCGCCGGCTCATAGCCCTAACCTCTTTGTGAACTAAAGCGAAAGATAAGGAGAGATGTCGTGAGAAGAAGACACGGACTCGTAGTCGCCCTGCTATTGGCCTTAACCGTCCTGCTCTGCCAGCCGTTGGTGTCCCAAGCGGCATCCAAAAAAGTCTACAAGATGAATTGGCAGACCTATGCCATGCCCAATGCGGATATGTACAAGACCGCCGTCCAGGTCTTTGCCACGTTGGCCAAGGCCACCAACGGCCGGCTCATCATCAAGCTGCATCCCGGCAACTCCCTGGTGCCCGACCCCCAGGTGTTCGACGCCATGTCCAAGGGATTGATCCACGGCTGTATCCACACCGCCAGCTATCTGGGCGGCAAGGACATGGGCTTCACCCTGCCGGTGCAGCCCCCGCCCATGCTCTTCACCGAGATCTGGCAGATGCCCGGCTGGTACTACACCGGCGGCGGCCAGAAGATCATGAACAAGTACTACAAGAAGATGGGCCTGCTGCACCTGGGCATGAACGTGGTCTCGGCCGAGTGCATCATGTCCAAAAAGACCCTGGCCCGCATAGATGACTTCAAGGGCCTCAAGATCCGGAGCCTCCCCGGCCCCACCACCCTCATGTTCGAAAAGCTGGGCGCCTCGGTGGTGAAGATTCCGGGCGCGGAGATTTATTCTGCTCTGAACACCGGCATCATCGACGCCTGCGAGTTCGTGGGCCCCATGGAAAACCTGGACGCCAAGCTGCACGAGGTCACTAAGTACGTCCAGTATCCCGGCATCCACTCCTACACCGCCGCCCGCGACGTGATGGTCAGCCTCAAGGCCTGGAACAAGCTCCCGCCGGACCTGCAGGCGGCCCTGCAAACCGCGGTTAACTCCTACATGGCCCTGGATTTGTTCATCGCCGATACCCATCACCGCCAGGCCCTGAAAAAGATGGCCAAGTACGGCCTGGTCCTGCAGAAGCTCACCCCCGAGGACGAGCAAAAGGCCAAGAAGATGGGCATGGAGGTGGCCAAGGACATGGAGAAGATGTCTCCCATGTGCAAGGAGATAATCGACTCCATGTTCGCTTACCTCAAGTCGATCTCCTCCAACTAACCCCAGGGCGCGCACGGGGACCGGCGTGAACGGACGCGAGAGCGAATGCGGGTTCCCGGGCAAGGGGCCGCGCCGGCCGAATGCCGCCAAAAGGGCGGCGCGGCGCGGCCCCCGCGCCCTGTCCATCCCCCCGCGGCCGGGCAAGGCCGCGCAAGCCGAAAGCCATCCCTCCCTGCCGGGGGCGAGCTGCCGGAGCCAAACGGCCTCCGGGTATGGCGAAGACACAACCGGGCCAAAGTTGTTTGACCAATCCATTGAGAGTTACTCAGGGGAAAAGGGCTCATATTCATGAAGGTGCTAGGCGCAATAGACAGACTGAGTGAATTGTCGGGAAAGGTGTTCAGCTTCGCCTTCCTGGCCGCGTCAGTGGTGGTCGTCTACGCGGTCATCATGCGCTACCTGTTCAATCAGCCCACGGTATGGGGGCTTGAGCTGACCATATACCTGTGCGGCGCCACCTATCTCATGAGCGGCGGCTATGCCGAGCTGAACAACTCCCACATCAGGATCGACAGCATCTACAACAAATTTCCCCGCAAGGGGCAGTTGTTGATAAACATCCTGCTCACCGCCCCCCTGGTCTTTCTCTTTTGCGCGGTGCTCATTTGGTACAGCTGGGAGTGGACCATGGAGGCGCTGGTCAACAACGAGCACTCCATGACCCTTTGGAACCCAATCATCTGGCCGGTGCGCATGCTGGTGCCAGCGGGCACCCTGGTCCTGCTCCTGCAGTGCATCGCTCAGTTCATCCGTGACATCCGCGAATACCTGGGCCGGTAGAGATAATCATGGACATAGACATAACTCTCCTTTCCATACTGATGTTCGGGTCCTTTTTCGCCCTTCTGGCCCTGGGAGTGCCCTTGGCCTGGGTGCTCTCGTCCCTGGGCATAATCTTCGGGTTCCTCCTCAACGGCACTGATGTCTTTTCCATCATCCTCTTCCGGGTGTGGGGGATCATGGAGAGCTATGGCCTCATGGCCATACCCCTGTTCATCTTCATGGCCAACCTTTTGCGCTACTCGGGCATCACCGACGAGCTTTTCCATGCGGTGCATCTGTGGATGGGCCCGCTGCGGGGCGGCCTGGCCATGGCCACGGTGGTGGTGTGCGCCATCCTGGGGGCCATGCTGGGCACCGCCGGGGCGGGAGTCATCATCACCGGGCTCATCGCATTGCCGGTGATGCTGGAACACAAATATGACAAGAGCCTGGCCCTGGGCTCCATCATGGCCGGCGGCGGCCTGGGGGTGCTCATACCCCCCAGCATCATGTTCATCCTCTACGGTTCCTTTGCCGGCGAATCCATCGGCAAGCTGTTCATCGGGGGCATCGGCCCCGGCATCGTTCTGGCCGTGCTGTTTTTGGCCTACATCGGCATCAAGTGCTACTTCCGCCCCGAGGCCGGGCCCGCCCTGCCCAAGGAGGAGCGCGACTTCACCTTCTGGGAACTGGTGTCCATGACCAAGTCCCTGATTCTGCCGGGCCTGCTCATGCTAGCGGTGGTGGGCTCCATCTTCGCCGGGGTGGCCACTCCCGGCGAGGCCTCGGGCGTGGGGGCCCTGGGAGCCATGGTCATCTGCATCTTGCGGCGCAGCCTCACCTGGAAAAATCTCAAGGAAGCCCTGTTCAGCACCATAAGCACCATCGGCATCGTGATGTGGGTTTGCTTCGGGGCCTCCATCTTCGTGGGGGTCTACACCCTGGCCGGCGGCGGCGAGTTTGTAAAAGAAATGCTCCTGGCCATGCCCATGGGACGCTGGGGCATCTTCATCGCCATCCAGGTGATCCTACTGCTGCTGGGCATGGTCATCGACGTGATCGGCCTGGTGGTGCTGTGCGTGCCCATCTTCGTGCCCATCATCAAGGAACTGGGCTTCGACCCCCTGTGGTTCGGCATCATCTTCAACGTCAGCCTGCAATTGGCCTACCTCTCGCCTCCCTTTGGTTACGGGATGTTCTACCTCAAGGGAGTGGCCCCCAAGGAGATCACCATGAACGATCTCTACCGGTCGGTGTGGCCCTTCATGGCCATGCAGTTGATCGGGCTGATCCTGTGCATCGTGTTCCCCGAAATTTGCGTGTGGCTGCCCAACCTGTTGATCAAGTAACCGGCCCGGAAGGAGAAACAAATGGCTTTTGCCATAAAGGATATACTGAGGCTTGAGGTGGCTCCGGCCCTGGGCTGCACCGAGCCGGTGGCCATCGCCCTGGGCGCGGCCTCGGCCGCCTCGCTGCTCGACGGCGGGGAGCCCGAGAGCATCGAGGTGTGGGTGGACCCCAACATTTATAAAAACGGCATGGCGGTGCTCATCCCTGGCACCGGCGGCCTCTACGGACTGGACCTGGCCGCCGCCCTGGGCGCCCTGGGCGGCGACGCCACCCAAAAAATGGAAGTGCTCAGCTCCATCACCCCGGAGGTGACCCAGCAGGCTCAGGACCTCCTGACCCGGGGCGTGGTCAAGGTCAATCTGCTCGAAAAGAAGGGGCTGCGCATAAAGACCGTGGTCAAGAGCGGCGGCGCGGAGGCCGAGTCCCTGATCGTGGACCACCACGACAACATCGTGAGCCTCAAGCTCAACGGGGAAGAGGTGGCCGGCCATCCCCTGGTTCAGGCGGCGGCCGAGGAAGGCTCCGGCGGATTGGCCGAGTTGGAGAATTGGCTCACCACCCTGAGCATGGAGCAAATCCTGGGGCTTTTGGACGAGCTGGACGAAAGCGACCTCAAGTTCATCGAGCGGGGCATAACCTACAACCTGCGGCTTTCCGAGCACGGGCTGCGCCACGGCTCTGGCATGGGGGTGGGCAAGAGCCTGGACAGCCTGGTCCGGCAGCGGCTGGTCAAAAAGGACATGATCATGACCTCCCGCATCCTGTGCTCCTCGGCGGCCGACGCCCGCATGGGCGGGGTGAAGCTGCCGGCCATGTCCAGCGCGGGCAGCGGCAACCACGGCCTTACCGCGGTGCTGCCCCTGTACGCGGTCAAGGAATACACCGAGTGCAGCCATGACGACCTGCTCAGGGCGGTGGCCCTGAGCCACATCGTCACCGCTTACGTGAAGACCTACACCGGCCGCCTCTCGGCGGTGTGCGGCTGTTCGGTGGCCGCCGGGGCGGGGGCCGCGGCCGGAGTCACCTACATGCTCGGCGGCGACCTAAAGCAGATATCGGCCGCCGTGAACTGCCTGATCTCCGAGCTGGCCGGGGTCATCTGCGACGGGGCCAAGCTGGGCTGCGCCCTGAAGCTGGCCACCGCGGCGGGCACCGCCGTGCAATCGGCCCTGCTCGCCTTGCAAGGGGCCCAGATCATGCCCAGCGACGGCATCGTGGACAGCACCATGGAAAAGACCGCCCGCAATTTGGGCCTGATCAGCGTGGAAGGCATGATGGAAACCGACCGCACCATTCTGGGCATCCTGATGACCAAGTTCGCCGCCCAGGCCGAGGACCAGCGGCGGCAGGTCAAGTAACCTCCGCCCATACGCGCATTAATCAAGCTATTTTCCGCAGCGAGGAAACAAGACCATGCAACAATCCCTCACCGTGAATTCGCCCGACGCACCGGCCGCGGTTGGTCCCTATTGCCAGGCCCGCTGGGCCGGCGGACTGCTGTTTCTCTCTGGGCAACTGGGGCTGGAGCCGGCCAGTGGCGAGCTGGTCGCCGGTGGAGTGGCCGCGCAGGCCAGGCAGGCCATGGAAAACCTGGGCCAGGTGTTGAGCGCCGCGGGCCTGGGCTGGGCCCAGGTGGCCAAATGCACCATCTTCTTGACCGACATGGGGGATTTCGCCCAGGTCAACGAGGTGTACCAAGAGTTCTTCGCGGGCTTGGCCGACCTGCCGGCCCGGGCCTGCATCGCGGTGGCCGGCCTGCCCAAGGGCGGCCTGGTGGAAGTGGAGGCCGTGGCCTGCCGCTAGCCTCGGGCTCGTTTTCCTAGCCGGCGGTTTGGCCGAGGAGCTTGGCAGCCAGGCGGCAGTAGATCTCCACCCCCCTGCCCAGGACCTCCTCGTCGAAGTCGAAGCGGGGATTGTGCAGCGATACGCAGCCCGGCTCGCCGCATCCCAACATGAGCATGCATCCGGGGGCCTTTTCCAGGAAAAAGGCCATGTCCTCGCTGCCCATGGTGGGCTCGGGCTCGGCCACCGCGTCCGCTCCCCAGGCCTCCAGCACGCATTCCCGGGCCAGGGAGGTCATGGACTCCGCATTGGCCATGGGCGGGTAGCCAGGCTTGAAGGAGAGATCGTACTCAGCGCCCATGGAGCCGCAGACTCCGGCGATGATCCTCTCCAAACGCTCCGGCCAGGCGGCCCGCACCTCCCGGTCCATGGTGCGAATGGTGCCGCTCAAGTTGGCTTCCTCGGCGATGACGTTGAAGGCGCTGCCCGCCTCGAAGCGGCCCACCGTGACCACGGCGGGGTGCAGGGGATTTATCTGGCGGCTGACCAGGCGCTGCAAGGCGCCCACCACCTGGGCCCCCACCTCCAAGGCGTCCACGCACAGGTGAGGCATTCCGCCGTGACCGCCCGCCCCCTTCACGGTCAGGTCGAAGCGGTCCATGGCGGCCATGAGCACGCCGCTCTTGATGCCGATGACTCCCTTGGGCAGGGCGGGCCAGACGTGGAATCCCACCACATGATCCACCCGGGGGTTGTCCATGACCCCGGCCTGGATCATGGGCGCGGCCCCGCCCGGGCCTTCCTCGGCCGGCTGGAACACGAACTTGACCGATCCCCGCAGATGTTCCCTCAGTTCAGACAGGATGGCGGCGGTGGTCAGGGCCATGGCCATGTGGGAGTCATGACCGCAGGCATGCATGCATCCTGGGTTGCGCGAGGCAAAGGACAGACCGGTCTGTTCTTCCACCGGCAAGGCGTCCATGTCCGCCCGGATCATCAGGCAGGGGCCGGGCCTGTCTGAATCCAACAGACCCACCACCCCGGTGCCCGCCACCTGGGCATCCACCGCCAACCCCGCCTCGGCGAGGAAGCGGGCCACATATTTGCTGGTCTCGTGCTCTTGAAAAGCGGTCTCCGGTATCTGGTGCAAATCCCGCCGTAATGAGACGAGATGTTGTTGCCGCTCTTTTACAATTTCCGGGATATCCATGGGCTGTGACATGAGCCTTTGTCCTGTATCGATGGGAAATGGCATGGCTTGCTTGTTTATCTTTAATTATATCATTCAACCATAAATATATCCGCACCGAACTTGCTGCTAAAACAACAAAAACTGTATCGCAGCCCGTAATCGGAGGAGTCTGCTTTAAATGACGATACCACGTGGCAGCGCTTGGTTATCATACTAAAATCGGCCTGCTGGTGCATTGGGTCAAGAAGGCCGCGCCGCCCGCCCCTACAGGCCGCTTGATGACGGTGAGCCGTCAAAAAGCGGGCAGGATAAGCTAAATATGTCGTCAAATAGCGGCGAATCAAAATAGCTATGCCTCTGCTTTATAATTTGCCTGCAAGTGCTAAAATGACTGTATTATGGCGGCAATATTAACAATTAAAGTTATCCAAAAAGCTCTTGTGTAAAGTTGTTTTAAATAGATTTTAAGCCTGGGGACCCGCCAAAAAAACTCGGGCCCGACACCCCATGAAGGGGGCCAGGCCCGAGCACGTTTGGTTGCTTCCCTGGCGCGGGCCGTAAACCAGCCCGGCCGCTCGGCGCTCCTACCATTCGATCCAGGCTTGGATCTGCTCGCGCAGATACAGGGGCACGTAATAGTAGCCACCCGCGTTCTTGCCCGAAGCCCCGGAGCCCTTCCAGCCGCCAAAAGGCTGGTATCCGGGCCAGGCCCCGGTGGTGGCGCCGGTGGGCCGGTTGGCATAGGTCACGCCGCCGTGGGTGTTCTGGAAGAACCAGGGCACCTCGTCCGGTGCTCCGTAGAATCCCGCGGTAAGGCCGTATGCCGTGTCATTGGCCAGGGCCATGCCTTCTTCCAGATCAGCCACCGGATGCAGCATGGTGATGGGCAGGAACATCTCGTGGGACCACAGCCGGTGCTCCAGGGGCACCTTGACCGCGATGGTGGGCGCGCAGAAGTAGCCCTGGGACAGCTCGCCATCGGTGAGCACCTCTCCGCCGCACAGCAACTCGCCGGCTTTTTTGAGCTCGCTCACGTAGCCCTGGTATTTGTCATAGGCCTTGCGGTTGATCACCGGGCCCATGTACACGTCGCTGCGGCAGGGGTCGCCCACCACGATCTTTTTGGCCGCCTCTTGCAGCTTGGCCGCGAACTCGTCGAAGACCTGGTTTTCCACAAAGACCCGCGAGCAGGCCGAGCACTTCTGCCCCTGCGCGCCAAAGGCCGAGCGCATCACCCCCAAGGCGGCCAGGTCCAGGTCCGCCTTGTTGGAAACCACGGTGGGGTTCTTGCCGCCCATCTCCAAAATCACCGGCCGCACGTAGTCGTAGTTCAGGGCGCGTTTCTTGATGCCCATGCCCACGTCATAGGAGCCGGTGAAGGTGATGCCGTCCACCAGGGGATGGTCCACCAGCGAGTCCCCGATGCTGCTCCCCGGGCCGGTGATGAAGTTCACCGTGCCTTCGGGCAGGCCGGCGTCGCGGAAGCAATCCACCAGCAGGCGCACCGTCCAGGGGGTGTCCGAGGAAGCCTTGATCACCACCGTGTTGCCGGTGACCAGGGCGGCTCCGGCCGGTCCGCCGCTCAGGGCCTGGGGAAAGTTGAAGGGGGTGATGACCAGCCACACCCCGTAAGGCTTGAGCACCGACATGTTCTTGGCGTTGAGGTCGGGGAAGGGGTCCGATCCCAGCGGCTTGATGTAGCCCTGGTTCTGTTCCATCTGATCGCAGGAGTAGCGCACCAGGTCGGCGGTCTCGGTAACCTCGCCCAGGCACTCCATGCGGTTCTTGCCCACGCTCAGGGTCATGGCCGCGCTCATCTCGAAGGTGCGCTCGTCGATTAGGTCCGCGGCCTTGCGAACCATGGCCACCCTTTCCTGCCAGGGGGTGGCGCTCCAGGGGCCGGAGGCCTTTTGAGCAGCCTCCATGGCCGCCTGCACCTCGGCCTGGCCGGCCGCCTGGAACACGCCCAGCTCCTGCCCGGTGTCGGTGGGCGATGTCTCGCTGAACTTGTCGGCGCAATAGACATCCTGGCCTCCGATGAAAAGGCCGTATTCCTGGCCGAGGCCCGCCTTGACCGTGCTCAGGGCCTTGTCAAAACCCTCGTGCAACTCCTGGGGCGGGTTGAACATGGTTCCGTAAGTGAGCTTGAATTGTTTTTGACTCATGGGCGATACCTCCGGTTCCTCATTCTGGCTTGGCTTGTCTATCGCGGGAGCGCCATATTACGTCATCAAATCCTTGGGGACAAGGGGTGGCTTGGTCCGGGCAACCAATTCCCTGAAAATTTAGGTCCTAGGCAGGATTTCTCTTGGGCTCCCGCCCCCCCGGCCCCCGATGGGGTGTCTAACTTGCAGTTATCACCATTAATTATGCCCAATCCCGGCGACTATTCACCCCTGGGCCTCACCTGAAATAGGGGCTTGACAACGGCTTCGCGCTTATTTTAGCTTAATGAACGTTCATTAACCAAGAGCGTTGAGCGAACCGCCGCAAAAAAATCGTTTCGGGCGCCGCATCGCCCTGGTTCGCAGCAAAAGTCCCCGCGCCAAGGGATGGCCCATGACTACCGATTCATTGCTCACCAAGAAGCTGCCCTTTGGCGCGCCGGCTTGCCCCGACAATCCTTACTGACCCTGGGGGGGGATGATTTAATGAGTGACAGCAAGGTAAAAAAGAAGCAAATGATGGACAAGGCCAGGGTGCTTTTCACCCGCCTTGGCTACTCCGGGGCCAGCATGAAAAACCTGGCCGAGGCCTTCGGCTGCAAGCCAGCCAACATTTACAATTATTTTGACAGCAAGGAAGATCTGCTCTTCGAGGTCCTGCGCGAGGAGATGGAGCAAATCGTCCAGCCCGTGGCCCATCTGGAGTTCGACGAGATAGACGATCCCCTGAAGCAGCTTTTGAGTTTCATGCAAAACCACGCCCGGGTCACCCTGGGCTACCGCCGCAGCGCCAAGATGCTCTTCGACACCGAGCTGGGCCATCTTTCCCCGGCCAAGCGCAAGGTCATCGTGGACATGCGTCGGCAATACGACCGCATCCTCGGACACATTATCCAGGTGGGCATCGATCAGAATATTTTCCGGCCGACCAACACCAAGTTGGCCGCCTACGGCATCGCTTCGATGATCGCCCGTAGCCGCGTCTGGTACTCCCCCCGGGGAGGCATGAACCCGGACCAGGTGGGGGAGTTCTTCTTCCGCCTTGTGGTCAACGGACTGCGGGGCGGAGACCTCTAGGGTAGGGGCCGAATCAATTCAGCACAGGGAGAATGGGACGTTGGACAAGATTTGGATGAAAAATTGGCCCGAGGGCATTCCAGTTGAGTTGAACTACCTGCATGGCGAAAAACCCATCTGCGAGCACCTGCGCCTGCACGCCGCGCAAACCCCCCAGCGGGTGGCCGTCAACTTCTACGGCAAGGAAATAACCTACGCCGAGCTGGACCAGCTCACCAACCGCTTCGCCTCCTACCTGGAGAGCCAGGGCGCCAAGAAGGGCGACCGCATCGCCCTTTACATGCAGAACTGCCCCCAGTACGTCATCTGCCAGCTGGGAGCCCACAAGGCCGGGCTCATCGTGGTGCCCTGCGGACCCATGTTCAAGGCCTGGGAGCTGGAGGAAGAGCTGACCCAGACCGGCACCAAGATCATCGTGTGCCAGGACGAGCTGTTCCCCAACGTGGACGAGGCCAACGCCAAGTGCGGCTTCGACCTGATCATCGCCACCGGGTTCGCCGACTATCTGCCCGGCGAACCGGCCTTCCCCCTGCACGAGTCCATGACCGCCCCCCGCGTGGAGTGTTCCGGCGCGGTGGAGCTGCTGGCCGCGCTGGACCAGGGCCGGCCCGAGTACGCCTCCCCGGAGATCGGCCTGGAAGACGTCTGCCTGTTGCAGTTCACCAGCGGCACCACCGGCCTGCCCAAGGGCGCCATGCTCACCCACGGCAACCAGCTCTATAAGTCGGCCTGTCAGGCCCAGATGTACAAGTATCAGCCCGAGGACGTGATGATCACCGCCATGCCCATCTATCACATCGCGGGCATGCTCTGGGGGCTCACCACCCCGGTGTACAGCGGCTGCACCATGGTCATCATGTCCCGCTTCGACCCGGCGGCCATGGCCGCGGCCATCACCAACCTCAAGGTGACCAAGCTCTACGGCACGGTGTCCATGAACACCGACATGTTGGCCCTGCCAGACCTGGACTCCTTTGACCTGAGCTCGTTGCGCATCAACCCGGCCACCAGCTTCGGCATCTTCCTCACCGAAGAGGTGGCCACCAGCTGGGGCGAGGTCACCGGCGGCGGCGTCATCGTGGAGGCGGCCTACGGCCTCAGCGAAACCCACACCGGCGACACCTTCAGCCCCCTGGACAAGCCGCGCCACGGCTCGGTGGGCATCCCCCACACCGGCACCGACCTCAGGATCATGGACTTCGACGATCCCCAGCGCGAGCTGGGGCCCGGCGAGGTGGGCGAAATCACGGTAAAGAGCCCGGCGGTTTTCAAGGGCTACTGGGACCGCGCGGAAGCCACCGCCGAGGTGCTGCGCGACGGCCGCCTATACACCGGCGACATGGGCCGCTTCGACGAGGACGGCTACGTGTACTTCCTGGGACGCAAGAAGGAGATGATCAAGGCCTCGGGCTATGCCATCGCCCCGGAAGAGGTGGAGGGCTTTTTGATGCGCCACCCCGCGGTGGACCAGGCGGCCTGCATCCCCATCCCGGATCCCAAGCGCGGCGAGTCGGTCAAGGCCTTCGTGGTGCTGGCTCCGGAGCACCAAGGCAAGATAAGCGAGCGGGAGCTTATCGACTGGGCCAAGGACAAGATGGCCGCCTACAAGTATCCGAGGGTCATCGAGTTCATGGCCGAGCTGCCCAAGGGCACCACCGGCAAGCTGTTGCGCCGGGTGCTGCGCGAGGCCGAGGGAGCCAAGCAATAGGTTCGCATCTGGCGAGCCAGGTTGAAATGCGGATTAGTCAGATGGTTCGTTACGCCAGGCCCGGGCCGGAGGTTCGGGCCAGCCGAGGATAATGCTGATCTCAATAGGAGGGAAAAATGGCTAAAAAGGACAAGAAAAGCACTCTTATGGGTGGCCACATCGACCGCCGCGGATTTTTCAAGAAATCCGGTTTGATCTCCGCCGGGGCCGTGGGGGCCACCCTGTTCAGCCCCCTGGGCACCCCCTTTATCCATGCCAAGGCCAAGGAGCCCATCAAGGTCGGCTTCTGCGAGGTTCTCAGCGGTCTGTTCGCGGGCATCGGAACCGCGGAGCAGAAGGGCGCCATGCTGGCCGAGAAGCACATCAACGCCAGCGGCGGCATCATGGGCCGCCCCCTGAAGGTGATCTACGAGGACACCCAGTGCAAGGCCCAGGACGCGGCCCGCGTGGCCAAGCGCCTCATCCTGGAAGAGGACATCGTGGCCCTGCACGGCGAGACCTGCACCAGCGTCACCAAGGTGCTCTCCCAGGTGGCCCGCAAGTACGGCATCCTGCACTGGGACTATGAGGTGGACGGCACCTCGGCCTACAAGGAGATGCACAAGTTGGACTTCCGCCTGGGCGACGACGGCCCCACCCAGATGCGCGGCGTGGTGCGCCTGGCCGAGCGCAAGTATCCCAAGTTCAAGAAGTGGGCCGTGCTGGTGCCCGACTATGCCTGGGGCCACGATTGCCTGAAGGACTTCCAGGACGCGGTGGCCAACTCCACGCTCAAGGGCGGAGAGGTCAAGCCCTTCCTGCACAAGTTCGGCGAGGCCGACTTCTCGGGCATCATCCAGCAGATCGCCGACTATCAGCCCGACGGCCTGGTGACCATCTCCTGGGCCGGCGACATGGTCACCTTCCTGCGCCAGCAGAAGCCCTACAAGCTCTACGATAAGATGGTGGGCTTCCACTACGGCAACTCGGTGGGCATCTGCAAGGCCATGGGAGACCAGATGGTGCCCCTGTGGAGCGGCATGGACCAGGGCCATCCCTCCTTGCCCCCGGGCAAGAAGTTCAACGAGCTCTACCAGAAGGCCTACGGCGAGTGGGTGAGCGAGGACACCGCGGCCTGTTACTACGACTCCCTGATGATCCTCAAGAAGGCCATCGAAAAGGCGGGAGAGACCAAGCCCATGGCCATGGCCAAGGCCATGGAGGGCCTGGAGTACTCCGGCTACGCCGGCTGGCTCAAGATCCGCGAGATGTCGCACCTGCCCATCAAGAAGGCCTATCACATGGGCTACATGGGCCCGGTGCCCGGCGCGCCCTATTGGCTGGCCACCGAGATCGTGCCCATTCCCTACGGCGAGGTCATGGTCACCGACGGCGAGGCCAGGGACAAGTTCGGCATGCCCATTCCTTTCAAGTCCTGATCGTTCGGCACTGTCCGGCGCCCGGCTTCGGCCGGGCGCCGGCGTCCCCTGACCCAACACCCGGGAGCGACCGATGGCCTATGTCATCAACGGCCTGACCTTCGCGATGATGCTTTTCGTATTGTCGGCGGGCTTGAACATCATTCTAGGATTTTTGGGCGTTCTCAACTTCGCCCACGGGGCCCTGTTCATCCTGGGCGCCTATGTGACCTACGCTGTCACCCAAACCCTGGGCGACTTTTGGCTCGGCTTGCTCATAGCCCCCCTGGTGGTGGGGCTGTTCGGCATGCTCATCGAGTTCGTTTTCCTGCGTCCCCTTTATAAAAGGCATCATGTTTACACGATTCTGCTCACCTTTGGCCTGATTCTGGTCATCTACGACATTATTAAAATAATCTGGGGCTCGGACGTGAAGACCGTGGTCACTCCGCCCCTGCTTTCGGGCAGCTTCACCCTCTTCGGCGAGATCATCCCCGTGGCCTCGGTTTTCATTATTCTGGTGGGGGTGCTCACCGCCGGGGGGCTGTGGTTCATTTTCAAGAAAACCACCTTTGGCAAAATTCTGACCGCCATCTCCCTGGACCGCGAGATCGCCAACGCCCTGGGCTTCAACGTGGCCCGCCGCGGCACCCTGGCCTTTGGCCTGGGGGCCCTGCTGGCCGGCCTGGCCGGGGTCTTGGGCTCGCTCAAGCTCTCCATCGCCGCGGGGGTGGACGCGGAGTTTTTGATCTACAGCTTCGCCATCGTGGTCATCGGCGGGGTGGGCTCCTTCCGGGGCACCCTGCTGGCCTCGCTGATCGTGGGCGAGATGAGCGTGCTGGGCGGAGTGTTTTTGCCCGAGCTTTCCATGAGCCTGATCTTCGTGTTGCTGGTGGTGTTCCTCACCCTGTACCCCCGGGGCATGTTCGGCCGCGAGATAGAGCAGATGCACGTGCCCGTGGTGCCCTACCTGGGCAACGTGGCCACCGCCTTCCAAAGGCTCTCGGCCACGCAATTGTCATTGCTGAGCTCCCTGCTGGTGGTGGCCCTGCTGGTGGTGGCGCCCCTGGCCCTGCCCAAGTATTGGACCTACCTGCTGGCCGAGATCATGGTCTTCGCCCTGTTCGCCATCAGCTTCAACGTGCTCTTCGGCTTCACCGGCATGCTCTCCTTCGGCCAGGCCTCCATCTTCGGGGCAGGGGCCTACACCATCTCCCTGATGCTCATCCACGTCACCGGCAACTGGTGGCTGGCCTTTGCCGCCAGCCTGGTCATATCCACCGGAGTGGCGGTGATCATAGGCTTGATGAGCATTCATCGCAGCGAGATATACTTCGGGATGCTCACCATGGCCTTTGCCATGCTCTTTTACAGCATCATCTACAAGTGGAACTCGCTCACCGGCGGGGCGGACGGCCTGTCGGGCATCCCCAGCCCGGTGCTGAAGTTCGGCTTCACCGAGGTGGAGATACTCACCCCCCTGGCCAACTACTACTTCATCCTGGTGGTGGTGGCCATTTGCTACTTCATCCTGCGCACCATCATGAACTCCCCCTTCGGGCAGGTGCTCCTGGCCATCCGGGAAAACCCCACCCGCACCGAGTTCCTGGGCCTGCCGGTAAAGAAGTACAAGTTCATCGCCTTTGTCATCGCGGGAGTTTTCACCGGTGTGGCCGGGGCCCTGTTCGCCCCCTTCGCCGGGACCATCGACGCGCTGGCCTCGCACTGGTCCAAGTCGGGCGAGCCGATCTTCATGAGCCTCATCGGCGGCATCAGCACCCTGATCGGCCCGGGGGTGGGCACCCTGTTCTACTACGTGCTGCACAGCTACATCGTGTCCATCACCGAGTATTGGCAGCTGGTAATGGGCTCCATCCTCATCACGGTGGTGATGCTGTTCCCCATGGGCATTACCGGCTACGCCAAGAAGTTCATCTTGTCCTTCAAGTCCTCCTAGGAAGGGAAAGGCTCCGCGAATGGAGATATTGCGGATACAAGACGTGACCATGAGCTTCGGCAAGATGAATGCCTTGCACGAGGTCAACTGCGCGGTGGAGCCCCACGAGTTGCTGGCGGTCATCGGCCCCAACGGGGCGGGCAAGACCACCTTCTTCAACGTGATCACCGGCAAGTACAAGCCGAGCCGGGGGCAGGTGTTCTTCAAAGGAGAGCGCATAGACGGCCTCTCCCGGCCCCAGATCATCAACAAGGGCATCGGCCGCTCCTTCCAGGTGGTGAACCTCTTCCCCGACCTCACCGTGGCCGCCAACGTGCGCATCGGGGTGCTGGCCCATCAGAAGCAGACCCTGCGCCTGTTCAAGAACGTGGACAAGATGGCCGAGGTGGACCAGGAAGTGGAGCGCATTCTGGACCTGGTGCACCTGGGCGACGAGGCCGGCGTGGTGGCCACCACCCTGTCCCACGGCGATCAGAAGTGCCTGGAAATGGGCATGGCCCTGACCAATCATCCCGCCCTGTTGCTGTTGGACGAGCCCACCGCGGGCATGGGGCCGGAGGAGACCCGCCAGAGCATCGAGCTGATCAAGGACGTGTGGCGAAAGACCGGGGTGACCATCGTGTTCACCGAGCACGACCTGGACATGGTTTTCAACATATCCACCCGGGTGTTGGTGTTGCAGAGCGGCAAGCTCATAGCCGACGGTTCGGTGAAGGATATCCGCAACAACCCCAGGGTAAAGGAAGCCTATCTGGGAGAAGAGGCATGAACGAGCTCGAGGTTCGGGACATAAACTCCTATTACGGCAAGAGCCACATCCTTTTCGGCGTGTCGCTGGACGTGGCCCAGGGCCAGGTGGTGGGGCTCATCGGGCGCAACGGGGCCGGCAAGTCCACCACCCTGAAGAGCATCATCGGGCTGGTGCCGCCCCGCCAGGGGAGCATCACCTACCAGGGCCGGAACATCTGCGGCCTGCCCAGCCACCGCATCGCCAAGCTGGGGGTGGGTTTCGTGCCCGAGGACCGGCGGGTGTTTTCCGACCTGACCGTGCTGGACAATCTGGAGATCATGAAGCAGGTCAATCCCCGCGGCGAGGGCCAGTGGAGCGTGGAGAGGATTTTCGATCTTTTCCCCAAGCTGGCCCAGCTCAAGGACAACCGGGGCATGGACCTGAGCGGCGGTGAGCAGCAGATGGTAACCATCGCCCGCACCCTGATGATAAACCCCTCGGTGCTGCTGTTGGACGAGCCCACCGAGGGCCTGGCCCCCCTGATCGTGCGCGAGATCAAGCGACTGATCCAAGAGGTGCGCAAGACCACCACCATTCTTCTGGCCGAGCAAAATCTGCGCTTCGTACTAGATTTGATCGACTACGGCTATGTCATCGATCAGGGCAAGGTGGTGCTACAGGGCACCGCCGCTGAATTGGACGCCGACGAACACGCCAAGCAGAAATACCTGGGAGTGTGAACCAGGCGAGACTTGGAACAACGAGGAGACCTTCTTGTCCACCGAGCACCGACATCTAATAGTAAAGACACCGGAAGAGGGGATCGTCCGGGTCACCCTGGACCGGGCCGACAAGTTCAACGCGCTGAGCCTGGAGCTCCTGGACGAGCTTTGCGCCTGCCTGGAGGGCCTGGACCTGCGCCCCGAGGCGCGAGTGATCATCCTGGACAGCGCCGGGGACAAGGCCTTCGTGGCCGGGGCGGACATCGCCCAGATGGCGGCCATGGGCCCTCTGGACTTCCGGGGCTACACCGGGTATTTGCGCCGCTTGGCCAAGGTGATGACCAGCGGCGAGAAGGTGTACATCGCCAAGGTCGAGGGCGTGGCCTATGGCGGGGGCAACATCCTGGCCATGAACTGCGACTTCGTCTTTGCCAGCGAAACCTCCCGCTTCGGCCAACAGGAGGTGGACTTCGGAATCCTGGGCGGACTGCCCCGCCTGATGCACCTGATCGGGGTGCGCCGGGCCTGGGACATGGTGATCACCGGCCGCACCATCGGCGCGGCCGAGGCCGAGCGCATCGGCCTGATCACCCGCGCGATGCCCGCCGAGGATCTGGAGGGCAGGGTCATGTCCTGCGCCCGCGAGATAGTCGGTCGTTCCGAGATCGCGGTGCGCCTGAGCAAGGCGCTCAAGAAAATGGCCGAGCGGGTGGACCTGGACTCGGCCTATGAATACGAAAACGAGCTTATCAGCCTTTGCTTCGACTCGCCGGACACCAAGGAGCGTCTGGCCCGTTTCGTGAAGGAATAGAGATAAACAGGCGATCCCCCGGGGACCGGCTGCACCGAAAGAGGAAGCATCCATGAGCCAAGAGGTAGTTATCGCCGGCGCCTGCCGCACGGCCATCGGCCGCCACGGCGGGTCCCTGCAGAGCATGAGCGCCCTGGATATCAGCATTCCGGTGATGCAGGAGGTCCTGCGCCGGGCGGGGGTGGCCCCGGCCCTGATAGAGGATGTCATCTGGGGCTGCAACTATCAGAAGACCTTTCGCGAGAACAACCTGGCCCGGGTGGCCGCGGTCAAGGCGGGCATGCCGGTGAGCGTGCCGGGCATCACCGTGCACCGCAACTGCACCTCTGCCATGTCCGCGATCCAGTTGGGTTACTATCAAATCAAGGCGGGCGAGGCCGAGGTGATCATGGCCGGAGGCGCCGACAGCATGAGCAACGCCTCCTACACCATCGACAAGCTGCGCTGGGGCTCCCGCCTGGGCCACGCCGAGGTGCGCGACTCCATGTGGGACTCCCTCACCGAACTGGGAGTGGGCCCGGCCATGGGCATTACCGCCGAGAACCTGGCCGAGCGCTACGGCATCAGCCGCCAGGAGCAGGACCAGCTGGCCCTGCTCAGCCAGCAGCGGGCGGCGCGGGCCCAGCAAGAGGGCCGCTTCGCCGGCGAGATATTGCCCCTGGAGGTCAAGCAGCGCAAAAAAACCGTGGTCTTCGACATTGACGAGCACCCCCGGGCCGACACCACCCTGGAGAGCCTGGCCGGGCTGAAGCCGGCCTTCAAGAAAGACGGCACGGTGACCGCGGGCAACGCCTCGGGCATCAACGACGGCGGGGCCGGGCTGCTGCTCATGTCGCGGGCCAAGGCCGAGGAACTGGGCGCGCCGGTCATGGCCCGTATCCTGGGCACCGCCACCTGCGGGGTGGAGCCGGAGGTCATGGGCATCGGGCCGGTGGAGGCCACCCGCCGGGCCTTGGCCAAGGCGGGCCTCACCCTGGGCGACATGGAGCTGGTCGAGCTCAACGAGGCCTTCGCCGCCCAGTATTTGGCCTGCGAAAAAGAAATGGGCCTGAACCGGGAGATAACCAACGTCAACGGCAGCGGCATCTCCCTGGGCCATCCGGTGGGCTGCACCGGCGCGCGCATCACCACCACCCTGCTTTACGAGATGGCCAAGCGGGGGCTGAAGCTGGGCCTGGCCGCCCTCTGCGCCGGAGGCGGCATGGGCACGGCCCTGGTGTTGGAACGGGAAACGGCCTGAATTTAAGAGAAAGGCGGGCGAGCCATGGCGCTCAAGACCGGCAAGGAATATCTGGAGTCCGTGGGCCAGCTGGGCCTGGAGGCCCACATGCTGGGCAAGAAAACCAGCGAAGTGAACGAGAGCGGCCTGGTCAAGCCCTCCCAGAAGGCGGTGGCCTTCACCTTTGACGCAGCCCACGATCCCAAGACCCAAGAGCTGTTCTGCGTGGAGTCCTCGTTGTGTGGCGACGTGGTCAACCGCTTCAGCCATCTGCACCAGAGCCCCCAGGACCTGGTGAACAAGGTGAAGATGCAGCGCCACTGCGGCCTGGGCACGGCCTGCTGCTTCCAGCGCTGCGTGGGCATGGACGCGGCCAACGCCATCTTCAGCACCACCTATGACTGCGACGCCAAGCACGGCACCGACTATCACCAGCGCTTCCGGGACTACTGGACCTGGATTCAGCAGAAGGACCTGGTGGTGGACGGGGCCATGACCGACCCCAAGGGCGACCGGGGCAAGCGGCCCAAGGACCAGCTGGACCCGGACCTGTTCGTGCGGGTCAAGGAGAGGCGCCCGGGAGGCATCGTGATCAGCGGGGCCAAGCTGCACCAGACCGGCATGCTCAACTCCCACGAGATCCTGGTGATGCCCACCATGACCATGCGCGAGGGCGAGGAGGCCTGGGCGGTTTGCTGCGCGGTGCCCACCAACGACCAGAACGTGCGCTACATCTACGGGCGCCAGGCCAGCGACACCCGCAAGCTGGAGGCCGACCTCATGGACGTGGGCAACAGCTTCGGCGGCCAGGAGGTGATGACCGTCTTCGAGGACGTGTTCGTGCCCGACGAGCGGGTGTTTTTGGACGGTGAGGTGGACTTCTCCGGGATACTGGTGGAGCGCTTCGCCTCCTACCACCGCCAGAGCTACGGCGGCTGCAAGGTGGGGGTGGGCGACGCCCTCATCGGGGCCACCGCGCTGATCGCCCAGATGAACGGGGTGGCGGGGGCCAGCCACATCAAGGACAAGATCGTGGAGATGATTCATCTCAACGAGACCATCTACTCCTGCGGCATCGCCTGCTCGGCCGAGGGCCAGGCCACGGCTTCGGGCAACTATCTGGTGAACCTGCTCTTGGCCAACGTGTGCAAGCTCAACGTGACCCGCTTCCCCTATGAGCTGGCCCGCTTGGCCACCGACGTGGCCGGCGGCCTGCTGGGCACCCTGCCTTCGGCGGCCGACCTCAACGACCCGGTGGCCGGGCCCTATATAGAGAAGTATCTGGCCGCCAACCCGGACTATCCGGTGGTGGACCGCATGAAGGTGCTCAGGCTCATCGAAAACCTGGTGGCCGGCGCCGGGGCGGTGGGCTATCTCATCGAGTCCATGCACGGGGCCGGGCCGCCCACGGCCCAGCGCATCATGATCGGCCGCCAGGCCGGGCTGGATCAAAAGATAGAAGGGGTCAAGAACCTGTTGAACATAGCCTGAGCCGCGCCCAGCCGGCGGCCGGGCGGAAGAGGCCCATGGTCGATCAGAACCATAGCCACGTCTTTCACCGCAAGCTCAAGGGAGCCCTGCCCCTGTTGGAGAGCTCCCAGGGATGCTGGATAACCGACAGCGACGGGCGGCGTTATCTGGACGCCAGCGGAGGGGCGGTGGTGGTCAACTTGGGCCACGCCCGGCCCGAGATCGCCCAGGCGGTGGAGGAACAGCTGAGCCTGGGCTATTACGCCCACCCCACCATGTTCGGCAACAAGCCGCTGGAAGGCCTGGCCACGGCCCTGGCCCGCCACGCCCCGGCAGGGGTGGAGCGTTTCTACTTCATGACCACCGGCTCCGAAGCGGTGGAGACGGCGGTTAAGCTGGCCCGCCAGATTCACCTGGCCCATGGCCGGGGCTCGCGTTACAAACTCATCGCCCGCTGGGGCTCATACCACGGCCTGACCCTGGGGGCCCTGGCCGCCACCGGCCGACCGGCCGAGCGCGCGCCCTTCGAGCCCATGCTGCCCCAGGCGGCCCACATCCCCCCGCCCTTTTGCCTGCGCTGCGCCTATGGCCTGGAGCACCCCTCCTGCCAACTGCGCTGCGCCCGGGCCCTGGCCGAGACCATCGAGGAGCTGGGGCCGGAAACGGTGAGCGCCTTTTTGGCCGAGCCGGTCAGCGGAGCCACCCTGGCGGCGGTGGTGCCGCCGGAGGGCTATTGGGAAGCGATCCAGGATATTTGCCGCGAGTACGGCGTGCTGCTCATCCTGGACGAGGTGATGACCGGCATGGGCCGCACCGGACGCTGGTTCGCGGCCGGGCACTGGGGCATCTCCCCGGACCTGATGACCCTGGGCAAGGGCCTCACCGGAGGGGCGGTGCCCCTGTCGGCGGTGGGCGTGCGGGCCGAGCACTACCGGGCGGTGGTTGCCGCGGGCGGTTTCGTGCACGGCGGCACCTTTTCTCACCACCCGGTGGGCGCGGCCGCCGGCTTGGCCACGGTGGGCATCCTGGAGAGGGAAGGGCTGGTGGAGCGGGCCCGGGACATGGGCGCTCGCTTGGGCGAGGCCCTGCGCGGCCGTTTGCAAGGCTCGCCCCATGTGGCCCAGGTGCGGGGCCTGGGCATGCTCTGGGGCGTGGAACTGGTTCGGGACCGCGAGAGCCTGACCCCTTATCCCCGCGCCGAGCGGGTGGCCGAGCGTTTGTGGGAGCATCTGTTCCAGGACGGGATCATCGTGTACAAGTGCCTGGGTTTCGCACAGGACCGGGGCGACGCCTTGGTGGTGGCCCCTCCCTTTATCATCCAGAGCCGGGAGATCGACATGCTGGCCGACAAGCTGGCCAAGGCGGTGGAGGCGGTGCTGGCCTGAGGCGCCGCCGTGCGCAGCCTGGCGGTGGAGGCCCAAAGCCCCGCTTTTCCCGCCTTTGATCTGGTTTTTGCCTGGGTAGTCCTGGGAAGGGCCGCTGGCCGCGGCGATCAGTCTTCCTTGAGATTCTCGAAGTAATCGATCACAAAATTGATGTGCGAGCGCATGTAGTCAAAGGCCGCGTGGGTGTCGTGGGCCTTGATGGCCGCCAGCACCCTCTCGTGTTGCAGATGCACCAGGTCCACGTTGACCACGTCCTGATAGAGGATTTGCAGGTTCTCGCGGATGCCCATGGCCATGTAGTCGTAGAAGTTCTTCATCAGCTGCACCTGCAACTGGTTCTTGGTGGCATAGGCGATGCGCATGTGGAAGTAGACGTCCTCCGAGCTGCCCAGGCCGCCTTTTTTGATCTGGGAGTTCATCTGGGCCAGGCTGCGCTCCAGCAGGGCGATGTCCTCCTCGTTGGCCCGGCGGGCGGCCAACACGGCGGAGTTGCACTCCAGGCCCAGGCGGACCTCCAGCAGCTCGGTGAGGCTCAGGGACTGCCCCTCGATCATCAGGCCCAGGGGGTTGCGATCGCCGCCCTCGTGGTGGTTGGCCACGAAGGTGCCCTGTCCCTGGCGCTGTTCCACCAGCCCCAGGCTCACCAGGCGGCTCACCGCGTTGCGCACCGTGGGCCGGCTCACACCCATCTGCTGGGCAAGCTCCCGCTCCGGGGGAAGCTGGTCCAGGGGTTTGAGCTGACCCCGGAAGATCATGTCGCGCAGTTGCTCAAAAACCTGGTCTGAAATTTTTTTGGGCTGCACCGGCTTGAAGCGGCTCATCATGGCTCCCGGCGTTAGGGGCTACGCCAAAATTGGTAATACCTTACACCACCCCACCCTCCCAGTAAATGTTATTCAGCTTCGGCCGTGGCTTCCGGCCCGGTATGCAGCCCACGGCCTTGGTTTGCCCTCCCGTTTCGGCCCGCGAGACCGTTACGCTTACTCCCCCAAACCTTCCCTTGGCGGCATTGGTCCGGTAAAAGTGGCTATTGGTATGATTAGCTATCCTTAATACCTAATTACCTTACCGTCTGATCACACTAATTAATTACAATTATCCAGCCTATTAGCGAAAATGTCTTAAAATTTTAGTTGACATGTCACCGTGTAATTTCGTAATCATAAATTGGTCATACCAATTGACCTAGGGTGTTTGCGAGGCCGCGTTGCCCTGTCCTCCTGCCCGCAGGCTCTGGCTCAGGCCGAACCCGATGCGCCCTTCAAAAGGGTGCTTCGTTCATATAAACCCGCCCGTGCGCAATTGACGGCCCTTTGGGCCGGGCCCGGGCGGGCAGTGACCTGAAAAAGCAACCTACGAAGGGAGGTAGGCATGCGTAAAGCAGCCAAACTTTTGACCCTGGTGATGGCCCTCAGCCTGCTGTTGGCCGCGCCGGCCTTGGTTTCGGCCAAGGAAAAACCGGTCCTATTGAAAGTGCCGGTAACCTTTTCCACCGAGCTGCCCGGCCTGGGCTCCACCATCAAGTGGGTCTCCGAGCGCATCGGCACCCTGAGCGGCGGGGCCATCAAGATGAAGGTCTACGAGCCCAAGAAGCTGGTGGCGCCTTTTGAGATTCTGGAGGCGGTGTCCAAGGGCAAGGTCAACGCCGGCTACTCCATGGCCGCCTACTGGGCCGGCAAGATCAACGCGGCCCCCATCTTCTCGGCCATCCCCTTCGGCCCCGACGCCAGCGAATATCTGGCCTGGATGTACTACGGCAACGGGCTGAAGTTCTGGCAGGAGATGTACGACAAGAACGGCTACAACGTGAAGGTCCTGCTCTGTGGCGTTATCGCCCCGGAGACCTCCGGCTGGTTCAACAAGGAAATCAACAGCCCCGAGGACTTGAAGGGTCTCAGGATGCGCTTCTTCGGCTTCGGCGGCAAGGTAATGCAGAAGATGGGCGTGTCCACCAGCCTGCTGCCCGGCGGCGAGATCTTCCCGGCCCTGGAGAAAAAGGCCCTGGACGCCACCGAGTTCTCCATGCCCGCCATCGACAAGCGCCTGGGCTTCTACAAGATCGTCAAATACAACTACTACCCCGGTTGGCACCAGCAGGCCTCCTTGTTCGAGCTGCTGATCAACAAGGACACCTGGAACTCCATGAGCAAGCATCAGCAGATGTGCCTGGAGATCATCACCCGGGCGGCCACCGCCGACTCCCTGGCTTTCGTGGAGTCCCTGCAGGCCCCGGTCATCCAAGAGAACGTGACCAAGCGCGGCGTGATCAACAAGTACTGGTCGCCCGAGATGCTGGCCGCCTTTAAGAAGGCCTGGATGGAGGTGGTCGAGGAAGAAAAGAAGAAGGATCCCTTCTTCGCCAAGGTCTGGGACGACCTGAGCAAGTTCCGCTCCCAGTATGAGTACTGGTCCTCGGTGGCCTTCCTGCCGCGCCCCGAGCCCAAGCTCAAATAAACCCGCCCGTTAAGGGCACTTTCCCTCCAGGACGGGGCGGCGGAAACGACCGTCGCCCCGTCCCCCTCGCACACGGCCCGGCCCGGAAACCGGGATGCATCGGAGGCGGTCAATGAGCGGCGAAAGCATGGAGCCACCGGCAATCTGTAAAAAGCTGGATCGCTTCGTCATCAAGGTGGGCAAGGCGGCCGCCTGGAGCAACTGCCTGCTGGTGCTGGCGATCATCCTCAACGTGGTGCTGCGCTACGTCTTCGGCAAGGGCCAGGTGTGGCTGGAGGAGTTGCAGTGGCACCTCTACGGCCTGGCGGTGATGATCGGCCTGTCCTACTCCCAGGCCATGGACTCGCCCATCCGGGTGGACATTCTGCACCAGCGTTTTTCGCGGCGGGGCAAGGCCGTCTGGGAGATCGTGGGAAGCATGCTGTTCCTGCTGCCCTGGGTGGCGGTCCTCATCTACATGGGCGTCGACTTCTGGAGCGAGTCCTGGCGGGTCAACGAGGGGTCGGACTCTCCCCTGGGTCTTCCCTTCCGCTGGATCATCAAGGCGGTGATCCCCATCTCCTTCACCCTGCTGGGCCTGGCCGCCATGAGCCGCTTCATCGCCAGCATCGCCACCCTCATCGCGCCCCGGGGGGACCGCCATGCCAGTTGAAGACTATCTCGTCATAGCCATGTTCCTGACCTTCGTGGCCTTCCTGTTCACCGGCTACCCGGTGGCCTACGTGCTGGGCGGGGTGGGCGTGCTGTTCACGGTGGTCGGCTATTTCTCGGACATGTATCTGGACACCCTCACCGGCCTGGACCTGATGACCCTGGGCATGGCGGTGAACCGGGTCTACAAGTTCATGGACAACTGGGTGCTGGTGGCCCTGCCCATGTTCATCTTCATGGGCCTGATGCTGGATCACTCCGGCATCGCCGAGAAGATGATGAAGGCCATGCAGAACCTCTTCGGCAAGGTGCGCGGCGGCCTGGCGGTCACCGTGACCATGATCGGCATAATCCTGGCCGCCTCCACCGGCATCATCGGGGCCTCGGTGGTGCTGTTGGGCCTGTTGTCCATGCCGGCCATGATGGCCCAAGGCTACTCGCGGCCCCTGGCCCTGGGCACCATCGCGGGCTCGGGCACCCTGGGCATTCTCATCCCGCCCAGCATCATGCTGGTTATCATGGCCGACCAGCTGGGCCTGTCGGTGGGCGATCTGTTCATGGGCGCGGTGGTGCCCGGAGTGATTCTGGGCGCGCTCTACATCAGCTTCATTCTTATCTACTGCTTCTTCAAGCCCGAGGCCGCTCCGCTAAGCCCGGACCGCAAACCCCTGCAGTGGGGCATGGTCTGGGACGTGTTCAAGACCATCCTGCCTACGGCGGCACTGATCCTGGCGGTGCTGGGCTCCATCTTCGCGGGCATCACCACCCCCACCGAGGCCAGCGGGGTGGGCGCCCTGGGGGCCACGCTCCTGGCCGCCTACAACCGCAAGCTCAGCTTCAAGGTCATCAAGGAAGTGACCTTCGCCTGCTTCAACACCACGGCCTATATCTTCGCCATTTTCCTGGGGGCCACCACCTTTGCCTTGGTTCTGCGCAGCCTGGGCGGCGACGAGTTCATCGAGGCGGCCCTCACCGGCATCCCCCTGGGGCCCCACGGCATCATGGCCGTGATCCTGGCGGTCATCTTCATCCTGGGATTTTTCCTGGACTGGATCGAGATCACCCTGATCGTGCTGCCCCTGCTGGCCCCGGTAATCAGCTCCCTGGGCATCCAGGTGGAGGGCCACGGGGTGGTGGAGAACCCGGAGTTGGTGTGGTTCGTGGTCCTGGTGGCGGTGAGCTTGCAAACCAGTTTCCTCACGCCACCGGTGGGCTTTGCCTTGTTCTACTTGAAAGGGGTGTGCCCACCGGACGTGGAACTCATAGAAATCTACAAGGGCGTGGTGCCCTTCATCATCCTGCAAGTCATCGGCCTGGTGATGGTGGCCATGTGGCCCCAGTTGGTCATCTGGCTGCCAACCGTGGCCTATCAGTAGGCAGGAGCAAGGAGGGCGGCCATGGCGGCGGTCAAGGTGCTTTTGGCGGTGGATTTTTCCGACTACAGCGGCGACTCGGCCGGCGTGGCCGGCGAGCTGGCCCGTTGCCTGGGGGCGGAGCTGGTGGCCCTGAACGTGCTGCACCAGCGCACCGTGGACGAGCTCAAGTTCATCCAGGCCACCACCGAGCTGGTGCAGAGCGACCAGGCGGTGGCCCAGCGCACCGCCTCCCGGCGGGAGCGGCTGGAGACCTTGCTGCACCAGCAGGGCCTTGAGGCCAAGGTGCTGGTGGGGGTGGGGGTGCCCTGGGAGGTCATTCTGGACACGGCCGAGCGCGAGCAGGTGGCCTACATCGTCATGGGAACCAAGGGCAGGGGCGACTTTGCCCGCACCCTGCTGGGCTCCAACGCGGACAAGGTCTACCGCCACAGCCCGGTTACGGTGGTTTCGGTGCGCGGCGACCAGCATCGGGGCCACCTGGCCCGCGTCCGGGGCGCTGGGGCCTGATGCGCCGCTGCCTACCCATAGGCGGCCTGCTTCTGGCTGCCCTGTTGCTGGCCCTGGTCATGGCCGCTCCGGTGGGGGCCGCCTCTGCCCCGGCCGCAACGGCCTGCCTCCAGTGTCACGCCTCCGAAGGCCTGGCCGACGGCAAGGGCCAGGACCTGGGGCCGCATGCGGATATGAGCTGCCTGGAGTGCCACCAGGGCGCAGAGAAGGTGCCCCACGAGAACCTGGAGCCGACCTCCTGCCTGAACTGCCACCAGCCCCACAACGAGGAGGCCACCGGCGACCTGCACGTCGGGGTGTCCTGCCAGGCCTGCCACTTCGGCGGCGAGGCCGGCCCGCACGCCCTGGCGCCGGTGGCCAGCGAAGCATCCTGCCAGCGCTGCCACTTCGTGGGCAACCAGGTGGGCGCCCCGGCCGCGGTGCTGCCGCCCAAGAGCGCGCTCTGCCTGGCCTGCCACACCGCCACTCTCAGCCTGGCCGACTGGCCCTCGCGCATAGCCCTGGCCCTGCTGGTGCTGGGGCTCCTCGGCTCGCTGGGCTTCTGGCTCAGCGGGGGAGGGGAGGGCCCGGCCCCGGCCGCGCATCACCAGCGCGCCTGGCGCATGGGCCCGGCCCTGAGCGCTCTGCTTCTGGACGGCCTGTTGCAGCGCCGCCTGTGGCGCCTGTCGCGGGGCCGCTGGCTGGTGCACGCGCTCATCTTTCTGCCCTTTGCGGCCCGCCTGGCCTGGGCCCTGGCCGCCCTGGTCCTGGGGCGTTGGGAGCCGGGCGCGGGACTGACCCAGGCCATGCTGGCCAAGAACCACCCGGCCACGGCCCTGTTCTTCGACCTCACCGGCCTTATGGTCCTGGCCGGAGGGCTCCTGGCCATGGCCCGCCGCTGGCGGCGCGGCCCCACGGCGCCCGGCCTGCCCCGGCCCGACTGGCCGGCCCTGGCCCTGCTGGGGCTCATCGTGCTCAGCGGCTTCATCACCGAGGCGGCCCGCATGAGCCTCACCGGCTACGCGGGCCCTGCCTGGGCCTTTGTCGGCGCTGCCCTGAGCCGGTTGTTCACCCCGGGCCCGGGCCTGCAAACCGCATATGCCTACCTGTGGTACGCGCATGCCATCTGTTACGCCGCTTTTGTGGCCTATCTGCCCTTCAGCCGTTTGCGCCATATCCTGCTGGCCCCCCTGTGGCTGGCCGTCAAGGCGGGCGGCGAGACCAAACATGGGAAGTGACATGAGACCCGAGACCAAAGATCAGCTCCGCTCCATCGTGGGCGAGGCCAATTTCAGCGACCAGCTCATCGACCTGGTGAGCTATTCCTCCGACGCCTCGGAGCACGCCCACCGGCCCCAGGCCGCGGTGTGGGCCGATAGCGCCGAGGAAATCCAGGCCATCGTGGGGCTGGCCAATGCCGAGGGCTTCCCGGTCACCGTGCGAGGCGCGGGCACCGGGCTCAGCGGCTTGTCGGTGCCCGCCCAGGGAGGCCTGGTGCTGGACCTGGGCCGCATGGACAAGATCCTGGACATCAGCATCGGCGACCGGGTGGCCGTGGTGCAGCCCGGGGTGGTCTACGCCAGCCTGGAAAAAGCGCTCGCGCCCCACGGCTACGTGTTCCCGCCCGATCCGGCCTCGGGCAAGGCCTGCACCCTGGGGGGCAACGTGGGCACCAACGCGGGAGGGGTGAAGGGGGCCAAGTACGGCACCACCCGCGACTACGTGCTGGGATTGAGCGTGGTGCTGGGCGACGGCCGCCTGATGAAGACCGGCAACCGGGCCATGAAGAGCGTGTCCGGCTTTGACCTGACCCGCCTGTTCGTGGGCTCCGAGGGCGCCCTGGGCATCGTCACCGAGATCATCCTCAAGATTTCCCCCAAGCCCCTGGCCACGGCCACCACCTTGGCCATCTTCGACGACCTGGAGGACGCGGGCCGCGCGGTGAGCGGGGTCATGGCCAGCGGGGTCATCCCCAGCGTGCTGGAGATTCTGGGCCGCGAGACCCTCAAGGCCATCAACCAGAACACCGAACTCAACCTGCCCGAGGTGGACGCCATGCTCCTGGCCGAGACCGACGGTTACACCCAGGGCGAGGCGGACTACCAGATGGAGCGGGTGGTGGAGCAGTTCAGCGCCCACAACGCCCGCGAGGTGAAGCGGGCCGAGAGCGCGTCTCAGGCGGCCGAGCTGTGGAAGGCTCGCAAGAGCTGCTATGCGGTGCTGGCCCGGCTCAGGCCCAACTTCACGCTGGAAGACATCACCGTGCCCATGAGCCAGGTGGCCCCCATGCTGCGCGGGGTGCAGGACATCGCCGCCCGCCACCAGGTGCAGATCGCCACCTTCGGCCACGCCGGCGACGGCAACCTGCACCCCCAGTTCCTCTATGACGGGGCTGACCAGGACGAGCGCGGCCGGGTGGAGGCCGCGGCCGGCGACCTGTTCCAGTTGGCCGTGGACCTGGGCGGCACCCTCACCGGCGAGCACGGCATCGGGCTGTCCAAGGCGGCCTACATGACCCTGGAGCACGATCCGGTGGCCATGGATTTGATGCGCTCCATCAAGAAGGTCTGCGACCCCAACAACATCCTCAACCCCGGCAAGATGGCCCTGGACGTATGAACATGGCTGACCAACATCCCCTATTGGAAAAGTTTCGCGATCAAATCCAGCGCTGCTCGCGTTGCGGTTTTTGCCAGGCCCACTGCCCGGTGTTCGGGGGCACCCGGCGGCCGGCCCTGAACGCGCGGGGCAAGATGCTGCTCCTCAAGGAAGTGCTGGAGGGCCGCCTGGAGCTGGGCGAAGAGCTTGTGGAGAGCCTGTTCCAGTGCACCACCTGCGGCTCCTGCGCGGTCAATTGTCCCTCTGGGGTGGATGTGCCCGCCATCATCAAGGCAGCGCGCAAGGAGATGGTGGGCCTGGGCACTTGCCACCCCGCTTTCAGCGGCATGGACCAGGTGCTCAACGAGCACGACAACATCTACGCCGAGGACGAGCCCGAGGACTTTGACCGGGAGCGGGGCGGCCAAGCGGAGGTGGTGTTTTTCCTGGGCTGCGTGGGCCAGTACCGCGAGGAGGAGGCCAGCGAGGCGGCCCTGGACCTGCTGGACCACCTGGAGGTGGACTACACCCTCATCGACGAGGTGTGCTGCTCCGGGGTGCTGGAGGACGTGGGCTATGCCCTCAAGCCCCGCCTGGCGAGCGCCAACATCGAGCGCATTTTGGCCACCGGCGCGAAGACCCTGGTCACCGGCTGCCCTTATTGCTATCGCACCTTCAGCCAGCAGGACGCCTACGCCCCGCTCCGGGAGGCGGGCCTGGCCATCATGCATTTGAGCCAGTTCCTGGCCGGCCGCGACCTGGGCCTCCACAGCGGCCTGAAGGTGACCTATCACGATCCCTGCGACCTGGGCCGGCACTGCGGCATCTACGAGGAGCCCCGCCGGACCATCTCGGCGGTGGCCCCGGACTTCGTGGAGCTGGCCGACAACCGCCAGGAAGCCCTGTGCTGCGGGGCCGGCGGCGGGGTGCGCGGGGCCTATGCCAAGAACTCCCTGGCCATGGCCCGGCGGCGCCTGGCCCAGGTGGAACAGAGCGGGGCGCAGATCCTGCTCACCGAGTGCAACTCCTGCGTGCACAACCTTTCCAATGCCAAGCTTCGGGCCCAAAAGTTCAAAGTGATGACCACACCCCAGTTCCTAATGGAACTGATTGAAGATTCCGAATAATGACGAGGTGCCTGTCATGGAAATAAGCGGCTACAACTTTCCCGAGGAGCTTTTCTACGATCCGGAGCACTACTGGGTGCGGGTGGAGGGCGACGAGCTGGTCATGGGCATGGACGACTTCGCCCAAAAGCTGGCCGGAGACATCGTGTTCGTGCAGCTGCCCGACGAGGGCAAGAAGCTCAAGAAGGGCAAGAAGCTGGCCAAGGTGGAGTCCGGCAAGTGGCTGGGCAAGATTCTTTCGCCGGTAAACGGCGAGCTCATCGCGGTCAACGAGGAGCTGGAGATCAGCCCCGAGCTGATCAACCAGGACTGCTACGGCGCGGGCTGGATGTACCGCCTCAAGGCCAAGGACCTGAGCGAACTGGACGACCTGCTGCACGGGGCCGAGGCCATCACCCCCTGGGTGGAGGCCGAGATAGCCAAGCACGCCACGGAAGGCTAGGGAGTTGAACAACCGCCTGTACAGCAAGGGGCAGCTCATGTCCCTGGACGCCTGCACCGGCTGCGCCGCCTGCGTGGAGGCCTGCCCGGCGGTGGGGGCCTCGGGCGACGGGCGGCTCTCCGGTTTTTATCGCCTGGACTGGCGGCGGCGGGCCGGGGCGGGCCGGCTGCGGCGGCTTTTCGGCGGCCGCCCCCCGGGCGGTGAGGCCTGGAGGGCCTTTTCGGAGACGGTGTTCCGCTGCACCCTGTGCGGCAACTGCGCCGAGGTCTGCCCGGCGGGCATCGGGCTCAAGGATCTGTGGCTCAACCTGCGCCAGGAACTGGTGGACCGGGGGGACTATCCCGCCAAGGTGGAGATGATCGGCGAAAACCTGGCCGAGAGCCGCAACGTGTTCGGAGAGGACCAGGAAGACCGGGCCGAGTGGGTGGAGGATCTGGACGAGCCGCCGGACGACCTGTTCATCAAGGAGCAGGCCGAGGTGGTCTACTTCACCGGGTGCGTGGCCTCCTTCTTTCCCCTGGCCCAACAGATACCCGTGGCCCTGGCCGAGGTGCTCGAGGCCGGGCAGGTGGACTTCACCCTGCTGGGCGAGGATGAATGGTGCTGCGGCTTCCCCCTGCTGGGCGCGGGAAGCCTGCCGGCCGCGCGGGAGCTGATCGAACACAACCTGGAGATGGTCAAGGCCAAGGGGGCCCGCGAGGTGGTGTTCGCCTGCCCCTCTTGCTACATGATGTGGCGCGAGCACTACCCCGAGGCTGGGCTCAAGCTCAGCCACGCCACCCAGTTTTTGGACGGCCTGCTGGCCTCGGGCCGCCTGCCCCTAAGGGAGCGCGAGCTGACCGTGACCTATCACGACCCCTGCGACCTGGGCCGGGCCGCGCGGGTGTTCGAGGCGCCCCGGCGGGTCATACGAGCCCTCCCTGGGGTCGCATTGGTGGAGCTGGCCGACAACCGCGAGAAGTGCCTGTGCTGCGGGGGTGGGGGAAATTTGGAAATGATCGACCAGGCGCTTAACGCGAAGATAGCCGGGCGCAAGGTGGAGCAGGTGCTGGCCACCGGGGCCGAGGCGGTGGTCAGCGGCTGCCAGCAATGCCTGCGCACCATGGCCACCCACGCCCGGCGCAACAAGCTGCCCCTGAAGGTCATGGACGTGGCCCAACTGGTGCGGGCTTCGCTGGATATTTAGCCCGGATTGTGGGGCCAAAGGGGATTGCGGTATGGAAATTGAAGAACGGGATGAAGAGCTTGAGCAACGGATGCATACATTTGACGGATGGGTAAAGGAAGGGAAGATTCCGTGCTCATCCAAGGTAATCCCGGTGCGTCAGGCGGTGGAGTTTTTGCAGTGGGTATTGCCCACGCAGCAGGTGCTGGAAATTCTGCGGAACTCGCGATCGTTCGCGCTGGCGGACTGCTTGTGCAGGACCAAGCACAAGCGCTGCGACAATCCGCTGGAGACCTGTTTTTATATCAACGATGTGGCCGACACAAAAGTCGAGCAGGGTTCGGCCCGCCGCGTGGATCTGGAGGAGGCGGCAGAGACGCTGAAGCTGGCGAATGAGCACGGGCTGGTCCACCTGACCATATACAACCCCGAGCAGCATGTGTATGCGCTCTGCAGCTGCTGCGAATGCTGTTGTCATGATATCGGGTTCATGAAGAAGCTCGGGCGGCCCGATCTGGTGGCTCACGCTGATTATGTGGCCGTGGTGGACAGCGATGCATGCGTGCAGTGCGGTGAGTGTGTGGAACGTTGCGTTTTTGGCGCTCAGAGCGGGGAAGCGGGAGCGGTGGTGTTTCATCAGGACAAATGCTACGGATGCGGCCTGTGTGTCTCGACCTGCGCGTCAAATGCCATCCAGATGGTGCTCAGGGCGGGCCGGTAAGAAAGTCCCTTGAAGCCTTCATGTTAGACACCATGCATTTGTATCGCCTGGGCAGGGTCTCCTGGCAGGAGAGCCAGCTGGCCTACCACGCCCTGGCCCACCTGGGCCGGGAGGGGCTGGTGCTCTGCTCACCGGAGCGGCCCTATGTGTCGGTGGGTTATTCCCAGGACCCGGCCCAGGAGCTTGACCTGGCCTATTGCGCGGAGGCCGGGCTGCCGGTGTTTCGGCGAGAGGTGGGCGGTGGCGCGGTCTACCTGGACCGACATCAACTTTTCTGGCAGGTGGTGCTGAAGCGGAACCATCCCCTGGTGAGCCTGAACCGGCAGCGCTTCTACAACCGCCTGCTGGCCCCGGTGGTGGCGGCGTATCAAGACCTGGGCGCGCCCGCCAGGGTGGCCCCGGTCAACGACGTGGCCGTGGGAGGGCGGCGCATCGCGGGCACCGGCGCGGGCGAGATCGGCGACTCGGTGGCCTTTGTGGGCAACCTCATGCGCCGTTTCGACTGCGCGGCCATGGCCCGGGTGCTGCGCGCCCCGGACGAGGCCTTCCGCCGCTGCTTTCATGGCCACATGGAAAGCCAGCTCACCTCCCTGCGCCGCGAGCTGGGGGCAAAGCGCGAGGCGGCCCTGGACGACGAGGCGCTCTACGACTGCCTGGCCGCCCGTTTTGCGGAGGTGCTGGGCCCCCTAGAAAAGCGCACAGTGGACGATGAGCTGCGCTCGGCCATGGAGCGCCTGGGCCGCCGCCTGCTCTCGCCGGAATGGACCTATCGCCGGCGCAAGCCCCGCCCGCACCGCAAGGTCAAGGTGCGGGCCGGCCTGTTTCTGCACCACTGGAAGGGGCAGAGCCCGGAGGGGCATCTGGAGGCCCAGTTCACCAGCCAGGACCACAAGGTGGTGGAGCTTCGCCTGCAAGGCGAGGCAGTGGATTTGCAGCGCCTGGAAAGCCGCCTGCTCGCGGAGTTCATGGGCCGCGACGCGCGGAGCCTGCAAAAGCGCCTGTCCAGCCTGGCCGCTCGGGCCAAGGCGGCCTGATCCGCCGGGGCTCAGGCCTCGGGAATCTCGATAAACTCCCACAACACGTTTTCTTCGGTGCGGATGCAGAAGATGCGCATCATCTCGCCGGTGGGGGTGGGCGTCTCGGCCACCGGGGTGAAGGGATGCCAGCCCGCATCGCTCAGGCGCTGGTGCAGGCCGTCCAGGTCCTCCACCCGCAGGCACAGGGAAACCGGGGCGGGCGGGGCGGGAGGCCCGGCCGGAGCCGGCGTCTCGGGCTTCAGCAGGTTGATAAGCTCCACGCCCCGGCTGACCAGCATGCCGATCTTGCTGCCGTTGCGCTGGATGATGGTGTTGGTGCCGATGGTGTTGGAAAAGCGGATGATGTCGGTCTGATAGAGCAACTGGGGAGTGTCCAGGCCCAGGCTCATGGCCCCGGCCTTGATGCACTCCTGGAAGCAGACCGTCAGGTCGTGGGGGGTGGTGGAGACCTTCACCGTGGCCACCCGTCCGTCCTGCACGAAGTAGCCGTCGGTAAAAGTGCCGCCGGTGTCGATGTCGATGGTACAGCCCATCATGATTCCACTGGCCAAGACTTTTCGGCTAAAGAAACTGGGCTCTCCCGTCCGGCCGCGGCCATTTGCCGCCTAACCGTCGGAGCGCTTTATCATTCCCAACAGGATGAAGTCGCAAATCCCGTCGATGGTTTCGTCCAGGGTCAGGGACCCTTGGGGCCGGTACCAACGCATATGCCAGTTGATGATGCCGAAGATGTTGAAGGCCTGGATGCGCAGCTGTTGGTCTCGGAGCAGGCCGTGGCGGTCCAGGTTGCGAAGCTCATTGATATAGATGCTCATCACCTCGCGCTGCACGGCGCGGCTGTCCTCGCGGCCCTCGGGGGAAAGGCGCTCGTCGTCCAAGAGGAAGATCTTGTTTTCCCGGGGGCGGGTGCCGGCCACCCTGAGGTGGGTGCTGAGCAACAGGCGGAAGCGCTCCACAGGCTCCAGGTCTTGGGAAACCGCGTCGCGCAGTTGGTCCAGCAGAACCTTGGAGTAGTGTTCCAGGACGGCCCGGAGCAGGCCTTCCTTGCTTCCGAAGTAGTGATAGATGTTGGAAACCGTCATGTCCATCGCCGCGGCGATGTCCCTGACTGAAGTGGCTTGATACCCCTTGGATGAAAAAAGCTCAGTTGCGGTGGCCACCAGTTTGTCTTTGTTGAGCGGAGGCCTGGCCATACAGCGCGGCGTATCCTTTCTCTGACTGGCGGGAAATGATTTTTAACATAACGAGCGTTCGATATAAAGGTCAAACCCAAAAATGCGCCTTGCCCCACTGTGTCCGCGCGGGCAGGTCCGCTGCATGCTAATCAACAAAAAATCAACGAGATATGCGGGGTCTGGTTGTCGGAGGAGAGCCGCTGGGTTGCCTCGGTCAAGCGCGAGGTGCCCTGGCGCCAATCCTTGGGGCGGGGCCAGGCGAGGCGGCCGCCTTCGCCCTTTTGGTGGATGAGCCTCTGTTATCTCAGGTGGTTGTGCGCGCTCCTGTCCTACATGCATACTAATGATATCCCTAAGATCCTCGCTTGGCCGCGGGATGGCGAACCAAGAAGGGGGTTCTGGATGATGCCTTGAGCACTTCGGCAAAACTTGGCGCCACGGTTGGGATTAAGATTTGCCTGCCACTGACCTGACAAAAAAGGTGGCCCGCCGCTTCAGCGTCGCTTATATCGCTTCGCTCGGCCTGTTGGCCGCCTTGGTGATTGTCGGCGGGCTGTTTGAGCAGTGGTCCCTTGACCGGGCCCAGGGGGACGCCCACGAGGTCAACATGGCTGGCCGCCAAAGGATGCTGTCGGAGCGCCTGACCAAGCTCATGCTGGCCTCGGTGCTTTTCCCGGATGCCAAGCACCACGCCAACCTGGTCCTGCTCAGGAAAACCCTGGACAACTGGGAGCATTATCACCACGGCCTCTGGCACGGAGACCTGGGTATCCACCTCACCGGCGCGCGCAACGAGCCCGTGGCCGAGATGTTCGTGACCATTGAACCAGCGTTCCGGCAATTGGCCGATGCGGTGAACATCTTCCTGGTGGCCGGCAGGATAGCGGAATCTCCCATGGTGGCCACCCTTCGCAAAGAGGCCCTGCTCACGGCCCTGGCCAGCCAGCGGCAGTATGTGGAAAAAATGGATCGCGTCGTGGCCACTCTGGAGCGCGACTCCGCCCAAAGGGTGCGGGGGGCCAGCCTGATCGGCTACGCGGTCCTGGGTTCCATGATGTTGCTTCTGGTTCTGTTGGGCGTTTTCGTCCTGCGTCCCACCGGCAAGAAGCTGAACGAGGTCCTGGGGGAGGTGGAGCAGGAGCGCAGCGGCCTGGCCTCCTTTGTGCTCGAGAGCCCCACTCCCATAATTCAGCTGTACCCCGATGGCCGGTTGATGACCTTGAACCACGGGGCCGAGGAATTGCTGGCCCGAATGCCGGGGCCGTACGACGACCCCGGCCTCAAGGTAGGCCAACTGTTCGAGAACTGTTTTGGGCAAGGCTCCCAAGCCGAACCATGCAAGGAAACGGAGATCTCCGTCGGAGGACGCCACTACTTGTTCCAGTTCATCCACGCCCAGGGTGGCAGACAGGTATTTGCCCTGGGAATAGAAATAACCGCGCGCAAGCTGGCCGAGGAGGCCATGGCCAGGGCCCGGGACGCTGCCGAGGCCTCGGACCAGCTCAAGAGCCACATCTTGGCCACCATGAGCCACGAGCTGCGCACCCCGCTCAACGCCATCATCGGCTTTTCTGAGGCCTTGAGCACGGGCACCTACGGCGAGGTGGCCCCACGGCAGGCCCGCAAGCTGGAGAACATCCTGGCCGCCGGGCGCCGGCTGTTGAATTTGGTGGACGCGGTGCTGGATGTCTCCCAGATAGAAGCGGGCCGCGTCAGCCTGCAATTGGATTTGATTCCGGTGGGTGCCTGGCTGGGCAACATCCTGGCCTCGGTGAGCAGTGAAGCGGAGGCTCACAAGGTGCGCCTGAACAAGGCGGTGAGTTCCGAGGCAGCCTCCTTGAAGTTGAACGCCGACCAGGCCAAGCTGGCAAAGGTGCTTACCAACCTGTTGACCAACGCGGTCAAGTTTACGCCCGAGGGGGGCCAGGTGACCCTGGCCGCCCACCTGGAGCCAGAGGCGGACGAGTTGCAGATCAGCGTCGAGGACAGTGGGATCGGGTTTTCCCCCCAAGACGCCCAGAAGTTGTTCACCCCATTTTTTCAGGCTGAATCCGGTTTGAACCGGCAGTTCGAGGGAGGCGGATTGGGCCTTGCCCTATGCCGCAAATTGGTGGAGCTGCATGGCGGCCGCATCTGGGCCCATAGCCCGGGGAAGGATAAAGGGAGCACCTTTACCTTCAGCCTTCCCCTGAGCCAGGATGAGCCGGCATCGCCTGAAGATGATCAGGGCGCGGAACCGGCCTAGCCGCCCCGCCTGCCCCGCGAGACAGGGAGTTCTTAATGTCTGTTTATTGGGGAATACGTAAAAAGCTCCTGGTTATCACCGCCCTGACCATGCTGCCCTTGCTGGCGGGATCGGTTTGGGTAACCATCCGCCTGGTCGAGAGGTCCTACACCAGCCAGACCAGATTGATGGAAGAGGCCACTCTGAGCCGCGTTGCCTCCCGCCTGGATTTCCTGATCCAAATGGCCAAGTCGGACGCCGCCTTTCTGGCCGAGCTGCCCGACCTGGGCAGCCTGGCCCGGTCGGTGAACTCCGGCGGGGTGGACCCCGTCACCGGAGAAGCCTATTCCTGGGCATACCGGGATTCCCTGAGCGGCCTGATCTCCTTCATGGATGCCAAGCAGGTCTACGACCAGGCCCGCTTGCTCGACGCCAAGGGGCAGGAGGTGCTGCGGGTCAATTTGGTGGACGGCCGGGCCGAGGAGGTGCCCAGGTCGGGCTTGCAGGACAAGAGCAAACGCTACTATTTCACCGAGGCCGCCCGTCTGCCCATGGGCAAGGTCTTTGTCTCGGACGTGGACCTGAACCGGGAGCGGGGCGAGATCGAAAAGCCCTACAAGCCCATGCTTCGCTTCGTCTCGCCGCTGCGCAACGCCCAAGGCCGCCTGCTGGGAGTGGTGGTGCTCAATTTCTACGCCAATCGCATGTTCCAGGACGCCCTGGGCGGCATGCCCGAGCGCACCGGCGGAACCTGGATGATAATGAGCCAGGACGGCTATTACCTCTACCACAACACCCGGCCGGAGATGCTCTGGGGGGCGCCCAGGGACCTGGACACGGGAAAAAACTGCCAACAGGAATTCGGACGCACCTGCCGGGATTTCCTGGCCGGCCAAGACACCCAGATGGATCGGGAAAGCGGGCAGGTGACCGCCTACGCCGCCGCGGTGGACCTGCAGCGCGGCCGCGACAAATGGCTGGCCATCATTCATTTGGCTCCGCCGGTGGGGATCGGGGTCTACATCTCCCAGTTTGGCTGGGTTTTGACCGCGGTGACTATCGCCGCCATGCTCATCGCCATTCTGTTGGCCTGGAGCAGCGGCAGAATCGTGGTCAACCCGCTGCTGGAGTTGGCCGCCACCATGAAGCGCTTCAGCCAGGAAGACTGGTCGGCCCGCAGCCAGGTGCACAGCCGCGACGAGATGGGGACCCTGTCCGATGGGTTCAACGAAATGGCCGGGCGCCTGCAGAGCCTCTACAACGAGCTGGAGTCCAAGGTGGCGGCTCGCACCGAGGAGCTGGAGCAGAGCAACCAAAGCCTGGTGCAGAACGAGGCCCGCACCCGGGCCATTCTGGACAACACGGTTGACGCCATCATCACCATCAACACCAAGGGGGTGGTGCAGTCGTTCAACAAGGGGGCCGAGAAAATTTTTGGCTACACCGCCGAGGAGGTGGTGGGCCAAAAGGTGAACATGCTGCAGCCGCCCGATGTGGCCAGCCACCACGATGAGTACCTAAAGCGCTATCTGGAGACCAGCGAGCCCCACATCATCGGCCAGCGCCGCGAGGAACACGGCCGCCGCAAGGACGGCAGCCTGTTCCCCATGAGCCTGGCGGTGAGCGAGGTGAAGGTGGGCGAGACCCGGCTGTTCACCGGTATCATCCGCGACATAACCGCCCTGCGCGCGGCCGAGGATTCCCTGCGGCAGTCCCAGCAGCTCTACAAGTCCCTGGCCGAGGCGGCCCCGGTGGGCATCTTCCACACCGATCCGACAGGCATGTGCACCTATGTCAACGAGCAGTGGTTGCGGATGGCGGGCATAAGCGCGGACCAGGCCATGGGCGATGGGTGGGCCCAGGCGATCCACCCCGAGGACCGCGAGGCCATATGGCAGGACTGGGAGCGCACCGCCAAAACGGGTAACCCCTTTGAGGGCGAGTACCGTTTCCAGCATCCCGACGGCGAGATGGTTTGGTTCTACGGCCGGGCCGTGCCCCAAAAAGACTCCGACGGGACCATCAAGGGCTTCGTGGGCATCGTGATGGACATCACCCAGCGCAAGGAAATCGAGCGCGAGCGGGCCGAGAGCATGCTTTTGTTCCAGTCCACCTTCGAACAGGCGGCCGTGGGCATAGCCCACGTGGCTCCGGACGGCACCTGGCTGAGGGTGAACAGCAGGCTCTGCTCCATCCTGGGCTACAGCCGCGAGGAGATCTTGGGCGACGCTTTCCAAAGCATAACCCATCCCGACGACCTGGAGGCGGACCTGAGCCTGGTCCAGGAGCTGCTGGACGGCGAGACGGATTCATATTCTCTGGAAAAGCGCTACATCAAAAAGGACCAGTCCATAGTCTGGATAAACCTCACCGTGTCCCTGGTGCGCGACCAGAACGGCGAGCCGGATTTCTTCATATCGGTGGTGGAGGACATCGACCGGCGCAAGAGAGCCGAGGAGGACAACCTGCGCCTGGGTCAGGTCTTGGAGGAGTCGCTAACGAAATTTTCATCTTCGATGCCCAGACGCTCAAGTTCCTGCAGGTCAACCAGGGGGCGCGCCGCAACCTGGGCTACGACATGGACGAGTTGAGCCAGATGACCCCCCTGGATATAAAGCCGGAGTTCACCGCGGAAAAATTCGAGAAGCTGATAGAACCTCTGGTCTCGGGAAGCCAGAAAAGGATCCAGTTCAACACCGTTCACCAACGCAAGGACGGCACCACCTATCCGGTGGAGATCAACTTGCAGCTTTCCTCTCAGCAGATCAACCAGGTTTTCGTGGCCATCATCCAGGACATCACCGAAAAGACCAAGGCCGAGGCGGCCATCAAGGAAAGGGAGCGGCGCTTCCGCACCCTGGTGCGCAACGTGCCGGGCGCGGTGTACCGCTGCGAAAACGACGAGCACTGGACCATGCGCTTCATAAGCGAGCCCATCGAGGCCATCTCCGGCTATCCGGCCGAGGACTTCATCGACAACAAGCGGCGCGCCTACGCCGAGGTGATCCATCCTGACGACCGGGAGCGGGTGAGCGCCGCGGTGGTGGAGTCCCTGAACGAAGGCCAGACCTTTGAGTTGGATTACCGCATAACCCGCCAGGACGGCGAGGTGCGCTGGATCTATGAAAAGGGCGCGGCGGTGACCGACGAGGAGGGCAACCAGTGGCTCGACGGCGCCATAATGGACATCACCCAGCGCAAAATGGCCGAGGAAGACAGCGCCCGGCTGGGTCAGGTTTTGGAGGATTCGCTCAACGAGATACTCATCTTCGACGCCAACACCCTCAAGATCCTGCAGGTGAACCGGGGGGCGCGCCAGGAAATGGGCTACACCATGGAGGAGATGAACCAGATGACCGCCCTGGACGTGAAGCCCGAGTTCACCCGGGAGAGCTTCGAGGAGCTGGTCAAGCCGCTGCGCGACGGGACCGAGGAACGCATCGTTTTCACCACCCTGCACCGGCGCAAGGACGGCACCACCTATCCGGTGGAGAGCAACCTGCAGCTTTCCTCACGTCAGCTCAACCAGGTCTTCGTGGCCATCGTCCAGGACATCAGCGAGAAGCTGAAGGACCGGGCCGAGATCGAGCGCCTTTCCCTGGTGGCCCAGCGCACCGACAACGCGGTGATGATCACCGACGGGGAGGGCAGGATACAGTGGGTCAACGACGCCTTCACCCGCATCAGCGACTTCACCATGGAGGAGGCCCTGGGCCGGAAGCCGGGAGACATGCTGCACGGCCCGGACACCGACCCCGCCACGGTGGAATACATGCGCCAACGCCTGGTCGAAGGCGAGGGCTTCAACGTGGAGGTGGTCAACTACGGCAAGAGTGGGCGCAAGTATTGGCTGTCGCTGGATGTGCAGCCGGTGCGCTCCGAAAAGGGCGGGGTAAGCAACTTCGTGGCCGTGGAGAGCGACATCACCGAGCGCAAGGAGGCAGAGGAGGCGGTGCGCGGGGCCAAGGAGGCGGCCGAGGAAGCCAACCGCATCAAGAGCGAGTTCCTGGCCAACATGAGCCATGAGCTGCGCACTCCGCTCAACGCCATCATCGGCTTCTCGGAGATACTGTTGGACCAGACCTTCGGGGAACTGAACCAAAAACAGTCGCGCCAGACCAAGCACATCCTGGACAGCGGCCGCCATCTGCTCTCGCTGATCAACGACATCCTGGACCTGTCCAAGGTGGAGAGCGGCAAGATGGAGCTGGAGCTTTCCCCGATCAACCTGAACGAATGGTTGGACTCGACCATGGTTCTGATCAAGGAAAAGACCACCAAGCACGGCATTTCCCTGAAGCTGGACTGCCCCCAGGAGGTCGGGGAACTGAACTTCCATGCCGACGAGCGCAAGCTCAAGCAGATCATGTTCAACCTGCTGTCCAACGCGGCCAAGTTCACCCCGGACGGCGGTTCCATCACCATCGAGGCCGCCCAGGAGGACGGCAAGGTGAAGGTGAGCGTGAGCGACACCGGGGTGGGCATCGCCGAAAAGGACAAGAAGCGCATCTTCGACGAGTTCGAGCAGGTGGACTCCACCTACTCCCGCAATCAGCAGGGAACCGGACTGGGCCTGGCCCTGACCCGCAAGCTGGTGGATCTGCACGGCGGCGACATCTGGGTGGAGAGCGCGGGCGAAGGCCAGGGCAGCACCTTCGGCTTCACCATCCCCCTGCGCACCTCTGACAGCGCCCAGGATGAAGCGGCCTCTGCGGCGGCTGAGGAAGTCCGGGGCGCCGTCGGCCAGGAAGGCGAAGGCGGGGAACATGTGCTGGTCATCGACGACGACCCCATGGCCCGGGAGCTCTTGGAGGGCTATCTTAAGGAGGGAGGCTTCCAGGTGGTGTCCGCGGCCAACGGCGCCAAGGGCCTGGAGCTGGCTCGCAAAATTCGTCCCGCGGCCATAACCCTGGACATCATGCTGCCGGACATCAACGGCTTTGAGGTGTTGCGCCAGCTGCGCGAAGACCAGAAGACCTCCACCATACCGGTGATCATCGTTTCCATCAGCGACGACCACGAAAAGGGCGTTCGCCTGGGCGCCGCCGAGTTTTTGCAAAAGCCGGTGGACAAGAGCAGGCTCCTGAACTCGCTGATGGGCATCACTCCTTGCTCGGGTGATGGCTTTGGCAAGGTGTTGGTGGTGGACGACGACCCGGCCGACGTGGAGCTGGTCACCGACATCCTCAGCGGCCTGGGCTGCCAAATCATCCCGGCTCCGGGAGGCGCGGAGGGCATCGAGATCGCCCTGCGCGAAAAGCCGGATCTGATAGTGCTGGACCTGCACATGCCCGAGGTCTCCGGCTGGGACGTGCTGGAGGCCCTGCGCGACCAGGGCGGCGACTGGCATCCGCCCATCATGATCTTCACCGGGGTGTCCCTGTCCCCCGAGGAACGGCAAAGCCTGGCGGGGAGGGTGCAGGCGGTGGTGTTGAAGGGAGGAGGCAAGGCCGAACTGCTCAAGGAGATCGGCCGCCTCACCAAGATGGCTTTTAACGGGAGCTGACGAACCATGCCCGAAGGCACAGTCCTGATTGTGGAAGACAATCCCCTGAACTTGGAGCTGGCCCAGGATCTGTTGGAGGTGTTCGGATTCGAGGTGCTGGCCGCGCAATCGGCCGAAGAGGGCTTGCAGATCGCCCGGGAACAGCATCCCGATATCGTGTTGATGGACGTGGGTCTGCCGGGAATGGACGGTCTGGAGGCCACCCAATTGCTCAAACAAGACCAAGCCACCGCCGAGATACCGGTGGTGTGCCTCACCGCCCACGCCATGGAGGGCGACCAGGAGAGGGCCGTGCAGGCCGGAGCGGACGGATATATAACCAAGCCGGTCAACACCAGAGAGTTCGCCAACCAAGTGGCGGCCTTTTTGAACAAGTGATCAGCGGGAGATTGGGCGCTTAGCATGGAAAACGAACTTATCAGCCGGCTGGCGACGGAGGCGGAAGACGCCTCCCGCAAGGTCCTGGTGGTGGACGACGAGGAACTCAACCGGGAGCTGCTGGAAGACCTGTTGATTCCCTTGGGCTATGAGGTGACTTCGGCGCCGGACGGTCAGAGCGCCCTGGATATGGCCGCCCAGGACCCGCCGGACGTGATCCTGCTGGACGTGATGATGCCGGGCCTCAACGGCTTCGAGGTGGCCCGGAAACTAAGGCAGGAAGCCAAGACCCAGAACACCCCCATCGTCATGGTCACCGCCCTCAAGGCGGTGGAGGACCGGGTGAAGGCCCTGGAGTCCGGAGCCAACGATTTCCTCTCCAAGCCGGTGGACAAGGTGGAGCTGCAGGCCACGGTGGCCTCCCAGATGAAGGTGAAGGCGTATCACGATTTCATGGAGGGCTACCAGAGCAAGCTGGAGGCCGAAGTGGCCCGGCGCACCATGGAGCTGCGCCAGGCCCTGGGCAGGCTGAAGCAGTCCTCCCTGGACACCATCATGCGCCTGGCCCGGGCGGCTGAGTATAAGGACGAGGACACCGGGGCCCACATCCTGCGCATGAGTTCCTATGGCGCGGCCATCGCCCGCCAGATGGAGCTGGGCGACGAGGTGGCCCAGTGGATCCTCTACGCCGCGCCCATGCACGACGTGGGCAAGATCGGCATCCCGGACCACATCCTGCTCAAGCCCGGCCCCCTGGACGAGGACGAGTGGGTGATCATGAAGACCCACACCACCATCGGCGGCCAAATCCTCTCCGGGGCCAAGGCGGGCTACTTGAAGCTGGCCGAGATAATCGCCCTGACCCACCACGAGCGCTGGGACGGGGCGGGCTACCCCCACGGCTACAAGGGCGACGAGACTCCCCTGGTGGGGCGCATCGCGGCCCTGAGCGACGTGTTCGACGCCCTGACCTCCAAGCGGCCCTACAAGGAGGCCTTCTCGGTGGAGAAGTCCATGGAGATCATCAAGGAGGACCGGGGCACCCACTTTGATCCGGACGTGGTGGACGCCTTCTTCGCCATCCAGTCCGAGATCCTGGAAATCAAGCAGAAGTTCAGCGACCAAGGCGACCACGAGCATTAAGCCGCTCCGCTTCCGGTTGCTTCTTATGGCATTCAGATGGGCGCCTGCGAGGGGCTGGCCCATTTGATGTAATTTGGCTCGGGTAAGATAAAACGGCGGCCCCCCCCGGCGGGCCTGCCGGCAATGCCGCCATGCATCGGTCTGTGCCACGGCCGGCCATCACATTAGTAAATGAAGAAGCTCTGGGGCAGTGGGCCTAGGCCTGTTTGGGCGGCGGCATCACCATGGCCTCGCCGGTGAGCACCTCCTGGCCGGCCTGGTTGAGGCAGGTGGTCTTGATCCGCAAGCGGTTCTTGCCGGTCATAATCTCCACCACCTCCATGCGCACCGTCACCTTGTCTCCCAAAAAGACCGGGCGCACGAACTTCACGCTCTGGGAAAGGTAGATGGTGCCCGAGCCGGGGAACTGGGTGCCGAACACGCCCGAGAGAAAGCCCGCGGTGAGCATGCCCTGGGCCACCCGGCGGCCGAAGATGCTCTTGGCCGCGGCCTCGTCGTCAAAGTGGATGGGGTTGTTGTCCCCGGTGGCTTCGGCAAAGGCGGCGATGCGTTTTTCGTCCACAGCTATCTGGACCTCGTAGGTCTGGCCGAGGCTTATCTGGTCGATGCTCAGGGGCTGGTTCATGGCTTGCTTCCTTTTCATGCTGGGGAACGCCCCATTGTAGCGCCATGGCCGCATAAATAAAGACAATTCCGGCTTTGCCAAGGCGCTGCCGGGGCCTTTTGCGCGCTGCCGGGTGGGGGGAGTCTCCACTTGCCGGAAAGACTGGTTCAGACGAGCTTTGGCGATGGCCCCAAGGGTGGATCAGGCGCGGAAAATTAGGCCGGAACCCTCTAGGAGATGGAGCCGCTGAGGAAGAACCAGCCCAGGCCGATGGTGTAGAGCAGGTTGCCCCAAAGGCCGTGCTCCATACCCACCGCCACCAGGGACTTGGAGGTGAGGTAGCGGTAGCCGAAGAGCACCCCGCCCAGGCCGGCCACCAGGGGGGCCACCCAGTTGCCGTAAAAGATGTGGGCCAGGCCGAAGCTCACCCCGCTGGCCAGCACCATGATGCGGGGGTCGGGGAACAGGCGGCGGTAGCGCTGGAAAAAGAAGCCCCTGAACACCACTTCCTGGGGGTAGGCCGAGAGCAGAGGGTAGAGCAGCAGCAGGAGCAGCCAGGCCGCGGGCCGGCCGCTGGGCATGGCCAGGAATTGGTCCTGCATGAACAGATAGGTGGCCAGGGCGATGGGCAGCGCGGGCAGGGCCAGGGCCACCAGGATTTCCTTGAGGTGGCGCCCCAGGCCCTCCACCCGCCACAGGGAGCGGCGGTCGAAATCGCGCAGCTTGAACAGGTACCAGGCGCAGGCTGCGGCAAGGATGATCACCAGGGGGATGACCCGGTGGGCAAGCTGGTGCCGCAGGAAATACAACCCCACCGGGGCCGCGAAGAACAGGCCCAGGCACTCCGCCCAGAGCAGGAGGGGAACGGGTTGTTTGTTGACGGCGCGAGTCGTCATAAAATAGGCACCAAATTCTAACTTGTTTGTAACAAAACTTATTTTAACAAAAGGCCGGGCGATAAAAAGGATTTCCCGAGGCAAAACCGCTGGAGTCGCAATTTGTCACAAAGCGGGCGGGCGCGCCGGCCATGCAATCCGCTGCTCCGGCCCTGGCCCTTGACCTGGTAAAAGAGGATTCAATATAAGGTGGATGAATCGAGCGAGAGAAGCAGGCGCGGGACTTGACGCGCATCATAAAGTGAATGCAGCTCATCGGCGGATGAGAGGCCCGGACAGGACCCGGCCGCCGGCCAAGGAGAGCGGGAAACATGAAAACCTCCGGCGCGGTGCTTTACGAACACAACACGCCCCTGGTCGTGGAAGAGCTGGAGCTGGCTCCGCCCCGGCAGGGCGAGGTCCTGGTGGAGATCAAGGCGGCGGGCATCTGCCACAGCGACCTTTCGGTGCTCAGCGGGGTGTTCGCCATGCCGCCCCTGCCCGCGGTGCCGGGCCACGAGGGCGCGGGCATCGTGCGCGAGGTGGGGCCCGGGGTGGACAAGGTAAAGCCCGGCGACCACGTGATGCTACTGTGGGCGCCCACCTGCGGCGGATGCTTCTATTGCCAGCACGAGCAGCCCTATCTCTGCGACTTCCGCGACCTGACCCGGGGCGGCCTGATGCCCGACGGCACCTACCGCCTGCGCAAGGGCGACATCGACATCCACATCATGCTGGGGGTGGGCACCTTCAACCACTTCAACGTGGTGTCGCAAAACAGCGTGTTGCCCATTGACAAGGACGTGCCCTTTGACGTGGCCGCCCTCACCGGCTGCGGGGTCATCACCGGAGTGGGCGCGGTGCTCAACACCGCCAAGGTGAAGCCGGGCAGCAGCGTGGTGGTCATCGGCTGTGGCGGGGTGGGCATCAACGTGATCCAGGGCGCGGTGCTGGCCGGGGCCACCCGGATCATCGCGGTGGACCTGCTGGACAGCAAGCTGGAGCAGGCCAGGGAGTTCGGGGCCACCCATACCATCAACTCCGGCGCGGGCGGCCTGGTGGAGCGGGTGATCGAGCTGACCAAGGGCCGGGGGGCGGACTACGCCTTTGACATGGTGGGCAGCCCCCAGGTGGTGGCCACGGCGGTGGAGCTGATCCGGCGGGGGGGCAAGGTGATCCTGGTGGGCATGGGCCCGGCGGACCAAAAGCTGGACCTGCCCCTGGCCCCTCTGCGGGCCATGGAGAAGTCCCTGCTCTCCTGCTATTACGGCTCCAGCGACCTTTGCACCGACCTGACCATGCTCCTGGACCTGTACAAGATCGGGCGGCTGAACCTGGACGGCCTGATCACCCAACGCTACAGCCTGGAACAGATCAACCAGGGCTTCGATGACCTGAAGGCGGGCAAGAACCTGCGCGGCGTGGTGGAGCTTTAGCCAAGGCCGGGCGCGGCTGGGTCATCCCGCCGAAAGGATGCGGGGGTAGGGCCCACGGTAGCCCATGTCCCGGGAAATACGCTCACCGGCCTTGATCAGCCTGGCCAGGGCCGCTTTCGTGGCCTTGGGGTTTTCCTTGTCGCTCATGCTCAGGGACAGGGCGGCGGCGGCAGCGACCTTGCCGTCGTGATCCAGCAGGGGCACGCCATAGGTGATCAGGTCCAGAGATAGCTCCTGGTCGGTGATGGCGTAGCCCCGCGTGCGGGTTGCCGCGGTCTCCTTGATCACCGCGCTCTTGGCCGTCTTGCTGCGGGGGGTCACCTTGACCAGGTCGACCCCGTCCAGCAGCTCTTCCAGGCGTTTGCGGGGCAGGGAGGCCAGGAGCGTCTTGCCCAGGGCCGAGCAGTGGATGGGCAGGCGGGAGCCCATGTAGACCGCCAGGGGATAGGGCCGGGTGTGCTCCTGGCGGAAGGTGACCAGCACCTGGCCGCCATCCAGCACCCCCATGCTCACGCTGCGCCCCAGGCCGGCGGCCAACTCCTCCAGATAGGGGCGGGCCAGGTTGAGCACCCCCTGGCCATGCAGAAACCGGTTGGCCAGGCCCAGGACCCGGTTGCCCAGCACATAGCGCTTGCCGCTGACCCGGCGCACGTAGCCGAGCTCCATGAGGGTGTGGATGAAGCGCTGCGCCGTGGTCTTGCTGGTGTCCAGGCGGCGGGCGATGTCGGTAAGGGAAAGGGGCTCAACCGCCTCGCCCAGCAGCTCCAGCATGGCGATGCCCTTGCCCAGGGATTTGATGAAATTTTTGTCACGCATGGCGGAACCTTGTGTTGTGACGCGCCATCTTAAAATCGTTGGCCACCCCGGTCAAGCCGCATCGCCCGCCACGCCCTGGACGCCCCGGATCAAAAGAGTAATATAGTCACCTATAAAAAGACCGCTTTGACCCAAAATTAATTTGGCGGCACAACACGGCAGGGCCGCCCCAGCCCGGCCGCCAGGTGATGACGCCGTTGAGGGAGACAACATGATTCAAGAGGTGGCGCCGTCCCTGTACCGGGTGCAGATCCCCCTGCCCAACAGCCCCCTGAAGTATTTGAACTCCTATTTCATCCTCGGCGGGGAGCGCAACCTCATCGTGGACACCGGCCTCAACCGGGACGAGTGCCTGGAGGCCATGCAACAGGGCATCCAGGAGCTGGGGGTGGACCTGGAGCGCACCGACTTTTTCATCACCCACATGCACGCCGACCACTTCGCGCTGACCTCCCGGGTGATCTCTCCCTCCAGCCGCATCTTCTTCAACCGGCCCGAGGCCGAGTTGATCGAGGCGGGCTTTCACTGGGAGCCCATGATCGCCTACGGTGGGCTCAACGGCTTCCCCCGCCACGAGCTGGAGGCGGCATTGCAAGCCCATCCCGGCTTCAAGCACGGCTCGGAGTGGGTGCCCCACCTGAGCCTGATTCAGGACGGCCAGCCCCTGTCCGTGGGGGACTACAACTTCATTTGCCGCATCACCCCGGGCCACACCCTGGGGCACACCTGTTTGTGGGAGGCCGAGCGGGGCATCCTCATCGCCGGCGACCACATTCTGGGCGACATCACCCCCAACATCCAGTGCTGGCGGGACGGCTTCGATCCCCTGGCCATGTATCTGGACAGCCTGGACCAGACCGCCACCCTGGACATCCGCCTGGCTCTGCCCGGCCACCGCGGGCTGATCCCCGACTGCGCCGCCCGCATCGCCCAGCTCAAGGAGCATCACCACGACCGTTTGCGGGAGATAGGCGAAATTTTGGCCGCCGCGCCCCTGGATGCCTATCAGACCGCCGCGCGCATGAGCTGGGACATCAAGTGCGACTCATGGCAGGAGTTTCCCGTGGCCCAGAAGTGGTTCGCCACCGGCGAGGCCATGGCCCACCTGCGCTATCTGGAAAACAAGGGCGAGTTGCGGGTGGATGAGGAGTCCGGCCGAAGGGTCTATCATCCCGCATCCTGACAAGCTTTTGATTTGACGCTGATTTGGGGGCGCTTCTTTTTTGACGTAAAAAATTCCGACACAATGGTTTGGCGGGGGGCTTGACAAATTCCCGGACATGCTATTAACTGAGTACTCACTCAGTTTTATTGAGTGACGCAAACTTGGCTTGATCAGGCGGGCAAAACGCGGCCCGCCTGCCATGTTTTAACCCGAGGTTAGCCCTTAACGGAGGCCTGGTATGTCGCGTAAACCCGATATCTTGAAGGCGGCTATCGAGCTCTTCGCCGCCAAGGGGTACCACGCCACCAGCACCCACGAGATCGCTGAACGCGCAGAGCTATCCGAAGGCATTATTTTCTATTATTTCAAGACCAAGGAACACATCATGCTGGGTATCCTCGAAGACGTTTTCGAGGCATACATCATTGGCATTTACGATGCCATGGAAAAGACGGACAATGGCTGGGATGCCATTAGGGCCTATTTGGAGTTTCATTTCCGCATGCGCCGGGAACGCTCCACCGAGATTCTGTGCCTGGCCCGGGACTATCCTTCGACCATCACCAACTCCGACTCGCCCTACAACGGCGGGGTGCGGCTTTACTTCAAGCGGCTGCTGGAACTGGTGGGCAGCGCCCTCAGGCAGGGGCAGGAGGACGGCACCATCCGGGACTGCCCGGTGGAGGAGACCGCCTTTTTGATCGTGTGCACCCTGGCCAGTTTTCCCAAGTTCGACATCATAGGGCTGGCGCCTTACACCGACTTGGACAGCGCCACCGAAGAGTTCATACACCGCGTTTTGAGTCCCCTTACCTAACCGGTCCCTGAGGAGAGATTTGGCATGCCGATCTTTCGTACCATAATCGCCCTGCTCATGATCGCCGGGATGGCCGCGCCGGTCTTGCCGGCCCGGGCCGGCGAGGCCCAGGGGGAGCCTCCCGGAGTGACCCTGCCCCTGCGCGACGCCCTGGTTCGGGGCATCGAAAAGAACCTGGAGCTCAAGATGGCCGAGGTGGACATCCCGGTCAGCCAGGAGCAGCGCACCGTGGAGGACGCCCAGTTCGACCCGGTGCTGGATGCCTCGGTCTACACCTCCCAGGATCACCTGCCCAGCGCCTCGGCCCTGGCCGGCGGCGACCATGAGGATCTGGGATCCACCGGCGGCACGGTGGGGGTGAGCAAGCGCTTCCAGACCGGCCTGCGCTCCCGGGTGGGAGTGGAGAGCCTGGGCGCGGACAGCAACTCCGCCATCGTGGGGCTCAACCCCAGCTACCGCACCTATCTGACCCTGGATTTGACCCAGCCCCTGCTGCGGGGCGCGGGCCCGGAGGTCAACACCGCCAACCTCAGGATCGCCCAGAACCGGGTGAGTCAATCACGCTACTACTACCTGGATCGGGCCCAGGGCATCGCCCAGCGGGTGGAAAACACCTACTACCTGCTCTCCTTGGCCCACCAGGTGCTCAAGCACCGCATCGAGTCGCGCAACCTGGCCCAGGGGCTTTTGGACGGCAACCGGCGCAAGTTCAAGGCCGGGGTGGTGCCGGTCACCGAGGTTCAGGAGGCCAAGACCGCGGTGGCCTCGCGCGATGAGCAGATCGTCTACGCCCGCCAGCAGATGGAGACGGTGTCCAACCAGCTCAAGAACCTGCTGGAGATACGGCCCGGCGATCCCCTGTACAACGTGACCATAATCCCCCAGCCTCTGTCCGACGCCCACGTGGTCTACCCCAAGTTCGGCCAGGCCCTGGCTTTGGCCCTCAAGCACCGGCCCGACCTGATCAACCAGCGGCTGGAGCTGAAGACCCTGGACATCCGGCTGGTGTATTTCGACAACCAGCAGCTTCCCCGCCTGGACGCCCAGGGCAGCCTGGCGGCCAACGGGCTCTCGGGCACCGAGCGCGAGTACGCCTTTGACGGCTCGCGGGTAAACAGCCCCTTTGCCGGCGATTACGGCGACTCCTGGAGCAGCATGGCCGGGGGCGACGGCTACTCCTGGTACATCGGACTGGACATGGAGTATCCCATCGGCAACCGGGCGGCCAAGGCCCGCTACAGCCAAGCGGCTTGGGAAAAGAAGCGCGGCATCTACCGGCTCAAGCGCCTGGAGGGCACGGCCGAGACCGAGCTCAAGAACGCCCTGGTGACCCTGAATCGCTCCTGGGAGCGGGTGCAGGTGGCCGAGCGCTTCGTGCGCCTGGCCGAGACCACCCTCAAGCAGGAGAACCGCCGCCTGGACGAAGGCTTGAGCGACTCCTTCCGCATTCTGGATTTTCAGAACTCGGTGATCGCCGCCCGCATCCGCAAGGCCGCGGCGGTGGCTGACTTCAACTCCGGTCTGGCCGATCTGCACCGGGCCATAGGGGACAACCTCTCCCGCTACAACATCATGCCCGCCATGGGCCCCAAGGAGACAGCAAATGCTCGCTAAAAAACCTCTGCTGGCTTGCGTGTTGATGGCCGCGGCGGCGGTCATGGCCCTGGGAGCCGCGGGCTGCGGCAAGGAAGAGAAAAAGGCCCAGGTGGCGGCCAAGAAGGCCACCCCGGTGACCTTGGGCAAGGCGGCGGCCCGGCGGGTGGTCTACACCCTGGACCAGGTGGGCACCCTGGTCTCGCCCAAGATGGTGACCCTGCGGGCCGAGCTGGCCGCGCCGGTCACCGAGATCCTGTTCAAGGAGGGCAAGGCGGTCAAGCAAGGCCAGATACTGGTAAAGCAGGACACGGCCAAGCTAAAGGCCACGGCCCGGAACCTGCAGCAGCGCATTCACCAGCTCAAGATCCGCCTGGCCCATCAAAAGCGCATCCTGGAGCGCAACAAGCCCTTGGTAAAGGACAACCTGGTCTCCAAGCTCAAGTACGACGACCTGGAGACCGAGATCAAGGTAAGCGACGCCACCCTGAGCCAGGCCCAAGCCGACCTGGCCCGCCACCACGACCTGATGGAGGACGCCGACATCCGCGCGCCCTTTGACGGGGTGGCCGGCTCGCGGAACATCTCGGTGGGCGACTTCCTCAAGGTGGGCGACAAGATCCTCACCGTGGTGAGCCTGGACCCCCTGGAGATATCCTTCATGATGCCCGAGCGCTACAAGGCCGGGATCACCGTGGACCAGGGGGCGGACCTGATGGTGGCGGCCTACCCGGGGCGCACCTTCAAGGCCCAGATCTACTTCATCTCCCCGGTGGTGGACGTGGCCACCCGCAGCTTCAAGGTAAAGGCCCGGGTGGACAACTCCCAGCGTCTGCTGAACCCGGGCATGTTCGCCCGGGTGCACGTGGTCACCCAGGTCAAGGAGCAGGCCCTCACCGTGCCTTGGGCCGGGGTCATCCAGACCGAGACCGAGACCTACGTGTATCTGAACGACAAGGGCAAGGCCAAGAAGGTGTCCGTGAAGCTGGGCAAGGTCACCAGCCAATGGGCCGAGGTGATCACCGATCAGATCGAGCCCGGGGCCGAGGTGATCCTGGAGGGCAAGTTCCAGGTGAGGCCCGGCAGCGAGGTTAGCACAAAGCAGGAGGCCCCCAAGGCTCCGGCGGACAAGAAATAAGGCGCGACCATGTTTTTAACCGACTTTTCCATCAAGAGGCCGGTGGCCTCCACCATGATGGTCACCGCCTTGGTGGTCTTCGGGATCATCGGCTTCTTCCGCCTGGGAGTGGCGCTCTTTCCGGACGTGGACTTCCCCATGGTCACCGTGACCACCGTCTGGGAGAACGCCCGCCCCGAGGAGGTGGACAACGACATCACCGACAAGCTGGAGGACGCCATCAGCGGGGTGAGCGGCATCAAGCACATCGCCTCCAAGAGCATGCAGGGCGTCAGCCGCATCGTGGTGGAGTTCGAGCTGGGCAAGAACGTGGACGTGGCGGCCCAGGAGGTGCGCGACAAGGTCTCGGTCAAGCTGCGGGAGCTGCCCGACGACGCCGAGTCCCCGGTGATCGACAAGCTGGACATCAACGCCCAGCCCATCATCTGGATATCGGTCAGCGGGCCCCAGGCCATCGAGCAGCTCACCAAGATCGCCGACGAGCAGCTTCGGCCCCTGGTGCAGAAGATCCAAGGGGTGGGCGAGGTGCGCGTGGGCGGGGCCCGCAAGAAAGAGGTGCACCTGTGGCTCTATAGGGAGCGCCTGGCCGCCTACGGCCTGGGGGTCAACGACGTGATCCTGGCGGTGAAGGCCCAGCACGTGGAGGTGCCCGGCGGCAAGATCGACTCCAAGGAAAAGGAGTTCCTCATCCGCACCAAGGGTGAGTTCGCCACGCCCGAGGCCTTCAACGCCATGATCGTGGCCTATCATCAGGGCGCCCCGGTGCGCCTGAGGGACCTGGGCTACGCCAAGAGCGCCCGCGAGGAGAGCGTGGGCGTGGCCCGTTTCACCACCAAGGACGGCGGGGAGCGCACCGTGGGTCTGGGCGTCTCGCCCCAGTCCGGGGCCAACCAGGTGGCCATCGCCCAAAAGGTGAAGGCCATCCTGCCCGAGCTCAGGCGCATCGCCCCCGAGGGCGTGCTGGTGCAGATCGCCACCGACTCCACGGTGTTCATCGAAGACTCCATCGAGGAGGTGCGCTTCCAGCTCCTGCTGGGCGCCATCATCGCCGCCCTGGTCATCTTCCTGTTCCTGCAGAACATCCGCACCACCCTGATCAGCGCGGTGGCCATCCCCACCAGCATCGTGTCCACCTTTGCCTGCATGTATTGGCTGGACTTCACCATGAACAACATGACCATGCTGGCCCTGGTGACAGCGGTGGGTTTGGTGATCGACGACGCCATTGTCATGGTGGAGAACATATTCCGGCACCGCACCGCCCTGCACAAGGGGCCCATGCAGGCGGCCCTGGAGGGCAGCTCGGAGATCGCCTTCGCGGTGGTGGCCACCACGGTGGCCCTGGGCGGGGTGTTCTTGCCCGTGGCCTTCATGGGCGGCATGGTGGGGCGCTTCTTCTTCGAGTTCGCCATCACCCTGGCCTTTGCGGTGGCCTGCTCCACCTTCGTGGCCCTCACCGTGGTGCCCATGCTCTCGGCGCGCTTCCTCACCGTGAGCGAGGGTGGGGGCGGCGTCTTCAACCTGTTCAACCGGGCCATGGACGCCACCAGCCGTTTCTATCGCGGGCTCATGGACTGGTGCCTCAGGCACCGGCTTTCGGTGATCGCCCTGGCCCTGGCCATGCTGGTGGCCGGCGGCTGGATCTTCAGCCTGCTGGGCAAGGAGTTCATCACTCCGGAGGACCAGGCCCGCTTCATGGTGCGTCTGGAGATGCCCCTGTCCTACTCCCTGGACAAGACAGACTCGGTGCTGCAGCGCTTTGAGGACCAGCTCATCAAGCTGCCCGGGGTCAAGAGCTTCTTCTCGGTCTCGGGCTATGACGGCTCCAACAAGGCGCTGGCCTTTGTAAACCTGTTCCCCAAGGATCAGCGCGAGAGCAGCCAGGCCCAGGTGCAGATGGCGGTGCGCGCCATCCTGCGCACCATGCCCGACGTGCGCGGCGGCACCGCGGACATATCCCCCCTGGGCGGCGCCGCGCGCAACGAGGACATCCAGTTCGTGATTCAGGGCCCTGATATCGAGGGCATTGACAAGTACTCCCGGCAGATCATGGAGCGCCTGCGCGAAACCCCCGGCTTCGTGGGCATCACCCGCGACCTGGAGATCGGCAAGCCCGAGATCCGGGTGAAGATCGACCGCAACCGGGCGGCCGACGCGGGGGTGAGCGTGCGCGAGGTGGCCACGGCCGTGGCCGCCCTGTTGGGCGGGGTCAAGACGGTGGAATACAAGGAGGGCGGCAAGAGCTACGACGTGCGGGTGCGCCTGGCCGAGGAGCAGCGCAGCCTGCCCGAGGACATCCAGCGCATCTGGCTGCGCGCCGCCGACGGCCGTCTGTTGGACGTTTCCAGCTTCGTGACCCTGGAGCAGGGGGTTGGGCCCAGCGTGATCAACCGCCTGGACCGCAGCCGTTCGGCCACCGTCTACTCCAGCCTGGAGGGCAAGCTCATGGGCGAGGCCATGGACGAGGTCCAGGCCATGGCCGACGAGATGCTGCCCGAGGGCTACACCACCAAGTTCGCGGGCCGGGCCGAGGCCATGCAAGAGACGATGGGTTACATCCTGTTCGCCTTCATCCTGGCCATCCTGCTCACCTACATGGTGCTGGCCGCCCAGTTCGAGAGCTTCGTGCATCCCTTCGCCATCATGATGGGCCTGCCCCTGTCCTTTATCGGGGCCTTTGGCCTGCTCTATTTGATGGGCAACACCTTCAACCTGTTCTCCATGATCGGCCTGATCCTGCTGGTGGGCCTGGCCACCAAGAACGGCATCCTGCTCATCGACTACACCCGCCAGCTCCGGCTGGAGGGCATGGGCGCCCACGATGCGCTCATAGAGGCGGGGGCCACCCGGCTCCGGCCCATTCTGATGACCGCGGTGTCCACCATCGGTGGCGTGATCCCGGTGGTGCTGGCCTTTGGCGTGGGTTCCGAGAGCCGCCAGCCCATCGCGGTGGCCATCGCCGGGGGCATGATCTCCTCCACCGTGCTGACCCTGGTGGTGGTGCCGGTGATCTACTCTTACCTGGATCAGCTGGCCAACTGGCGTTTGCTGGACCGCATGAAGAGCAAGGTCATGGCCGAGCCCGAAAAGGGCTACACCTCCGGCGGCCAGATCAAAAAGGACTAAAGACGCATATCCCTGGGTGGGCCCCGCCAAAACGGGGCCCACCTTCCAAAAGGGAAATTTTTCCTACAAGCCTGAACATTCCTCTTGACCGGGATCTTGGTTCCGGTTTTGTCTTTATCGGCCTAACAGGCTGTTATCACATTTAATAAAAGTATGACCCTCTCAGGGGGAGGGCTGGTCCGTCCTTTGCATTGTTGGGAGACAGGCCCGGGTGCGAGGGTGGGGCCACACGCCCGGCCAAAGACCAACCGCTTGGAGGCAACAGCATGTCCGAGATCAAGCCACGACAAGCGCAGGGCCCGCGCCCAGGGCCGGAGCTGGAGGACCAGACCTTGCGCGAGGCTTTGCAGGTGCACGCCCGGGTCACTCCCTGGCCAGTGCGCCTACGGCTATTCGAGCAATTGCTCGAATCAGGCTTGCGCCGCTTTCAGGTGGGCTCCCTGGTGCGGCCCGACCGCATGCCCCAGATGGCCGGCACCGACGAGCTGATCCAGGCCATCGGCTCCCGGCCCGGGGTGGAGATATGGGCCCTGGTGCTCAACCGCCAGGGCCTGGAGCGGGCCCGGGCCTGCGGCCTGCAAGGCGTGGCTCTTTCCGCCTCGCTCTCCCCGCGCCACAGCCGGCGCAACCTGGGCCGCGGGGTGGAAGAGGGCCTGGAGAGGGCCCGCGACCTGGCCCGTGAGGCTCTGGAGGCCGGGTTAATGGTGCGCATGGGCCTGCAATGCGCCTTTGGCGGGCCATTGCTGCCCCCGCCCGCGCCCCAAGAGCTGGCCCGCCGGTTTGCGCCGTTTCATGATCTGGGCGTGCGGCGCCTGGCCCTGGCCGACACCGCCGGCCGGGCCACTCCCCAAGGCCTCGCGGAACAATTAGAGTATTTACATGAACAAATGCCTCGCGCGGAGCTGGGCCTGCATCTACACGGCCCGGCCGACAAGCTGGCGGCCAACCTGGAGGCTGTGGCGCAGGGCAATGCCGCCTGGCTGGACGCCACTTTGGGAGGCAGGGGCGGGTGTCCCTTTTTGCCCGGCCCGCCGCCAGCCAACCTGAGCCTGCGCCAGGCCGCGGAGTGCCTGGCCGGCAAGGGTCTGGGGCCGGGCCTGGACCTGGAACGGCTGGACAGGGCCGCCAACGCGCTTATCACCTTATTATCCTACGGTAAGGTGGTTAAAAGAAAACAGGCATACTAATATGTATGAAATAAACTATTACGGTTCGAGTGGGTATCTTTTTGCTGGCTCGTCGTGACCCCCAGCCGGGCAATGGCATTAAATCATCCGTAATAGCGGCAACTTGCCCAAGGCGGCCAAGGCGGCACCATCCTTGCACCCTTGATGGGCATGGCAACGCAAGTCACAGAGCTGGAACTTCGGGTTCTATTTGAGATAAGCCGGGTCATCGGCGAGGCGCTGAACCTTTCCCAGACCCTGGAGCGGGTCCTGGCCATCATCTCCGACACCCTGGCCATGAAGCGGGCCACGGTGACCCTACGCGACCCGGACGGCAAGCTGTCCATCCACGCCTCCTACGGCCTGTCTCCCAAGGAGATGAGACGCGGGGTCTACAGCCAGGGCGAGGGAGTCACCGGCCGCATCTTCCAGACCGCCCAGCCCTTTTACGTGCCCGACGTGAGCCGGGAGCCCCTTTTCCTCAACAAGACCCAGTCGCGGGACCTGGACAAGGGCCAGGTGGCCTTCGTGGGGGTGCCCATCCTGCTCTCCGGCGAACCCATCGGAGTGCTCAACGTGGACCGCCTGTTCGGCGAGGAGGTCTCGGCCAGCGAGGACATCCGCTTCCTGACCATCGTGGCCCAGCTCATCGGCCAGTTCGTGCAGCTCAACCGCCAGGTGGAGCGCCGCGAAAAGCTGCTCCGGCGGCAGAACAAACTGCTCAAGGACGAGATCAGCAACCGGTACAACAACTTTTTCATCGTGGGCCAGAGCCCGGCCATGCGCCAGCTCCAGGGCACCCTGGCCAAGGTGGCCCCGGCCAAGGCCTCGGTGCTGCTGCTGGGCGAGTCGGGCACCGGCAAGACCCTGGTGGCCCGCATCATCCACGAGATGAGCGCCCGGGCGGACGGCCCGTTCGTGAAGATCAACTGCGCGGCCCTGCCCGAGAACCTGCTGGAGTCCGAGCTCTTCGGCCATGCCAAGGGCGCCTTCACCGGAGCCACCGAGGAAAAGCCGGGCCGTTTCGAGCAGGCCGACGGGGGCACCATCTTCTTGGACGAGATCGCCGAGATGCCCATCAGCCTGCAGGCCAAGCTGCTCCGCTTTTTGCAGGACAAGGAGTTCGAGCGCCTGGGCTCGCCCAAGACCCACAAGGTGGACGTGCGCATCATCGCGGCCACCAACCAGAACCTGCCCGCCCTGGTGGAGCGCAAGGAGTTCAGGCAGGACCTCTACTACAGGCTGAACGTGTTTCCCCTGCATCTGCCGCCCCTGCGCGAGCGGGTGGAGGACATACCGCTGTTGATCAACCACTTCCTGGACAAGAACTCGGTGGAGTACAGCCGCCGTCTGACCATCGACCGCTCGGCCGAGAAGGTGCTGTTGGCCTACGAGTGGCCGGGCAACGTGCGCGAGCTGGAAAACATCATAGAGCGCTTGAGCATCATGGTGGAGCAGGAGGTGATCGGCCGGGATGATTTGCCCGGCTTCCTGATGAGCGCCAAGGCCCCTCCGGCCGGCGCGGAGGACGAGGAAAACAACGGCTCCAAGCTGGACGAGCTGGAAAAGGGCGAGCTGTTGGACGCCCTGGAGCGCAACCGCTGGGTGCAGTCCCGGGCCGCGTCCGATCTGGGCATCACCCTGCGCAAGCTGGGCTACCGGCTCAAGAAGTACGGCTTGGAAGAGAAGGTAAAGGCCGAGCGGCACAAGCTGGTGCACGGTTGATCATAGCGGCTTCGCCAGACGGCGGGATACTGCGTTGCGGGCGGCGCTCGTTTCCTCGGCGTATTGACATATACGCCTGTGGAAATCGCTAGCCCGCGCCTTGTCTGCCGCCGCCTGGCTGTGCCGCTGGCGGGCAAAGTGAATGCAGACGCCCGCGGCCCGCAAAAATTTGAGTCACCCAGAACCTAGGGAAAGGTGCTCCCTCTCAGGCCCTTTATTCATGCGCCCCGCGTACGGACTCGCGGCAAGGCCCATGAATAAAGGGCCTTTCTTTATGACCTCCTCCAGGGCACGTTGATTTCACCCTCAGGTAAAAACATTTTGCGTGAATGTAAAAAAACCGTCCCGTCCCTGGGGCCGCCTCAAGTCCAGCAAACAAGCCATAAAAAATTAATCGCCAGGCGAATCCGTGCCTTGCGCGCCTTGCCCTCCGGCGGGCGGCGGGCTTGGCAAGGGCCTTGCTCTATAGGAGGCCAAAGCAATCCTTTAGGGAGGCTACTAGCCATGCGAAAGATAGCGATTTACGGCAAAGGCGGAATTGGCAAGTCAACCACCACCCAGAACACGGTGGCCGGGCTGGCTGAAATGGGCAAGAAGGTGATGGTGGTGGGCTGCGACCCCAAGGCGGACTCCACCCGTCTGCTCCTGGGCGGCCTGGCCCAGAAGTCGGTGCTGGACACCCTGCGCGAGGAAGGCGAGGACGTGGAGCTGGAGGAAATCCGGCGCGGCGGCTTCGGCGGAACCTGGTGCGTGGAGTCCGGCGGGCCCGAGCCCGGAGTGGGCTGCGCCGGCCGGGGCATCATCACCTCCATCAACATGCTCGAGTCCCTGGGCGCCTATGAAGAGGTGGAGGGACTGGACTACGCCTTCTACGACGTGCTGGGCGACGTGGTCTGCGGCGGCTTCGCCATGCCCATCCGGGACGGCAAGGCCGAGGAGATCTACATCGTCTGTTCCGGCGAGATGATGGCCATGTACGCGGCCAACAACATCTGCAAGGGCATCCGCAAGTACGCCGAGAGCGGCAAGGTGCGCCTGGGCGGGCTTATCTGCAACAGCCGCAACGTGGACAACGAAAGCGAGATGATCGAGGAGCTGGCCAAGATGCTCGGCACCCAGATGATCTACTTCGTGCCCCGGGACAACGACGTGCAGCGGGCCGAGATCAACCGCAAGACGGTGATCGAGTGGAACTCCGACGCGCCCCAGGCCCAGCACTACCGCTCCCTGGCCAAGGCCATCGACGAAAACCAGATGTTCATCATCCCCAAGCCGCTGGAGATCGAGCAACTGGAGCAGCTGCTGCTGGACTTCGGGCTGTTGGCGGCCTGAGCAACCTAAACCGGTCAAGAGATGGGTTAACGACATGATGATTATGGTGAGAGCAATCGTGAGGCCGGAGAAGGCCGATGAGGTCCTCAAGGCGCTGATGGACGCCGGGTTCCCCTCGGTGACCAAATTCGCCGTGGCCGGCCGCGGCAAGCAGCGGGGCATCAAGATCGGCCAGATCACTTACGACGAGATCCCCAAGACCATGCTGATGAGCGTGATCGACAGCGAGGATCAGGAGTTCGTGATCAAGACCATCATGGAGGCGGCCCGCACCAAGGGCAAGGGCGCCTTCGGCGACGGCAAGATCTTCGTCAGCGAGGTGGAGGACGTCTTCACCATCAGCTCCGGGGTGCACGACACCGCGCCGGTGGAGGAAGCCGAGGCCACGGCATGAAAGAGATCATCGCCGTGGTGCGCATGAACACCATGAACCAGACCAAGCAGGCGCTTACCAAGATCGGCATCGACTCCATGTTCGCCCATGAGTGTCAGGGGCGCGGCAAGGGCTTGGTGGACGTGAAGATCCTGGCCGGGGCCAGCGAGGGGTACGAGGAAGCGATCGCCCTGTTGGGCGAGAAGGGCAAGCTCTACTCCAAGCGCATGCTGACCATGGTGGTCTCCGACAGGAACGTGGAGCCCGTGGTGCGGACCCTGATCGAGACCAACCAAACCGGCAAGCCCGGTGATGGCAAGATTTTCATCCTGCCGGTCAGCAACGCGGCCCGGGTGCGCACCGGGGAAACCGGCCCCAAGGCCATCGACTAGAGCACGCAAAGAGAGAGCACAAATGACCACAGCCCATGACAACAAGGCGGCGCCCATGGACCCGGCGGCCATCAAGGAGGAGATGCTCAGCAAGTATCCCCCCAAGGTGGCCCGCAAGCGCGCCAAGCAGATCATGATCAACGAGGCCCTGGAGAACGAGACCCCCGAGATCACCGCCAACGTGCGCACCATCCCCGGCATCATCACCATGCGGGGCTGCACCTACGCCGGCTGCAAGGGCGTGATCATGGGCCCCACCCGGGACATCGTAAACATCACCCACGGCCCCATCGGCTGCGGGTTCTACTCCTGGCTGACCCGGCGCAACCAGACCGACGCCACCGCCCCGGATGCCCAGAACTACATGACCTACTGCTTCAGCACGGACATGCAGGACAAGGACATCATCTTCGGGGGCGAAAAAAAGCTGGAGGCGGCCATCCAGGAAGCCTACGACCTGTTCCATCCCAAGGGCATCTGTGTTTTCGCCACCTGCCCGGTGGGCCTGATCGGCGACGACATCCACGCCGTGGCCGCCAAGATGAAGAAGAAGTTCGGCGACTGCAACGTCTTCGCCTTTTCCTGCGAGGGCTACAAGGGCGTGTCCCAGTCGGCCGGCCACCACATCGCCAACAACCAGGTCTTTAGGCACCTGGTGGGCGCCGAGGACGAGGGAAAGCCGGGCAAGTACTGCATCAACCTGTTGGGCGAGTACAACATCGGCGGCGACGGATTCGAGATCGACCGCCTGCTCAACAAGTGCGGCATCACCAACAACGCCACCTTCAGCGGCAACAGCTCCTACGACCAGTTCGCCAGCGCCCACACCGCCGACCTGAACGCGGTGATGTGCCACCGCTCCATCAACTACGTGGCCGACATGCTGGAGGTCAAGTACGGCATCCCCTGGATCAAGGTGAACTTCATCGGGGCCTCGGCCGCGGCCAAGAGCCTGAGGAAGATCGCCCAGTACTTCGGCGACCAGGAGCTGATCGAGCGGGTGGAAGAGGTGATCGCCGAGGAGATGCCCGCGGTCCAGGCGGTGGCCGAAGAGGTGCGCCCCCGCACCGAGGGCAAGACGGCCATGCTGTTCGTGGGCGGCTCCCGGGCCCATCACTACCAGGAGCTGTTCAAGGAACTGGGCATGAAGACCATCAGCGCGGGATACGAGTTCGCCCACCGCGACGACTACGAGGGCCGCCACGTGTTGCCGGGCCTGAAGGTGGACGCCGACAGCCGCAACATCGAAGAGCTGGAGGTGGAGGCCGACGAGGCCCTCTATTCCCCCCGCAAGAGCGAAGAGGAACTCAAGGCCCTGGCCGAGTCCGGTCTGGACTTCAAGAGCTACGACGGCATGATCCCGGACATGGACGAGAAGACCATGGTCATCGACGACCTTAACCAGTACGAGGCCGAAAAGATGGTGGAGATGCTCAAGCCGGATATCTTCTGCGCGGGCATCAAGGAGAAGTTCTCCATCCAGAAGCTGGGCATTCCCATGAAGCAGCTCCACTCCTACGACTCCGGCGGCCCCTATGCCGGCTTCAAGGGAGCCATCAACTTCTACCGCGAGATCGACCGCCTGGTTAACAGCAAGGTCTGGGGCTACATGAAGGCCCCCTGGCAAGAGAACCCCGAACTCTCGGCAACCTACGTTTGGGAATAATGCCCCGCGAGACCAAGGACAGAAGCCATGCTGCTTAGACATACGCCTCAAGAGATAACCGAGCGCCACGCCCTGACCATCAACCCGGCCAAGACCTGTCAGCCCATCGGCGCCATGTACGCCGCGCTGGGGGTGCACGGCTGCCTGCCCCACAGCCACGGCTCCCAGGGCTGCTGCGCCTATCACCGCAGCGCCCTGACCCGGCACTACAAGGAGCCCATCAGCGCGGGCACCAGCTCCTTCACCGAGGGGGCCAGCGTCTTCGGCGGCCAGGCCAACCTGCTGCAGGCCATCGACAACATGTTCACGGTCTATGAGCCCGAGGTGGTGGCGGTGCACACCACCTGCCTGTCCGAGACCATCGGCGACGACCTGCCCCAGATCATCGACAAGGCCACCAAGGACGGCAAGATCCCCAAGGGCAAGCACGTGATCTACGCCAACACCCCCAGTTACGTGGGCAGCCACGTGACCGGCTTTTCCAACATGGTCAAGGGTATGGCCATGAAGGCCGAGACCACGGGAGTGAAAAACGGCAAGGTGAACGTGATCCCCGGCTGGGTGGAGCCGGCCGACATGGAGGAGATCAAGCGCCTGTCCGGGCTCATTGGGGTGGATATCATCCTGTTCCCCGACACCTCGGGCATTCTCAACGGGCCCCTGTCCGGCGAGTACAAGATGTTCCCCGAGGGCGGCACCACCATGGCGGAGCTACAGAGCGCCGGCGACTCCATCGGCACCCTGGCCCTGGGCGAGTGGTGCAGCGCCGACGGGGCCCGCTACCTGGACACCAACAACAAGGTGCCCTGCCGGGTGCTGGACATGCCCATCGGGCTCATGGCCACCGACCGCTTCGTGGACGCCATGCGCATCATCGCCGGGGTCAGCGTTCCCGAGGAGCTGAGCCACGAGCGCGGCCAGCTGGTGGATATCATCAGCGACATGCACCAGTACTTCTTCCACAAGAAGGTGGCCCTGGCCGGCGATCCGGACCAGCTCATCTCCATGGTGGAGTTTTTGGTCTCCATCGACATGTGCCCCACCCACGTGGTCAGCGGCACCCCGGGCAAGGCCTTTGCAAAGCGCATCAGGGAGCTGACCGCCGGCCTGCCCTACGAGGTCAACGTCAAGTGCGACCAGACGGCGGACATGTTCCTGCTGCACCAGTGGATCAAGAACGAGCCGGTGGACCTTCTCATCGGCAACTCCTACTTGAAGTACATCGCCCGGGACGAGGACATCCCCCTGGTGCGCTGGGGGTTCCCCATCCTGGACCGGCAGGGCCACCAGTACTTCCCCACCGTGGGCTACAAGGGCGGCATCCGGCTGCTGGAGAAGATTCTCAACGCCCTGCTGGACCGCAAGGACCGCGACGACCCGGAGCAGAGCTTCGAACTGGTGATGTAGGCAACCAGGGGCGCGCTCCCCTGCACACCCCAAGGGCAGGTGCATGATGACTGAAATTATCGACCACGAATCAGCCCCGGACTTCTGCGCCGACCACCGCCGCTCCTCCGGGCGCATCCACCTGCCGGTGGCGCCCCGGGCCCTGGCCCGGGTGCGCTTCATCCCGGATGAACCCCTGCCCCGGGCCCTGACCCCGGAGCAGGCCCTGAACTGGCTAGATTATCTGGAAGGGCAGGGCGACGCCATCGAGGTGGTTAACCTCAACGGCCCCGGCGACCCCCTGGCCACCCCGGCGCTGAGCCTCAAGACCCTGGCCCTGGTGCGCGAGCGCTACCCGGGGGTCAGCCTGTGCCTGACCAGCCTGGGCCTGGGCGCGGCGGAGGTGGCCCCCGAGCTGGCCAAGCTGGGCCTGGCCCACGTGTCCATCCTCATGGACGCGGTGGACCCCGCGGTGGTGGAAGGCATCTACGCCTGGATACGCCCGGGCAAGCGCACCCTGCCCCTGAGCGAGGCGGCCAAGACCCTGGTCAAGGAGCAGCCCTACGCCATCGCCGCCCTGGTGGAGGCCGGGGTGCCGGTGCAGATAAAGACCACCCTCTACCCCTGGATCAACCCCGAGCAGATCGGCGAGATCGCCCAGCGGGCGGCCGAGCTGGGGGTGAGCGAGATGAAGCTGTTCCCCTTCCTGCCCAAAGGCGATGACTGTCCCCAGCCCTGCGAGCCGGCTGATCCGGCCGAGCTGGAGCGTCTGGCCGGGTTGGCCGCCCGGCACCTGCCCGCCCAGGCGGTGGACCTGGCCGCCTGCATGGAGGCGGTGGAGTGGGATTCCGGCGAGCCCGCCGCCAGCCAGGTGGTGCTGCCCAAGCCCAGCAAGCACAAGCCCTGCCTGGCGGTGTGCAGTTCGGACGGTTTCGAGGTGGACCTGCACCTGGGCCAGGCCGGCCGCTTTTTGATCTACGGCCCCCAGGACGGGCCGGTGGTGCTCTTGGAGACGCGGCCCGCCCCGGAGCCCGGCGACGGAGACACCCGCTGGCAACAGGCCTATCTGGTGCTCAGCGACTGTTTCGCGGTGCTGGCCGCCGCGGCCGGCGAATCGCCCCGGCGCATCCTGGCCGACAAGGGCCTGCCGGTGCTCATCCAGGAAGGCAACGTGGAGGGCCTGGTGGACGTGCTCTTCGGCGGCGGCAAGAAAAAGGGCGGCAAAAAGTAAAACCCGCCCCAGGGAACTAGCAAGCGATCCGCAACAAGGAGTCATAAAAATGGGAATTCCGGCCAATCAGATTCTGGTCTGTCAGAGCTTCCGCCTCAAGGGAGACCAAAAGGGCATCTGCCACAAGAAGACCGACGGCTTTTTGCAGTACCTGGAAGAAGAGATCCTGGACCGCGGCCTGGACTGCATGGTGGTGGCCACCGGCTGCCTCAAGCAGTGCGATCAGGGGCCGGCCATGGTGGTGCAGCCCAACAACTGGTGGTTCAAGGGCGTGGACAGCGAGGAGGCCATCGACGCCATCCTGGATGGCCTGGAAGACGGCGAACCGCCCGAGCAATATTTGATCGCCTGAGCAGGCGAGCCAAGCCATGAGCCACGCCCAGTTCACCATACGCTCGGCCCGCGCCGCGGACCTGCCCGCCCTGAGCGGGCTGCTGGGTCTGCTGTTCGCGGTGGAGCGGGACTTTGCCATCGACTCCGAGCGGCAGGAGCGGGGCCTGGAGATGCTCCTGGCCTCGCCCAACGCCCGCTTGCTGGTGGCCGAGGCCCAAGGCGCGGCCCTGGGCATGGTGGCCGGTCAGTTGGTGGTCTCCACCGCCGAAGGGGCCTGGTCCCTGTGGGCCGAGGACCTGGTGGTGGCCCCGCAGTGGCGGGGCCGGGGCGTGGGCAGCGGGCTCATGTGGGCCCTGGCCGCCTGGGCCCGGGCACGGGGAGCCACCCGCATGCAGCTTTTGGCCGACCGGGGTAATGACAAGGGATTGGACTTTCACCACCGTCTGGGCTGGGAAAACACCCGGATGATCTGCCTGCGCAAAAAGGCGACTTAGAGGAGCAGCCATGTCCCAGGTGATATTTGCCGAACGCGAGGATCAGATTTATGAAAAGGGCGGCGACAAGCCCTTCCGCATAAGCTGCGACAAGCAAAGCCTGGCCGGGGCGGTGAGCCAGCGGGCCTGCGTGTTCTGCGGCTCGCGGGTGGTGCTCTATCCCATTGCCGACGCCCTGCACCTGATCCACGGCCCCATCGGCTGCGCCTCCTACACTTGGGACATCCGGGGCGCCCTGTCCTCGGGCCCGGAGCTGCACCGCTATTCCTTCAGCACCGACCTGGGCGAGACCGACGTGATCTTCGGCGGCGAGTCCAAGCTCACCCGGGCCCTGGACGAACTGATCCCCCTGCACAAGCCCAAGGCGGCCTTTGTCTACTCCACCTGCATGGTGGGGCTCATCGGCGACGACATCTCGGCGGTGTGCAAGATGGCCCAGCGGCGCCACGGCATCCCGGTGATCCCGGTGATGAGCGAGGGCTTCAAGGGCAACAAGCGGGCCGGCTATTACGCGGCCTGCGCGGCCATGTTCCGCCTGGTGGGCACCGGCGACACCACGGGCATCCCGCCCATGTCGGTGAACCTGCTGGGCGACTTCAACCTGGCCGGCGAGATATGGATCATCCGGAAATACCTTGAGCGCATGGGGGTGAGCGTGGTGGCCAACATCACCGGCGACGGCCGGGTGGCCGACGTGCAGCGGGCCCACGGCGCGGCGCTGAACCTGGTGCAGTGCTCCGGCTCCACCATGGAGCTGGCCAAGATGATGCAGGAGACCCACGGCATTCCCTTCAAGCGGGTGAGCTATTTGGGGGTGGACGACATGGCCCAGGCCCTCTACGACGTGGCCGAGTTTTTTGAGAGCGAGGAAGCAATGGCCAAGGCCCGGGAGCTGGTGCGCGGGGAGCTGAGCGAGATCTACCCCCGGCTCATGGAGCTGAGGAAAGACCTGGAAGGCAAGCGGGCCGCCCTGTACGTGGGCGGGGCCTTCAAGGCCTTCAGCCTGATCAAATCCTTCCGCCTGCTGGGCATGAAGGTGGTTTTGGCCGGATCCCAGACCGGCACCCAGGAAGACTACGAGGAGCTGGCCGAAATCTGCGAGCCGGGCACGGTGATCGTGGACGACGCCAACCCCCTGGAGCTGATGACCTACTTGATCGAAAAGGACGTGGACGTGTTCGTGGGCGGGGTCAAGGAGCGGCCCATCGCCCACAAGCTGGGCATCGGCTTCGTGGACCACAACCACGAGCGCAAGCTGGCCCTGGAGGGCTTCGTGGGCATGCTCAACTTCGCCGAGGAGGTGCACGCCACCGCCCTGAGCCCGGTGTGGCGCTTCACCCCCCGCAAGGCGCGGCCCCGTCTGGAGGCGTTGTCATGAAAAACAACCTGGCCCCCAAGCGCGACTATGTTTCCTCCACCAACGCCTGCAAGGCCTGCATGCCCCTGGGCGCCTGCATCGCCTTCAAGGGCATCGAGGGCTGCGTGCCCTTTTTGCACGGCTCCCAGGGCTGCGCCACCTACATGCGGCGCTATTTGATCAGCCACTTTCGCGAGCCGGTGGACATCGCCTCCAGCGCCCTGGGCGAGGGCGAGGCGGTGTTCGGCGGCGGGCCCAACCTGAAGCAGGGCCTGGTCAACGTGATCAACAAGTACCAGGCCAAGGCGGTGGGCATCGCCACCACTTGTCTCACCGAGACCATCGGGGACAACGTGCCGGCCATCGTCAAGGAGTTCATGGGCGAGGCGGTGCTGGAGGGCTCCCGCACCGAGATGCCCGCCCTGATCCACGCGGCCACCCCGTCCTACGCGGCCACCCACATGGAGGGCTTCTACGCGGCGGTGGCCGCCACCGTGGCCCAGCTGGCCGAGCCGGGGCCCCGCCACGAGGGCGTCAACCTGCTGCCCGGCCTGATCAGCCCGGCGGACATTCGTTATTTGCAGGCAGTGGCCGCGGACTTCGGCCTGGAGGCCACCCTGCTGCCCGACTACTCGCGCCCCCTGGACGCCCCGGCGAGCCTGAGCTACGAGATCCTGCCCCAGGGAGGCACCCCCCTGGCCGCCATCAAGGCCATGGGCGGGGCTCGGGCCAGCCTTGCCCTGGGCTGGACCCCGGCCTCCCAGGACGCGGGCCGCGACCTGGCCGAGCGCTGCGGGGTGAGCCTGCACAGCCCGGGCCTGCCCCTGGGTCTCAGGGCCAGCGACGAGTTTTTCGCCGCGCTTGAACAGATCAGCGGCAAGCCCACCCCGGACAAGCACGCCCTGGAGCGGGGCCGTCTGCTGGACTCCATGGTGGACGGCCACAAGTACCTCTCGGGCAAGCGGGCGGTGGTCTACGGCGAGCAGGACCTGGTCATCGGCCTGAGCGCCTTCTTGGCCGAGATCGGGATCACCCCGGTGCTCTGCGCCTCGGGCGGCCGGGCCGTGGGCTTCGGCGAAAAGATCAGCGAGTTTTGCGAGGGCCTGACCCGCCAGGCGCCCCGGGTGGAGGCGGGCATCGACTTCTACCGCATCGCCGAGCTGAGCCGGGAGCTGAAGCCCGACATCATCGTGGGCCACTCCAAGGGCTACAACATGGCCCGCGAGCTGGGCGCGCCCCTGGTGCGGGTGGGCTTTCCCATCCACGACCGCATCGGCGGCCAGCGGGTTCGCCTGCTGGGCTACCAGGGGGCCCAGGAACTCTACGACCGCCTGGTCAACGCGCTATTGGCCAAGAAGCAGGACGATTCCGATGTGGGTTACGGATACCTATAGGGGAGACATCATGGAAGCACACGACATCAGCGCCAAGCATCCCTGTTTCAACCGCGGAGCCAAGGGCTCTCATGGGCGGGTGCACCTGCCCGTGGCCCCGGCCTGCAACATCAAGTGCAACTACTGCAACCGCAAGTACTCCTGCGTCAACGAGTCGCGCCCCGGCGTGACCTGCGGGGTGCTGGCTCCCCACCAGGCCGTGGCCTATCTGGAGCAGGTGCTGGCGGCCGAGCCCCGCATCTCGGTGGCGGGCATCGCCGGCCCCGGCGATCCCATGGCCAACGCGCGGCGCACCCTGGAGACCATGCGCCAGGTCCGCCGGCGCTATCCCGACATGCTCTACTGCCTGTCCTCCAACGGGCTGGCCGTGCCCGAGCATCTGGACGAGCTGGCCGAAGTGGGGGTCACCCACATGACCATCACCATCAACGCGGTGGACCCGGCCATCGGCGGCCAGATCTACGCCTGGGTCAAGGACGGCAAGATGGCCTATCGCGGCGAGGAGGCGGCCCGCCTGCTGCTTTCGCGCCAGCGCGAGGCGGTGGCCGGGCTCAAGGAGCGGGGCATCGTGGTCAAGCTAAACACCATCGTCATCCCCGGGGTCAACGACGGCCACGTGGAGGAGGTGGCCCGCTGGGGGGCCGAACTGGGCGCGGACCTGATGAACCTGATGCCCATGTACCCCACCGAGGGCACCCCCTTCGAGAGCCGGGGAGAGCCCAGCCGTCCCCTGATGCAGTCGCTACGGGAGATCTGCGGCAAGCACATGAACCAGATGACCCACTGCACCCGCTGCCGGGCCGACGCGGTGGGCCTGTTGGGCCAGGACAAGAGCAAGGAGATGGCCGGCTGCCTGTCTTCCTGCGGCAAGCTGCCCGAACCCATGGACCTGACCCGGCCCCATGTGGCCGTGGCCAGCCGGGAGGGCCTGTTGGTCAACCTGCACCTGGGCCAGGCCTCCGAGTTTCAGATCTGGGGCCCGGGGGTGGACGGCTTCGAGCTCATCGAGACGCGGCCCGCCCCCCCGTCCGGCGACGGGGAGCTGCGCTGGAAGCGACTGGCCGAGTCCCTGGACGACTGCCGCAACGTGCTGGTGAGCGGAATAGGGGAGACCCCCCGCGCGGTGTTGGCCGGCTACGGGGTGGAGGCCCTGGAGGTGGGCGGCTTCATCGAGGAAGCGCTAAAGGCCATCTATGCGGGCGACGATCTCTCGGCCATGCGGGTGCGCAAGGGCAAGGCCTGTTGCGGCGGCATGGGCTCGGGCGAGGGCATGGGCTGCTGCTGAGCGATTTGCGGCTGGAGGCCGGGCCGGCGCCGCCGGTCCGGGCCCAGCCGGGGTGGCCCACGGGTGATGCCGGGCCACGGTCTTTCCCTCCTACCGGCGGGAGGCTCCCGGGTTTTCGGCAGCCTCTTTTTTTTATTCCCGCCTGCGCCGATCTGCAAAAAACACTTGACCACGATAAAGTTAGGTGCTACTAACAATATAAATCATCTAAAACATAAAAGGAGCTCAGCCTTGTCCCGCTCGGCGCACCGCAAACAACCCGGCCATCTCATGTCCCTGGAAGCCATGGAAAATCCCTGCCCACGCTGCGGCCGGTCCTGCCCCTGCCAGTGCCCGGTCCGGGAGAGCTGCCCCTTGCAAGGGCGTCAGGTGGCGGTGATTGGCGGGCTGGACCGACTGGAAAAGAACTACACCGAGGTGATCGAGCAGATGGGCGGCTCCTGCATGTGCCACACCGGCAAGGTGCGCTCCGGGGCCCGCCGCCTGCGCCAGATGGTGAGCAAGTCGGACCTGGTGGTCTTTCTTACCCCCATCAACTCCCACGCCGCCCTGAACGTGGTCAAAAAGCAGTGCAAGCTCTGCTCCACCCCTTTTTGCCCGCTCAACTGCACCAGCCCGGCCGCCTTGGAATCCCATTTGAAAAAACTTAGCCAAGCGCCCCGGCGCGCCGCCCGGCCGTCCGCCGGGAGCGGGGGGAGATGCTAGGTGCCTATCTTCACCTATCACTGCCCTAACTGCCTGAGCCGGGAGACCCGGGTGACCGGGGTGGATGACCAAGTGGTGCGCTGCTTGGTGTGCGGCTGCGACATGCGGCGCCCGGCAGACCAGGAGGCGCTTTTCAGGGCTTACAAGTAAATCCGGCTGGCCCCACCTTGGGACGGCGCGTCCCGGGGATTAATGGAGCGGTCTTTTTTTTGAACCTAAAGTTAGACGCACCAAACTAAATTGGGAGCCATCAATGAAGACGACAGAAACCCTGCGCATGCTCAAACCGGGCGAACAGGCGGTGATTGCCAAGGTCACGGCCCACGGCGAGTTGGGGCGGCGCATACGGGACATGGGACTGGTGCCGGGCACCAGGGTCACGATCATGGGCCGCGCGCCCCTCAAGGATCCGGTGGAGATAAAGCTCAAGGGCTACAACCTCACCCTGCGCAACAACGAGGCTGACCACATTCTGGTGCAGTCTGGAGAGGAATAATCATGGCTGGAGCCAATCTCACCATAGCCTTGGCCGGCAACCCCAACTCGGGCAAGACCTCCCTGTTCAACGCCCTCACCGGTGCGCGCCAGCACGTGGGCAACTATCCCGGGGTGACCGTGGAAAAGAAGTGGGGCGCCGCCAAGTTCCAGGGCGGCGAGGTGACCGTGGTGGACCTGCCCGGCACCTATAGCCTGACTGCCTACTCTCCCGAGGAGTTGGTGGCCCGCGACTACCTGGTGCAGGAAAAGCCCGACGTGGTGGTGCACGTGGTGGACGCGGCCAACCTGGAGCGCAACCTCTATCTGGCCGTGCAGTTTCTGGAGCTGGGGGTGCCCCTGGTCATCGCCCTGAACATGATGGACGTGGCCGAGGCCCGGGGCCTGCGCATTGACGAGCAAAAGCTGGGCCAGCTTTTGGGCGCGCCCATGGTGCCCACCGTGGCCCGCACCGGCAAGGGTGTGCAGGAGCTTCTGGCCACTGCTGCCCGGGTGGCGGCCGGGCGCCAGGAGTGGCGCCCCCTGGAGCTGTCCTACGGCCATGACGTGGACCATGCGCTAACGGAGCTCACCGCCAACCTGGAGGCCGGCGGCCGGGACTGGCAACCGCTCGGCCCCCGCTGGGTGGGCCTCAAGCTGCTGGAAAACGACAGCGAGATCAAAAAGCAGGTGTCGCGCGATCCGGTGCTGGCCGCCGAGACCGAGCCTCTGCGGCAGCGCCTTTGGGACCACATCAAAAACACCATGGACGACGATCCCGAGGGGATTATCGCCGACCACCGCTACGGCTTCATCAGCGGGCTCTACCGCCAGGCGGTCACCGAGACCCGGCAACAGCGCCTGGAGCTCAGCGACCGCATCGACAGGGTGCTCACCAACCGCCTGCTGGGGCCGGCCTTTTTGCTGGCCATTCTCTACGGGGTCTACGAGTTCGTGTTCTGGGCCAGCGAGGCCCCGGTGGGCTGGTTCGAGCAGTTTTTCGGATGGCTGGGCGGCGCGGCAGAGGCCGTCATTCCCGAGGGCCTGTTCCAGTCGCTCATCGTAAGCGGGGTCATCGACGGGGTGGGCGGGGTGCTGGGCTTCGCGCCGCTGATCGCCTTCATGTTCTTCGCCATCGCCATCATGGAAGACACCGGCTACATGGCCCGGGTGGCCTACATCCTGGACCGTCTGCTCAGGCACTTCGGCCTGCACGGCAACAGCGTCATCGCCATGATCGTCAGCGGAGGCATCTCCGGAGGTTGCGCGGTGCCCGGGGTCATGGCCACCCGCACCCTGAAGGACCCCAAGGCCCGCCTGGCCACCATCCTCACCGTTCCCCTGATGAACTGCGGGGCCAAGCTGCCGGTCTACGCCCTGCTCATCGGGGCCTTTTTCGCCTCCCAGCAGGCCAACATGCTCTTCGCCCTGACCCTGATCTCCTGGGGCTTGGCCCTGCTGGCCGCGCGGGTGCTGCGCTGGACCCTGCTCAAGGGCGAGACCGCGCCCTTTGTCATGGAGCTTCCTCCCTACCGCCTGCCCACCCTCAAGGGGCTGCTCATCCACACCTGGGAGCGCACCTGGCAGTACGTGAAAAAGGCGGGCACCGTGATCCTGGGGGTGAGCGTGATCATGTGGGCCCTGATGACCTTCCCGGGCCTGCCCCAGGAACGGGCCGCCCAATGGGAGAGCCGCATCTCCGCGGCCCAGAGCCAGGAGGCCAAGGATGGTTTGCAGCACCAGATGGCCCAGGACGCGGTGCGCTACTCGGCGGCCGGCCGCATGGGCCACGCCCTGACCTACGTCACCGCGCCCCTGGGCTTTGACTGGCGCACCAACGTGGCCCTGGTGGGCGGCTTCGCAGCCAAGGAGGTGGTGGTGGCCACCATGGGCACCGCTTACAGCCTGGGCGAGGTGGACCCCGAGGAGAGCCAGAGCCTGGGCGAGCGCCTGGCCAAGGACTCGGCCTGGAACCCGCTCATGGCCTTCGCCCTGATGATCTTCGTCATGGTCTACGCTCCCTGCTTTGTCACCGTGGTGATGATCCGCCGCGAGACCGGGGGCTGGCCCTGGGCCCTGTTCGCCATGGGCTACACCACGGTGTTGGCCTATGTGCTGGCCCTGCTGGTGTATCAGGGCGGCCGTTTGTTGGGCCTGGGTTAGGGCCATGGGCCAACTGATCATCGTCCTGGCCCTGGTGGGCCTGACCGTTGCCTGGTTGGCGCGCCGCTGGTGGCGCGCCGCCAGGCAGGGCCCCGCCTGCCGCAGCTGCTGCGGGTCATGCGCCTGCCGGTCCGCCGCAGAATGCGGCTGCGCCCCGAAGCCCCAAACCATCACTCATCCCCTGCCCAAGGAGAAGTGAGTCATGCCTGGACCATGCGCCCTGGGGGTGGGCACGCCCCTCCCGCGAGGCCTAGACCGGGAGCGCCGCTGGGTCTTTTTTCGGCCGGCCCCTCGCCGGGCCTCGACGGCGCCGACACGGTAGCTAACTAGCTAACTGCCCATAAAACCAGAACTAATTTAGTCCGGCCCCGCGCCGGAAAAGGGGAGCTTTGTGCCCAAAACCAGCCAAGAAACGAATAATTCCGCCCCTGAACAAGACCATGCCCAGGACCAGTGCTCCTGCCCGGGCAACTGCGCCGGGTGCACCTGCCGCCGAAAGCAGGTCCCTGGCGAACGCCCCAAGGGCGTTTGAAAAACCACCGCAGCAGAGGAAAGGAAGCGCAATGAGAAGCATGGTACGCATGGGGGCCCTCCTGGCCCTGGGAGCGATGCTCCTGGCCCCGGCCTCGGCAATGGCCGCCGACGCCACCCAGGAGGCCATCCTCAAAAAACTCGATGCCCTGCAAAATAGGGTGACCTATCTGGAGAACAAGCTGTCCGAGGCCCAACAGGCGGCCAGGGACGCCCAAAACGCGGCCATGGAGGCCCGCAAGACCTCGGGCACCTCGCTGAAGATGTCCCAGGAGATAGCCAAGACCCGCTCCCGCCAGCCCGAGGGCCTGCTAACCGAAGCAGGCAAGCGGCTCAAGATCTACGGCGCGGTCGAGCTGGAAGGCACCTACCAGAACCACGAGCCCAAACAGGGCGAGGGCACCACGGACAGCGACCTGAGCATCGCCACGGCCGAGGTGTTCTTTGACGCCACCATCAACAAGTACGTCAAGGGCCTGGTGCACCTGCTCTACGAGGGCGAGGGCGATGCCATAAACGTGGACGAAGCCTTCATCCTGGTGGGACAGACCGATGACATGCCCTTCTACTTCCTGGGTGGCCTCATGTATCCGGCCATCGGCCTGTTCGAGACCTACATGGTCTCCGACCCCATCACCCAGAACGTGTTCGAGACCCAGGCCACCGCGGCCGAGATCGGCTGGTCCCAGGACTGGTTCAACGTGGGCGCGGGCGTGTTCAACTCCTCGGTGCATCAGGCTAGCGATGCCCCGGACAACAACCTGAACACCTTCTACGTGCGGGCTCAGTTCGATGCTCCCGAGGGCGCCCTGGGCGAAGGCGTGGACCTGAACTTCGGGGCGGCCTACACCAACAACATCGCCGGGGGCAACCTGGGCGACGAGGTGGCGGGCGAACAGCTGCAAGACATGGTGGGCGGGCTGAGCCTGATGCTCAACGCCCAGTACAAGTGGGTGGTGTTCAACGCCGAGTACATCACCGCCCTGGACGACTTCCAGGCCGGCGAGCTGTCCTTTGCGCCTGAAAAGGGCAAGCCCTACGCCTACAACCTGGAGCTGGCCTTCCTGCCCATCGAGGACTGGACCTTCGCGGTGCGCTACGAGGGCGGCGGCGATCTGGGCGACTACGAGCCTGATCAGCAGTACGGCTTCACGGTGGCGTGGGACTTCCTGCCCGACACCACCATCAGCCTGGAGTACCTGCGCGGCACCTATGACAACGACGACGAGCGCGACCTGGTGACCACCCAACTGGCGGTGGCCTTCTAGGCGGCGACCCAAAGCCAATGGCCGGGGCCGACCCCTCCCGGGCACCGGCCATTGGCTCCCCGGACCCGGCATGGGACAATGTTCCCAAAGCCGGAGCCCAAGGGCATGAAAGGATCGATGATGAAAAGCAAGGCCATCAGCCTGCTGCTGCTCGGGGCCTCCCTGGCTCTCCTGGGCGGCTGCGCCAAGGGAACCGCTTCCAAGCTGCTGAGCACCGAGGTGCCCACCCCGGCCCGCCTGGCCCAGGCCGGCGAGGTGAGAAACTGTCGCTTCCTGGGCGAGGTCAACGGATATGCCGAGCCCACCAAGTCCGGCAACGTGCCCCTGGCCCGCCTCACCGCACGGGACGACCTGTTGCAGCGGGCCGGCGAGATGGGGGCCACGGATGTGGTGCTCATAAACTACGTGGGCAACCGGCGGCCCGTGGCCAAGGGCAAGGCATACCAATGCAAATAGGCTAAAACCGTGGGGAGCGGCGGCCAGGGGACGGCGGCCAAACCTCCGGCGACGCGAAAGGGGCTAGCCGGGTTCGGCTAGCCCCTTGATTTTTTGCTGGGCGATGCGAGATTCGAACTCTGGGCCTTTGGCCTCGGCTCAAGCCCCGCTGGTCAACCGGATTGCCCTGGTCTCTAGACCGATTCGGTCCCAGCCTTTGCGGGCCACTGGAATCCCTTTGGCAGCGCCTGGTAGGTTTCCAACTCCGCGGTCAGCCGATCATGCAGTTGTTGCATCTGTTTGTGGTTGGCCCTCATCCGTGATCCCCACGCCAAGTTGGTCATCTCCCCTGGATCGTCGGTCAGGTTGTACATCTCGTACTGTATCTGGGTGCCCTTGTCGGTGAAGTACACCGCGTACATCCAGTCCTCGAAGCGGATGCTGCGTATCCTGCCCGGCATGGTCTGGTAGAAGTTCTTCTTGCCCAGGAACTCGTCAAAGAAGTACTGCACGTCCTCGGTGTAGAGCATGATGTTGTCGCGCACGCTGGCGTTGGGGTCTCTCATGATGGGCACCAGGGACTTGCCGCAGATGCCCATGCTCTTCAGCTCCGCGGGGGAGGCGGCCCCGGTTATTTCCGCCACGGTGGGAACCAGGTCGATCAGGCTGGCAAAGGACGAGGTGGTGGTTCCATTGGGGAAGAGCTTGGGGTTGGAGATGATCAGGGGGACGTTGATCGACTCCTCGTAGCTGTTCACGCTTTTCTGCTGCAATTCGTGGGAAAAGCTCTGTTCGCCGTGGTCGGCGAAACGGAAGATGATGGTGTCGTCGGTGAGCCCCTTCTGGTCCAGCTTGTCCAGCACGGCTGCGATTTGTTTGTCCACCACGGAATGGAGGTGCGCATAGAAGCGGCAGTATTCAATGCGGTCCTGGTCGTCGGAGCAGGGGAAGGCCTTGTCGCAGAGCTTCTTGATCCAGGTCTGGCCAATGGGCTTCTCTTTGAGGTCGTCTTTATAGTTGGAGGGCAGCCCGATTTCGGTGAGATTCTTGTAATCCGCTTGGTTGTAACCCCACTTGTTCTGATCGGGCCAGATGGAGATGTCATGCGGGTTGCCAAAGGAGCACACCAGGAGAAATGGCTTGTCCCCTTTGGTGTCATGGTTGTCCAGGTATTGAAAAATCGACTCGCTTTTACCCACGGCGGGCGTCATGCGGTTGAAGGTGTCCGGCACGCCGCTGACATAGCGGGCATCGTTGTTGGGCCAGCCCCCGGCCATATAGACAGTGGCCCCCACGTCCGTGGCGTCGTCGGGTGGGTTCCACCGGTTCATGCGGTAATTGTCAGAGGCCCATTTGATGTCATAACTGGTGAAATTGGTCGTGGATGGATTGCTCTGGGGCGTGAACAAATGCATCTTTCCCTTGTAGACCACCTCGTACCCAGCCTGCTCGGCGAGCTTGAAGATGTTGGTGATGTCTGAGCGCAGGATAGGGTTCGGCGGGGTGTTGTAGACGCCGTGCACACTGGGATAAACTCCGGTCAGGAAGCTTGCCCGGCTGGGACAACAGGCAGTTGCCGCCGCGAAGTTGTTGGTGAAGGTCACGCCGTTGTTCTGCAGGCGGGCCATGGTGGGCATGTGCGCCTCGAGCCATCCGTCCGGCCAGTGCTGGGCCTGGCGCTGCTGGTCGGTGATGATCAACACGATGTTGGGGCGTTTGTTCCCCGCTGTGCCCACGCCTTTGGATGCCGGCCCCCCCGCGGCAGGCTTGGCCGTGGCGCCACCCAACACACCGGACGCCGCGACCCCGCCCATGGCCGCAAGGCCTTTCTTCAGGAATTCGCGCCGTGTCTTATCTTGCATCGCACCCCTCCTTTGTAGAAAACTGCCTGTTTCCAACCCAGATGAGTGCCCTTAATTGCGCGAGCAGATTTGCTACCTTTTAAAAGACATTCTCGCATGGCCCTGCCGAAAATCAAGACCACCACCGAGTCACCCTGATACCTAAAACTTCGTTAATTGGTTGCGCCTTTTCCATTTGTCCGCCAGATCGCGAAACCTTTGGTCGGAATATTCAAAGAAGATTTGATAGGCAGAACAGAGGTGATTTTGCTTCTCTGGTCCCTGTCCCCGCAGGCGATCCTTGGGGCAGCCTCCTGCGCAATGGCCAAGCCACCGGCAATCCCCGCAGGTATCGGGCCAATGCGCTTTCCGGCGCCCGAATTGCCTCTGCTTCTCGGCATTGAGCATGTCCGAAAGCCTTGAATACATAACATTGCCAAGACGCCAGGCAGGTTGCACAAAGAAATCACAGGAAAAAACCTCGCCATTGTGTTCGACAACCACATAGTTCCCACATTCTGGCAACAGAGTGCATTCGGGTGCGGGGAGCCCCAGGTATTGATAGAAGAGGGAATCAAAGAAACGGATGGAAGTCGTGGGGGTCAAATCCGTGAAATCGTCCATCCAAAGGTCAAACAGCTGGCAGAGGAAGTGACCGTACGGCTCGCTGGGAACGGAAAATGAACTCACCGCGCTCGGGTCTTGTTTATCCGCTTCCACGCAAGGGATGAACTGCATATAGTTCAGGCCGAGGTTCTTGTGGAACTCGTAAATCTCCTGGGCAAAGCGCACTGAATAGTCTGTCACCACCACTAGCGCATTCACCGCCACTTCTGCGTCGAGCAGTCTCTTGGCGCTTTCCACCACTGGCTCCCACGTGCCCTGGCCCCGCCCGGTCTTCCGGTGGTGATCGTGGACATGCTGGGGCCCGTCCAGGGAAAGCCCCACCAGCCATTGATAGGACCGGAGAAACTGCGCCCACTGGCTATCGATCAATAGGCCGTTGGTTTGCAGCCCGTTTCCCACTGTTTGGTCTCGGCCGTACCTTTGTTGGAGTTCGACCGCCTTCCTAAAGAAGTCCAGCCCCATCAGCGTGGGCTCGCCTCCTTGCCAGATGAAATTGATTTCTCTGCCCGCCTGCCGCATGGCCTGCCGAACCACTTCCTCAAGGATGGCCCCGGTCATGCGATGCGTCTGCTTCGAATTGAACAGCTCGGCTTTTTCCAGATAGAAACAGTAATCACAGGACAGATTGCAGTCCGGGCCCGCGGGCTTTATCAGGAGGGACGCGAGAGGTTTTTGCAGTGTCTGCATGGGATCTTGTGGCACGCAGGATTAAAGTTGATTCCACCCGGGCTGGTTGCCCTACCCCTAGGATTAGTAGGGATTCCAATGGTAGCATAGTGCCGGCGTGATCTGTAGGTCTGTATCTCGTCAGAGGGTTCGGGAAAATATTTGCTTTTGGCTAAAGGAGACACCCCCTGCCGCCGCGGCCTCTCCGGCCCGGCCGTGGCGCACATCGGACGGCGTAAATTGAAAGTAGTGGGCAGTGGTGACAAAAAGGGGCCAGCCGCGCTCGGCTAACCCCTTGAATTTTTGGTGGGCGATGCGAGGTTCGAACTCACGGCCTTTGGCTCCGGAGGCCAACGCTTGCGAGTCTATGCATTCATCGATTCTATGTAAATTGCCGCGCTGATCATTCGTGCGGACTCCTGAAAGGCATAGTGCTAAGAAGCAGTATTGGTCACATCGTAACCAAGTAGTCTCGATATCTGCATTGAAGATTCTTTTAAACGGTGCCGCATTTCGTAAACAGATGTTTTAGTCATTCTTTGAGTGGGGCCGGATATACTCAGGGAATAAACCGGTTTCTGGGTGTAGTCAAAAATAGGCACAGCGATGCAGCGTATACCTTCAGCCCATTCTTCGTCATCCACGGCGAAGCCTTGCGCTTTTATATTTTTAAGCTCGGAACGAAATGCCTCGATGGAAGAAATCGTATTGGGAGTCCTCTGGGTGAGCTCCCCAAAACCTTGAATATAGGAAGAAACCGTTTTTTCATCGGAAAACGACAAAATGGCTTTGCCCAGAGCAGTAGCGTGGGCAGCTCCACGGCTACCGGGCGGCAACTCGGACTTCAGTGGTTTTTGGCTTTTGACGAGGTCTACTACAACGAGTTCGTTATTCTCAATGCAACCAAGATTAACCGTTTCACCGAAATCAACACTAAGCTCGGACATAACATGTTTTGCCAAATCCCGGATTTCCAACCTGTCGACCACCAACCGTCCAAAACTATACATCCGCAAGGTGGTCCTGTATTTACCATCCCCCTCCTGAACTACATAACCTATATCTCTTAAAGTAGCGACAAAACGATAGACAGCACTACGATTAAACCCAAGCAATTTGGCGAGGTCGGAAACAGTCAAGGGCCCTTGTGACGCCAATAATTCCAGGGCCATTAATCCTTTTTCCAGAGAACCAATCCGGTAATAGGGTTTCTCCTTGTCAGTTTCTTTTTGATTCACAATTTTACTCCTTGGCAGGTAGTGTGTCGCAGAAGTCTCAAAGGCTCCTAAAAAAGAATAATTTAATTAAATTCAGTATCTTGCATTTTAGGGCCAGCAGGGTTTGCCACAGCATGGCCCAGCCTGCAAGCCAGTTGAGACCAAGAAAGTAATGTAGTGAACAGCTAAAACGCCTAGGGCCGCTCTCTTGGGTCCGCCATGCCATATACAGGCAGTGTAGTTGATCCTCAGCCTGGGTTCGTGCCGCTGGGTAGCGCCCCAGGCTTTTGTTGTCATTATAAAGAATCAATTTCAAATATAGAAACGCCAGCCAACTTATAACCTTTGGGGAAAGCTTTGTCAACTGAGCTAAAAAAGTTAAATTAGCAATTATTACAATATGTTTTCTGGTTAGCCTAAATAGTGTTTTTGGGGTTGACACCCTAATACATCTGGTCTATAAAAATACCACATACTAAATGGCAAGTTCACATAGTGAACACAATGAACCGTAGCTACTCCCTTGAAAGGAACTGACACCATGGCCAAGCTTAGCCGAATTGATCTGCAGCGCATGAAGAAAGATGGAAAGGCAGTGGCTTGGGTGACAGCTTATGATTTCCCCACCGCCCAGTTCGCCGAGAAGGCTGGCATGGACATGCTCCTGGTAGGGGATTCCCTGGGAATGTGCGTTTACGGGTACGAAGGTACTATCCCGGTGACCGTTGACCAGGCAATCATGCACTGTGAAGCGGTGCGCAGGGCAGCGCCGAATACCTTCGTCATCGGCGACATGCCTTTTCTTTCCTACCAAACCACCAATGCGGATGCTGTGTTGAATGCGGGCCGGTTTTATAAAGAAGCCATGGTTGACGCAGTAAAGCTGGAGGGTGGGATAAGAGTTTGCGGCCAGATTAAAGCCATCGCGGATGCGGGAATGCTGATCATGGGGCACATCGGACTGACCCCGCAAAGCTCCGGCCAGTTGGGTGGTTTTAAGGCGCAAGGGACGACGGCGGACGCGGCCATAAGCTTGATTCGCGATGCCGAAGCAATTCAAGAAGCAGGTGCTTTCTCGCTGTTGGTAGAGGCGGTTCCGCCGGAGGTTTGCCGGATCATTCGTGATCGGCTGGATATACCGGTTTACAGTATTGGGGCCGGTAAGTATGCCGATGGTCAGTTGATGATATGCGCGGATATGTTGGGCATTTTCAAGGCATTCACGCCCAAGTTTGTAAAAAGATACGCTGATCTTGGAGATCAGGTTGTGGATGCTTTTGAAACATACGTCAAGGATGTTAAAGAAGTCAGCTTTCCAACCGAAGCGCACTCCTACAATATGATCTCCGGAGAGCTCGAAAAACTCAATCAACTGTTAAAAGATTGATGCCAAGGCGCTCGGCCAAGCGATAAAGGACCTAAAATCTCAAAGCGGGATGCCAGCGAAATGGAAGCTCAAGTTAAAAGACCAGATTTCAATGGCCTAAAAAGAGTTATAGCCGCTTTGGATTCCATTAACGAACGGTTGGGCCGTATAACGTCTTGGTTTACCACGCTTTTGGTCGCCGTTGTCTTCTGCGACGTGGTCATGCGCTATTTGTTCAATACCAGTTATGTTTTTATGCAGGAACTGGAATGGCACGTTTTCGCCATGGCTTTCCTTTTCGGTGCTGGATACACCCTGAAGCGGGATAGTCATGTAAGGGTGGATATTTTCTACCAGGGGGCAAGCGAGAAGAAAAAAGCGTGGATTAACTTGTTGGGAACCGTATTCCTGTTGATACCAGGATGCCTGATGATCATTTTGGCATCATTACCCTGGGTATGGGAGTCCGTAAAAATTCTGGAACATTCTCGCGACCCTGGTGGAATACCGTTAAGATTTATCATTAAATCATGTCTGCCATTAGGATTTTTATTTCTTTTGTTGCAAGGCTTTTCTGTCGTTCTCTCATGCATAGCAACCATATTCGGCGATGACAGCGCTGAGGAGCAATAGAAACTCATGGAGTTCATAACCGAATATTTGGCGCTATGGATGTTCGTAGTTCTCACTGTTTTAATCCTTCGAGGCTACCCCGTTGCCTTTGGGCTATTGGGAACTTCGCTGGTGTTCGGTCTGTTAGGCATATTATTTCAAGATACTACAGGGTTCAGGTACCAAGAACTGCTAGCCATTCCGCTCAGGGCCTGGGGCACCATGACCAATGTGGTGCTCATGGCGATCCCCCTGTTTATTTTTATGGGAATGGCTTTGGAAAGATCCGGGCTGGCCGAAGACCTACTGGAAACCATGGGGCTTTTGTTTGGCAAGCTCAAGGGCGGGTTGGCGATTTCGGTGGTGGTCGTTGGAGTTTTATTGGGCGCTTCCACCGGAATCGTGGGGGCAACCGTAGTCACTATGGGGCTTATTGCCTTGCCCGCTATGTTGAACCATGGCTACAAACCCGAGCTTGCCACCGGAACCATCATGTCTTCCGGCACCCTGGGACAGATAATCCCACCTTCTTTGGTGCTGGTGGTGGTTGCGGACATAATTCAGATTCCCGTGGGCGACCTTTTCATGGCTGCGGTTATTCCCGGTCTGTTGCTTTCCGGACTCTACATTATTTACATTATTATCTATTCAAATAAAGTCGAAGGTGTTGCCCCTGCTGTCTCACGAAGTAAGCTAGGTGTTAATAGCAATAAAGAAGTATTTCAAAGAGCCGTAAAAACTCTTTTTCCGCTATTGGCTCTTATATTTATGGTGTTGGGTTCCATTTTCGCGGGCATCGCGTCTCCCACGGAGGCTGCCTCGGTAGGTGCATTCGGTGCTATTGTTCTTTCAATATTCAATCGTAAATTCAGTTTAAAAATGCTCAAAGAAGTAGCGCTGGAAACCACAAATTTGACTTGCATGGTTTTCACTATAATCATAGGAGCTCGTGCGTTTGGCTTAGTTTTTAGGGCCCTGAGTGGAGATGAAATCCTTATGGATTTCGCGAGTCAAGTAGTTGAAGCGCACTCCCGTTGGGTCTTCTTGGCCATAGTCATGATTATTATATTTGTTCTGGGATTCTTTTTGGAGTTTATTGAAATATCCTTCATTTTCCTGCCGGTGCTAGCGCCAATGTTAATTGCGTTCGAATTCGATCCACTGTGGATAGCTTTGCTCGTTGGATTAAACCTTCAGTGCTCTTTTATGACACCTCCTTTCGGGTTTTCAATCTTTTTCCTTAAGGGGGTTGCTCCCCCGGAAATTGATACGCTTCAGTTATATAGAGGAGTAGTGCCCTTTGTTATTCTGCAGATTATTGGAATAGCACTGACTGTATTGTTTCCCGCAATGGCAACCTGGCTTCCCAAGGTTGTGTTCGGCCCTTAAAAATTACGGTTGAAACAGCCAACGACCAAACTATTGACCTTTAGCCCTGACAACATAGGCCTGAACCTATAATGAGCAAGGAGCAGACATGAACCGACGGAAAGACGAAACTTCCAGCAAGAAGGGACAAAAAATGGACCGCCGCCAAGCCCTTAAGAAGGTGGGGATCGGTGCAGCAGCGGCGACTGGCGTCATCGTCGGCGCACCCGCGGTGCATGCCAAGAAAAGGTACCGTTGGAAGATGGTGACCGCCTGGGGCCCCAACATGCCTTATTTGCAGACCGAGACAGAGGCATGGGCCAAGATGGTCGACAAGTTGAGCGACGGCCGGCTGAAAATCAAAGTCTATGCCGCCAACGAGCTGGTCCCTGCCTTTGGTATCTTCGATGCGGTCTCATCAGGCACCTATCAGGCCTTCCATTGTACGCCGTATTTCTGGGCCGGTAAAATTCCCGCCTCCCAGTGGTTCGCTTGCGTGCCCTTTGGACTCAATGCCCAGGGCATGAATGCATGGCATTTTCATGGAGGCGGATTGCAGCTGTGGGAGGAGGCCTACAAGCCGTTCAACCTGATTCCGCGCGTCGCCGGCAACTGCGGTTGCCAAATGGGCGGTTGGTTCAGACGCAAAATCGAGACCATGGACGACTATAAGGGGCTCAAAATGCGCATCCCCGGGCTGGGCGGCAAGGTGGTTGCCAAGGCCGGGGGCACCGTTACCCTGACAGCTCCTCCCGAAATTTTCACCAGCCTGGAACGTGGCGTCATCGATGCCGCCGAGTTTGTGAATCCGCTTTTGGACATGAAAATGGGACTGTACAAAGCGGCTCCTTATTATTACTACCCGGGGTGGCATGAGCCGGGCAGCGTGAGCGAGGCCACTTTTAACGCGGATGCCTACAATTCGCTCCCCAAAGACCTGCAGGCCCTGCTTGACTACACCACCCAGACCCTGAACTTCAGGATGCTTACGGGCTTTGAGGCCGACAACTCCGCGGCGCTGCGAAAGTTGATCGATGTCTACAAGGTCAATGTCATAGCTTTCCCGCCCAACGTCCTGAAGGGCTTGAAGGTTCTGGCCGATGAAGTCTTGGAGGAAGAGGCCGCCAAGGATGCCATGGCCAAGAAAACCCACGAGAGCTTCAAAAAATTCCGCAATGAGATCGGCCCGTGGAGCGTGGCGTCGGAAAAGGCCTTCTACGATTATCTCCTGAGGGAATATAAGGTCTAGTCTTTAGGCCTATTCTATCTAATCGCCAATCGCCAGCCGAGCGCAAGAAATTCGCTCGGCTGGCCTTTTTCCACTACATTAGTAAGTTGGAGGATACAAGATGGCACCGATCCTACGGGAGATTGAAAAGATAGAAATATTGACCCTGCTGGACAACTATGTGGACATGGTCGCCCAAGATAATAGTGATATTGTCCAAAGGGCCATGCCGCTCGATGACGGTTATTTCCGTAAAAGTGTCGCTGCTGAACACGGATACTCCGCGGTGGTCTCGGTAGATGACGGTCAAGCATCCAGAAAGCTGTTGTTCGACTTCGGCTTTTCCGAGCACGGCGCGGTGTACAACGCCGAAATCCTTGGAGTGGATTTTAAGGAAATTGAATGCGTGGCGCTATCTCACGGCCACCCGGACCATCTCGGGGGTTTTGCGGAAGTCGCCGAGCGCCTTGGCAACGTGCCCATGGTGGTTCATCCCGCCGCCTTCATTAATAACCGCTATCTAAAGACACCGGCCGGGAGCCTGCTCCAATTCGCGCAGTTCACCGAGGAGCAAGTAAAAGAAGCCGGGTTTGAGCTAATCAAATCAGAGGGGCCATATCCTCTTCTTGACGATACGATGCTCTTTTTGGGCCAGATACCCCGGCAAGTTCCTTTTGAAACCGGTTTGCCCGGCTTTCGCCACCATGACGGTAACGAGGAACATTTAGACACCATAGACGACGACTCGGGCCTGGTTTGTCACCTGAAAGGCAAGGGCTTGGTCGTTTTGGCGGGCTGCGCCCATAGCGGGATCATCAATATGGTGAAGTGGGCCCGTGAGGCAACGGGGATCAACAAGGTCCATGCGATCATGGGTGGATTTCATCTGTCCGGTAAGTTTTTTGAACCGGTGATCAAACCGACCATCGAGGCCCTCAAGGAGATAGACCCCGACTATATCCTGCCAACTCACTGCACCGGCAGAGAGGCCGCCATGCAGATTGAGGCCGCCATGCCGGACAAATTCATTCTGAACATGTCTGGGACTAAAATAACCTTCCAGGCATGATTGATCTCCCCCCCGAGCCCCGGTTCAGTCATGGAAACAAGGCTGAAGCCGGGTTTCACTCTCTATCAACCTGACTCCTCCCCGCCTTGCTCCCGCCCTTGCAAGCCCGCCTTGCCTCATCATGTGAAAATAGAGTGGGGCTTGGTATGAGTTGATCCCGCACTACCCCTGAGCGGGGCGGAAAAGCTCTGAGGGCATGGTCATGTATGGGGTGAGCAGGGCACAGGGTCACTCTTGCTCCTGGGGGAAGAGGGCGGGGATCCAACATGTGACAGAAGGCGACAGAAAAGGGGCTAGCCGCGCTCGGCTAACCCCTTGGATGACTGGTGGGCGATGCGAGGTTCTCACGGCCTTTGGCTCCGGAGGCAAACCCTCCTGACTTCCTAATTTCCTCTATCGATCCAAAATCATACAGCCCCTTGCTTTTTCATCCAGTTCTTCTTCACCCCTTCGTATCGCCCATGGTGGTGGGGTTTTGGAACGATCCGGACGGGCAGAAGTACCACGACGCCTATTTCGCGGTTTACCCAACGTGTGGTTCCACGGCGACTTTTGCGAGGTGACCCCAGAGGACGGGGTGATCATGTACGGCCGCCCGGACGCCACCCTGAACCCGGGTGGGGTTGTAAACCTCCCCCGATTAGTGTCAGTCGACAGGAGAAACTTCTGGTTAATTTAGGGCGATGGGCGGAGTCAGCCTGGCCTACATCCCACGGCTATGTTTTATAATATCCTGTAAATACAACATAAATAGTTACATAAAACAATTTATTGACACCGAGTTAATGACAGATATAAGGTATGACATCATACATTATCCCTAAACATCAGGATTGCAGAGTGCCAGTCCAAGTTTTTGAGAAAACCTTCGCTGACCAAGGAAGTGCAGGCCTTGCACATAGTATAGGCCTCCTCGGGGATGAGCGCCCCAGGGCAGACGCTTTCGGCCTGGGAGAGTTAATTGAGAAGGACAAGGTCCACCGGGCAACGGTGTGCGATGCGTCCCCCGCTCTCCATGGCATTGGGCTGGTCTGCATCAAGCGGGGGGGGAGCGGAGGCAACTTCGCGGCAGAGGCCAGCGCGCTGTCCCTTAACGAATTTTTCAAGAGTTAGTGCAAATGAGCTTGGGTAATTTTGCTCACCTGATTGAGGCGCGGCTATACCAGGACCCTGCTTTGTCCAAGGCCGCTGCACATAAACACACTGATGAGGATATGGATCGCCTTGAAAATGCGCTGGAAAATGCGCGTGAGAGCTTGAACTCTTCGCGAAAAAAGACTCGGCTGCAAAATGTACGTTTTCATCACGAAGTTGCCAGGATCTCAAGGAACCCCATTCTGCTGTTCATTTCCGAGTCCATCCCCCAGACCTTTGTTTGTTTTCGACAGGGACAACCCTTAAAAAATTTGACACCGCTATGCCCGGCTCCTTTGGGCATGGCGGTTTTTTGATTCATTCGTGTGGACTTTGGCTTGCCAATTGAGGAGGGAAAAATGGCCAAGAACAACAAATCTGCTGTATGGGCTTTGGGGCTGCTGTTTCTGGCGGCGCTGGCCCTATGGGCCGTGCCGGCCGTGGCCGAGATGCAGCCCGCAACCAACTTTGAGGTGGTCACCTCGGCCGACGTGACCAACTACAGCTACGCCATCAAGAAGTACAAGGGCAAGAACCGCCTCCACGTGACCGTGGAGATCAAGAACGTGGCCAAGGTGCCCAAGCGGTTCCGGGTCAATATTTGGCTACCCGACGGAGTGGCCGGCGGTGGGTTCTATCCGCGCAAGAAAAAGGCCATAGAGCCGGGCAAGACCCTGTCGCGCACCTTCCCCATGTACTACGACAAGATGCCCGACGAAGCGACAATTCTGGTCAAGGAACTGCCCACTGATTAAGGGGCAATGGGATTTGCGCCCAAGGGTTTGCGGCGGCGGCGCCGGTCGGAGCCCGCAATGCGGCTCCAAGCCAGATCGTGCGCGCCGCGCCCAAAGCCCGCGCAAACAAGGAGGGAAAGATGATGTTGAGCCTTAAAAAAATCAGCGCGGCCCTGATCCTGACCATGGTCGCATTGGCCCTGGTCGTGGCCAAGCCCACTCCGGCCTCGGCCCTCAAGTTCCTGTCTTTCGGCACCGGATCGCCGGCGGGGACCTACTACTTCCTCGGAGCCGGATTCTCGGCCATCATCAACAGGTACGTGCCAGGCGTACGGGTGACCGCCGAGTCCACCGCTGCCTCCACCGAGAATGGCCGTCTGCTCATCCGGGGCGCCCTGGACATGGGCCTGGCCTGCATGGGCACCTTGCAGGCCCTGAAGAAACAGGGCATGGACGTGAACAAGGTGAAGCTCATCGCGGTGGGCCACACCAGCGACACCCACTGGATCGTGCGCAAGGACTCGCCCATCAAGACGCCCTATGACTTCAAGGGCAAGGTGATCGGTGTGGGCCCGGCGGGCAGCGCCACCCTGAACATCTACAGCAAGAAGCACCTGCCGGTGGCCTATGGCCTCACCTTCAAGGACTTCACCCCCAAGTACATCGCCTTCCATGAGATCGCCCGGGGCATCCGCGACAACACCATCGACGCCGGCGTGATCGCGGCCGGCGCGCCCATCGCGGCGGTGATGGAGCTGGCCCGCGACATCCCCATCCGCATCCTGAACGTGGACGGCGAGCCCCTGAAAAAGCTGCGGGCCAAGTTCAGCAACGTGGTGCCCATCACCTTCCCCAAGGGCATGTACCCCGGCATCGACAAGGATGTGCACACCTACACCCTGCCTCAGATGTGGCTGTGCCGGACCGACATGTCCGAGGACATGGTCTACAACATCCTCAAGGCGGTCTATGGCCACAAGGTGGAGAAGGACACCATTCACCCCATGGCCAAGATGTACGTGCCGGTCAACGCCTTCCGGGGCAGCGACGGCGTACCCGTGGGTTATCACCCCGGCGCCATCAAGTACTACAAGGAAATCGGCATCTGGGACAAGCGGGAGCAGTACTACCGCTAAGCCAACGCCTGGCGCCTTCGGCGGGGTTCGCCCCGCCGGAGGCGGCGAGGCCTGAACGGATTTCGCAATCGGCCGCCACAAAGCCCGGCGACAGAGAGAAGCTCACGGTGAAATCAACTCAGGTAGAGCCTCCCAAGGAAAAACTGAGCATCTATCGCACTTGGTGCAAGCGTTGCGGCAACTGCGTGGCCTTTTGCCCGCGCGGCGCCCTGGCGGCGGACCAGTGGGGACATCCTTATTTAAAGCATCCCGAGCGTTGCACCAGCTGCGGCCTGTGCGCCATGCTTTGCCCGGACTTCGCCCTCAGCGTAACCATGGAGGGCGATGCCGAGGCGGACGCCATGCTGCCGGTTAAGCGCAGCGACGCGGCCCAGCCGGCCAAGGTCAGCTTCGAGCGCCTGGCCCCGTCCGCCGGGGGGGAGGGCTAGGCATGGCCACCAAGAGCAAGGCCACTACCCGCCGTCCCCGCGCCGCGCGTGGCCAATCCCGTCTTTTGCAGGGCAATGAGGCGGCCTCTTTGGGGGCCCTGGCGGCTGGTTGCAACTTTTTCGCGGGCTATCCCATCACCCCGGCCAGCGAGATTACCGAGTACATGAGCCGCGAGCTTCCCGCCCGGGGCCATCCCTTCATTCAGATGGAGGACGAGATCGCCTCCATGGGGGCCTGCGTGGGCG